>NZ_JBFEFI010000001.1 GCF_040717535.1 Thalassoglobus sp. JC818
GTGATTTTTTGCCGACTTCTCCAATCATCAGAACGAGTTTTGGCTGCGGAAGAGATTTTTCAGCAATCAGTGCGGTTACGCCGACAATCACGTACTGCCCAGAAAGTTGCGGATGCCGAATTCAAGCGATTATTGAAGGGCAGATCGTCGATGTAATCAGCGACTCAGCGTTTGATGATCAACACGGTTGAAAGCCATGTATGTCTCGCTCTCCCAAGTTAGATTGGAAAATCGAGACAGAATCCGTCAAAGAACATGATGCAAATCTTGAGATTCATCGCTTTGAGAAATGAATGACGTGCCCTTCGTTTGCAACTCGCGGCGAGTGTCACGATGTTTCAGAAACCTCTCTTCGTTGAGAGAAGACTAGCCTCGTCCAACACTGACGGACTCTAGAACAATGGCCGACCCCAATCTCACCCCTCTCCAGTTTCTGCAACGTTACCAGAACTTGAAGGTTAACTATTTCCCAAGTGATGGAGGGGCATTTCAACAGTTCACAGGAATCAAACTGCGACGCTACTACATTAATTCGTCCCGGAAAGTTGTGATCAAAGATCTCGAAGACAGAATCGCGGCGAATAAGGTCGACGGATTGACAAAGGACGAGCGGCGAGAAAACCGAAGGCTCGAAGGAAAGATCGCTCACAAAAAGCAATCCAACAAAATGCAGGAGCTGGTCAGCAAGCTCAAAAAGGGGCGAACGAAGGATGTCCGTTTCACATTGCAGGAGGTTCGGTACGGGAAAGGACTGCCAGAAGACTACGAACTCTTCTTGGGGCTGGCCGCAGCTGCCGGGATGTGCGATGTCGGCAATGGTCCTCCGACGCGTCAGAGCATTCAAAAGTTTCTAGATGACAGCATGATGGGAATCGATTGCAGCGGCTACGTGAGTGCTTACTATGCCGCCCGCGGTGGTATCCCAGAGTCAACAATTGACAAGGTCACTCGAAAAGGTGCATCCAGTTGGGGAGAACGTCGAGGGAACAAGAAAATCACGCGCGTTCAGGACATCCGCATGGGGGACTGCCTGGTCAAAGTTCAAAGGAACGGAAAACTCATGCCGGGGATCGGCCATATCATGCTGGCTGCCGGTCCTGGACGTGCCGATTCCAGCCCGACGATGGAATTCAAACCACTCAACGTCAATAGCGGGAAAGGTGGCGAATATATGGGAGAGTCGAGAGGCGCTTTGTATATCTGTGAATCGCGTGGTGGTGGCCTCAAGCATGGTCCCGCGTACTTTAAGGACGGTTTCCCAAACAAGCGCAGTCCTTACTTCATGATCCGTCGACACGGACTTGCGCAGTGGCTTCGTTGCATCGTGGTGAGACCAAACTTCATGACGAATCGATAGAGGGCCACCGAAGCCATCTACTTTAGTAGAACACCTGCGAGTTGAGATCAGCGTTTGATCAAAGCAAGATGCTTGGAGCGCAAGAAGACACCTCTGGTAGCCCACAGAATCGCAGGATCGGAAAGTGTCTCGGCCGCACTTATCGATTCATCGTTCGGAAGGTTTGGTGCCACGGACTCCATGGAGACCAATCACCGTCTTTGCTCTGCTGCCTGACTCGAGAAACGAAGGTCTTGCCACCAGGTAATGAATTCTTTCCGGCTAACTCATTGATGAACTGACCATGTTCAACGTCAACAGTGACTCGTTCAGATGAGTCGATAAGATTTGATCTCCAGACAGTCATCAAGTCGGATTCAACGAGTGCAAGTTCGACTTCCCATGCCTGTTGCTGGCCAGGACCAACATACTTCGATTTGATAAGGGTTGGATTAGAGTTGCAATAAACGGGACCGATTGGCGCCGTGGAAACGACAAAGTTGTCGACCCAACGTGCCTGATCCACTGGAGAGCCCTGATTCCAATAGGCTTCGAGAAATACGGCATTTATGCCACGTTCATTGAAGGTCCCTCGCCAATCGAGATTCGTGCGTTCAGACTCTAACTTCCCATCGATCCAAAGTTGGTTGATGCCATCTTTCTTACCGGGAGTGTTGAGCTTGGCTCTTGCCTCCACGCAGACCCACCATCCGAGACCGTCGCGGCCATGAAGTTTGAACTCGGAAGCAGGCCGATTGCCTAACCATCGCAGGTTCTCGAAGTCGTTGTACCGCGTTGAAACCAGAGCCCCGTCCTTAACACCGCTTGCGGGATCCAACGTCAGTGCGTCACCACTACTCCAGACGTGAGCGATCATTGCTTGTCGCCAGCCAGGAGGCACGAGACTCGTCGCCCGTGAGAGTTTTGCGGGACCTCCTCCCGCCCAATCGATCGGATGTTTGACATAGATTCGCCAGTAGACGTCGTCAAACGATTCCTTATTTCGCAAGACATGCTTTGTATAGGTCGGAGAGTCTCCAAAGAAAATTCTTCGCCCGCCAATCCCTTTGCTTCCACGATCATACTGCATCTTTAGAGACTTCCCGGTTCCGCCAAAACGGACTGAGTCGGTTAGGTCTCCTTCTTTCTCCGGATATTGATCCTGAAGTGTTTCGTCATCGAAGTCGTCGTACCAGATCACATGCGAGTCGTGTTCATGGAGTTGATTGTCCACCAGAACTACGCTTTCGATCCGGGGTGACTGTGGCAGCTCACCGCCACTTCCAGAATGTGGGTGGACCAGGAATAGAGTGACGACAAATGCCAACAGTTTTTTCATAGAGCCGACAGTCATACTCTTAGGACAGCAATCCGGGAATCGTTGAACCGTCTCGAACCAAAGTGATGGGGCGCCCGACGTTGGCGTTGTATTCGGTTCTGGGATCAATGCCGATGTTCTGAAAGAAGGAGGCTGCCAAGTCGTCCGGAGTAAAACCATCTCCGATGGGCCCCTCTGCCTTATCGTCCGTAGCACCGATGACCTGGCCTGCTTGAACACTTCCACCAGCCATCAGCGAGCACATCGCGCGAGCCCAATGGTCTCGCCCCGCATTCCTATTCACTTTTGGAGTCCGACCGAATTCGCCGGTCACCAAGACGGACGTTGAAGCCAGACGACCTTGTTCTTTCAAACGATCCAACATCGCCGTTAGCGACTGATCAAAGTTTGGTAACAATTCACGTCCCAGCTGATTGAAATTGTCTTGATGCGTATCCCAGCCTTCAAGCAGGACAGTCACGAATCTGACTCCAGCTTCAATGAGCCGAGTTGTTAGGAGCATGCTCTGACCGAATTCATGTCGGCCGAACCGATCCACTTCTTGTTCCTTTTCGAGCGTCAAGTCAAAAGCTGATCGAGCCTTCGTAGAACTGATAATCTGATAGGCCTGATCGGAAAAGCGGTCGAGGCTACGGACGGATTCGTCGAGTTCTTCGTATTCAGCAAACGCGGTATCGATATCTTCGACAAGTTGGCGGCGCTTGCGGTATCTCCCCAGTGTCATCGTCCCATCGAGAGTGATTCCGCGAACACGAAAAGGTTGGCCATACCGCGGTTTTTCGCCAGTAGAGAGGGGGCCGTATTCGGCACCAAGATAGCCCGGTCCTTCAACCGGGCGCTCGATCGAAACGAATGATGGAAGATCGGGAGTCGCTGGGAATTCCTTACTGACAACTGATCCGTACATCGGATAATCAACGACCGGAGTTGGCAGGTTTCCGGTCATCAAGTACCGCGTTCCCAGTCCATGATCAGCCAAACTGTGCGTAATTCCACGAACTATCGCGTATTGATTTGCGCGTCGAGCTAGTTTTGGAAGGTGTTCGCAAATCCCAACTCCAGGCACTGAAGTTGGGATGGGTGAAAACAGACCTCGATATTCGGCGGGCGCTTGCGGTTTCATGTCGAAAGTGTCTTGGTGGGAAGGTCCTCCTCCGAGGAATACCAGCACCGCAGAGCGGCCGTTGTCACTCTGGTTTTCGGCATGTGCGAACCGCAAATAGTCGCTGAGCGTCAGGCTCGCTCCTAAGGAGCCAACTTGCAGAAAGTGTCGGCGTGATACAGGCATAGCGAATTCCCAACTCCAAGGCGTCAACTATTTGATAAGTAAGAACTCTTTGGTGTTCAAAAGTGCCCAGAGAATGTCTTGCATCCCGTCTGTGATGGACTCAGCACTCGCCAAATGAGTCAGGCTCCGTTCGAGCTCTGCTTCGTTTGGTAAACGGCACAAGGCCCTCATCCATGCCTCTTCAATCAACGCGGTCCGTGACGAAATTTCACTTTGAGCTTCGAGGTTCGCGATCTCCTGCAGCCAGCCGCTGTTTTCCAGTCTTTGTTCAATGATTGGGTCGTTCTGGAGGAAGACGGTTTGCAGAAGTGTAGGGGCATTGTTTCGTTCGCAGTCACAATTCGCGACTCGCTCCGGTTTTCCGAATATTTGCATTGCATACGTACCCGCGAGTCGCATAGAGAGGTGACCAGACGCGCGTCGAGTGAGGTCGGTGCGAACCTCTTCCGTAGCATCGCTCGCTGTAACGACTTGCTTCACGCTATCGTAGACGACTTCCGCAGGCATGCGTTTGGGAATCGTACGGCTATAGTTCTTGCGATCATCTTGATTATTGTGGCTCGGCTTCCAGCTACGCTGATAAGTTCGACTAGAAACAATTTCCCGGTGCAGCCATTTCATATCATAGTTGTGCTCAATGAAACTCTCAGTGAGCCAGGCCAACAACTTTGGGTGTGTGGGCGGATTCGCAGGATTCAAATCATCCGGTGGATCGACAATCCCTCTGTGAAAGTAAGCACTCCACACACGATTGACGAACGCCTGTGCAAACCATGGATTGTCCGGCTGACTCATCCAATCCATGATCTCTTCGCGCGGATCGAGCTCACCTTCCAACGTGACTTTCTTACTGCGGAGTAACGAAATCTCCACGGAGGTCTCCCGCTCTTTGATGTACAACTCTCGCCAAGGAAAAACACTCCCTTTTTCCAGCTGTCTTAGAGCATCGTTGCGAACGGGAGAGCCATCATCGTCGCCTGCATTCATGCCGACTCGCTGAGCCATTTGGCGGTATTGTTCTAAGTCGTCGGAACGTACACCGAATTTCAGCGTTTCGAAAAAGCGACTGAATTCCTGGTAATCAGCCTGGGTCCATTGTGCGAACGGATGCTTGTGGCACTGAGCGCATTGCAAACGTAAGCCGAGAAAGTTGTGAGCAAATGCTTCCGCAGCCTGGGCCGGTTCCTGCATGCTACGGCGTGTCCAGTAGTGCGGCATTGTCTCCCGAGATGAGAATTCCGAACCGTCAGAAAAATACGCAGAAGTTTCGGCAGCGTACTCCTCGTAAGTCTGTCCAGGGAGCCGACTCTTCGCCAAGACAATTCGCTCGACGATCTCATCATATGGTGCATTGTTTTCGATTCGCTTGAGAAGCCACATATACCATTGAACCGAAAGTTCCTGACTCAATTCCGCCTGTTGTTGCGGATTGCAGCCGGTGTAGTCGCAAAGTTTGTTCGCCCACCAGGCTGCATATGCTGGTCGATCGAGTAACTCGTCGATTTTTCGATTACGCTTGTCTTCACGAGAATCTTTCAGAAAGCTTCGAACCTCATCGGGTGTCGGAAGAGTGCCCGTCAAATCGATGCTCACGCGTCTCAGAAATTCTGAGTCTGAGCATAGCTCCGAAGGTGTGAGCTTTAGCTTGTTGAGTTTGGTCTCCACGAACTGATCAATTGGTGAGTCCACTGAATCGATTGACGATGGCTTAAATCCCTGCGATGACGCAGCACGCATGACGGGGACGGACCCAATTCCATTGTCGTAGAACGCAATGACGTGTGTGTCACCGTCCCCTTTTGAAGTAACCTCTCCGTCTGCGTTGACTGTCGCGACTGAGTCATCATTGATGCGGTATCGACAGAGCGGGGTGACATCCTCTTCGTCGCCGTTCCTCCAAATTGCGATGACTCGAAGTTGTGCGCTCTCGACTCCGTCTCCAAATAAGATCTCTGTGGGAAATAACTCCAGTCGTTGTAGCTCTTGCGGCTGACTCTGTTTGCTGGCCCCCGCTTCGATCCAGCGATGAATCAAATGGTACTCCCACGAACCTGTACGGAATCGCTCACCTCCCTCATGTTCGACTTTCATGGTCGGCTTGGTGAGAATGAGGCTTTCGGCGGGATTTAATGGATCAATACGTTGCCCGACTTCGGAAGTCGCCTCTCCCGTCAGTCCACGATGGTCCATGTCAAAGTCATAACCGAACAAGGAGAGCCGAAAATTGCCACGCCCCTGAAATGAGCCGTGGCAATTCCGGCCGTTGCATCCTAGCCGTCCCAGGAGTGGCGCGACATGCCGCTGAAAATCAGGAATTCCATCCGGCTCTGCGACTCGGTAGCGTTGATTGGCGGGCGGTAGCGTCTCTGATGCAATTCCCCAAGTACACACCAAAACAACAAGGAGAAAGCAGCAGGTTCGAAACTCAACACATGTTCGAAACATTAACTGGATCCCGGGGCACGAGACATTCCAACATTACAACTTCCGTACACTCTCAATTACACTTAGCTGGTCGCCGAGTTTTTGCGGGTGTTCGACTCCCACCTGAATCTCGTCACCAACAGAAATACCATGGTAAGTCTCTTTCTTGTTCCAGAAGCCGCTTAGCATAACTTGCTTGCCGATGACGCTGTCTGCATTCTCCGATCGGTCGTTCTCAAACGATTTCACGACATCAGTGACTTCGATTGTCAGGTCCCAGAGATGTTCATCCTTCTTGATGACTCTACCTTTGAGTACACCCCGGAATCCTCGAAAAGTATCAGGCAACTCGGGGTAATCACCTTTCTTAACAGGAGCGACTTTCCGTAGGACCTCACCGACTCTCAGACCGTCTTCTCCATCGTATAACGCGCCGAGCTGCAGGGTTTCGCCGATTCGTGTGACGACCAAAGCATCCAACAATGACGACGGAACCTCATTCAGATCGACGTTCTTTCCAATCAGAGACTTTGGGGCAGGCGCCGTGTTGTTATTCCAGACGCGCGGGACCGCATCGACGGTGATCGTAAAGGTTCCGCGCTCGACATCTTTTTTCACAAGCCGTCCGACGAGCATTCCTCGGAAACCTTGAACGCCTCCCTCTCGTTTCATACCTTCGACAGCACCGTCGTCCAGTCGCATGCGATCCATGGCAACTTCGTCACCGGAGCGTACGAATTCAGCGACTGTGAGGTGATCACTTTGGCGTCCAATGTGCTGCATGCCGACTTCGAGACGACTACCGACCTTAAGATCGTGATAGGTCTCTTTTCGATTCCAGAACCCAGCCAGCATCATGGTTTTGCCGACAATGCTTTCGGGCTTCTTCGCACTACTTTCCTTCCAGACATCCTGGATCTTTCGAACTTCTACAATCAGCTCGAACGTTTCAGGGTCCTTCTTTTTAACGTCTGCCACCACTGAACCGTGAAACCCGCGAAACTCCTCGGGAAGAACTGGATAGTCTTCTGCGTTGTAAGGAGCCACTTTTCGAAGGAGTTCTCCCGGAAACACCAGTGCGTCTTCGGCGTGCTTACACTCGAATTCGATCGTTTCACCGATACGTGTGGTCACGAGCACGTCAAGAAATCTACCGAAGACTCCCTCAATTTGAATCGACTTACCAACAATCGATTTGGGATCCTCCGCCTTGCTGTTTCTCCAAACTCTTGGCACTGCGTCAATGACAGCTACGAAGGAGCCTTTCTCTACGTCCTTGGCAGCCAGACGACCTACGAGCATGCCGTTGAAACGTCGAATTCCAGCAGGCAATTCTTCGGGTGTGGAATTCAGCTCGACAGCCTGAGTCGCAGTGGTCTCACTCACCTCCTCAGCAGCAACCGGTAAGGTCAATCCAAACAAAACGGCCAACGTTGAAAGCTGTGATTTCATTGTTCCTACCTGATTTGGAAGAGGTAACTGTTGAGACTTCGGAATGCGATTTCTTGCTACAGCTTGAGGTAAGAAAACGCTAACAGTGAACGCGATCATTATGAGACAAAGCAGCACCGTAAATTTGTCACGCGTTCTGATGGTTCGGTTGCAAGCAGTGCTGTCGAGCAAACGTTCAACTCGTTGTCCGAGTGGTGAACGGAATGCGACCATCCCTGCAACCAAACCCCACCCTGTGAAAGTAGAGTCGCGTTCGGAAATGCGATCTCCCAACCGAATCAAACATTGCACGAGACCGCGTTCATCTCCGATAACCGTGACGGCAGCTTCATCGGCGGCAAAGTCCATCGCGATTTGCAGTTGTCTGCATGCGAATCTGTTGAGAGGCTGAAACAAGAAGAATCGTTTCAAAATTTGAGTGAGCAGGTTCCACTCAGCATCTCGATTCACGATGTGAGATAATTCGTGTGCCAAAAGTGCTTCCCACTCGGCTTTGCAAAGCGTGGGGCTATTCTGGATTGGAACTGCGATAAAAGGCCTCCGAATGCCTGCCGTGAATGCTCCACCGATCTTCGGCGACTCGACCAATTCTACATTCTGCTTCAGACGCATTTTGACGCACAGTGCCGCCAACGCTTCATGAGCGTTGCCATCACGGCATGAAGAGGACTTAATCCTTAAAGACCGCAATTGCTGCACGTGCAAGAAGAGTTGGGTCATACCAATACAAACTACCGTGCCCCACAGGCCGGTGATTAACACGAGAAAGTTCTGCCGACTGAAACTGCTGGACTGCGATGTTTCAGAAGTCGCCGCAGCTAAGGGGAAACTTGAACCGTCCTTTGCGAACTGATTCCCAGGGTGAGTCACCATGGATTCTAAGAAGCTGTATTCGCTGAGTGGGAACCTGTTCTCAGTCGGGAAATCGGCCGCCAGATTCGCGAGTTTACTGTCTTCATCAGAAACAGCCGCCGACTCGTGATTCATCAGCGGGATTTGAACCCCGAAATGCGAATTTGGAAACACATTCATCAAGCTCGCGGAGCACACTGGCAGGAGAAGAGCCAGCTTCCAGGTTAGCGTTCGTAGCTTCGGCTGCGGGAATTTCTCAACTCTTTTTACGACCAGTGCAATGGCTGTGATGACCACGGTCGAGTGAATCAGATATGTGATCAAAAAACTGGAGACGATCAACACGAATTCGAGGAAGATGCTCATGATTTCCTCGCTGCTTTGGAAGCATGCTCATTGACGAGCTTTTTGATCCGCTCCAGTTCCTGCTTGTCAACTTGGTCGCTGGATAGCAGGTGGTTCACCAGCTCAGCAGGACTTCCACCGAAGACGCGATCTACAAGGTCGCCAACAATCGATTGTCCAGCACCGTCCTGCGTCACGAGCGGTCGATAGTAGTATTGCCGATCACTACTACGATGTGTGATGAGTCCCTTTCGTTCCATGCGTGACAATACTGTCGCTACCGTCGAGTATGCGAGAGGGGGATCAAGTCCCAGTAGCTCTTGCACCTCGGAAACGGTTGCTTCCCCACGTTCCCAGAGAACACGCATGACTGCCAGCTGTCGACCACCAAGTTTCACGTGACTCACCTCCCAAGAGATCTTCTACATTTGTAAAACTACAGATTGTAGAACTGGAAGTCAATCCTCTTAGGAAACCGTTGGAGTAGTTTCTCAAATCGCATTGAGAAAGTTCTGAGCAACGATCGGGAGTCGATCAGTTCGGACTTCACTCTTGAAGGCGGATGGACAAGTTGTAGCGTTTTTCAGAATTCGCTGATCAGCAGCGGTGTCGTATCAAAGGTCGGATGGTCGCAAGTTTCTCGAAGCCATTGCCTCGCTAGCAATTGCATCTTCGATCTTGAAGTCGACTTTCAAAGTCTCAGTGCAGGTCGGTGCAGGGCATTTTCATGCAAAACTCAAGTCGGTTAAAACCGTTTCGACTTGCTTCATGGTTCAGCCTTTGCCACAGAATGGGAGCTTCCCAATGAATGCAAACATCCCGGCGTCGCTGGCCATATAAGGAGAGTTATCTGGATTCAAGTGGCCCTTCGCCTAAGTGTCGAATAGAATGTTCTTCGATGAGTAACGCCAGAACGACCATTGATCGACTTCGCAGAGGCCAACGTCTGGACACGGATCAATTGTTTGCGGAGGTCTACAGTGAACTCCGATCACTCGCCTCGCGAAAACTTGCATCGGAGCGTCTCGACCACACTCTCAGCGCAACGGCGCTCGTTAACGAAGCGTATCTACGACTAATTGGTGAAGACGACAAATCGATCGGATGGGACTCAAAAACCCATTTCTTTCTCGCTGCGTCCGAAGCCATGCGGCGAATCCTCATCGACAGCTATCGTCGCAAGCGGGCGGAGAAACGAGGTGGCAACGCCGCCAAATATCCATTGATCGAAGTCGACGTTCCCTGGTCGGACCATCATGAAGAGATGCTCGCGATTGAAGAGTATCTCGACGAATTCGCGCGACGGCATCCTAGGCAGGCAGAAGTCTTCAAGCTTCGCTGCTACGGCGGATTGAGTTCCTCTCAAGTCGCCCAAGCTCTCAATGTCTCCAAGCGAACTTCTGAAATTGATTGGGCCTTCGCTCGCGCATGGCTGAGCGAGAAAATCGGCGAGTGAACGAATTCACTCGTGACTCGATGCGAGTCGATTTCTCGAAGTTCGGTGGATTTCTCAGAATTGCTTTGCGCAATCCGACTGCTTTCCCGCATTTCCTCATGCAAGATGCACAAGCAAAACTGATGGATCTGCTCCGTCATGACCGCTGTGGGAAGAGAAATGAGACTTGTGAACTTTCGGATACTGTACTGTCTCTCAATTTGTTCATTAGCCGTGACTCTTGGGAAGTCCGCGAACGCTGAGTTTTCATTGACAGCTACTGCACTAACATCATCCAACACAGATGCTGGCTCATCAGCCGCGGCGGGAGCGATTTCCAGCGGCCCTTCTCAATTCGCAGAAGCGTCGATTTTTGGAAGACTTGATTTCGGGTCGCTCATTGGCGGCCACGTCTTTGCCGATGACGAACGTGAATTTGGCAATTTCGCATCCATCGCAAGTATTCAAGCAACCTGGACGGACACGATTGTATGGACAGGGCCTGGTCCTGCACCCAGTAGTCTGTTCTTAGGCGTCACACTTGACGGAGACATGATGGGCCAATTGAACTCCAGTCCTGAAGGTCGTTCAATCTCCGGTTCCGCGCTCGTCAGAATACAGGACGCAGTATCGTTGGCCGACTTCGGTGTTCTCTCTTACAGCTCTTCCCAAGGTCTCGGGAGGTTTTCAGTTTCCGACGCCATTGGAGTTTCGAGAGATGGTCTTTCAGACACGTATACTTTCAGCGTGCTCTTTCAAGCCAGCGCAATCGCGAATGAAGGATGGTTTGAAGTCAATACTCAAAACACTTTCGGCTTCTTCGATGTTACGTTAGCGGATGGCACCAGCGTCTTGGACCAGATCTCATTTGAATCTGGATTACAGCCCTCCGCAACCAATCCGATTCCAGAGCCAACTTCGATGGCACTCTTCAGCCTGGGGATTCTCGGTGCGGGAACTATGCGAAGCTGCCGAAGAAATAGCAATAGCGAATAGGCTGCTCTTTGACCAACAACGTATCACCAACGAAGTTTGGGGAGTTCTGATTTCGCACTTGGGGGCGGGTCATGTTTTGAACAGCCGCAGTCTCACGCGAGGCTGCGGCTGTTCTTTTAATGCTCACATTCTTAATGTCCGTTTGAATCTGGTCTGCCTGCTTGACAGAATTGTGAGAGAAATGAAGTCACTCTGAGTGGTTGCCATGCCAGATGTTGATTCCGAACAGCTCTACAAACTCTTCGCTGCGGTCTACGAGTTGCCCGGGCCGGAAAAGGATTGCTATCTCGACGAAATTTGCAATGGTCAATCTGAGCTGCGAGAACAAGTCGAGAAGCTGATCGCAAGATCAGACGCTGGGTTAGCTTTTCTCCGAACAAGTCAGAATGACGCTGCCTCAACCGAAGCCCCAATTCTCCGCGATGGAAATGATTTAGCACAGATCGCGACGGTCAGCACCCATCGCTCAGACGACTCTGCACTAGAGACCATCGATCACTACAGGATTCGCGAAAAACTGGGCGAAGGAGGTATGGGAGAGGTCTATGTTGCGGAGCAGTTCCAACCAGTTCGTCGCAAAGTCGCTTTGAAGATTATCAAGCCTGGAATGGCAACCAAAGACGTCATCGCTCGTTTTGAGAGTGAGCGGCAGGCGCTGGCAATGATGTCGCATCCCAACATCGCCAAAGTTCTGGATGGCGGAACGACATCAGATGGTCGACCTTACTTCGTCATGGAACTCGTTCGCGGGATTCCAATCACCGAATTCTGCGATCAACAGCGATTCACAACGCGTCAGCGACTCGAACTATTCGTCAAAGTCTGCCAAGCCGTGCAGCACGCTCACCTGAGAGGGATCATTCATCGCGACTTGAAACCATCAAATGTGATGGTCGAGATGCGCGACGGCGAGTGCGTCCCGAAGGTGATTGACTTCGGCATCGCAAAAGCAACCAATCAGCGGTTGGTGGAGCAATCGATCTACACGCAAATGTCGCAATTGATTGGGACGCCGCTCTACATGTCGCCCGAACAGGCAGAATTCTCCAGTCTCGATATCGATACCAGAAGCGACATCTATTCACTGGGAGTGCTGCTTTACGAAATTCTGACAGGGACAACACCCTTTGATGCTTCGACTCTGAGGAGCGTTGGTCTCGACGAGATGCGAAGAATCATCCGTGAAGATGACCCACCACGCCCGAGTTGCAAAGTGATTACTCTCGATTACGAAACTGCTGTGACCGTGTCGACAAACCGGCAATCCGATCCACGCGAATTGTCGTTGTCTATGAGACGCGAACTCGACTGGATCGTCATGAAAGCCCTCGAAAAAGACCGATCCCGACGTTACGAATCTACCAGCGAATTTGTCAAAGATGTTGAGCGTTATCTCAAGGATGAGCCAGTCGAAGCATGTCCACCGACTTTAGTTTATCGTATGACCAAGTACGGCAAACGCCACCGTGGACTTCTTATTGCCACAACGTTAATCGTGTGCTCGCTTCTGATGGGGCTCACTCTGGCGATTACTCAACTTAATCGAGCGCAAAGGGCAGAAGATCTTGCAAAGGAGGAATCCGACCGATCCGTACAGATGCTGTACTCAATGGAAATGACCAACGCGACGAAAGAGTATTTTAGAGGCAACACTCGGCAAGTGACACAGACGCTTGATCGTTACTCCGAACGCGCTCTTCGTACTCCCATTGACTATGGGTACGAGTGGTTCCTGGCACAAAACTTCACTGAGGTTGTGAGCCAGGAAATCTTCAAGTGCCCGAATCGAATCCGATGTTTTCTGCTCAATCGAGAATCTGGATCAATCATGATTGGAGATTCCGAGGGAATGATTTCTCTGATTGATCCCCAAACAGGATCTCTGGAAGTCCAATTTAATTCTGGTCACAACGAAGCTCTTGAATTGTGCAATATTGATGCGACAGTCTTTGTGTCCTGTGGAAAAGACGGTTCTGTTTGCGTATGGAGAGTCCAGGAAGTACCGGACGGAATTCACGTCAATCTCGTTTCGCGACTTAAAGTCTCAGAACTTGCACTGCCAACAGTGGCATATGATCACCAACGAGAATTGATATACACGGCTGATAATCGCGGTCGCATTGCTGCAGTCGATTGGAAGGCCAGCAAGGTCATAAATCCGATGGAGTTTGCAGAAGACGTTAAAATCCGGAGTTTGGTTGCACTTGAAACCAGTGAAATTCTCGCTGAATCCTTTGATGGAACTATCAAACTCGGAACAAGCCTAGATTCTTCTGTTGAGACTCTTGAGCAAAGAGGAATTGCGAGTGGGTATGTCAAAGATTTTGCTGAATTATCATCGCAAGGTAAAATTGCCTGGGGAAGACTCGGTGGCCAGATTACAGTTGCCGAACGGTCGGCAGAATCGAAAGTTGACTTCCGACTCCTATTACCAGCCGATTTACACAGCATGGGCGCCAGTGAGGACGGAAAATGGATCGTCGCAGGTGACGCCAAGGGACAGCTACATCTGATTCCGGTGGAAATTCACCAGAGCCACGGGTTCCTTGACTCCGACTTCGCGCGGGAACGGCGAACGCGCAGTTGGAAGGCGCACAACTCAAAAGTTGAAGGTGTCGCAGTTGAGTTTGACGCCAACGGGGAACTGCAAGTCATCAGCGCCGGTCGAGACGGTCGCGTTATTGTCTCAAAACCTTTCCAGAATTCATTTTATCGAGAAGTTAATAACCAATTCATCTATCAATGCCACTTTCTCGACTCAGGCACGATCTTGACAGCAGGCAATCACATTGAACTTCGTTCAGCGAATGAGGAGTTCGAACTACTAAATCGATGGGGACAGCGTGGCGAATGGGCTGACCTTCATCTCTGTCGAGAATCCGGAGAGGTCTTGTTAGGGAAGAATGAGAGAGAGCTATTCTTCACGACTCAAGAAGGTCTTCCGGAATTGATCTTGGAACGAGAAGAACCATTTTGGGAAGCCCGACCAAACGAAACGGCAAACCACATTGCAATCAGTCCGAGCGGTGAGTTTCTCGTGATCGTTGCCAAGATTATCTCGCCACTCTCAAACTACCTCCAAGTTTACCACTTAGATCCGTTGAAACTGGTTGCACAACGAGTCAGCCGAGCAACCAACGATATCGTCTTTTCCCCAGACTCAACTCAATTCGCAATGGTTCAAGACGACAATGTCGTTGTCTGCGACTCGGAATCAGGGACCGAGTTGCACACGTTGGTAGGTCATACAGACTCCGTTCATGATTTGGACTATAGCCCTGACGGAAACATGCTCGTCTCCGTATCGAAGGATAGCCGTCTCATTTGTTGGGATCCAAATGATGGCACGAAGAGTTGGGAAGTCGAAGCTCATGCGAATCGGGCGAATGCCGTGGCGTTTCACCCGTTCTTGCCGACAATCAGCACGGTCGGGGCAGATGCAATCGTTCGCTTTTGGAGTGTCTTCGAACAGACAGATATCCCGGAAGATTTTCGGCTTGTTGGTGAGTTTCCGTTGCAGTCTGGCCGGGCAACACGAATGGAGTTCTCTCCAAACGGGCAAAAACTGATGGTTCAGCACGGAACTGGGACACTGACATTCATCGAGAGCATCGCAATTCCGCAAGCTGCGAGACAGTGATATTCTGGTCGTGTCAGAAAAAGAATACTGCGACACCGAAGATGTATCATCATCTCTCTTCCTCGGGTGAGGTCGACAACCTGCATGCTAGGAAGTTGTACCAATTTCTCGCACTTACGACGTTCCGAAACTTTGAACTCCTTCAGACGTATCAGCCACTTCGTGCTTATCTCAAAGGTTTCTTTGAGCTATCAAAAGGGAAGCTGAAACATCCCAACACATGGTTCAAAACTCCAAGTGCTGACCGATGACTCACATCTTTTGGTGGCAGCACAGTGGAGTTACGTCTACAAATTGCTGAAGCAAATCAGGTGAATATTCTGCAAAGACACTGCCGAAATTCATTCTGGTCAATCTGAAGAGCAGCGTTCGAGATTGGCGGACAATTCCAATCCAGGTAAACGAGAGTATCAATGCCAAAGAAGCGGGAAGTGGAACGAGAGATCAGTCAGGCAATCATTAGATTTGAGAAGGAGTTCATGGGGCGAGGGCCACTGGATGCGAAGACATACATCATCGAGGACATGGTCCTCATCAGATTGAAAAACGTCCTGACTCCAGCCGAGCTGAAACTCAGTGAGTCCGAAGAACGAAATCGGGGAAGGTACTTGATCAAACAAGTCAGGCAGGAACTGATCGAGCAAGGGCGGCCGCTACTTGATGCCGTCATCCGCGATATACTCGGTTTGGATGTCATCAGCCTGCATACGGATATCAGTGCCAGAACCGGTGAGCGAGTGATCGTGTTCACATTGACTCAGTGTCCGGACTTGTCCGAAAACTGAGATTGCAGTTTGGAGAAAAAACCAGATCAAAGCTTGACGTTTATTGAAGCTGTAGGTAGATTCATGACGACTTTAGTTGAAAGCTGAGTAGGAGTCCCGAAGGGGAAAGCCGACCAGTTTGAGATCAAAGGTTTTTGTTGCACCGAATGAATTGTCGGTACAAAGAAGACCGGGAAGCTGTTTGAACAGCCTCCCGGTCTTTTTTTATTCCCTGTGCAGGCCAGTGCGGTTCAGATCGAGCCAACAGGCTTGAATTCCCAGCCGCATCGGGGCTGATTGAGTTCTGAATGTTACGGAGCAGATCAACATTACATCTGTTGGTTTGACCGGCGAGAAATGTTTTCCCAGTGCAAACGCTGAGACGGACTGAGAGCCGTCCAGACATGCCGGGTGTGGAGCACACTGTGTTCTCACCCGGCTTTTTTTATGCCTACGAGCGAGATCGGAGATGTTCAATGGAGATGTTGTTCACACTGCTTTTTGCAGTCATCTGCACACAAATCGGAATCGCTTTGCTGCATTTTCGATTTAAAAATGCCGCGACCAAACGTCTGCGGAACATCGTTAGTTCGATTGCCTTGCTGGAATTTCTATTGGCATGCTGGCTGCTATCTTGGTACGCAATCAATGGGCAATCAGCGACAACCTGGACATTCATTGAATGGTCCCACGGTGGAGGCATCAGCTTCTTCTATGACGGTGCCACCTCACTCATGCTCTTACTCGTAAGTTTTATTGGCTTTGTGGTGTGTCGGTTTTCAATTCGTTATTTGGATGGTGAGGAGTCAGAAGCTCGCTACTTCCGGTTCCTTGGATTCACAATTGGTTCGGTGTCACTGCTGGTGGTCGCAGGAAATCTATTGCTACTGTTCGCGGCATGGGTCATGACAAGTTTCGGGTTGCACCAGTTGCTGCTTCATTACCCGCATCGTCGCGCCGCTCAACGAGCTGCGTGGACGAAGTTCGCAATTAGTCGAATTGGTGATGTGTTTCTCATCGCTGCTCTCGTACTTGTCTTCCGGTCATTTAAAACATTTGACCTAGCCAGTTTGTTCTCTTCTGCAGAGACGATTGTTTTGACGTCAAGTAGTGGACCGATGCACACTGCGATTGCCTTGCTTCTCGTCTTAGGCGCTGTGACCAAGTCCGCACAATTTCCGTTTCACACATGGCTTCCCGAGACCCTGGAAACTCCCACCCCAGTCTCAGCATTGATGCACGCTGGAATCGTCAATGCCGGTGGATACTTGATCATTCGGTTGAGTCCGATCGTTTCTCTTGCTCCAGTTGCTTTGACGATACTGGCTTTATTCGGCGCATTCACCGCCTGCTTTGCCGCAGTCGTCATGATGACCCAGCCGAGCATTAAACGTGTTTTGGCATACTCAACGATTGCTCAAATGGGATTCATGATGTTGCAATGTGGACTTGGTGCATTCTCCGCCGCGATGCTTCACATTCTTGCCCATTCGCTTTACAAGGCCCACGCGTTTTTGAGCAGCGGAAGTGTGATCGATCAGGCCAACAAACGTTTGAGATCTGTTCCGACCACCCACTCCATGCAGCGAACGACTGTCTCATTCATCTTCGCTGCGGTGATTTCTGTTCTCTCTTTATTGGCCATCGCTACGGTTGGTGGACTTCACATCGAGGCTAAACCGGGAGGAGTGATTCTGGCGATGATTCTGTGTCTGGCTTTGACGACATGGGGTTGGCGAATGTCTTCGAATGGCGGTCGCCCAGCATCGGGGATTGCAATCACAGGAGTTGTGGGAATGTGCATTGCCTATTTTGGATTCTACTTGGCAGTTGATGCATGGCTTCAGCCTCTCGCTGTGAGCGCCAGCTATACAAATTCATCCCTGCTTGTCTTAACGCTCTCTGCATTGGGATTTGGTCTGCTCTTCGGGCTCCACGTCGTTGTCTACCAGTTTTCAACTCCGACGTGGATTAACTCTCTTCGTGTACATGCATCGAACGGTTTCTACATCGAATCAGTCTACAGGAGAGTCTTTGCTCCACTGAAAAACACGTAGCAGTCAGGACTGTCTAAAACCGAAAATCTTGCGAGAAATCGAGACGATCCGAGTTTTCACAATCACGACTCGAAGGAGAGAACCATGTCTGTCGGAACCCCCATTCAAGAGAACGCACTTCAGCATGAAGAAAATGAAAGACTGCCAGTCGCTGGAAGTCAACACGAGTTCCAGGACTCCGAGTTCCACATACACAGAGTTGTGGAACGCATTCAAAAAAGAATTGCCCCCGTGTGGCCCTTGAAGGACTATGTCGCTGTAAATCCGTATGCGGGATTTGCAGAACACAAGTTTCTGGAAGCTCGTCAAATGTTGCGACGAGTTTCGGATCTCGAAACATTGATGCCCCCTGAGTACTTTAGACAAGAGTTTATTGAAGGGAACATCAATGAGGATGTCATTCGTGCTGCGATTGAAGAACTCGTCGCAGATGGCGTGTTGGACGCCGAGACGATCGATACCAATCAGACTGTGGAATGGCTTCACAAACAATCCGCGTTGATGACGGACGCAAACTCAGACAGGTCAAATTCTCAAAGCACAACACGACAGTACCAAATGCTCTCTGAATCTCTTGATCAGACAAGCGGTACTGAATGGACGGAGTTTATCCGTGAGGAAACTTCCAAGCATTGTGCAGATCACTTCGATGAAGGGCAGTCCGCTTGGTCGAATCCTTGGAAAGCCTTACCCCTATACCAATCCTGGAGGTTGGCTGCCGAAGTTGACTATACTCCCGAAGTAATCG
Source organism: Thalassoglobus sp. JC818 (assembly GCF_040717535.1). NCBI lineage: Bacteria > Pseudomonadati > Planctomycetota > Planctomycetia > Planctomycetales > Planctomycetaceae > Thalassoglobus > Thalassoglobus sp. JC818. The sequence goes on from NZ_JBFEFI010000001.1 coordinate 18,677, forward strand.
GGATCACGGGGTTTCGTCGCTTTGTTTCAAGACTTCCACACGATCCACTAGCAGCTCTCAACTTACTATTAGATCGACTCGACATCCCCAATCAATTAGTGGACGACTACTTGTTGTGCACCGCCTTTCAGTTGCCAGGCTGGAGCGCCTGGGCCTCATTTAAGGATCGAGAAGCAAACAAATGCGGCCATGAGAAGCATGAATTGGCTGGGCATCTCGCCATTCAACTAGCCTATAACTCTGCCCTCTCAGAGTGTTTTAATTTCAATGTAAAGTGGGGGAGAGATTACGTTGATCTCGCAAGCGAAAAACGTGAATCTGGAGAAATCGACTTAGACGATGATACTCTCCACCGTTTAGTCCTGCTTCGAGCGAGTGAGCTTGCATATCGTCGACAGCTGCTTGGTGGACTCTCAAAGGAAAGCAGTCGAACAAATGAGAACCACTGTGCCCATCGATCACTCGCACAAATGGTGTTTTGTATCGATGTGCGCTCAGAACGCATTCGGAGACATCTCGAAGCTTCTTCTTCCTGTGATATCGAGACATTAGGCTTCGCGGGTTTCTTCGGGTTACCAATCGAGTTTGTCTCTCTTGGTGAGTCAGAAGGAACCCCGCATGTTCCAGTTTTAATATCACCACAATTCAAAGTGCAACAGGAAGTCAAAGGCGATGATGGAACAACAACCAGATCAGCGATAAAGAGAAAGACATTCGGCCAATTCCTTCGAAAAACATGGAAAGAGTTCCAAACATCTCCCGCCAGCTGTTTCTCATTCGTCGAATCGACCGGACTGTTTTACGGAATTCAGTTGGTCGCACAATCAATCGGATGGGGAAAAACCATCACAGACTTGATAGACGAAACCGCTGATGGAAGGCGTCAAAGCTTAGCTCCAACATTGAGGGGCTTACATCGACAGGGAATTACGACATCCAAACAGGTCGATCTGGCTGAGTCGATTCTGCGGGGAATCGGCATCGTCGAAAACTTTGGTCGATTGGTGGTATTCTGCGGTCACTCGAGCGAGACGCGCAACAATCCACTGAAAGCCGGACTGGACTGCGGTGCGTGTGGCGGACATTCGGGTGAACCAAACGCTCGCTTGGCAGCACAACTGCTGAACCAGCAGTCGGTCCGACAATCCCTTCAAGATCGTGGCATCAGAATACCGGACGACACTTGGTTCGTGGGTGCTCTCCATAACACGACGACAGACAAACTGGAGTTCTTTGAATCGGAAGAGTTCCCCGAGTCTCATCGAAATGACTTTCTAGAACTCGAAAAAGTTGCGACGGTCGCTTCGCAGAAGACACGAATTGAGCGGCTTCCTCTTCTCCCAGGCACGTCGACTGACGATCTGTACCGACGCAGTCGAGACTGGGCGGAAGTTCGGCCGGAGTGGGGACTCGCAGGCAATGCCGCTTTCGTCGCAGCTCCGAGGTCTTACACCGAAGCAGTTTCCCTGGATGGCCGCGTGTTCCTCCACAGCTATGACTTCACGAAAGATGCCGAGTTTGCTGTTCTCGAACAGATCATGACAGCTCCGCTGATCGTCGCCCACTGGATTAACATGCAGTACTACGCTTCAACGGTCGACCCCGTTCATATGGGTAGCGGAACGAAAACGATCCATAATGTCGTCGGTCAGATTGGCATTCTATCAGGAAACGGCGGAGACCTGAGGACGGGTCTTCCCTGGCAATCGGTGCATGATGGGGCATCATTTCGTCACCATCCCCTACGACTTCTCGCTGTAATCGCCGCTCCACGAAATGCGATCGAGTCCATCATCAATCGCCACGAAGCTCTCACGAATCTTCTATCGAACGGATGGATGCAACTCGTCTCCGTTGAAGATGGAGAGCAGTTTCGATTCACGGAGACAGGTGATTGGGCAAAGATCGAGGAACAGATGTATACAGCGACCACGAACTGACACTCGAACAGTTAAATCTTGCATGGACTCGGTACCTATCACAGGAGAATGAGAAATGTCTTTGACTCTTACTTCTAACGCCCCCATCCCGTACGTCAGTACTCTGCAATCACTGGTCCACCAGGCCGTTGACGAAGTGAGGTGGCTGGTGATTGCACACAGAGATCCGCTGATAATGCGTGCCCTGAGAAAAGGTATTGGCCGCGAGACGATGATCATTGTCGATTGGCCAGAGGAAAACGAGCTCACTCAGAGTTCAGATCTTGTCAAAGCCATTCAATGGGCAATTCAAGAGAAGAGAATTCCGAACATTGTCTTGCTCGAACACTCCGGCAGCTCAGGCGTGAAATCCAGCTATGATACTGGGACACGCCTGGGAATACTTGCTGGTACGAGCCGAGCAATTGATCAGAATCGGGAGGCACAAATTCAATTCTCGAAAGTCGTCAAGATGCTTCGACAGAGTTCGGAAATCCAAGACTGTGTCGACAACAGCAATGCCAGCTTACACTTCCTGTTCTTCCGCGCGATCGACGGTGCCTTCTTGACTTTCGATGAAAAGTGCGGGGAATTTCTCCCAGTAACCAACGAATCTCCTCACGACTGAACGACAACCACAGTGTCATCTCTCAACACGGCGCAGCATCACACTCACATTCACGACTGATAGTCGCGATATTCTGAAAACGAGAAGTTCTCCTGATTCGAGTCATCGGACTAGGAGAATCTTCGTTGCTGCCCGTTCGATTTAGTTTCATCGAAGCTCGAACGAGTGTCTCATCCGTTGTGAGTATTTGATTCCGAGAGTATAGAATCGGATCATTTGAGTGTTGGAACCGATTCCGGAAGGATCGACAGGACATCAGTTCGCAGCGTATTGCCGTCACGCCCATTCTCAAACTAAGCATCAAGCAAATTCTGGATGATAAATCTCACGATAGATCTTCGCATTCAACTTAGAAGTGGGGAGATGTAATTGATTGTTATGGCCAGTCGTTGAGTCCGACGATCGGTAGGGCAAACTCGAATGAGGTCCGCCAATCGTCGCGATCTGCATCGCGAAAAACATTGTAGATGAGTTTCTTCGGTGGTGACTGACGGTTGTTGGGATCAAATGTTCGAAGACCGAGATTTAGGCCGCCTTCGCGTGGGTGATCGACGTGACGATGCAAGATGAACGCGTCAATGTCTTCCAGAGCAGCAACCTTTCTGTAGGCGTAGCAATATGCTGCTGCCTGAAGCTGTTGTCCTTCGAGGCCGGGCGGAGTGTGAAATCCTTGCTCGCTGAGAATGATGCTGCGCGGCTTTCCAGCGAACTGCATTTCCGGTTGCCTCATAAACTTCGTCAGCACTTCGAGGTTCTTAAACGTCACGCGCGGGCTGTCTTGACTGTCAATTGCGGTCTCGTCGTCCCAGAATCTTGGATCGAACAAGTTTTCGGGATACGGATGAAATGCTAAATGCCATTCCGGATTGCCACGATTCTTGATCTCAGCGGAAAATCGTTCGAGAAAATCTCGTCCTGGAAATGATCTTTGCGGATGCTTTTTGCTAAACGGAACCGTCCAGTGATGTTCCAGGGAAATGTAGACGCGAGCCCAACTCGACGCTGCCCTGACGGCATCGTGAGCCAACTGGATAGCGTCAGCGTAGTCATCAATGAACTCTTCCATCGAGACTTCACCACAGTTGGACCACCACCAATGGGAATTGACTTCATTGCCCATAATGTAGCCAGCGACACGCCCGTGCTCAGTTTTCGCACCACTCCAACGATCGGCCATAAACTCCATCGCTGCGGACAAAGCTTCGCGTCCCTCTGGCGTCACAGTGTTGAAGGCGCTCAAATTATTGGGAGCTTCGAGATGATAGTTCGGATGCAATAGAAAGTCGTTCTCACGAGAATTGTGCGACCGGTAGACAAGCACCACGAGATACACGAGCGCTCCGGAATCACTGAGCTTCTTGATGTTGGCATCCTGTCTTTCTAGGTATCGATGGCTGAAAGTGTACTCGTGGCCATTTCGCACCCACGTTGGGTTAGACGGTGAATCATCCGTCGCAAACAGAGATGTGAGGTTGAAGTTAAAAACTGCGTGCTTCACTCCCAATTCAATAGCGTCTTCAACAATCTCGACCTGTAAACCTTTCTTGGAGGCAGCAACGGGAAATACCGATTCAGTTTCGTCGCTCCGAGATGATGTTGCAGGCGTTGTCGGCAGGCTCAACTGGTAGTGAGTTGTTTGACTCTCGCCGACGAGTCGGATGTCAGAGATTTCGATTTTGCCTTGACCACGAAAAGGGTCGATTCGCACCGCTTGCAGGGGACTGGTTGTACTGAACGGAATGGCGTACTGATGCGACTGACCATCGTGTCGGACTTCAAATCGTTGACTTCGGTCCGCTTTGAACGGTCCTCCGTTCTCTTCTTGCCAGAAGACTTGTCCATTTCCGGAAGAGTCCGATGCCATCGTAATCTGTAAGGTGAACGATCGCTCGTCGATCACCTTGTTCAGCCGGTGACTGATGTAGGGGTCATTGCCCGAACTCTGAACAATCAATGCGTTTTGCGAAGCTGATAGGTGACAAGTTCCGCCGGGCTGCCACTGGGCGACCGGTTCACCTTTTGGCTTTGGTTTGGACTTTGCCGGAGTGTTGGCCCCTCCTTTGAGCGATGCTTTGCCTTCTTGTTCGATGTCGTACTTCGATGGATCAAACTTCGGATTGGATAGGGGGCGAATGGCCTGTGTGTCCACGAGGTGTTGCTCGATCAGTCGATCGAGTTGTTCGACCCTCTCAGGGAACGAGTCGGCGAGATTGTTCTGTTCGCCGATGTCATCATTCAGGTTGAAAAGCTTATAGCGATGCTTTCCATTTTCGCCGCCAAGAAAGATGCGGATGAGTTTCCAATCGCCGGAGTGAATGCTGACGGATGGTGGCAACCAATCGGGGACGCCTGGTGCGTGAGGAAAGTAAGTGAAGATCGCTTCACGGTTCAGCTCTTCGCCTCGAAGTGCTGGAACGATGCTGATTCCATCGAAAGTTTGTTCCGGCTGCGGATCGATAGAAAGCATCTCCAACAGCGTCGGATAGAAGTCACTGCTCTGGATGATTTCATCGCATTGAGAGCCAGCTTCGATGGCTCCAGGTCTAACGACGATCGCGGGACCGCGCACCCCTCCCTCATACATTGTCGCTTTCCCACCTCGCAACGGTGAGTTGCTTGTCGCAGTCCCTCCGTCGACCAGGTTGTACATATTCCCGCCGTTGTCGGAGGCGAAAATGATGATGGTGTTGTCTGCGATTTCCAGACGGTCGAGCGTGTCGAGCAAAGTTCCAATGGCGTCGTCCATGCTTTCAATCATCGCGGCATAGGTGGGACTGCGTTGCGGATCGTTCGGATTGACAACCTCTCGATATTCGTCGATCAGTGATTGCTTCGCGTCGAACGGAGCATGCACACTGAACATCCAGTAGTTCAAGAAGAAGGGTTTGTCTTTATGTAGTTCCATGAAGGCGACAGCTTCTTTGACCATGCGGTCTTCAATGTGTTCGTCGGGAATATTGGGGTCATGATCAAAATCTTTAAACTTCCACGGAGCGACATAGCTGCCCGCTGGCCCAGGACCGGGATGGTGAGGAACGTCGAGATCGAAGCCATGTTCCAGAGGAGAGTAGGGCTCCGGCCCTAGATGCCACTTTCCAAAGTGGGCTGTTGTGTATCCATTGTCTTTGAACATCTCCGCCAGCGTGTAATAGCTGATATCGAGTCTCGACACTGAATTGGGAACCGTCGAAAACTTGTTCGGCGGGCCGTCCTGTTCTTCCGTCGCCTTCAGCACCACCTTCGGAAGGTGACAGTTTGGCGAAGTAATTCCGTGACGCGCTGGACTAAGCCCCGTGAGTACGCTCGCGCGTGTCGGCGAGCAGAGCGGACTGGACGAATATGCCCGCGTAAAAGTCATTCCGCGAGCGGCGAGTCGCTGGATGTTCGGTGTCTTGTAGAGCTTTGTGGTGCCATACAAAGTCGTATCACTCCATCCGAGATCATCGGCCAGGATGAAGACCACGTTTGGCTGTCGTTCGGCGGTTTGAGCCAAGACTTCACCGCTCGTCATCAAGCTTAAAAGCATCTGAGAGACAGTGAGTGTGAACAGAACTGATCGGAAGGTCATATTCATAAATGGAGTTGCGTTGCTGTTGCGGTGTACTGCGGGCTGCGATTCACCAATTCGTCTGCGACTGTGGCTGAATAAAAATTCGGCTTTGAGTCGCCTGGAGGGAGTTGAGGACCAATGGCTGCAACCTGATGAACGGCGACCGCCAAAACGGAAATTTATGGAAGGTCGTTGGCTCACATTAGCGTGCGAAGTTCAACTTCGCCAACGCTCAACTCCCACGTCTGATCTGACGAACACTTAGAAGATCGTTGAATTGGCGACAACGACACTCTGAATGTCGCTCGGAGAATCAGCTCTTTCGCAGATCTGTCTTTCCTCCACATACGCTCCGACGTTGCTCGAAAGTGATTCTTACTGTTATTCGCAAGATATTCCTCTGCGAAATTGGGAGTATTCGCAAAGACTCGATCGCTTTTGTGTGCTCGATCGGCACCCATTGTGCGAATGAGCACTCAAGTGTGCACACTCGCACACTCTCAGCGAATTCTCAAAGCTTCTGGCACATGAAGACATCTTCTCGAAACCAGGATGAGTGGAAAACGCCACGACATTGAGCAGTTTTCGCCGCCTCATCCTCACTTCAAACTTGCTTATGGCACCGACTTTGCCAGTTGGGTTCATCATCTTCTCAAAGACTGGCGTCACAGTTCACTCGATCACTTCGTGCATCTCAGAAAGACTATTGGACGTGCCACGTTTCCAAACACTCATCCTCTTACTGTTTGTCACAACGAGTTGGAGCGGATGTCGCGGTCGCGCAGAAACGCCTGACTATGTCTCCAGCGATCAGGTCGAAGCTCTTCCGGTCGAGTTGGCACCCGAAGTTCGCAAAGCTCTTCGTGGTCATGTGGGCAGCTTTGAATCACCAATTCTGCTGACGAATGACGGTTCCGTTTCTGACGCCCACTTGAAACTCGGGCAGCAGGTCTATCAGAAACGCTGTGTGCAGTGTCATGGTGTGAGCGGGGATGGAAATGGACCTTCGGCTGGGAGCATGTACCCAAAACCGCGTGACTACCGAAAAGGCGTCTTCAAGTTCACATCGACCCCATACGGTTCAAAACCCGTCCGCGACGATCTGATTCGCACAGTGAAGATTGGGGTGAGAGGCACATCGATGCCCTCCTTCAAACTTCTCCCGCCCAACGAGATTGAGGCGGTCGTTGACTATGTTTTGATGCTCACTCATCGCGGGGAATTGGAAGAGCAAATTGCGGTGCTGGCTGACTTCGACGAAGAAGTCGATCAGGAAATTATAGAGGAGGAGTCGGTTCCGATTATCAAACGTCAATGGGAGCAGGCCGCCGGGAGTCAGGTCATTCCTATGAGTCCTCAACCGGTCTTTACCCAAGATCACGTCAATCGAGGTCGTGAGGCGTTCTTGTCAAAGGGCTGCTCAAAGTGCCACGGCGATGATGGTCGCGGACAGACCACAGACAACCTGGCAGGCAATCTCAAGGATACGTGGGGGAACGTCACTCGTGCAGCTGACCTGACCGGTGGGATGCTTCACGGAGGCCAACGACCGATCGATGTGTATCGTCGGATCTACTCGGGAATTAACGGGACTCCCATGCCAAGTTTCGCGAATGCATTTCAGCAAGAGCCTGACACGATTTGGGATCTCGTCGCTTACGTTTTGCATGTCACCAATTCGCGTCGAATGGGGGAAAGTCATCTCCCTGGCCCAATCTCGCCATATATCCCTCCCACCGATGATGACAGCGGTGCCGCAGAATAATCATCACCGTCTTTCATCACTGGATTCATAGCAACAGGACTGTGTCGTGAGTAACGAGGATAAACAGCGAGAACTTGTCGAACTGAAAGAACGAGTTCGACAACTTGAGGCTGAGGTCTCTCCTTCGAAAGAGGTCACCGAATCAACATGGCCTCCACAAAACTTTTATGGTGCCTACTACGCCATGACCGGTGGCATATTGGGCATCATCGGAGCATTAGTCAGCTTGGTGGTAAATGTGATCGCAGCACCAATTGCTGGAAAATCGCCACTTGAAATGATCAAGGTGTACCTAACGTTTCCGGTTGGTGCGAGAGCGTTGGAATTATCTCCGGAAAGCAATGGACTTGTGTTAGCAATGGGATGCTGCCTGTATATCGCAACCGGTATGCTGATCGGGATTCCAGTCTATTTCTTACTGGCGCGAATTTGCGGGAACAATGCTCCTCTCGTAAAACGACTTGCCGTGAGTAGTTTCATCTCTCTCGCGATCTGGGCTGTGAATTTTTATGGCGTCCTTTCCTGGTTACAGCCACTCTTGTTTGGAGGCAACTGGATCACCGATCCATCCGTGATGCCTGCCTGGGTCGCTGCTGGTACGCACCTTGTGTTTGGTTGGACGCTCGCGCTGCTTTATCCATGGGGACAATTCACTCCATACCACCCACCGACGCGTTCGGCTGCGTCCTGACATTTTGAATCACTTGTTGTCGATCGAGATGTACTGAGTCATCTCAAAAATGTGAAAGATCTTCAAATCATGAGCGATGCAGCCTTGGTCGCAGAAACTTCTGACGTCGATTCCATCGATCCGACAGTCATCCCCCACCATGCTGAACTGGTCGATGAAAGACTGGTCCTTTGGCATTTCCTGGCCGCTCTCGTGTACTTCTTTATTTCGTTGGCCGGTGGGTTTTTGATGGCGTTTCAGTTGATTCGCCACAACCCTTTGGAAGGAATTGAGCTGCTTTCACCGGGTCGCTGGCGAATGGTGCATACGAATGCGATTGCCTATGGATTCCTCGCGAACGCATTTTTGGGCATGCTGTACTGGGTCGTCCCGCGCTTGACTCTGCATCCGGTTCTCGACAAACGCATCTCGATGTTCATTTTCGTTGCGTGGCAAGTCGTCGTCGTGGGGACGGCAGTCGGTTTGATCATGGGGCACGCTCAGGGAGTTGAATGGGGCGAAACGCCAGTCTGGATCGATCCGCTTGCACTAGCTGGCCTGTTGCTTGTTGCAATTAACTTTATGGCTCCCATCATGAAACAACAGGGGCCTATGTATGTTTCCTTATGGTACTTCGTAGCAGCGTTCGTCTGGACATTTCTCACATATGCGATGGGGAACTTTGTTCCTGAGTACTTTGTGAGCGGATCGAGTGCAGGGGCAGTGGGTGGTTTGTTCATCCACGATCTGGTCGGGCTCTTTGTAACACCGCTGGGATGGGGAATGATGTACTACTTCGTTCCGATCCTACTTAAGAAACCGATTTGGTCGCACGGCCTCTCGCTTGTCGGTTTTTGGGGGCTTGCGTTCTTCTACCCGCTCCAAGGCATCCACCACTTCCTCTACACCCCAATACCGATGTTTTTGCAATACGGAGCAGTCATTTCGACGATTGCTGTTGAGCTTGTGGTGACGACGGTTGTCATCAACTTCTTCGGAACGATTTGGGGTGATGGAAGACAGTTCTGGGACAACCTCCCGATTCGGTGGTTTTACACTGGGATGGTCTATTACTTCCTGACCTGTTTCCAATGTGCTCTTCAGGTGACCATGACATTCCAACAGCTGATTCACTTCACTGATTGGGTCGTCGGTCACGCACACCTGGTGATGTTCGGCGTTTTCAGCATGTGGTTGATGGGGGTAATGACTTACCTGTTCCCGCGTCTGTTGAAAACTGACTGGTATAGCCGCTCTCTCTGCGAATGGCACTACTGGTTGTCTGCTGTGGGCATTTTGGTGATGTTCGGCGACCTGACGTTAGCAGGACTCTTCCAAGGCTGGTCCTGGATGGGACTGAATGAATGGGATCACTCCTACGAGGTCTCCCAACCATTCTGGATCGTTCGCCTGATCGCAGCCCTGGCGATCCTTTCTGGGCAGCTCTGCTTCTTGTGGAATTTGTACAAGACCTGGCAGATTTCCCCGAAGCACGAATCGACATCCGAAACTCAAATTGCAGCTGCGCCGGCTTAGGAACCATCGTCTTTCAGTGCTTGCGTCGAGTTAATTCATCAACCCAATTGCGTTTTTTAACGAACTGTTACTCCAATGTTTGAATCCAAATCCGGGATCTTTTTTATCGCTGGTTTGTTCTTCTTCGGATTCGCATTTCTGTCGAATGCAGTCGTACCAATCATGATGTATAGCGACCTGCCGGAGCAAACTGTCGAAGAGTTGGTGAACCCCAATATCCGCTATCAGTTTGAAGACCTCGCGCAGAGATGGCCCGAACAATTTAAAGAAGCGTTCGGAACTCCACCCAAAGACGCTGAGAAAGCCGATGCCTGGTACAACGAGAGATGTGCCGAAGCACTGGAACTGGGGCGCGACCTCTATGTGGGTGAAGCCTGCTGGCATTGTCACAGTCAATTCGTGCGACCTGTTTCGAATGAGAGTCAGCGTTGGGGGCCAGTTTCTGAATCGATCGAATACCAAAACGAACTTCAAAGACCGGTTATGTTTGGGACACGTCGCGTCGGACCAGACCTCACACGCGAAGGTGGAAGAAGGTCAAGCGACTGGCATGCCGTTCACTTCTACAGGCCGACGGACCTCAGCGAAGGCTCACCGATGCCGGAATATCCGTGGTTCTTTGACGGCTCACCCGATAAACCGACCAAGCGTGGATTGGCATTGATCACATACGTGCAGTGGCTCGGTTCCTGGCTTGATAGCTACCCGTATTACGAAGACTACGACGAGTCACCGATTGCCAAGCTAGAACGCCTGGAAGAGCAGGCTGCCGATCAAACCGAAGAGGGTTCAGCTAATGAATAATGAGCGGAAGACATCACGCGGAGTGATGATTGCCACGGTGATTATGGGCGTTTTCATCCTGACTCCCAGCATGGTTGGTTTCGTCAACAAACTGCTGGAGTTCCGGAACGTAGTGAAAGGTGACGTGGAAGGTGTCTTCGCGCTAACGCCGCTCGCGAATTACACCTTCGCGAGTCTCGGGTTTTTCTGTTTGCTTATTTGGGCTGCGGCACACGGCATGTTTCACAACATTGAAGGCCCCAAATATACGATGCTCGACCGCGAAGATGAACTCGATGTCGAAGAACCAAACTACGTACCTGAATGGGCTGGTGGGAAGTCACACCACAAGGCGTGACATCGATCCCAGTTTCGGAGTCAAGAACTAGAGGACTGTAGGAAATGGTTGAGAATGGAACCGCTGAGGAAGAGCATCAGCATCACACATATTCTGGTAACGACATCCCGTGGTATGTAAGGCTCATCTGGATGTTGTTCTGGATCTTCGTCATCTATTACGGAATCGTCTACTTTCTCCCGGCGATCGATTCGGAACTGCTCTCTCCGCCGTAATTGATGTACTTCCCATCAGGGTACGCTGAATGTCTTGCACATCATCCACGAGTCGGTTTTGCGATTACTGCGGCCTGCCTGTTCCTCGATCTCTTGTCGGGAACACAAAAGCAGGTGCAGATGATGCAGCATATTGTTGCTCTGGATGTCGATTCGCTCACGCCATTACCAGTGGCACCGGCGAAGAAGGCAGTCAACGTTGGATGCTCACAAAGCTTGGCATCGCTATCTTCCTGAGCATGAACGTGATGGTGATGACGCTCGCATTGTGGGCGTATCACGGAGACCACATCTCAGAAACCCCACCAATGGCAGAGGCTCTCTCCGACGTGTTTCGGTTTGCTTGCCTCTTGCTTTCATTTCCAGTCTTGCTCCTGCTTGGAAGGCCAATGCTAGAGCAATCGATCGTTGATCTTAAGCAGAGGCGATTGTCGACCGAAATACTAATTCTTAGTGGCGTCCTTTCCTCTTTCGCCTATTCGACGATTTCCGTCTGGCGAGGAACGGGAGACATCTACTTCGAAGTCGGCTGCATGATTCTGGTGTTTGTCACTCTTGGGCGATGGCTTGAAGCAGCAGGCAAACTACATTCAACGCAGGCTCTTGACGAGTTGCAAAGCCTGCTCCCCGATGATGTTATCATTCGTCAACGCGATCTCTCAGAACGCTTGATCCCACGAGCTGAATTGGAGATTGGAGATGAAGTACTCATCCGCGCCGGGGAACGCATTCCGGTAGATGGGGTGATTGTCGATGGTCAGACATCCGTTGACGAACAACTGGTAACTGGGGAAAGTTGGCCAGTTTCGAGAGGCGTTCAGGATCGAGCCGTCGGGGGAACGATCTCACTTGATGGCCAGATCATCGTGCAAGTCGATGTTGCAGAAGACGGAACGGTTCTGCAACGTCTCATCAAGGCTGTGCAGGAAACACGATTTGCGCAAAGCGACACACAACGCTTGGCGGATCGAATTAGCCAAGCTTTTATTCCTGCGACCTTTTGCCTGGCATTGGGAACGCTGTTGTTCCATTCCTTGTCGGATTCACCCATGACAGGTCTGCTGGCCGCACTTTCGGTCGTTCTGATCGCGTGCCCGTGCGGGCTGGGACTGGCGACTCCCATGGCTCTTTGGGCAGCAATTGGGGTCGCAGCACGTCGAGGAATCGCATTTAACTCACCGCAGGTTCTTGAGGCACTGGCCACGATCAAGGCGATTCGATTTGATAAAACAGGGACACTGACAACTGGCACCCCAGTCGTGAAGTCTTTGCTCTTGGATGGACAAACTTCCATCGGCGACGTTCACTGTCGCTCAAGACAGCTTGCACAATCTTCAACGCATGTGTTCAGCCGAGCCATTCAGTCTTACATCCCAAATCATTTTCCTCCGCTGGACGTCCATCCAACTAGCCAGGCGGGAAAGGGTGTATTCGGGACCGTGGCTGGCGAGTTTCAACCAACCGCACTCGGAAGCCTGTCGCTGATCAGCGACCTCAACATTCAATGTGATCCGAGCTTGCAGACCGAAGTAAAACAAGCTGAGAAGCAGGGATTTCCGATCGCTCTGATCGGTTGGGGTGGAACGGTGCGTGGCGTCTTTGTGTTTGAAGAACAGCTTCGTGAATCAGCATTGTCGATGCTCGCCGAATGTCGCCAAAGAGGAATGAACCTGGGCATCTTGACGGGCGATTCGTCCAATGCATCCCAACGTTTGGCAGCGACGGAAGACTTGTCAGTCGCAGCAGGGCTGACACCTGAGGAGAAAAAATCGGAGCTTGAAAAAGTCCAAAAACTAATCGGTCCCGTCGCTCTGATTGGGGATGGGATTAACGATGTCGTTGCATTGTCCGCCGCAGATGTTGGAATTTGTTTAGGATGCGGTGCTGACGTCAGTCGAGACACGGCGGACATTTGCCTCGTTGGCAATGACCTTTCACAGATCCCCTGGTTGATCGACCTTTCACGTCAAACATTGAAGACGATCCGCACAAACCTCACATGGGCATTTGGCTACAACGGAATCGGAATGGCCGTTGCCGCCACGGGTTATTTACATCCTGCTGTTGCTGCTGCGTTGATGGTTGTCAGTAGTGTATTCGTCATTACGAATTCGCTTCGACTCCAAAGTACTTATTCCGTCCCGGAGAATCACGAAGAAGCATCGAAGACATCCCTAAGACAAACTGAACAAGTGACTCAAACGACGTTTCATGCACCTCAGTCGATTCATGAGGTCACATCGTGAGCGAGTTACCTTTGATCTTCATAGGTGGGCTCCTCGGCTCGTCGCACTGTTTGGGTATGTGCGGCGGATTCGCAATCATGTTGGGCTCCGGTGCAGAGTCCCGTACACAATTATGGATGAGCCAGGGAGTTTACTCACTGGGACGACTGTTTACTTATGCTTCACTGGGCGCGATCGCTGGATTCGTCGGTTTGGGAATGAGCCGAGCGATGACCAGTTGGATCAACGTATCCGCTGTGCTGAGCATCGTTGCCGGAACGTTTCTCGTTACTCAAGGCTTGAAAGCTGCCGGAGTCCAAATTTGGAAAACTCGCAACACTGACACATCGCATAGTTGTCTTATGAGTCCCTTATTTCGAACGTTCTTTCAATCTCATCGGTACTCGTCCAAGTTCCTCGCAGGAGTGATGACCGGGTTTCTGCCATGCGGTTTGCTGTATGGTTTCCTCGCTATCGCCACTGCCTCGCAAGACTTATTGTTAGGAAGCGCGATTATGTTGGCGTTTGGGGCAGGGACCATTCCGATGATGGTCCTGACTGGAGTCGGTGGCCAACTCCTCTCCGCTGTGGCGAGGATTCGTTTGTTGCGTGTGGCAGCCTGGTGTGTTGTCGTGACTGGTGCCATCACTGTGTATCGTGGGGCAGCCTTCTACTCATTCAACCACTCAGAGGCAGTTCCTGATTGCCCCTTTTGCGATACATCTGCTCAATAGAGCATTTTCTGATCTTGTGCGCACGATCTCGCACGAGCAACCACAGACTTTTAACTTGTGAAACAATGCAAGCGAGTGCACAGGAAAGAGCAACTTGCTCTAGTCAGGTTTACCTACAAAAATGGCATCAGAGTCTGAACAGCTTTCATCGTCAACAGTTGAGAAAAAGAACAGCCGAGTCTCATGGTCGCTCGTCAATTTCTATCTCGACCTTCTTCTGCTGATGAACTTCGTCGTTCTGATGTTGGTGGCAGCGATTCTACAGTTCGTCTTCCCCGTCGGTTTAGATGCTGAAGGTTGGGAGTTGTGGGGAGGCGATGTCGTCGATTGGCAGAACGTTCAGTTTACGACATTGTCAGTCCTGACTTTGGGAATCACAATTCACGTCATGCTTCACTGGACTTGGATCTGCGGAGTGATTAATCGCCAGATTTTTAGACGAAGCGTACTCAAACCGGACGGTACTGATACGCTCGTTGGAGTTGGCCTCATCGCGGTGATCGTTCACGTCATCGCGATTGGGATGTTAATCGCACGATGGTCGATTGAACGTCCAAACTGAGTCGTTACTTATTCGATTCGATTTCGTATCGTTCCAGCAATCGATAAAGCTTTCGACGATGTATGCCAAGCACGCGGGCTGCTTGAGCTTTGTTATGTCCGACGTGCTCCAGAACTTCGACGATGTGACGCTTCTCGATGGTCGCCAAGTCACTTATGCTAGGATTTGTACTTTCGCTGTGAGGAAGAACCTCGCGTCCGGTCGCTTCGACGACTTCTTTCGGCAGATCGTCAATCGTTATCAGGTGGTCTTCGGCCATCACCATTGCACGATCAAGTGCATTCAGCAACTGCCGAACGTTTCCGGGCCAGTCGTATCGAAGCAGAGCGTTGAACGCGTCTTGTTCAATCTCCCATTCGCTTCCCAGAACGTCGTCGACCAGCAGCGCGACATCACCATGACGGTGCCGCAGCGGTGGGAGATCAAGAGTGATCACATTGATGCGGTAATACAGATCTTCGCGGAATCGACCATTCTCAACTTCCTTCTTTAAGTCACGATTCGTCGCGGCAATCACGCGGACATTCACGACTCGCTCCTGATGAGATCCAACTCGTCGCAGCGAGCCATTTTCCAACACTCGTAGCAGCTTAGGCTGGAGTGACAGCGGCAACTCACCAATCTCATCGACGAATAACGTCCCTCCATCTGCGACCTCAAAAAGTCCGTACTTACGATCGTTTGCCCCAGTGAATGATCCTTTCTCATGTCCGAACAGTTCGCTTTCGACAAGCGTTTCGGGCAAGGCCGCACAGTTGATTGTGACAAACGGCCGATCTACGCGAGTGCTTCGCTCCTGGATTGCTTGGGCGATGAGCTCTTTGCCTGTCCCACTTTCTCCCTGAATGAGCACAGCTTTCTCCGTCGGCGCGACGCGATTCACCACTCGAAACACTTCTTTCATCGAAGGAGATTCTCCGATGATCTTCGTTTTCGGCTTGGACCGGTCTAGCAATGTGCGAAGTTGACGGTTTTCCTTGTTGAGCCGACCTCGCTCAGCAGCCTGCAGGCAGCGACGTTCGAGATCTCCGAGGGGAAAGGGTTTGGTCAAATAGTCGGTAGCTCCCAGCTTCATCGCTTCGACCGCATTATCAACGGTCGCTTGTCCTGTCAAAATGATGATTTCCGTATCCGGACACTGTTCGTGCATTCGCTGCAAAACTTCCATTCCAGAAATCCCAGGCATATTCATGTCGACAATCGCAACATCAAAATGCCGGGTGCCAGCGATATGCAGGGCATCAGCGCCATTAGGTGATTGTTCGACGTGATGGCCCTGTCGCTGCAGCCAGTGCGTAGCGGTCTCACGGAATCCATCATCGTCTTCCACGATAAGCAAATTGATCGCTTTTGATTGACTCATCGAATGGCTCGACTGACGTTCTCGGTCCGGCTGACGACTGTGCGAATTCGCACACTTTTGTTCTCGGCGAAACTGCTATCATAGTGGAGCAAACTCAATGCCGTCGCACACTTTCCAATATCATCGAGCAATGTGACGATCAGACAAGTCTCGCGAATTCAATTCCTTTCATGGCATCACTTTCCTGAACATCAAGACTTATGGCGAACTCGAGCGCACATTCTCTGAAAGAGCAACTGGCGATTCTTCGTGCGATCTTGCAAACGGCAGTTGATGCGATCATCACGATCGACTCGCGGGGGACGATTCGACATGCAAACGCGGCTGTCTCAAATCTGTTTCAGTTTTCGCAGGAGGAGTTGATCGGGAACAATGTGTCGATGCTTATGCCTTCCCCGTATCGCGAAGAGCATGATGGCTATATCGAGAGCTACCTGAGGACTGGCGAAGCCAAAATTATCGGAATTGGCCGCGAGTTGATTGCACGAAGGAAAGATGGAAGCCCCATCCATATCGATCTTGCAGTCAGCGAAGTTCGAGTCGGCGACGAGATGTTATTCACCGGCATCATTCGAGACATGACCAGTCGAAAACTTGCCGAAGAAATGGCTCAGCGGGAGCGTGAGTTTGCCGACAACCTTCTGGCCACAGCAAGTTCAGCTGTAGTCGTCCTGAATGTTCATGGACGGATTGCCAAAATCAATCGATTTCTTGAAGACCTCAGCGGATTCGCGACTGCTGAAGTTCAAGGACTTGATTGGTTCGAAACGTTTTTGCCTTCAGAAATTCGCGATCAGCAGCGACGATTGTTCGAAAATGTGCTCTGCGGAGCATCTCTGCAAAGCAACATCCACGACATTCAAACACGCTCAGAGGAGATCCGAACTCTGACCTGGTCTGCTCAGGCGCTGCACGACGCGGATGACGTTCGAGAAGGTGTGTTGGCCATTGGCAACGACATCACTGAGCTCAAACACGCTGAAACTCGACTGATCGAGCGTGAGCGTCTCGCAGCCATTGGCCAGATGGTCACAGGACTTGCCCACGAAAGCCGAAATGCTTTGCAGCGAGCCAGAGCGGCACTCGACGTCCTGGAACTCGACGCACATGACAACTCGTTGAAGTTGGTGACTCAGAGTCAAGAAGCACTTGGTGAATTGCAACGTCTTTACGAGGAAGTACGCAACTATGCAGCCCCCATCATTCTTGACTTGGCCGACATTGATATCGTTCGGCTCTGTCAGCAAACGTGGAATCACCTGACCGGAGCCAATTCAGCTGTTCCGGTGCAACTGAAGATGGACAACCAACTTGTCGCCAAGACGATTCGTTGTGACGCGAGCCGAATGGCACAGGTCTTCAGGAATGTTTTCGAGAACGCCCTCGCGGTATCTCCGGCAAACTCCGAAGTGTGTGTGAACCTCACTGATTTTAACGTCAACGGCAAGCGTGTTATCGAAATCCTAATCGACGACTTTGGTCCAGGTCTGACTGATGAACAGTCGAAGAAAATCTTTGAACCGTTCTTTACGACGAAAACCAAAGGGACCGGACTCGGGATGCCGATCTGCAAACGAATCATCGAAGCTCATGATGGTGAGATCACAGCCCGAAATTCCGATTCAACAACGGGAACAAGGGTCCGCCTTGCGATAATCGACAATCAGCAACGCTCTTAATAATACATTCAAACGGAGTTGACTATGAAACGTTTCGTAAAATCACTCGTGTTGCTTTCCGCAACCTGCGTGATCGTGATGACGATGTTAGACGCGTGCGCTCAAAACGTTGCGCCAATCCCGACCGAGACAAAACGAGACGCGATTCGCAACTCGATGCAATCTAAGTCGAAAGCAGCCCAGTCGATATTGCCGGCGCTCGTCATGAATGACTTCGCTGCCATCGAAGCGACAGCGGCAAAGCTGAAACAAACAAGCTTGCAATCGCCGGAAGATATCGAAGGTGACCAGACCGAGAACGAAATTTTCAGACATTTCCGTCTCGAATTTCTGCGATTGTCGACGCAGCTTGAACAAATGGCAAAGGACGAGAATCTTGAAGGCGCTGCGTACGCTTACGAAAACCTGACAGCCAACTGCCTCGCCTGCCACAGCTATTTAAATAATCAATCTGAGTGAGTTAGATTACAACGCAGTCTTGCGTCGTAAGGCCATATGCCCGGCCGCAGGGGAGGGCGTGGGCAACATTTTTCGAAAGAGTTCCAATAGCCTCGCAATAAAAAAGTGGGACAAGATCGATTCGACCTTGTCCCACTCATCGGGGAGAGTAAACGATTGTTCTGAAGAGATCTTATTGATCTCGTTGCAGGTCAAAGCGGTCCAGATTCATCACCTTGGTCCACGCAGCGACAAAGTCGTTGACGAACTTCTCTTTCGCATCATCGGAGGCATAAACTTCCGCGATGGCTCGCAGCTGGGAGTTTGATCCGAAGACGAGATCGACTCGGCTGGCAGTCCATTTAACTTTGCCAGTATCGCGGTCGCGACCTTCGAAGAAATGATCACACATCTCAGACTTCTGCCACTCGGTGTCCATGTCGAGCAAGTTCACGAAGAAGTCGTTGCTGAGGGTTTCTGGAGTCTCTGTGAAAACGCCGAGTTGAGCGATCGGCCCTGAACCGGAGTTGGCATTCAGGACTCGTAGGCCACCAACAAGCACGGTCATTTCTGGAGCAGTGAGCGTGAGTTGCTGGGCTCGATCGATCAACAATTCTTCGGCAGGTCGGTCGACTTCACGTGCCTGGAAGTTCCGGAATCCATCCGATTTCGGTTCGAGGTATGAGAATGACTCGACGTCAGTCATTTCCAGGGTGGCATCGGTCCGTCCAGGTGAGAACGGAACTTTTACGTCGAAACCAGCCCGTCGAGCAGCGTCTTCAACTGCGAGACTTCCACTCAAAACGATCAAATCGGCGAGGGAAACTTTCGTTCCGTCGGATTGTGATTGATTGAACTCTTTCTGAACCTGCTCCAGAGCGTCGAGAACCTTCCCAAGCTTGGCGGGGTTGTTAACTTGCCAGTCTTTTTGAGGCTCGAGTCGGATTCGAGCTCCATTCGCTCCACCTCTTTTATCTGACCCACGGAATGTGGACGCCGATGCCCAAGCTGTTGAGACAAAATCTGAAGTGGACAATCCAGTCGCTTCAAGTTTGCCTTTCAGAACCGCAATGTCGTCCTCGTCGATCAATTTGTGATCAACTTCCGGTACGGGATCTTGCCATAGCTGTGGCTCAGGTACTTGTGACCCGAGCAGGCGTGAGACAGGTCCCATGTCGCGGTGAGTCAGCTTGTACCAGGCTTTTGCGAAAGCGAGTTCAAACTCCTCCGGATTTTCGTGAAAGCGCTTTGAAATCTTGTTGTATTCCGGATCCATTCGCAAAGCGAGATCCGTCGTAAACATCATCGGTGCATGTGACTTGCTGGCATCATGAGCATCCGGAACCGTTCCTTCTGCGTTGGGGTCGGTCGGCTTCCACTGCCAAGCACCAGCAGGACTCTTAACGAGGTCCCAGTCATAGGAGAAGAGATTCTCGAAGTAGCCGTTCGACCACTGCGTTGGTGTCGAGGTCCAAGCACCTTCCAGACCACTGGTGATTGTGTCGCCAGCATTGCCGGTACCGAATTTGTTCTTCCAGCCGAGACCTTGTTCTTCGATTCCTGCTCCTTCCGGTTCAGCACCAACATTCTCAGCACTGGCAGCACCGTGAGCTTTCCCGAAGGTGTGACCACCCGCGATCAATGCCACAGTTTCTTCGTCGTTCATTGCCATGCGTGCAAATGTTTCACGAATGTCCTTGGCAGCCTTGAGAGCAATCGGCTCACCATTTGGACCCTCAGGGTTCACGTAAATCAGCCCCATTTGCACAGCTGCGAGTGGATTCTCCAGTTCGCGGTCTCCGCTGTATCGCTTATCGCCAAGCCACTCACTCTCCGGTCCCCAGTAAATGTCTTCCTGCGGTTCCCAAACATCTTCTCGCCCGCCAGCAAAGCCGAGTGTTTCAAAGCCCATCGATTCCAAGGCAACGTTGCCGGTCAAAACCATCAGGTCTGCCCAGGAGATCTTATTGCCATATTTCTGTTTGATGGGCCAAAGCAGACGACGAGCTTTGTCCAGATTCGCGTTGTCGGGCCAACTATTGAGAGGTGCAAACCGTTGCGTTCCGTAACCTGCGCCTCCACGGCCATCGGTCACTCGGTACGTTCCAGCACTGTGCCAAGCCATGCGAATAAACAGCGGACCGTAGTGCCCATAGTCGGCTGGCCACCAGTCCTGCGAGGTGGTCATCAGCTCCTCAATGTCCTTCTTGACGGCATCAAGATCGAGCTTGTTGAACTCCTCCGCGTAGTTGAAATCCTCGCCCATCGGATTTCCTTTGAGCGAGTTCTGGTGAAGAATTCTGAGGTTCAACTGGTTCGGCCACCAGTCGTGATTCGACATCGCACCAGCAGCCGTGTGTCGGGCCATCGACGGTTGGACGACTCCTACGACAGGGCATTTGGCTTCTGCATTCGCGTTCGCGGTTTCTGCCTCTTGAGCATGCGTCGGTGCGGCGATGCACAGTACTGCACAGCTCGTCACTACACGAGCAAGATAATTTGCTTTTGCCATAGCTTTTTCCTCAGAAGTTTGGGGTATTGTTCTCAGTTCTCAATCAATCATTGCCGGTCAATCTATTGGCATTATTGACCCACCCATGCGAATATTCCAATGCATTGAATGTCTACCTGCGATACATGCCGTGCATGGAACCGCATCATCGCCTGTCTCATCGTGCTTTTCTGAACGATTCCCAGATCGCCCAAAGTTCGTGCGACGGCAGGCCATCGTCGCGAAATGATTGTCTCCCATATACGGATGCGTCCAATGCATTCGGGTACTATCATCAATGCACCACATGCATTCCCTTGAGAAGATTTCATGGAACTTGATCAACTGCGATATTTCCTGAAAGTTGCTGAGAGAGGCAACTTCACTCGTGCTGCTGAAGATCTGATGATCTCTCAACCTGCGCTGAGCCGTTCGATACAGAAGCTGGAAGAGGAACTCGGGCAACCAGTCTTTGAACGCAAGACTCGCTCGGTTTCACTGACAGATGCAGGAACGCTTCTACAAGCCCGAGCACAGCAGGTGCTTTCCATCCTGGAAGACACCAAGGCGGAGATCACGGACGATCGGGAAAGTGGTCGCATTCGAATTGGTGCCATCCCCACGATTGCCCCGTTCTTTCTGCCCGACATCTTGCGACAGTTTTCCGCAGAGTTCCCGAAAGCGAACGTGATTGTTCAGGAGAACACAACCGACAACTTGATCAAAAGCTGTACACAAGGTGAAGTCGACCTGGCCATTCTCGCGTTGCCGATCCCAGCGAAGTACTTGGAAGTGGAAGAGCTATTCGACGAAGAGCTCTTTCTTGTCCTTCCTCCGGATCATCCTCTCGCTGCAAAGAAAGCCATTCGGCTGAGTGATGTCGAACCGCTACCGTTTGTTCTACTCGACGAAGCTCACTGCCTGTCTGACAACATCGTCTCATTCTGCCGCCAGCGCTCTTTTCAACCGGTCTCAGTTGAGAAGACAAGCCAACTGGCAACCGTCCAGGAATTGGTTTCACTGTCACATGGTGTGTCGATGATTCCCGAAATGGCAAAACGCATCGATCAAAGCGATCGCCGAGTCTACCGCTCATTCTCGGGTCGAAAACCAACACGCACCGTGGCAGTCGCATGGAATCCATACCGGTTCCAAAGCCGACTGCTGGAAGCTTTTCGCGAACGATTGCGGGAAAGAAAATCAAAACGCTGAACTGCGAATTTGAACGCACCTCAACGTCTCGTGTGAGGAGAAACTATCAGCTCAAACTCAAGGCGATTTTGAAAGACTTCTGAGTTGCGTCAGAGGGAACGCGATTTTGTATTTACAACAGTTTGTCCGCGTTCACGTATGTCAGGTGGTACTCAGTTGTTCTCACTGAGCAGAGCGTCGCAGCGATTTCTTAGGTTCTCGAGAGTTGCTCTGTGTTCGTCGAGCTCAGCCAGGTTCTGAAGCTGATCGGGATCAACGCGCAAATCGAACAGTTGTTCGAAAGGTGGATCAGGATCGGTGTATCTGGTGTAAGTGTGAGTTTTTGTACGGACGCCAATCGTTCTGGGAATCGCTCCTCGATGGGCATAGGGGTGGTCGTATAGAAAATCTTCTCGCCACTTCACTTCTGGGTCGTCATTCAGAGTTGTCAGGTCGCTTCCCGACATGTCCTCCGGAATTTCCAGTCCTGCCAGCGACAACATCGTTGCTGAAAAGTCCGTAGTAATCACCATGCGGTCCGTGGAATCTCCGCGCGGATTTCGGGGGTCAAAAAAGAATCCCGGAACACGCAGTGATGGTTCGTGCATGAGCCACTTCCCGGAAAGTCCGTGTTCTCCCTTGTAGTGCCCATTGTCGGAAGTGAATAGGACAACCGTATTCTCATCGAGTCCTCGATCCTTCAACAATTCAACAATTCGACCGACACCGATGTCCAAGCTGACGATTTGCCGATAGTAATCACGCATATGCCGATCGAACACGTCTTGATCCTGCACCAGTTTCATCCCCGAAGGACGACCGAGTGATTGTTTGATAATCTCCGGTTCAAGCTCGGCGTTCTCCAAAGTAGCGGAAGCTGGTCGGGAAATCTCTTTCCCATCCGTCGCATGCTCAGTCACCGGATCCCAGTCTGTATGGGGCGAATGTGGTCCCTTGAAGAAGACCATCAGGCAGAATGGCTTGTCGGAATCGCGCCCATCCAGGAATCGCTCAACGTGCATCGGAGTGATTTCGGAGTCAACATGACTTGGATTCTCAAGATTCGCCAGCCCGATTCGGTTCCGGTATCCGACACGTCCTTTCGAATCGGCCGGACAGTCGCAGAGGTCATCAAGCGGGCGGTCGAAGCCATTGAAATTGAGATACCGACACTCGTCGCCATGAAAGAAACAAGTCTGCATCGGTTGACCTGCCCAGTAGTCGAAGATCGCCGCACCTTCATGAGTCCGTTCCGGTGAGTCGCCAATGCCCCATTTGCCGAAGAATGCCGTTTGATATCCGGCGTTTCGCAGTCTGGCAGGGACCGTCTGTTCGAGTTGTTCAACGGTTAGAGTTTTATGGAAATCACTGATGCCATGACGTCCGGGATACTGTCCGGTCAACAGATTCGCTCGACTGATGGCACAGATGGAAGTGTTCACGAAACAATTTCGAAACACCAAACCCTGCATCGCCAAACTGTCCAGATGAGGTGTTGCGACAGCGTCGTTGCCAGCATAGCCGACCGCATCGTGCCGTTGATCGTCAGTGAAAATCATGACAATGTTCGGCCGTTCTGCCGCTGCGACTGTCCCTGTAAAAAATAGGCAGAGACAAGACACGCTGAATGCGAATTTCATTAATTAGATTCCTTTTCCGGCCACGACATGAGAAGCTGCCCCTGTTCGTCGCCGAGCTGAAGTTCGGAGATCGTTGCTTTTCCGGGACCAGAACTGACGTCGATCCGCAACTGGTAGATGCGACTTTTCGTCGCCAAGTCCAGCGAGATTGATTGCCACTCTCCGTCCGCGACGACCGGGAAAGTCAGTCGTTCTCCCTTCGGCAATGTCCTTTCCGAGTCAGTCGTAAAAAACAGTTCGCCGCCATCTCGCGAGCCATCACGCAGTTTGAAAGTCAACCGGTAGGGACCATTGGGCAAATCATGTCCCCTCAGGTCCATCGCAATGCCGGGATCTTCGCCTGTGAATTGCAACTGAAGCGTTCCATCTTCAAGAGTGAGTCGCGTATTCTTTCTGGCTCGAATTGGCTTGTTCGGCTTCCCACGGTTCTGTGAGCGTCGCCGCATGACCTGTTGGCCTTTGGAAGGGGCATCGCTGTCAAAGTTTGTCCATTCGCGGTGACGATGAGGCTCAGTTTTTTTATCGACAGGGGCATACACATTTGGTTTGGCATGCAATACACCTCGGGCCATGTTGGTCCAGGTCTCCACCATCTGCTGCACTCGTTCAGGTTCTGAGTGTGCCAGATTATGCAATTCGGCACGATCGTCGGCGACATGATACAGCTCCCAGGGACTGCTCTGAAAACTGACGATCTTCCAGTCACCATCTCGCAATCCACGATCCTTCGAGAACAGCAAGTGTATCGGGGAAGGACGTTCGATTTCATTCCCCTCGAAGAGCGGCAAGAGAGAGATGCCCGAAACCGGCCTTAATTCGCGAGCGGGCCACGTCTCAGGAACTTCGGCTCCCGCAACATCGGCGAGTGTCGGCATGACATCGATCAAGTGAACTGGAGTATCAACGACCGAGCCCGGTGAGGTCTTTAGACCGGCTGGCCAATGTACAATCCCCGGAGTCGAAATTCCACCTTCGAATTGATTCTGCTTGTAGTAGCGAAACGGGCTGTTTCTCATCCACGACCACCCCGTTGAATCCGCTAGAGATATGTCGCCAGTCGTCGGTTCGACATCCAGCAATGGTTTCTTGCGATCGTAAGGACAGGCTCCGTTGTCTGAGACGAAAAGGATTAACGTGTTCTCCAGCTCTCCACGACTCCGGAGGTCAGTGACAAGTCGACCGATCTCCTGATCGACCCGGTCGATCATGGCAGCGAGAGTCGTCATGCGGTTCGCTTCATACTTTTGGCGCCAGGGCTCCATGTCTTCCCACGCAAGGATATGGTCAGGACGCGGACTCTCCTTAAGAGTGGCAGGTAGTATTCCGATTTGCTTCTGTTTCGCGACTCGGGCTGCGCGTACTTTGTCCCAACCCTCGTCATAGCGACCTTTGTACTTGGCGTAGTCCTCGGGCAGCGCATGTAAAGGAGCGTGTGGGGCGTTGAAAGCAACGTACAGAAACCAGGGACTCTTCGTCTGGCGAGCTTCGCCGAGAAACTCAAGCGCGTAGTCGACGTTCGCAGTCGTTGTGTAAAATCCCTCTTTCGGAACCTGCCACTTTTCGCCATTGAGTCGAAAGGTATTATCGCCAGTGAAATAGTTGCACGCACCGCTGAGGTGGCCGAAGTACTTCTGGAATCCAAAATCTGTTGGCTGCCCATCGAGGTGCCACTTGCCTGTCATTGCCGTAAAATAGCCGGAATCAGCGAGCACTTCCGCAGACGTGACAGCATGAGTCAAGGCGGTATCCCCGGCAGCGATGCAATACTGACCTGTCAGCAATGACACCCGCGAAGAGTGACACTTCGCTGTGTTGTAAAACTGAGAGAAACGCAGCCCATTCGCAGCCAGTGCATCAAGATTCGGAGTGTCGATCTCGCTCCCGTAGCAACCGAGGTCCGAATATCCCAAATCGTCGACCATCATCACCAAGATATTCGGACGCGAGTCAGCTGCGTGGAGACACTCAGTCCCGAACAGCGTGAAAAATACCACAGCCGTGCAAACAGCCAGTTTCATGCAATTGCTCCTTTGAAGGTGGTGCGATTCTAATCAGCCATCATTGATTTGACCACCGGGTCGATCCCTCTCGCAGTTCCCAGCCAGATGCTGCTGAGTGACAGAGTGAAGGTGGAATGAGCCTCCGAGTCGCAGTTCTCAGAATCGTGCACTGAGTGTGGTCGTCGCCAACAGCATGGCAACAAGTAATGCGAGCGAAACGTATGCAACTCGTTCGTCAACACTGCCATTCGATTCGCCCAAACCGAATTTTGCCCCGAGTCCATGCCAGATGGCAAAACCGGTCGGCACAGTGATGATTCCGAACAACCATAGCAACCAAATTGGTGATCCATTTTGGAGCATGACACCTGCATCGCCGATCTTTTCGAACGATCCGATTCCAATTTAGGCACCATTCGCGATCATGCAAAAGCCTGCCAGGAATCGAGCAAGATTGTCACCGGGAATTCTGAATTTCCGAAAGAGGCCCCAAACTATAAGTGGCACCACAACACCAATGACCGGTCCAGCCCAAACAGTCACCAAAGGACTAGGATTCAGTGAAACGTCTGTTCGCGAAATGGCCAATGGATGGAGAACCACCTTCGTAATTGCCCCTCCCGTCGTGAGACCAGCGATGACATGCCCCAGTTCATGAATTGCCATGAAAGCAAGCCAGCAGAATGGAATGAACGAGGTGATCAGTATGAACTGGTTGAGCCGTTTCATTCCGCATCCTCAAGCGTGACAATGCGCAGATTCTTTAAGCTCCGATATCTGATTTCCCATTACCTCAACACTCTTCACCTAGTGACAATTGTCTGACATTGGCAGCTGGTATCGTGACATAGCTCAACAATCTACTCATTCAGTGTGAAGCCAACTTGGCGTCCTAGATATAACACTCCGAACCAAAACCGGTATGCCTTTCATCTGCAACCGGAAAAATCGTCGCCACATCTGTCACGTAAGTCGATATGTCGCGCGATGTGTTCCCACCGGTCGACAATGTTAACTGCCAATGCGTTTCGTCGAATAGACAGCGATTGCAAACTCTTGGTTGTCGGGGATCACTTCTTCGTTGTCACGCAGCTCCAGATCACCTCTAAGTTTAACTCCTGAGTCGTCAACGAAGCGGGAACCTCTAACATCCAAAGAGTTCCCAGAAAACGAATCGCTTAGCCGTTAAGAGTGCCTGGGTCTTTTCCAAAGAGTGATTTGAGTTGAGTCACCTTGGTAATTGAGAGTTGGCCCTGTATCTCGGTTCCGGTACCTGTCAGGTTGATTGGAGTTCCACAGTGGTAGGGGAGATTGAACTGGTGAAAATCCCGAAATTCGACGTCTACTTTAACAGGCGACGCACCTTCCACATCGACAAAGAAAATACGGGCCTCGTTGAGGTCTTCCGAAAGACGCAAACGGCCCTGGACAGTGATGGTTCCTTCTTCGTGGCGAACCCAACTGTCGAAAGGTCGTTCCCGGAACGGTGTATAATCTGACGCATCGAGCCCAGGCAGTGGATGTGTGGAACCGGCGAAGGAGTCAACTTCGACACCGAACTTTTGCAGCAAAGCGAGATGAAGCCGTCCCAGCTGTTGATTCTCGGAATAGCGGACATAGCGTCCCGTCTTGATCATGCCTCCACCTCGTCCCGCTAGAATGAGCGGAATGCGAGTAACCGTGTGATTGTCGCTGTGGCCCATGCCCGATCCGAACAGGACCACGCTGTGATCGAGGAGTGTCCCGTGATGGTCCTTGTAGGACTTCAGTCGATTCAGCAGCGAGTCGAACTTCGCCATATGCCATAAACTAATCTTCATCAGCCCGTCGATATTCTCTCGCGAGAAGTTTCTGAAGAAGTGCGAGAGATAGTGGTGCTGTTCTTTAACACCCAGGAAATCAAAGATCATGCGGCTATTGCTGTTGCCCAGCATGTATGTGATGCAACGCGTGGAATCTGTCCACAGTGCCAGGGAAATCAAGTCGAGCATCGATTCGACCTGTTCGTCCAGATTCCCCGGAATTGAAGGGCGCTGGAGTCCGTTCAACTCCGTCTTCGGCTGAGCGTTGGATTTCATCGTTTGCAGTCGCTTCTCCGTTTCGCGAACTACAGTCAGATATTGTTCCAAGGTCTGACGATCTTCTTTGCCGGCCCGCCGAGCTAGTGATCTTGCATCATCCGAAACTCGATCCAACAAGCTTGTCATTTCCTTCCGCTTGTCGGGGTGGCTCATCGGATTGCGAAACAGGCGATCGAAAACGAGTTGCGGATCGCTTTCGCGAGGAATGGCGTCTCCGTTTTGATCATAGGAGATATAGCTGCAACCGATTTGATTCGGGAAGAGCCCTTCGGTGGTCAACTCCAGTGATCGATGCGACGTCCCATCACTGATTTGATCTGCAATAAGTTGATCGATCGAGGCAGAAGTTTTGTTTTCATGGTGCCCGCTCAGAAAACGCCGAGTCGAACTGGCGTGTGATGAGAAGCCGAAATCGCCCATGTTGTCCAGGATCAGCAGGTCGTCTTTATGCTTCGCGAAGGGTTGCATGAGCGGCGACATGCGGAAGTCAAATTCCTGCCCACCGTTGATGTTCCAACTCGGAGGATGAACACCGTTTGGCTTAAACAATGTCATGAACCGAACAGGAGGTTGCTCAGCGACAGCACCGGAAGCTTGACGTTCCATCAGATTTAAGAACGGCAGTGGAAGTGCCGCGCCGGCAGAGCTTCTCAGGAAAGTTCGTCGATCGATCTGCCAGTTCATGATGACTCCCAGGTTATTCGTTGCCGAGAACGACTGTTTCTTTAAACGGCAAGCTGTCAGCGATTTTATGAATCAGATCACGGAACGTGCCATGGTTTTCATCAAGTTCTTCAACGATTCGTTCAATTGCGGCACGATCATATGCTTCCAGTTTCCGACAGAGACCATAAGCCATCATGGTTTCGACGATGTTATGGGTGACACGTTCCCGTTGAGTCGTTACGAGCAGCCTCTTGAGCCCGTTGAAGTCATCAAAGCGTTCTCCAGAGGAGAGTTGACCGCTGGAGTCGATTGGCAAATCGAGTTCAACCCATTCGCTCTGTTTCTTTTTCTTGCGAGTTGACTCCCTGGCTTGGGCAATAAACTCACCGTTGTCGTCATACTCCTGAAGCGAGAAGCCGAGTGGGTCGATTTTGTCATGACAGACGGCGCACGTTGCGTTGCTGCGGTGCTGCTCAAAGCGTTGACGAAATGTAAGTTCTTCTCCCGGTGGGCTCGCTGCGACCTGGCCCACATCTGCTGGTGGGTCAGGTAAATGTTCACCAAGAACACGTTCCAGAATCCAGGTTCCACGCTGAATGGGACCTTTGTTCATGGCCAAGACTCCCGGCATTGTCAGCAGGCCACCTCTCTCCATGGTGTTGTTCAATGTGATTTGCTGATTGGGAACCCTTTCGACTTCGATCCCTTTCTGCTTGGAGTATTTCGCCATTTGAACGCGATCGTTCGGGTAGTACTTCGCAGTGTGCGGGTTAATGAAGCTGACGTCGGAATCAATCAGTTCCGTGAGCGGTCGATCATGTCGGAACAGATAGTCCAGAAAATCGACAGCTTGAGTGAAGAGTGCATCCGCTACAGGTGGATTGTTGGAAACGTGTTCGATCTCGCTCAGCGAAAACCACTGAACTCCGAAGTCCTCGGCCAAGGATCTCGCTTTGGGAGAAGCTAACATACGATCGATTTGAGCGTGATAAACGTCCGCCTGCCCCAGTTGTCCTTCTGCCGCGAGGTTTAATAATTCTTGATCCGGCATATCAGCCCAGAGGAAATAACTTAGACGCTCGGCCAACTCGAAATCATCCACCGGAACTCGTTGGTCACGTGGAACGTCCAGCAACAATCCTCTAAAGAGAAACTGAGGCGACATCAGGATTGTCTTGATCTCTCGTCGAAGCCGGATCTCCAAATCGGAACCTTGGTAGCCAGTCACTTCCGAGACCGATCTGCTCACCACGGAATCATCCACTGTCCGTCGATACGCTCGAGGAATGAGCGTTCTCAGCATTCGCTTGGCTTGCTGTTCGGTGAGAAAATCACCATCGATCGGCCCGGTGAAAGCTTCCAGTTCCGATTGATATTGAGGCGAGAACAGTCGCTCCAAAGCATTGTCGATGATGTACGAATATTGATTCCAGGCAAGCGTTGTAAGCGGATTAGCTGACGTGTCATTCTTGAACCGACTCGGTCCGGGGGGATCGATGGGCAATAACTTCAAGACAAGTGAAGTTTCGGAAACGGTCTGCTCCGCTTCCCGAATGACGACGTCGAGCTCAAAACCCAACAATGACTGCAAAGTATTTCGATATTCAACCACGGAAAGCCTGCGCGGGCGGAGGTATCCCGGATGCGGCTGAACGGACTCAACAAATCGTTTCTGATACCAATGCTTGAACTGCTCTCTCTGCATGGGTGTCGGTTGCAGTTCATCTTCTGGCGGCATTGAACCATCAACCACCAGTTCAGCCGCTCTCTCCCAGATTTCAAATGCCTCATCCAATTTTGCAGGAGATTGGATTTCGAGAAAGTTCACCTCCCCGTAAACATCGTCTTCAGCTCCGTGACAGCGGATGCAGTATTGCTTCAAGAATGGTTCAACGAAGGTGCTGAAGTCATTTGCACGAACGGCTTGAGGGAGCGAACTAACCCAGATACAGAGCAGGGTGGGCAATGATCGTGTCAGACTGAAATTCAAAGCAGTCTCGATATTCTACGGTGGTCGGATTCGAACGACTTCTCGATACGCAAGCATTTACCGATCAGTGAAGATAACTGAATCCTCTGACAGACGTAAACTGACGTTTGGAAAACGTTCGGACCCGAAGCTCGGATCAATCTTCTCGCGACAGCTGAGGAGACCTTGTTGGCATCTTCATGAAGGGATTGGGAGAAGATCGACTCGGCATCCGCTATACCCAGATCGCAGAACAGTCCCAGCGTATCTCGTCCATATAGATCACTCAACGAAATCGCCGCTCCTGGACAGCAGTGAACGGATTGGTTGTCAGCACAGGATATAGAGTCTGTGGTCGGCAGATGGAAAGACGTTCCACTCTTCGTGGCCATGTTTGGATCGACGCTTCGATGATGCCATTCTTCAAAGGTGCTGCGAGATATTGGCTCAGAATGAACTCTCATAAGCGAGTCTCGAGTGGATCCGAAACGATGCTGAACCGAGTTTCGAGCGTGACAAAATATTGTAGGCCACTGACGCTGTACTTCATGGTTCCTTGAGTGTTCTTTAGTACGATTGAGGGTCGTCGTGTTGCCTTCGTGTAAGTGCTGACACATGATGACCGCGAGGAAGGCGTCTCTCCATTCAGACTCCAACTAATTGCTCGTCGGCAAGACGGCATTCAGGTCGCGTTGTAAGACATATTGGAATGACGAGGTAACGGCAGTGACACCACTCAAAAACAAAAATGCGATTGTCACAGGAGCCAGTCGAGGTATCGGCGCGGCGATTGCCGTTGCTCTGGCTGAAGCTGGTGCCAATGTGGCCATCAACTTTGTAGGCTCGACCGTTGAAGCGGAGAACGTGGCGGAGCAATGCCGCAGCTACGGAGTGAAAGCTCGATTGGCTCAAGCGGACATTGGTGTTCAGTCGGAAGTCGAACGGATCGTTGCGGAAACAGTCGACGAGTTCGGCGGGCTGGACATCGCAGTCTCAAACGCAGCTTACAGTGATCGCGAGTTGTTCTACGAAGCCGACATGGACGGATTCGAAAAGACGATTCAAGTCACGATGTGGGGTGCATTCTATCTGCTGAGAGCCGCTGCGCGTCACATGATTGCAACGCAGACACAAGGGGCAATTGTGATTGTCAGTTCGCCTCACAGTTGGCGGCCCATCCCCGGTGCGATGGCTTACAACATGTCTAAGGCAGCGATCGATCAGATGGCCAGGACCGCCGCGACCGAACTCTGCAGCAAGCGAATTCGAGTCAACACGATGCATCCCGGATGGATTGATACTCCTGGCGAACGCAAATTCTTCAGTGAAGAAAAGCTCGCCGAGAAAGGGGCAGAACTTCCTTGGGGACGACTCGGAAAACCAGAAGAGATCGCGCGAGGCGTTGTCTTCATGTGTGATCCGGCCAGCGACTACATGACTGGGAGTTCAATGCTGATTGACGGTGGAATCGAGTTGCCGGTCGAAGAAATGCATCGACTTGAAATGCCAGAGAACGTCAGCTGATCCTCTAAGCAAGACCGGACTCTCTTTGAATTGGTGCTGCTTGTTTGGAAGATGAGACCTGTCTCGACCGGCGGCATTTCGAAATCAAGATTCTGCGTTCAATTGAGATCGACCAGTCTTCAACCGTGCTTCAGTTTGGAGTTCAATGATGCGGCAAAACGGAATGCGGATACCACAACTGCTCCTGCTTCTAATCGCATCTGCAATCGGTAGCTGGAGCAATGCTGAAGAGCCGCGTTCCATGAACGTGTTGATGATCGCCATTGACGATCTCAATGACTATCCATCTTTGATGCAGAATTACCCGGGTGTGAAAACGCCTAACTTCGACGCCTTCGCCAAAACCGCATTGCACTTCACCCGAGCTTATTGCCCCGGGACAATGTGCAATCCATCCCGTTCAGCAATTTTGAGTGGCGTCGCCCCATACCGATCGGGCATCTACCAGAACGGTCAACTGTGGCAGGACTCAGCGCTCCTGAATTCGGTAAAGACAATGCCGCAAGTCTTCCGTGACTCGGGTTACCACACAATGGGTTCGGGAAAGCTCTATCACAGCAAGCCGACGGACAAACAATGGGTAGCGCAGTGGGACGACGACGAAGGAGGCAGCGGGAAGTTCGCTCCGAATGTCAAACCGAATCCGATTCCAGATTCAGTCGAGAAACCTCCGCTCTTCAATTACGGCGCTGTTGATCAGTCCGAAGTCAGTGATTTTCAGCTTCTGGATTTCGCCCGCAAGCGCCTTGCAGCATCTTATGACAAACCTTTCTTCATGGCACACGGGATTCGTTATCCCCACAATCCATGGGTGGTGCCGCAGCGATTTCTCGATCTCTATCCCGATTCTGAACTGACGTTTCCGCCGCCTGGCTACAAGGCAGATGATCTTGACGACGTCCCTGCTGTTGCCCGTGATTACGCCGCGAATCCAGTTGACCGCGAAGCACTGGAAAGGGCAGGGCATTGGAAGCCAGTCGTTCGTCACTACCTCGCATCCGTTTCTGCTGCGGATGAAGTTTTCGGCGAAGTGATCAATGCATTGGACGCGAGCCCGTATGCCGACAACACCATCGTTGTCGTTTGGGCCGATCATGGTTTTCACTTGGGCGAAAAAGACCACTTCGCCAAGTACGCTCTTTGGGAACAAACAACCAACGTCTTGTTCATGGTACGAGTTCCCGGAATGACATCCGGC
Source organism: Thalassoglobus sp. JC818 (assembly GCF_040717535.1). Classification (NCBI taxonomy): domain Bacteria; kingdom Pseudomonadati; phylum Planctomycetota; class Planctomycetia; order Planctomycetales; family Planctomycetaceae; genus Thalassoglobus; species Thalassoglobus sp. JC818. Next base: position 51,862 of record NZ_JBFEFI010000001.1, read on the forward strand.
GGATCAACATGTGAACGGACGGTATTGCTTCAAGATCTCTATCCAACACTCGTCGATCTCTGTCAATTAAAAGATCCCGGCCATCGACTTGACGGTCGCAGTCTTCTCCCACTGCTTAAGTCGCCAGAGGCTGAGTGGCCTTATCCCGCGATCACGACTCACATGCGAGGTGACCACGCAGTCCGAAGCGAAGACTTCCGCTTCATCCGATACCATAATGGTTCGCAAGAGTTGTATGACGAAGCAGTAGACCCGAACGAGTGGACCAATCTCGCCGAGAAACCTGAGTTCAAAACCGTCATCGAAGAATTGGAGGCAAGTTTGCCCAAAGAAAACGCGGAGCCTCCACCTTCGAGCAAAAAGCAAAAGCGGAAACAGACCCGGAAGCAACTCAATCAGTAGTAGCTCAGGCCTGCAGCGTTTGAATCAACAGAAACTCAAGATACCAAGGCCCGCCCAACGTGATCCGCAATCGACATCTCTTCGTTCTGGCAATCTTCTGTTTCGCGATTTTCAATGGCAGGCTGCTTTCATCTGCCGAGGCAGTTGAGCCTCAACGTCCCAACATTCTGTTTGTCATTGCGGACGATTGCACGCACCTCGACATCGGATGTTATGGAGGACAAGCTCATACGCCGAACATTGACCGACTCGCTGGCGAAGGCATGCGATTCACTCGCTGTTTCCAAACAACTGCGATGTGCTCTCCGACCCGACACGCGATCTACACCGGCCTTTACCCTGTGAAATCCGGGGCTTGGACAAATCACACCTTCGCCTACCCCGACGTTCAGAGCATTGTTCACGATCTTAAGCCACTTGGCTATCGAGTCGCTTTGTCAGGCAAGACGCACATCAACCCGCCATCAATTTTCCCATTCGAATATTCGGAGGCCCCGAAGAAGAAAGACAAAAAGCGAGCGAAGGAAGACTCTGTTATTGATTTTAATGCTGTGGAAAAATTGTTTGCTGAGTCACAGGAGTCGAATACGCCATTCGCGTTGTTCGCCTGCTCGAACGAACCGCATGGTCCTTACAATAAGGGCAAAGAATACCGCGACCTTTACAAGCTTCAGAAATTGAAGCTGCGTCCCAATTTTGTCGACACGCCCGCGACTCGCATTGAGTATCGCAACTATCTGGCGGAAATCACATTCTTCGACGCTGAAGTAGGCACGCTTCTTTCACTTCTTGATAAATACAATCACGCTGACAACACGCTGGTGGTTGTCGTCAGTGAGCAGGGGAGTGCATTTCCGGGCGGGAAATGGACCTGCTACGACAAGGGGCTGCAGTCAGCACTCATCGCACGACTACCCGGTCAGATCGCTGCCAACACAACAACGGACGCGATGGTCGAGTACATTGACCTGTTGCCGACGTTTGTGGAAGTGGCGGGTGGTCAACCTCGCGACGAACTCGACGGAAGATCGTTCTGGCCGGTTTTGCAAGGTCTAACGGATGAGCATAAATCGGTGGTCTACGGACTTCAAACATCACGCGGAATCTTTAACGGTCCTCCGCACTATGCCATTCGATCGATCCGAAATGATCGGTTTAAACTCGTACTGAATCTTTCGCATGATCAGACGTTCCAAAACTACGTTGTCGGTCACCCGTTCTTCCTTGAGTGGAAAGAGAAAGCTGCTGCTGGCGATTCGCATGCTGCCGCTCGTGTTGAAGCGCACGGCACGCGACCACCCGTCGAATTCTACGACATACAACTAGATCCACTCGAGATGACCAACCTTGCTGAAGTTCCTGCGTACGCCGACGACATCGAAACCCTTCGCGAACAGCTACATGCCTGGATGAAGTCACAAGGTGATCACGGCTTAGAAACAGAGATGCAAGCCTACACTCGAATGACAGCTGGCAACGCTGAAGTGAAGATGTTCCACAAGGATGAGGGGCTCACCACAGGCACTTTATATGCTCAGCCGCGTCCGGAGACGCAACTTCAGTTGCGTGACGATTCACGATGAGTCTGAGGGATTCGGATTGGCGTACATTCTCGACGAGCCCACTACTGCAGATCAGACTGGCGTAAAATGAGTTGTTTATTAACGAAGTTGCTTGCAATGAATCCGGGAAAAAATTGGACAACGCCAACTGTTGTTCCGGTGGCCTGTTTCATTTCTCTCTTCGCAGCACCAGCAGATTTAGCGAAGGCGAAAGACCAGCCGAACATCATTGTCATTCTGGCTGATGACCTCGGCTATTCTGATCTTGGATGCTACGGAGGCGAGATCAATACTCCGAATATCGACGCCCTCGCTGTGAACGGAGTTCGGATGACGCAGGTGTATAACTCCGCGAGGTGTTGTCCGAGCCGAGCGTCACTCATGACCGGGCTCTATCCGACACAAGCCGGGATCGGCGATTTCACAACTAACAAGCCGAACCCGACGCGTGGTCCGGGATACCTGGGAAGGCTAAATGAAAGCTGCGCGACGATTGCGGAGGTGCTTAAGCCCGCAGGGTACGGTTGCTACTACGTTGGCAAGTGGCACATGCATCATGAGACCGGACCGATCAAGCGAGGCTTTGATGAGTTTTACGGGTACACACGCGATCACTCGCACGATCAATACGATGCAGACTATTACATCCGGTTGCCAGAGGGTCGAGCAAAAGAAATCGACCCGCCCGCAGATGATTATTACGCGACCGATGTCTTCAACGACTACGCCATTGAATTCATTCAACAAGGCCAGAAGTCATCACAGCCATGGTTCCTGTTTCTCGGGCACTCATCGCCACACTTTCCGGTACAGGCACCTGCCGATCGAGCTGACAAGTACGATGAAGTCTATCAGCGAGGCTGGGACGTGCTGCGGGAAGAACGCTTCGAGCGGATGAAGCAACTCGGTTTAATCGACCACGATCGCTGGCAATTGTCGCCTCGTAGTATTGTCCCTGTGGACCGCGATGACATTGCAAATCACTACTCCGGGGAAGAAAACCCATCTTGGGATTCTTTAGACGAGGAACGCCAACTCGACCTCGCTCGCCGAATGGCGATCTTCGCCGCAATGGTGGAAGGAGTCGATAAGGGTGTCGGACGAATCGTCAAACATCTCAAGGAAACGAATGAACTCGACAATACGCTGATTCTGTTTCTCAGCGACAACGGTGCATGTTACGAATGGGGTCCGTTCGGTTTTGATGGAACGTCTCGCAAAGGCGAAACAATCCTGAGGACAGGCGACGACCTGCGAGCGATCGGCGGGCGTGGAACGCATCAATCATACGGCAGTGCCTGGGCAAATTTAGGTAACACTCCATTCCGACTTTACAAACACTTCACGCATGAAGGCGGCATCAGCACTCCATTTATCGCCCACTGGCCGGCAGGCATCGGTCAACCTGACAAATGGATTCGTGATCCAGCACATGTCATGGATTTGATGCCGACACTGATTGAGGCTGCCGGAGCCACTTATCCAAAGAAACTCAATGGAAATGTCATCACTCCGCTTGAAGGGACAAGCCTACTGCCAGCCATGAAAGGCGAATCACTTCCGGACCGAACAATTGGTTTTGATCACCAGGCCGCACACGCGATTCGGCAAGGTGATTGGAAAGCTGTTTATTCAAAACGGATGCCGCATGAACTGAAATGGGAGCTTTACAACCTCGCGGAAGATCGGTGCGAAATGATCGACTTGGCGGATCAACATCCCGATCGACTCAAGCAAATGTCGTCCGACTGGGACAGTTGGGCTCGACGTGTCGGTGTGATTTGGGAGCGAGAGACCGCAGTGAACGAAGCCAAAACGCAACCGCCCGAGATCGCGAATCGCTCCTTGAGAATCGAAGCCACTGTCGATGCGTCGAAACCTGACGGAGTGGTCATCGCTCAGGGAGGAAACCAACACGGCTACTCGCTCCACTTCGTCGACGGAAAGCCTGCGTTCGACGTCCGAATCAACGGTGACGTGAGACGTGTTTCGTTAGACCAGAGAGTAGAAGGCCGAATTCGATTGGAAGCAACATTAACCGCAGAACTCATGACTCTTCGCGCCGGAGAACAGGAAGCTTCGACGCAGTCACCAGGTCTGATTCCGGTGCAACCGATCGATAGCCTGAGCGTTGGTTTTGATGACCGAACCGCAGCAGGAGACTACGAAGCTCCAAATCCGTTCAACGGGAAAGTCTTGCGTCATCGCATCAAAGGAAATGACACTCGCACCAAAGATAACCGAAGCAACAAACAATAGAACAACGAAGACTCGATGCACTTAGCTCCGAAGCGGCAATCGAATCTCGATGACGTTTCAGATCCTCTCTTTACAGCCCCCGACGACAACAGGTCCTATGATCCAGAAGAGGTCTGAATTCCAGTTCACGTACAAACAACGCAAGGCAAGTATTGTGTCAAGAGGGTGCGAATCGCCGCGTGGTTAAGTCCTGCGATCCGGTTTTGAATTCGCCAACCGGAGCCACAGCGAGTTCTCCAGCGGAAATCTGACTGGCGACTGCAAGCATCGAGATCGCAGGAAACGACTCGCTTCGACACATCAGAAAGAAGGGTATAAGGACATGCGATTGCTAATTCAAAGATTCTTCACCGCAAGCTTGCTCGCTTCAGCGATGTCTGCAGCTTCCATGAACGTCGAAGCGAATCAACCAGACATTGTGATCTACCTGTCGGACGACCATTCTCAGTTTGATTCCAGCCTGTATGGCAACGACAACATCCCGACTCCTCAGTTTGAAAAACTCGCTGCCGACGGGATGACCTTCACGCATGCGTTTGTCGCCTCTCCATCGTGTGCGCCGAGTCGCGCTACAATGTTGACCGGATTAATGCCAGCCAGAAATGGCGCAGAAGCTAACCATACCTATCCGAAACCGGGAACTCACTGCCTCATTCAGGATTTACAAGCTGCCGGTTATGAAGTTGCCTCTTTCGGCAAAGTCGCACACGGCAACCCGCAACAAGTTGAGCAGTACGGTTTTGACTTCGTCGGTAACGGAAAGCCGATCGATCAGGTCAGATCGCAGCTTGATCAGTTCCTGAACAGAAGAAATGGAAATCAAAGTTCGAACAAGCCGCTTTGTCTTTTTGTCGGGACGACGAATCCTCATGTTTCTTGGACGAGTCCAACGACATTCGAACCGGAAGAGGTCGAGTTTCCGCCGCACCACCTTGATACGCCGTCAACTCGCGAGCATCGTGCCGCGTACTATCAGGAAATCAAAGAACTTGACGCGTTTCTCGGTGAACTTAGAACGATTGCAGCCAACAATCTCGGAGATGATGTGCTTTTCATCCACACGAGCGACCACGGGTCTCAATGGCCATTCGGAAAATGGAATTTGTACGACTACGGCATACGAATTCCATTCATTGCATCATGGAAAGGCAAGATTGCTGCCGGTTCGAAGTCTGACGCGTTGATCAGCTGGGTCGATCTACTTCCAACGCTACTGGACATCGCAGGTGCCAAGGCTCCCGAGGATTTGGACGGTCGATCGTTCGCAGGTGTGCTGCTCGGCCAGACCAATGAGCATCGCGATGTCATCTTCACGACTCATACTGGCGACGGGATAAAGAACATTTTTCCAATTCGAAGCATTCGTACACGCGATTGGAAATTGATTCACAACCTCCATCCTGAGTTTGCATTCACAAATCATTCAGACCTCGACCGAAAAGCAATGGCGGGAGCATACTGGGCGGAATGGGCGGATCTAGCCCAGACAGATCCCCGAGCGAAAGAGATTGTCGACCGCTATTACCAACGTCCCGAGTGGGAGTTCTTTAACGTCTCAAACGATCAGTGGGAGCAAACCAATCTGATTGACGAACCCGAACACGCCGAGCAAATTCGAGAACTCAAGCGGCAACTCTCTGAGTGGATGCAGCAGCAAGACGATCAGCAACTCATCCACAATGAACCGCGTCGAATCAGCGACCCTAAAAGATGGCACCCGGACTATTATGAAAGCCGACTCGAAGAAACAGACGCAGCACCAAAGCGTCGAAAGCGGCAACCGAATTAAGTCACAACACTGGAGAGAGACATCCGTCGTAGGTGAACGCAGCAACGATCACGTCAAGTTACTATATCGCACTGATCAAACTTGAGCGGATGATAACAGATCTCTACACAAGGGACTGCACGGAAACTATCGACTCACTTTTTATTGGTACTTACTTGGATCTATACCGTCGGAGAGCATCATACACTTCGAGTCCTCTCATAACCTATTATCAAAGTTGCCGGATGACCTGATTGCGAGCATGCGGAAAACCAAATCCGTGAATTGAGTATTCTATCTTCCAAGTACATTGTGCAGGCTTCCGAATATTGAATTCACTCGCAGCTCCAATGTTGAGATTGACCGAGAGGGCGCACCCCATGCACATCTTTTCTTACAATGGACGTTTCAAGGAAAGGAAAAGTCTGCAATCCGATCTGCAGATTGGAAGTTAGTCCGTTCGGAGAATCAGGATCGACTGTTTGATTTGACCAACGATCCAGGCGAAAAGCAAAGTGTTGCCGCTGAACACCCTGCGGTCTCAAACGAGTTGAAGGAGAAGCTCATGACATGGCTATCAACACTTCCCGCACCTTCCAGCCCACCGAAACGGGCGAATCGACGCGCATTCAAATAGTGACTTCAAGCGTCACTCTTCAGATTACGGGCAGCCGATTCTGTTCAGTACCTAATACCGGTTGAATGTCAAGACTCTTACCGAATCGAACTCGCCTCATGAAATCCATGCAAGCTGTCTTCTTTTGTTTAGGTAACGTTTACATGCGTCTCTATTATCCTCACTTCGCTTTTTTGACTCTGACCTTTCTGATTTTGGTATGTCGCTCGAATATTACGGCAGCGGAACTGGAAGTCTTCCCCACTATCAAGATGTCGATCGATGGAGCGACACTCCAAGCTCCGGAGCAAGGCCTGTGGACAATCGGAACAGGCTGGAGCAACGACGGTCCGAAACAAGAGAGTCACGCGGACCCGAGCGAACTGAAACAACTTGGTCCGTGGAGTATTCTCAGCGGCGTTGTTGAAACACCTGATGGTAAGTGGAAAATCGAAGATCAGTATCGGTCACTCACGAACGGCGTCGTGCAAGGCCAGCGACGTTGGACGTACTTGGGTGACGAGCCAAGTGGTCCAGTCGTCCTTTCGATTCGATTTCAGGTAAACGAGCAGGGAGGTCAGCCACTTCGTCCTTTTCTGCCAGGGATCAACTACTTTGGAAACCCATCAGGGACGCGTATTGCGAGCGAACGTGTCCCGACATGGACGGGGGAACCAGGATGCGAGGGCTTATACGAAGAGCATCGCTTCCCATTTCCGTTTGCCAGCATCGAATCCGACCAGTCATTCACAGCGGCACTTCATTCCCGGCCCTCGATGCTGCCCTACGGAGCAAGAGAAGATCTTTGGTGGTCGCTCGGCTTAGTTCAAAACGAAAGCGGAGTCGAATTAAATCTTCAAAGCGGCCCGGTTGCATCGAATGGGCAGAGGGGCGTCGTCAAAGCTCGTCAGAAGAAGTTCTTGCCATACCCAGATGCTCATCTGGTGAAAGTTGCTCCGGGAGCTGTGATCGAGAAAGAGTTCTACCTGCAGTTGACGACCAACGAAACGACGGGACATGGTTTTCATCAGCCATTGTGGACTTCAGTTGACCTCTTCGATCCACAACACGATCGAACAATGCCAAGAACAGAAGACGTCCTCGCTGCCAAGTTGCAAGACACGTTTGACCGCTGGTATGCAGACGATCATTGCTCCGGCTTCCGCACTCGCCCGCCACAGGCACAACCATGGATCATGATGGGCTGGGCCGATCGAGCTGAGGTTCCCGGGTTTGCTCTGCAAGTTTTGAAGCTCGAAGAATTCACGCATGAACCAAACGTCTGGCGAGATCGAGCGATCGAATCGCTCGATTTTCTGGTTACGTCCCCATCCCCAACGAAAACGAAAGACGCGAACTTTTCAATCGTCTACGACTATGAGCAACACAAGTGGCTCGAGCGGCAGAACATCCTCTCGCAGTCACAAGTTCTCAACGCATTGGCGGACGCGATTGTTGTCGCTCAACAAGGGGACTCTACTCAACGTGCTGCATCCGAGCGATGGAAAGAGTTCCTGAGAGACAAAATCGCTCACGTTGCTGAAAACGTGCTCGCTGACAACTGGCGTCCTGTCTCAACCAATGAGGCGTTCGCGATCGCACCATTGGTCAAATCGAGTCAACTGCTGGGTGATCAACGGTTAATGACAGCTGCGCGTAAGATTGCCGATCATTCGATTGAACGACATCAGGACATGACAGAACCCTACTGGGGGGGAACACTCGACGCAAAGTGCGAAGACAAAGAAGGCGCATGGGCGGCAATGCAAGGATACTGTGCACTGTATGATTCCACAAAGGAAGCGAAATACCTTCATGCTGCGATTCACGCAGGTGACGTCGTCTTGAGTTATCTCTACGTCTGGGATGTGCCTTTGCCTCCAGGTCGACTGACCGACCACGCTTTCAAGACTCGAGGTTGGACCAGCGTTTCGGTGCAAAATCAGCACCTGGATGTTTTCGGTGTGCTGTTCACCCCCGAATTGTGGCAGTTAGCTCAGTGGACTGGCGACAAACGCTACGAACAGATCGCAAAGCTGCTGTTCGTGAGTGCTGGCCAGATGACAAACCTCGCTAACGGCGTACAGGGCGAGCAGATGTTTCAAACGAACTATCAACAGCACGACGCGGTCGACCAAGTCGAAGGTATGCGGGGTGGCTATGCAGAAGTCTGGAACATCTATTGGATTTCTGCTCACTTTTTAACCGCAGCAGCAAAGTTGGAACAACTTGGGGTCGAGTGGAGAGAGTTTTAGAAATGTGCTCCAACACGAACTTCCGCTTCATTCCTGAGAACTCAAAGTGCGGCGTTCTCTTCTATCTGGCCTTCTGTGCCTCGCTCATGGGGTCATTGCCAGTTTTGGGAAGAGGAGTTGAATCCCCTCGAGACGAACCTCAAGAACAGAACGAAGCGCCTGAGATTGAAGAAACTGTCGAGGATGACCAGAAGTCAAAGAAGCCGAAAGTCTGGATCTACACTGACATGAGCGATCCAATGCTCGAGGGAACCAACCATCGCGGCACCATCAATGATCCGGATGATGTTTCGGCGATGGCCGGTTACCTTCTGATGGCCAACGAATTTGAGACGCTTGGCATTGTCGTTGCCAGTACTCACCGCTCCGAACACCAAAAAACGCCCGACCAGGCTGCGTGGGCAAATCTCTATTTCGGAGACGCATATCGTGCGGACGTTCAGCGACTGAATGAGCGGTTTGGTGGATACCCGGATGATGTGGCATTCGTGGAATCCTGCATCAAAGAGACAGGCGAGAGATTTTCAACCTCGAAAGACTATCGTTCACTCGACGACTACCCGACCGTGCTGTCCCTTCTGAAAGAGGCGAAAATGCTCGAGGACGGTGACCGAATCAATGTGCTTTGCTGGGGATCGCTGACGGAACCTGCGATCCTGGTTTCGCACTGCCTCTCAACAGGTCAGCACGGTGTGTTGGAACGTCTGCGGTTTATCGCCCACTGGACCAATTCTTCATTACATCAGGGCTCCCAGGAGCATCCTGAACGAGTCGCGAACTGTCAGGAAGATGCAACAGCTTGCGCTTACTTAAAGCAGCAAGCCAAGTCAGAGAAAATCATCTACCACGAATGCGGCGCGATTGGTCAACATGGCATCGTCAGCGGTGGGCCTAGAGGCGACGAGTACTTCGACCAGTTTCGGACCAGTCGGCTGGGCACCATTTTCGTTGACGGCAAATACGTCCGAGGCGGAGTCGATCACTCCGATTCTGCCACCTACTGGACCTTGCTTGAGAAATGGGGCGTTAGCCTGAAAGACATCGCTTCCGACGGCACCAACAATGCCGAGACCGAACTTAGCAATGAACAAGCCTTCAAAAAATCGTCACGGAAAATCCACGATGAACTGCTGAGAAGATCCCGGGATTAATGTCATCTCGACAGGAATTTATTCCCCGCGATTTTGAGGCAATCCGGCACTCTGCGTAAACCAACATCAAGAACTGCAATTGGCACTGGATCGCTTTGCGTCATCAAGGAAGACATCAGTTTCGCTGATGCGTCGCTTTAGATTTTTCGAATCACCCGGCACGGGTTTCCAAAAGCAAGGACACCGTCGGGGACGTCTCGTGTCACCACGCTCCCAGCACCAATCGTCACACCGCTCCCGATGCGTATGCCGGGCATGATGATACTTCCTCCGCCGATCCAAACATCGTCGCCGATCACGACAGGTGCTGATTCAGTCTTGCAGAATGCGAAGTCGGTGCCATTAGGATCGCCGTAACGTTCTGTCGGACTCAGGGGATGATAGGCCGCATAAATCTGAACGGCAGGGGCGATGAGGGCATTGTTCCCAATCGTGATTGTGTTGCAGTCAAGGAAGACGCAATTCGCGTTAATTTCGCAGTTATCCCCGAGGTGGATGTTCTCTCCATAGTCCGCAAAGAACGGGGCAGTAATCCACAGGCCGTCGCCATGAGAGCCCAGCAACTCATCAAGAATGGCTGTCAGTTGCTCACGTTCAGTCGTAGGAGTTTGCTCGTATTGTCGCAACAATCGCTTGGCTTCATGCCAGCGCGCCAATAGTTCGGGATCACCTGGATTGTAAGGTTGGCCGGCCAGCATCTTTTCTTTTTCAGTCATTAGTGGGCTGTTTCTTCTCTTCGAATGCTTTCTGCGGAGGCCCTTCATTCCGTAGTTGACAAGCAAACCAGGAAGAAAATGAAAACGCAACCGTCGATCAAACATAAAAACTGTTGCGCAATAACGGGACTGAATGTCGCCTTACTTTACTCATTGCACATCAGGTCGGCGAGGGGTAAGTCAGACCGGCTTTCTGCCGATAAACTGGATGACGGAAGCCATGCCAGTGTGAAACTTGCCTTCAACGACTTCACGATCAATTTCCTGCAGCAAGACTGTTTCGAGGCCAACCAGTTCACTCTCGATCTTGTCACACGTCAGTAATCGGTCCAATTCTCTTGGCCCTCCGGTGCTGCGGTTGAGTTGGTCCTCCGAATAAGACTCCAGAATCAGAATGCCGCCCGGCTTCAATGTTTGCACTAAAAGAGGATAAAGCTTCCCACGGACCACGCTCGGCAGATGGGCATATATCGACACAACGCCACCGTAGGTAGTTGGCTGAGGTTCGAAGTCCTTAAGGTCGGCGACTTCCGTTGAAAATGTGACGCCGTGACTCGCAGCTAGCCTCTCAGCTTTCCCGAGTCCAACGCTCGATCCATCGACCGCGTGAACTTTCAATCCCTGAGTTGCCATAAAGACAGCATTGCGACCTTCCCCCTCACCAATCGAAAGGACAGGGGTCGTCAGCAGATTCGCATTCTCTGCGAGGAACGAATTCGGTTCGGTTCCGTATGCAAACTCGGATTCGGAAAATCTTGCATTCCAATCAGGTCGTGACAATTTAAGTCTCCTTTGTTGTGGATGGCCAGCATCGGCATTCTCAGTCAAAGTTGACGACCGGGCCATCACGTAATATCATATGTTACATGAAACGAGATAGCAAGCTATCAGGCGTATTACACATCTTGCTGCATATGGCAGAACTGAATGAGCCAGTGACTTCGGACGATTTGTCGAAGATGATGGAAACAAATCCAGTCGTCGTCCGTCGGCTTATGGCGGGGCTCCGCAAGCGAGAATATGTGCGGTCTGAGAAGGGGCACGGCGGTGGATGGACCTTGGCATGCGATCTCAATGAAGTCACGCTGCTGGACATTTACCAGGCCGTCGGCAGCCCTTCTTTGTTAGCAATTGGGAATCGAACCGAATCGCCGGGATGTCTTGTGGAACAATCCGTGAACGCGGCGCTCGGGAAGACTTTCGACGAAGCTGAACAACTTCTACTCAAGCGACTTGGTGAAGTCACGCTTGCTTCGCTGAGTTTCGATTGCCACGAACGACTTCAAGCCCAAGGCATCTCACTCAAAGCGAAACGGAACAGACATGGAGTCGAATGAAGACGTTCTGAAGGCAGCTTTTCACAACCCGGAAGCAGTTGCCAATTACTCGGATTCACCACGACTTGCCGTACCGGGCTTCGCGGACATGCAGCGGATGGCGACGCTATTGTTAGCGGAACGTGTTCAGCAAAATGGACGCATTCTCGTTGTCGGTGCGGGCGGCGGACTCGAGCTGAAAGTGTTCGCAGAAGCCGAGCCGACTTGGGAGTTCGATGGCGTTGATCCGTCACCAGAGATGTTACGCCTCGCTGAGCAAACGCTTGGGCCACTCACTTCGCGGGTGACTCTTCACGAAGGCAAAGTCGATGCTGCCCCAGACGGCCCCTTCGATGCAGCGACGTGTATCCTGACGATGCACTTTGCTGACTTGGCGGAGCGAAAGCAAATGCTGACGTCCATTCGTCAGCGACTCAAGCCGGAAGCCCCGTTCATCGTTGTTCATCTCAGTTTTCCCCAATCCGGCGAAACTCGAGCCCAATGGCTCGCGCGGTACGCCTCCTATGTCGTGAACTCTGGAGTCCCGCCGGAGAGGGCATCGCAAGCTCGTGAGGCAATCGATTCTTTTCTGACCATCCTCGATCCTGAACATGACGAAAGATTGTTGAGTGAGGCAGGGTTTTCTGACGTCAGTCTGTTCTATGCCGGGTTCGCGTTTAAAGGCTGGGTCTCATATGCCTGACGAGAAAGAATTCGAATTGGGTCGACGAGAAGCATTGGCTGCCCGCGTCACTGATGAATCGCTAAACGAAGCCGAAAACACATTGAAGTCAGTGACTGAGAAATCGTACTTTGGTCCAATGAGTTCGAGAGTTCCTATTAGCGATGTAACAAGCCTCTCTCAATCGACATTCGGGCTGTTCATGTTCCGCAAAATGTCTGGTAGTTCGCTGTGAACGTCATAGGTGCAGGTTCTGCATAGCGGGCGAGTTGCGGGTTTTCGTCGAATGGATGTTGCACGACACTCAAAAGAGCTTCAAAGCTTGAGAGGTCACCGTTGTTCGAGGCTGCCGCGAGTGCTTCTTCGACAAGGTGATTGCGAGGAATGTAAAGCGGATTCACTGCGCGAATGGTCGAAGCCAAACGAGAAGGGTCAATCTCCCCCTGAAATTCCGTCCAGCGTGCGAGCCAATTCTCGAGTCCAGTTTGATCTTTGAACAGAGATCGAAGCGGACTCTCGTCTCCTTCCGCGAAATCGGCCAATGCTCGCCACGCCAAGGTGTAGTCCACCTTGTTCGTTTTCAGCAGCTCGAGCCAGTCATCAACCAAGGCACATTCGGATTCATTCAGGCTGTCAACGCTTTTGGAATCGGCCAATCCCAGCTTTGTCCATGCGCCGTTGTACCAGTGCTGTTCAAATCTCGGCAGAAAGGTTTCGAGAATCGCGGTCGCGTCAGCAACGGCTCGCTCGCTGTTTTCATCGCCGAGCAGCGGCAGGAGCGTCTCCGCGAATCGGGCGAGATTCCAAAGTGCGATCGCCGGTTGGTTTCCGTAGGCGTAACGTCCAGCGTGATCGATGGAACTGAAAACCGCAGCCGGATCGTACGTTTCCATGAATGCACATGGTCCGTAATCAATCGTCTCACCTGAGATCGCCATGTTGTCGGTATTCATGACGCCGTGAATGAATCCGACCAGCATCCATCTCGCGATTAAGTCCGCCTGACGTTGGACGACGCTTTGCAACAACGCCAGATAACGATCGTCGGCTTCGTTGACTTCGGGGTAGTGGCGCTGGATCACATAATCCGCGAGCTTTCGAACATGTTCGGTTTGGCGACGAGCTGCGAAATACTGAAATGTGCCAACTCGCACATGGCTGGCAGCGACGCGTGTCAGAACGGCACCCGGCAGCGGCCTTTCACGCATGACAGGTTCCCCAGTCGCGACGGCCGCCAGAGCGCGAGTTGTCGGAATCCCCAAAGCATGCATCGCTTCCCCGAGTAGGTACTCCCGAAGCACGGGGCCCACCGCAGCTTTTCCATCTCCGCCGCGCGACATGGGCGTTCGCCCTGATCCCTTGAGAGCAATATCTCGTCGCTTCCCCTGTCGATCGATGACCTCTCCGAGCAGCAGTGCCCGACCGTCTCCCAACTGGGGAACGAAATTGCCGAATTGGTGGCCCGCATAGATCTGTGCGATTGGACGGGCATCTCGAGGCAACTCGTTTCCAGAAAAGATTCGTGGAACCAGTTCGGGAGTAAGCCCTCGATCATCAATTCCAAGTTCACTGGCAAGCGAAGTGTTGAACTGCAACAAGCTTGGCTTCTGAACCGGAGTCGGCTTGACTTCAGCAAAAAAATCGGGCAAATGCTCGGCGTAGCTGTGCTCAAAGTTGAGAGAGATTGTAGACGAGTTCATCAATAAGGGCCTTGTTGCAATGCTCAGAAGAGAGATCAACTCCAAAGACGGAACTCCGCCTTTTCTTTGGAGACTGAGTCATTGCTTGATTTTCAGTATTCAAAGTAGGTGGAGCCGGTTTCTACCTGCCAAAGAGAATCTTCCACGCACGGCAGGAGACTACGCGTCTCCCTTGAGGCGATCAACCTGCACACTGTATACGGTTTTAGACTCGCAACCATGCCAAATCGGTCGTGCGCACGCTAGATTCGCTCTCAACATCGCAAAAGTCGGCGAGAGTGAAATTCAATCTGGCCAACTGAACTTGAGACCTGTCATCAGCATCGCGAGAACACCCAATTCAGACGAGCGAAAATGCCTTGTTCATGGCGTCTGAAGTTGCTTTGCAGGCATCGTCGTTCTCCATGGCATTAAGCTTGGCGTTGAATGGTTCGGCGCGAATAGGACCGTCGTAGCCGATCTCAACCAGGACGCCGAGAAACGATTTCAAGTCGATCACGCCCGTGGCTGATGGAAGTTCTCTTCGGCTGTCGATCTGTTCATCAATTGCAATCCCGGCCGGAGCATCGTTCAAATCGCAAGCGACGATGTCCTGATTCGTCAGCGTTCGTAAATCATCGGCGGTTTCATGAGCCGTATACCAGTGCCAACTGTCGAGGACTAGGCCGACGTTGTCATGTCCAATTTCGGCGATTAGATCTTTCGTCTCAGCCATGGTATGAATGAAGCTGTGATGTCCCGATGCCCAAAGAGTCTTAGGGCCGACATATTCCATCCCGAACCGCAAATCATGGTCGCCGAGCACCCTGACGCATTCTCTCAGCCGACGTGCGTGTTGCCTGAAATTCGCAACATAGGTCAGTTCATCGTGATAGGGGCGCAGCCAAGTGCTGACTCGAGTAACGCCAGCAAGCTGCAATCCATTTGCCTTCGCCGGTAGAGTTTTCAAGCCCTCCCGAAAAGTCTCTTCGTCCTTACGAAATTCGACCGGAAGTCCTGCAGCGCCCCATGAAATTCCGTATTCCGTCATCGTTGACTTCAACTCAGCACGCGTAGAGTCGTCTAACGAGGAGAGAAAACCGGGATCGGCATATACCGACTCGAAACCATACTTCGCGGCGTATTCGATCGCCTGTCGCTGATCGGTCTGAACTCCGATCGCACCCCAAGTGAGATCCTTGGTGAACTGACGCTTTGAGCCTTGCGCAGCCGTCACCCAACGAGTAGCGGGGCTACAAGCCATCGCGATCGACGCCGCTGTCGCACTCAGCATACTTCTACGATTCATTCCCGAACCTTCACATTTCTTCGAAGAGACTTCGTTGGTCAAACGATCCATTCTTCGCCTGTCGTCTCGAATTTTATCTTTCGAATCGGTCGCCTTTGGTCAGCGTTTTGATTCTGCACAGATACATGTCAGATGTGAGATAGAGAACGCTGCCATCATTTCCCCAACCGACGTTTGCAATTCTCTCTCCCGTCACAATTCGGCCGAGCAGCTTGCCACTCGGAGAGATGACAAGCACACCTCCCGGGCCGGTTGCAAAGACGTTTCCATGAACATCGACCTTCAGTCCATCACCACCGCCTCGAGGAATGTGGTCGTTGTTGGAAGAATCAAAGAACGCGCGAGGTGTGCCGAGGTTGCCATCTTCCTGAACAGGAAAAGCACGCCAGACTGGGTCGTTTCCGTCACTGTTGGCAACGTACAGCGTTTTCTCATCTGGGGAGAATGCGATCCCATTCGGTCGAGACATCTCCTTGTATTGGAGGGTGACAGTCCCATCTGGCTCGCAGCGATAGATGCCGCAGAAGTCAATCTCGCGCATTGGATCATCTTCTCTGTTGGGAAGCCCGTAGATCGGATCAGTAAAAAAGACGTCACCATTTCTGCGAATCGCCAGATCGTTCGGGCTGTTGAAACGTTTGCCATCCCAGCGATCGGCCAGAGTGATTTTACCTCCCTCCTCAGTCAGCAGTGAGATGCGTCGATCGCCGTGTTCGCACAGAACGAGACTGCCCTCAGGATTCAGTGCGAGACCGTTGCTACCCGGCTCTCTGCCGTAGTCTGCGACACCGGTGTAGCCAGCCGGATTCATGAATACAGAGACGCCGGTTCCCTCCTGCCACTTCATCACAGCGTTGTGAGGAATGTCTGAAAACAAAACATACCCGCCGAACTTGTTCGATTCCTCCGGAACCCAAACCGGGCCTTCTGCCCACTCAAATCCGCCACACAAAACTTCAATCACCGCGTCTTCGGCAATCAGTTGGTCGAGCGCCGGATCAAATCGGTCAACATGTCCAATCTGTGGGAAGTTGAGTGTGTTCTGAGCTGACGCCACGGCACTCAATGCAACGAGTGAGGCTGTCAGGACGAAAGCTGAAAGAAGAGTTCGCATAAATTTCTCTATTCACGAGAGTCAATGAATTCGTTCAAACTGACTTGCTTGTGGAGCAAGTCAGTGTCGGTAATGGAAGCGACGGTGCTTTTCTGAAAGTGGCTGCCGATTTGAAGTCTCTTTGATCGTTTGAAGCCAAATGAACGCACATGAAAGACTTGTGCGATTCCGCACACGATCCTAAGAAGAACGGAGTCGTTCCCGCCAGTCACCTCGATTGATTGCCCTGAGGTTCCTGTGGAGAGCATCGATGGTCGCTGAAAGGCGAGACGACGTGCACCAGTCAATGATGTCGGTTCAGAAGACAACATCTCGGCAGGTTGAAGAATTTCATCCTCGCGCGTGAAAACTGCAAGAATCATTTTCAGCGTGGCAAGCACTTGATGATCGCTGAAGGTCCATAGTTCAGCAGAGATTATGTGTCCACGATCCGAAGCCACTCGCCTTATCGACGAAATGGTGAGCCAGTCGAAGAAGGAGCAAGATTGGCCTCGGGATCATGGACTAACGCCTCCAATATGTTGATGGGAGGATGGATAAGCTCATGTTGTCGCGAGTTCGCTCACCTGCAAGTCTTGCTTGGGGCCGAAGAACTCGTGTCGAATACGATCTTCGGAGACGCCAAGTTCGCTGAGGCTGGTGAACACGGCAGTCATGAACGGTTTTGGTCCGCAAACGTAGAAGTCTGCCTCGCTGAAAGGCACCCAGTTTTGAAGCAACTCGGTCGTGACGAATCCTTCGACATCACAGCGTCCGCTTGAGAGGTCGTCAGACAGCGGATCGTCGTAGACGATTTTCGTCTGAAAACTCGATCCGTTGCCACACAGTGATCGCACTTCGTCGGCCAAAGCGTGAACACGACTGTTCTTCGCAGCCTGCAGGAAATAGACCGGTGTCGTCGTGTTGGAATTGTGAAGCGACTTGGCCATCGCCAGTAGCGGCGTCACTCCAATTCCGCCAGCCAGCAAGACAATGGGACGACCATTCGTTGATGCTTGATCAAGCGTGAACTCACCACAGGGCGGTCCGATGTCTAAACGATCACCTTCGTTGACTTCATCGTGAAGATAGCTTGAGATCAGCCCATCAGGTGCGTTGTCCACTGGGCGAGGTTCTCGCTTCACGCTGATACGGAAGTGGCCGGTGCCGGGACGATCTGAAAGACTGTAGTTTCGAGGCGAGGTGGGCGTTTTCGGATGATCGACTTTCACTGTGATATACTGTCCCGGAAGAAAATCCGGCAGTGGCTGATCATCTTCTGATTTGAGATAGAATGATGTGACGATATCGCTTTCTGGAACCTTCCGTTCGACCACCAGTTTTCGATATCCGTTCCAGCCTCCCGATTGTGACTTCTGCTGGTGATAGATTTGTGCCTCCCGACCGATACAGACCTCGGCCAACAGACCGTATGCCTCTGCAACAGCGTCTATAATTTCGTCTGTGGCAGCATCCCCCATGACATCCTTGATCGCAGCGAGCAAGTGTTTTCCGACAATTGGATAGTGTTCGGCCTGAATTCCCAGCGAGCAGTGCTTTTGAGCAATCAGTTCGACTGCCGGAGTCAGAGCTTCGAGATTGTCGATGTGTGCGAAGTATGCGCAAATCGCTCCGGCGAGAGCCCGTTGCTGGCCACCGCTGTGCTGATGCGACTGATTGAAGAACGCTTTGACTTCCGGATTTCCTTCGAACATCCGCTGGTAGAACCGCCGAGTGATGGTTTCCGCATTGGCGGCGACGACAGGGGTGATGTCCTTGACAATTCGGATCGTTTTTTCGCTGAGCATGGGCGTCTCGGTGGGCATAAGGTTGTTGGCGGGGTTGTTTCGACCGTACACTAAAACAATCACCCAAAGGTATAGAATTGAATTCTGCACGTCAAGATGCAGAATTAGAAAGTTGCGCGAGACGAGAGCATGATTTCCAAAACAGCTGAATACGCCCTGAGAGCCGTCACATGCCTGGCAGCGAACGATGGCAAGCCTCTTTCGGCGGACGTGCTGGCCGAAAAGACAAAAGTGCCACGACGTTATCTGACTCGCGTGATGCAAGACTTGGCGGCTGTCGACCTTGTCGATTCGCGCAGCGGCCCAGGCGGCGGCTATCTGCTGTCGATCCCCACCGACAAGCTGACAATTCTGGACATCGTAAACGCTGTGGCTCCGCTAGAAAGAATCAATGCATGCCCGCTGGGACTCGAATCTCACACCTCCTTGTGTCCTCTCCATGCAGAACTCGACAAAGCCTACGCCGCCACGGAGGCAGCCTTCGCCAACGTGACAATTCGCCAACTCATCGAGTCGACGAGTCCGATCGTCCCATTATGCGAAGTACCTTCAAAGTAAACCTGGCCTCATCGATCTGCATTGCGTCGAACAGGATTTCTGACCCTCTTTATATAGGAATGAAGCCGCTCTCCGTGGATGCGCTTGAGCGATCCCTCCCGATTGGCATCTAGTGGATGAAGCGCTGCAAGAAGCCAGCGTGACCAAGTGGCAAAAACGCGATCAACTCGCAGATATTGAAGGTTTTCCTCCCAGAGCGAAGCATTATCAGGGTCTCGAACTGGCGATTCTCTCTCAGCAAATTGAGGGACGACTACATCCGAGCTGTCCACCACCGTGTACTCTCGATCTCGTTGGGACGTTCGAACTGATCCCACGAAGTTGAGTTGGTACTTCAGTTTCTCGCCGGACAATCAGCACTTGATCTATGCTGAGGACGGGAAAATCATGCTGTTCGACGTTCGGTCCAGTTCGACGCGACAACTCTCGACAGAGAAAAATCTCGAGTACAGATACCCAAATTTCTGGGGAAGCGTGTGGCGAGCGGCTTATAGCATCGTGCGATCTTTCTCCGTGGTTCCACTTCTTCTGCCTTTTGACTGCTTAAACAATCGCGTCAATTACTCTACAATCGATCCGCAACCGTAGATTGACACTCGATTCTTTACCTTCTCTGAGTAGTAACGAGCAGTCGGCGAACCATGTCTGTTCCAGGCACTCAACTCCTGAGCGTGTTCACGTCGAACGATGAAATTCGATTGCTGTTGGAAGCATCGCAAATCATCGTCTGGACTCATTGGCCAGCCGGTCATCGATTGTTCCACTCGAAGGAATGGAGCCAGTTCACTGGACAAGCACACCAGCTCAATCAGAGTGCTGATTGGCACGAATCTGTGCATCCCGAAGACATCTCTCTGCTGCTTCGGAATTACGATTCCGCGAACGGTGAGAAATCTGAACAGACCTTTCAGGTTCGGTATCGACGTTATTGCGGCAGATACTTTTCGTATCTCGAACGCGCTCTTCCGGTTGTCGATGCGAATGGGAAAGTAGATCACTGGTTCGGGGTAAGCCTTTCGCAGGAAGAACATCCTCCGTTCCCAGTGCTTGCTGATCGCAATTTCTTGCTGCAAGCGATCTTCGACAACGTCCCGGAATGCGTAAAGGTCTTCGATCGCGATGGAAAATTCCAGGTGATCAACCGCGCCGGACTCGCAATGATTGAAGCGGACTCGTTTGAGGAAGTCCTTGGTAATACTGCCTGGTGGTGCATCGCACCAGAGCATCATACGGCCGTGAGACGAATGAACGCGAATGTGTTGCGAGGCGAGTGCGCCTCCACGGAGTATGATGTCATCGGAAAGAAGGGCGGAAGGCGAAACGTTAAGACTCACGGTATTCCGATGTTTGATCCGAGCGGCGACGTCACTGGCATCTTGAGTATCACACGTGATTTAACTGTCGAACGGAACGCAGAGATCGCCATCCGTGCAAGTTCGATGCGGTTGCGACGCTTGGTCGAGGAACTCCCCGCGAGCGCAATCTGCATCGAAGGCAATTCCGTCTTCTTCAATCGCGCCGCACAAGATCTGTTCGGCTACTCGCCTGACGAGGTATCAACCGTCGACGAATGGTTCTCGTTACTTTATCGCGAACGATGCGATGAGATGCTGGAGCTTTATGAAGCAGATCGAACTCAGGCTTTCCCACTCAAGCGAGAAGTTCAAGTCAACTGTCGATCGGGAGAGATTAAGACCGTCGAGTTTGCAGGGTACGAAGACCATGAAGTTGAGATCTGGGTCGTACACGATGTTACAGAACGCAAGCGAGCAGAAGAAGCGGTCAGAATTCGCGAGCGGCAGCTGTCGACATTAATGAGCAACCTGCCTGGAGCAGCTTACCGTTGCCTCAATGACAAAGACTGGACAATGGAATTCATCAGCGATGGATGCGTTCAGGTAAGTGGCTATCCGGCAGAAAAGTTAACTCAAGGCGTTCCTACATGGTCTGAGCTGATGCATCCTGACGATCGTCAACCGATCTGGGAAACTGTTCAGGATAGCCTGTCTCAACGTCAATCGTTTCAGGTTGTCTACCGTATTCAGCACCGCGACGGCGACGAGCGGGTCATCTGGGAACAAGGTCGCGGTGTGGTCAACGCACACGGTCAGATAGAAGCTATCGAAGGTTTCTTGACGGATATGACCGAAATGGAACAAATGAAACAGCAGCTCGTACAGAGTGAGCGACTGGCTGCGATGGGCAAGATGTTATCGGCACTCGCTCACGAGAGTCGCAATGCACTTCAGCGCATTCAATCCGGCGTCGAAATGCTGAAGTTTGAGTTTGAACAAGACTCCGAATCTTATGAGGACCTGCGGCGAATCGCTGGAGCTCGAGAAGACTTGCAGCGTCTCTACGACGAAATGCGAAGCTTTGCAGCCCCGATGAATTTACAGATTTCCGATTGTGATCTATCAGGGATATGGACCAAGGCGTGGAATCACCTTGAATCAACGTGGAATTCTCGAAACGTTCAGCTGAAGCAGAATTTGAGCGACATTAATCTGAGAGTTTCAGTCGATGCTTTCCGTCTCGAACAGGTCTTTCGCAACCTCTTTGAAAATGCACTTGCAGCGTGTGACGATCCAGTTGTCATAGAGATTTCATGTGACAATTCTGACATTCATGGAAAGCCCGGGGTGTGCGTGACGTTGCGCGACAATGGTCCTGGGCTAAAGGAAGAACACAGAGCGAGGATATTTGAAGCCTTTTTCACGACCAAGCACAAGGGCAGCGGTCTGGGCATGGCAATTGCAAAACGGATTGTGGAAGCTCACCGCGGAAAAATTGAAGTGCGCAATTCAACGAGCGGCGGAGCTGAGTTTTTACTCGTAATCCCGAGAGACCAACCGTGACAAAGCCCTTGCGAATTGCCGTTGCCGACGACGAACTTGAGATTCGCGAATTCTTCAGACGATATCTTCCCCGACTGGGGCATTCCGTCGTCGGAGAAGCTTGCAACGGAAAACAGCTTGTAGAACTCTGTAAAACAAGCTGCCCGGACTTAATCATTACCGATCTGGCAATGCCTGAAATGGATGGCATCGCTGCGATCTCGGCACTCGCTCACTGCTCGAAGTCACCAGTGATCATCGTTTCGTCGCAAGATCCGCCGACGAAACCGGTCCATTCAACTGTCGTTGCGTATCTGGTAAAGCCGATTGAAGGAAGTGAACTTCAGGCAGCAATCGAAAAAGCGGTTCGTTCGCAGTCGGAGATTTCGAAATCCTCAAATTCGAGTAAACTAACTTCTAGATCGAAACCCAAAGAGTAGATTTGGAGTCGTCTCTCGTGAACTTGTCCGCCAATGAAATGTCGATTCTGCTTGTCGACGATGACGCGGATTTTCGTTCACTGACTGCCCGCACGCTTCGCAAGTTCGGCTATCACATTCTCGATTGTGAATCAGGTGAAGCTGCCCTTGAGCAGCTCGACAAGCACAGCTTTGACTTGGCCATCGTCGACCTCTCCATGCCCGGGATGTCGGGGCTTGAGTTGCTTGAGGCCGTCAAAGAGCGTGCCAGTGAAACCGAAGCAGTCATGTTGACCGGAGACGCTACCGTTCGCACCGCTGTCGAGGCGATGAAACTTGGAGCACATGACTACCTGAGCAAACCGGTCGAGATGGACGAGTTGCGAGTCGTCATTGAAAAAGCATTCGAAGCGAGTCGACTACGGAAGGAAAACCGACAGCTCAAAGTTGCGCTACAACGATCACGTCCAACTTTCGACATGATCGGAAAATCTGAGGCGATGAATGAGGTCATGCGATTGATCCAGCGGGCTGGGCCAACCGACAAGCCCATCTTAATCCAAGGCGAAAGTGGAACTGGAAAAGAACTGGTCGCTCATGCTTTGCATCAAGCCAGCGACGTTGCCGACAAACCGATGATCGTGATCAATTGCGCTGCCTTGCCTGAACAACTGCTCGAAAGCGAATTGTTCGGCCACGAAAAAGGATCGTTCACAGGCGCATCCGTGGCCAAGCCAGGATTATTCGAGGTTGCAGACGGAGGAACTCTTTTCGTCGACGAGATCGGCGAACTCGACCCATCGCTGCAAGCCAAGTTCCTCCGAGTTCTCGAAGACGGCTCCCTTCGCAGAGTCGGCTCGACAAAGGAACGGAAAGTCAAGGTTCGCATCATCAGCGCAACCAATCGAGACATGGAGAAAGAAGTCGCAGACGGTCGTTTCCGAGAAGATCTATACTATCGAATTGACGTGCTCACGCTGCGACTCCCGCCGCTACGACAGCGACCGGAAGATATCCAATTGCTGGTCGCCCATTTCGCTGGCGATGATTGGGAAGTCGAGCCCGAAGCGATGAATGCCATTCGGAATTACAGTTGGCCTGGCAACATCCGACAGCTCATCAACGCCATTGAACGGGCGAAAATTCTGGCTGATGATGAAATCATTTGCCTCAAGAATCTCCCCGAAGTCGTTGCTAGTTGCGCTTCCGACAAACCGGTTCACACTTCTGCTTCCTTGAATGATGCCGGCGACGACCTGGAGTCAATCCAAAAGGCCCACATCGCCGAATTGATGATCCGTGAGGAAGGCAATAAAGCACGCATCGCCCGATTGCTCGGTGTCAGCCGGCGCACTCTCTACCGACTTCTTGACAAGTACGAGATTCCGAATCCCACGTCGGACGAAAGTGACGAGTAACCGCCGTCTGGCCGTCATAGCCTGAATGCAGCTTTCGCCAACTCAAAAGCTGCATTTCTCATTGCATAGCAGAGACATTTCTGACAGCGCAGTGATCGACTCGCGCATCATTTCGACACGGACACCACGCATTCGAGCCGTTAAACGGCTTGATTTCATGGCTGTTTTGATTGGCACCGTAGTTGCGACGAGGATTGGCCAAAACGAGTTCGTCAACGCTAACCCGCCGGTTCAGCGTTTTCATTGTAAGTCAACAAGAGATACATCTCGAACTGTCACGTCACTCGTAGAGTTTGCTGTTGTTTCTTTGCCTTCCTCGAAAAGAAACGTCAGTCGCATGTGACTTCGATCAGTTGACGCCCGAAGAATTTCAGCCTTGAGATCGCCTTTACGAGTCTGCAGGTTTACCCATCTCCATCGGCAGCGTTCCAAGCGGGCGCGGAACGAAGTGTCAGAACATGCGAATCGTTCAGTGTTTCAATCAGTAGGAGTGAGGACCCATGAATTCGACCGAAGCATGGTGCTGGAATTCACCCGGGGAACCCGAGGCGCTGAACCGTCAAACAGTTGACCTCGGCGCGCTATCGCGCCACGACGTTCTCGTTGAGAACCAAACGATTGCATTCAATCCAGTTGACTGGAAGTTGATCGAACATGGTCACAGCAACTGGCGTCCTGGACAGATTCCCGGTGTCGATGGGATGGGAAAGATTGTCGCCATCGGCGAGAGCGTTCAGCACCTGCGAGTAGGAAGTCGTGTTGCCTACCACACCGATCTGCGAGGGCAGGGGAGTTTCGCACGACATACAACAGTGCCAGCACGCGCTGTGATCCCGGTGCCACACTCGTTGAGTAATGAAGTTGCTGCAGCGATGCCATGTCCGGGCCTGACTGCCTGGCAGTCGTTGGAAAAACTGCCGGACTTGTCAGGTGAGGCTGTACTAATCACTGGAGCAGCCGGGAGCGTCGGACATTTTGCAACGCAATTTGCGTTGAACCGCAACATGCGTGTCTTCGCAACCGCCAGTGCGAAACACCATGAGTGGTTGTCACAGACTGGAGTTCAGGCTGCGGCCGACTATCACGACCACGATTGGATCGATCAATTGCGAAACGCAAGTGGCGGACAACCCTTCGCTGCGATCATTGATCTCGTTTCCGCCGATCAAGCGACTCAGCTAGTCGATCACCTCGGTTACTACGGCCACATCGTCGCTGTGCTGGGACGGGTTGAGCAAAACCCTCAGCCAGCATTTCAGCGATGCGCGTCGCTGCACGAGATTGCTCTCGGTGCTGCCCATGAATTTGGCTCAGATCAACAGTGGCACAAACTGGTTCGCGCCGGTGAATCGATTCTCGCCCAACTTGCAAATGGATCACTGAAAGCTCCGCCGCTGAAAACTGGTCGTTTTGAAGAGCTCCCGTCGTTTCTGTCTGAATTCAAGAACAACGGACAGGGAATCAAACACGTCGTCATAGTTGATTGAACTTCTCACAACACTTGAACCTCCAACACACAGAGTGATGCAGTGGATTTACATCTTGAAAACAAAACAGCTTTGGTCACCGCTTCGACTGGAGGAATCGGTTTGGCAATCGCTAAACGTCTCGCAGCCGAGGGAGCGATTACAATCATCAACGGTCGAAACCAGTTCAGCGTCGACCAGGCAATGAAAGAGATTTGGCGAGAAGTTTCGGATGCTCGATTGATCGGCCTTGCTGCGGACAATGGGACGGACGATGGAATTGCTAAGACGATCGTTGAACATCCCGAAGTTGACATTCTGGTGAACAACCTCGGAATCTTCGAAGCGGTCGACTTCTTCGACTTAACCGACGAACATTGGCAGAAGATCTTCGAGATCAACGTGATGAGTGGTGTTCGCCTCGCGAGACATTATCTCAAGCGGATGCTCGATCAAGACACCGGTCGCGTCATCTTCATCAGCAGTGAATCCGGAGTTGTTCCGTCACCGGAGATGGCTCACTACGCGATGACAAAGACCGCTCAGCTGGCGTTGTCTCGCAGCCTCGCTCAACTCACTAAGGGAACCAGAGTGACAGTGAATTCCGTGCTGCCGGGACCAACGAGAACTCCAGGTGTCGAGGAGTTTGTAGGCGAACTGTTTCCTGACGAAGATTGGTCCAACGCTGAAAAGCGATTCATGGCTGAGAACCGCTCAATGTCCCTCATTCAACGTTTGATCAAGCCGGACGAAATCGCCAATCTGGTCGCGTTCGTCGCGAGCCCTCTCGCAGGAGCGATCAACGGAGCAGCTATGAGAACCGAAGGGGGAATCGTCCCCACGATCGCTTAAGAACTGGTCACTTACAGTTCCACTTTGCTCTGGTCACTTGGTTTGACTGAATCAACAACGACTCAAATACGAAACATGAGCCCAAAACCATCGCTATTAACCTTTGCGATCCTAACTTCAATAATCCTCGCCGGGGGACCTGATTCGCTCGGAGCCGAAGCACCGCGGTTCCTTCGACCAGCGACAATCAAACAAAACTCAAATCCAGCTGCGCCGCTAGCTGCTGTTCTCTCGTTCGAAGCGAATGACAATGTGACGACCGAAGTCACAATCACGGACGGAACGAACCAGTGGAGTGTCGGCTTCGATGAGCCGACGAAAGTCGCCGCAGAGATGCCACTGATTGGCTTCCGTCCAGACCGAGAGCATCGACTGACAGTCGCAATTAAAGACTCGGAGGGAAATGAAACGACGGTTAAAGAACTTACATTTCGTTCGCCGAAACTCCCAACCGATCCAGCACTATTTCCACGAATTGAAACACAAACGAGATTGAAAGATCAAATCGAGCCGGGCTATCGACTGCTCAACCCTCGACGTCGTGTACCTGTTGGAGCTCAACTGACCAACGAACAGCAGCTGCGTTTTGGCGAGAGCTTCGGAATGCTGCTAATGGTTGATCACGATGGAACTCCAGTGTGGTACTACCAAACGGCATCGCGAATTGCAGGTTTTGAATATCACGACGATGGGCGGATTCTCTTTGTAACAGCTGACTTTCGCCTTATCGAAATTGATTTGCTTGGAAACGTGACTCGGTCGTGGTACGCAGCGGAACGCCCTCAAGGTTACGCCGAGAATTCAGAAGACGTCCCTGCACTCACTTTTCATCACGACGCCGATTTGTTGCCCAATGGGAATGTGCTTGCTCTGTCGACTAAGCGGCGAAAGATTAACGACTACTACACGAGCGAGACGAATGCCGACGCTGAACGGCAAACTCAATGGGTGATGGGAGACCGTGTGATTGAATTCACACCGAACGGCCGAGTGCTCTGGGAATGGGACGCTTTCGAAAACTTGCCTGTCAGGAGAATTGGCTACGAAACGTTCTCTGATTATTGGAAGCGACGAAGCTTCCCGGACACCATCGACTGGTCGCACGCGAATTCGATCACAAAGCTCGACGATGGTTCGGTGATGGTTAACTTTCGCTACCAGAGCGCGATCGTCAATTTCGACCCGAATAGCGGAGAAATTAATTGGATCTTTGGCGAGCCAACGGGTTGGCCAGATGAGCTACAGTCGAAGCTGATTCGCTTGGAAGGCAATTTCCGGTGGCCATGGCATCAGCACGCGCCTGTGTTGACTTCCAAAGGCACGCTACTCCTCTTCGACAATGGCAATTACCGTGCTCGTCCATTCAGTCAGCCGACGAAAATCCAAGACACCAGAAGTCGAGCCGTTGAATATGACGTCGACTTCGAAAATCGAATTGCTCGTCAAATCTGGACATCTGAGACCGCTAGCGACTTGCCACTTGTGTCCATTGCAATGGGCAGTGCTTCAGAGTTGGCAGAGACTGGCAATGTTCTCGTTGGCTACGGTGCAGTCGCTGATCCATTCAAGATCCACGAGATGACATGGGAGACCCGGAATCGTTTCAACCAAATCACAAGGTGCGTGGAGTATACCCGCACAAATCCTTCCGAAGTCGTTTGGGAGCTGGAACTCAAACCGACTGGTAGCGACCCGGAAATCACGTGGAACATCTTCAACACACAGATCGTGAAGATTCCTGCAAACTAAAGCTTATCAGCAGTTGAGACTTCCGCAGTCAAACTCAAACACCCTCGCATTCTCGGGCAATACAATGGACCAACCGATCTCTCAATCGGCCCTTCTGTCACCAATTCGAATCGTATGGCTCATCCAAACATGGCATTCGGGAATGCCAAATTCGGAATGGTACTTCGCGATCGAGAAATGCTTATGATGACTCTCTTCTCTGCTTCGATTAAACCGTAGGGAGAAGTCTCCTCGCCGGAAAAGACTGCAGCGAACTCATTTCGAGTTGACTGCCAATTTGGAGATTCGGCGAGAGTTGAAGGTTGGCGAGTTTTCTGGGGTTTGTGATAGGATCTCGACAAAATGTGAATTTTCGCGATCGTTCCGACCGACCGAAGTTGGTCATCGACACTGCCGATACCAGTGCAACAGGAGAACAGGGTGCCATTCAGCGAACAGACCACTCAATGGTCGTTGATCATCACAGCGGTGTTTATTGGCATGACGAACTCAGTGTTGCTGTCCGCAGAGATTGCGTTTTCAACTTATCTTGGTGGGTCTGAATGGGAACATGCCAGAGACGTTTGCGTCGATGATTCTGGCAACGTCTATGTTGTTGGAGGAACGCGATCAAGCGATTTTCCGACAACAGCAAACGCTCTCCAAACCAAACATGACAAATCTGGCGACAAGGTTGGCTCAGGCGGATACTGTGATGTGTTCGTTTCCAAGTTTGACGCTTCGGGAGAACTGATCTGGTCGACGCTCTTGGGCGGACCCAATTATGACCGCGCCTACGCAGTTGAAGTTGACAGAGCAGGATACGTCTATGTTGCTGGCCGCGCCGGCCCGGGTTTTCCTGTCACGAAAGATGCCTTTCAGCCTGAATTCCAGGGAGCTGATGAGGGAATCTACGGAATGCAAAACGGCTTTGTGGCCAAGATCAACCCCGATGGCACGGCGGTTGTCTGGGCATCATACGTTGGTGTTGGGCGCCTGTGCCGGGACATTGCTATCGATGAAGATGGTGATGTGTATCTTCCGACAAGCTACCAGGGAACGGGTCCACTACCGCCGAAGTCATGGTTTGAGGGAGCATTCCAACCGACTCCGGGTGGAGATGCCGATTGCGGTGCGTTGAAGGTCACCTCCGATGGTCGACGTGTTGTGTGGGCGACCTGGATTGGTGGAAGCCGGTTGGAAGTTCCAAACGCAGGCATTCGTCTCGATTCACAGAACAATGTTTACTTAAATCTCACCACAGAGTCCGACGATATGCTGACGACTCGGGGAGCGCACGACCGTTCGCATAATGGTGACAAGGACGCATACATCGCCAAGCTGAGTCCTGACGGGAAACATCTACTCTATGCAACCTACTTCGGTACTTCCGGGAACGATTTTGGCAACAGCACGCACAGCATGGCCGTCGACCCGAATGGCAACGCCTACCTCGTCATTTCTTCGGACAATGATGACATGCCGGTCACTGAGGGAGTTCTCCAACCTCATCTGAAAGGCGAACGGAATCTGGTTGTGACGAAGTTATCCCCGACTGGAGCTTTGCTGCACTGCACCTATTTAGGCGGGAGCGGCATCGACGGGATCGATGGCGTCTACGCTAACGACCGAGGAGAGGTCTACTTCACGGGGACTACTTCTTCGAACGACTTCCCCACAACGAACGATGCGTTGCAGCGGCTCAAATCTGACGACAACGATGTCATCGTGGTTGCGCTGAAATCCGATTTCTCCAGGTTGAAGTTTGCAAGTTTCCTCGGGGGAAAGAGCTACGACTACGGGCGTTCCTGTTTCCTCGACAAGAATGGCTCTTTCTATCTGGTCGGGTCAACGAACGGCGAGGAGTGGCCGGTCGTGCGAGCTGTTCAGGAGAAGTTCGCCGGTGGTGGAGGGGGTAAAGAGCTTTGTTACCAAGGCGGCTGCTACGCCGGAGACGTCATTGTCACGAAGATCACATTTGAGGCCCGCTGATTTGCCATACGCGATTCTTAGTTCATTCATACTTGTAAGAACGATGGCGAAACACTCAGCATATGTTTGTCGAATTGCAGGATACTCAATCGACTCCATATCGACTGAGAAACATTTCCACAGTTTGAGCCACAATTTGATTCCGCTTTCGGCGCGAGGGCGGAGCTTCGCCGTGAACAATAGTGGGCCAGAACGCAAATGTGCGCAACAGTCCGACGAATTGCAGTGCAGCGATCTCTGCGTCTCCCTCAAGTAGACAGCCAGACGCCTGCGCCTGTTTCATCCACGTTGTCACCCGCTTAATGAAGAAACGATGATCGACATGCTGGCCAGCATCCGGCTCTCCGAGAACGCGTGACAACCCCGCTCGGGCCAGGGCTTGAACATCTTCCGAAATGAAGAAATCAACTTCGGTGTGCGCGAGTTCGGTCAATTGATTCGAAAGATCCCGAGAATCGTCGAATTCACACGCCGGAAGCTGTGCGACGCGGCACTTCAACTCCTCAACGATCGCGTCGAACAGCGCTTCTTTGCTGTCAAAATGGTTATAGAGCGTCCGCTTACTCACCGACGCTGCGTCGGCAATGCCGTTCATGCTGGCGGCAAAGTAACCGTATTGCTGAAACGTTTTGACGGCAGCTTGCACGATCGCTGCTCGTTTGCGATCAGTCAGCCTTTGCGGGGCTGATTCACAAGTTGCACTTTGGGGTTTACTTTTTTTGACCATGAGATAAAGTACACCAATCGGTTTACTTTTTGCAAGCAGCGGTACTGTCCATCCAAGTTGACAAGTGATGCATCCCACAAGATATGACTTTGGCGTCATTAGCGCAATGCTTCTCTCCTTTTTCAGCTTCGGCGCGAGCGGCTGTACGCAAAACCAAACTGAAATTACCCCGATTGAAAAGCCACCGAAGCCGGTCGCAATCACTCCATTGCGGACGAGTGCTCCGACGATTCCGCACTTCATTACGGGCTCAGTCGTCCCGTGGAAATCGGAGCAGATTGGATTCGAAGTCGCTGGCCGCGTCGTTGAAGTGATTGAACCCAATGAGTTTGTCGTCCCGCACATTGGAAATGACGCCGCGGAATGTTCATCGCACGCAACTCCTTTGGGTCGTCTGGATGACGAACAACTTCGTATTGCGGTCGAATCTGCTCAGGCCAGTGTTGAGGTCGCGAAACTCAACCGCGACGCGAATCAGGTCACGATTCAGCAACAATTGCCCGCACAGATCGAGTCCGCCAAAGCTGAGGCAGATCTTGCTGACGTGGAACTGGCCCGCACATTGAAGCTTGCGGAACGGAATGCGACTTCCAAGGCAGAGGTCGACGCCGCACAAACCCGTGCTTCGACAACGAAGTCCCGTCTCTCCAGCTCGCAAGCTGAACTGGCAGAAGCGAAAGCCCGTCAACTCGTCCTTGAAGCACAGGTATTACAGGCTCAGCAGCAACTCTCAGAGGCCCAGCGCAATCTCAGGAACGCGGTTTTATTCAGCCCATTCCCCGGTCAGATTTCCCAAATCCACGCTGTCCCCGGCACGTATGTGAAAGAGGGAGATCCAGTTGTCACCGTGCAAATGATGGATCCAATGACCATCGAGTTTGAAGTGACAGCCCATGACTCTCGACGCTATCGTCGCGGCGACATCTTGCCAGTTGAAGTGACCGATGGAAGAGGCGACCCTCGGCGTTTGAGCGGTATGGTATATCGAGTCGACACAGTCGCTGACCCGGCAGCGAGAACTTTTACAGTGACGCTGCATGTCCGAAACGAAGTCGACGATTCCGAGTACTCCTCTTTGTGTGCCGATCAGTCAATTGCCTGGACTGACAAGATCATGCCTTTGAATATCGGTCCAATGATTACGGGTGATCGTCGACTGCTGGTCGTTCGTGAATCCGTCCACGAGATTGGCACTGAAATGTTTGTCTGGAAAGTGACGAATCGCCGGTGGGGATCACCTTCAACGCCGGGGGATGACGAGCTCTCAGTCACCAAAATTCCAGTGCGAATCACGAGTGACGAGATTCCCTATCTCGGTCGCTGGAAGTTTGTCGCGATTGATTTCACAGACCCCAGCGTAGACGTGGATGTCGACCGTGATCTGATTACCGGACAAGTCTACTGCAAATCGAATCCGTCGGAGGTTTCCCAGAGCGCAGGCAAAGACCGAACTACCATGGAATCATGGAACGGTTCACGCGTGATGCTCGACGATCAACGCTGGTTACTGCGGTCGGGTGACGTGGTCCGAATTTCGCTGACGCACGATGAACCAACCGACGGTTTCTACGTCCCCATGAAAGTTGTTCGAGAAGAGCAGGGGCGGACGTTCGTCCACGTCGTTGACGATCTCGACAGCCAGCCGACCGCGCGTCGCGTTTATGTCGACGTTGCAGAAGACGACTCGGTTATCGGTGAAACAGTCTTACTTTGCATCACACCAAAGTCGCCGGGAGATTTGACAGACGGAATGCAAATCGTTGCTGAGGGAACTCACTATTTGAAAGACGGCGAACGAGTCTTGATCTCACCGGTTGTGGGAGGCCAGCCATGAGAGACCTTCCAGAATTTGCAATCAATCGACCAACAATTACAATCACGTTGGTGGTTCTGCTGGTCGCGTGGGGCAGTATTAGCTTCTTGACGATGCCGCGCCGGGAAGACCCTGAGTTCACGCTCAAGGTCGCTGTTGTGACTACCCGCTGGCATGGAGCTTCGGCGGAGCAGATCGAAAAACTGGTCACCGACCCATTGGAAGATGCGATCGATGGACTGGAAGAAGTCCGACTCATTCGATCAACCTCGAGCAGCGAACAGTCCGTGATCTTCGTCGAACTCGAAGACAGTGTTCCAGGTGCGCGAGTCGACGATGCCTGGGACCGCGTGCGGGCTCGAATTCGCAATGTGGCGATGCCTGACGAGAGTATCTCACCGTTTCTGTTCGATGAATTCTCGGATACGAGCGTCTTGCTGTATGCCGTTCATCAACAGCCGCTCGACGGCGACTCTACGATCGAACCGCAGTTCGAGTATTCACCAAGACAACTCGATCTCTTCTCTGAACGTATTCGCGACTCACTGCGACTCTTACCCGGCGTCTCTCAGGTTGGCAGGTTTGGAGTTCAAGAAGAAGCGATCTACGTCGAGACGGATGAAGGAAACTGGTCGACTCGCGAACTGACTACAGATCAAATCGAAACTCTCGCCCAGTCGCACAATATCGTCGCCCCGGGCGGACGTATTGACAGTGAAGATGGACGCTTTTTTGTCCGACCGAGCGGCGATGTTAGTGCAGTGGAGGCGTTTGACTCTTTAGTCGTCGGTGTTGTAGCAACCGGAGATGAAGCAAGCGAATTAGGAGTCAATCAAGTTCAATTGAAGAGTATGGGTCTCGACGTTCGTCGAGACTATATCGACCCGCCTCAACGCATCTGCCGCTACGGAACTCCTGAGTTTGAGTCGCCTGCCATCATACTGGCTGTCTCGATGAAGTCCGGCGCGAACATTATTGACATTTGCGATCTCTGCAAACAAAGCGTCTCTCAGTTGCAAAGCACTGGTGTGTTGCCGCCTGATCTCGCCGTGTCGATCATTTCTGATCAATCCGACAGCGTGAAGCAACGTATTCGCGAGGTCGGCGAGAATATCGTACAGGCGATTCTCGTCGTCGTTGTACTGGTTTATTTGGTCGTCGGATTTCGCACGGCTGCAGTGATGGCTGCCAATATCCCGTTCGTCGTGATCTCATCGCTGGCGATCATTACACTCTTCGATGTGCAACTGGAACAAATGTCTTTGGCGTCGATGATTATTTCGCTCGGGTTGCTCGTCGATAATGCCGTTCAGGTTTGCGACCAAAGTCGCACCAATCAGATCGCCGGAATGAGTCCTCGCGAAGCATCAGTTGCTGGGGCGAAAATGCTCGGCCCGTCAATGTTAAGTGGCACTGCCACGACGGTCGCTGCGTTTATCCCCATGTTGATCGCAATGGACGGCGCCAACCGTGAGTTCATTTACAGCTTGCCAATTACGCTCTCCGTCATGCTCGCGGTGAGTTGGCTCTTGGCGATGACATTCTGCGTCATTCTCGCTGCGTGGTTTATTCGACCTCCTCGCGACCCAAATCGTCCAACGGCGCCGCTGCCTTGGTTAATGGGAAAATTCGGTGCATTGCGGCGAAAACTCCGAGGTAAGAATGAGGAAGCATCTACGCAGCAAGACGAGACTCAAAGCGGCATTTTCTATCGCATCTACGGAAGTGCTGTCAGTTGGACACTTCGTCATCGAATCGTCACGATAGCAGCGTCTATCGGAATGTTGATGCTTGTGACTCAACTTCCTATTTCCAGCGAATTCTTTCCTCTCACACAACGCGACCAGTTTGCCGTTGAAATCTATTTGCCTGAATCTGCTTCGATTGAACAAACGAACGAAGTTGCTCGAAGAGTGGAAGAAATGATTCGCGCTCTCAGCCCGTATGTCGACTCGGAAGGGAACTCGCACGAACGTCTGTTTAATATGCGTACGATCGTCGGTGGAGGAGGTTCACGATGGTATTTGGCATGGGAACCAGAATCTTTAAAGCCGAACTATGCTGAAATTTTAGTTCACACGAGGAATGGCAAGTTGACTCATGATTTTGCCGAACAGCTGCGCGTTGTCGCACGGCAAGGAGATGCAAGCCTAGGGCTTTCGCCCATCGCTGGCGCTCGAATTGTTCCTGTCGAACTGTCACTCGGTCCGCCTGCTGATCCAGTCGTTTTGAGAGTGATGGGAAATGGACTCGCGGATGCTAACGAACTTCGGCGTATCGCTAATCAGGTCCGAGAAATCGTCGATTCAGAGCCTGACACATGGGACGTCAACGACTCGTGGGGCGTCTCGGGCCAACAGCTCTTTGTCGATGTCGACTCGAATCTCGCCAGCCTTGCGGGAATTCGCAACACCGAAGTTGCGTCAACGCTCGATGCCTATTTCTCTGGAAAACTGTTGACAATGTACCGTGAGAATGACCGCCAAATCCCGGTCTATTTCCGTTTGAATCGCGAAAGCCGACGGTCACTTGGATCGGTTCATTACTCTCACATCGAAAGTCGTGCCGGGAAGGTCTCTCTCGCTTCGATTGCGAATGTGATACCGCAATGGCGGTTGGAAAGTATTGACCGGCGCGATGGAAACAGAACAATCGAAGTTCGATCGCGAATCAATTACGGAGCGTCAGGAAACGACATTACGAACCGAGTTTTCAATTCTGACGCAATGGAAAAACTGAAAGCTGAATTGCCTCCCGGGTTTCGAATTGAGATTGGTGGCGCACTTGAAGAGTCAATGAAAGCTCAGTGGAAAATGTTCCGCTCCTTCGGCATGTCCTTCATCGCAATTATTCTGTTACTCATCTTTCAGTTCAACAGCCTCGCCCGAACTTCGATCATCATGGTCACTTTACCTTTAGCACTTGTCGGGGCGCTGTTCGGTCTTTGGGTGACAGACAATGCATTCGGATTCATGCCGCAGCTTGGAGTGCTGGCGTTATTCGGAATCGTTTTGAACTCGGCCATTCTGTTTGTCGAATTTGCTGATATCGTCATGAGGCAGAAGACTTCCGAGACTAAGCAAGCATTAACACGCAAGGAATACCAAGATGCAATCGTCGATGCTGCTCGGCAACGACTGATGCCGATCTTCCTGACCACCGCCACAACAGTGGGAGGCCTGATTCCGCTCGCTGTAGCTGGTGGACCGCTATGGCAAGGATTGGCCTGGCTACTCATCTTCGGCCTGACATTCGCGACTGTGCTGACCTTGTTCGTCATTCCAGTTTTGTATTCCTTCATGTCACCAGCGAGTTTCCTCTCAGCTGCTCTCGATCAAGCTTAGTAGGCCTGTCTTCCAT
This sequence comes from Thalassoglobus sp. JC818, assembly GCF_040717535.1. Taxonomy (NCBI): domain Bacteria; kingdom Pseudomonadati; phylum Planctomycetota; class Planctomycetia; order Planctomycetales; family Planctomycetaceae; genus Thalassoglobus; species Thalassoglobus sp. JC818. The sequence continues at coordinate 87,648 of NZ_JBFEFI010000001.1, forward strand.
TGATCAGCAACAAAGAAAGCCAACTTTGGATCGAGCTGACGGGCGGACTGAACATCTCCAATGAAATGAGTCTTTGCCGTTTTCTGATCAATTCTTAATCGAACTCTCCTAGCCTTGCGGATGAACACTCATCGTTCAGAGAAAAGGAAGTGAGATGAAGTTGGCAGGTCGTTCGCTGTCTCCGTGGAACTTGTTGGTCGTATCGTTGCTCTCAAGTGTGCTTTGCATTGCCACAAGCAGCGCACAAGACATTGACGGAGCGAAGATTCCGAGGGGATTGTGCCTCTATCTGGGACAAGACGCCGAGAAACTTCAACAGCTCGCCGACAATGAACACCTCTTGATTCATTGCCTCTCCCCTAATCTCGAAGACGTACAGAACCTGCAATCCAAGCTTGACCAGAGCAATCCACCTGCGAGCGTTATCGTCGAACGTTGGAAGGACGCAAATCTTCCTCATGCAGAAAATCTAGCGAACTTGATTGTCGTCGATGACGCAGAGAGCGTCGGACGAAGTGAGATCGAAAGAGTGTTAGCTCCAGGTGGAGTCGCATTCATTGGTAACAAACGAATTGTCAAACCAAAGAATCCGAACACTGACGAGTGGACTCACCAATGGCATGGCGGCGATGGAAGTCTGACCACGCGAGATCGTGAGATTGATATCCCAAGCGGAATTCAATGGGTTTCAGGGCCACTCTTCGCGATGGCAGGCCGAAAGTCCAGCACACAAACACTTGTCTCCGCCGGAGGCGTCAACTTCTACGTGACACAAAACGTCCTAGAGAATGTTGGCCAAGAGACGATGGATCAATACCTCGTTGCCAGAGATGCCTACAATGGCCTCGTCAAGTGGCAGCGTCCCTGGAACGGGCCGTTTGTTACAGGAAATGGTGAGACGAATCCACGCTTGGCCGCTTCATCGACAAGGCTCTTCGCTGCTGGTCCGACCAGTCTTCTGGCTTTCGATCTTCAAACCGGAGACCTCATCGGTGCAAGTCACGTCCAACAACCGATCGAGCAGATCTTCGTGCTTGACAATCTCATCCTGGCTCAAGGTTCGAATATCATTCAAGCACTTAATTTCGACCTTGAAGCAGAGCTGTGGAGGTTTGAAGACGGAACAATTTCGGATTTCCGCCTGACTCATGAAAACGCCATCGTCGTTGTCTCGGGCCGGTCCTCAGATGGAAGTTTTCAACACGAGTTGGTCTGTATTGATCCCCAGTCCGGCTCTGCAGAGTGGCGAGTCAGCACACAGCCCAATGTGCAATCTGCGCGAGTTAAACTCAATTTCGTGACGGATGAATACGTCTCGTTGATGGCGCACGGTCACTTACACATGTACTCAGCTTCAGACGGTCAACATCTCTGGTCATCGACGACGGACGCACGTCCGGGAAAAGACTACGTTGACGAACGCTTCGTGGGGCATTTCTTTCAGAATGGTCTTGTCTGGATGCTCGCCCAAAATTCACCGCGAGAGTTCAGCGGGCAAAACCTCTGGGTTGGACTCGATCCGCAGACTGGTGAGGTTCGCCGCGAACTCGAGACGATCGGACCGTGGCCGAACACAGCCACGCCTGCAAAAATGGGTTGTCAGCTTTTGATTGCTTCAGACCGTTACATCATGATCCCTCGTCAGGCGACATTCATTGATTTCGAAACCGGGGAGAAGCATCCGTTCAAGTTTACACGGGGTGGCTGTGGCCTGGGTTTCGTTCCGGCCAACGGACTCGTCTATTCACATCCGCATGCTTGTGGCTGCTTCTCTGAAGCAATTCGCGGATTCATGGGCATGCATTCCAACAACTCGGATGACCTATTGGAAAAAGCGGATGATTCACAAGCGCGTCTTGAAGTCTTTGGCGAGTTGAATACTGACGCTGCCAACACTGAGGATGGCGACTGGTCGGTCTACCGCGGCAATGGGGAACGCAGCGCGTATGCTTCAATCGACCTCAGTGAAAGACTTGCCAAGCAGTGGTCTGTCTCGCTGACCGAATGGCAGAATTCAGTTTCGTCACAGGCCTGGCGACTGAGAGCAGGAAATTTGCTCAGTGCTCCGACGCTTTCTCAGGAGGCTGTTTTCGTCGCGGATGTTGATGCAGGGAAGCTGTTCTCACTTGACCGAACGACTGGCGAAACTCGCTGGGAATTCACTGCGAGCGGCAGAATTGATTCCCCTCCATCGGTGCGGCAAGGCCGATGCATTTTCGGTTCACACAATGGATACGTTTACTGTCTTTCAGCCGAGAGCGGAAAGCTTCTCTGGAAATCCCGAGTTGCTCCAGCAGATCGACGAATCGTGGCATTCGGAAGTGTGGAATCGACATGGCCGGTCGCGGGAACAGTTCTCTTCGAAGCGAACACGATTTTCACCGCAGCTGGCAGGGCACCTGATGCAGATGGCGGAATCGTTGTTCATGCGATGAACGCAACTAACGGGCGTCCTATTTGGTCGTCAAAGGTGGACGTATCACAGTTTCGCGGAGTCTGTGACTATGTTGTCAAAGATGAAGAACTCGTCTGTCTTGGGAACCTCCGATTTGATTCCATCACCGGGGAACTGGTGGACAATCAGTCCAAAGAGTTGGCACACCTCCGGGGTGGCAAAGTTGGTCTACTGGAAGCTTCATGGACGAAACACGATCTCGCATTGAGAAAAGAGATTCAGACCTGGTCCGCGCGGGGTGCAAGCGGACAACTGCTTGCGTGGTCGCCGACGACAACGGCCAGCTTCAATGCAGAATCGAACGTACTCAAAATTGTCGGTGAAGCAACGCACGAACTGGAAATTGAACGTCCCAACCAGCTGACTGCACTCGCGATGACGGATCATTACCTGATCGCAGCTGGCGGACTCGACAGAGCCGACGATACACGAGGCGGATTTGTCCGACTGATCGACCTGGCCTCAGGCGAAATCAAGTCCGAGTTAGAACTATCAGCTGAACCGGTCTTTGATGGACTCGCGCTCGGTGGAAGTTGCATTTACGTGGCCACACAAGATGGCAAGCTGCTTTGTATCGGTGCAGACGAATAACTCGTAGACATCACAAGCTGCTCATTTCGTTTTCAGATTCCAAACGACCATCAGGTGTGACAACTCTTTTACAGGAGTTGACTTCCAACCGTTTGGCCTTGTCGGTGCGCTGATCGCGATGCAAAATATGCTGACATCTCGCAGTCGAACCGAAATTTTCTCAGAATTGTTCGGCCGGACTTGTCACACTCTCTCGCCAGAAGTGTCCAAGCTTCAGATACGCTCCCCAATTCATCACAGTGGAGTTCTGGAGTCATGCCAAATCCATTTCACGAAGTCGCGACAGACGAAGCTTCGGACATCGAACTTGTCAGCCGAGCCAATAGTGGCAATCGCGATGCACTCGAAGCACTGGTCTTGCGCCATCAAGCATGGATTTACAACATCGCCGTGAGGATGGTTTTTCATCCCCAGGATGCTGAAGAGGTAACTCAGGAAGTGCTCGTCAAAGTCATCACCAAGCTCGGCAATTTTAAGGGCGAAAGTCAGTTTCGCACCTGGTTGTACCGCATCGCCACCAACCATGTTCTCAACATGAAGCGAAGGGGCGCCGAGGCTCACGAAATGACATTCGCTGATTACGGAGCAGCGATCAACAGCACTCCGGACCTCGAATTGCCCGATACGAATTCAGTTCCGGTGGCGCTTCCGATTCTCATTGAGGAAGCCAAGAACAGCTGTACGATCGGAATGCTGCTATGCCTCGATCGAAAGCAACGACTGATCTTCATCTTGGGCGAGATTCTCGGTGCTACCGACACTGTTGGTGGCGAAGTCTTGGAGATGACACCTGACAACTTCCGTCAATGCCTCTCGCGAGCCCGCCGTGATCTCCACAACTTTATGAACAACCAATGCGGTCTCGTGAACGCCAACAATCCGTGCCGCTGTCCAAAGAAAACTCGCGGCTTTATTCAGGATGGTCACATCGACCCGCTTCAGTTGATGTTTGCACCAGAGCATGTCGAGCGCATTCGGGACGTAGCTGGTGAGACGATCCGCGACATCGACGACATAGTCGAGCGACAGCACGCAGCACTCTATCGAGAACATCCTTTTCTTCGTCCCGCTGACGAGATTCAGTGGTTGCGCCAGATCTTCCAACGCGACGATGTCCGAACGTCATTGCGACTCAACTGATTTAGGTCGATTCACGTTTCTATCCGAGTCACACTCTCTACCAGACTCGATTTCTTTAACTCTCAATGTCTCCCATTGCGCGATTTTTTAAGAAGTGAAAAACTCGCGAGAGATCTGTCACAGTCGACCATTAACTGTGTCAAAAAGATTGAAAAAGCAAATCCATTCCTCTCCATCTCTGAAAGGTTAGACATGACAATTCACCTTCCAACTCCAGTCGCTGCCTATTTTCACGCTGACAAAATCGGGAGTGACGCCGTGGCGAATTGCTTTGCCGACAACGCCGTCGTTTCGGACGAAGGCCACACCTATGAAGGTCGCGATTCCATCAAGAAATGGAAAGATGCCGCCTCGTCAAAATACCAATACGAGTGCGAACCACTCACGACAGAACAGCAGGGTGACACAACGATCGTCAGCTGCCGGTTGACTGGAAACTTCCCCGGAGGGACGGCTGTACTGCGATTTGCTTTTGAGTTTGACGGTGATCGAATCTCCTCTTTGAAGATTCGTCCATAGTTTAGGAAGACTTGCACTGCCCAAGCTAACTTAAGTCCTACTTGTCTAAACGTTCAACATCGACCAGGAGTAGAAGTGAGTCAAACATGGCCAATCTGAAAAGCAAAGTCGCTATTGTCACTGGAGCATCGAAAGGGATTGGTGCTGGCATTGCGAAAGACCTCGCTGCTGCTGGTACAGCCATTGTTGTGAATTATGCGACCGACAAAGCAGGTGCGGAAACAGTCATTGATGATATTCGAGCCGCTGGCGGACAGGGAATTGCGGTCGCAGGAAACGTGTCCAATTCAGATGATGTCGTTCGATTGTTGAGACAGACCATACGCACTTACGGAGAAATCGACATTGTTGTAAACAACGCCGGGGTCTATCGAGATGAGCCTATTGAGTCGATGACGGAAACGGAATTCCATCGGCAGTTCAACACGAATGTGCTGGGTCCGCTTTTGGTCATTCGTGAGTCGCTCAAATACTTCGGAACGACCGGGGGAAGCATCATCAACATCGGCTCCGGTGCCTCACGATCGCACCCCGTTGGATATGCAATCTACTCGGCGACCAAGGCGGGCCTTGATGCAATCACGGGCGTGCTAGCGAAAGAACTGGCTCCCCGTAACATTCGGGTCAACTCGGTCAATCCAGGTGCAACTCTTAGCGAAGGGACTAAGACAGCAGGGCTCTACGGAAACAGTAGCGATATTGAAAGACAGCTTGTTTCCATGACTCCACTTGGACGAATGGGAACTCCTGAAGACATCGCCAAAGTCGTCACCTTTCTCGCATCTGACGATGCAGCCTGGCTCACCGGCGAGGTCATCGTTGCATCTGGCGGCCTACGATAGTCCTGCTCTTCCGAACACTCAACTCAAGGAGAGATCCATGAAATTCATTCCGCTTATTCTCATACTCATGACTGCAAATTCCAACGCAAGAGCTGATGATCCCATGAAGTGCGATGAACAAGCAAAATCCGTTGAACAGTCGGTTGAATCCTTTCATGGCACTTGGGAGATCATCAAAGTGCAACCTCCGGAGAGCACCAAAGATGCCAAACGTCTGGTCTTTCGGAAAGACGGAACTTATGCAGCGTTGGATGCAGACAATCAGGAGTTGTGGGCTGGAACGTATGACCTCGATGCGTCAGTCACTCCGAAGATTTGGGATCACAGATCGTATGAATCAGCGGAGACCGGTGCCGATGCATTGGGAATCTACAAAGTTAACGGGGACAAGTTGACGGTGTGCTGTGTCGTCGGCACTTGGAAAGAGAAGCAGTGGACAGGCAAGCCTCGGCCCAGTGAGTTCAAGCTGCCGGCAGCCGACGTTGTCATTGAACTACAACGAATAAAGACTGCCCCATAACTGATTTGTCCAAAGAATCGCTTGCAGGTAAAAACACATGTGATTCCCGAACGTGACCGCGACTGCCTTCTCGTGAGACAAATCACGGTCACCGACGGGAGTCGCTGAAGACGGTTTTCAATCGTACCGGTCTTAATTCGGTAGTTGGTCTTTGAAGTTACGTTTGCGATAGATCTGGGATCGGTTCTCTTCAGTCATCGGAACATTCCTGAGGTCTTCGACTTTGCCAGTCTCAGAATTACGGAGACTTAAGTTTGCACTCTCTCCCGGTTGTTTTCCCATCTTCATGAGAAGTTCGATTAAGTCTTCCGCGATTCTCTTGTGCCACTGAACGCCATAAAAACGTTTCGAAGCTGTGATCAATTCGCTGACTTTGACACCGTCTATCGAAAGCCATTCGTAGTTTTGGCCATCTAGCGTGACAATGATCTCTCCATCCTCTTCAAATCTGATGTCGGTGAACGGCGAGCGCCTGTCAGTCGTTCCACCAGGACGAAGAGGTGAATCTCCCATTGTGATTTTGGCAATCCAAGTGTCACCTCGCTTCAGCGTGACCTTATTATCGTCGATCGTAAAGAGAGAGCCTTCTTCATCAACTTCGATGATATAGTTCCCAGCCGCCAACCGAATCTTAGTCCCTTCTCGGGAGACCATCAGCTGGTCAACAACCTTCTCGCCTTGTCGAATAGTTACGGGAACTTCGGCATCAGCGTTGGTTTCAAGCTGCAACGTTCCATTGTTGGTCTTCATTAGAAGCAGCACACCTGCCAGGAATGCCATCGACAAACAGAAGCCTAGTGTCGCCCACTTGTTCCATTGGGGCTTCCGTGATGGCTTCGAGGCAAATTCGTGGACGCGAACCGGCAGCTGAGTCGTGCCTGGAAGCTGTGTGTGCGAAAGACATCCTTCCAGTAAATCGGAGACTTCCTCTGCCGAAGTAAAGCGATCGTCGGCGCGTTTAGATAGGAGCTTCATCACAAGTCCTTCCAGCCAAAGGGGAACTTCCGGGTTGATCTCGGTAATCGGACGTGGCGAATCATTCACAATTCGATGGACAACTCCGAAGCTTGTTTCAGCTCGGAACGGAGAGCGACCGGTACACATCGCATACATCAAACTACCGAGTGAGAACAAATCGCTGCGTTCATCGATCGGTTCGCCACGGGCTTGTTCCGGAGACATATATTGCGGTGTCCCAGCGATGACTCCGCTGCGGGTCATGGACGCATCATCCACCGCGCGAGCCAAACCGAAGTCGGTGATCGTGACACGCTCGACACCGTTTTCCAGAAGAATGTTGGCAGGCTTAATGTCTCGATGTACGAGCCCCTGTTCGTGGGCAGCTGCTAGTCCTGCTGCGACTTGGGCGCCGATTCGAAGGATATCGACGAGCGGTAACGGACCATCAATGTCGATTCGTCTCTGTAGAGATTTGCCTCGGACATAGGGCATCACTAGGTACGGTAGTTCGTCTTCGTTGGAGACGCCGTGAATGGCGATGACATTCGGATGCAACACCGCCGCAGCAGCTTTTCCCTCGCGAGCAAAACGCTGGCGGGCTGAACCACTCGCCGCCAGGTGCGGAGCCATAACTTTCACAGCGACAATACGATCGAGGGAAGGATCGCGAGCCTTCAGGACTACGCCCATTCCACCACTTCCGATGACTCCGGTCACTTCATATCCACCGATCCGTCCGAGCGAACTCGGATCGTCGGTCGGAGAAAGCTGGGACAGCACGAGCGTGATTTGTGACTCACACGAGTTCGTTACAGAGAAGTCAACATTCTGGTCCTGAGACTTTTGATCACTGAGAAAGGCACTCGCCTCACTCCAGACAGATGCTTCCGCGACTTGATATTCAAGTGCAGTCCCGCAGGTCTCGCATTCATCGAGATGCGCGGTCAATTTCCGCTCATCTTCAGCACTTAGCTCTCCTTCCAAAAATGAGGAGAGTCGATTGGGGTCACAAAGTTGCTGATTCATTGTTCAGATGCCTCCATTTCGGCGATCTCGTCACGCAGTCGCTGCATGATGCGACAACGGGCTGTGTAGATGGTTCCTAAGGACTTTCCCAGAACTTCGGCAGCTTCCTGATTGCTCATTCCGTCGATGACCGTGAGTTCAAACGCCTGCCAGGTTTCGTTCTGGACATCCTTCTGAACGATCCTCGCAGCTTGCAGGTAAAGCTCTCGACGATACTCCCAATCGATCAGCGACACCGTTTCCACATCGGGCTGCTGGTATTGAGCCAACAATTCCTGAATTGAAGACCCTCCGGCAGCTCGGTCTTTGGGGCCTCGCGAGAGTGCATTGACGATCGCATTGCGAGTAATTTTGCTCAGCCAATGGCGAAATCGAGTTGTCTTGTCTCGCTTCTCCCAACGACTAATGGCAGATGCCACCGCCAAAAGAACTTGTTGTGCCAGATCCTGAGCATCTGCCAGCTGCATTCCGCGAGCGACAGCAGTACGCACAATCACCGGCCGGTAAATGGAAACAAACTCTTCCCACGCGACCCGGTTCTCGGGGTTTTTCACCTGAATGATCAGGCTCTCGCGTGTTTCGGAAAGCGGTGCCATACGACGCTTCAACTCCTCTTGGGGAAATCTGAGTTTTACCTGTCAGCTGTTAAACACGCGGTTTCAGAATCCTTACACGAAAACCGAAAGATTCTCAGCGAGAAACCGAGTGGCCATTCGTTCAGTTCGGCTTGTGGACTTTATTGATCGCAATCTCCATTACAAAGCAAACACGAACTGAATTCGAGCCCGTTTGCTTCGCACACTTCGTTGATCAAGGTTCAACTCCGTTCTCACTCCGAAGCTGATCGTTCCATCCTTTCAAATCGAATAGAATTGATATTTTCTCTGGATTGCTGTTAACGATCGCAATTCGCCGTCGGCATACAGACATCCCCCCGATCTTTAGCGATGAACGCTGCGAATGGATGAGACTCAGAAACGCGCTGAATTCACACGTTGCTGGTTGAGTGCCGAGCCTTCGATTTCGGCCTACGTGTTTGCATCCATTTCCGGATTTCATGATGCCGAAGACGTCGTTCAGCGGATCGCTCAGGAACTGGCACGCCGGTTCGACGAATATGATGCAACTCGTCCCTTCGTCGCGTGGGCTCTATGGATTGCCAAGTCCCGTGTGATTGATTTCTACCGAACTCAAAACCGGACGCAGATTGTCTTCTCGGACGATCTCCTCAGCCAACTCGCGGACACGATCGCGAAACAGGCTGACGGTCGAAGTCACCGACGGAAAGCATTGGAAGCCTGTCTCAATGAATTGCCTGCGAAGTCGCGTCGACTGCTGGATTTAAAGTATGTCGAAGATCTATCCGCTGCCGAAATGGCTCACGAGACCGGTTCAACCAGTCGCTCGGTGCGTGTCCTGCTTTCACGAGTTCGCACGGTTCTTGCGAATTGCATCCAACGCCGTCTCGCGATGGAGAATTCGTGATGTACGTCAGCGATGAGTTCATTGATCGAATTCTTGACGGGAGTGCTTCCAACTCAGAAGTGGAGGAATTTCAACTGTGGCTGCAAGTCCCGGAGAACCTTGAGCGGTATGCACTTCGTACCGAACTTCACGCGGACTTACGCCGTTCTCTACAACGCAAACACATTGAAACGAATGCCCTGAATGAGGGGACTGTCAACTCGTTGAAAGAGTCGAACTCGCCGCAGAAAACTCGTCACATGCAAAAGGTCCGAACGTCGAAGGGGCTTCTGCTGACGGTGACTGGATTCGCAACAGCAGCTTGTCTCTTCATCGCATTCTTGCAACTCGCTGGGCGCAACAATCCGATTCCGACTCAACACCCGACAGCTTTGGTGATCAGCAATGTGAGCGGAGTGCTCACAAAGGATGGCCAGCTATGGACTGACTCAAGCTTACCAGTGGGTGGTTACGAATTGCAGAAAGGACTCTTGAATCTGCAGTTTGGCGGAGGAGTCATGGTCTATGTTGAGGCTCCTGCCAGTTTCGATGCCGTCAACGACAAGCGAGTCGTGCTTCACCGAGGTCGACTTTCAGCCCGAGTGCCCCCCGAAGGAATTGGCTTCACCGTAGAGACTCCTGAGGCGGAGGTCGTCGACTACGGCACTGAATTTTCGGTTGATGTCGAGAGTGGAGCGAGCGAAGTCCACGTGTTTGATGGGCTTGTTCGAGTCCACCCGGGAATGTCGAATCAGCGCGATTCCTCAAAGTCGGTGGACCTGAAAGCGTCTCAGGCTCTTCGCATTTCCGACGATGCATCTGAGCCTGAAGACATCTCTCTCGCGACCGACCGGTTCATTCGCAATTTCGATGAGCCGAGTTTGAATTACGCTCGAGCAATTAAGCGACTGTCGCCTTTGGCCTTCTATCGAATGCCCATTCGAGACCGAGGATTGGTCTCTGAACCGCTCGAGTATTCTGGAGTGGTGTTAACCGGCGATGGGAAACGTCCGCCGCATGCGAAGGGTGTATTCGTGGGAGGTTCGCTGCGTGTCGGTGCTGATTCAACCGGCCGCGGAGGACGTGTCGATTCGCCACCAGCATGGAACACGGAGCAATTCTCGTTGACGGTGTTTGTTTATCTCGAAGAGGCATCACACATCGGAACGGTTGCCACGAACTTGAACGATGAACGCGGAAACTTTTCTCTGAGTCTTGACGAAAGCGGAAAGCTGCAAGCGACCATCAAGGATAGAGACGGCGATCTCATATCGCTCACCGGCGACTCATCGTTGGATTTGAAATCGTGGCGGCACGTCGTTGTGACGGTCGATGGTGAGGCGGTCAGCTTCTTCGAAGAGGGCAAACTTGTCGCCTCAACTCCCTTTAAAGCATTGGCTGTGAGTGAATCAGATCCGCTTTGGTTCGGAACTGACGCAAGTTTGACTGACGTTTGGAATGGCCGAATTGATGAAGTGGCGTTGTTTGATCGAGCGTTGAGCGCGGACGAAGTCGCTTCGCTTTATCGCACCGCACAAGAAGAGATTGCCAGGTTACCATGACGAAGAGATTCAACCGAATGTTTTCAAGGCGCGTGGTCACCCCACTAGCCGCACTGCTGCTCTTGTGCTCGGCTATTGCCTCCAATCAAGCAATGGCAGCAGACCTTCCGAACATTGTAATCATCCTCGCTGATGATCTTGGGCACGGCAGCCTGAACAGCTACGGAGCGGATGAGTCACTCATTCGGACTCCAAACATCGACAGACTCGCCAAGCAGGGGAGACGGTTTACTGACGCCAATACTCCGTCGTCGGTTTGCTCTCCGACGCGCTACGGTTTACTGACGGGGCGGTACGACTGGAGAACGAATCAGAAGCATGGCGTGGTCAACACCACCGATCCGCTGCACATTGAGACTTCGCGTTCGACCATTGCGTCGCTATTGAAGTCGTTCGGTTATCGAACCGCAGCTATCGGTAAGTGGCATCTCGGTTATGGCATCACGAAAGCTGACTTCACGAAACAACTCTCGCCAGGACCACTCGATTTGGGGTTCGATTACCACTTCGCTGTGCCTCAAAACCATGGTGATGCCTCAGGTGTTTATGTCCGCAATCGACAGGTGGTTGGACTTCGATCGGACCAGACAATTGATGCGGGGGAGTCGCCATATGGGCGGGACTTCATGGGGATTGACGCTCCCCAGCGAGTCGACGAGAACGTGATGGATGAACTAACCACGGACGCCGTCAACTGGCTGGGAGAACAGAATCCGGAGACGCCGTTCTTCCTGTATTTCGCACCCGTTGCCATCCATTTTCCGTATACACCCTCAGAGGAAACACAGGGCTCGAGTGGAACCGGTCTTTATGGAGACTGGATTCACGAGTTGGACATGTCGATTGGTCGAATTCTGGACACCATCGAGCAAATGAATGCTACAGAAGAGACGCTCGTCATTTTCACAAGCGACAATGGTGGTGTGCTAGTGACGGAAGGAGATCGCCCTGAAGCTGAAGCTTACCGAGCCGGGCTCAATTGCAACGGCGATTGGCGCGGTCGCAAGCACAGCATCTACGAGGGTGGTTTCCGAGTTCCGTTTCTAGTCCGCTGGCCAGGACATGTTCAGGCTGGATCGATCTGTAATGAAACCGTCAGCCTCGTCGACATGTACGCCACGTTTTCCGCAATCATCGGTCAACCGATTCCAGCCAACGAGGCTGTCGCTGAAGACAGCTTTAACGTGCTCCCTGCAATCCTCGGGACGCCGCATACTGAGCCGTTGCGGCCGTCAATGATCGTTCACAGCCCCAACGGAAACTTCGCCATCCGTAGTGGACAATGGAAATACGTCGAAGGCCAGCCAAGTCCGACGCTCAAACGCGTCCCTCGAAAGGATGAACTCCACGCACAGCTTTACAACCTGCAGGACGATCCGAGTGAGAAGAATAACGTCATCGATGAACATCCGAAAATCGCCAAGCAACTGGCTGAACATCTAAATCAACAACGGACTGATGGCCGATCGTCGAGACTGACACCATTGGGAGAAAATAAAGAATGAAGAACACCACTCTATCAGTGTTTTCCGGATCGCTATTCGCGATCCTATTATTCGCTGGGCTAGCAACGAGCCTGCAAGCTGCTGATCAACCACCAAATATTGTCTTTCTGTTTGCAGATGATCTCGGCTACGGTGACCTCGGATGTTATGGACATCCGTACGCTCGAACACCTTCGCTCGACGCACTCGCGGCAGAAGGAACGCGGTTCACTCAGTTCAATGTGACAGGCGTGACATGTAATCCCAGTCGAACTGGACTCATGACAGGGTTATTTCCTGCCCGGTTCGAGAAATACTCCGCGGATTACGGATTCGAAGGCCGAGTGACGATTACCGAGTTGCTCAAACAAAGAGGCTATAAAACCGGTCACTTCGGCAAATGGCACATCGGACCAGATGACCGTGATGGCACTTACGGCATCGACACGATCAAAACCATCGGCAAGAGTCGCGACAAAACCGCAGGTCGTGATGACGACTTGTACTCGGCAGCGATCGATTTCATGAAGGAGAACAAGGACGGTCCTTTTTACGTCAACGTTTGGGGTCACGCGACGCACTTTCCCGTCAATACCCCAGAGAACCTGGTCGCCGGATTCAAAGACGTCCGTGTTGACCGGAGAGACTTTGCTCCGACCATGCAGCACAAATTCGATGAGTGCCTGGAAATCGGCGGCGATTTAGATGAGTCGATGCAGCAATACCTTGGCGATGTTTATCAAATCGACTTAAACGTCGGTCGTATACTGAAAACGATCGACGAACTGGGACTCAAGGAAAACACCATTGTCGTGTTTTCCAGCGATCACGGACCAGCACCTGTGATTCTCGGCAAGAAAGGTGCGAGAGAGTTCTCGAACAACATGCTCGGCTACGCGGGAGAATTTCGCGGGGGAAAGCACGAGCAGTACGAAGGAGGCACGCGAGTCCCCTTCATCATTCGCTGGCCAGGCAAAGTCAAAGCGGGTCGAGTTGATACATCAAGCGTTTGCTCATTCATCGACTGGATGCCAACTCTTTGCTCGATTGCAGGGATCAATGAATTGCCCGAGCAATTAGACGGTGAAGACATCTCGGAAGTCTTCTTCGGAACGGCCGGACAGCGCAACAAACCACTGATGTGGAAGACAAGCAGCACCGGGAGCGCTCCAGCAATCCGCGATGGTGACTGGAAATTGCACTTGAATCGCAGGCGCGACAATGGGGTCGAGCTTTACGATCTCGCGTCTGATCCGAGTGAAAGCAAGAACGTAGCTGCCGATCACCCGCAAGTTGTTGCCCAACTCCGAAAACAGTTGCGATCATGGGTCGATGAGCTTCCAACACAGTACGAAAAGACATCGGAATGATGAAACAAATCATGCTTCTCACATTGATCTGGGTACTTCTTGCTCCCATTTCGACGTTCGAGACATGTGCAGCAACTCCGGAAGATCGAAAGCCTAACTTCATCGTCATCTTGGCTGACGACTTGGGTTACGGCGACATCTCGTGCTACGGGGCTGACGACATTGCAACTCCGAATATCGATCGAATGGCCGTTGAGGGAGCGAAATTCAATAGCTTTTATGTCTCCCCAGTCTGTTCGCCGACGCGTGCGTCGCTGATGACTGGCAGCCATTCGACACGCATCGGGATCGGCGGAGTTCTGTTTCCGCGCAACAACCATGGCTTAAACCCAGAAGAGATTACGCTTCCGGAGCTGTTGATAGAGCAGAGGTATGCGACGGCAATCATCGGAAAATGGCACCTCGGCAATGAGGAGATGTTTCAGCCATTGAACCATGGCTTTGATTATTGGTTTGGAACACCGTCATCCAACAGCCAGTTTTACTACCCAAGACTTAAAGAGTACGCAGAGGGCTGCATCTTCCGAGAGGGTTACACTCGCGATGGCATTTTTCAAAGAGAAACGGCCGCATGCCCGCTCGTTCGTAACAACGTCGTCATCGAAGTTCCTGCTGACCAGACACAATTCACTCAACGGTACACGCAAGAGGCCGTCCGCTTCATCACTGAGAAGAGAGACCAACCCTTTTTCGTTTATGTGGCTCACAATATGCCACATATTCCTCTGCATGCATCGGAGAAATTTATCGGCAGCAGCGATCGCGGAATCTATGGCGACACAATTCAGGAACTCGACTGGAGCACTGGGGAGATTCTGAGAACCCTCAAAGAACTCGGAATCGATCACAATACGCTGGTCATTTTCACTTCTGACAATGGTCCCAACGTCAGCAAAGGCGGTAGTGCAGGGCCATTGAAAGGTGTAAAAGGATCGACTCTCGAAGGAGGAGTTCGCGTTCCGTTCGTCGCTCGCTGGCCTGGAACAATTCCAGAAGGCACTGAATCCGACGAACCAATCACTGCCATGGATTTGCTGCCAACTCTGACAAAACTGGCTGGCGGTGAGGTTCCTAACGACCGCATCATCGACGGGAAAGACATCGGACCGCTGCTCGCTGGAGAGCCGAGTGCGAAGCCTCCACATGATGCGATTTACTACCTGCGAGGCCGAGGAATACAGGGTATCCGCGTCGGGAACTGGAAATACCGAATTGCCATCGAAAAAGATCCGAAGGCAAAGAGCTCGAAGCGGTCGGATGCGAACAGCGAGAAGGCAAAGAAGATCACAGTTGAGACGCTCTACAACCTCCAGAACGATATCGGCGAGCAAAACAATCTTTTGAGCACTCACCCTGATGTGGCTGCAAGATTGAAGTCACAGTTGAATATTTTTGAAGACGAACTTCGCAATCACCTCAGACCTGCAGGAGTTGCGCGTAACGTTGATCGGAAGGAAATGGACCAATGAGATGTATGTTGCCACTGCTGTTACTAACAGTTGCGCCGGTAGTCTCCACAGCTAAGGCTGCGGATTTGGATAACAATCGGTCCATGAATGTCTTGTTGCTGATTGTCGACGACCTCAATACATGGCTTTTGGAAGACCCAACGCGGTACTCCGGAAAAGTTGTCGCTCCAAACATCCAACAACTCGCCAGCGAAGGCGTGCTGTTTCACAACGCATACACCGCCAGCCCGGTCTGTACACCCTCGAGAACTGCGTTTCTTTCTGGTGTCGCGCCATGGAAGTCTGGCGTTTCTCGAAATGGAGTCAAAGTTGATGACAGTGAAGTGTTGAAAGATGTCCCTTCGCTGTTCAAGACTTTTCAAGATCAGGACTACTGGATCGGATCGTTCGGCAAGGTGACTCACGGATACGACACCGGAGTAAAGTATGACGCTTCAATGAATCACAAGCGGACCCCAGCTCCGCCGGGAGCTCCGCTGAATGGAATTGCCCTCAACGCTGGCGGCAAACTTACAGAACGCGACTGGGGGGCGACTCACCTCGACGAAGATGAAATGAGTGATAAGCGACTGGCCGATGCCGCGATCGAAGCTTTAAGTCGCCAACACGACAAACCATTCTTCATCGCGTGTGGTCTTTTTCATCCGCACTATCCATGGTACGTCCCGCAGAAGTACCTCGACATGTATCCCCTCGACGCGATCGAACTTCCACCAATTCAGGCCGATGATCTCAACGACATTCCGGATTTTGGCCAGCAATTTGTGAATCTCGGTTGGGACAAACAAATCAAAGAGACCAGGCAAGTCAAAGAAGCAATCCGTGGATATCTGGCGAGTGTCTCATTCTCCGACGCTCACATGGGACGCGTTCTGAAGGCACTCGACGAAAGTCCGCACCACGAGAACACCATTGTCGTTTTGATCAGCGACCATGGATTTCACCTCGGCGAGAAACAGAACTGGACGAAGGCAACGTTGTGGGAAGAAGCAACGGACAGCGTGATGATGTGGCGCGTGCCGGGCGTGACTGAAACGAATCAAATCTGCACACGACCAGTTTCTCTCCTCGACATCTACCCGACACTCGTCGACTTGCTGGGAATTGATCGACCAAACCATCTCGATGGAGAGTCTCTGCTGCCGTTACTCAAAGACGTGCAGGCACCGAGAATTCATCCGGCCATCACAGTTTATGATGGTCACATGTCCGTCCGCACTGAGACCGCTCGATTCATTCGATATTGGGACGGGGTAACAGAACTGTATGACCGGACGAGTGATCCTCACGAGTGGACAAACCAAACTGACAACCCCAACTTCAGCACGCTCAAAACTCAGCTTTCGAGCATGCTGCCGTCCATGGAGGAGATTGTCGAACCGCTTCCGAGTCGTCAAGCTGGAGCCATCAACTCAACTCCCCGTAAGGCGGACCGTGAGCGAACGAAGAGCAGGTAGTCGTCACCTCCGCAGTTTGATCCGGTTCGCAGTATTTATCAGTGCATCAGGAACTCAGCTATGACGTGGCAACGTGACTTCAGATTCCGACTTCGTAACTCAACCGGATTGTTGGCAGCTGCGTTCTTAATTCTTACAGGATCTTTGATCGCTGCTGACCGACCGAACGTGATCGTCATCATGGCGGATGACATCGGAGCTGAGGGTTTGGCCTGCTATGGCAGCACGATTTACACGACTCCGCACCTGGACCAGATGGCGGCGGAAGGAGTTCGCTTCAACAATGCGTACGCGACGCCACTCTGTACTCCGACTCGCGTCATGATCATGAGCGGCCTGTATCCCAACCGAACCGGCTATCGCAGCCTGATCGGAAAAGGCAAAGGCATTCGACTCGTTCCGGACATCAGGACTTTTGCTCATGATTTCCGTGATGCTGGCTACGCAACAGCCATTGCAGGCAAATGGCAGCTGGGCAAGTTCGACGAATACCCACAGCAGCCCGTCCAACACGGCTTTGACGAGTACTGTATGTGGACTTGGATTTATGAGGGGAAGAAAGCGAGTCGATACTACGGTCCGCAAATTTACCGCGAAGACACGATTATCAATGGTGCTCCTGAAGACTTCGGCCCCGACGACTATCGTGAATTCGTTCTTGATTTCATCGATCGAAAGAAAGATGAGCCATTCTTTTTCTACTTCCCGATGGCCCTGGTCCACTCTCCGTTTATTAACCCACCCGCTCTGAAAGAACGGTCCGAATCAAAATTCACCGACGACCTCGACAAACAAACTCGAGCCTTTGGCCACATGATCACCTACATGGATCAAGTGGTTGGTGACATCCTTTCCAAACTCAAAGAGCACAACCTTGAAGAGAACACCTTGGTGCTGTTCACAGGAGACAATGGAACACATAAGAGCATCACAAGCAAGCTGCCAGACTTAGACATCAAAGGTGGCAAAGGCTCGATGACGGAAGCTGGCAGTCGAGTTCCTTTGCTCGCTTGGTGGCCCGCTAAAGTGAAGCCGGGCGTTCGGGACGAATTCTTCTGCCTCGTCGATGTTCTCCCGACGATTCAATCAATCGCCGGGATCGAGTTGGACCGCGAAGTCGATGGCATGGACCTTTCCCATCTGATCATGGGAGGCGAAGGCACAGATCGAGAGCGAGTACTGATCAACTACGGCCGAGGCTACTTTGTTCGCGAAGAACGCTTCCGACTCAATCAAGACGGAAACCTGTACGACATCCCGATCACGTCGGACGCTTCACGCTACAGCGAAACCATCACCACAGACGCAGCACACGAAGCCGATCGTAATCGCTTGCAAGCGATTCTCGACGACTTCATGGCCATTGAAGCACAATACGACGAAAAAGCATCTTCTGGCGGAAAGAAGAAACAGCCTTCCAAAATGTAGCAGTAAGTCAAGTTGCAATGCCGCAACTTCAGAGATTTTGACAGCCCAAGAAAGTTTAGTTAATGCATCGCACTCCCAGTCACTTTGGCTTTCTCTTCGGCAGAACAGTTCTCATGCGACTGCTTCTGATGGTTACATGGATGTTGAGTGGCACCATTGAAGCTGCTGAAAAGCCGAATATCGTTCTTCTGTTTATTGACGACTGGGCGTGGAACGGTTCGCCAGTTGAGATGAACGATTCGATGCCAAATTCTCGCATGCCCGTTGTGCAAATGCCAAACGTTGAGCGACTGGCTCGCGAGGGGATGAAATTCACAAATGCGTACGCGTCACCCCAGTGTTCTCCGTCTCGAGTCTGCGTTCAGACCGGTCAATCCTCGCCGCGAAACGGATACACCGTTTTCATGAACGACCGGGGACAGGACTATTTCGATGAGAAAGGCTACCCCGATTTTCCTGTGATCCCATGTGTCTCGGATATGACGATCGACAAAGATGCTGTCACGATTCCGGAGGCACTAAAGCCACTTGGCTATGTCAGCGCACACATTGGAAAATGGCACATGCGCGGTGATCCCGGTGACGAAGGTTATGTCGTGCATGATGGGGACACGAGCAATAATCCCGGCAACACGCTCTCAGACGATGAAAAACAACGTCTGCCAGACGATCTGACTGATCCCAAGCTGATGTTCAGTGTGACAGAGCGAGCTCTCTCATTCATGAACGAACAGGCGAATGCAAGTCAGCCGTTTTACTTGCAGATTTCTCACTACGCGATGCACGAAGGTCGCGAGTGTCTGCCAGCGACGCGAGAGAAGTATACCCAGCATCCGCTTGTCCAGGCTTATTATCAAAAAATTGGCAAGACTGCTGAGACGGTGAAACGCAAAGAAGATCCAGCAATCTGGCTGGGCATGGCGGAAGATCTCGACGGACGCATTGGAGCCGTCCTCGATCGAATTCGAGAGTTGGGAATTGAGGACAACACCTATGTCGTCTTGGTCTCTGACAATGGTTATCGCCACGATGAATTGCTGCTGACAGAAGGCCTCACTCAACCGCACCACTCTGCCAAATGGTGGGTCTGGCAAGGCGGAATCCGCGTCCCGATGATCGTCCGTGGCCCTGGGATCAAGGCAGAGTCAGTCTTTACGGGCAACGTCGTTAACTACGACTTCCTGCCGACTTTCGTGGACTGGGCTGGTGGTGATCCATCCAGTTTGAAGAACATCGACGGAATCAGTCTCGCCCGTTACATGACCGGTGAGCCAGCTACGGTAGACTTCCTGCAGCGGAATCTCTATTTCCATTACCCTCACTACCGATCGAGCATGCCGCATTCGGCAGTCGTTTCCGGGACCCGAAAGCTGTTGCATTTCTACGAAAAACCGGATGTTCCGATGCTGTTCGATCTTGCAGAAGACATGGGTGAAGTTCACAACATCTCCGGGACTCACCCCGACGAACACAGCAAGATGTTTTCCGAGATGATGGACTACTTCGAGCGTGTCGGAGCTCGAATTCCGAAACTCAATCCGAACTATGACGCGACAGCGTATCAGAACTCAAAGGAGTACGAAAAACGGCTTCAATGGGGTCCATTCGCTGACCGGAGACCATTGGAAGAAGACGAGAAGTGATACATGCATCGCAAGTTTGAAGACTTCGACTGAATTGGAGTTTCTCTGCTACAGCTATTCACATTCTGTCAACTGCTTAAACATCACGTGGGCATCAACGAATCCGTGCTCTGAATGTCGAAACGCACCGGGCAAGGTGCCGACGACTTGAAATCCCAGCTTCTTCCAAAGCCAAATCGCCCCTTCGTTCGTTGAAACGACCAAATTGAATTGCATCGATCGAAATCCCCGAGCAACGGCTTCGGTTTGTGAATGTTCACACATCGCTGAGGCGACACCGCGACCTCTCGCTGACTCGCCGACGACATAGCCGCAGTTGCAAACGTGATTGCCGAGACCTGGCTGATTGGGTTTGAGGTAGTAGCTGCCAAGAATTGTGCCCGCTTCATCGACAGCTACAAAAGTCGATCGTGGAGCATCGATCCACACCTGATGAGCTTCCATCTCGGTGATCTCAGGAGAGAAAACATACGTCTTTCCGGCCTGAAAGATCGGCTCTAGAATCTTCCAGACGGCGCTCCAGTCGGACTCGTTGAACTCTCGAACATCGACCATCACAACTCTTTACTTCGTGCTATCTACTGTCTGCATTGCAGCGACGAGACGCATCAACTTTTCGCGGTCAAGCTTCTTGTTGGTTCGAACTCCGCTACAGAGATCAATTCCAAAAGGGCGCACTTCTTGGATGGCAGTTGCGACATTACCGGGATGTACCCCACCGGCTAGATAGACTGGTTTGGGAGAATGCTGAACGATCTGCTGACTAATGGCCCAGTCGTGAACTCGCCCGGTTCCTCCTAATTCCTGGATCTTAGCTAAAGGATCTCCGGAGTCGAGAAGTAAAGCGTCGACGAAGGGAGCGAATTCAAGAGCTCTGTCGAGTGACTTCCAATCTCGCACATGAACCACCTGAACAATTCGAACGTTCGGCAGCGACACACGAATTGGCTCGTAGATTGCGAAATCAATATCGTCATTGACGATCTGAACGGTGTTTACTCCGGTTCTTCGAACGTGATCGATGATTGCGTCGGCCGTCCTTTCCTGCGTTAGCAGAAACGTCGCGACCCCAGGTGGAACAGTGGGAGCAATCGCGGCGATCAGTTCGTCGGGAATTGGTCCCGGACCACTTGGCATTGCTGCGACAAGTCCGAGGGCGTCCGCTCCGCATTCAGCCGCCAGGCGTGCCTCTTCGATCGATGAAATGCAGCAGACCTTCAGCCTCGTACGAAAGGGCTGTTTCACGTCAGGTTGTAAACGCGATGCTCCGTTCATGTGCCTACGTTCCGGAAAATTTTGCGGTGAGCCACTTTTGGACTCCCGGTTTGGAATCTACCGGCTGTGCGGGAGCGACGCGAGAATCGCGATCATCGTTGGAGAAGTGCAGTTTTTCGCCATCCGCTGGAACAAGAACTTTTTCAGAGTATCCGTTTTTCTCCATAATCTGCGACAGATTCGCACGAGTCATGAGGCAGTGATCGATCGATTCAAGGTGGTTGAAAACAACCTTTCCCGGAGCGAGGCCGACCAACTCGATCAACTCTCGCTTGCTGAACATAAGGTCTTTCCCGACCCCAAAATTGGCGGTCCCAGCTGGAGCGACGATGACTTGTGGCTTCAAGCGAGCGATCGCATGTTTCACTCGGTCTGTCAGAACTGTATCCCCTGTGATATAGATGGTCGGTTCATCGGGAAGTGATAAGAAGTAGCCAGCGACGGGCCCCATCAGCCAACCGATCATTCCATGTCCGTGCGTCGCAGGGATCACTTCGACGGACAGGTCACCAGCATCCTCAACGATGTTCTGAGCATTCAAACCCTTACGTCGGAGATTCGAGGCATCGATGCTACTGCACCAGACTTTGAGGCCACGAGCTTTTATCCAATCGATCGCTGGTGGGTCAATATGATCTGGATGCTCATGAGTAATCAGCACCTCAGTCGCTGTCTCCATCAATTGCTCACTGCCAGCCGGCAACTCAGTCAACGGATTCTTCCGCCGCTCTCCACGAAAAAGTCGAAAACCCGGAAGCACGCCAGCACTTGAAAACATCGGGTCGATTAGAATTCGATGCTCGCCGAGTTCAAGCAGGATGGTAGCGTTTCTGATTTGTGTAATCTGCATGATGACTCAGTGTGAAACGCCGCTGAAATTCAGTCCCACGATTCCAACCAGAACCAGTACCAGCGAAATAACTTTGAGAGGATTGATCTGATCTCCGAACATCATGACGCCGATGATCGCAAGCAGCGAAACTCCCAATCCTGACCAGGTCGCATAGACGGTGCTGAGAGGGAAGTGTCTCATAGCCACGCCGAGCAGAGCGAAACACGCAATGTAGAGAACGACAACACAGAACGAATATAAACCGCTGCGTTCATCTCCTTCAGAAGCCAGTTTGAGAAACGTCGTCCCAATTACTTCACAAACAATTGAACTTAACAGCCACAGCCATCCCATATCTCTTCAACTCCGAATCGCCCATCCAATCTGGTCTCAAAGAGATCGTAATAGATCATGTTCATCGAATCTCTGCACTCGCCGAAACTCAATTCTTACGATGAGTGTGAGATTGCTTACAAGTTTCTCAAGATGAAGGATCTTCCAGCGTCAAGCTGCGAGAGATTCAGAGAGGTAAGAGACAATACTCAATTAGGCTTCACCGCGACCGGGGTATTCGTTCTCGATGATGTACTTGAACCCGGAGATCAATTCATCGATGCCGGGCCGAGTGAACGGCATTGTTTGAATCGATGCAGCGTAGAGTTCGCCATTGGGGCGTACAATGAAGAGCCCCGGCTCGCTGAAGATCTCAGGCTCTGCGGATTTGATGGCTTTCGAAACGTAAAGCCCCCACTCGCGGGCCTTCTCGATTGTCAAACCGTAGCCAACGGGTAGATTCTCAATCTTCCATTCGTCCTTGCTGCGAGTCGCTCGTTCCTCAGAGTCGCTGCTGATCGCGACCGCGTAGATTCCCATCGCTTTGAGTTCACCAACTTTTCGATCGATGCTGCGGAGATACGTCTTGCAAATCGGACAGTGAAGGCCGCGATAGAAGAAGACGAAGGTAAAGTTCTCAGGCTGCTGATCAGCGAGAGTCCATTCTGAACCGCCAACAGTTTTCACTGACAGCTCCGGAACTTGAGTTTGAGGCTTAACCATTAATGAACTTCCTCTTCACAGATTCATACGAATGAAGTGATTTAGTTTCGCGGCCAACTCAAGTTCCGATTGACAGCACCGCTAGCAACTCAGTCACGATCAAGCACGATGCGGAAACGTGCTTTCCCACTGCGAAGTCGCTCGAAGGCATCATTGACTTTGCTCATGGGAAAGTGCTCGGTGACAGGGGCGATGTTGTGTCTCGCAGCGAAGTCAAGCATCTTGCGAATCACAACAGGCGGTCCAACCGGCGATGACCCGACGGACAGATTCTTAAACATCATGTGAGGAAGAACATTGACATCC
This sequence comes from Thalassoglobus sp. JC818, assembly GCF_040717535.1. NCBI lineage: Bacteria > Pseudomonadati > Planctomycetota > Planctomycetia > Planctomycetales > Planctomycetaceae > Thalassoglobus > Thalassoglobus sp. JC818. The sequence continues at coordinate 111,047 of NZ_JBFEFI010000001.1, forward strand.
AAAGGTTGGGTCACTGCCCCAGGAAGCTGCAAACTTCCATGCGGTTTCAGAGTGGCCAGAATCGCATTCCAGTCGAGCGGGACGTTGACTGTTGATAGAACGAGATCGAAGCGACCTGCAGCCTTTTTGATCGCAGAAGGATCGCGCGAGTTCACCGTGTCATGGGCTCCCATGTCGAGAGCTTCTTGAACTTTAGATTCGGAAGTGAAGGCTGTGACATGACATCCCCATGCCTTCGCAAACTTCAATCCAAGGTGACCGAGTCCTCCGATCCCCACGACGGCGACGCTGTCCGTCGGTTTCAGATTTGACTGAAACATCGGGTTGAACATCGCGATCCCGCCACACATCAGGGGTCCCGCTTCCGCCGCATCAAGTCCGTCCGGGATCTTGACAACGCTGGCGGCTTCAGCCCGAACAGTGTCAGCGAATCCACCGTGACGCCCCGCGATCGTCGGTTGAGCCTTACCACACAGATTGTGATTGCCGCTCATGCATTGATCACACACCATGCAATATCCCGAGTGCCACCCAAGACCGACTCGATCTCCAACCTTCAAGTGGGAAACATGGTCGCCGACCGCCTTCACTCTTCCGACAACCTCATGTCCAGGCACCAATGGGAACCGTGTCATCCTCCATTCATTATCGACCATGCTAAGGTCACTGTGACAGATTCCGCATGATTCAACGTCGATGTCGACCTGAGTGGCGTCGATCTCCCCCAATTCAAATTCAAAGGGCTCAAATTCTCCTTCGGCTTTGGAAACAGCATAAGCTTTGACGTTCATTGTACTCGATCCCTTCGACAGATTTTGTGACCTTCAAACATCACTACAAGTTCGTAGTCCGGGACATAGAATTGACAACGTCGAATCTGCGAAATGACGTAATCATTGTCGAACGAGCGGATCGACCTCTGATTCACAATTCCCAAAACTCTTCGCATTATGAACTCACGGTAATTGCTCAAATTCTTACCCTGGCACAGCAACCGACCAATCGGTTGGTAGCCTACGCATCCTCCGGCCGCAGATCAACGAAAAACTCCTACCTTTCCGGAAAACCAACTCCTCAATGCCTACGTCAACTGAATCCATTCGAGAGTCTTGCCTTCAACCTACCGGCTGGTAGGATCACTTCATGAAAGAGAAATTGCTTGATGCAGCCGAATCACTTGTTCAAAGTCGTGGCCTGAATGCCGTTACGTTTCAGGACATTGCCGACGCGGTTGGACTGCGCAAGCCCAGCGTGTTCCACCACATCAGGAACAAGGAGGAACTCGTCGATGCGTTGATCGATCGATGCAGCACGAAACATGGCCCCCAGTATATGGAGATTGTCGAGAAGGACACTTCCGCTCCTGAGAAGCTGCGACAAGTCGCGAAAGTCTTTGAAACAGGCTTGAAACAAGACCGCCCGTGCCTCCTCGCTTCACTCGGCGGCGCAGCAGATGCTTTAACTCCAACGGCATTGGCTAAACTGAAGCAAGCTGCGGAAGCAGCGACCGGACGCTTCGCAATGATCTTCATTCAAGGCCGAAAAGAAGAGACACTCGATTTCGAAGGAACGCCAGAAAATGCAGCACTCGCCTTCTTCGCGATGATGCAGGGGTTGCAAACCCTATGTCGAGTCAAAGGAGACACCCGAGCCTTCAAAAGAGCTGCCGCGGCCTACATCGATTCGATCGTCGTTAAGCACTGACATCTCGGTCTCAATCAGAATGTGACCATTCGACTCGTCTCAGTTTTTCTGAAGATGATGAGCACTTCCTGTGCTTATTCGTCTGACTCTGCCAAATTGACGAGAGCTGAAAGCGATCTTTAGAATCAATCGACTCCCTCTCCACTGGCAGAAACAATTGTCTAGGTGGAGTGGTTGTCGCGCGAAGAAACGTCTTTTCAGTTCCAATATGAAAGTCCGTCGATGAGAGTCATTCTTGCTGCGCTCGTACTCTTGTCCTCTCTTTTCTATCCGCTGACGGGGGCCATGGCAGCGGAAAAGCCGAACATCCTGTTCATCTTCGCAGACGACTGGGGCTGGGGCGATTTGAGTTGTCACGGTCACCCCTATGTGAAGACTCCCAACATCGACCGGCTGGCCGAAGAAGGGACCGATTTTCATCGCTTTACGGTTGCCAGCGGTGTTTGTTCTCCGAGCCGCACAGCAGTCATGACCGGGCACTTTCCCGCCCGCTACAACATTGACGGTCACTTCGCCTGGGTGCCGAGTAACGCAAAGCGGAACATGCCCGATTGGCTTTCGCCAAAGGCCCCTCTGCTTCCGAGAATGCTCCAAGACGCAGGTTACGCAACTGCACACTTCGGAAAATGGCATCTTGCCAATGACATGATCCCTGACTCACCAACGCCCGATGTCTATGGCTATGATCGGTACGGAGTCTTTAACTGTTCCGGCGAGCAGATGCCTGTTCATGAAGACGCAATGCACACCGTGCAATTCATCGAAGAATCTGTGCGAGATGAAAAGCCTTTCTTCGTCAACCTGTGGCTGCATGAACCCCACACTCCATTTCATACCGTCCCAAAATACGAGTGGCGATTTCGACACATTGAGGACCGAGCAGCTCAAATCTATGCGTCGGTCCTTTCTCACGCCGACGATCGCATTGGAGAAGTTCTGGATGCTTTAGACCGCCTCGGTGTGACCGAGAACACACTTGTCATTTTCAGCTCCGATAACGGTCCCGCACGAGATTCGAACGAAGCAGACTTGACACTCAGTTACGACACAGCAACCGGAGCCGGTTGGGGAATCGCCGCGTCGAAAGGCATCACGGGTGGTCGTCGAGGATTCAAAGCCTCTCTCTTCGAAGGAGGTGTCGGCGTTCCTTTCATCGCACGCTGGCCGGGAACAATTGCCGCTGGGAAAGTCGACGATCGGTCTCTCATCTCAGCGGTCGATCTCCTACCGACCTTCTGCGAAATCACCGGTGCCGAATTTCCGATCGGATATCAACCCGATGGTGTCAGCCAGGTCTCCGTCCTCTTAGGAACTCCAGCTCCGGAGCGTGAGAAGCCATTGTTCTGGAAATACCCATCACGCTGGCCAGCAGCAAAGAATCGTCCTGATCACTGGGTTTCATATGCTGTTGTTTCGAAGAACTGGAAACTGGTCAGTAACGCTGATGGAAGTCACGTCGAGCTCTACGACATCGCGGCCAGCCCGCTTGAACGAACAGATGTCAAACAGTCAAACGCTGATGTCGTCATCGAACTCAAGAAGCAACTTGAGGACTGGCAAGCGACTCTGCCAGATCATCCGACGGGTGATGTCTTCTCGGAAGAGCGCAAGTCACTGACTCAGGAGTGAAGTACTGAATCAGCCCATCGCAACTCTCGCTACACAGATACGGACTTGAGCCTCTACACTAAGCCGTTCCTCGAATGCGACTTCTCGAAAAATTCGCGTGCAGTGTGCGATTTCGTCACCCAAACGCAGTAAAGTTCCCGCAAACGATTCAGCCCCAGCTTCGTGAAGACCAAAGGATTTGTTGTGACAGAGAATGCCATAGAGAAGTTCAGCCTCAAAGACCAACTTTTCAATTCCGAACGAGTCAATTACCTCGCTGATCTTTTCGTGGCTGCTGACCCGCAATTCGACAAAAACAACTTCGTTCGACGGGCGATGGATGGACTGACGAAACTCGAGTTGAAACAACGAATCGTTCACCTTGCGAGCACTCTTGAGAACTTTGTCTCGGATGATTTTCGAATAGCAACGCAACAAATCACAGCTGCACTTCCGCCACAGTTGGACCCATCCAAATCCGACAACGACTTCGGTGACTTCATCTTCGCACCGCTGGGAGAGTATGTCGTCCGAAATGGGTTGAGAAAGAAAGACGTCAAAGTCTCGCTACGAACTCTAAAGCAGTTAACCATGCGGTTTTCGATGGAGGACGCAATCCGCTCCTTTATCAATGAGCATACTGAAGTCACGATGACCGAATTAGCCAAGTGGGCGAAGGACCGCAATTACCATGTGAGACGACTTGCGAGTGAAGGAACTCGTCCCCGATTGCCATGGTCCGGCCGACTCGTGATTCCTCACACATCAGCAATCCCGATCCTTGACACACTCCATGCAGATCCCACGCGGTATGTCACTCGCTCTGTTGCCAATCACCTGAATGATATCGCCAAGTCGGAACCCTCGGTGGTAATTGAGACATTAACTCGCTGGCGAGAACTTGCGATTCAGGACGACAAAGAACTGGACTGGATGACCAAACACGCCCTGCGAACTCTGATTAAGAAAGGAGATCCGAAGGCTCTCGAAGTCTTAGGCTTTCGTTCGAATCCCAAGGTGGAAGTCAAGCAGTTTCAACTCGAACGTCAAGCGATCAAGTTCGGTGAAGCGGTTGAGTTCTCTTTTGACGTCTCTGCTCTCCGAGACGAACGAGTTCTCATCGACTATGTAATCGACTTCATGAAGTCCAATGGGACCACCAATCCCAAGGTCTACAAACTCCTTCACCTGGATCTGAAAAAGGGATCAACTGTTCCAATCCAAAAGAAGCACGTCCTCAAAGCAAATGCGACGACTTACAAACTCTACCCAGGAACTCACGGACTCACGCTGCAAGTCAACGGCCAGTCAATGGGCCAACTCTCTTTTGAACTTAGCAAGTAGATCGAGACGCCGCTCATGTCGTCATTCTATCCGATGTGTAAAATCACTCCGAGATCAAGACGATACTGTTGAGTTCGATCGTGGGATTGGATCGATGCGACTTCAACCTGTTGAGCTGATCGGACGTCAATCGACACCCACGTAAATTGAGATGCGCCAGATTCGGAAGATTTAAAATGGCTTGAATGTCTGATTCGACGAAGCAGATGCAAATCAGATTCAACTCTTCAATTTCTTTGCGAGTTGACAGCCATTCGGCCAACTCATCGGCGGGCCCGTATCCTTCGAAATAGACGATTTTGGTGCCGCATGGTTTCGGAGATTTTTCCAGACGACCTGCTTCTATCAGTCGAATGTTGATACAGACACTCTCTGCAGAAGAGCGACCAGTCAAGGGAGAGTCTTGCTTTGCAGAGAGACTCCTAGCTAAGCCCGCTGTCCATAACGAAAACACCAGCCCAAGCAGCATCAGCATTCGCTTGCGTTTGATCAACACCGTCATTGACTCCTAGTCGAGGGGCGAGTCATCCTCCTTGAAGATAAAATGCGGGTTTCTTCAATGATTGCCGCTGCTGACTGTGTTCGGCTGCCCAAAACACAACCAACCGTCATGCACATCTTGTGCATGTAACACAGGTGTACGCGATCAATTCCGCAGCGTCAAGTCGGTCGCATTCTTAATCACGCGGGGGAGTCGTTTCCCGTCGAACATTCTTCGCTTCCCATGCTCTCACGCGACGGCGAGCTTGATCGAAAATGCGCTCGTAGTTTCCTTTGAGTAAGAGGTGCCTGGACTCCGGCGTCAATTCTGCCAACAGAGGTTGGTACATTTCGTAAACTTCGAGGTACTGGTCCTGTGTTTTCGGCCCGACACAATCAGTCCCAAATAAAAAGCGTGTCGGGAAGCGGTTGATGAGGTCAGCCGTTGCTTTAATTGCTTCCGGTTTTCCGACCAGGTACTTCGCGGTTTCGTCCCATGAAATGTCAAAGTGGATGTTCTTGGACTCTCGCTCACGTAATCCCCGTTCAGCCATCGCTAATTGATCCTTGACCGGCCTGACAACACGGCCCAAACCAATGTGTGCCCAGATGATGGTCGTCTCGGGATGTCGATCGGCAAGTTCTTTCAGCTTCACCACGATATAGGGATCTTGATCCGGGCGAGGGAAGGGGGTGTCGACATCGCAATGCAGGACAACCGGCAGTCCGACCTCGGCGGCGAATTCCAGAATACGATCCAGAGCTTTGTTCTCGAGCGTGGCGACTTCGCCCGAGATCTTCGAAGAGACGAATTCCTTATGGATCGAGAATTCCCCGATACCTGAAAAGACTCCAGGAAATGTCATCAAAACTCGACGAATGTGATCGGCGGCATACATGTCGGTCGGATTAAATCCGGTGATCATGGGATCAAACCGCTTTCGCTCTTCAGGCGAGAGACGCAGATACTCGTGAGCGATGATCGCATCGGTGAATGAGTAATAGTAGAGCGGGGCATCGGTCTGGGTGTAGTACGTCGGCGCAAAGTCTCCGGTGTTGGCGTACATCCATTGTTGCTGCAATGGAATTCCACACACCATGCTTCGCCCCACCTTACCATCCATGAGCTTCAGAAACTCCGACAAACTGGGGCCTTCCTGGACATAGTTCGTCAGGTGAAAGTGCGAGTCGTGAAAGAGAAAGTCGTCGTCGGATTCCGGTTCAGCCGCAATCACTGTATGTGAAAGACAGCACAGCGAAATGACGAAAACACTCCACTTCAATGAGTGCAGCAAGGAGCGATACATTGAATCTTCCTGGTTGATGAACCGGCTGCGAATTGAGCTGCCTTGAACCGCCAGCGATCGACGTGATTACGAACTCTCAGTGTGACTCATCTCAATGTGACACAAGTCGGAATCCTCTGCAGCATTCCGAGACACTGCGAGACCTTATTTCGGGATACGGATGTAAATCTGATGGAACTCATCCTGAACTGAAGGAATCGGCTCGCGAGGAGTCAGGTTCATCACCAGATCGTGGTCCAGTTGCTGTACACGATATTTCCAACCTTCCGGGAGATGCTGAAACTCCTCGCCCAGTGTTGCGAGCTGATCGGCCGGAATCTTGTGTCCTTGCAAAACGTAGACATGACCATCGGGATCAATGAGTTGGTAAATCGAGCTGCCTGCTTTCCAAAGTAGGTTCTGATACTTTGCGGGGTTGAACACCGTGTACTTTGGAATCTCCAGTGTTCCTGCTGGAAGGTGGGCTCCAAAGACCATCTTGATACCAGCCACCTCCACCGGTTCAGAGGCCATCACCCCCACTTCATCCATCGACCACCATTGTGGTCCGTTCTTTTGAACAGAATTCGCACCAAAATCCGCGGCGATCTCTTGAACGTCAAGATTGTTCCACCAGTCCAGATCGGCTGGGGCGAGAGGTGAGGTGCTGTAAATGTCGTTTCCATTCTCTCCGTAGTTGAAGACGAGTTCGCAATACAAATATCCACGCGAATCCTTCAAGCTCTGCATCGTCAATGATTTCTGTTGACCGTTCCCGGTTGTCATCATGATTTGACTGTCTTGCTCATCATTCATCGTGACCTCGAATTCTTCTTTCGTCGTATAGAAACCGCGTGGGAAGTATTCCCCCATCACACTCTTTCCAGTGCCAGCTTTGACAATGTTGTCCGGACGTTCCGCCCAGCCTGGATTGTTGCCCATAATTCGCAAGATCAACATTCCGAAGTCTGAACGGTTTCGAGAATCGGCAAGTCCCTCGCCCCGCGGACTCCACTGAACCCAGGCCACCCCGTTCTCAAACGTCGCATTGGCAGGTCGGTCTTCCGGTCGACTGACAACAATTGTGTATTGGCGATTCTCGTCAAGAGGGATCTGGAAATCGGTCAGACCGTCAACGACTTGTCCACTCGGAACCGATTCGCAGCTGACAAGAGACCAATATTGTGTCTGCGTTTCAGGAATTGTCGTTGCACCACGATCATCGGCGCCCGCATAAGTGTCGGGAAACGTCGGCATCTTCCCTTTCATGACATAGACCGGACCGAATTTCCGTGACAAATACGTCACGAGGTAGGGGCCTTCGCCTCCTCCTTCAACAGGTCCATCAAAGGGAATTTTGGCGCGATCTTCTGAAGACTTGAATGCTCCCACGACGCCGTACTGAATCGTCGTGAACTTCTCCCACTCGGGTGGATTTCGAGCCGGAGCGGTCGCTGGAGATAATGCTGGATCGTTGTCTTCAGCATGCACGAGTTGAACCCACTGATCCGTGGTCATGGGCTGTGTGGTTTCCCCCACGATCGGCCGTCCAAACTGCTCGATCACCTGTTCTTGCGAGAGTTCCGTCCCGTCAGTGAGTCTTCCAGTGTACGTCGGAAAACCTTGCCCGCCGAACGATGTAGCAGGCGGTCCCCAACCGGTTCCGTCCTGATCCTGATCGGGCAAATAGATTCGAATCACGCCTTGAATCTCTTTCCCTTCCCGACCGACATACAACGTATTCGGGCCCCGGTGACCTGGATTCTCGGGTGGGTCTTTCGCCAGAACCTGAATGGTGAAATCTCGATGTTCGTTCAATCGATCTTCCCCAGAGACAAACGGATTGATCGAACCGGAGTCGGGCTCAATCTCATGCCCTTTGAGTGATTCGCCGAAAGCAACAAACGTATTCCGTTCAAATTTGTAGAGAGCAAATTGAAAGAACCTTGCGTACGGAAAGCTTCCTTGCAAGTTCATCGAACTGCCTGCAGGCAGAGCGAAGCGTCCGATGAAATACGTCGACCGCATATCCGGCCAGAGATTGGGATTCTGAATCGGCTTGGGATTCTCCAGATAGTTCCAGTAAACCCAGCCTCTTGGTCCCTGAAACAGTCCGTCGTGGCCATACCGTTCGTCAGTCCGAATCGTGCTCTCCAGCGAGCGATCCCCAAATCGAAGCGGATTGGATGGAATCCGCAAAGGGTGGCGACTTTGATTCGTAGACTGGGCGAGAAGACTTTGACTCCCAATAGCGAACACGAGAGAGAGCGTCCAACAGGCGCCTATAACCTGGAGCCTTTTCCACCGGCCGAAATGCTTATGCATTGACGATCTCCACAATCGGGATAATGACCATCCATTTCTCAATCAAATCGCTGCGATTCTCTGCCGATATTAAAGCAGATTCAATTCAAGTTTGTAGCGATGCGGTCAAGCAAACGCTTCTTCCGGACAAAGAAACGACGACGGGGCAGGGGAGAAAAACCTACAGGAAGCTCTCAGCGAGTTGCCCTTCGATAACTCGATCTTCGACTGCTTTCGAGAGCGGTCGGCGCGTCTAGAGCACTGATTTTGGAATCCGATCAATCAGCGACTCATTCAAATGATAGCTCCACACCTAAGCACAAGACAGCAGCGATTGTCATTCGCCAGAATCAGAGTGCCGGAGTCACTTGCGGAATGATTCGGATGAAGGTTCGAGAAAGAGGTCACATACGAGGGACGATTCGAACACTTGAGTCCGTTGCCATAGTGGCTCTCGATGGCACCAACGGAAGGAATTACGGAACCCAGATGGCCCATGCAGCGACGAGAACAATCGTTCCCGCGAATGCGGTGATTACTCCGGAGAGTCGGCGGCGACGCAGGTAGAACAACAGACCGAAACCGGAAATCGACAGGAGCATCGTGAGAATGGCCGAAATATCAATGACCAGACTCCATTCCGCTCCCGTGTCTCGGCCCTTGTGCAGGTCGTTCATCACAGCCATCAAACCGCTCGCAGTTTCTGTCAGCATGTAATCCCCGGTTTCGTGATCGAGGAAAATATCTGCCGCGTAGCCCGGCCCTTTGAATACGATCATACACTCAAATTCGTCGACTTCGAATTCGGTCACGCGTCCCTTGAGGTGATGCTCCGCACGGAGCCATTCAGCGATGGCAAGCTCGTCGACCGTGATATTCAACTCCGATTCATCGTCCTGCGGACCTGACGGACTTTCGACAACGATTCCAATGACCGAATCGGGAATCTGTCCATCCAAGTCGCGCATCGTTTGCTCACCAGCTCCGAACCAGGTTGGATGGTTCAGAGTAATCCCAGTGAACGCGAAGAACATTAGAGTGGCGAAACCGAACATCGAGAAGTAGATGTGAACCCATCGAAATGCAGCTGCGCTCGCTGCATACAATTTCCGCTTTCGCACAGGTCTCGGAGTTTCGTCGACGAGACCGGTTGACGTGACCATAAAATGAATTCCACAAGCAGAAATCGATTCTCAAACGATAGAGGCTCTCATCGAGAGCGGGAGGCAACTTAACAGTTTATTCCGAGGGTTGCGAATTGGACCATGGCACATACCGATAGGAAACTTGATCGATTTCCTGATTGCCTTCGAGTTTCTGAATGTCGATTGGATCACTGCCAAGCTGGACCGATTTCCGAATAATCTGATACGTCCCGTGTTCGCGGGCAGCTTCCAGGCAGAGTGTGTACTGACCGGGAGGCAGCTTCTTTCCCAAATTGTCTGTTCCATCGAAGTGAGCACTATACTCTCCCGCCCCACGGGTCGCCGAGGAAGTAGTCTCGATCAGATTTGTCTCTTCGACGATTCTTCGAAGTCGGTCGCTGCGGTACCAGCGAGTCAAATCTCGATACCACCTTGGCCCCGGTTGTGTTTTCATCATCCACAAGACAGATGTTTTCACCGGGTAACCATCTTGGTCTTCAAGCCAGACTGCGACGTACGGGCGCCGATATCGTCCACCGGATTGCCGCGGCAAACTGAAGTCAACGAAAAGCCCATTGGTCGGTTTCTTCTCTTCGACAGAGTCTTCAGCTGCTTCTTCCTCGTCTTCTTGAAACACAACAAAGCTTAACTGCGTGCGAGATTCATTCGTTGGCCACCCCGAAGAGAAAGCCACGATTCCCCGTTCGTCAGCAATCAAACACTCATAACCCGGGAGGGTTTCAATCAATCGAATCCCTTCACGCACTCCGAGAACGCTGACAGATGTCGCAGCTGCGTCGGCTTCCATCGCAGTGGGCGCAATGACCGTGGCACTGACGACTTCCTTCACAGGCTGCCCGTCACACGGGTTTAAGATGTGTGAGTGTTTGTGGCCATCAATTTCGAAGTTGCGGTGATAGCCTCCACTCGTCGCCAAACCAACTTCCCCGACGACTTCCACCTTCGCGAGCGGAGTTGCCCCGATTGCTGGATTCGCTGGATCGGCAATAGAAACTGTCAGCGACTCTTGACCGGTCTTACGCAGATCCCCACCAATATTGACAGTCACCTGCCGCACCTGTGGAAAACGAGTTGTGATCAATTGGTTGACAGAATCGAGGATATAGCCTTTGGCAAGTCCATCGAGGCTGATTTGAAGATCATCGCTGCGATCGAAAATATTGTTCGCCTGCTGTTGCCACGGTTTTGAACCTAGCTGTTTAACGATCCCATCGAGAAGCTCTTGTGGTGGAACTTTTTGATCTTTCTCAGCCTGCTTCCAAACAGCAGTGAACGCACCGGAGCGAACGTCGAATGCTCCTCCCGTGCGCTGCCTCCATTGCTCGGCCTGAGTCAGAACGATCGCCAAGTCATCCGAAACTCCTGCAGTTAACTCTCCGCGTTGCCATCGCATCAACTCGCTATCAACTTTGTACCGACTTAAGACCTGATCAAGACGACCGATTTCGGCAAGCACGGTTGACTCGACCTGCTCGGCCAACTCTTTTGAGTCGGCTTCGACACGTAGTTCAAACGATGTCCCTAACACGTTCTCGTGGAAGAACTGAAATTCTTCGGCAAGTGTAGAAGCTGCTGGCAGCAAAGCACCGAAGAGGGCCAGTAGCGGCAGAAGAGTTCTGATCGTATTCATGAAATAATGATCTTCTGTATAAAAACAAGAACGAAGCTGTCGTAACGGAAGCGAGTCGATGAAGGCTGCTCGATTCAAATTGGAATCTAGCACTGCGTCCACTCACTCCGAAAACTCTTTCATCCGCTCGTTGGAATCACTCGATCAACGGCCATGTGAGGCACCCCACTTCGGTCCCAACTCAGCATCCGCATCCAATTTCGAAGTGGATTCGAACGCGATCGGTAGCGCTCAACCAGCTTTGACAGAGAACAATTTCTCACCAGTCCGTAAGATCACCCGGTCACCTGCGAGGATGGCTGCATAGATCGTTAAACCATTTTCTGTGTCGCCAGATTCTGATGCTGTAGGAATTTCCAATTCAGTAATCATCTCGTTCGAATCACCAATTCCCCCGATGACGAGTTTTCCATCTTTGAGTGGAAGAAATATCCGTTGATTCATCGCAATCGGTGTCGCCCAGACGCTTCCTCCAACTCGTTCGGCGTACATTTCTTCTCCCGAACTTGCGTCGACACAATACATCACTCCGGTGCGGTTAATGAAGAAACAACGGCCCTCAGCCATGATTGGCGAGCCAAAAGAACTCGTCGCACGTTTGGATTGCCAAAGATAATTCGCTTGCCAGTCTCCGTTAGAGTTCCTGGCGATTTGAACAATCCCGTTCGATTGTGCAGCTCTACCCGATTCAGACTCTCCGCGACCATCAGTTGCCCCGATCAGAAATTGACCGTTCCCAACTGGAATTGGTGTCGGTGTTGTATTTCCGGAAATCTCATCGAATTGCCACAGTCGATCTCCTGTGCCCGGATCAATTCCAACGAGCATTCCCGATCCGCTGAAAACGAGATGCTGAGCACTCTCAACATCAACGAGTCGCGGACTTGACCAACTGGTGACACCTAAGCCTTCAACCTTCCAAATGTTCTCACCCGTCGATTTATCAACGGCAAGAATGTAAGGCTCGGTGCTCCGTTCGACCCACACAAAAACGGAATCCTTCGATTGCTCCAAAGAAGAACCGATCCCGTGCCGTGCATCGATCGCGCCGTAATCTGCAACAAGGTCTCGCTGCCAGCGGACTTCCCCCTCATGCGACAGAGCGATTACGTTGCCACCTTCAAAAAAGGCGATCACACCCGCTTCATCGACGACAGGTGTCGGGGCCGCTTTACTGACATAGTTGGAGCTTTCCTGCGGTGTTGCATTCGGAAACTCATGTTTCCAGCGTTGTTTGCCAGTCTCCAATGTGAACGCAGAAACTCTTAGCGTTTCTTTATTCTCACCGGAAACAGAAGTGACATACAGAGCGCCATTCCAGGCTACCGGGCTGGACTGCCCATAGCCCTCAACGTCAGTTGTCCATTCAAGTTCGTACTCACCTTCGTCATTGTGACCTGATTCACCTGTGCGTTGCACTCTTCCCCCGTCTTGAAACGAACTCCAGTCGTCCGATGCGGCGGAGCGATTACCGATAAGCAGCGACAACAGTGAAGTAAGCACAATGACTTGATGAAGATCACCGAGCATGCGGGTGTTGATCTGACGAAAATCGTTTGTCACGCGGGTTCTCCCAAACATTCCAGTAAATTGTTGACTTCCGATGCTCGTTCTATTTAGCGCAGCCACCGGAGGGAACTGACGACTGCGTGGCTTGAAGCGTGTTAGTCGCCGTTGAACTGAGAAGTGAACAGCTTTACAGAGCATCATGAAGATGCCTACCGCCAGGAATATTTCCAGATGCAATGCGAGTAATTCGAATGAGTCCATCTCGAATCAATCCTTTCACATATCGATGCGAACACTTGTCAGCAGTCGCTCAGATACTCTCTCAGTTCGAGTTGAAGTAGCTTCTCACGACACAAAATCACCCGTCGGTAGTCACCGACACTCTGATACAGCTCAACAATTCGCTGCAAACACTTGTGACAATTCACCTGTTTGATCTGCTCGATAGAAAGGTCTCGAACCAGTTCGTAAGCAGCATCTTCTCTCTGCTGGCCAACGAGCAGTTTCGCCAGTCCAATGCGATAGCAAGCCCGTTCCGGTTCCAGCGAAATCGCGTGACGAGCCAATGCCTCAATAACACTTGATGGATATCCGCACCGGCCGACATAGTATCCCAGATCATAAAACGCCTGAGCATGATCGGGGTCCTTTTCTGTCGCAGTGCGAGCTGCTTGAAGCGCGAACCCCGGTTCACCGAGCGAGTCCAGTCCCGCCGCCACCTGCAGTAACAACTCCGTTGTGAGTACAGGTTCGTTGACTAAGTCGACCAAGAGATCGCGTCCAAGTTCCTCCTGTCCGACTCTCGCATACCCCAGAGCAAGGCAAACACGAGTCACGGATCGCAGAGGCACATAAAGAGTGGCTCGTTCAATCGCAGAGACAGAAACAGCGATTCGCCCGCGACTATATTGAATGAGACCGAGCAGCTCCCATCCGCGACCGTCTTCCTTCTTACGACGAAGGAATTCTTTGATCAACAGAAGTGAATTCTCAAACTCGCCTGCCTCATAGGCTTTAAGAGCATCTTCGAACAAGCCAGTCATCATACTGTCATTCCAAGAAGTACTAACCGATGGAAACATTCACCGTTGTCAACTTTCAGATGACACCTGAATTCAAGCTGCTCAAAGCAGAATGAATTTCTTCTGACACAATAAATTGCTGGCTGCCTGGGCAAATGGCCCTGGGTGGCTGGCTGATTTTTCGAGTTTGAGTGGCCGACCCTTTGAGCCGATACCTATACAAACTGGACAGTTAAGCAGAGAAACACGGCCCGAAGGCCACTTGATGCAACTGAGACTCATTCTCAACAAAGATGCGTGTTTGTCAAGTTGTGGGACGAACTGAAGAGGCATATCCCGAAACTTTTCGAACAAATGGCTCGCAATTACGAAATCGGCCGCATGGCAGGTCAGCCTGAAGCCATGATTGTCGGCCTATATTGCTTCTGCCACGACCACGGAACCAAAAGGCACGTATCGAACCAGAAAGAGCTGGTCCGAGACCTCGAAGTAGGCCTTTGGCGTGTAGCCCTGTTGCAAGCCTCCCGTGAAACCCGTCGGCACGGTGCCTTCACTGCGCCACTCAAACCAAAGATCGCCTTTGCCACCGGACAGCTGAAACCGGATGGACTCTCCAGGTGTGCGCTCCACAGCAGCGACGCGCAATCCGGTTCCCGGCACACAGGTTTCGCCAAGCGTCAATAACGTACGCGGTGATCCATAGGGATAAGCGAGGAATGCCCCAAAGCCTTCGATCTCACCATCTTGATCTGGCCAGTCACTTTCCAGCTGAACTGCGAACTCCCGGACTGCAATAAGGTCGCCTGTCAGTTTCAGCCCCTTCCCACGAAGTCGCAACACATCCCAATTCCATCCAATGAACAGCCACCCAACCGCCAGAACACACGCAATCACCGAAACCGCAGCCCGTTGGCGCCATCGGCCAACCCGCAGCGACATCACACCCAGAAACAGTGACAGGCAAGCAAGCAACACGCTGAGCATCGCAGCGCCGTAAGACTCATCAGAGTCCACCACGTCCGCAACAACTGGAACGTACTCACCCCACGGTTGAGACCACCAACGAAACCCATTCAAGAAGGGTCCGGATCGGGATGGAGCTTCCGCATCGAAATAGACCCAAGCGAAGACACCAACCAACAAAAGAGCATTCAGGACGACCAACAGAACGACACCGTGCTGCCAATTCAGCCAGTTTTTCAGACCAGGCAACAGGTTGTCACTGCCGGGCGTCCTCTCACGCTGCGCCGAGTCGGCGTTCGTCATTCTCCGGTACCTTTTGCATGGGAGAGTGACAGTAATGCAAACGCTGTACAGAGATTTGCATCATTCTCGAACCACTGCCGATTCTCATTTACCCAAGAGCCATCCGGCCGCTGCGATTCCTCGAGATGAAGGACCAAGTCCGACCGCCAGTTTCGATTTCCTTCAGGAGTTGCAATCACTTCCAGATCCGACGCATCCAATGCGGTCCCAAATGTGTGGAAGTAGTAGTACAACCCTGCAATCCCTTGCCCTGGATTCTCCTGCAAAGAGTAGTTGGCAGCAATCCATTCCAGTGCAGCTTTCGCTCGTGGGTCATCTTTCTCAAGTCCCGCATAAACCAGACTCTTGAACCCGGCGTACGTCATCGAACCGTAACTTCTGAGACCGCCGTTCTCGGTGTATCGTTCGGACGATGAAGGATCGACGGCTTCAGTGGGAATGACGTAGTAGAACCCCCCATCTTTCACCTTGTCAGCGAAAACGGTGTCGTTCCACTGGGCGTCAAGATTTTGGCATCGAGACACGAACACCAACGCTCGGAGAATTGCAGGATCGTCCGGAGGAGTATCCAACGACCTCAGGGCTTCGATGAAGAATCCAGTGTTCGAAAGATCCGGCCGTTCCTTGCCGCTGTAGCCAACACCTCCAAAATGTGAGTCCGATTCGGAGACTCCATCATCAACGCCTACCTGGAGACCACGAATAAATCTGCCAGCGTTCTTCAAGGCAGTATTGTAGCGACCGTCGCCTGCGACCGAATTTGCTTCCGCGAGAGCCATTATTGCGACACACGTTTCATAGTTCCGTAACCGGTCGCTCGCGTAGATTCCACCATCCGCCTGAATCTTGCTTTCAAGATAGGACAGCCCACGCGAAACGAGCGGGTCATCTAACGAAAGTCCATTCTTCAATCCAGCTGCAACTGCCAGCGAAGTCACCCCCGAACCGACTTGCGGAGAAACGGATCCGTCTTCCGCTTGCCCTTGATCCCTCAAAAAGGCAAAGCCTTTCTGAACAACTTCGCTTCGCCGTGATTCAACAGAACCAGAAGACTCCTGGACCTGCGCCGGCAATGCAGCAATCGCAATTGTGAGTACGAGATTTGAGATCATCTAGTTTCGACCTTTTTCTTCGAAGCAAGTTTCCCGCACATGCCTGAACGACAACGGCCATCCATTCTACAGGCGATCGGGGAAAGCAGCACAAATCGGTGAGAGCATTTTTAACGCAAGGTTTGTTCCAATGGGTAAAACGTGGATTCCCAGTACTTCAACAGCAATGCTCGATGGCCAACGACAGTGCACTCGCCACTCTTGGCGAAAATTCCGCCACAGACAACAAGCACTCGACGCGAAGAGAACTCCACATGGCCCGCCGAACTGATTCACACAACAGCGGTCTTCTGACAACCAGGTGAACGCAACTGCAGTTTGACCACCTCCGTGACTTTGAAGTGATCGTATCTGCAGGCATGGCGTGTGATTTGCTTCCAGCTTCGAAACAGAACTCTCCGGCTGAAAATTGCTCACAACCCCTTGCACTCGCAAGCAGACGACACTAGAGTCCTGCAACTGAGACTCAGTGTCAATTAACACTAGTGGCACTTGTTCGAAAACTCACTCTCGGTCCACCGCTTTTTTAGCTCGCACGAAGCTACCTCTTTAGATCAGGAATTCCTCACATGCGTCCCGTTTCTACAAGCGGCCCACCTAAACGACCCGCCTTCACGCTCATCGAATTGCTCGTCGTCATCGCGATTATCGCGATTCTGATTGCACTGCTCCTCCCAGCTGTCCAGCAAGCCCGCGAAGCTGCACGACGAACTCAGTGCAAGAACAACATGAAGCAAATCGGTCTGGCTCTGCACAACTACATGAGCACATATGCGGAAACTCTCCCCAGTGCGGGCAACACCTTGGAAGCAGGGTACCCCGACGATTTTTCGCCGCTGGCTCGTCTCCTGCCGTACTGTGATCAGGCCAATCTGCAGAATCTCATCGACTGGGACCTCCATCTTGGACATCCCGCCGCACAACCACTTCCAGATGAAATGGTGCCGGTCGCGAAGACAGTCGTTCCAATGTTTCTGTGCCCCAGCGATCCAGCCCCTCCCGTGGCGATCGAACCATTTCAAAACACTTTTGAATACGCCGGGACGAATTATGCCGCCAATGGTGGCGATGGCCGCGATGATGGAACCAACCAACTCCATCCGATCAATCGCAACAACGGACTTTTCTGGTGCTCATCAAGCACGCGAATTCGGGACTGCATCGACGGCACGTCCAATACAATCGCCTTCGCCGAGTCAACACGCGGCCCCGGAAGCGATACCACAGGAACGAACAACGACGTCCGCCTCTACCGAATGTATTTTGTCGCACAGCCCTACGACGCTGTTGAACTACCACCTCCATACCAAAACACAGACGGCTATCGCCTGACATCTTGGTTGCGAGCAGTCATTCCTGGCGGTTGCGTCATGAACGGATACCTCACTCCAAACAACGATATTCCTGACGCTGCCTACGGATCTTCCAAAGCAACTGCAGCCCGTAGTTACCACACCGGGGGAGCCCAGTTCCTGATGATGGACGGCAGTGTCCACTTCATCAGTGATTCCGTCGATCGCGATGTCTATCGGGGTGCATGGACAGCCGGTGGTGGCGAAGTCGAAACGCCGTTCTAACGCATTGCGTGTGCTTTTCGGGGACGAACCTCAGCGACAGGAGCTCTCTCGTCCTGAGGGTTGATTGACTGCAAAACAAACGAGTTTGCTCTGTTCGTCATCATCAATACGTCATGCCATACAGAGCCTCTTGTTCGGAACGGAAGAGGAACTTTCGCTCCAGTTTCACGCTGACTGGAAATGAATCGACAGAGACGTTGGTACCTCAATGCCAGCGTCTCTGGCATCAACCCGAATGCCGTGACTGAACATACCAACCCGATCGAATGACTCTTTCCAGCGTTCTCTTGATCGATCAGTTTACTTGAATCAAAGAATGATGAAACACAGACTACTCAGCTCACTACTGACCTTAACTCTCTTGGTTGGATGCGGCGGGAACGAAGTCGCTCAGCCATCAGAGTCTGACGTCGAAGCAACCGCTGCTGGACTTGCAAAAGAATCACAGATCCGGTTTCTCCTCGCGGAAGATTTGAAGTTGATGTCCATGGAACTGACGCCCACCGGAAATGGCAATTACACCGCTACCGGGACAGATGGAAAGAAGACTTCTTACGAAATCACAATCGAACAAACGCCCGGCAAGATCGAATATCAGTGGACAAATTCGAAAGGCAAAAAGGGCAAGGGGTCGCTCAACTATTAGTTCGTGTACTCGTCTGAGAATTTGTTCACGAAGCCTGATCAACGCTTCCCAATTTAGCGCAGTATGAAGATTCACTTTCTCCAGGATGACATAATGAGCCAAGCTATGGCCTCCAAGCGTTTGGCAATCTTAGGCTTCAGCCTATTCCTTTTCCTCCCAACGCTCTGCAGAAATACACAGCTACGAAGTTTCGCTGAAGAACCGGCGTCGCGAAATGACGTTCCGATGCTGATCAGCGTGGAGCTCCCGCGAATCAGAGTTCGCGAATACCACCGACCTTATGTAGCAGTTTGGATTGAAGACGAGTCACGTACCCTAGTGGAGCACATCGCTGTCTGGTACCAACAGGGCATCAACGACGAAGGGCACGGCGAGAAATGGCTCCCCGACCTTCGCCAATGGTGGCGGCGAGGTGGACGTGAGATGGACGAATCTGTCGATGCCGTCTCTGGCGCGACTCGCGGAGTCGGCGAACACCGGATTCGCGTGACTGAAGACCAGATCAAGCAATTGAAGCCGGGAGATTACAGTCTGGTGGTCGAAGCAACTCGTGAAGTCGGCGGACGTGAAATGCTCCGACTCCCGTTTCAGTGGCCACCAAAAGCAACGCAGCAGGCTCAAGAATCGGGTGAGACTGAACTCGGCTCGATCACCCTCGAGGTTTCAGCACCTGCCAACAACTAAACTTCGACCATCCTTTCCTACATTGAGAGAAGACGATGATTCAACGATTCGCAACAACACTCGTGATGTTGACCGTTCTGAGCAACACGTGCCTCGCTCACAAACTCTGGATTCTTCCATCCCAAACACAATTCGCTGGGGATGATGCGTGGGTCACCGTCGACGCGTGTGCCTCGAACGACTTGTTCTACTTCAATCACGTTCCGCTGCCGCTGCAATTCCTTGAGATCGTCGCTCCCGATGGATCAGAGGCGGAAGCAGTCAACAAGTCGATGGGAAAATACCGCAGTGTTTTCGATCTCGAACTCACACAGAACGGAACCTATCGCATCGCTTTGATGAGCAAGTTCTGCTTCGCGTCCTGGGAAAAAGATGGCGAACGTCGTCGATGGCGGGGACTGCCGAGTGAAGTCAAAGATGCTGTGCCAGATGACGCAACGAATTTTCAGGTCTCGGAGAGCCTCGGTCGCCTTGAAACTTTCGTCACCAAGAATAGCCCGACGACAGAAGCGATGACACCAATCGGTGACGGACTGGAAATGATTCCTGTCACTCACCCTAACGATCTGTACGTCGGCGAAGACGCGACTTTCCGAATGTTGGTCAACGGCGAACCTCAAGAAGGACTTCAATTGTCCGTGATCCGCGGAGGAACTCGTTACCGCAATCAACTGGAAGAAAAGAAAGTCACAACCAATGCCCACGGTGAGTTCACCGTGAGTTGGGATAAGCCAGGGATGTATTGGATTTCCACTTCAGCTCAAGATGACAAAACCTCACTCGAGCAAGCTGAAGTCCGCTACCTGGTCTACTCCGCGACTCTCGAAGTTCTGCCTGAGTAACTTAGATCTTCCGAAATAGGCTGGCGACGGAACCGAGTGTTGCACCGCATCTTTCATCTTCTCCTGATCATGACGATCGGCTCTCGACTCGCAGTAGCTGGCGATCACGCAGGTGTGATCACCGGTTCTGAGTTGCCACAAGTCAGCATTCCCAATACGGCACAGTTCGACATGCGCTCGGTCCATGGACGAACTTACCGCATCTTCGTTGCACAACCGTCGGGCGAACGCCCGCCGCGGGGTTGGCCCGTAGTATATCACACCGACGGCAACTCCAGCTTTCCCATCGTCATCGCCGCCGTCGAAGGGCAGTCGCGGTATGATCGTCCAGCTGTCGTTGTGGGAATCGGATACATTGAAGACGATCCGATTCTCCGACGAGGACGTCGAACTTTCGATTTGACGCCGCCCGCTGATCACGAATGGCTCAATACAAAAGCTAAGCCTTTCTCCAACCAGAAGACGGGTGGATGCCAAGAGTTCTTCGAGTTCATCGAGAATGAATTGAAGCCGGAGATCGAAAGCCGCTTCGAAATTGACACCAACCGCCAGACTTTGTTTGGGCACTCGTTCGGCGGTCTCTTCGCACTACATACGTTCTTGAAGAACCCGGAGAGTTTCCAGACGTTCGTGACTTCGAGCCCATCGCTGTGGTGGAATGCTGGCTCTTTGATCAATGAAGAAAGACAATTCGTGCAGCGACTCTCAACCGGAGTCGAAACTCTCGCTGATCGTCCCCAAGGTAGCTCCCATCAAGAACATCTTGCTCACAACACTCGACTTCTCGTGACGATCGGTGAGTTCGAACTGAATCCCCCACCCGGACACGAAGAAGAAAAACCACCAGCTTTTCGAGAAGAAACCGAGATCGGCGATGCCAGCCAACTGGTCGAACGCCTCCAATCAGCTGGCATTCACAATCTGGAAGTTCACTTTCAAGAAATCCCCGAAGCACATCATGGAAGTGCTGAACTGCCTGCTGTAAGCAAAGGGATGCAATTCGCTCTGGACGATTAACTGGCCACGCAGATTAAGTGACATGCGGATTAACAGCTCCCTACAGTGAGTAAGCTTTGATATTGCTGAGCGACTTCCAACGGGTCATGACGATCTGGAGTTTCAAACTCCGAGAGATTCGTCCCATCTCGAAGCACTACGACACGGTCCGCCCACATGGCCACGTTCGGTTCGTGAGTCACGAGCAGAATGGTGCGTTGCTCTTCGTCACAAAGTCCTCTGAGCAGTTTACAAATCTCCTGGCCAGTGACCGAATCGAGACTCCCGGTCGGCTCATCAGCCAATAACAAGTCTGGCTGGCAAGAGAGGGCTCTCGCGATGGCGACTCGCTGCTGTTCGCCACCTGACATGGCTCCGGGCATGTGGTTTCGTCGATCTTGAATTCCGAGTCGTTCGAGAAGCGCGTCGACCTGATCTTCATGATGTTCGCCCAGTGAAGCAGGGAGGCGAATGTTGTCCTCAGCCGAGAGCGTCGGAATGAGATTGAACGATTGAAACACGATCCCCAGATGCTTGCGTCGAAACTTTGTGAGCCGAGAGTCCGACAACTCCGAGATGTCCTGACCGGAAATGAGGATGCGACCGGAGTCCACTCTCGTCAATCCGGCAATAGCGTGGAGCAGCGTGCTCTTTCCTGATCCAGATGCCCCCATGATCGCGATAAACTCGCCGTTCTTGACTTCAAGGTTAATACCTTTCAGCGCTTCGACCGGTGAAGCGCCACGTGAAAAAGTCTTCCAAACATCTTCGACGATCAGTGGAGTTGAATCTGGAGAGTCGTTCATATTCGAATTTCATTCAATGGGGATCTAAGCAGTTTTCAACAGGCGTTTTTTTCGCCGCAGGTGACGCATCTCTCGCCACAAGTTGAGCGAAACGATTCCCAAAAATCGAGCCTGTGCTTGATTCAGAAAGACTCGCCGCACCTATGAAACTTGCGCAGAGACTGCGACAAACTTCCGATCTGGTGAATCGAAATGCCTGCAAGAGAACACGTCTCATACCGGCGCATTTCTTGCACTTCTCGTACCGCTCAAGCGACAACTATCAGGACAGATGTTGACGCCCAGACAAATATACAACTTCGTGGATTCTGTTTATGAAAAGCTGGAGTCTCATTGCTAAACTCGTTTTCTCGCAGATGTGGCATCACCCTGGGCGCCCGCTCATCACGATTTTTGGAGTCATTGCCTCGACATGCGCTGTCGTTTGGGTTGTCAGCGGGTACGACGCACTGGTGTCACAGTTTGATGAAAACGCTCAGAAGTATCTTGGGCGTTACGATGCGCTGATCGTTCCGATCGGCCCGCCGAGTGCTTCCAACATCGTCGATGAACAGATCCTCAAGGAACTAAAAAGCGATGTTGGCGTGCTGGAAGTGAATCCAGTCTCTCAATCACGGGTGACGGTCACACGTATCGCCCAGCCGAGCGACACAACTCAACCGGAGACGACGCTCGGGTTGCTGGTCGGGTCAAAACCTCCAGTCCACGGTGCTCCCCCCATCGACCCACTGTTGGTTGGAACTCCCGCCGTCTCACCACCGTATGAACTGGTTCGAGGAGACTGGCTCGACGGAAAGCCAGATACTCCGGGAGCTGTGTTGGGAGTGCATACAGCGCGAAACCTGAAGATTTCAGTCGGTGATCGAATTCTCGTCACTTCTCTGGCGAATCAGATGGAATTGCCCGTTATCGGACTCATTGAGCAAGCACTGGAATCCCCATCGCTCAATCTCCAAGGCCCCCGCCGCACTCCTCAAGAAGGTCGAGAGAACAGTCCCAAATCCGCCGTTGAAAATCCGGAGCAGAGTTCCAAACAAATGGACTCAGGCAATGCTGCCGAGAGTAATCCGAAACAAGCGGAACTGGCTCTTCCGAGTGCTTACGTTCAAGGCGTCGCAACCAACGCTGTCTATGTTCGCCCTGAGATCGCCGAGCAAATCACAGGATTCGGTGCGCGACCGACAGTGTTGCAGATTGCCCTCCGAGATACGGTCTCAACAGAAGAATTTCAGGATGCCTGGAAGTCGAAATTTTCTGCGATCAAACCACCGCTGCGATTAGTTGATTATTCAACGGTCCGCGGAGGAATGGAGACCACGCGCAGCGTCTCATCTCAACGTTCTCAAGCATGGGCAGCGACGGGAATGGCGTCGTTGGCTGCGGTCTTCGTGATCCTGTCGACCCTCAGCATGGGTGTCACCGAGCGTAGCCGCGAATTTGCAATGCTCCGAGCGATTGGACTGACGCGTCTTCAAGTCGGAGGATTGATAGCTTTCGAGAGTTTACTATTGTCCGGGCTCGGGTGGGCGGGCGGATTGCTGACCGGAGCGATGTTGATCTCGTTGGGCAATCTAGTCATGCCGGGACTCTTTAATTCTGGAGTTGGTCTTGGCTGGACAACGATTACACTCAGTTTGACCACAGTACTCGCTGGTGCACTTGGGGCGGCGATTCTCCCTGTCTGGAGAGTCATGAGAATCACACCACTTGAAGCGATGTCCGAACAGATCCCGTCACCTCGTCGTAGTCGTTGGATTTCATTCACGATTGCAGGTCTGGTACTGGCTTGTCTGGCACCGGTCATCGTCTTTCTGCTGCCGATTGCTCCCGAATGGGGTGTCTTCAGCTATTCGGTCATTGCCTACCCAGCTCTATTGCTCGGCATTGTGCTTCTGACTCCCGCAGTTATCACGATTTGTGAACGCTGGTTTTCCCCCTTGCTGAGCAAGCTCTTTTGGCTCGACAATCAACTCGTGGACACCCAACTCTCAAGCAACATGTGGCGAACGATTGGAGCCACGCTCGCTTTAACTGTTGGACTGGGCTTATATACATCGACGCAGGTTTGGGGATACTCCATGCTGCAACCGTTTCTGCCCGGTGATTGGATGCCCGATGTTCTGGTAGCGTTTCATCCCGTGGGAGTGGACGACGACAGCTTTCAGCAGATCGAGAACATCGAAGGAATCAAGTCCGACGAGGTCTTACCTGTCACGATTGAACAACCGCGATTTCGCTGGCCTGAAGGTGAAGAGCCGGATTCGCTCAGATATGACAATGCGGTCCTATTCGGAGTCGACCCACAGCGGGCTATCGGTGGCAATGATCCACTCTTTCAGTTTGAGTTCGTCGATGGCGATCGAGAGTCTGCAGCGAGAGAACTCGAGAAGGGCGGGGCATGCCTCGTTTCGGAGGACTTTCATATGCTCACTGGAATCGGAACGGGCGATCAGCTGGCCTTTCAACCACCTAATTCTCCCGACGAGACTGTGACCTATCGCGTCGCAGGTGTCATTTCTCTTCCGGGCTGGCACTGGATCACGAAATTCTCCGGAGTGCGACGCCATCATGTTCGGACCGCCGCCATGATGTTCGCAAGTCGTGAGGATGTGCAAGCGGACTTCCATTTGCCGCAATCGGAGTTTTTCTGGCTGAACAAAGAATCATCTGCCTCACTCGCTGCGATTGAATCGGAACTACAGAAAATTGCTGAGTCGAACGCCGGGACAACCATTGATGTTCAGGGATTCGGCAGCATGACATCTTATCGGCCGTTTGCCCGAGTCACCGCGACCGAGACCGTCGACCGGGCAATTCGAATGCACGCAGAAGCGACAATTTGGGGAATGAGCATGCTTCCGCTTATCACTCTGGCAATCATGTCACTGGCGGTCGCCAACGCAGTCATCGCATCGGTCCGCGCACGAACCTGGGAGTTTGGTGTGATGCGTGCAATCGGGATTACTAGGTGGCAGGTCCTCCGCCTGATCATTGCTGAGACCATTCTCATCGGACTTGCCGCTTGCCTGCTCAGTTTGACATTTGGCATCGTGGGTGGATGGAGTGGAGTCGGAATGGCTCGCTACGGGGGAGGCTTCTTTGCGGGCCCCCCATCTCTCGTGATTCCCTGGAAAGAACTCGCAATTGGGTTCGGTTTCACCCTGTCACTCTGCCTGATCGCCGGACTCTGGCCCGCACTCCGCACCGTCCGAACAGAAACGTTAAGCTTGCTTCGTAAATGACAGCTTGCCGCCGGCAACTGAGAACGCAACGACGATCGTCCAATGAACGGTACTTTCGTTTGATTCTGCGTTTTGTGTGAATCAAATGAAAAAGGGGGCATCCGACGTCAATCAACCTTTATTGCGTGTGTTGCGACCGCTGATCTTGAGAACCTGGTCAAGCAATTCGTTCAGCATGATTCCAACTTGCTGTTCTTTGCCTGTCAACTCACGGGTCGAAAGTACTGACTTAAATATCTTCATAACGTCTTCGGAGAAGTTGATTACGTCACTGATGATGTTTGTCGACGCTTCAAGGAGTGTCTTGTCGGGAAGCCGACAGAGCGATTTGACGTTTTCAACATCCATCCGCTCAACATCGGACATGTTTTTGTCCGCCTTATTGAGTAATTCGGCAGAGCGTATCCTCGCCACGTCAATCAATCGTTGGCTCTCACACTCGTCAATTTCTTCCACGATCGACCAGATATTTTTCACGTGAGACAGATTGACAACATATTCATGCATATCCGTTTCACTTCCATTGCCGTGAGGAAATTCCCATCCGGTGATTCGGCAGATGCATAACTTGCCTGCGCGCACGTGATTCATCAATAGGTCGAATCTCTGCGATTCCTTCTGACTCATCTGAGTTTCGATTAGACTCCAGTTTCGCACCGACCTCGACAGAGTCACATCGAGAATGCCTTCGCACTCAAGAGAAACCGAATTCAAGTAGTCCAATGACCAAGATCCATCATATCAACTGCGGAACGCTTCTTGTGAGTGGTTATCCAACTGTTGTCTGCCACTGCCTTTTGTTGGAAGACGAGCAGGGGTTGACTCTGATCGACACCGGAATTGGATTACTCGACGTTCAGGATCCTGCAGGCAGACTTGGTCAGGACCTGATTGATCTGGCAGGATTCCAGTTCAACGAGGTGGACACGGCCGTCCGGAAAATCGAAAAACTTGGACTCTCTCCTGATCGCGTCGACCACATCGTGCTGACACACTGTGATCCTGATCATACTGGCGGACTGGCAGACTTCCCGAATGCCACCATACATCTTGCCAAAGAAGAGTTGGATCAACTTAACAATGAACTTCCACGTTATGTTTCATCTCACTTTGAACATCGCCCAAAGTGGGCTTTCTGCGAACACAACGATCGTGAATGGTTTGGGCTGAAAGCTCGCTCGCTCCCACTGGAACATTCCTCGGAGGTTTTGCTAATTCCGCTCTTTGGCCATACGCTCGGCCACTGTGGAGTTGCCATCCAACAAGGGGACCGCTGGCTATTGCACGCTGGCGACGCTTACTACCTACGTCCTGAATTGTCCGAAGAGAATCATCCCGTCGACGCGTTTGCGGCGCAGCGAGCTGAAGACGATCAAATGCGCCGGAAATCTCTTTCAGAATTGCGAAGACTGTTCCGAGACCATCATGACCAGATTGATTTCGTCGGCTACCACGACATCAACGAATTGCCCTCCGAACAAAGAGATTGAGAGCAAAGCAAAGAGTACTCTCAATACAATTCAGCAAGAGTCTCGAAGATTTCGTAACGCGATGCGACTTCAATACATTTAGTCGGCTTGCGAGAAGTCCGGTTCGACGAGGTCGGCAAGTTGGAGCAAAGACTCCTGCCATCCCAGGTAACACTTTTCAGCGGGGATGGCCTGCGGCAGGCCTTCATGCAGAATTCTCAGCTCTGTTCCACACTTCACTGATCGCAAGGTGATCGTTTTGCTCATCTTGCCAGTCAGGGCCTGGTCGTCGAATTCGTCACACAGACGAATTTTCTTATACGGAACTAATTCGACAAAGTAGCTTGTGAATGAATGGCTGTGACCGTTTGCAAATGCGGTGAACGTCATGTGAAAGCTGTCTCCCTGTTGCGGATTAAATCGATCGAAGCGATCAATCTTGCCGATGTAACCGCGCGGAGGCAGCCACCTGCAGAGTGCATCCGGGTTCAGGAAGGCTTGATAGATACGAGAAGCTGGAGCACGAAGCACACGATGAAGCTGAACGGAATTCGACGACCGCGGCATGAAACACTTATCCTTATTGAGTTGAATCGTTTTCCATCAGTCGAATTCAACTTACTTCAATCGACAACGCGCTCGACTTTTCTCAAAGTTCTTCGAATCTCGCAGGGAAGGCTCCCAAATTGGTGACCGGGTTTCCGTTTCTCATATCAGAAACTCGATGAACTCATTTACAAACATGTCACGCAGAATTCTTAAACGAGTAAGACGACTTCGGCGGACTTCGCACTCATGTGTCATGCAAGGATGTCGTGAATCACTTCTCCAGCGACGTCTGTTAAGCGATAGCTGCGACCGTTGTGGAAATAAGTCAATCTTTCGTGTTCTATCCCAAGCAAGTGGAGCATGGTGGCATGGAGATCGTTGACGCTCACCGGATTTTCGACAGCTTCATAACCGAGTTCGTCGGTTTCTCCGTAGCTGGTTCCGCCTTTGATCCCCGCACCTGCCATCCATTGCAAAAAGCCTTTCGGATTGTGGTCGCGGCCTTTACCGTTCTGAGAAATCGGCATCCGCCCGAATTCGCCTCCCCAGATGACAAGCGTCGAGTCAAGCAGGCCGCGTTGTTCTAAATCGGCCAGTAGTCCCGCCACGGGGACATCTGTCGCTTGGCAATGGTGCGTGTGATTCTCTTCAAGATTGTCGTGGGCGTCCCATTCCCCGTCACTGTAAACCTGCACAAAGCGGACACCACTTTCGACAAGCCTTCTGGCCATCAGGCACTTCGATCCGAATGACTTAGATCTGGGATCATTGATGCCGTACATGTCATGTGTAGCCTGCGTCTCACGGGAGAGATCAACAACCTCCGTCGCTTCTTGCTGCATTCGGAATGCCAACTCGAACGACTGCATTCGATTGGCAAACTCGGCGTCCCGGGCGTGTCGACTCATATGCTCATCGTTCAACTTCGCCATTAAGTCGAGTTGAGCACGTTGGTCCTGTTGGGTGATCTCCGGTTGCCGATTGAGATTGAGAACTGGAGTCCCCTGAGATCGGAAAAGCGTGCCCTGAAACGTCGAGGGCAGAAACCCTGCCCCCCAATTGTGCGGCCCGCCTTTTGCTCCTTGCGTATTCCCCATCACGACGTAACCGGGCAGACTTTGATTTTCGCTTCCCAGACCGTACGTCACCCAGGCTCCCGCAGTTGGAAAGCCCGGACGAGGCAGCCCGCTGTTGATCTGATAGATCGCTGGTACGTGATCATTCGACTCGCTATGGCAAGACTTTATAAATGCCATCTTGTCGACATGTTTGGCAACATTCGTGTACTTATCGCACACCCACTGTCCTGACTCTCCGTACTGTTTAAACGAATACGGGGACTTCATAATTGGTCCAGGATTGCCAAAGAACGCCTGAATGTCGGTCTTTTGGCCATCTCGTTTTTCCAATTCCGGCTTCGGATCAAAGATGTCCACCGAACTGGGAGCCCCTTCCATGAACAGCCAAATAATCGACTTGGCTTTGGCAGGAAAATGACCTGCTCTCGGAAGGAGTGAAGTGATCGGCTCCTCTGAATCCACCGGATCAGGTGCAGCGAGAAGGTTCTGGTCAGCGAGCAGGCTGGCGAGTCCAACCATCCCAGCACCGCCTCCCGCTCGACACAACCACTCTCGTCGACTGAGCAGTGAGGCAACGCGACCACACGGAAACAATTGAGGCTGCTTTTTCATATCAGGCCACCTAATTCACGTAAATAAACTCGTTCAACCCGAAAAGTGACTGACAAAAATCGGTCAGAGCTTCGAGTTGAGGATTCTCTTCACTGCGTTCCGATCTCACTTGAATCTGTGTTTCCAGAAACTCCGTTGACGCTGAAATTTCACTTTCAGTCGGGAGACGGGAGAAGGACAATTGAAATGCTAATTCGATCACCAAGTCGAGGTTTACATCGGTTGAAGACGACTCCGCAGATGTCCTGTCAACTAACAACTCTGCAAATTCACGAGCAACAGCCCGGACAAAACCATCGTTCAGAATCACCATCGCTTGCGGTGCGACCGTAGTGTTTGTGCGGCGTGCACAGCTGACCATTAAGTCCGGCCGATCAAATGCTTGGAACATTGGATAGGGAATCAGCCGCTTGTGGAACATGTACACGCTGCGTCTTCGTGTGCTGGCGTCATCGGGAGCATTTTCTGGATAGCGTTCGCCTTGAATATTCCGAGCGAGATTAGCTTCTGGAGAGATGTAAGGCTTAAATCCTGGCCCACCAGCTTGCAGATTTAATGTGTCACTCACCGAGAGCATTGCATCCCGAATCACTTCCGCTTCAAGCCGAACTGGAGTCATCTTCCATAACAATTGATTGCCCGGATCAACGTTCAGTCCGCGAGGATCAACAGCTTCTTGAGTACTCGACTGTTGCCATACTGCGCTTGTAAGGATTTTGCGGTGAAGTGATTTCAGCTCCCAACCGGAGTCGACGAAATCATCCGTCAAATACTCGAGCAGTTCCGGATGCGTCGGCGGAACGCCGCGAACACCAAAGTCACCCGTCGTCTGGACAATTCCCTTTCCGAAGTGGTGATGCCAAACCCGATTGACGATCACACGAGCCAGTAACGCTCCGCCCCCTTGAACGGTATCGGTAATCCAATTGGCCAGAGCCCGCCGCTGAAGCGTACTCTTGGGCTCGCCCATTTCAGAGTAAGCAGCTTTCGCTTGTTCCCAATACTGACTCGCATCAGCACCAGCAGACAACATTTCAGGGAACCCGAGATCAAGCTCGATCTCGCGATCGTAGAAGTCGCTACGGCGAAACAACCACGTCGTCCTTCGCTCACTATCGAAGTCTTTGAAGAAAAACCCGTCTTCGCCGCTCGGAAGTTTTGCCGTCACGCGATCACCGCTATGAAAAACTCCCAGCAACTGATAGTAATCTTTCGCCGAGAACGCATCGAACTTGTGATCGTGGCAGCGAGCACAAGCAACTGTAATCCCCAGTAGCCCGGACCCTAAAGTAGAGATCACATCGTCCAGCTCATTATAGCGATTTAAGAGTCGCTCACTCTCAAGGAAGGAATCCGGCAGCTTGTAACACGTTCCAGCAGTGAGAAACCCGGTTGCCGAGACGGCAGCGTCGCTGTCGGGGGCGTATTCGTCTCCCGCAATCTGCCACCGTACGAATTGATCGTAAGGCATGTCATCGTTTAAAGCTTTGATAACAAAGTCGCGGTAGCGGAAAGCGAATGGTCGATCTGTATCTGCTTCCTGCCCATCGCTGTCGGCATATCGTGCTACATCCAGCCAGTGCCGTCCCCATCGCTCTCCGTAGTGAGGAGAATCCAGGAGTTGATTGACTAACTTCTCAATTGCTTTGTCAGGATCCAGATTGTGATCGCGAACAAACTCACTCACCTGTTCCGGGTTTGGCGGTAGTCCGATCAGATCGAAATACAATCGACGGACCAGCGTCTTCGCATCAGCAGGCTGAGCTGGCCGCAAATCTGCCTCATGCAGCTTCTGATAGATGAAGCGGTCGATTGGACTCTTCGACCAGTTGTCATGAGAATGCCGCGACGGAGGAATCGCTTGTTCGGCGAGACGTTGAAACGCCCAATGGGTCTTGGCTCGATCCAACTTTGGATTGACAACATTCGCACTCGCAGGCCAGACGGCACCTTGATCGATCCATCGACGAACCAGTTCAATCTGCTCAACCGAAAGCTGTTTACTCCCATCCGGCGGCATGAGTCGCTCCCCCTCGTCGCCGGAAATCATTTGAAACAGCAAGCTATCTTCACCCTTTCCAGCTTCGATCAATGTCCCGCTGTCACCACCGTCGAACGCTCTTTCCTTAATCCCCAAATTGAGATTGCCCTCCTCAGTGGTTCCCGCGTGGCATTCGTAGCAGTGCTCACGAAAGATCGGCTGAATGTCTCGCTCAAAATCAATCGTCTCGGGAGGATTGAGAGCGTCTGAGGATTGGCCGGAAACGCTGTGCACAAGCAATCCAAGCCAGATGGCCATGAACGCAAAACAGCAACTCAACAATGAATTCACAGAAAGACCTCAGTGAAAATCGTTCCGGGGGGACATTCGGGAAGGAGATTCCGCAATTGTGATCGGTAGGCAAATTTGGACTCTCCATTTTACTGGAGTCAGCCCAAACAACAATTCGCGTTTGCGCAAATCACTTTCGATATTTTCCCGCGTCAGTTTTCTTTCAAATCGTTCCGCCGACGATACTCGCTGGGAGTCGCCCCGAAGTGCTGGCGAAACGCCTGCGAAAGCGATGCGCTCGTTGCGAAACCAGCCTCAACAGCAATCTGAGCGATAGGGATATCAGAGTCCAACAACAGGCGTCCGACATGAGCCATTCGGACACGTCGAATTTCTTCCGCAGGGCTACGATTCAAAACCGCCCGAAATCTCTTCTCCAACCTCCTGCGAGAAATTGGAAACTCTCTCAACAGATCGGACACGGTCATCCCTTGTCCGGCATTGTCGCGAATGTAACGTAAGACTTCGGCGACCTCATGATCTGCCATCGCAAGAATATCGGTCGAGTGGCGTTCCCGAACTCGGAGCGGAGGAATCAAGACCGGTCGCTTCGCAGGACGACGACCTTTCATCAAGCGATCCAAAGTTTGCGCCGCCGTTTCTCCAATCCGATGACTCGCCAACTCGACTGCCGAAATCTGAGGCGAAGCCACATTGCACAACAGGTCATCATCATCACCCGAAAGGACCGCAACGTCGTCCGGAATCCGAACAGACTCCAACGCACAGATCTCAACAAGTTGCCGTGCTGGATACGGATCGGCCGCGAAGATTCCCAAAGGACGCGGAAGAGTCGAAAGCCACTGTCGAACGTTTGAATAATTCGTCAACCATCCTGCAGCGTCTTCGGATGTCGATTCATACATTGCACATTCGAATCCGCCTTCTTCAACCGCTTCTTTGAACGACAGAGATCGAATATCCGAGTAACGACCAATCGGCGGGGCGTAACACGCAAAGTGCTCGATGCCTCGCTCGCGAAGATGATCAAACGCCATCACACCGCGCGCAGCATCATCGGTCGCAACACGAGCCAACCAGTCATGCTTCGGGACCATGTTCCCCACATCCACAACCGGCAACTCCAGACTCTCAACATGCCGAACCGAAGCTTCGCTCCGCAGCGACGCAATCACACCATCGCCGTTCCAAACAGTCGGCAATCGTAAACGCCCTTGCGGGTCACGCGGAGTAATCAACACTGTCCAGCCACGACCGCGACCAAATCGACACACCGCCTCAACTATGTTCCTACCCCAGGAATCATCAGTTTCGACGAGAATCCCAACATGCTTCGGACGATTCGACGTTCTCACACGTGTTCCAATAAACAGATCAACACTACTACCGCACTGCGCATCATCATAATCGACTTTCGCCTCTGCGCACACCTTACTCTTCAATCCCGCCAAGCTAGGCAATCAAACTCAACTTGAAATTCGAGAGTCTCCAAGCCTAATAATGCCAAAAAAATACGGCGCGACGTCACAGATTGCCCCGGAATTGTGGACTCTACATTGACGGCAATGTTACCCTAAACGAGAGACCGGAGTTACGAGACCGCTTGATGACTCATTGACGGAATTCTTACCACTTCTTTGTTCAATCGTCAGACCGTCACCGCAAAGTTCCACCATAGATATTGAGACATGACTTCGAACACTCGCCAAATCGAAAACACGATCCCGGTGATCCCTGTCTCGAACCTGACTCAAAGCATCGCGTTCTACACTCAAAAACTTGGATTTCACCTTGAGTGGGGTGGCGAAGACGGGAGCAAGATTTGCTTGGTGAACCGTGATGGTTGCAGCCTGATGCTGGCTGAAGCGTTTGGCCCATCGCCCCCACAGTGGGTCTGGATCGGCGTGGAAAGTGAAGAACTCTTTGAAGAGTGGAAGAACGCCGGAGCAAAGGTCAGACAAGAGCCGAAAAACTGGAGTTGGGCGTACGCAATGAAGTTCGAAGACATCGACGGGAACATACTGTGGATTGGAACAGAACCCCGAACCAACGAGCCATACGCTGATCGAATTACATAAGAATCGGTGAGCGAGAGAAGAGTTCTATTGGCGCCAGAAACGCAACATCGCTGAACCAGCTGCACACACAAGCTGCGTCATCAACAGTTTTCATTGCTGCGAGATCCCCTTATGTCCCTTCTGAAGTCCTGGAAAGCCATCTTTTCATTCGCGAGTTGTTGTTGTCCTTTTCGACGTTCATATTTCTGTCCCCAAACTCGAACGAGCAGAATGCACGATTTCTTTCACAAAAGCTCGGTTGTTCTCATCGATCTCTGGAACTAAATTCTCGATGCCATTAACGAGTTCGACTGCGTCGTCCCCGAAGAACTCCCGCAGTCGTTCCATGTCGGCTGTAGATCGAACCCCGAGCGATGAACCGTCTCGTTTGAGAATCAGACCGCAAACACCAATCGCAGCAGCCACTTGCCCACATCGAACTCCTTCCATCAAGACTGGACCAATCCACTTCCACAATGCCGTGCCAGCGTGCACTGGCGTATGTCCACCAGGATCAAAAACCAAATGATAGATCGTATAGCGAGACGAAGGATTGACGATCTGAGCAAACGCTTCGGGCGTGACTAGTTGCTGCTGTAAAGTAAGATTGATATGGCGACGAACTCGATCACGATCTTCTGGTCTGAGGATCCCGTTGACCCCAGCCCCCCAGTAGTACCAAAGTGAATTTACAAGTTCCAAACTCGAAGTTGCTGCCTCCGAAATTTGACCTTCAAGCCACTTAGCATTAGCTTTGACTAGTTCAACATTCCGACTTGCGAAACGCTCGACTGGCATAAATCCTTGGCTCTCATTCGACGCTTCGCATCCGTCTCTTTGCTGAATTTGCGCCAGCACTTGACTGGAAAGAAGCAAAATTTCATCTCGCTGATTGTAAAACCATTCATGAGCTAAGTATTCCCAAACAGTACTGTAAGCAGGATCAGTACTAATACCGACCGCTAATGCTGCCTCACCAATGGGATTGTCAAACCATTGCTTTATATCTCTGAGCACAGTCTGATCCCGCACATCATCAGGAGAGACATTCTCGGTCAACGCTCGATTCCAATACCGTTCGTCCTGAACACCCTGGAGACGATCTAAACTGCTTGAGTCGGTACCCTCAAGCCAAAGTTGAGCTGAAGGCAAGATTAGATCGATCAGTGCCCTTGCGGCTTCGACATCCCAATCCACGACCGAACAGACTTCGCTCCATTCTTGGCAAAGCGAAGTCTGGATTCGATCCATTCGATCACTTTCAATCACATATTCCGGAGGCTTCTCATGGAATCGATGCCAATGCCGCAGCACAAAAGAGAATGCTTCCGGTGCAACGTAACGAAGCACATTTACAGCTAAGAGATGATCAAAGTTGATCTCGCCATAGAGGTTCTGCCACCCTCGATAAGTAAGACTCAATGCATGACGCAAAGCTCTTGGAGTATTGAGCAAGCGGGCAATCGATTCCAGCGGGTGAATCCCACGATCGAACGGAAGGTGCAACCACTGTTTTGTTTGCCAACTATGACTACTTGGGTCAGCTAGGCAGATGTGAGAAATTGCTTCTTGATCGAAGCATCTCTGACGAAGAGCAGATACAAGGTCACCAGCTTGCTGAATAGATATCGTTCTGAGGTATTCGATGTGATCGCACAGTTTTGCGAAGTCGATCCTTGCAGTTGAATTCAGCCCACCGGTCAAAATAAAAGACAGGTTGGGGAAGTCCTTAAGCTGCTGAAGGAAAGCCAGAACGTCCTGAATGTCGAATGATTGACTGTTATTGCGATCTAAATCTTCAACCACGAACACCAAACGAACATTTATATCGCCGAGTAACGCAGACAGTTGACGGAATTGGTCGATGGGATTTCTCTGACCAAACAAAATACTGGAGACGTTGTCCAGCCATTCACCACCAGCAGAAAACGTTTGCCGGTACGACTCAGGAAGTGAGCTTACTTCAAAAGTGTCAACTCTTTCTTCGACCTTACCAATTGCATCCGCCAGCAAAGAGTGAATCGATGCTCTTGAAGTCTCGAATCCCCAACAACTATGCTTACTTATCAAATATTCACCCGAATCTTGATTCAATTGCTTTTCGATCCAATTCACCACGCTCGATTTGCCTGCACCGAATGGAGCGACAATTCCAATGGATCGTATTCCATCCGCGAGCAATCCGCTTAGTCGCTGAGACACTGAATAGTTACCGAGAAAGTCTTGGGCAGCTGGTGCATCAGACTGAAGCCAAGGTTCCAACTTGGACCAGTCGACCGCATCTAATCCTCCGGAAATTGGAAGAACGCTTTCTGCAGTTTCGGTAACGTAATCTCCTACCGAACTGAGCAGACGGACGAGAGCAACTGTCAAAATGGAACCACCGCCATAGAAGAGCCATTCCAAGCACGAGGCGGAGTAAGTGTTATTCGACAAACCGACACACAAATCGAATCCGCAAACGAGAACTCCACCAACTAACCAAGCCGACCATGTAGGTGGATGAGTCCAGAAATACTTTAGATGAGAAAGGCGAGGAGAAAAGAGCTTAAAGAGTACAGAAGCCATCAAAACACAGGCAGAAAACAGAAACAGAAGTTCGTTGCCAGTCGGGAAATCCTCGAGTGAATTCATGAACGCTCTCAGGCTGAGTCCGTAAATAGGGAACCAGAAAGACACCAGCGATCACTACGCAAACCAGATTAACGCACCAGTCGATCCTATGTTGGCTGCTGAGGCTTGTTTGACGAGTAGTTTTACCAGTCTTCATGTGTGGCAAGACAATCCATTTGGTTTTAATCGGAAAAAGATCGTTAGACTGCAAAGTCGACTATGATCGCAGTTGCGTTGTCAAAACGAGTACGAATACTAAGTGAAGCCCTGAAGGTGCGAAAACCCGAATAAGGTGGCATTGTGATCGAAAAGCGAGAGGAACCATGGTCTCGCGTTTGGGTTTGTTTTCGATTCTGTGAACGATCGGTTTGGTCGAATATATTCCTTCTTGAATCAATACAGAGGTTGGACGCATTCATTTTGACAGCAATTTCTGGCACGAATTGCTGAATGAAGAATATGTGAAATCAGGGATTCTTTTCCATACTGTTCACAGCAGATTCAGTCGACGCACTTCATTGCCGATTCTTGACTTGATGATTAAAGGATCTTAACGCGGGCGGGCTACGGTCCGGGTATTCAACGACGCTGACTTCTCCAGGAAGGAATCAGGTTCACATGAGTACTCGATCATTTGTTCTGTCTATTGGCTTATTTGCTGCATCCGTCTGTCTGCTTCGATCAGCCGAAGCTGATGACAAGTTCGCTTCGAAAACTGCTTCGTTTTGTTTCGGAGTGAATGGCTATCACGGCACGATCGATGTCGAAATCTGGGAACTCGCTCCGACCACCATTCTTAATTCCAATCCACAGGCAACCTGTGATGGAAATAACGGAGGCGGAGAGAGTCAGGTCTTAATGCGGTTTGACGGCATTATCGGAGAAGAACCCGGCCAAATTCCGCCCGGTGCAACTGTTGTCTCAGCCAAGCTGCTGGTGAGTGCGTTCGATCAGGGTAACACGGTTCACTTGCATCGCATGCTTGTCCCATTTGGCGAGGCCCCCACCTGGAACAAAATGATCTCAGGCGTGACAGCTGATGATCTTGAAGCACAACGGTCCAAGGAGTCGTTCACATTCGGCAATATCGCGGCCAGTGCTTCTTACGTCCCCTTTGAAGTGACCGACACGGTGCAGGCTTGGGTCAGCGGGGACGAAAACCACGGTTGGGCTTTTCTTAACACGGGTGGAAACGGTTGGGACTTCTACACCTCCGATTTCGACAAAATCGCGCAACGTCCGAAACTGGTCGTTGAGTATCTCCCGCCAGCTGGACGCTCACTCGAAACTGACTCAGAGAACTAAGGTCTGATTCGCCTCGTTTCTGAATTAATCCCAGCGAAATCTTAGCTTGTACCACTTTCTCGTCCTCTTGAATTTTCCTTCACAGTCTTCTTCGATCACCAAGTCATCAACAAGTTGATAATCACAACATACAAAGGAGTTCATCTTATGCCAAAGAGCCCCGCACCTGGTACCTGGTACGCAGATCCATCTCACTTCAATCGTCAGTCGCGACGTGACTTTCTTTACGCTGGTTGGGCTGGTGGCGTGGGCCTAACACTCGGTCAGCTCCTTCAATCGCAGAGTCTTGCAGCTGAGAAACACGAGGCGCAACCTAAAGCCAAATCGGTGATCCAGATTTATCTGTCCGGTGGATTCGCCCACATGGACAGCTTTGATCCGAAGCCTGATTCCCCGGTTGAATATCGCGGAAACATCCTCGGAACTGTCGAAACTTCGATTCCCGGGGTTCGCTTCAGTTCGCACATGGCGAACACTGCGAAAGTTGCTGACAAGATGACGGTCGTGCGTAGTATGACACACTCTGACGTCGATCATGGACGCGGACAACACAGCATGTTTACCGGATACCGTCCGAGCCCGGCTTTGGTTTATCCAAGTATGGGCAGTGTGATTTCGAATAAACTCGGACAACGCGGAGCAGTACCTCCCTATGTCTGTGTTCCAACACAAGGCAGCGAATTCTTCGGTAGCGGCTACCTTAGCAATGCTTTCGGCCCGTTCGCACTTGGAGCCGATCCATCTCGGCGAGGTTTTCAGGTTCGAGACCTCAACATGGCTCCCGGAATCGACGACGCTCGTTTTGACAACCGTAAAGGCTGGAAGGAACTCGTTGACGATCATTTTCATCGACAGGCAAATGATGATTCGCTCGCGACAATGAATTCGTTCTATCAACGAGCCTACGACATGCTCTCGTCGCCAGAAGCGAAAGCCGCCTTCTCACTCGAAGGTGAAGATGAGGCGACAAAAGAACTGTACGGCATCAGTGGAGGTGGCGGGCGCAGCACATCGACTGGTCCGCGATTCATGATTGCTCGGCGTTTAGTCGAAGCTGGTGTCCGTTGCATAACGGTCACTTACGGTGCGTGGGACACGCACTCCTTCCACTATCGCGGAATTGAAACAGCGATGCCCGATTTTGATCGTGGTTTCTCCGGTCTCATCCAAGACCTCGATCAACGTGGCATGCTCGATTCGACGCTTGTTCTCGTCACAAGCGAATTTGGTCGGACACCAAAAATCAATGCCGGTGGTGGACGCGACCACTGGCCACGCGTGTTCAGTATTGTCATGGCTGGAGGTGGAATTAAGCGTGGTCAAACTTTCGGAGAGTCGGACCGACTCGCTGCCGAACCAGCTGATCAGCCGCTCTCTGTCGAAGACTACACCCACACCGTTTACCACCTGCTCGGAATTGATGGTGGAGACTATCTAATGTCACCGGGTGACCGTCCTCAACGAATCGTTGTGGATGGAAAAGTTGTCTCAGGGCTCATCGGTTAATCACAGGCGTATTCAAAGTTGTAACAGTTTGACGGGAGGCGACGACAACTCGTTCGTTAAGACCGAGTTTGTCCGTCGCACTGTTCTCATCTGTTGAAGGGGGATGATTGTGCACATGCAAGCCAGTGCTCACTCACTGTTGATCGGCATCTTCGTTATAAGCTCAACCGCTTTTTCTGCACCTCCGAAAGTAGAAAAAGCCCTTCCCGGTGTGGGAAAGCAGGGGAGCCGCTTTGAGCTTCGCCTTCAAGGTTCTGAACTTGGCATAGTATCGGACGTCCACTTCTACAGAGAAGGGCTCATCTGTCATGAAGTTCACGCTGATCCTGAAAACGAAGGTCAGTTCGTCGCGACGATTGATGCGACGACCGAGTGCCCGCTTGGAAATCATCCCTATCGACTGAGGAATGATGACGGCTTCTCAGACTTGCGAGTGCTTCGCATTCTCGCTTCTGGTGTCATCGATGAAGTTGAACCGAACAACGACCCGTCTGCCGCACAGCCAATTCAATCTGGGGTGTCAATTCTAGGGGTAGTCGAATCGGGTGACGTCGATCACTATCGAATTGCCCTCAAGAAAGGTGAACGATTGGCGGGTGAAGTTGAAGGAATTCGACTCGCGATGAATCTGACCGACACGAGGCTGCAAGTCACCGGACCGGATGGCTCAGTTGTGACAAGTGCTGATGACACCAACCTTGCCCGACAAGACCCGTACTTCTCAATGCTTGCTCCGACCGATGGTGAATACAACATTTCCGTCGACACGTCTGGGTCAGATGGTGACGAAAACACGCGATATGTGCTGCACGTGGGAGACTTTCCTCGTCCAGACTATGTATATCCGCCCGGCGGACCAGTTAATCAATCGATCGAAGTACAAGTCAAAGGCGACGCAACAGCTAGTTGGAACCAGAACTTAAAGGTCACAACAACAGGGACGCATGACTTCTTCCCAGAACTGGACGGAAAACGGCCACCGACGCCGATTCCATTCCGTGTTTCAGCGTTCGGGAACTTTCTTGAAATCGAACCGAATGGAAGGATTGACGAGAGTGCAGACGGCCCCGATCTCCCAATCGCCTTCAACGGAGTCATTTCCGAACCTGGTGACGAAGACATTTTCAGTTTTCGCTGTCGTCAAGGGGACATGGTTGAATTTGCAGCCTACGCAACACGGCTTG
This sequence comes from Thalassoglobus sp. JC818, assembly GCF_040717535.1. Taxonomy (NCBI): domain Bacteria; kingdom Pseudomonadati; phylum Planctomycetota; class Planctomycetia; order Planctomycetales; family Planctomycetaceae; genus Thalassoglobus; species Thalassoglobus sp. JC818. The sequence goes on from NZ_JBFEFI010000001.1 coordinate 150,938, forward strand.
GATCTCCGGTCGACACTGTGATTAGCATTCACGGCAAAGATGGCTCACTGATCACATCAAACGATGACCGCCACGGATTAGATAGCGGGCTTGTATGGAATTGCCCGCACGACGGAGTCTATTTTCTGAAGGTGATTGACAAGCAAAGGGCAGGGGGTGAACGCTTCGTCTATCGGGTTGAAGCGGACTATATCGAACCATCGCTGGAAACATTTCTCGCCAAGCGGGCTCGACTCACTCAAGACGGGCAGACGATTTCTGTTCCTCGAGGGAACCGTTCGGTTGGTTTCTTTGGTGTCCGACGGAATCGATGGTCAGGAAACTCGTCGGTTGAGTTTCCTGAACTTCCAGCCGGCGTCAAAGCGAACTGCGATGAAATCACCGAAGAAGAATACTTAATGCCTGTCATTTTCACCGCCGGTGACGATGCTTCAGTTGGTGGATCCCTGTTGCCAATCATGGCTCGCAGTGCTCACAACGGACCAACAATCCTGGGTGGGTATCGTCAGCCTGTCGACCTCGTTGCTGGTTCAGCAGACCGACTCTTTCAAGGTGTCGAGCTAGATCGGCTTGCACTCGCAGTCACCCAGCCCGTTCCCTTCAAGATCTCGTTTCTCGAGCCGCCGACTGGTCTCGCGCGAGATGGTTCAGTCGAGTTGCTCGTCCAAGTTGATCGCCACGAAGACTTTCACGACCCGATCGAGGTTTCGATCCCATTTCTTCCGACTTGGGTCGATGGCCCCGAGAAGATCACGATTCCCTCTCACGAAACCATCGGTCGTTATGAACTTCGCTCTCATGGGCATGTAACAACCGGAAGCTGGCCCATCGTCGCTGAAGGAAAAGCTGGAGAGCCCACAGAGGAGACAGACCAAACCGCTGCTGCGACTGGTCGTTCATCATACGGTCGACAAAGTTCAGCTTCGGAAAGCCAAGCAGTCGCGACCCAAATCTTATCGTTCAACGTGATCGAATCTCCCATCTCGGCTGAACTTGGGCAACTCTTTGCAACTCCCGGAACGTCAGTCAGCTTGACGATCCCACTCGCCGTCACTGGAAAGATCCCCGCTTCGTGCATTGCGACGCTCGCAGGTTTGCCATCTCGAGTCTCTGCTGAACCCGTTCAGTTAGCGAGCGATGCCGACGAAGTCACGTTTGAAGTCGACTTCGCAGAAAACGCTCCGCTGGGAGTCTTCGAGGGATTGCATTGCGAGATCTCCGGTTCATGGGATGACCATCAAGTCGTCTACAGAATTGGTCGTGGCGGCAGCGTCAAGATTGTCAGCCGTGACGATTTTCAGATGGACGAATCGGGGCGCCCTCTCACACCGCTTGAAATTCTGAGAACGATTCAGACCACTCCCGATAAGCGTCTGGAAGCAAACTCCGATGATCCCTCTGAATCGACAATCACAGACTAAATCGACATAAATCCCCTGAATTTTGAAGGGACTATATTTTATGAAGTCGTCACGACTACTGGTGGCTGTTGCACTGGTCTTCCAGTTCATTCTTCCGCATTGCGTTCTTGCGTTCGAAAACAGTTCGCAGCCGAGATTGTCTGTCTACCCACCGACAGTGAAACTCACTTCCAAGCGGGCCTCTCAGTCGATGGTCATCGTCAAGACCTATCCTGATGGGCATACCGAAGATGTTTCACTGAGCGCATCGATTGCTCCTAAGCAGTCTGGAATCATCATCCTCCGCGATGGCTTCGTCACTCCCGTTGCCAACGGAGAAACAGAGTTACTCGTTTCACACGACGGGTTGGATGCGAGTGTTCAAGTTGAAGTCACAAACGCAGACGTTTCTCCAGCCTTAACGTTTCGCAACGATGTCTTACCAGTACTGACGCGTTCCGGCTGCAATGCTGGGAAATGCCATGGGCAGGCATCAGGCAAAGACGGTTTTCAGCTCAGCCTGTACGGCTACGACCCTGATGGCGACTATCAACGCATCACTCGTGAATTTGCAGGGCGCCGCATCAATCTTGCTTCCCCCAAAGATTGTTTGCTAGTCAACAAAGCGATTGGAATGGTTCCACATACGGGCGGCCAGCTCTTCGATGAGGAAAGTCGCGAGTACCGCATCCTCGTCGAATGGCTTCAGTCCGGAGCAAAACCCGATCCTGCAGAAACACCAGTCCCGGTCGGAATCGAAGTCTTCCCGGAACAAGCTATCTTCAACGAAACAAACTCAGACCAACTCTTAACGGTCACAGCTCACTTCAGCGACGGAAGTACACGTGACGTCACTGACATGACGGTCTTCCTGAGCAACAACGAACGATCAGCAGTTGTCACGGACCGAGGACTCGTCACGAGCACTGGACCGGGAACCGCTTTCATTCTCGCTCGCTATGATGCTTTCACTTCTGGGACCAGCCTCATTGTTCGTCCGGAACTGGATTATCAAGCTCCAGAATTTGCTGCGAACAATTACATTGACGAACTGGTTCTTGCTCACTGGAAAAATTTACACCTCACGCCTTCAAAGATCGCCAGCGATGAAGTCTTTATCCGACGAGTCTACATCGACCTGTTAGGATTACTTCCGACTTCTGAGGAACTTCACAGCTTCCTGGAAGACCAAAGCCCCGACAAACGTGAACGACTGGTTGATGAACTACTTGAGCGGCCGGAGTTCCTCGACATCTGGGTCATGAAGTGGGCGGAAGTTCTTCAGGTTCGCACAGCTAACGGTCTCAGCCAAAAAGGACTGCAGATTTACGATCAGTGGCTCCGCGAACGAATTCAATCCGGTGCCACAATCGCCGATGTCCTGGCCGATGTCTTGCCTGCCAGCGGAGGGACTTTTACGACTCCCCAAGCCAATTATTTCCAGACAGAAACTTCACCGCTGCTGTTGGCTGAGAACGTCGCTCAAGCGTTCCTCGGAATGCGAATCCAATGTGCTCAATGCCACAACCATCCATTTGATCGCTGGACAATGGATGATTACTACGGATTCGCTGCGTTCTTCAGTCAGGTCGGCTATAAGAATGCTTCTGACCCTCGCGAACTGACAATTTTCAACACTGGCGAAGGGGAGATGCTTCATCCCGTGAATAGCCAACCCGTCGATCCGATGTTCTTAGGAGGGGACGTTGCCGACTTAACCGCGGACGATGATTACCGGCAGGCTCTGACCTCATGGCTCACGGATTATGACAATAATGCATTTTCGCGACACATCTCGAACCTCGTCTGGGCTCACTTCTTCGGACTTGGAATCATCGAGCCCTATGACGACGTCCGTGTCAGCAACCCTCCGTCTAATCCGGAATTGCTACAGGAACTCGGAAAGCGGATGGCTGCCTATGAATTCGACATCAAGCCGCTCGTTCGCGACATCTGCATCTCACGCGTCTATCAGCTCTCATCAAGCGAAACCGACGAAAACTCCTGGGACGACAGGCACTTCTCACACAGCCGAATCCGGCGAATCCGAGCGGAGGTCTTGCTTGATTGCATTAATCAGGTCAACGGCACAACAGAAGAATTCCCCAACCTGCCTCCCGGAAGTCGCGCAGTCCATGTCGCCGACGGTCAAAGTTTCAATTACTTCCTGACGACATTCGGACGAGCTGATCGAGATACTCCCTGCAGCTGCGAAGTCTCGACATCTCCAACCCTTTCCCAGGCACTACATCTTCTCAATGGGGAAGTGACGACCGGAAAAATCGAAGAGGGTCAAATCGTCTCCGAACTCATTCAGGAACATAATGATGCCATGGCTGTGGTCGCCGAACTCTATGAGAGATGCTTATCTCGCCGCCCGACAGAAAGCGAAAGAACAGCTATTGCTGTCAAGCTTAGCACCAGCCAAGACATCGCTGGAGATCTTGAAGACCTGTTGTGGGCTCTGTTTAACTCGAACGAGTTTATCTTCAACCACTAATAAATATCACCGTTCTTTTTCTTTCGAGTTTTATCCACCGCGAGTCAAGAATAGGTCTGGCCAACAATCCAGACAGATCACATCAGGAGTTTGAAGTGAGTAAAGGTCGCTTGTCTGTCTTGACTGTCTGTTGGTTATTGAGCCAAGCAACAGCATCATTCGCTCAGTCATCGGAAGATGTTGTCACTTACGACCAGCTTCGGCCAGTGATTCGAAAGCGATGCGCCTCGTGTCACTCTCGCAATCAGCCCAGAGCCGGTCTTGATCTTTCAACCCTCTCTGGCCTTCAGGCGGGCTCGGACTCCGGTCCTGTGGTAGTTGCAGGAGAACCAGAAAACAGCCTCCTGTACACCGTTGTCGCTCATCTGGAAGAACCGGCGATGCCTCCGGGCAAACCGAAAATTCCATCCGGAGAGATCAAGCTGTTGCACGACTGGATCGCAGGAGGACTGATTTCCAAACCAGGTGGAGAACCGACTCTGGCCACTTCCAAAGGCAGTCAGTCTGGGGACCTTTCGGCAGTCACTCCACTCACGCAACTGACCGCGATCACAGCAATGGCCATCGATCCTCAGGGAGAAAAAATTGCGGTATCAGGCTTGAAGCAGATCGTCATTCTGGACGCTGTGTCACACGAAACACGGAAGGCTTTCACGTTTCCGGAAGGTGAAGTCTTCTCGCTTCGATACTCAAGCGACGGCGAGTGGCTGATTGCAGGTGGTGGACTCGGCGGCGATTCCGGAAAGGTCGTCGTGTTCAACGTATCGAACGGTCAGCGACTCATCGAAACACCAGAGGAATATGAATCCGTCCTCAGTGCTGACGCAACTCCCGATCGGAAATTTCTCGCGTGGGGTGGGCCGTGGAAATCCATCCGAGTTTTCGACGTTGAGCAACAGAGAGTGATTTCAACACTCAGCGGACAAACCGACTGGGTATTGTCTGTCAGTTTCAGTTCGGATGGCCTCCTTGTCGCGGGAAGCGACCGATTTGGTGGGATTCGAATCTGGAGCACGCACGAAGGAAAAGAATTCCTGAACTTGCGTGGGCACACTGGTGCGGTCCCCGAGCTCGTCTGGTCGCCCACTTCGGATCACTTGCTTTCCATAGGAGAAGACGGAACCGCCCGCATCTGGAACCTTCACACCGGTGAACAACAAGCTGTCTGGGACTTCGGAAAAGGTGCACTTCGGGCAGCGGCGTGGCATCCGTCAGGTCTGATTGCACTGGGAAGCCGAGAAAATGAAGTTGTCATTATCACTCCAGAAGGTGAAGTGATTGACGAATTCGAAACGGCTGACGAAGTCACCAAACTCGTCTTCAATCCCGCAGGATCGGAGCTGTTAGTGGCTGACGCGAGTGGTCGCATACATCCATTCGATACGAAGTATGGAACTCACGGAGAACCATTTAATCTGCCTGTGGCACAAGCAATGGCCCGCATCGAAGTCCCGTGGCCCCTGAGAACCCGGGCGAGCCGCGACGAGTCCATTCTTCCACAAGAAGAAGCATCACCCGCCAGTTCGGAGGATGCCCTCCTGCAAGCTGTCCTCGAAGCTGAGGAAGCTGTCCGCGTAACCGAGGAATCCCTCGCCAAATTGCGAGAAGCAGCAGCGAGTCTTCGAGAAACCCTCGAAGAACGAAACGCAGAATGATGCCAGCATTTTGTGACTCTCCACAGAACTGATCAACTTCAAATCACGCAAAAAACTCGACAAATAATCGCCGACGTAGTTCTTCCTCAGCGGGAGCAATTGCGTCGGCTTCTCTTTTTATTCGGCATGAGCTCCACGCGCACTTCTCCGCATTCTGCAATCGATCGCATCTCGATGCTCGCATCCAAGCGAGCGATCGAATACCATATCAAGCAACTTTGATCCCTCCCTTGGTTCGAACAATCTTCGAAATTCTAGAGCAACAAACGGCGAACATCCTTCTTTCCCTCACCCTACCACGCCCACCAAAAGCTTCAAAAATCGACTTAACGTCGCAAATTTAATTGCAACGAAGAGATGTCGTCACTGGATCATTGAGCCTCACCGTAACAACAAGTGAGATCAAGCTCTCCCACCAACCCATTGACCATTGTGGTCTTAAATAAGAAAGTGGCGTTGATGCGTACGACTCCCAACTCGAATCACTCTCTCATATCGCACGTGACGTTCTTCTGCATCACACTTGCAGCAGCAACTGCCCCAGCGAACGACTCTCTCTTGATTAGCGGTTCCGCAGACTGGGAGTCCAAACTTGAAATCCGACAGGGATTAGATGTCGCGGATGGCGTGATCTTTCCATCGGGCAAAGCAGGGGAGTTCCGGACCAAGGTTCTCTCCACCGACACAAAGAAGAAGCCATCCTCCGTGACTCTGACTCAATCGCCTGTGTGGCAGAACTGGAATCCAATCGAAAATCTTGGACCAGTCAATCTGGGTGACGCACCAGTCTTCCTACGAGTCGGGCCGCAAAACTATTGGATCTTTGGTCGCTACAAAACGAATCAGCCAAAGAATTCAGGGAATGGTCAAGCCGGACCATCGACAGAATTCACTCCCGAGCCAGCTACACTCGACGGTTTCAATATCCCTTTACAAACCACTCCATTCCCCAATCAATTCGATGCACCTGGTGGACTCATGCCTCGACTGGGTGGATACCATGCATGGCAAAGCCGAGACATGGTCAACTGGGTTCATCATGGTTCCATCACAGAGCGTTTTTCGGCCTGGATGACCACTGCTGAATACGCGGATGGGAAAGCCTACTTCTACTATGACTTTCCAAATGACCAGGACCCGCATGTTTACGTCGACAGCAATCTCTTCGACGGGCTTCCTGGAGATCACAAGGGGTTGGCCTATGACGATCCGACTCACGGATCAGACTGTGGAATTATTCGCGACCTCGATGGGAAGTTTCATCTGATTGTCGAAGATTGGAGCCCAATCAACGCACGCACTCATGCTTGGGACTCTCCACTCGCTGCGCATGCAGTCAGTGAGGACGGAGTCAACGATTTCCAAACACTTCCTCCGCCCGTGGATGAACGCACACATCCCTCTGGAAAGATCGGGACATATACTCATCCCCACTGGGTTAAAGAGCATCCTGAAAAGTTTAAAATAGACGTGGCTGAATATGAAATTCATGAACCAGAACAGAATGCTTACGGCGACTGGGCAGCGATCTGTATCGGCGGACAATACTACCTCTTCTGTGATTACGACCCTGTCGACACGAAACAGATGAGCGCCGGCTGGTTCACCTCCCCATCGCTCGATCAACAGTTCACTTTCTGTGATCACGTTGGGAATGGTCACCCCGATCCCGACATCATGTTCGCTGAGGGCCAGTTCTATCTCGTCACTCAACAAGATTCAGACTTTGTCAGCCCGGGCCCTTGGGTCGAAACAGTAGAAGCGAGAGCCGGTGTCGACACGAATAACGATGGGTCAATCGATCAGTGGTCGGATTGGCGGGACGTCAAAGAGACATACGACTACGTTGACGGATTCTCAAAGCAAGTCAGCAAGACACCTGCAAGGCTGGATGTTTCCGATCTTCCTGAAGGATACGGCTTTCAAGTGGAGGTTAGGCTGACCGATTCAACCGAGAACAAATCAAAACCAATGATTCAAAGCCTCGAATTATCTTTCGAATGAGCTGTAGACTTCGCGCATTCTTCAAGAGCGTTTGAATTCACGGAGGATGACTCGCGCACTTAATCACAGTGCTTATCGGAGAATATGGCACAGCAGTTGCGAAACCTCATCAATGAACGAGACACCTTGCAATAGAGACGGGATCTTCACGTACATCAACTCGATGAAGAATTCCGTCTCATAAAGTCGGACTCGTTTTTCGAACACCGTTCACCACGATCGCCCCCTTTTGGAACGAACGTTCGATCGAGGTGCTCGGTAATCATTGTCTCATGTCCGAAACCATATGGAGGATTGGTGTCTGATTTCAGTGAGATCGTTGTTGCTTCACTTCTGGGTGCGATCATCGGCCTTGAACGTGAACTCTCAGGCAAACCGGCAGGGCTGCGCACTCACATGTTCGTCGCTGCCGGTTCGGCGCTGCTCGTCGTTCTCACCCCGAGTACTCTCGATCAGCTCGGCGATTCCGTTTCCGGCGAGTTAACGCCCGACCCAATACGCGTGATTCAGGCAATCATTGTCGGAATCAGCTTCCTCGGTGCAGGGACGATTGTGCATAACCGTGAGGAAGAGGTCGAAGGTCTCACGACCGCCGCTTCGATCTATCTGACGACAGGTATCGGCATCGCCGTTTCCGTTGGAAGGGTGTGGCTGGCCATTCAAGTAACGGTGCTCGCCATCATATTTCTGACGGTTCTGAGTCGGGTTGAGTATCGGTGGATCAAGAAGCCTACATCAAGCGAATCTGAAGCTGAGGAGCGGCAGTCATCAGCTAAAAACTTAGAAAACAAGTGACATGACTCCGACTCGCCACGTCGGAAACCGATTTCACGCCAATTCTGGGCACCTACCGAATTACCTCTCCGGGGCGACGTTCCGACCGCTTAGGAACGCTTATTGCGATTCCATCTGAACAACAGCAAATCAACTGTTTTCCGCTTTTGAAGCGATCGTCGTCCACTCTTTCCATCGTGTCGAAAGACAATCGATCAAACTGACTGGGCGGCTAAGCACCAAACCGACCGATCAGCCACCAGTTTCGGCTGGAGCGAAGATCCCGATTTGGAGCGGAAGGCAGAAGCGAATCGATCAATGCGGTTCTCGATCTCCAGAAGGAATTCGGCCATGACTTACCAACAGGTGAAAGACGTCTTACAGCGGATCTCGCGGTGTCAACGGAAATTACGACTGGGACTCGCTCCTCCAAGTCGGTGGATCTGCGATGAGAGAACAGAATTGATCTATCGCACTCTTGAGAAAGAAGAACACGATCTCGAATCGGCCGTGACACGCTTTCAGAAAGAAGACCAAGGTGGTGTCCTCAACGTGTGGATCCAGTTTGCAGGTGACGAAGAACTCGAATCAACTCTTGATTCAATCGCGTTCCAACCTGGAATGGATGCTGATGAAGTCGTCGCCCTGAAGCACGAATTCGACGAAGCTTTGGCTTCGTTTTTGAAGCAGATGTCGAGTGCAGCAAATGCACCGCGAGTTGAGGAACTGTTTCTCCGACTGGCTGAATACGTCGACTCGCGGTCAGCCGCTCAGGCGTGGCGAATTCGAGAGTATCAGTAAAGCAAGCGTTCCCGACCGGCTGTCATTATCCACCGAGATAGATTGCCGGCACGCGACTTGCGTCTACCCTGAAGAAGTGAACTGCTTCTTCCTCCGCGAAACGAATTCGAATTGAAAGTGACCGTGAACCATGTCTGACCACATCTACAAACGCATCGAGGTTGTTGGAACTTCCAAGACGAGCAGTGACGACGCGATTCGGAACGCCATTCGCAAAACATCCGATTCGGTGCGTGGGCTTCGATGGTTTGAAGTTGTCGAGCTCCGTGGAGACATCGATGGAAGCGATGTGGCTCACTGGCAGGCAACGGTTCGCATTGGTTTTCGACTCGAAGAGTGATCACTTTCAATGTGTTGACTCTCGGGCCACCACAAACGACTTTTCACCTCACTTAACTAAAATTACTGAACAAAGGATTGACCCCATGCAACGCTTTAATCTCGTCTCAATGACTCTCGCTTCAGTTTGTCTTTTCGCTGTTGGGTGTACAGATTCGAATTCATCGAATGACATCGCACAGAATGAATCGACTTTTGAGTCGGAAGATTTCGACACCGCAAATCCAGGTATGGAACCAACAGATGAGTCTCAGACGGTCACTGCAAACAAAGTGATCGAAGAAACATCAGAGGCTGTTGAGTCGCTTCAGGATCTTGTCCAACTGAAGAAAGATGAATTCCTGGCAGCAGTGAATTCTCAGCTTGAACAGACCAACGATGAGATTGAACAACTTCGCAATCGTGGCGACGAACTTCAGGACGAGGCTCAAGAAAACTGGAACGAGACGTTGAGCACAATCGATGAACATCGCGAACGGTTGCGTGAACAGCTTTCCGAGCTTCAAGAGTCGGGTGAAGAAGCTTCTCAAGAACTGCAGGAGCAAGCTGCTGAAACTTGGAATGAGTTAAAGGAAGCTCTCGAAGACGCTCAGGATCGCTACAACGACGTTAAAGATTCATCGTCATCTGAAGCGAGTTAATTGATTCGCCAACGCCGCCTCGGAAAGTTTAACTTCAACCTCACCTCCTCTTCGAAGGATTTTGTCATGCAACCCTCATCAGAATATCCAATCCGCTTGACCGTGTGCGACAATGCACAGCAGGTGCGAGAAATCATCAGTGAACTTCAGCAGGAGGGCTTCAGCAAGGAAGAAATCGGAGTCGTCTGCTCAATGGACGCCTGTGAACGAGAGTTCAAAGAGTTTATTCACGAACATCCCGGTGAAGAGAAACGTAATGAAGCTCTCAACAAATCCGGATTGGCAGCTCTGGGAATGGGTGCAGCTGCGGTCGCAGCTGGACTCTTGACGACAGCCGGAACCGCAGTGGCCGTCCTTGGAGTTTTCTTCGGAGCTGCTCTCACTGGCACATTCGCAGCACTTATGGTAACTCGCGGCGCTGAAAAGGAACTCGCCGACTATTACGATCAGGCGATCACTGCCGGAAAGATTATCGTCGCCGTGGAGACTGACGATGTCGAGCGGCAAAAAGTCGCTGATCGAGTTCTCTCAAAGTCAGGCGGCGAGCAAACAGCTCTTCCACGAGAAACTCCGAAAGCAGAGTCGATTTCCTAAAGTAAGTGGAGCTGAGGGAATCGTTTCGATTTAGTATCAGTGAAGATTGTATCGACTCATTTTATAGTGCAGCGTTCGAACACTGATTCCAAGCACTTTTGCGGTCTGTTCGCGATGACAGTTGTTCGACGTGAGAGCACTTTGAATAGCGGTTCGTTCCGCAGCTTCAGTCACCTCTGCCAGTGAGCGAGATTCTTTCTCGGCCTGGGTTGGGCTAATGGAAAATTCCGTCGGCAAATCCTGAGCCTGGATGACATCTCGTCCCACAGTCACCACAAGGCGTTCAATGACGTTTCTCAATTGACGAATGTTCCCCGGCCAATTGGCCTGCACCAATAGTTGGACAGCATCGCTGTCGAGAGACTTTTCCGGTCGCTGGTGTCGGAGGCAAAAGTGGTTGAGGAAGTACGCAATCAAAAGCGGAATATCTTCTCGGCGTTGCCTGAGCGGAGGAACATCGATCGGAACGATGTTTAAGCGGTAAAAGAGATCTTCACGGAACGTTCCTTCTTCAACTAGCTGTTCGATATCCCGATTCGTCGCTGACACGATTCGTGCATCGGATGTCAGCATTTCTTCCCCACCGATTCTCGCGAATCGTCCCGTTTCGAGAACGCGAAGCAGATCGACCTGGCTTTTCGCTGGGATTTCCGTGATTTCGTCGAGAAAAAGCGTTCCCGAAACTGCTTGCTCGAAGCATCCCGGCTTCTGACGGGACGCTCCCGTGAAAGCACCTTTCTCGTGGCCGAACAATTCACTCTCGAGCAGAGTTTCTGGAAGGGCTCCCAAATTCATTGGAATGAAAGGCCCGTTCGAGCGGTGGCTCAAATCGTGTATTGCTCGTGCGATCAATTCCTTCCCCGTCCCGCTTTCGCCTCGAACGAGAATTGTCGCATCAGTATCAGCAACTTGACGAATCTGATCGAGAACATCCTTGAGAGCGCGACAATTCCCGACAATTCCGACGATCTCACCAGCTTCGGCGAGCTTTCCTTTCAGAACACGATTCTCCGCCTGCAACTTGTAGTGTTCGGCGGCACGGGCGACCTGCTCGCGGATGAGATTGAGATCAACAGGCTTTGTGATGAAGTCGAACGCGCCGCGTCTCATCGCTTCGACAGCAGTTTCTACAGTTCCGTGAGCAGTGATCACAATCGTTGTGGCCGAACAGTTCCGATGGACGTATGTCACGAGATCTAGACCGTCGCGATCTCCCGGAAGTCGAACATCGGCGATGACGAGATGCACGGTTTCTCTAACGAGAATGTCAATGGCTTCATTGACCGAACCAGCAGTTGTGATCAACTCCGCATGCTTCTCGAGCCCCTTAGCAAGACCCGCTCGAATGTTCGGCTCGTCATCAACAATCAATATATGAAATGGTTCATCCATACTTCTTAAGCCATAACTTCTTCAATCTTGATGGCGGGCCATGAAAGCTGAAAGGTTGTTCCTCGGTTTGAAGTTTGGAACTCAAGCTTTCCTTGATGTTGCCTCATGATTTTATCGCAAAGAGCTAACCCCAAGCCTGTGCCTTCACTCTTCGTGCTGAAATACGGATCGAAAATACGATCATGGAGATCTTTCGGAATACCGCGACCGGTATCTGAGACACGGATCAGAGCAAGGTTATTCTCGACTTCAGCGACGACCGAGAGTTCACCTCCATCAGGCATGGACTCCATCCCGTTGATCAGAAGATTCAGCAAGACTTGTTCCAATCTCATCCGGTCAGCAGCCACTTCAGCAGGTTGCGTCCCTGACGAGAGAAAATTAATCGCCACTTTTTGCTGTGCTGCGCGCGGTGCTAATAGCTTCACGATCCTCTCAATGAGTTCCTGAAGGTCGACCATTTCTAACTCAAGACGACCGATCGAGGCGAAGTCTCGAAACCCTTCCAGCACACCACTCACGCGGTTGATCTCGGTCTGTATCACCTCCAGCATGCGTTCTACTTCGATACCTGAACCGACCTGTTCAAGTTCCTCTTCGAGCAGTTGCACATGCAATGACAAAGCTGCGAGTGGATTGCGAATTTCGTGGTGCAATCCGACCGCGACGGCACCGAGCCCCATGTACCGTTCCATTCTCAGCATCTTTTCTTCGATGAGAATTTGTTCGGTAACATCGTGTACCTGCAGAACATTTCCGATTTCATTGTTCTCGATGTCACACAATGTGAGGCATGAAGCACGAAGCGTTCGATCGTCGCCCTGAACTTGAACGGTCAGATCTCGCGTCTCGCCGGGCGACTTTGATTGCATCCACTCCTTCCGGAAAAGCTCCAAAGGAACATTCGTAGAGAGATCCTCGAGCGAGCGCCCGATGCAGTCGGTTCCCGACGACAAGAGGTCGTTTCCCCTCCGATTGATTCTTGTCACACGTCCAGCGAGATCAGTTGTGATGACGGCTTGATCCATGCTGTTGAGAATATCGCCGGCAAGGGCTTTGAAATCTCTCAATGAGTCAAGCGAAGATCGGTAAGCACGCCACAGCAGAACCACCGCAATTCCAGTAACAATCAGATTCAACAGCACCAGAATCGCCAACCGAAACTGCCATTTCAACTCGCCAGCCAGTTCCACAGCAGACGCTGTTGCGTCACTTGGAAGTCGGCGAATTAATTCGTCGACAATCTTCTGTTCGCGAAGAAAGTCGACCATGATCCAGATCGTTACAGCGAGTGACGCCGCGCTCAAAACCATGAGTCCGATGATGACCAGACGATAATTGTTTCGTGCGGGATCTAGGTTTTTCTCGGTCATCAGCTCTTGCAATAGGGATGAATATCAAGCTTTAGATGGGCGGCAGCGATCGACTCTCTTCTGCGAGCAGATTGGTCGCTTCGCCGAGCCCGACAAATTCGTTCTTCGAAGGATCATACGTAAAGACTTCACCTGTCTCGAACTTGTAAACCCAACCGTGGAGCTTCAAATCTCCCCGGCTGAGTGCTGCAGCGACTGAAGGATGTGTGCGGAGACTCTCCAGTTGAACGAGGACGTTTTCTTCAACAGTCAATGTGAGACGCTTTGCGGGATCGGTTAGATGCTTGTAGTTCTCTTCCACAATCCGGCGGGTCGACTCTGCGAATTTCAAGTAGGACTTGACCGCAGGCATGCTTTCGACAGCTTCCGGCTTGAGAAGCCCCCCCATCGCACCACAATGGGAATGTCCGCAAACAATGATGTCACGGATATTCAGGGCGGTGACGGCATACTCAATCGTTGCAGCTTCCCCTGCAAAGACAGAGCCATACGGGGGAACAATGTTGCCAGCTGTCCGCAGAATGAAGAGTTCTCCGGGTTTGGTCTGCGTGAGCTGATTCGGATCGATTCGAGAATCTGAGCAAGTGATGAACAGAGCGAGTGGATGCTGCCCCTCTGCGAGTGTTTCGAACAACTTTTGTTGTTGGCTGAATGAAGTCGCCTGAAACTGATGGATTCCCTCGACGAGCTTCTGCATGTCGGCACTCCTGTAGTCTGATTGGTATTCCTGCCTGCAGTATATTGCACACTCTCTGCAAAGTCTTGCACGTTCGCCGCTCTTCTTGCAGATACGTATCCGCAAGATGATCAGTTCTCCGGGCACTCGTGAGTAAATCTCTGACTGCGAATCGATCTCAGGATTGGGAAAAGTGTCGCCATTCCTTCAAAGTAATGGTGAGCACGTTTTTTCCTACGATTTGGCACTGCTCTTGCCGTTGGTGCGGGCTTGTTCTTTTTGCCTCGCGACTCACCATGCCTCCCGATCGACTGGGCCATATGGACGTCGATCCTTCGAAGCTTATTCCGAACGTGCTCCAAGACTCTTCGACTCCCAATTCGGTCCCACTCACTTCGATCAATCGCGAGAAGCGAATTGAGTTGATTCGAAACCTCATCGAGCGCGCATCGCGGGTCCTACCTTCCCAGGGCCCCATTGAAGAATTCGTTCATCACAACACTCTCCATGCTTATGAAAAGAAGTCATTTCATGACGCAGTCGTTGAGGGACAGAAGCAGTACCACGCGGAACCCTATTTGTCAGAAGTGAAATATCAAGAGCTGTGCGCTGAGGAACGAATCTCCATCGACGATCTGAAAGCAGTCGTCGAACACGATCTCAGCGACGCTTCCGATCAAATGGTCGCAGGCCTCTCGACACGGGCTCAAATACGGATGGCGATGCTACGTCATCCGATCTTTGAGGGGACAGATGCAGAGTTCGAGTGGCTCATCCACGAAGGCCACGCCCTCAACCGAATTTGCTCTACCGTGAATGAAGAGGTGCGAGAGGGCGTCATCGAATCCGCTCGCTCTTGGGTCGAGACGCTCGAGCAAGAGAATCAAAAAGAGCTTCGAGACAGAGTTGGTCGAAACCACTCGAAATGGAGTGAGGCGCAATGGGAGACTATCGCACTGCAATCACTTTGGCACCTGTGCATTGATGGAGTAGCAAGTTCGAATAAGAGCGAAAAAGAAGTCGCCAAGTTCGTCCGCCCGCGTGACGTCTATCTTCAAGCGACCGGCGAGGATATCGACAGAACTGTCAACGATGTCCTGATTCGTTTTTGTGCTGCCTTCCTCGATCAAGGCTTTTCGGACTGGCACCTCCCGAACCGGGAACTTGGATTCCTCGCATCCTTCATCAGTCTGCACTCTCATCCTTCCAAAGGAATGCCACAGTGGTTTCATGACGTTGCGCACACGCTCTCTGAATTGTCCTCCTCTGGAATCTCTCCCGAAGAGTCAATTGACCTGTCGCTGTCACAATTTGAGATCAGCGAAGCAGAGCGAGAGGAGTTTATCACTCAGACACTCCTCGCTCTCGGGGGGTGGGCTGGGATGATTCACTTTCTCGAATCGCATCGCAACAAAGTTTCGCGACCAGTCCCGCACGGAACTCTGATCGAGTTCCTAACCGTTCGACTGATCCTGGAAGAACATGCTCTGCATCATCTTGCAGGAGAGACAAATTCTCATACTGAAGCCGTCAATTCCAAGATAGATTGGGCTCAAGAAAACGTTGCGCATCAGAATGAAGCTTCGATCGAGCGACGAGCTTTTCCTCTGTTCCAATTGGCTCAAATTCTCGGTTGGACGCCCGCGCAGCTGAATGAGCTTTCTTCGGATCAATGGCAGGAAGTCGCAGACGAAATCGACAACTTTCCGTCGATTGAACGTCGGCGAACGTTTCACGAAGCGTACGAGCGAAAGTATCACAACGCAGCCTTATCCGCGGTCCTGGCCCATTCACGTCGCGTCAGCGAGAACTCTGCAAAATCTCACCAGAGGCCATTATTCCAACTCGTCACATGTATCGATGACCGAGAAGAGTCTCTCCGAAGACACCTCGAAGAGATCGAACCGAGTTGCGAAACATTGAGTGCGGCCGGTTTCTTTGGTGTCGCGATGTACTACCGAGGGGCAGCCGACAGCTTCTTTCAAGCACTCTGCCCAGGAGTCATGACGCCGAGTCATTACGTTGTCGAAGACGTGGGATACACATTCGAAGGAGTTCACCGCGATCGAACCCGAATGCGGCGACGACTCGAACGGGCGAATCATGCGTTTCACACTCAAAGCCGCACCTTCTTCGGCGGAATCGTCGCAGGGATCAGCGGATCTTTGGCGACAGCCCCGCTCGTCGCACGAGTCCTCTTTCCTCGCTTGACTGCCAAGATTCGTCAAGCTGTTGGAGCATTCCTGCAATTGCCGCCAGTCACGAAGTTGCAACTCGAACGCTACCAAGACGATCCCGGTCCAACGAACGGGCATATTGGTTTCTCAGTCGATGAAATGGCTGCAAATGTAGGTCGACTGCTTCACGAGTTGGGACTTCTGAAACCGGAAGACTTTTCACGACTCGTCATCATCTCAGGTCATGGTTCGTCAAGTTTAAATAACCCACACGAGTCCGCATATTGCTGTGGAGCCTGTGCCGGAAAACGTGGCGGCCCAAATGCCCGAGCCTTCGCTGCCATGGCCAACGATTGGCGTGTGCGATTAAAAGTGGCTGAAGCTGGAATCCAAATTCCTGAGGACACGAAGTTTGTCGGAGCCTATCACAACACGTGCGACGACTCGTTCGTTTTCTTTGACCTCGATCAACTTCCCGCATCTCATCGAAGCACGATTGAGTCAGCTCGCGTAACGATTGAAGAAGCACGCCGTCGAAACGCTCACGAACGCTGCCGCAGGTTCACGGCAGTTCCTTTGACAGTCACTCCACAAGAAGCTTTGTGTCACGTCGAAGCCCGTGCGCAGGACATTTCGCAGGCGAGACCTGAGTACAACCATGCGACTAACGCCCTCTGTGTCGTTGGTCAACGCAAATGGACTCGCGGGTTGTTCCTCGACCGTCGAGCGTTTCTGAATTCGTACGATCCATCATCCGACGATGAAGACTACTCGGTTCTGCTGCGGATTCTTTCGGCAGCAATCCCGGTCTGTGCAGGAATCAACCTCGAATACTACTTCTCGACCGTTGATTCAAAGAAGTATGGATCCGGGTCCAAACTGCCGCACAACATCGTCTCGATGCTTGGAGTGATGGAAGGCACTGCAAGCGACCTCCGGACAGGACTCTACCAGCAGATGACCGAAATTCATGAACCGATCCGAATTCAGTTCATCATCGAATCAACACCTGAAGCACTCCTATCAATCATGGATCGAAACGAAACGATTCGGAGGCTTTGCCGGGGACGTTGGGTGAGGCTATCGGTCTTCGATCCACAAACTGCCGAAGCCTTCATTTTCGATGGAGAAGAGTTTCAGCCGTTTCATTCATCGCTCAACGAACTTCCGGAAATGAATTCATCACTTGAGTGCTATCAAGGCTCCCGGTCCAACACTCCGTTTTACTCAATTGCTGAGCAATCGACCGTCTCCTCTGAGACAACTGAAGAACACATCTCGGACCAGCAACTTCGCACAACGGGGGCAAGATGAACATATCTTCGTTCCTGCATGTCGTCGGTGTTGCTGTCGTGTTATGCCCCACGATCCTCGTTGGCGGCCTTGGTCTTCCGTTGCTCTTCGGTCGACCGTTCGCCGAATCGACTCAAACACGCCTCGCCAAAACATGTGCATACCTGGGACTGACAAGTGCTGTCGCCATTCTGGTCACCATGCTCGCGACCGGAATCCGCGAAGTCCCCATTGAGCTCGGGAATTGGGTGGAAGTTCACGAAGAAGGTTTCCATTTCCATCTGAAGTTGGTGTTTGACCGACTGTCAGTTCCATTCTCGATTCTGTCTTATGTGTTGTGTGGAACCGTCGGCGCGTTCGCCAATGTTTACCTCCAGCGAGATCGTGGCTATCAACGATTCTTCCTGCTCTACGCACTGTTCATGCTGGGAATTATTGTTTCGACCGTGGCTGGAACAATCGAAACTCTATTTTTTGGTTGGGAACTTGTCGGCTTATCGTCAGCGTTGTTGGTCGCGTACTTTCACGAACGCCCCGGTCCCGTGCGAAATGGTTTACGGATCTGGTCGATCTATCGTTTCTCAGACGCCGCGTTTCTCGTCGCTGCCTTGCTGTTGCATCATTTGACCGGAAAGGGAGACTTCGACGTGCTGATGGGGCAGGGGACCTGGCCCAATGGTGAGGCGGTCATTACCTCCTGGCAAGCACTTCCTGTGGGACTGTTACTGCTTCTGGCTGCCGCGGGCAAATCGGGAATGGTTCCATTTTCGGGATGGCTTCCGAAAGCAATGGAAGGACCCACTCCGTCCAGTGCCGTTTTCTATGGAGCACTCTCGATCCATCTTGGAACCTACCTTCTCCTGCGAATCAGTCCACTTCTGAATGTCTCGCCGTTATTGAGCTTTGCGGTCGTCGCTCTCGGAGCAATCTCTGCCATCTCCGGTTCGCTGATGGCGCGAGTTCAGAACGATGTCAAGAACTCACTCGCGTATGCATCGCTCACACAAATCGGAGTCATCACCGTCGAAATCGGCCTCGGTCTAAGATACATCGCACTCATCCATATGATTGGGCACGCTTGCCTAAGAACACTGCAACTGCTTCGAGCCCCATCGTTTCTGCATGATCACAAAGCGATGGAGAACGCAGTCGGCATCCGCCTGAATTCCGTCGATTCCAACCTGACTGAAAAGACCACACCGCTTCAAATGGCCGCCTATCGCTTCGCATATGAACGTGGGTATTTAGACAACCTAATTGACGGGTATGTGGTCCAACCGTTCGTGAAGCTGTTCCGATTCTTCAATGAATGTGAACAGTCCTGGACCGAGACTCTTTCTGGCAACCACGAGAAAGAACAGCCCCAACCGGTTGCCGAATTGAAGGCTGTGGAGGAGATGGTCTAATGCCGCGACTCCACCTCCCATGGCTTGAATTGAGTGTGCTATTACCACTACTCGGAGCGATTCTTTCGTTCTCGCTGCAGAACCGTCATCTCGCGCGGACTGTCAGCATTGTGACTTGTGGTCTCACGCTGGTCTGTGCAACCGGTGAGTGGATCGACTTTGGAATGCTCGAATCTTTCGAAGCTCACGACCAATGGGATTTCCTCGAAAGAATCTTGAGTCACGACGTTCTGGTAATTGACGAGTTGAGCGCACCTCTGCTTCCACTCGGAGCATTTCTTTACTTCTCGATCGTCGTTACCACTCTCCGAACAAAGGTCAACCGGTTCTCGTTCGGCTGGACGCTCCTTTCAGAATCGATCTTGATGGCAACACTCGCTTGCCGCACTCCCTGGTTGCTCATTGGACTCCTCGCTGCAGCAGTGATCCCACCCTGGGTTGAGTTGCGCCAACGCGGTGAATGCACTCGCGTCTATTTGATTCACATGGGAAAGTTCGTCGCACTGCTGGTTACCGGGCAGTTGCTCGTCGACGTGTCTTCTGGATCGGTGGGACTTTCGATCGTCGGTGGTTGTCTTCTGACTGGAGGAGCACTCATCCGCAATGGCACTTTTCCGCTGCATTGCTGGATGACAGATCTATTCGAGAAAGCCACTTTCGGGACAGCCATCCTGTTCGTCATCCCGATGACCGGGGCGTACGCGGTGATGCGGCTTGTATTCCCGATCGCTCCGTCATGGGCACTTCAAAGCATTGCAATGATTTCGCTGATCACTGCATTTTATGCTGCGTGCATGTCCACCGTGCAGCAAGACGCACGCAGATTCTTCTGCTTCCTTTTCCTAAGCAACAGTGCCCTCGTCCTGGTCGGACTGGAAATGGTCACACCGGTCGGGCTCACCGGAGCACTCTGCGTTTGGATCTCGGTCGGTATCTCTCTTCTTGGCTTGGGCCTCATTCTGCGATGCGTCGAAGCTCGAATCGGAAGACTTAAGCTCAATCGCTTCCATGGGCTCTCTGAACAGACACCCTATCTCGCGGGAACGTTTCTACTCACGGGACTGGCGTCGATTGGCTTCCCGGGAACGATTGGTTTTATCGGAGCAGAATTGCTCGTCGAAGGGGCTGTCGACGTCTACCCATTCATTGGGTTTATCGTCGTTCTGGCCATGACGTTGAACGGAATCGCAGCACTGAATGCCTATTTCCGTATCTTCACCGGGACGCATCATCAGTCATCGGTTTCCATGGGCTGTCGACTGACCGAACGGATCATCATTGTCGTGCTTTCCCTGATGATGATTGGCGGTGGTCTGATTCCCCAACCCGGCATCAACTCAAGATACCACGCAGCCAAAGCACTACTCGAACATCGCAAACTGCCGGTCTCACTTCACACACTCAGCGAACATGAAACTTCGGCGAAGTCCTTGCCCGTGGACTTCGGCTTGTCAACGGAATAATTCAAGATGAACAATTCACACGCTCAAGAAGTCCCCCGAGGAAACCGTCAGGGATTCATGACCTACTGGAAGTCCGACGTGTTGTCCGGGTTTCTCGTTTTTCTCATCGCGCTTCCGCTCTGTCTGGGGATCTCCGTCGTTTCCGGATTTCCTCCAATTGCGGGCATCTTTACAGCGATCATTGGTGCGATCACAACCACTTTCATCAGCAACAGCGAGCTGACAATTAAAGGGCCAGCTGCCGGTCTGATAGTGATTGCGATTGGTTGCATTGAAGACTTTGGCGGCAATGGAATGACGAACGGATGGACCGACGCCGACCTGACAGCCTACCGAGCCGCACTCGCAGTCGGTGCCGCTTCCGCTGTCATTCAAATTCTTTTTGGCCTCTTTCGCGGAGGAATTCTGGGAGAATTCTTTCCAATCTCTGCCGTGCACGGAATGCTCGCCGCGATTGGTGTCATCATCATCATCAAACAGTTTCCGGTCGCTCTCGGTGTGTCAGGCAGTGGTGAACCGCTCGAAATGCTTCGAGAGTTCCCCAACTATGTTTTAGAGGCGAACCCGGCGATTGCCGCAATTGGAGTGACGAGCCTGCTCATCATGTTCCTCTGGCCGATTGCCGGAAAGAAGATGGGATTCCTCAAGAAAATCCCATCACCGATGATCGTGCTCTTGGTGACCGTTCCGATGGGAATGGCTTTCGACCTCTTGCATGAACACTCCTATACGCTGCAAGGGCATCAATACCAACTCGGCGAACAATATCTCGTCAAAATGCCCGACCGAGTCTTCGGAATGTTCAACGATATCACCACTCCCGAATTCAGTGCGCTCTCGCAACTGAAAGCGTGGAAGTGGGTCATCATGTTTTTCATCATCGGAAGCTTGGAGTCCGTTCTCAGCGCGAAGGCAATCGATGTGCTCGATCCGTGGAAGCGCAAGACCGATATGAATCGGGATGTCACGGCTGTCGGGATCGGTAATTTGCTGGCAGCACTGGTCGGCGGTCTTCCCATGATTTCAGAGATCGTCAGGTCGAAGGCCAACATCGACAATGGAGCCCGAACACGGTTCGCAGATCTGTGGCACGGAGTCTTTCTCCTCGCTTGTGTCGCCCTGATCCCGATGGTTCTGCATCGAATTCCGCTCGCAGCACTCGCTGCCATGCTTGTCTATACAGGCTACCGACTCGCTCATCCTACAGAATTTGTGCAGGTCTACCGAATCGGGAAAGAGCAGCTCGCGATTTTCACAACAACTTTGCTGGTCGTGCTCGCTACGGATTTGCTCGTCGGTGTCGCGGCTGGAATTGTCCTGAAGTTGATCATCCACCTTGCGAACGGTGTCCCAATTCGATCGCTCTTCAAGCCGTATATTGAAGTGCAGGAGATTGATGATCAGACGAGTCTGATTCTCGCACGGGAATCAGCCGTCTTCAGTAACTGGATTCCTTTCAAACGACAGATCGAAGAGATCGGGCTTGTTCAAAGACGAAATCTCATTGTGGATGTCTCGGAAACGAAACTCGTCGACCACAGCGTGATGGAAAAGCTGCATGAGATCGAGCGCGACTTCACAAACGAAGGTTTAAAGTTCGAAGTCCATGGTCTCGACTCGCTCCAACCACTGGCTGACAACGCACATGCAGCTCGCAAACGCGGATTGGCAGTGATGCGTCGATTGACGGTCGTTGCTGAGAGTGACATCGAAGAGTGGCTCGAATCGCAGTTTGTCTCACTCGGCGCAACCGGATTCACGTCGCTGACGTGTCGTGGAATTGGACGTCGGGGAATCGCCGACGGGGCAGCCATTTCAGAGTCGCGAGTGCGAATCGAAGTCATCATGACGTCAGAGACGTGTGAATCGATTCTCGATTTCCTCAGAAAAGACGTGCTTCCGAAGCACCCGGTCACTGCCTGCGTTGAAACAGTTGACGTCATTCGAAGAGACCAGTTCGATCCCGTAAACGGTTCGCATATCGTCGAACATTCCACCAGTCTGTGAGCCAAAACAACTTTTCAATCACGAAACGTGAAGAAAGTTCCGATCCGACAACTCCGTTCTGCGTCGGGGAATGATTGATTCTCATCCGGTCACTACGCTAATCTGTTCGACTCAGAGAGTTTGGGGGCCGGCCAGACAATTCTTTGAAGTGCGGGACTTCCGAATTGTTCACCGAACGGTGAACCAATTCGTATTTGTCGTCGATCGATTATGATCAAGTCGTACACAATGACTTGCCGGTCACATTGTGCGTCTTATGAGAGAACCATCATGAAGGCCGGCATCGCTTCACTCGAACCCAGTACGTCTTTCTTCCAACCGGCGATGTTCGAAGATCCGTATTCGATCTACTCGGTCTTTCGAAAGACAGACCCGGTTCACTGGGACGAAGGGCTAGAAGCCTGGGTAATGACACGTTACGAAGACGTTGCATTTGTTCTCAACGACCGTCGATTCTCATCTGATCGTATTGCTGTCGGACGCAGGCTCCACCCGCAGCCACAGTTCGAACCTCTCTTCGATCACTTAAGCCACTTAATGCTGCAGCATGATGAGCCGAGCCACAAACATCTTCGAGCCATTGTTCACGATGCTTTCACACGCTCGGCAATGAAACGATGGGAGGCTGTGATTCAGTCTCGAGTCGATGACCTGCTTGAGATAGCAGTCGACCTCGGCAAAATGGAATTTCTGGTCGACTTCGCCATTCCTCTGCCGGTGATGGTGATTTCCGAGCTGGTGGGAATCCCAATTGAAGACCGCAATAAGGTGAAAGTGTGGTGCGACGACTTCGCCTTTGTGGCCACGAATTTCTACGCAAAGATCACCGATGAGCAACTTGAAAGAGGTCTACGAAGTGTTCGTGCGTTTCGAGAATACCTTCACCATCAGGCAGAACGTATTGCCCCCGGAGCGGACACATCACTTCTCGAACTGATGGTGCAGTCGCAGGGCACAGATGCAGAGTTCTCGTACGATGAGCTCATTGCGAACTGCATGTTGCTGCTTACCGCTGGCAATGAAACGACGACCAATCTGCTCGGCAACGGATTGATCGCGCTGCTGGAAAACCGCGATCAGCTATCACAACTGATCGACGAACCGTCTCTGATTCCGAATGCTGTGGAAGAGTGTCTGCGATATGACAGCCCGCTTCAGTTTGTTGGACGGATCGCTCTCGACGAAGTGCAGGTCGGCACACGTACGATTCGTCCGGGAGACCTCGTGCTCGTCATGCTCGGCTCTGCTAACCGGGACCCGGAACGATTTCCGAATCCCGACGAATTCAATATCTCCCGGCCGAACAACCATCATCTCGCGTTCGGCCACGGACCGCACTTCTGTGTGGGGGCGCAACTATCGAGAATGGAAGCCAATATCGCCTTCCGCACGTTGCTTCCCCATCTTGAGTCGATGAAAGTCAAAACTCAGAACCTTCGGCACCAGCAGAACTACAATCTGCGGTGCTTCAAGGACATTCCGTTGAGGTTTTCTCAATCCCCGACTCGGGCTCGTTTCTAGTTCTTCCCGCACTTCTACCAATTCGCTTTTCAGGAATCTGAATTCGAACTTCCTGACGTTGAAGAAGTAGATTCAGCATCTTGAGTGACTTCTTGAACTTCGGAAGGCTTCTCAGAGGTCGATTCTGACTTCTGCTCAGTCTTGACGAGAGTTGCATTTGACGGCGCTGCTACCTGCGGAATCGCAAGTGATGCGGCTCCGTTGCCATCTGCAGTCGCAACTTCCGGTTTACGGGCGAACCGGCGCAGAACCACATAGAACACAGGAGTCAGGAACAGACCGAAGAACGTCACACCGAGCATTCCACTAAACACGGCTGTTCCCAAAACGCGACGCATTTCAAAACCGGCCCCAGTCGCGATGAGGAGTGGAATCACTCCCAGAATGAATGAGAAAGCTGTCATCAGAATCGGTCGCAATCTCATTCGACATGCATCGATGGCCGCCTGAAAACGATCTTTGCCCGAGTCTTCTTCCTGCTTCGCGAATTCAACGATCAGAATCGCATTCTTACAGGCCAATCCGACCAGCACGATAAAACCAATCTGAGTCAGAATGTTGTTGTCCATCCCCCGGTACCAAATTCCGAGAATCGCAAACAACAGACAGAGCGGAACGATCAAAATGATCGCCAACGGCAACAGCCAACTCTCGTATTGAGCAGCCAGCGTGAGAAACACAAACAGAACCGCCAAAGGAAACAGGAAGACAATCGTGTTCCCAGCTTGCTTTTCCTGATAGGCAATTTCCGTCCAAGCATAGCCAAACCCAGGTGGGAGGTTGGCATCTGCGAGAGCTTCCAACGACTCGATCGACTGTCCGGTGCTATACCCCGGCACGGTTGCGCCGTTGATATCCGCCGAAGGATACAAGTTGAACCTCACCAGTCGGTCTGGTCCCACTGTACGTCGGACTTCAACGATTGATCCCAACGGAATTGTGTCACCTTTGGCACTTCGCGTTCGTAGCCTCAGAATATCCGAAGGCTCATCCCGGAACTCTTGTTCCGCCTGTGCTGTCACGCGATAAGTCCGTCCCAGCAGATTGAAATCGTTGATGTAAGTCGAACCGAGATAGACCTGCAGCGCGTCGAACACATTGCTCATCGGAATATCGAGCATTTGAGCTTTCACTCGATCAATATCTGCATAAATCTGCGGGACACTCAATCGATAGTTGGAAAAGACTTGAACGAGCCCCGGTTGCTGATTGGCGTCAATGACCATCTTCTCAGTGACGTCATTTAGTGCTGCCATTCCAGCACCACTTTGGTCCTGAATGTACAACTTGTATCCGCCACCTCGACCGATACCACGAACCGGTGGTGGGGGAATAATGAAGACTTCCGCAGCATTGATTTTACTCACAGCTGCTCGCATCTCACCGACGATAACATTCGCTCCACGCCCTCTTGCGGCTCTTTCTTTGGCATCTTCCAGCGGAAGGAAAGCCACGGCGGCATTCGGGCTGATCGAGAATGTTGAGCCGGAAAGTCCCACAATTCCGACCGAATGAGCAACTCCGTCGATCTTGCTTCCAATCTCAGCGACTTGTTTTGTCACCTCGTCAGTTCTCGAAAGCGAAGCACCATCCGGCAACCGGATACTCACAATCAGGTAGCCCTGATCCTGTTCCGGAATAAACCCGGCCGGGACCATTCCAAAGCTGTACCAGGTACAGACGAGCAGTCCGACATAAAGAGCTATGGCCACAATCGAAACTCGAATGAGGCTTGAAATCATCCGTGCATAAATGTTGCTTGTTAAATCGAATGTCCAGTTAAACGCCCGAAACAGCCAACCGAACATCAAGTCCAGAAGACGTCCAGCACGGTTCTTGGGTGCATCTTTCGGCTTGAGCAACAATGCACACAGTGAGGGAGTTAAAGTCAAAGAGACAAATGTTGAGATCGCAGTTGATATCGAGATCGTCAACGCGAATTGCTGATAAAACTTTCCACTGATGCTTGGGACGAACACGGTCGGCACGAACACCGCGATCAACACCAGAGTTGTCGCAATGAGCGCAGACCCGACCTCATCCATTGCTTTATGTGCTGCTTCCCGCGGCTTCAATCCCTCCGCGATCAGTCGCTCGACGTTTTCTACCACCACAATGGCATCGTCGACCACAATTCCTATCGCCAGCACCAGCCCGAACAGCGAGAGCGTATTCAACGTCACGCCCAGCCACTGCATAGCAGCGAACGTCCCGATCAACGAAATCGGAATCGCGACGACCGGAATGATTGTCGGTCGCCAGTGATGAAGGAAGATGAAGACTGTGAAGACAACGAGGACCGTTGTAATTAACAACGTCGCAAACACCTCTTCGATCGACTCTTCAACGTAGTCAGTCGGGTTGTAGGCGATTTCGTAATCGACACCTTCCGGAAAGCTCTCCCGCAAGTTTGCCATCCGAGTTTTGACTTCAGCAGCTGTATCAACCGCATTGGTTCCCGGTCGCTGATAAATGAGAACTGCAATCGCCGGTTTGCCGTCGAGGTAACTCAGACGTGAGTAATCCTGGGCTCCCAATTCCACTCGCGCGACATCGCTGAGGCGAGTCACGTGACCATCCTCACCGCGTTTAACGATGATCTGACCGAATTCCTCGATATCCTGCAATCGCCCGGTGGTCGTCACGTTTAGCTGAAATGCACCCGCATCGTCTGTCGGAGGCTGTCCGATCACCCCAGCTGCGACTTGAACATTCTGTTCTCGAATCGCCTGGATGATATCCCCGGCTGTCAGATCGACATGAGACATTTTCTCGATGTCGAGCCAGACACGCATTGCATACTCATTCCCCCCTGCGATGCGGATGTCTCCGACGCCGTCGAGACGCATCAAAGCATCTCGAATCTGAAGAAATGCAAAGTTACTAATGTAAAGCTCGTCGCGACTTTCATCCGGCGACGTCAGGTGGACAACCATCAGCATGTCGGGAATCTGCTTCAACGTCGTCACACCGATTTGACGCACAACGTCTGGCAAACGCGTTTCAGCGATAGCGACACGATTCTGCACGAGAACCTGTGCATCGTCGAGATCCGTTCCCAGCTGAAACGTCACCGTCAGCTGCATGGTGCCGTCGGCGCTTGATGACGACTCCATGTAAAGCATGTTGTCGACACCGTTCATCTCCTGTTCGATCGGTGTCGCAACAGTGTCTGCAATGACTTCCGGTGTCGCTCCGGGATAACTTGCTCGCACCACAATCGTTGGTGGAGCCACATCCGGATACTGCGAAACCGGCAGCGAGAAGTAGGTGATTCCGCCGACCAATAAAATCAGAAACGAAAGGACGGAGGCAAAGATGGGGCGTTCAATAAAGAAATGTGGGAACTTCATTGGATTTCGCCTCCTTGCTCAGTCTCAGCACGCTTCTGTTGCAATCGGAAAGACAAAGGTTCTGGCAGTTGATCAGGCTCTGGAGAGATCCACTTCTCCGGTGGCCACGGCTCAGCTTTATTCGGAAGACCATCTTCGACGACTTCGATTTCACCTGGCTGAGTCTGAACTTCCATACCGGGTCTGGCGAGAATCATTCCTTCAATTACAAGTTGATCTCCAGCATCAAGACCGTCTCGAACAACTCGGAGCCCATGAACGATCGGGCCCAGCTCTACTGATCGAGGCACAATGCTTCCGTTTTCGACGATGTAGACAAACTGTGAAGACTGGTCGGTCCCTACAGCAGAATCCGGAATTAGGATTGCTTCGTAAGCAGCGCTCCCGGGAATTCGAATTCGTGCGAACATCCCCGGAACCAAAACTTTATCTTCGTTTGAAAAGACGGCCCGAGCGCGCATCGACGCAGTGTCAGAGTCGATCTGATTGTCAACAAAGTCCATATGCCCTGCATGGGGGAAACCTTCTTCATCAACGATCCGCAGATACACCGGATTTTTTTCTTTTCTCGAACTCGCCCGCTTTCCAGCAAGGTCGAGTCGAGTGTACTTCAACACCTCTTGTTCATTCGCATCGAACACACAATAGATGGGATCAACCGAAGTGATCGTCGTCAGCAACGTTGATGTCGCTGTTCCACCGCTGACGAGGTTACCCTTGGTCACAAACTTCCGACTGATTCTCCCATCTACAGGAGCATGAATTCGAGTATATTCCAGATTCAGTTGAGCAGTTTCGATCCCAGCTTCAGCAGATCTGAAAGCTGCTTCTGCTGTTTCAATGGCAGCTTCAGCGGAACTGATGCCAGCTTTACTTGCTTCGACGTCAGCCTGAGCTTGTAGGAATTCTGCTTCCCGCTGATCCACTTCTTCCTGCGAGGTTGCGTTGTTTTGAGCAAGTCGACGGGCACGGTGAACACGTGTCTGCGCAAGTTCAAGTTGTGCATCGGACTGTAACTTAATCGCCTCGGCTTCTTTGAGCTTGGCCTGAGCTTCAACCGATTGTGACCGGGCTTGGTTGGCTGCAGCCTCGGCACGATTCAATTCTGCGGTAAAAGGTCGCGGGTCAATGACGAACAACAGATCGCCTTTCTCGACGACTTGACCTTCATCAAACGGAATTGCCTGAATGTATCCACCGACTCGGGCCCGCACTTCGACAAATTCGACAGCTTCGAGGCGACCGGTATACGCATCCCATTCCACGATCGTCATCACAATAGGTTCGGCGACAGTCATCGTCGGAGGCGGGGGAGGGGTGACCTCAACTGGCTCAGGTTGACATCCACTGATCAAGGGCGACAACATTAACGCAAAAGAAGCGACAACAGACAAAGTTCGCATACTTGGAGAATCCTACAGAAAACGACACTGAGAGCCGTCAGCCTGCCCGATCACACTGCAGATTCGAGCGTTGCAACTGCACTTGCGGGCATAAATCATGCCTCGACACCATCATGACATCGTTAAGATGACTTGTCTGAGAGTAAACTACACGGTATAGTTTACGCAGGTGTTTCGAAATGTAAAGGCCTTTGAGAGGAGACATGGGAGAAAGCAAACTACCACCAAAAAAGCTGTCACTTTCTGATCGGAAACGGCGGGCCATTCTCGATGCAGCCATTCTGGAATTTGACATCGGATGCTTCGAATCCACGAGCATGGATCAAATCGCAGCACGGGCTGGGGTTTCCAAGCGGACGGTCTACAACCACTTCTGCAGCAAGGAAATGCTCTTTGAGGAAATTCGTCGGGAAGTCTTCGCACAGATCGCTGACATTGAATGCGAATACGACACACAGACTCCGCTCGAGGTTCAGCTCATAACGATCGCCACGATGCAGGTCGAACAGCTTTGTTCTCCGGCCTTCGTTTCGTTTGCGCGGATTTCCATTCCGCTCAGCCTGCGTTCTGTCGAAGTCGCGAAGTCAACTTATTGTGAGTTCTACGCTTCTCAGAATGTCATCCTGAAGTGGTTCCGTGACGCAACTGAAGATGGACGACTAGCTGTTCACGACCCAAAGTTCGCCGCCCGACAATTTGTCGGACTGCTCAACGCAGGTGTGCTCTGGCCGCGACTCATCGGAGGTCAGCCCGCTCCGTCAAAGGCTGTGCGTAAGTGCGTCGTGGAATCGACGGTCTCGATGTTCTTGAACGAATACGCAATTCGGAAACCTTGAGAAGACTGCCGTCTGCTTTCGAGGGTCAGTTCCATCATCCTCATGAGGGATGAGTGAAAGACCGAGTGAGCGGAAGGAGTGAGAATCAAAGCGCTCTCCTTTAGAGTCTCTCTTTGATCGGTCGAATGCAGTTCTTGATCCCTGCATTGCTCTTTCGCGCAGCAGGTGTCATCCTCAAACCAGCATTCGGTCCGCATCATTCCTCTTGTCCCACCTGAGCGCGCTCATGTTCAGAATCCTCAGCATTCCACTTCTCTTTCTAGCTCTCCTTCCGAATCTGTCTGCGGAAGATGCTGCGAAAAATGTTCTTCTCATCTGCGTCGATGATCTGCGACCAGAACTGAAATGCTTTGGCGTTGATTACATTCACTCTCCAAACATTGATCAACTCGCTAAGAATGGACGAGCCTTTCATCGACACTATGTCCAAGCTCCCACCTGTGGTGCGTCTCGCTACACGCTGCTGACCGGTCAGTACGGCGGCGCTGGCAACAATGCCATTTTCGATCGAGCGAAGAAATTGCTCTCGAAACCAGAGACCGTTTCTCCGAGCATGCCTGCCTGGTTTCGCCAACACGGTTACACAACTGTCTCCGTCGGGAAAGTGTCACATCACCCAGGCGGAAGAGGTGGTCCCGACTGGAACGACGACGACCAACCTGAAATGCCCAACTCATGGGATCGACACCTCCTCCCAGCTGGTGAATGGCAGCATCCTCGCGGCTGGATGCACGGACTTGCACACGGAGAGATTCGCAGAAACGCGAAAGAGATGGATGTCTTCCAGGCGGAAGAAGGTCCCGACTCAATCTACCCAGATGGCATTTCCATCGAGACCGCACTCGAGCAAATAGATCAGTTGACCAAGGAAGCGAAGTCGTTTTTCCTCGCAGTCGGAATTCTCCGTCCTCATCTCCCGTTCGGAGCGCCGAAGCAATATTTGACTCATTACTCCGATGCGACGTTCCCGGAAATCCCCCATCCTTCGCGTCCCAACGGAAAGACGACGTGGCACGGGTCGGGCGAGTTCATGAAGTACAACCGCTGGGGACAAGATCCAAACTCCGACGCCGATTTTGCACTCGCAGTTCGACAGCACTACGCAGCATGTGTCAGCTACGCAGATGCCCAAGTCGGAAAACTGATTCAAAAATTGAATCAGTCCGGGACAGCTGACGAGACCGTGATTGTCCTTTGGGGTGATCACGGTTGGCATCTTGGCGAACACGCAGTCTGGGGCAAACACACGCTCTTCGAAGAGTCACTCCGTTCACCTCTCATCATCTCTTACAAAGACATGCCACACCCCGGTGCTTCGACGAAAGCAATTGTCGAATCAATCGACCTGTTCCCAACTCTGTGCGATCTCACGGGAATTGAAATGCCAAACGACGTCGACGGCGTCACACTTCGACCTTGGCTTACTTCTCCTGAGAAAGATGGACATCCAGCGATTTCCTATTTCAGAAATGCGCGGACAGTTCGAACCGATGACTACCGTCTCATTGCGCATTCGTCAGGCGAATCCGAACTCTACGACGAGAATTCAGAAGCTGGCGAGACACAGAACATTGCGAATCAACACCCGGAAGCTGTGGAAAGACTCAACCGAATTTTAGATGACCGGCTCGGGCGCTGATCAACTCAAGAGCGTCGAATGCTCTTGCGATCGAAGTCATTTCAAACACCATTCGACCATCGATTTCTTCACGACATTAAGAGTCGGAGTTCTGCATCCATCACTCTCAAGAGGTTTCGATCAACATGCCTTCTCTCAACATCAGCCATTTAGTTCTCTGCATCGCGGTCATGACAGGATGGACGTGTCAGGCAGAGGACTCTCAGCCCGCGGACTCTTCAAAACGTCCCAAGCAGAATGTCACACATCGTGATCTCGTCTATGCCACAGTGGGCGACAGAGACCTGAAGCTCGATTTGATGCTTCCCGCTAATGTCGAATCTCCACCTCTACTCGTGTGGATTCACGGAGGCGGATGGCGGGCGGGATCGAAGAACAACCCTCGATTTCAACCTCTGGTTGAGGATGGCTACGCTGTCGCGAGTCTCAGCTACCGGTTTACGGACACCGCAGTCTTCCCCGCCCAGATTCATGACTGTAAGAGCGCAATCCGCTGGCTTCGCGCAAATCAGAATAAATTCGGCTACAACTCAACCTGGATCGGAGTCGGCGGAAGTTCCGCAGGCGGCCACCTCGTATTGTTGCTCGGAACCTCTGGCGATGTGGAATCCCTCGAAGGAGAAGTGGGAGGAAACCTCGATCAATCCTCACGTGTCCAAGCTGTCGTCGATTTCTTTGGGCCGTCGGACTTTGTTCTCCGCGGAAGAACTCAACCCGATCGTGCCTACACCACGAAGTCCGGAAGCTTTGCATTATTGGGAGGATTGAAGTCTGGAAAAGTTGATCCCGAAATGGAATCAGTCGCCAGCCCAGCGACTTACGTGACCTCGGATGACCCTCCACTGCTGATCTTCCACGGAACAGATGACAAGACCGTTCTTCTCGACCAAAGCGAACGTATCGTTGAACTCTACGAGTCCGCCGATCTCTCAGTTGAACTCATCACTATTGAAGGGGCAGGGCATGGCGGCCAATCATTTTTCACGCGAGAAAAACTCGACAAGGTCCGCAAATTCTTCGATTCCTGTCGGAACGAAGCCGCCCAAGGTCAATAAGCCTCCCGGTCTCAAGAGAATACGCATTAATCGGCGACGAGAGCAAATCCGGCTTGGGGGAGTATTGTGGGTTTCGCTGCCTCTAAATCTGGGTTAAGATTTGAAATCAGAGAACGTCGATACTTTTGAGGCCCACCACTGATGAGACGTTCCTTCCCGCCCGGATCTCCCCCTGCAGAGTTGACCTATGACAGCTAAGTCTACTCCCCCCCTTCAAAGACGTTTTTTCTTGAAGGCAGCTGGTGCGTCATTGACGCTTCCACTTCTGGAGTCCGCACCGCGAGCGCATCAACTTGTGGCCAGCGAGACACAAACGGGCCAACAACTTCGGGTTTCTTCGGCCGCACCCGCAAAGAACCTCGTATGCGTCGGTTCCAATCTCGGACTCTATCGACCGGCGGTCTATCCCGAACAAACGGGACGCGATTATGCGATGACTCCATTGCTGGAAGAACTCTCCGGACACCGCAACGACTTCACGATCTTCTCCGGATTAGATCACCGGGCAGGCAATGGTCACAAGAACTGGGATAACTATCTCTGCGGGAAAAATGTCGGAGAGATCTCTCTCGACCAAGTCGTTGCAGAGCAAGTTGGCAAATCGACCCGATTTGAATCCATTCAGCTCTGTGCTGGAGACATCCCACAACAGCGAATGGTCTACACACGGACCGGTGTTCCGCTCCCGATGATCAACCGCCCGAGTGTGATTTACTCGAAGTTGTTTTCCACAGAAGACGATCGAGCCCGCTCCGAATACCTGCTTCGCTCAGGTCGCAGTTCGCTCGACCTCGTTCGAGAAGAAGCGAAGCGACTCAAACAAACTGTCAGCCAAACCGATCAAACCAAGCTGGATGAGTATTTCACCTCGCTACGGGAACTCGAGCTGAGAATGGGTCGTCAACTTGACCATCTCGCGCAGGGGACAGTCGAAGTCGACTACGAGTTGCCGCCTTACGATCCCGTTGCTCCCACTTTGATGCTCGAGTGCGAGCAAATCATGTTCGATCTGATGGCTCTCGCTCTTCAAACGAATTCAACTCGAGTGATGACCCTCTTCATTGCGGGTCTGGGCCAGGTTTTCACACTCGACGGATCAACACTTCGCGCAGGTTATCACGCCCTCTCACATCACGGGAACGATCCGGACCTCGTTCGCGATTTAATCCGAGTTGAGCAAGAACACATGAAGTGTCTCAGCCGTTTCCTGACGCAATTGAAAGAGAAGACTGATCAGGAAGGACGACCACTTCTTGATTCGACGATCGTGATGTTCGGAACAGGCATGGGCGATGCCAGTCGACATTCCAACCGTGATCTGCCAACCATTGTTGCTGGCGGAGGGTTTCAACACGGTCAACATATCGCTGTTGATCCTGATGATGAAAAATCCCCGCTCCTCGGTGAACTCTACGTGACTTTGCTCAATCAACTCGGAATCGAAACAGGCACGTTTTCGAATGCGTCGGGAGAATTTCGAGAATGGACGACATGATTCACTCGTCACTGCTGCAACGGTTTTCACCAGCATTTCTCTCCTCGTTCATCGTCCTTTGCATATCAGCCGTCAGTTTTGCTGAAGAGATTCCGCAGCCCGTTCAGGCAGTGCTACAAAAGCACTGCACGGATTGCCACAGCGAGGATTATGCCGAGGGGAATGTTCGTTTTGACCGCAATGAAATCGACTGGTCAGCTTCGCACTCCTTGATTGAGTGGGAAAAGGTTCTGACGCTGGTCTCAAAACAAGTCATGCCACCTCCCGAAGGTGACCCGCTCGCAGCTAAAGATCGCGAGTTGTTGTTAAGTTGGATCGACGAGAAGTTGAGTCAACACAGTCCTATTGGCGGAACTCCGCTGCGACGATTGAATCGTCGCGAATACCGCAACTCGATCGCCTCCATTTTTGAACTCAATGACTTCGAACTGCCGGACAGTTTTCCTCCGGATAATGTTCAGCACGGATTTGACAACCAGGGAGAAGCGCTGGTCATTTCTCCATCTCATCTCGAAGCTTTTGCCGAGACAGCTGCAATTGTCGCTGACGAGTTTTTTGCTCCTCCCCGTCCGATCATTCCATCGCGGCAATTCAACATTGCCGCAAACGACCTCACCATCAGCTACTCCTCAGCGTGTTTGATCGATGGAGCGATGCGACTGGCTTCTTCCGGCAAAAACACCCGTCGCCACGCTACCTGGCCATCTCGATTCGTCGCACCTCAGCGCGGAACATATCGCGTTCAAGTGACGGCTTCTTCCACTGAGGGAAGTGATGCCGTTCCAATCCTGCGGGTCGAGGCCATGCGAGATCCTCGTGATACTGCGAAAGAGTTTTACGAAGCGGAAGTTGGAAGTTCCGTACCCCGCACCATCGAATTTGACCTTCAATTGGATCGAGGGGAATCGCTGTTCTTCCGCTATCCGAACGGACCGCTCGACTACGACAACAAAGACGATTATTCAGAGTTCCTAACCGAACTTTTCGAAGAAGATCGACAACTCGCCGCAGCTTGGTCCGAGGTCGGTAACCCAGCCCGAGGCGGCAGCGGATGGCAGCGAGTTCGCGAAGTCCTGGAGACCGCGAAGGCGAACGACGAAACACTCACGATCGAAGATGCTGAGGTCGAAAAAGTCGTCAAAGAAATGTCTCGCAATGCTGTCAATTCAGGCGAGACTCTTGTCTACCGATTCTTCGAACAGGGACCGTACGTCGCCATCCATGACGTCCAGATTACCGGAGCCTTCGACCCACAAGCGGACCTCGAAGACGAACAGAGAGAACGTCGACGATCCCAACTCATGGGCGAATTCGACGGAAAGACCGATCGCCAATCGCTGGAAGCATTCTTCACGAAGTTCCTCCGAAAAGCCTTTCGAAGACCCGTTTCTCAAGCCGAAGCACAAGAGTTTGCGGAGATCGCAAGCGCAGAACTCGATCGCTCAGGTTCACTCGAAAATGGTTTGCATCTCGCAATTCGCATGGCTCTCATTTCGCCGTCGTTCTTGTACCGCAGCGTTGGAACAGGAGAACTGAACGATTACGAGCTGGCGAGCCGGTTGTCTTACTTCCTGACCGGCAGCCCACCCGACGAGAAGTTGATGAAGAAAGCGGAAGCGAATGTCCTTCGACAGAGCGAAGTTTTGCGTGCTGAAGCCGAGCGATTGATCGACCGGTCGTTCGCTTCCGATTTTCCACAGCAATGGCTCGGCCTCTCATCAATTGAAAGCCTGATGCCGGACACACGACTGATTCGCAATTTCACAAATCAACACCGTCAGGCCATGACCGAAGAGGTCACAGAAACCTTCTGGTGGGTCCTCGACAACAACCAGCCAGTGCTGGACCTGATCGCTCCCGACTTTGTTTTGACCAATGAACAGGTCGCGAAAGACATCTATCAGCTGGATGAATTTCCCAGTGATGCATCGAAGAAGGCAAAGAAGAACACAACAGCTCTCACGCGAGTGACCGTCTCTCGACTCTCGAACAAGGGCGGGTTGCTTTGTATGCCAGCGGTGATGATGGCAACCGCCAACGGAGTCGACACGCAGCCGGTTCTGCGCGGAGTCTGGGTGCTGGAAAACATTCTCGGTTCACCTCCGCCCGATCCGCCGAACGCTGTTCCGGCTCTCACTCCCGACACGACAGGTGCCAACTCTCCGAAAGAACGTCTGGCAGCCCACATGCAGGAAGCGAGTTGCGCGAGCTGTCACCGCGAAATCGATCCGCTGGGGTTTGTGCTGGAGAACTTCGATCCGATCGGACGATGGCGAACGTCTTACCCAGTTTATACCGAAGTGGATGGCAAGGTTCGCACCACGGACGGACTAATCGTCGACGCAACCGGAACGCTTCCGGATGGATCTCCTCTCGCAAACGTGACCGACCTGAAACAATGGCTCATCGAAAACCCAAAGCCATTCACGCAATGCCTGTCTGAGAAAATGCTGACATACGCGACAGGCCGTTCACTGAGTTATCGGGAAAGACAACTCATCAGCGAACTTATCGATGAACAATCAAATGAAGAGGTACGCCTGAAGTCGTTGTTGCTTGAATTAGTGGACAGCCCAATCTTTCGAACGAAATAGCTTCGCAGTTGACAAATACACGGCGAAACTGATCTCTGCCAACTTCACAATCACTTCTGCTGACATCCAAATTGATGGTTAGGTTTTCCATATGACGATTCCCAGTAACATTCGTCTGTTGATCGCGGGGCTCGCAACTCTCTGTATCGTCATTCATCACAACGACGAAGTGAAAGCTGCCGATCGTCCGAACGTTTTAATGATCGCTGTCGACGACTTGCGTCCTGAGCTGGCGTGCTTCGGAGCGAGTCATATCCATTCTCCGAACATCGATCGACTCGCACAGTCAGGGGTTCGATTTCATCGAGCCTACTGCCAAGTCGCCGTTTGCGGAGCGTCTCGAGCGAGTCTCATGAGTGGTTGTCGTCCGGAAACGACTCAGTGCTGGGACTATAAAACTCCGCTTCGCGCCAAGATGCCGGAAGTGTTGACTCTTCCGCAGCACTTTCGCAACAACGGATACGAAACCACCTTTCTTGGGAAAGTGTATCACTCGCGCACAGATGATCCGCAAGGCTGGAGCCTGTCCGCTGATAGCATTGCACCGGCTGATCGAAACAAAGGCAAAGGGTACGTACTTCCCAGAGCTCCGCTGCCAAAACAGCGATCTGCCAAAGCCAATCAGAAAACAGGCCCCGCCTTCGAAAACGGCGGGGACGTTCCCGATGATGCATACACCGACGGCCACACTGCCGATCGAGCTGTCAAAGTGATGCAACACCTGGCGACGCAGGACAAGCCATTCTTCTTCGCTGTCGGATTCCTGAAGCCGCATCTCCCTTTCAATGCACCAGCAAAGTACTGGGACTTGTATGATCGCTCCTCAATTCAGATTCCATCACGAGAGGACGTCATCGATGGAGTTCCCTACGCCGGCTCGGGCTGGGGAGAACTCAAGAACTACCCGGGAATTCCGAACAACGTTCCGTATCTCGACGACGAGTTGTCAGCAGAGTTGATTCACGGTTATTACGCTGCGGTCAGCTACACGGATGCGCAAGTAGGCAAACTGCTCGATGAACTCGACCGACTTAACCTCCGCGAGAACACGATCGTCGTGCTCTGGGGAGATCATGGATGGTATGTCGGTGATTTTGGCGACTGGTGCAAACACACCAACTACGAAATCGCAACACGCGTTCCTTTGATTGTCTCTGCTCCCGGAATCACGGACAATCAGGAGTCGAAAGCACTCGTTGAGTTTGTCGATATCTTCCCGACGCTCAGCGAATTGGCCAACCTCGAAATCCCGGAACATTGCCACGGGCAAAGTTTCGTTCCTGTCCTGAATGAACCTGATCGAGAATGGAAGCAGGCAGCCTTCAGCCAGTACCGAAAGAGCAAACCTCCCGGTACTCCAATGCTCGGCACCAGCATTCGAACAAATCAATTCCGATACACGGAGTGGAGACATCGTGATACAGGGGAATTGGACGCCATTGAACTGATCGATTTTGAATCCGATCCCGGTGCAACGCGAAACGTCGCTGCCGATGCTGCGTACGCACAGTTTCTGCCTGAACTGGCCGAATTGTGTGCAGAATCTGGAAAGGGAGTCCGCGCCCAATCAGTCGCGACTTCGAGTCCGTAAACCAGCTTGCTATCCGCTCAGAGTTGCGAGGCGAGCCGAATCAACGGTCATCGAAGCCAAATCGCTTTGACGAGTGCGCTGAAATCACGCGTCAGATTTAAAACTGCCAGCCGAAACCGATATTGGAGAAGAAGTCGGCCGACTGTCGATTCAATCCCCAGCCAACACGAATACCAACTTCGAGATTCTCGGTGACGAGGCAATGAATTCCTGGGCTGGCGAAGTGCCGGACCGTCTCTTCTTCCTTTCCCTCTGAGAAGATTCCGAAGTACTCAGCGTGGACGTTCCAGCGTTCAGCGAACGGAATCTTGAGGACGGTCGAAGGGGCCCATTGATTGAAGTGGTCTCCCTCCGCAGATCCGTATCCGTATCGAATCGAAGAATCCCAAAGCCAATCATTTGCGAGTCGCCATCCAAATACGTATGTCGAAACGAAGCTCGTTGCGGTCTCGGGGCCAGAAATCGGCGTCGATGCCTGAAAAATGAAGGCACTTTCCGGAATCCACTCATCTTGCTGAGTAAGGGCGGCTTTCAGGCCGTAGCTGATGGAGGTTTCTCGCTCGATTTCCCCAGCATCTTCTTCTCCGAAGTCCAGATCGGAGTTCGCCCCACCTGTCACTGAACTCCCTGCGCCGCCGACTTCATAGTTGATCACGAAACGTGCCTCCAGCCAGTCAGTCACACCGTGACGGACCAGAAGTTCGGGAAAGCTGTTCGTGTCAGGCACGATGGGATTGTCGACGAACGACCAGGCTGACTCAATCATCGTCATCTGCCCAGGAACGGTGGTCGTCGCAGGCGTGAACGAATCACGGTCCGTTTCCATTTCCCGTTCACTCTCGCCACTCTCTCCGAAGATTGCCGAGCGCGACCAGAAATCCTCACCCGCTGAGAGATTCGAGGAGGCAAGCAGGACGATGAGCACAGGAATTTTCCATTGCGTGGATTGACTCATCGACATCACATCCTTGTGTCAGTCTCGACCAGATCCAGAGGTCGCGGAAAGCCCTGCCAAAAGTGAAAACGTGCGGAATCTCTACAATCGAACCTGTGGTTCTCTTCTCTTTGATCGGACCAAGACTTTCCAAACTCCATGAGAACGTCAGGCAGCTTGAACTCAATCGACAGTCACGCGGAAGATTCCGGTTGTATCGATCAGAAGACGTTCCGTGCTTTGGCTCGGTTGGTCAATCAGCCGTGATCACTGCCCGAAATGTCGATGTGGAACATCCTAGCTTGAGAAGTCACTTAGTGAATATGGGCGGGTTCGAGAAACCGGATCAGCCATGCGATGAGAATTCCAATCAGCAGTGCGGCTGAAAGAGTTCGCCGGTGGTGCGAGTGGAACTCCATTTCCGGCAAAAGATCGCTGAGTGAGATGCACAGAAAGACCCCCGCGGAAAAGGCGAGCGTGGTCCCGATGACCATCGTCGATCCCGCAGCGAGTGAAGAGATTCCAAATAGAAAAACGATTGCTCCGAGCGGACACAGCAAAGAATAGGCAATATTGACGATCAATTGAGAGCGATTCGACCATCCGCCAGCAACCATTAACGTTGTGATCGAAACAGCATCGAGCGGTTTGTGCAAAGCGATGGCAGCAAAAGTTCCCAAGCCGAACAGCCCAAGAGCTGAGGAGTGGGCAGCTTCCGCCTGAACGCTTGCGCCCAGTGCGATTCCGTCGATGATCGTGTGAATCGCGAGGCCGATGAAGACTCCCACCCAGCTCATTTCATGAACGCTATGAGCATGATGGTGGTGTGCGTGGCCGCAATCAGAATGATCGTGCTCGTGGACTTCGACTTCTGTTGCATGGGCAGATTCGGTGAGAGCCGGCTCTGCGTTTTCGGGGAATTCGTGCTGATGGAAGTGAAAGGCACGCAGCAGAAAAAACATCGTCACAACACCGGTCATGAGCGCTAAAGCAACAGTTTCAACTCCCTGACTTCCCATGTAATAGAGCGAATGCGGAAGCAAATGGAAGATTGCCGTCCCCAGCATGAGTCCGCCCACCAGGCTGATCACATGTTGCATCCGGGTATGCGTCAAAGCAATCCGTCCAGGAAGGATGCCTCCTGCTAAAGACGAGCAGGAAATCAGAAGACTGTACACGACAATCAGCCACCAAACTTTCGATTCAATCTTGTCAGCGCCTTCGGTGTGAGCGTGCTCGTGTCCACTCTCATGATCGTGGTCATGCACGTGATCGTGTTGATGTTCATCTGAATGATCATGATCATGCGAATCGGCTGCCTGCGTTGTGTCGGACTCAGTTGACGGAGTGGTTTGAGCAAATGTCGGCGCAACCACGATGACGACAAGGAGAACTGCCCACGTCAGCAATGTGAACAAGGGAAACCTGTTGAGTCGACATAAGTCCATCTTCGCCGCCTGTTGTCAAAATTCAAACGCAAGAACGACTCTCTTAGAACTGAAACGACGCGGATGCAAGCGACAGCGTCTTGAATCGCACAAGAACTGCAAAAAGTATCAAGTTTCAGAAACAATCGCGAAAGCGTTTTAAGCAGCCTTGAGGCCGTTTTTCCGGAAAGGAAAAACTGGTCTCTCGTCCAAGAACCAGCGAAATCCTCCCAGTGATTTTTCGTTCAATTTCGGCTATTCAGTGACGAAGACTGCCTCCCGAACGCAAAAACAGTCATCACCGGAAAAGACCAGGTGAACTGTCCGACCATCTTCGCTCATCCATTTCGTGGGAAAATCACCGTGCTCCCCCGGTCCAATGTCCCAATCGGTGACAAATTCAACCGTCGTCCAGGGCCCCCACGGTTCCGGGGCATCGTAGATCCCGAATCCTCCCTCAAAGCGAGTGTCTCCCCGGTCCGGATGTCCAGGCGGCTGAGGAATCGCTTGCCACCACAGATAGCGGTTGAGGCCGGGATTGAATGTAATCGCCGATCGGAGACAGGCGTCAGGATGCTCAAAAACTGCTCCTCGCTCTTCGATCCGCTTTGACCAGACCGGCTGTTGGTTGGCATCTGTTCGCACAAAGAACTCCCAAGCGTCCCTCTCGAGGAGATGATCCTTGTGAGCCCGCATCAGGATAAAGCGATCCGCTGGACCATCGGCATTTGGGGCGTCGTGCGAGTAAGCATAGACAAACTCATCGCGGGCTCCTTCGTAATCGCGTCCGAAATTGATGAACCCCAGAAGTCCAAACTCTGCAAACTTCCAGTCAACTGTAGACCAGGTTTCTCCGTGATCTTCAGACCAGGCCAGAGTCGATTCGCCTCCATGAAGATTGTCATGCCCAAGCCACAGATAGAGCACTCCGTCGACCGACAAAATTCCCCACGACTTTCTTCCGTGCCGTCCCTGACCACGTTGTTCGATCGTTGCAGAGCGAAGATTGACTACCTTGAAGTCCTCCGGGCCTCCATCGATCCGCACCAGCCCTAAGCTCAGTTTGTCTTCCAATAGCGGTTCGAATCCCCATCCATCTCCATAAGTCGAATAGAGTGCACCATCGCGTGCCCAGGTGATCGGCCAATTGTCTCCACCCTTGGCTTTGCGAATCACCGTTTCGACCGGAGCCCATTGCACATCTTTGACGAGCCTGCTGTTCGGGTATGGGGGCTGTCGCGAAACTTCTTCCTGAGCGAAATTGGGATAATTGAGCCCCAGCCAGATCAGTGACACCAGCGCCAGTCGCCCAAGTGTTTTCATTCGACGTAGTTTCATGAATCGATCCCCACAACTTCCATCAAAACGAGCCTAAGACGCCAACTCCGCAGAAGAGCTTTCGCAGTCGAGAGTCTGCCGCACATGATTCACCAGCACCAGAATTTCGGTTTTATCATCGATGTCATGAGGGCAATCGGTCGCTTCCCGTTCAATGACATTCAGGAACTGCAGAACAGCCTCGCGATCTTGAGTCCGACGG
The DNA here is from genome assembly GCF_040717535.1 of Thalassoglobus sp. JC818. Classification (NCBI taxonomy): domain Bacteria; kingdom Pseudomonadati; phylum Planctomycetota; class Planctomycetia; order Planctomycetales; family Planctomycetaceae; genus Thalassoglobus; species Thalassoglobus sp. JC818. The sequence continues at coordinate 192,821 of NZ_JBFEFI010000001.1, forward strand.
ACTTGATGAGCAAGAACTCCAATCACTCTGATCAAGTGCACGGTCACAGAAAAGGAAGTCTTCGCATGCCGACGAATTTCTTCAAAGGCTGATGAAAATGCGCTCGGGAATCGTAGCGGAAACGCAATGACGCGAATATTCCCATCTTTGTCGCGGCGACAGGGGTCCGGGAACTCTCGCTGGGCCAACTTGGCCATTGACGCTCCCAAATAATTCAAGCAGGCAATGGCAGTTTGCGGATCATTGATTCCGGGAGACAGAGCTCGCACTGCCACTTCAACCAATTCTAGAATTGCACACTCCACATCCTGCCGCGGAGTTCGGCGACTTCCTACGAGAAAACATTGATTGATCTCTTTGTTGATCTCGTCAGCGTCCGCAGTCGCAGAAGCAGCAGCGATCGGCATCCCCTTGATGAGAAAGTCACCGGGCCGACAACGCAGCTGAATAATGAGATCTTCCTTACGTGCGAGATGCAGTAAGGTCTCTCCGTCAATCGCTTGCAGGTAGCCTTCCTTGGTCGACCGGATGGTACTCCCAGAGCTCACAGCATCTTCGTCCGACGCATCCTGATGATCTTCCCGTGAGTGGCCAATCTCTTCGGGGAATAGTCGATCGATCGCGTCTGACAAATCGTGAGCCACACTTCTGACAACATTCGTCGCCTGAATGGCCTCTGCGACATGATTGATGAACGAAATAAAGACGACGAAGCTGAGCATCCCGCCGATCAAACCGACACCGACAGACAGGTGCGGAACAAAAGTCCCGAGATCCTCGTCACCGCGGATCGCCCATAGAATCGTAAAGCAATAGAGGCTTGTTCCCAGGAAAGTCGCCAGGGTCACCTGAGCAATATTGTGATTCAGAAACGAACGCAACAGCCGGGAACCATACATCGAAGACGTTTGCGCCAGCGTCAGCATCGTGATCGAAAAAACGACGCCAGTGACACCAACCAACGAGCCAGCCAGAGTCGTCATCGTCGCCATCGCGGCCGAAGCAGTTGTGGTCGCCCAGGAAATCGAAGGGAGCCGCTCCGCACGGACAGTCGCATCAACGTTCAGCATCAAAACGGCAGCGAAGAGAGATATCACCAGCCCGAATGTCGGGATGAACCACAAGCTATTTCGGACTCGATCCCACTGATTAATCAACCACGTTTCAAGCATGTGACCTCTGACTCAACAACATCCGACGATCCGGCATTCGCAAACCTCGCACAGTCTAACATGGAATCATTGGAACCTGCGAGGAAACACCAAATCCGGCAAGTTATTGATTCGTCGAGGACTGACAACACGCGACATCTAGAGTCGTTTCTCGGGACTCTGATCGACAGGCGACTTGTCGCTGGGAACGGCGTCAACAACAAATACGTCCGCTCCGCCAGCACGTCGACGGCGTAAATACTGCTCGAACCACTTCATGACCACGCGACGGTAGGTCGCCCTCGTCGTTGGAATCAACAGACTGAAGCCGAAGATGTCTGTCAGAAATCCGGGAGTCAACAACAGAGCAGCACCGATCAGCACAAGAACGCCATCAGCCAACGCCTGACCGGGCATTTGCTGGTTTCTCAATTGCGTTTGAAGCTGCCGCAAAACACTTGCCCCCTGTTGGCGAGCAAGCCAGGCGCCGACGATTCCGGTCAGAAAGATCGTTCCGACAGTGACCAGCAATCCCGTGCCTGTCCCCCAAGCTTTGGACACGTAGTGGTGTACCTGAAGCAGGACGACAAGTTCGAGTGCCGGAACGATTGTGAAGAGCAGAAAGAGACGATAAATCATGTCACGATTATGACATCGCCAACGGGGAATCCAAGGGGGCTGCAAGACAAGAAAAGCACATTCCTCTGGAATCTCCACGTTTACCCTACGGAACTCGCGTCACCCATTTCAAAGTTCTTCGTGACGACTATCGACACCATTCACTGCGTCACACGTCGAGCAGTCTGAACGTGCATGGTTTCAATCCGACCGCCACAAACGGTATCCTACACTGAAAAGTCACTCTTCTCTTGCACCTTAGCTGCCGACTCTCTTCATTCGATGAGTCAGCCCGTGCAAGTCGATGTTTTCCATTCTGTTACTGAGTTTCAAAGAGTTTCCATTGAACATGAAGTTTCAAGAACCTGTCGAACGTCTGGTCAACTTGCTCGATACCGACGCAAATCAGATCTTCAACATGAGTGTTGAGGAAGCCTGTCGCGTCGTTCAAAGCGGAAACGTTTCCGAGATCCGCAAGATCGAGGGGCATTTCGCTCTGCTCGCCAAAGAAGGGCAACTCATTCGCATGGCCCGTTCCCTCGGCCGGCCCATGCGTTACTTTCTGGCCAAAAGAACCGAAGGTCCTTGCCTGATTGTTGCTGAAAGGATCGACCAGATTGCTGAGTTTCTGGAAGCAGAAGGACTCGATGGCCAGTTTCATCCCAGCTACACGAGGATGGTCCCAGCGCACCACCTTCTCGAACTCAAACTCATCGGATGCCCCGATCCGAATCCCGTCACTCGCCGCTTTTTCGCACCAGAACAGAATAAACTGCCGGCCGATCTGGATGAAATCGGGGCTGCCTACATCGGCGCTCTCGAAACCGAGTGCGAACGGTTCTTGAAGTTCATTGATCTGCGAGAACCACTCGGTGTTTTGTTCTCTGGCGGTATCGATAGCGGTGCCGTATTCCTCGTCTTGTACAACCTGTTGCTCAAACGAGGAGAATCTCCCTCGCGATTGAAGGCGTTCACGCTTTCCATTGAAGGTTCCGGCACGGACGAAATCCAATCTCGCGACTTCTTAAAACAGCTTGACCTCGAACTCTTCCTCGAGACAGTCCCGGTCACGGCCCAGACGATTGATTTCCGTGAAGGGATTCGAGTGATGGAGGACTACAAGCCCCTCGACGCTCAAGTGGCGACTTTGGCGGTTGCGCTCTGTCGGGAGATTCGTGAAAAGTATCCCGACTGGAAATGGCTGATCGATGGCGATGGCGGAGACGAGAACCTAAAAGACTACCCCATCGAAGAGAACCCCGAACTCACAATCCGAAGCGTCTTGAACAATGTCATGTTGTATCAGGAAGGCTGGGGTGTGGATGCCGTCAAGCACTCGTTGACCTATTCGGGAGGCCAAAGTCGCGGTCACGTCCGTTCCTGGGCTCCGGGAAGGATGTTCGGGTTTCACGACTTCAGCCCGTTCGCACTCCCCAATGTGATTGAAGTCGCTGAAGGGATTCCGTTTATCGAGTTGACAGATTGGGATCACGAAAAGCTCTACAGCTTGAAGGGCGAAATCGTTTCGCGAGGTGTTAAAGCAGTCACCGGCTTTGAGATGCCGATTTACAAGAAGCGACGTTTCCAACACGGAGTCACTCCAGCCGGAGAATTCGAAAAGTTCTTCCCGCAGGATGAACGCGTCTATCGTGAAAGTTTTCAGTCGCTTTACCGCTAGCAGACACTTCCTACGGTTTTCAGTCTTGGAGGGCGTCAAGTTGGCTGCTCTTGTGAGCGATTCTTGAACATCCTCCTTCTGCCCATGTTGAGGTCGAATCGAGCGTATTGTTTTCACGTTTAAACGAGTGCCGAGACTCCCTCAAAACGGTCCGATGCAAATCATTTCCCGAACCACACGACAGATTCGTGCTGCTCGCCCGGCCCGCAACACTGTTTCACTGGAGCGAGCTTACGCATTCTTCGTTGAGAAGGAACGAAATGCATCCGGAACGATCGTCGATGTCGCGACACTTTTGCTGACGAATGCAGAGTGTCCGTTCACATGTTTGATGTGTGATCTTTGGAAGAACACGCTACCACGCTCGGCACCGGAAGCTTCAATTGTCGGACAGATTCGCTCTGCCCTGAGCGAACTCCCGCCAGCACGCGAGATCAAACTTTACAACAGCGGCAATTTCTTTGACCCCAAAGCGATTCCTCGCTACCAATATGGCGAGATCGCCGATCTCGTCCGTGGCTTCGAAACTGTCATTGTCGAAAACCACCCCAAGCTTTGCGGTGATGCGTGTACGGAATTTCGAGACTTAATCGCGCCTTCAAAATTAGAAATCGCACTCGGTCTGGAGACATGTCATCCACAGGTTCTTCCAGCACTGAACAAAGACATGACACTCGCAGACTTCGAGCGTGCGACCGATTTTCTCAACCAATCTCAGATTCGAACCCGGGCTTTCGTTCTGCTGCGTCCTCCGTACCTGAGTGAAGGAGAGGGCATTGAGTGGGCAGAGCGGACGGTGACTTTTGCATTCGATCGCGGAGTCAGCCTGTGCGCGGTCATTCCGACACGCGCGGGGAACGGGATCATGGAGCAGTTGCAGTTGGAAGGGGACTTCTCACCTCCCACTGGAACATCGATGGAAGAGATTCTCAATCGCTGCCTGGAGATGAAGCGAGGACGAGTCACCATCGACCTTTGGGATGCAGAGCGTTTCTTCTCTTGTGAAAGCTGCCGGGAGCAACGCGTTCAACGTCTCCAGCGAATGAACCTGGAACAGACGATTGAACCGTCAATCGAATGTGCAGAATGCCGGAGCTGAAGTCAGTGTCTCATTGGGATGTTGTTGTTCTCGGAGCCAGTTTCAGCGGAAGCTTGATGGCGTCGCTGCTCGCGAAGAGCGGCCTCAAAGTTGCGATCGTCGACTCAGGCACTCATCCGCGGTTCGCAATTGGCGAATCTTCCACACCTTCGGCGGATCTCATTCTTTCACAGATCGTTCAAGACTACAGCCTCGACCGTCTTGCCCCGTTGTGCCGCTACGGAACGTGGTCCAGAATTTATCCCCACCTTCGTCATGGCTGTAAACGAGGATTCAGCTACGTCTGGCATGGCAAAGAATCCGGCTATCAAGCGACCACTGATCACGATTGCGAACTTCTCGTTGCAGCAAGCGAGTCCGATGAACTCGCCGACACTCAATGGTATCGAGCGGACGTCGATCAGTTCTTCTTTGAGCAGGCACTCGAACTTGAAGTCGGCGACTGGACATCCTCCATCGTCGAAGAGATCGAACAAGTCCCCCCTCACGGATGGTCTCTCACGATTCGTCGATCAGGAAGAGTTGAACAACTGCGATCTGATTTTGTCATCGATGCTTCCGGGGCCAACGGGGTTTTACTCTCGTCGCTGGGCATTGCAGATACGACTCATACACTTCGAACAGAAACAGCTGCTGTTTTCAGCCACTTTGATGATATCCCCCTATGTAATGACTGGCTGTCTCATCACGAAGCAATTATCGAGGACTTCCCATACTTCGTTGATCATTCCGCAGTTCACCACTTGACCAAAGAAGGATGGCTTTGGCAATTGCGATTCGACGGAGGACCGACAAGTGTCGGATTCGTTTCGACTCCCAATTCAGCAGCAAGTAGCGAAATGAAATCGATCTTCGAAGCAGGTGACTGGGGTCATCCTAAGAATCGATTTCCTGCCAGCCTTTTCGGTAATGCTCACTTCTCTTCAGTCCCCGGAAAAGCCTTTTCCACAGGTCGACTTCAAAGACTCCGGCAATCCGGAGCAGGCACAAACTGGGCAGCCGTACCATCGACGATCGGATTTATTGATCCACTCCACAGCACCGGAATCGCTCATTCATTAAGCGGAATTCAACGACTCGCTGACATCATCGTCTCTGGAAAATTGTCAACGAGAGACAACGATCTCGATGCCTACTCGCAATCGATTCTGACTGAACTTCGGTTGATCGACGAAATGGTTTCCGGATGCTATCGCTCGCTTTGGGATTTTGAATTGTTCTCTGCCTGGACGATGGTCTACTTTGCGGCCGCGACGACGTTCGAGCGAAATTACAACTCTGGGAGAAGAGACTTTCTCTGTAGCGGAAACTCTTCATTTCGAGAGACGGTCTCGACGCTCTCTCATTCACTTGATGAACTCAATGCATCGGACCGCAGTGCAAAACGTATCGCGGAACACATCAGCCTCATCCGAGAGATGCTCGCCCCATTCAATCACGTCGGCTTGTTTGCTCCCCCGATCCCTGGGATGTATTCCAAGACTGCAGCACCCAAAGACTAAATCAGCTCATTGAAGTCTTTGATTCTATTGGTGTCCTCACTCTGCGATAGTGTAACTCACATCCTCTTTCATCGGATCAATTCGCTTGAACTGACGAAGTGTGGCTGTTGGAGTTCTGTCTTCTCGAACCTCTCGATATCCGGACCGCAGAAGTAAATTCGTGATTCCAGTCAATGTCCTTCTCCCAAGATCGGTATCTGTGCCTGCGACAACCCACAGCTGCGATTGGTCCTTAACTAGATCGGTGTAGTACCGATTGAGTTTGGCATCATCTGTCCAAATCCAGGGCAGGGCGGTTCGTTGTTGCGGAGTCGGGAGGTAAAATCGCCCCATTCGGCAGGCGATGTAATCCATCAAGACATCGTCTTCAAACATGGCCGGAACCAAGCGGCTTTCGATCAATCCGCTTCCCACGATGACTGACTGATCTTCGTGCGATCCCGCTCCTACAATTTTTGCCAACTCTCTCCAATCGGAAGCAGCTGGGGCGGCGAGTTTATCCGGTTTCCACGGAACACCGTCGCTGAGACTCCAGGTCACGGTGATCAGGCAGATTGTTGCTACAGTGGCGATCGTCTTTCCAAAATTGTGAGTAAAAATCCCCGCCAGAAACGCCGATGCTGCAGGCAAATAGATGACCCGGTATCTCTCTTCAGCGAGTGTTGGAATCCACCGCGAAGCAACTCCCAAAAGCAACACCCCTCCGAGTCCCCACAAGGCAACAACTGCGAACGCTCTCCAGTCTGTTGGGACAGATTCAGTGGACCGTTTGAGTGTCAAACTCGAAATCAGAGCTGCTAGAAGAAGTGAGGATGGAACCGCTGCCCACCAGAGTGGCCCCAAGATTTCCAGTATCGATGGAGGCGTCGGACGAAAGTTGAGAACCTCAGACCATTGTGCCATTCGAAGGAGGCTTGGGATCAACGGAATGACCGTAAGGGCGATGACCGACATCGCGATGAGTGTTCTGATTCGAGGTCTCACAGAACCTGACAGCTTCCATGCACCGAACCACAACAGCGCGGCTGCTTCCAATCCAACCAGTGGAGCGTTCAGGTAGTGCGTCCAGATCAACAGCACGTTGCATCCGCCCCATGCGAACAGCGAATTCCACTTCTGCGGTGTGCGAAGTCGAACAACTGTGAGCCAAAGACTCATGGCAGCTAAGCCTAAACTGAATCCATACGGACGCGCGAGACGTGACCATTCCAGAGAAGCTGGGAGCAAGGCGATCATCAGTGAAGCGAGACCAGCAGCCCGAATTCCGAACAGCTCACGTGCCAAGAGAAACGTGCCGATGAGCCCAGTCAGATAGCCCAGATAAGACGGAAGACGCATTGCGAGTTCCGATTTCCCGAGCACCTGGATCGCTGACAATTGAAGCACTGAAGAAAGCGGAGGAGTGGCAGAGTAATTCAAACTCCGCTGCCAGAGACTTCCCGGATTGTCCGCTCCGGCGATCCAGTACGCGACATGCTCATCCAGCACGAGTGGATAAGTTGAGATCCCTCGAAAGTAACAAAAACTCCCGGCGGCGATACTGACTACGAACAGAAGAATGTCAGCGACTGACAGGCTTCGTGTTTGCTTTGAATCGGAATCGTTCATTGTCGATCGCTCGCCCTCCGTGGTGAGAACTCTCCTTGAGTTCCCAACAATTGAAACGTGAGCCAAGCATCGTAGCCAGCGATTGAAGTCAGTCAAACACCTGTTGTCTATTTGAACAACTTGAGCAGCAAACCTGCTGAAATCACAAAACTGAATCTCATGATCGAGCAATCATTGCTAATTAGTTCAACAGTGCTGTCGGTCACTCCTTGGTTGAGTGATGATGCTTCAGGTGTTCTGGAGGATGGTATCCGCCAGCCTGAAGGAACGAGACCAGATCAACAATTTCCTGCTTCTCAAGCACGTTGGCCAACCCGGCAGGCATCGGCGAAATCGTTGAAAAGTGCTGTTCTTCGATCTGCTGCTTGGGAACTCTTGTCACTTGATCCGGGATCAGCAGATTCGACGCAATGTGATACTCAGCGTCTGTCTCCTTGACGACCACGCCAGTGAGAATTCGGCCGTTCGTGAGCAAGAACTGAACGTTCCGAAACTCTTTGTGGATGTCCGATGAAGGAGCGAGAATCTGTTCCAACAACTTCATACCCTTGAACCGTTCATGGACTTTTGTGAGGTCCGGACCAAGGTTTACTCCGTGACCGTGCATTTGATGACACTGGGTGCACTTTGCTTTCGCGAAAGACTGCATGCCCCGCATGATTGTCTCGTCATCGTCGGCGACTTGAAGGTTTGCAAAGTCTTCCATGACCCATTCCTGAACGAATGTTGGTTCACGTTCGGCCAATAGACGTTCAGCCTCCTTCAGATCGTTGGCGACAATTAAATCCCCTTTCATGATCACCCAGTGACCTGGGAACGTGCACACGAACGGATAGATCCCGGGCGTTGCAGGAGCATTGAACCGCAGCACGTCCACTTGAGTTTTGCGTGTCGGTCCAATCATTGGAGAAGCGTGGAGAATCAGATCTTTCTTGTCCGACGGAAGAAAGTCAGAATTCGCATTCTTCGGATCTTTCGCCATTTCATTCGCTGCCATCCCGACTTCTTCAAGCGCCCCCGGTTTGACAATGACCAGATTGTGATCCGTTGCGTCAGGGTTTGAGAAAACGATTTTGACCGGTTGCCCGACGAGTGCTGTGATCTCTGTCACCGAATAACGCATTCGCTCGGGAAGACAGGAGATCCGCACAGTCAGAAGATCATCCTGTAGATCAAACTGCTTCTCTGAAGCGGAAGGGGTAGGTTCTTTCAACTGGCTGCTGCGTCGCAGTCGGGCGAGAATTGAGTCAACTTTCAACTCAGGTCGATCTTCCCAATGACGAACCATTGGAGCCGATCCAATAGCTGACTGAATCGCGTAGGCGAGATGACTTTGAGCGGGATGCTGAACCACTTCGAGCAATGCTTCAAAGGCACGTTCAGTGCCGATGTACGTCGCTGCAATGGCTGCTTCCATGCGAACCAACCCATTCGGATCGTTTGCAGACTTCTTCAGCAGTTCGATTGAATCAGGAAGAGATGTATGCCAGTAGCGGAGTTGCTGCGTCGCTGCTGCGCGTGCATGATGATCATCGCACGCCAACAGATCTCTTAATAGATTTTTATTGCGTTCATCGATCCATCGATACGTCCAGACCGCCTCCATTTGATGATGTCGGTAGCGGGGATCGGAGGAGTCGAGGCGATCAACCCACGCATTCAGTGCTGGCAAGACTTCATTGAGATCGCGTTCTCTCAACTCACGTTTGGACCAGTACCGAATTCGGTATTCCGGACGTTTCAGGTTGTCGAGAAGTTCTTCGACGGATGCCTCTGCGATTTTCGGAGCATCACTCAACGGGTAGCCTTTCGCAGTGATTCGCCAGATTCGCCCGGAATGACGATCGCGACGTTCATCACGAAGGGAATATTGAGCGTGTCCCTTCACCGGGTTGTACCAGTCACAGAGATACATTGCACCGCGCGGTCCATACCGAAGATCGACCGGAATGAAGCTGAGATTTCGTGAGAAGATCAGGTCGCTGACATACTCTTCTTCGAACCCAAACGGTGTTTCATTCCACTTGTGAATTTCCAGGCGATTAGTTGGTTTGTAGCGTGCCTTCAAAAAGCCGCCTTGAAGTTCTTCAGGGAAGGAAGCGAAATCAACAAACTCATGGCCGCATGTTCCGGAGTAGGCCTGAAGCCCGGCCGGTTTCGGATGCTGATTCGGGTAGGCAGGGTCAAGTGAATGAAACGCCGCAGCGAAAATGGGATGGCTGGCGACGTGATTCCCCCAATCATCAAACGTCACTCCCCAGGGATTCGTGCTGTGGTAAGTTCCAAAACTTGTGAGGCGTTGGTACTTCGGCACGTAGCGGAACCAACCACTGTTCTGCTGTCGAATCGGACCATACGGAGTTTCCACTTGCGAGTGATGGAAGATTGACTCACGAAAGAGCAGATCGCCATCGGGAGTCCAAGTGAAATCATGTAAAGCATGATGAGAATCTTCCGTCCCGAATCCGGTCAGCAATTGCGTTCTGCGATCAGCTTTGTCGTCGCCATCGAGATCTTCGAGAAAAGTCAGATGCGGCATCTCAGAGACGTAGACGCCGCCATCACCGAATTCGAAGGAGAGGGGAATGTGCAAGTCGTCCGCAAAGACTGTCGACTTGTCCGCACGTCCATCCTGATCCGTGTCTTCGAGAATGACGATTTTGTCGTCCGGTTCATTGCCCGGATAGACGTGCGGATAAGTTGTGGAACAGCTGACCCAAAGGCGCCCGCGATTGTCCCACCTCATTTGGATCGGAGCCCCCAATTCCGGAAACTGTTCTTCTCCAGCAAAGAGGGTGACATCAAAGCGAGGATCAATCTCGAACGATGCAAGTTCGTCAGCTGCTGACATCCACTCGTTCGCGCCGCGGGATTCCTTCGTCTTCGGAAGTGGAGGGATGTTGGAATCGTCGATTGCATCTTCGACCTCTTTTCCCTGCGCGAGGTCCCAAATACGACCTTCGCGATTGGCAACCATCATGTCGAAGTTGCGCATTGCAGGCAGGAAGTCGAGATACCCGTATGATTTGTTGCGATCACCCGTATAATAGAAGGTGTTGGCAGGACGGTATCGGCGAAAATACTGGCGATCCTTGTCGATAATCACATCTCGCAAATTGGCGTCGATGGCTGAAGCTTCTTCTCCAAACAGCTCACGGTAGAGAGTGCGGGCGAACAACTCGTCGCCATGATCATTGAGGTGGACTCCGTTGACAGTCCAGTTTGTCTCATCCTTTTGGAACGTCTCAGCTGTTTCCACAAAGACATCGACAAACGCCACCTGCAGATCCGTTGCCACCTTCTCAATGACGTCGCGATACTTGGCCAGATTCTTGTTGTTCATGTCCGCAGCTGGCACGTTCTCGATGTTCTCGCAGGCAATCGGGGATACGAGAACAATCTGCGGTCCGCTTTCTCCGTTGAACGCATGTGACTGTAGGTGTTGGATGTGCTTCGTGAGCGAGTCGCGGAAGTCCTCCAATCCTTCATCTCCAGCGAATGACTCGTTGAAGCCGTAAGCGGCGAAGATCACGTCCACTTCTTCATGCGTCAGATGCTGATCAAGATCTGCGAAGTTTTCAGGACGCGGTTGCAGGTCCGGAGTGTCCGCGCTCCAGGCGAGATTACGCACGATGAGTTTGTGCTCAGGAAATTTCTGGTGCAGTAACGCTTCCAAGTTACCGTAGTTTTGAGTCCCTTCGAGAAGCGAGTTTCCGATGAGAGCAATACGATCATCTGGGTTCAGTTTGAGCGGAAGTGTTGTCGGTCGCGGACTCGTCGCCTTGGCTCTGGGAGCAGTCTCGTGGTAGATCCCGAATTGAATCAATTCTGGATCTTCTTCCGGTTCCGGGTTTCCAGTCTCAATACTCTTTCCGTCAACCAATCTCCGTTGACCAGACCGAGGCTTCTTCGTCTGAGCGGGAAGACTGTCGAAGAAGACGCACAGAACTGTCAGAAAACTTGCCACCGCGAAGAGGTTGACCACACATGTCCGGGATAACAGTTTTCTCATGAATGTTGCTTTCCGCGCGGTAAGAAGTGAATGGTGATCGATCGATGAGTTCTTTGGTTCACTCTTTGATCGACAATATGTTTCAGTGGAAGTTGCAAATGACCTCAGCGATGAAAATACGACAGCCAAACAACAGCCGCAGGATGTTCGGCAAATCGAACTCTATCCTTGGGCGATCAATGACCTGAGAATCTCGCCAGAGGAAATCTGCATCGGCCGCTTCAAACGATCATGCACCTCAGTCGTTGGATCAATTCCCATCTGGTGCCAGAACGTGGCCAATAAATCAGCCGGGCTGACGGGATTGCTCGCCACCTCAGCTCCTTTTGAATCACTTTCTCCGTGGACGATGCCCGGGCGAAACCCGCCGCCCGCGATCACCGTTGAATAGACATTCGGCCAGTGATCGCGACCACCCAGATTGTTGATCATCGGCGTCCGACCGAACTCACCGGTGTTGACCACGAGTGTCGACTCCAACATGCCGCGTTCTTTTAAATCCTCGACTAAAGCAGCGAAGCCCTGATCCATCGGAGGCACGATGTGATTGTACCGGTTTTCGAGATCTCCGTGCGTATCCCACTTCTGATTGAATTCATTAAACGAGACGAACTGAACTCCCGCTTCAACGAGTCGTCTGGCCATCAAGAGTGACTGTCCCAAACGATTTCGTCCGTAGCGATCACGCATCTCGTCTGATTCATTGCTCAAGTCAAGCGCTTGCCGGACTTTGCCGTCGACGACAAGTTCGAGTGCCGACTGTCTCAGATGATCGTGACGCGTGGCGACATCTGCATCGAGGATTCGCGCAGCCGATTCAAGTTGCTCCGTTAGCGACAATCGCTTGCGAAGTCGCGGAGGAGTGAGGCCATCGGGAATGGACAACGACAGCGGTTGATAGTTTGGCGATGCGGGATCACCTTCGATCACAAATGGATCGTGCAGGCTTCCCAGAAACCCGCCGTATTGTCCGGGCATTCGATTCGAGGGACCGGGAATACTGAGCCAGTTAGGAAGGGAAACACTTCTCGGCACGCTGTGCTGTCCGGGAAACAGATAGTTCAAAATGGCACCTGGCCCCGGAAAGTCATCTCCGTGTGCTTCACGATCCCGGTCTTGCTGATTCTCAGAGCCGGTCAGCGAGATATAAGTCCCAGCGATGTGGTTTGTGAACTTGTGAGTCATCGAACGGATGATGCAAAGCTGATCCGCAATTCGGGCGGAGTATGGCATCAGCTCTCCGAATCGCGTGCCCGGAAGGCTTGTTTCGATCGACTGAAACGGACCGCGAATTTCGGAGACGGCGTGTGGCTTCGGATCAAACAGATCGATGTGGCTCGCCCCGCCCTGAAGATGCATGAAAATACAGCTTCGACGATGAGCAGCAGCCTCCTGTCCGGCGATCGCAGGTAGCGACTTCCCGAGCAGCCCGATTGCCCCAATCTGCAGGACAGTTCGTCGGGCCAATGGAATTCCATCAGTCATTGATCGCATCTCCGGAGGTCAAATTCTCAGGCGCAGTCTCAAACAGCCAACAACACAAACATCTGAGCACTCAAGTACGTCTCCTCCGTTGTAGTCGGTCGGGAAAGTTCTTGGCAAGCGCTTCCTCAAAATGGTCGCAACAATCGTGCACCGGAACGCGACCGGTTTTCGCATCGCGTATGTTCTCTCATTTGCAGAGGCGTATAATGTACGAGCAAGAAGACGAACTTCGTTCACACACCGAGTTGAAACATCGCCGAACATAAAAGGTAACTCTCATGGATCCGATCGATCGATTGTTCGACAAACTCTGGATCAACTTCTGCGAAATGAATCCGCAAGCCAGTGCAATTGTTGAGATGCTCACAAAGCGTGGCGAACGAATTGTGAACGACCATGTCGCTTTTCGAACGGTCAACGACCCTCGCGTGTCGATCGACGTTCTGGCTAAACCCTTTGTGGATGGTGGATACACAGCGAGAGGGGAGTACCAGTTTCCGCAGAAGAAGCTTTTCGCCCGTCACTATGAACACCCGCTTCCGGATCGCCCGAAGGTCTTCATCAGCGAATTACTTCTCGAAGAGATGTCTTCACAGCTTCAAAGTACTGTGAAAGGGTTGCTGTCTGAGGGTGAAGAATTGATCTCGAAGTCACCGGAACTTTGTCTACTCGGACGGCCTTGGACAGTCACCAGCGAGCAGTACACAACGCTTTCAGAAGAGAGCGAGTACGCCGGTTGGCTCTCCGCATACGGGTACTGTGCGAACCACTTCACTGTGTTTGTGAATGCACTTGAGCACATTGGCAGCCTTGAAGAACTGAACACTCTCTTGAAAGAGCAGGGGTTCGAACTGAACTCAGAGGGAGGCGAAATCAAAGGTTCGCCTGCCGATTTCCTCGAACAGTCATCAACTCTCGCCTCGATGATCGATGTCAACTTCGCCGACGGACCACTTCGGATTCCGGGCTGTTACTATGAGTTCGCGAAACGGTATCCAACCGCCGACGGAACTCTCTTCAGCGGTTTTGTCGCTAAGAGTGCGGACAAGATCTTTCAAAGCACAGACCGCAGAAACTCAGCAGACTCATGACACGCTGAGAACTCTATTTCTGAAATAAATAGATCTGTCCCAGGTCGAGAATTTCCGTCAGCTCATCGAGCGCAACCTTCACTTCTTCAACCAGTCTGATGTCTGCGAGATCCGGGAGAGTCAGCTCGTCTCGATAGTGCCGATTCACCCACTCTTCAAGTGTCGCTGCCAACTCAGGAGTTAGAAGAATTGACGAACTCATTGCCTGCAATTCTCGTTCGGTTAGAACCACACGCAATCGAAGACACGCTGGACCGCCTCCATTTTGCATGCTTTGGCGGAGGTCAACGAATTCGATCCGCAATTTCAAATCCGAGTCCTGCTGAAGTTCTTCCAACACCCTCATGACCGCTGAAGATTGCCGACACTCTTCGGGACAGAGAAGTAACATCTCCCCCGTTTTCAGCGACACGATTTGACTATTGAAGAGATAGCTCCGAACAGTCTCCTCAAGCGAAAGTTGATCTTCCGACACCTGGACGACTCGCAAGCTCGGCAGATGTGATTTCCACTGATCGATGAGCCTGGGCTGGTCGACGAAGGCTGCCGAGTGGCACAGCAGCAGGTTTTCATTCGCAACTGCGATGACATCATTATGAAAGACTCCAGCGTCAATCGCACGAGGTGTCTGCTGCACCACACTCACCCGATCCGGATTGAGGAGGTGGTTATGTGCGATCGCATCACAGGCTGCTCGTGTCTGCCTTGCAGGAAACTTCTTCGGAAGCTGTGATCCTGGGCTGCGACCATAGACAAACACTTCGAGACCGGGCTGTCCGTACGCGCTCACCATTCGCATCTGATTGGCAGCCCCTTCATCCGAGAACTTATCCGTCGCCGGGAGTGGATCGTGGATCACGAAGTGTTTTGAGTCGTCAAATATTCTCCTGAAGACAGCGGTCGTGAATTCGGTCTCCAGTCGTCGATGCGGAGTGCTTTGCAGATTCGCGGGTGTGAAGTGAACGCGACCGTCCTGGGTGTCGGCACTCGGAGAAACCGTCGCTGCGTTTGCAGTCCACATCGCCGATGCGCTGGAAACAATCGAAAGACGATCGGGATGCTCCGACAGTGATTGAGCAAGGACGTCTTCATCCGTCCCTTCCAGTCCGAACGCTCTTAAAGCGTCGATATCAGGGCGAAAGTGCGGAGGCAACACACCTTGAGGAATGGAAAGTGCCGCAAGCCGCTTCATCTTGCGGAGGCCTTCCAGCGCAGCTTGCTTCGGATAGGAAACCTGATATCGGTGACTCTGCGAAGCGATATTTCCCGGAGCAAGTCCCCCATAATGATGAGTGGGTCCCACGAGCCCGTCGAGATTCAATTCGACCGCTGCGGCTGACTCATTCACAATTGGACTCCAGGCAAAAGTTGATCGGGAAGTTCAAGATTTGGAGCGGAAAGAGACGCAACCGGGATGTTGCAGGAATCAACCATGAAGAACCCCGCAGGCCGGTGATTGCCGCTCAGCCCAACTCCACCGAATGGAAGTCGACCACTCGCTCCGGTTGTCGGCCGGTTCCAGTTCACAAGCCCAGCCCGGATTCTCCGCTGGAACACTTCAAACCGGGACTCATCTTCGGAGATCAGTCCCGCGACCAGTCCAAAATGAGTTCGATTAGCCTCGACAATTGCGTCATCAAACGATTTCGTTTGAACCACTTGCAGCAATGGGCCGAAGATCTCTTCATCGGGACGTTCGGCGATGTCGGTGACGTCGATCACCCCCGGCGAAATGAATGCCGGTCCGTCAGAGAGTCGACGTGCTTCAACCAAGATTTTCCCGCCGAGTGAGCTCAAATGATTTTGCTGCTGAAGCACTCGATCGACAGAGGAAGAAGAGACGAGCGGCCCCATAAACGGTTCCGGTTCCCCTCCGGGTGATCCAACGCTCAAAGTTGGAACAACCTCGATCAATCTCTTAAGTACATCCTGATTTCCTTCAGGAAGAATCAGGCGACGTGCACAAGTACATCGCTGTCCAGAAGTGATGAAAGCCGATTGGATGACCGTGTAGACAGCAGCATCAATGTCATCGACTCGATCAATGATTAGAGCATTGTTTCCACCGAGTTCGAGTGCCAGCAGCACCTCCGGACGAGCTGCAAGTGCCTTCGAAATTGCGATTCCAGCAGGCACACTTCCCGTGAAGAGAACGCCATCGATCTTCGGATGATCGACGATGGCGATACCGGTCTCTTTGGCACCCTGCACAAGATTCAGTACTCCCGGTGGAAGGCCGGCAGCTTCCCAGAGTTCAAACGTCTTTTGCGCAACAAGGGGTGTTAATTCGCTCGGTTTGAAAACGACGGTATTCCCCGCGAGCAGTGCCGGGACGATGTGTCCGTTGCTGATGTGTCCGGGAAAATTGAACGGGCCAAAAACAGCCATCACGCCGTGAGGCATATACCACGTTTTCGCGGAACCAAATTTTTGCGGCAATTCAATCGGGCTTCGCCGCTCATTCAACGCGTCGATGGTCGTCGGGATCTTCGCGATCATCGCCTGAACTTCAGTCTGCGACTCCCAGTAAGGTTTACCAACTTCTTCGCTGATCGCCCGCGAAAGTGAATCCTTGTTCTGTTCCAGCTGCGACTGGAAGGCATCAAGAATCTCGATCCGTTTTTCGAGTGGTGTCTTTGCCCATTTTTCTGAAGCGTTCTTAGCTGCCTGCATTGCGGAATCGACATCCACTGTGGTTGACTGATAACCGCTCCAAAGCACTTCGCCGGTTGCTGGATTTACAGATGAAAAACTCTCTCCCGATCCAGCGGTCCAGCGTCCGTCAATCCAGTTCTTTCCCTCATGAGTCATCGTCGATTCACCTTCCCGAATTGGAGTCACGCAAGTTCCACGGTTGGCTCAAAGCACCCTTGGGAGCGACGTGTCGTACGATGCTTCCAACTTCGATCTGCAGCGTTTCTGCTGTCGTCCGTTCGAGAATCACTCCTTCCGGGTTGGTCTCGATTGAAGCCATCGTCGCTCGAAAATCTTGCGATGAATTACTGACGATCCGCTGTTCTCCGCCCTCGATGCTATCAACGAGGTCAATCACGCAAGCACCTCGACTATCACGGACAGCTCGGATCGTTTCCACATTCGCTTCAAGAATTGGCCCCGCTTCAAAAATGTCGATCATTTGATTGAACCGAAACCCTTCCGACTCCAACAGCTTGCGGGCTGGGACGGTGTTCTCGTGAACTTCACCAATGACAGCTTGAGCCTCTTGCGGAAGAAGAGTGATGTAGATCGGATGGACCGGCATCAGGTCACCGATGAACTCTTTGTTCACGATGCTCAGATAGTCAGCTTTGGGGAAGTCCAGATCGAAGAAGTGTTTCCCAATGGCATCCCAGAACGGACTTTGTCCCTGATCGTTAATGACACCGCGCATTTCGGCGATCACCTGTGCATCGAACAAGTGAGGAAACTGCGCAATCATGAGAAATCTAGAGAGCGAGAGTAGTCGCCCATTCCCGCCGTGCCGATAGTCTGGATGGAGAAACAAGCTACCGATTTCACACGGGCCATCGTGCTCCGCAACCAGATGCAGTACGGGAACTTCCTTCCGAATCTGAAGCATCGTCGATTCGTGAATACTCGTTTCGATGCGATAAGCATAAAACGGCTCGAACCCGCCGACTTTCGACAGAATCCCCGATGTTCCAATCACCTTGGAGTTCGAAGTGTCTTCAAGGACGAGAAGATATGATTGCCCACGCGGAGTTCCCGAGGGAATATTCGCAAACGACTGAACAGATTCACGGACTCGTTTTTCGAGGAGTGCCTGATCCCGAGGGAGTGTCGTCAGTCCGAACGAGGTCAGATCTGCCAGGGCTGCCAGATCATCGAGATCGTCGAGTTCGACGGGACGGATGACAAACATAATTCCCCTCCGCTTTTAACGACGCATTCGATTTCAAGCTGCAACGAGTGCAAGAGAGTTCTCCACAACGAAACAGACTCCCCAACTTTCTACGCACGCCCCAGCCCAAAGATCTCGGAAATTTCGCAGCCCAATTCGGGGCCAAAAATTCCCAAAATGCCGACTTGACTGAAGACAGCATCCCGAATTTTCATCATTCATACAGAGACTGTTTGCTTGAGACGATTTCTGTCGCTCGAACGCAAGCAGCCCGCAAGGGGCAAAGTGAACTTCCGAAATCACCCCATCTCGGTGAGCACATCTCCAATGATTTCACAGACTTGTTGAATCTGCTCATCGGTAATGGTTAATAGCGGCGGAAGCATTCGCACGCGGGTCGGTTGCTGACCGGCAGGAAATGCGATGACTCCAGCCTGAAAGAGTTTGTCCAGAAATTCCTTCGTTCGTTCAGGACTGCCATCAAAGACAGAGAAAGCGATCATCCCTCCGCATCCCCAAGGACCATTGATCCACTTGCGATGTTTGGAATGCAGCTTGTTGAGATGCTTGGCAAAGAGATCGTGAATTTGCATCGTTCGGCCATCGGAGCCGAGATAGTTCTTCTCGCGAAATTCGTTGATGATGTAACGAGCTGCGTAGATCGATGATGTCGCTCCGGTGAATGTCTGACTGACGAGTCCCGGTCGCGGTTTGAAGTCTTCAGTGAATAACGTGGCGCAGACTTGACTCATCTTCCCAATCGAAACAACGTCGGCATATTCATCAAGTTCGAGATGCTGAAACGCAAAGAGTCTCGACGTTCGACCAAACGTCTGAACTTCATCAAAGAAAATCGGGACATCGTGATCGCGAAGATGATCGATCAGCGTCAGGAAGAATTCGCGCGGAGCGGAGTAATAACCACCTTCTCCCTGAATCAATTCCAGACACATTCCGGCGTGTCGACCTGGGTAGCGAGCAAGCAGTAGTTTCAGTTCCGCGAGTGAACGTTCAGTGCTGCCCGATGGATCATTCTCATCATAGAACGGGATGTAATCGACGTTGATGTTCTGGGGGAGTCCATCACGGTTCTTGGGACGGTCGGTCAGTTGCGCGAGCGCCATGGTTCGACCGGCGAAACAGTTTTCGAAAGTCAGAATTCGATCTGCCGGGAACTTCGCCTGAAACATCATCTTCAACGCGTTCTCATTGGCAGTGGCTCCACTCGTCGACAAAAAACAGTGGCGAATTCTCGAACCGCTCTCTCGCGCGACGCCGACAATCTCGTTACACAACTTGAGAGACTCCAAATTCTGTTGAAGGTTTCCCTGCATCACAGAATCGGAGATGGCTGCCTGTACAAGCATGTCGATCAATTCGGGATTCGAATGCCCGGCAACATGCACACCGATTCCGGTGATCATGTCAAACTTGACGCTTCCGTCAGCAAGCTCAACCAGCGCCCCATTCCCGAAACCGCTTCCCAGGAACGGATAGTACAACGCACCTCCTCGCAAATGCCCGAAGTGTTTCAGCATCACTTCGTACTCAAGCTTGTTCTCGTCAACCGGTGGCGAAGGCGCAGTAATTTTCTGACGGTGTTCCGAAATCGCTTCTCGAATTAATTGTCGAGCCTTCAGAATTCGCTCATCGTGAAAACACGCGGCCGCTTGGGTTGTCGGATCAGGCATTTGAGTCGCTTTCTAATATGCAGTGAGCTGCGTCTTCGGTGTTGTGTTCAACTCGGCAGAGTGGGGCCAGGCCAAAGGTCTGACCTGAATGTCCAATTGATGAGGGTGTGGGCAGTGAGTGTGGCTCGCTCCGTGAGGCTGTCTAAAATCATGAATTCGTCCGGGCTGTGAATTCCAACTCCACAAACGCCGAGCGTGTCGACGTTGGGAACTCCCCAGCCAGCAAGTCGATTTCCATCGCAGACACCTCCGGTCGACCGCCAGTTCAAATCAATTTCCAGATTTTTTGCAGTCTCGCGAATTTGATCGAAGAGGAACTGCCCACGCTCGTCGATCGTTTTGGGAGGAGTGTTGAACTCGCCGAATCGTTCGACATCGACTCCAAACTGCTGAGAAGCACTTCGCTGAAGCTCATCAATCGCGGATGCAATTTCACATTCATTCTCTGATTGAGAATAGCGCACATTGAGACGGAGGACCGCCATCCGTGGAACCATGTTCAATGGTCCCCCTCCATCGATGCGAGCGATGTTCAGCGTCGTTCCTTCCCAGTTTCCATTCAGTTGGTGAATTCCCGAAGCAAGGAAAGCTGCCGCAGCGATGGCATTTCTTCCCTCTTCAAAGTGCCGGCCAGCATGAGCGGATACTCCGACGCACCGAATATGAAAATTTGCCGAACCTTTGCGGTGATGAGCAAGGCTTCCATCCGGAAGTGCAGGCTCAAACAGCAGCCCGACATGGTTGCGCCTGGCGGACTCTTCCAATAACCGTGCTGATCCCGGGGAGCCAATTTCTTCGTCGGGATTCAGAAGGACTTCCCAACCGAGTTCAGTGTTGCCCGTCGCTTTCACATGCCGCTCCAGTGCCTGAAGGGCAGTCAGCATCACCGCGACACCACCTTTCGCGTCGGCAACACCCGGTCCGTAGAGATGGTCATCGTCGCGTCTGACAGTCTGGAATGAAGAGTCGATTCCGTAGACCGTATCCATATGGATCACAAGCAAGACTCGACGCGGTGCGTGTGGTCGACAACGGACCGATAGTGCCGGGCCTAGCGCATGAGCGACCACTTCTCCTCGATTGTTGAGTTCTTCGACGGGATCAACGGGAATCAATTCAGGAGTGACTCCCAATTCGGCGAACTCATGCTGCATGAGATGAGCGACTGTTCCAACTCCGGATGAATTCATCGTCCCGGAATTGACAACTGCCCAGCGTTCGACGAGCCCGATCATACGGTCTCGTTGAGTTTCGATCCAACTTTTTGCAGAGGCCAGAGGGTCCATCATTCTCTTTGATTTGATGATGTCCGGTGTTGCGGAGTGGACGGAGGTTTTGAAATTCGGCAGTCAGAACGCACCACCGACGAACTGAAAATCCGGGACGTCTTGTTGCATTTTGAAACAACGAAAACTGATACGTTACGTGCCACAAGTCTGCCTGATTTCAAACAAAAGTTCCATCGAGCGGAGAGAAGTCGATGAAGTCTGACGATCAGGTGCCGAACCAGTTGCCGCGCTTCTGTGTCGACCACTACATTTGTGCGTATCGACAATTCACTTCGAATCAAGCACAACAAACGGATTGACTATGAGCACCGCAGCGCAGTTCGCACTGACATGGGACCTGGACTCACTCTACCCGCATCCTTCCTCGGATGAATTCAAGTCGGTCCTCGACGAATACAAAGCCGATCTCAAACAGCTTGCTGCTGATTCAGAAAACCTGCCAGCAGTCGAACCTGCATCGGCGTCCGAGTGGAGCGAATTCTTCACAAGAATCTCCGATGTTTATTCTCGAGCCAGCGACCTCCATGCTTTCATTGGATGTCATGCCGCCGCCGAAGCCGGGAACAAACAGTTCCAACAAATCGAAGCAGCGCTCGCTGCACTGGGTCCGCTTTCGAATCAGGTCTTCACCAATGTCGAAGGGGCGTTTCGCAATCTCACCGACGAGGAACTCGATGCCTTCGCCAATGCAGCTCCGTATCTGACCGAGATTCGATTCTTCCTCGAAGAATGCCGCTCGAATGCGCAACTTCGCCTTCCTAAAGATCAGGAGATGCTCTTTTCTGAATTGAGCGTCGATGGAATTCACGCCTGGGGGCGGATGTACGACCGAATTTCGGGTGATTTGCGTGTCAGTCTGATGGAGAAGGGCGAGATCGTCAAAAAGTCTCCCGGACAAGTGCGTGTCGATCTGCCTGACAGAGCAGTCCGTCAGAACAACTTTTGCGCTCTTGAGAAAGCCTGGAAAACGAAAGCCGATGATTGCGCTGATGCGTTGAATCACATCGCCGGCACTCGACTCGTCAAATACAAACGTCTCGGCCTTGAAGACCACCTTTCCGTCCCGCTTCGCCTCAACCGCATGAAGCGAGAAACGCTCGAAACAATGTGGAGCGTCATCAGCGAGCGAAAAGGTTCACTGCTCAAGTATTTCAAACGCAAAGCGGAACTTCTTGGCATCGAGCGGATGTCTTGGTACGACCAAATGGCTCCGATTCCGCAAGCTTCAACTTCGGGCGGAAACTCACTTTCTTACGATGATGCCTGCCAAACCGTGATCAAGACGTTTCACGGCTTCAGCGATCACCTCGGAGAGTTCGCGGAGAAAGCACTGACCGAACGCTGGGTGGAAGTCGAAGACCGCGAAGGAAAGCGCCAGGGTGGCTTCTGCACTGGACTGCCAACCAAGAAGCAGTCGCGAATCTTCATGACCTACAAGGGCAGCCCGGACGATATGTCGACGCTCGCCCACGAGCTCGGTCACGCCTATCACTCTCACGTGTTGCGCAGCCAACCGTATTTACTGCAGGACTATCCCATGAATCTCGCAGAAACAGCCTCGACATTTGCCGAAGCTGTCCTTGGGGATCAACGACTTGCCGAAGCCAACAAACCAGCGGAAAAGCTGGGCATTCTGAACAACATGCTCAGCGATTCGATGGCCTTCATGATGAACATTCATGCTCGCTTCCTGTTCGAAGACCACTTCCATCGCGAGCGAGAGGACGGAGAACTTTCCGCCGATCGACTGACCGAGTTGATGTATGAAGCTCAGAAGGAAGCATATTGCGACGCCTTCGAAGACTGGTCGGAAGCGTTCTGGATTTCGAAGTTGCACTTCTACATTACCGGCTGGCCGTTCTACAACTTCCCGTACACCTTCGGCTATCTTCTCTCGCTGGGTGTGTATTCCACCGCCGATGAATTCGGGGACGATTTCCCGATGAAATACCGGGAACTCTTGATCGCTACAGGGAATTCCAACGCAGAAGAAGCTGTCGAATCGACTCTCGGGTACGACCTGACTCAGCCGGAATTCTGGAACAAGAGTATCGATATTGTCGACGCACGCGTCGAAGAGTTCCTGGCTGTCAGCGAAGACATGATCTGACACCAGCCTCAGTCATGCTTCATTTGAGAGCCGACTGAGTTCCGTTCAGAACGCAAGATCATCGCATTCGCCGCGATGATCTTGCGTTTTTTCGTTTCCGGGATGAGCCATCGGCTCGCGACCTCAAATTGCTCCTGAGATTCCGAACCGAAGTTTTCATCCGGTTCTGACGCGATGCCGTTAATCTCTAGAGAAGGGCGGTTGTACAACACAATACTTCGTTTGCGGGTGCAGCCAATTGAGAGAAACAATGAATGTCCTGCTTTAACAAATCCCGAAAGGGAAAACATAATGGGAAGCAAAATTTCCAAAACTAATCTCGATCCAAGCGGCGAATTCACCGACCTCTTCAAAGCAGCGCGAGATGCTCGACTGAATGCTGTGTCGACGTACTCAGGTTTTCAGGTTGGAGCAGCGGTCGAATCAGTGACGGGCGAAATCTTTTCGGGGTGCAATATCGAGAATGCCACTTTTGGACTGACGGTCTGTGCTGAACGGGTCGCTGTCTGGAAAGCACTCTCAGAAGGGCACCGCAAATTCCGACGTGTCCTCGTTGTCGCGGACACCGACTCGCCCACTCCGCCGTGTGGTGCGTGCCGACAGATTCTCTGGGAATTCACCGGTAACAGTGAAATTCTGCTCGCAGATCTTCATGGAATCCGAGCAAAGTACAACATGCTCGATTTAATGCCTCAGCCCTTCGACGGCGGGTACTTTGCTGCTCCCGATTAAAGATTCCGAAAACTGATTCGTTGCTCGTTCGAATCGACGAGCGGCACGATGCTTCAGCCACCCATCACTTTGAAGAACTCTTCACGGTCTCGAAGAGTTCTTTCATCTTTTCGTTGCGAACGTACTCAATTGGTGTCTTCCCGTTTTTGTTCTGAATTTTAGTGTCAGCACCACTGGCCAAGAGCAACTTGACGATCTCGATGGCGACGTCAGACTTCCCAGCTGTCGACGGAGCACCGGTGTTCGTGACTGCTCGATGTAACGGAGTCGAATGAGATTTCTTGTCGACCGCGTTCACATTCGCTCCTTGCGCGATCAACTCCTGCGCTGCAGCCAGATTTCGAAACCGAACAGCACGGTGCAGGGGAGTCACCCCATTCTTGTCAACCTCATTGGCCGAAACTCCACAGCGAATGAGATAGCGAATCACGTCAACTTGGACGTCTGCATCTGGGTCATGTGCCGAACAGGCTGCTAACAGAGTCCCGTCCAACGAGGTTTCTTCGCTCAGTTTTTTCTGGAGTTCGGAAAACCGAAGTTCGAAGGCAGCCTGCTGAATGTCATTCATCTGCTCATTATCCACATGGGCAATTATTTGCGACGCCGTTCTCCTGAGAAACTCATTCTCGCGACAGTTTCTTGACCGTCGAAAGGAGAAACCAATCCGAGGATTCCGAGAACCCATCTTCTTCAGAATATCGTCGCGGTGAATGTGAATTCAATCGGAAGATGCCACGACCTGATTGCGGGATCGAATTGGAAACGCCATGATCTCAAATGTCGAAGCTCCGTGATCACGTGAGCTGAAACGCTTCTCCAAATGCGTTCATGTCTTGGGTTTCCCGAGAAGAAATTCCGTTCTGCCGGTTGTGATTTCCAAGTCATGTCAACGTGATGTGTGCGCCGTGGGATTGTCTTTGGAAAGGTTGAGTCATGCTGCGATTGAAGGTGCTGAGACTTCTCTTCGTATTGCCGATGGCAATTGGATTTTCGAGTGTGAGTTGGGGGCAGTCTGACTCAGACATTCCATCGTTTCTCAAGACTCCCGATCGCCTGGAAACACGCATGGGGACGCTGGAATTTGAAGATGGCGTTCCGACTGTCGAGACAGCTGAGACGGTGCAAGACACTCTCGACCTCGCCCGAGCATTGAACGTTTACAACAACAGTTTTCGCGGCGCTTCAGCCCTTGCGATTCGCAAAGGCTTCCAGAGCATCGGAGTCAACGACAACGACGTTGTCATCTTTTCCGAGCTCATGGATTCGCACTCGCTCTTTCTGACAGCCAACGCCGACACGGTCTATTACCTGTCTGCAGTCGATTTGAGCAAAGGACCGATGGTCATTGAACAGCCTCCTTTGGGGTTGGGAACGATCAATGATATGTGGTTCTCATGGATCATCGACATCGGCCGCCCCGGACCGGACCGAGGCATGGGTGGGAAGTATCTGCTTGTTCCGCCGGGATATGATGGGCCCTTGCCCGAAGGAGGATACTTCGTCGCCCACTCAAAAACTCTTCGAGTCCTCTACGCCGCCCGCTCTTTCCTCGTTAAGGATGATCCCAAACCGGCCGTCGACAACATCAAGAAGAACCTCAAAATCTATCCGTACACTCCAGGAGGTTTCGGAACAAGCATCGCACAAGCTCTCGAAGGGGAAGTCAAATTGGGACAAAACCCGCCTGTGCCGGAAACGCGTTTCGTCGAAGCGACCGGAAAGGCCTTCAATACAATTCCACCCAGTGACTACGGCTTTTTCGAACTCATCAATGAGAACGTGCAGAACGAACCAGCCACAAGCTATGACGTTGAATTGTCCGGGCAGCTCGCAGCAATTGGAATCGTTAAGGGTCAGGAATTCAAACCCGACGATCGCTTGAAGTCGATTCTGACCGAAGCAGCAGCCTTGGGAACTGCGACGGGACGCAGTTTGAACTGGCGGTTTGCCGTTTCTCATCCAGATTGGGCGTATTATCCCAATTCCCAATGGGGCAACATGCTCTTCGAAGGAGGAGCATTTTTCGAAACCCCACCTCCGATGTTTACGAAATCAGGAATGTTCGAACCACTCCCCGCAACTGGAGCCAGAACTCTCGATTCGCGGACCGCGTTTTACTACGCATACACACTCGACTCTCCCGGAATGATCATGCGAATTCCCAGAGTCGGTTCGCAATACCTGATGTGCTTTCTGGATCCAGAGGGAACCCCGTTCGATGGAGGCAAAACCTACAAGGTGACTCTCCCTGCCAACATTCCCGCAGCAGCGTTCTGGTCATTCACGCTTTACGACAATCAGACCCGTTCGATGCTTCGGACTCCGCAGCATTACCCACGAGCCGGAAGCCAGAACTACCCCTCTCCTGCCGCTGTCGAGAATCCTAATGGAACGACCACTGTGTACTTTGGTCCTGAACAACCACAGGGAGTCCAGCGCGGCAACTGGATTCAAACGATGCCCGGAAAAGGTTGGTTCACGATTCTTCGGCTTTACAGCCCACTCGAGTCATTCTTTGACAAGTCATGGCAGCCGAGCGAGATCGAAGTTGTTGAGTAGTCCTTAGCAACAGCAGTGCTATCCAGAAAACTGATCCCGAAGCCCATTTCTTCTGTGAAGTGGGCTTCGTTTTTGAATGCATTCAATCGCCAAGACTTCATCGACCGCATTCGAACGACAGTAAAGTCCTCAGTCATCGAACGAGTCGTGAGCTTGATCGTTCAAGAGTTTCTCAGCGAGGCTGGTGTCGTAACGATCTTCAAAATGGTAGAGCTTACCCCGACGAAACTTCATGAGTTGGGTGAGTTCCATCGGTTCGGTGAGTGGTCGTCCGATCGGGTGCAGCCAGCTTTGGCCCCAAACAATCACCTCGTTCCCCTGACCGATGAATTTGTAATGAGGCTCATAATCGTGATTCGGAGGCGATTCGATAAATGAAAAGAACTGCTTGAAGAGTGCCTGGATTTGCTCAAGGCCTTTGTATCGACCAGCGAAGGGAACGGTCTGCGGGTCTCCTGCAATGTAGAATTCGACGTCTTCATCGAGATAGGGGCGAAAGTGACGAAACCCATCCGCCTGATGGACATACAGTCCTTCGATGTATTTTCGCGCGATCTGGACAGGATCGGAAATCAGGTCTTCGGGAAAAACAACGTTTGTCGGAGTACTGACCGCTTCGGCAAGATGCTCGATCGTTTTTTTAGAAATTGCTTTTCCCGACTCAGCTTTACTGACAAGCCGTTCGCTGTAGCCCGCTTTCTTCGCCAGTTCCGCCTGCGTCCATCCAAGTCGTTCACGGAAGTGCTTTAGCACTCGCCGGTTACAACAGTAAGAACTCTTGATTTCGTCAGCTGCCCACGTCATTCAACTTACCCACAAAAACTGATTCGACCGATCATCGAGAAGTTACTGAACACAAAACGTCCACGCAAGGCGAACGTGCGCGTGTCGTTCGTGTTCAGGCTTCAGAAATCGGCTACATTTGTGAGCCAGAGGACTCTTGTTTCTTAACTTGAGTTTCAAAATAAGCTTACACATTACTTGCAAGTCGTCGAATCAAGGAACAGCCTCGTCGGAAAGGCAGAGCACTGGGAATTGCGTGAGATATCCGGGCCGGGCTCATTCAGTTCCAAAGATGTGGGCCAGCTTTTTCCGACGGGCTGTTTTTCTATCAACTCGCTTTCTTCGAACGCTCGCATCTCAGGTCCTGGCCTCGGCCGGTCGCACCACCTCTCTCACACCATTGCTTCCTTGGTGGGTACTCGGATTCTTCACCGATTGAAAACTGAGTGATTCTGTACGGATCGAATTTCTCGATTGAAAACGTCGGTCCACTTGAATCGGTCACAAGATCGACGCAAACTAAAACGAGTGTTGTCCACATCTTCGCAGCCTGGAAAGCACTTCACAATTTCCTTTCAGTTTGAGGCGAATCCGCCTCTTCGTTGCGTCCTTTCTCACAATGAAAACCCGAGACCTCTCACAAGGGAAAGTCATGTCCCCAAATCCGCGACGGTATGTCTACTACCTGACGACCGCCTTGCTAGTCGCCAGCTTACATTTCACTCACATTCATAGTTGCGATGCTCAGGAATTGCTTCCGCGGCCGGAAGAGTCTTTTCAGGGAAAGATTGGACTGACGTATAAAGACTCCGAAGCTGTCAAACCTCAGTTGAAAATTCCTGCCACGTTCGGACTTGAGGTCCCGCCAAACATCTTGCTCGTCCTCGTCGACGATGCAGGGTACGGACAGTTTGGAACCTTTGGGGGAGGAATCCCGACACCGACATTGGATCGGATTGCCGAGAACGGTTTGAAGTACACTCGGTTTCACACAACTGCCCTCTGCAGCCCGACCAGAGCAGCCCTATTGACCGGCCGAAATCACCACTCGGTGGCCAGCGGTGTGATCGGGGAAGCTGGGACGGGTTTCCCGGGATACACCGGAATCATCCCCGCATCGGCAGCGACGATGGCCGAAATCCTCCGCGAATACGGTTACGCCAATGCATGGTTTGGGAAGAACCACAATGTCCCAGACTGGGAAACAAGCATCGTTGGCCCATTTGACCGATGGGCCGACGGTCTCGGTTTCGATTACTTCTACGGATTCGTTGGAGGGGACACCGATCAGTTTCATCCGGCTCTTGTCGAAAATCGTAGACGACTGGAACCACCGGAAACAAACGAGGATGGCTCACCGTATCACTTCACCACAGACATCGCCGATCACGCCATCCGCATGATTCGTGCTTCGCAAGCAGTCGCTCCTCAACGTCCGTTTTTTGTGTACTTCGCAACGGGTGCAACGCATGCCCCTCATCAAGTTCCGAAGGAATGGATTGATAAATTCGATGGCCAATTTGACGATGGATGGGATGCTTACCGCGAAAAGACAATCACTCGACAGAAGAAGCTCGGTGTCGTCCCAGAAGATGCAAAACTGACTCCTCGCCCCGATTCACTGCCCGCATGGGACTCACTACCGGACGATGAAAAACGGGTTTACGCACGAATGATGGAAGTCTTCGCTGGTTTCACTGCGCATACCGACCATGAAGTTGGCCGAGTCGTGAATGCGATCGAAGAACTTGGGGAACTCGACAACACGCTCGTCATCTACATGGCTGGCGACAACGGGTCGAGTGCAGAGGGAGGATTGAGTGGTCTTCTGAACGAGATGACATTCTTCAACGCCATTCCAGAACCGCTCGACACGAAACTCGCAGCGATCGACACGCTCGGAACGGATCGTAATTACAACCATTTTCCGGCAGCTTGGGCGTGGGCCATGGACACTCCGTTTCAATGGACCAAACAAATCGCCAGCCATTTCGGGGGCACGCGAAACGGTCTCGCGATCTCTTGGCCAAAGGGCATTAAAGCTCGCGGGGAAGTTCGCGATCAATTTCATCACGTGATTGACATTGCCCCCACAATTCTAGAAGTCGTTGGTGTGCAAATTCCCGCAGAATTTAACGGGGTCGCCCAAAAGCCAATTGAAGGCGTCAGCATGGTTTACACCTTCGATAATGCCAACGCCGAAGATCGGCGAACGACGCAGTACTTTGAGATGCTCGGCAATCAGGGGATCTACCATGATGGCTGGATGGCGAGTGCACTCTGCGGAATCCCTTGGGACAGCGAGTCACCTGCTCGCGATCTGCTGAATATGGACTGGGAACTCTATCACGTCGAAGAAGACTTCAGTCAGGCGAACAATCTCGCCAGCGAGCAACCCGAGAAACTGGCTGAGCTCGTCAAACTCTTCTTCTCCGAAGCTGCGCGATATCAGGTCCTCCCACTTGATGACCGCAAGACTCAGCGTCTGGACGTTGCCAATCGCCCAAGTCTCACTGCCGGTCGGGAAACCTTTACTTATCCGAATCTCCTCCGACTCCCCGAAGGAGCTGCTCCGGATCTCAAGCACCGCAGTCACACGATTACTGCTAAGGTCACGCTCCCGGAAACAGGCGGAGAAGGAATGCTGCTGACGCAGGGAGGAAGATTTGCGGGATACGGACTCATGGTGAGAGATGGTCGCTTGATCTATCACTACAACCTAGCTGGAGTCGAGCGTTTCACAATCGAATCGGACGATCGAATTCCGACCGGCGAAGTGACGTTGAAAGCTGTCTACATCACCGATGAGAACAAACCATTCGCAGGTGCGACATTATCCCTCTTTGTTGATGATAAAAAAGTCGGTGAAGGCCGCGTCGAGAAGAGTATTCCAAATCGTGTGACGCTGGATGAGACCTTTGATGTCGGTTTCGACACAGGCACACCAGTCATGGATGGTTACGACATGCCGTTCAAGTTCACTGGTCAGCTCAAGTCGGTCACAGTCGATCTCAACTAGATCGCGTTCTCATTCTGATGCGGGCGATACTTGAACATGCCCGCGCCTGTTTCTTTTGAGTTCAGCAATTCCAGTTTTCCAAGCTCCCCATTGTTGATCTGCGAATCAGTCTTGAAACTGCTCGCAGCCCAACGATGGGGATTTTTTGTTGAATACATTTCGTTCGACGAACTCCGAATTTGATGCAACGAGTCAACAGAACCGACGTCTCAAGATCACTGCCGAACTGCTCCCGTTTTGCCGAATTTCGTGGGTCATTTCAGACATTCAGGTTGGTTCAGAGCCTCCACAACCCATTTCTTATGACGAAACGGTTTTTCACGTTCGTTTCCTTTCACGAAAGAAAAATGATCGCTAAAGTGATCATTGATGCGAGTGCGAAATCGCGAAGGCCAGTTCGCTCGATCTCGCAGCGACCGCTCTCGTTGGTGTGAGTTGGCAAGCGTTTCAACTCAATTGTTTTCGTTGTGCTCACAGAAAGATGTCCCGATGAAAAAGAGAATTCCTCACCGGATAATCGCGATGCTCTGCTTCGTGCAGTTGATGGCGATTACTAATCTCCAGGAGTGTCGTGCTGTCGAAGTTCGCGGATCAGCAGATAACCCGGACACCCTCATGCGTTGGCATCGTGTTTCTTTGACTTTTGACGGGCCAGAGACCAGCGAGACCGCTCGACCGAATCCTTACTTTCAATATCGACTTGATGTCACGTTTGAAGGACCGAGCGGTCAGAGAATGACCGTCCCCGGATTTTATGCTGCCGATGGAAACGCTGGACAAACTGGAGCAGACTCCGGCAACAAGTGGCGGGCATGCTTCAGCCCAAATGAAGTTGGAGAGTGGAACTGGAATGTTTCGTTTCGAGAAGGAGACGACGTTTCCATTTCCGCTGATCCGCAAGCAGGAAAAGCTTGGACACCTTTAGATGGGCAGTCAGGCACTTTCAAAGTCGCGGAATCCGACAAGTCAGGACGAGATTTCCGAAGCCCAGAGAAGGGTCTGATTCTCAACCGAGGCCACCACTTCCTGACGTTTTCGAATGGCGATGTCTTCTTGAAGGGAGGCCCCGGAGTTCCTGAAAACATGCTGGGGTACTACGGTTTCGACAACACAACTTCCAACAACAAACGCGGCCCACTCTACGAAGACATTCCGAAATCGGAAATCTACCTGCATCGATTTGCCGGACATACACAGGACTGGGAAGCTGGCGACCCTGACTGGACACGCAACGACGGTCCGGAAGAAACCCGAGAAAACGCCGGAAGAAACTTCATTGGCATGTTAAATTACCTCGGTCGTCAGAACGGCGTGTCGAGCTTGTACATCATGGCGATGAGTGTCGAAGACGATGGAGATGACACATACCCGACGATTGCCCACGAAGACAAAGAGCACTACGACGTAAGCAAGCTCGATCAGTGGGAGATCGCCTTCTCTCACGCTGAGACCGTTGGCATCTTCATGCACCTGCTGTTGTGCGAAGCATCGAACGACAAGTACTACAACAGCGAAGGAGTACCACTCGGGCGAATTCGCAAACTGTTCTTCCGAGAAATGGTTTCGAGATTTGGGCATCATCTTGCATTCCAACTCGATCTGGGTGAAGAAAACGACTTCACTTATGACGAACTGAAGGAACAAGCTGCATGGATTAAAAACCTTGACGCTTACAATCATCCTATTTCAACCCACAATCGAGGGCCGAAACTTGTCGAAATGTGGACTGCACTCGTGGGCGATCCCAATTTTGATATGACTGCGGTTCAATCCGGACTTGGGAATCAATCGATCTACGACTTCGTCAAAGAGTGGCGAGAGAAATCAGCGGAAGCGGGTCATCCACTCGTTATTTCAGGAGATGAAATTCACGGAACGATGACCGACTACCACAAAGGCCGCATCGAAAAAATGTGGCCATGGTACTTGAGCGGAGGAGGTGGATACGAATGGTATCTGAAAAAGCCAGAGAACCACGACTATGACCAGATCATCGACGACTATCGCATCACGAAGACGATGCCGCGACATATCGGGATCGCAGTCAACGAATTAACAAAACTGCCGCTGCTGGAAATGGCTCCTCACAATGAATTGCTCGTCGACATGCCGCGTGGGTTCTGCTTAGCAGATCCTGGTTCCGTCTATGCGATCTACGACCAGAAAAAGGGAACCGGATTCCATTTGAACCTCAGTGACAGCCAAGGCGAATTCACAGTCCAATGGATCAATCCACGTAAAGGGGGTGCCTGGGCAACAGGCAGCGTATCGACCGTCACCGGCGGATCTGTCGTCGACCTGGGAAGTGCTCCGAATTCGTTGAATAATGACTGGTGCTGTATCGTCACTCGCAAGGACAACTAGAAACATCCAGTACGGAGAGTGAAGGTCGTTTCGCGAAAGACTCACTCTCCTTCAACATCTCCAATTTACTCCGGGGCGTCGCATCAGCGTACGCCCCATTTTTTATGCGGTCATCTTTTGCTTCACCATCTCTTGTTCAACTTTTGCTCCGCCTTTCCAATATTCTTTTCACTCAACGACGAATACCGAGACTTCACACGTTCGCCCATCTATTTCAACACGTCGCGTTCAGAGTTTGCTATCGAAAACTTCCGCAGCCTTTCCTCAAACTTCGGATCCGATGTGATTCCTGTGAATATCTATTCAATCGTTTTTAATGATGTTGAAATTCCGTTGGCGTGAAGTAGCCTTCGAGAAGGCTGACAAACAGGGCAGTTCGCACTCGAAAGTCAGAATCAAAGAAAGTCTGTCGCGATTGTCTTGGCAAATGATATTCGTGACTTTTAAGCAGTCGGCTTTCGATGAAGGCCGATCATTTTTCTACGCGAAGGAGATTCGATGCCGAAAGTTCCATGGTCGCTGAGTTGGATGCTGCGGGCGCAATTGGCTGTTTTGCTGATGTTCGTCGCTGCAGGTCCTGCCTTTGGTCAATCCAAGAAACCCAATATCCTGTTGATCGTTTCCGACGATACCGGTTACGGGGACCTTGGTCCTTACGGGGGAGGGGAAGGCCGCGGGATGCCGACCCCCAACTTCGACCGTCTCGCTGCCGAGGGAATGACATTTTTCTCGTTTTATGCACAGCCCAGTTGCACTCCTGGTCGTGCTGCGATGCAAACAGGTCGCATTCCAAACCGTAGCGGAATGACAACTGTTGCTTTCCAAGGACAAGGAGGCGGACTTCCCGCTGCAGAATGGACTCTCGGTTCCGTGCTGAAGACGGCCGGGTACAAAACCTACTTCACCGGTAAGTGGCATCTGGGAGAGTCAGACTACGCACTCCCGAATGCACAGGGCTACGACGTGATGGAGCACTGCTTTCTCTATCACTTAAATGCCTACACATACGGAGACCCGAACTGGTTTCCGGACATGAGCGATGACCTTCGCGCAATGTTTAACAAAGTCACCAAAGGCTCGTTATCTGGACTCGCTGGGCAACCCGTCAAAGAAGACTGGAAAGTCAACGGAGAGTACGTCGACACCCCCGACAAAGGCATCGTCGGCATCCCTTTCCTCGATCAATACGTCGAGCAGTCCGGAATTAAGTTTCTGGAAGATGCGGCGAAGAATCCGGAGCAGCCATTCTTCATCAACATCAACTTCATGAAGAATCATCAACCCAACCTGCCTGCTCCTGAGTTTAAGCACAAGTCGATTTCCAAAACCAAGTATGCCGATTCAACAGTCGAACTTGATGCACGGATCGGGAACGTGATGGATAAGCTTCGTGAGTTGAAGCTCGATGACAACACACTGGTCTTCTACACCACAGACAACGGAGCGTGGCAAGATGTGTATCCTGACTCAGGGTACACTCCCTTCCGAGGAACAAAAGGAACTGTCCGTGAAGGTGGCAATCGCGTTCCAGCCATCGTCGTCTGGCCAGGAAAAGTCAAAGCAGGCGTTCGAAATCATGACGTTGTTGGCGGTCTCGATTTGATGGCGACATTCGCTTCAGTCGCTGGAGCCAAACTCCCCGAAAACGACCGCGAAGGGGAGCCCATCTATTTCGACAGCTACGACATGACACCAGTTCTGACAGGCACTGGAAAGTCAGATCGCACAGCGTGGTACTATTTCACCGAGAACGAATTGTCTCCTGGTGCGGTTCGCGTGAATCAGTACAAATTCGTGACGAATCTGCGTGGTGATGATGGACAAGCCACCGGTGGCCTTTCCGTCGACTCAAACCTCGGATGGAAGGGTGCTGATAAGTACGTTGCGACCGTTCCTCAAGTCTTCGACTTGCTGCAAGACCCTCAGGAACGATACGACGTCTTCATGAACAACTTCACGGAGCATACCTGGGTGGCTGTTACTTATAACGAGCAGGTCTCCAACCTGATGAAGACTTACCTCAAGTACCCTCCTCGTAAAAAGCAAAGCGAGACGTACACAGGCCCGCTGACACTGAGCGAATATCAGCGGTTCCAATGGGTTCGAAAGCAACTCGAAGAAGATGGCGTGAAGATTCCGCTTCCAACCGGAAACTAGAGCAAGCTGCGCTTTCCTGTGCATTCGCTTGTGCTGTTCCATCAAGTGAAACGAGAGAGTGCAAATCAAATCCGAAGATGCTCAAATCTTCCGCGTCTCAGATAACTCAACTGAAGTTCATTTGAACCGAAGTTGAAGAAGACCTTTGAAAAAGCAACACACCCTGCAAAGAGGTTCATCTCTCTTTGCAGGGTGTGTTCGTTCAAACTCACAATCGAAGCGTTGCAAACTCCCGACAGTCACTAACTCAAGAGGACAGCAGAATGCTCATGCCGACCCGATTGCGTGCGATTTCCTGAGTGATGGCTTTCTGCGATTGCGTTCTTGTGGCTGCACTTTCCTTGGACGATTCGCCGAAATCGACTTTTGGAACTTCGCGTGCAGCGTCTGATTCGACTTCGAAGTACTCTGCTTTCTCAACGCCTGCGAACGAAGCCCAGAGGCTTCCTGGAATCCCGCGGATGTAGGAATTCAGCGATTGAACAGCTTCGTTATACCGTCCACGTTCAACCGACACTCGATTCTCAGTTCCTTCCAGTTGGTCTTGAAGCTTGAGAAAGGACTCGTTGCTGCGAAGTTCTGGGTAAGCTTCCCGGATTGCGAGAAGTCGACCAAGTGCTGACTCCAACCCAGAAGCTGCTGCAGCTTTCTCATTGATCGTTGTAGCGTTCTGGTACTTGCTTCGCGCCTCGGCGACTCCGACGAAGATCGACTCTTCTTGCGCAGCCACACCTTTGACTGTTTCAACCAGATTCGGAATCAGGTCGTATCGCCTTTGAAGTTGAGTCTCTACTTGCGCCCAACTCGACTTGACCTTCTCATCCAGAGACATCACCTGGTTGTATCCAGAGACTGCGCAACCTCCGATACCTACAACAATCAGTCCAAGCACAATTAACACAGGAATTATCGACTTCATCAGGAATGCCTTTTATCTCGTTTAGAATTAAATAGAACAGGGTGGGAACCGACTGTTCGTATATTCGAAGTATGCGGGTGCATATTGTGAAAGTTCGTGACTACAGAAAAAGCTACCAGCTCGCTCCTCCTCCGCCGCCGCCAAATCCTCCGCCTCCACCGAAGCTGCCTCCAAAACCTCCACCTCCTCCTCCAAACGATCGGCCTCCATTCCCCCAGGTTGAATGTGGGGCGATCCACCAACCGTTTCCGGCCCGTCCACGTGGTCCTCGCCTCTTTCCCATATTGGACAAAATAATGAAAAGAATG
This sequence comes from Thalassoglobus sp. JC818, assembly GCF_040717535.1. NCBI lineage: Bacteria > Pseudomonadati > Planctomycetota > Planctomycetia > Planctomycetales > Planctomycetaceae > Thalassoglobus > Thalassoglobus sp. JC818. The sequence continues at coordinate 228,858 of NZ_JBFEFI010000001.1, forward strand.
ACCATCAGCACGAAGAAGGCCAGGGGACTCATTTCCTCGCCTTGAGCAGCTCGTCGTTGAGGCACACCGGTCAGTTCGACACCTTGTTCGTCAGCAATTTTGGTCGCAGCCCGCAGAGCAAGCTCAGTGAGACCGGTCGCGTACTGCTCCTGTCGAAAATAGAGCTTCGCCACATCGCGAGAATTGGTCCCGCACCAGCTGTCCGGGAGAATCGGTTCGATCCCGTATCCGGTCTGAATGCGCACCTGGCGATCACTGACAGCAAGCACAATTAAAACACCGTTGTCTTCTTTCTCTGTTCCGAGTTTCCACGCTTCGGACGTTTTCTGGGCGTAGTCGAAGATTGGGAGATTTCCAGTTGTCGCGACAGCCAGCACCTTCATTTGAGCAGTCGTTTTCTGCTCGAGTTCGCGGAGATAGCCTTCCAGTCGCTGTTCCTCTTCGGGAGTAAACACTCCCACCTGGTCAATGACGAAGGTGCCGTCGTCGGGAACGATGTCTTGAGCAATTAGTCTGGGCGTTCCCCAAAACACAAAAGAGAGAATCACTGCGCAGACAATGACCGCCCGTGGCGTCAGCGTTTTCCTCAACCATGTGGATCGCGACGTTTGTTCTGTTTGCTGAATCGGAGAGAAAACGCCCCTCTGTAAATGAGTTCTAAACAACATCAATCCAACCTGCGAGATGTCCGAGTTCGTCGAGGAGTTGGCCGAGTGTTTGCAAATCGTGGCGGCCCTCGTGGTCGATCGACTGTCGGCACCCGGGGAGCGACTTTCCAAGAAGCACCTCACAGCGTTGAACGAGTGGAAGAGGGAGGTAAGCTTTTCTATCACCTGTCAGCCAAGCGATCCCGCGAAGAACGCGAACGAGAGTGTCTTGAGATGCATCTTCGATCCGCTCGACACGTTTTCGATTTCCGCGACTGGCGAGAATGCCTCGCTGAATTTGAATGTCGAGGGTTCGTAGATCCCGTTCACACTGCAGGCGAACATCCGAGTGGTCAAAGTCGACGGTTGCGAGTTTATCTTCTCCAACGAGGTTCACATGAAACTGGTGGATGTCCAACCACTCAAGCGGGAAGACATCAAAGGAAGCTGTCAGTGCTTTCTCAGTGAGAATCAACGGAGGCGCAATGCCTTCCTGAATCGCTTGTCCAGAAGATGCACCAAGTGCGAGAAGACCGTTGACGTCACGCTGATTGGTGACGATCAGAACGTGTACCCGATGATATCGCACATCATAAATCTCGGTCACTGCCGGACCATAAACAGCAACTGCAACAAGGTTATCGCTGAGATCGTCTTGCACTTTCCGCACAAATCGATTCACCACCGGCCGACACTGCAGCGCGATCTGCCTGCGGGGAAGCGGGTGATGGCTGGACGAAGGTTGCGAATTGGGATCTTGCATCTTCGGATGACTATCCATTGAGAAATGAGTGAACCTGAGTAGGGGAAGATGGTCAAAGATTTTGTATTCTGCCGATTGTGCCCTCAATCGATCGACGTTACCAAACTCCTCAGCGGGCTGATGCAGAAAGTGAAACTGAGGGTGACAAGCTTCTTGACACCTCCGCTTTTCAGTCACCCTCCGCTCTGCCGTTTGGAGTCTACGAAATTTGAAGAGTCTCCAACAATCAACGGGAGATCGCCCAAAGTGGATTAAAAATTGTTATTTCTGACTTGGCGTTGTGAGTTGTCATTGATATTGTTATTGCAGATTCGGTAGAGATGTTCAGTTGTCTACTGAATCAAAATGGTCGGAATCAAGCGAGTAGCGTTATTCATGTGAGTGAGGGCGTTTTCCGATCAAGCGGGATTTTGGAGCAAAGGTGGATCCTTTTGCAGTCCCGTTGTTTTGGCATTGACCTGTAAGTGATGCCGAACTGCTGCCAACTATCGGTTGTGTTGACCGCTCTGGGAAGCCGCCTGCGTTGCAAGACAACGCTCCGAGTTCTGAATCTTTCTTGTTTGGTCAGAATTCCTTGGTTAGCGGTCTTTCTGCAGAAGATGATTTTTCTTTCTGCCGAGCCTCTATTGTTCACATTTCCGATCCACAATTTCCCGTGATGGTGACGTTGTGGCTTCATCAACGAATCGAACCGGTCCGACGAAATCCTGATTCACATCCGAGACAATATCGTCTGGAGTGAATTATCCCGGTTGCGGCCATTCACCTGTGATTCCTGTCTGTATGATCTTCGAATTCGATTATTCGCAGGTTTTTTAGGGAATCGCAAGAAGATGCCAACAAAAATGCATCCTGTGAATGAGCAGAGAAGAATGAATCACTCGAACAGATGTCATCCACCTGGCAAGTGATTGTCACTGAAGTTCTTCTGGGCAACCGGTCCGGCCATTCGTTCATCGCAGGCAACTGTGAGATCAAAACGCAGTCACAAGTGAGCTTCTCAATTTGAGACCATTGGATGGTTTCTGCGAAAACTGCGGATCGAAACAAATCGCCAACATTGCTAACGAGCGGTGTTACCTCACAAGACTTATAGAAAGAAACATTTTGACTACGTTTGAAGAACTGAATCTGATCCCACCCGTCCAGCGTGCTCTCGCTGACGAAAACTACAAGACTCCAACTCCCATCCAGGCACAGACCATTCCCCCAGCCATTGAGGGGAAAGACGTTCTGGGTTGCGCTCAAACCGGAACCGGAAAAACCGCTTCGTTTGCTTTGCCGATCCTCAACATGCTTGGAAAACGAAATCGCAAAGCGACCCCCAACCGGCCGTCCGCTCTGATTCTCGCTCCAACTCGCGAACTGGCGATTCAAATCGGCGACAGCTGCAGCAAGTATGGACGCCATCTCCGACTGCGACACGCCCTGATTTATGGTGGCGTCGGCCAACGTCAACAAGTGCGTTCGATGAAACGAGGAGTTCACATTCTCGTTGCCACACCGGGCCGATTGCTCGACCTGATGAACCAAGGGCACATCGAACTCGACCGTCTCGAGGTCTTCGTTCTGGACGAAGCTGACCGCATGATGGACATGGGATTCCTTCCCGACCTGAAGCGGATCATTAAACAGCTTCCAGAACAGCGACAGTCGCTCTTTTTCTCAGCGACTCTCTCACCGAAGATCATTGAACTCTCTAACAGCCTCCTGCGGGATCCGGTCAACGTTAACGTGACGCCGGAGACCACAAGCGTGGAGAAGATCGCGCAGCAGGTCTTGTTTGTCGAAAAGCGAGACAAGTTGAAGACCCTTCAGAAAATCTTGGCGGGTGAAAATGTTGGCCAGACGCTCGTCTTCACAAAGACAAAGCGTCAAGCGAACTCAGTTGCTGAAGAGCTTATGGACGATGGAATTCGTGCGACCGCGATTCACGGAAACAAGTCGCAGAACGCTCGCCAGAAGGCACTCGAAGCATTTCGCCGCAAACGTGTCGACGTTCTCGTCGCCACGGATGTTGCTGCTCGAGGAATCGACATCACGGGAATTACCCACGTCATCAATTTCGACCTTCCAATGGAAGCCGAGAACTACGTGCACCGTATCGGACGCACGGGACGAGCTGGAGCCGAAGGCATTGCATTGACGTTCTGTTCGGGGCAAGAATTCCGCGAACTGCGTGGAATTGAACGACTCATCGGACAGGAAATTCCTGTCGATCCAGACTTCCCACGACCAGAGCGTCGACGTGGTCGTCCAAATGGAGGCGGAGGCGGCAAAGGTCGTCATGGTGGACCTCGCCGACATAACGGAAGTCGTCCCTCATCGTCGAGTGACAAGAATTCCAAAAACGGAAAGTCAAAGCGTCGGTACTCATCGGATCGGACTGTCTCAACAACTTCGAATTCTGAAGGGCGACCGTCGGGCGTGAAGAAGAAACGACGTTCGAAACCAAAGTTTCCACGACGTCAACGCGACGCGAAACCGACGACTTAATGAACCAGAATACATCGCAACGCTATGAAGTAACTTTCTTCACCGGCAGAGCAAATTCGATTTACTGAAAGCACCCGGATCGACTGATGAATCTAAAGTGGACGCCGTTCACAAAACCTTACAGTGAAAGCGTCCACCAGATTCATGAGTGATCAAACTTGTTATGTGCAGGCACGACGATTGAGTGTTTCATCCGTCAGCGTCAGCACGATCACTTTTTGAGAGTATTGGATTACAGAGATGGCAGAAGGCACAATCAAAAGAATCACCGACAAAGGATTCGGATTCATCGATGACGGCAGTGGAAAAGACATGTTCTTCCACAGCTCAGCACTCGAAGGCGTTGCATACGACGACCTTCGTGAAGGTCAGCGAGTGACTTACAATGTGGGCCAGGGCCCTAAAGGACCACGTGCGGAAAACGTCCGCACTGCGTGAATGGAAATTGCTTCGGCAATTCCTTCAAAAAACACTCTGACATAACTGAAAGTGCGGTGCTGATTTGAAAGCAGAATTAACACTTGTTGGTTCTCTTTCCGGGTCAGACTGCCTTTCAGGTATGTTCGAGAATTTTAACGACAGCGACTGGCCACATTGAAACTTACAGCCTGACGGATGTTTCGCATCGTCATCTGACTATTGCAGCCACGCTTATAATTCATCAGGTCGAATTTCCTCCGTGTGCCGACCTGCTGGTAAAGCGTGTATCCAAGTTTATGTTGTCATCGAGTGGTTCCAAATCGGATCGATTGCGGTCGCCAGTCCGCTGTTGTTTTCTTTTCAGGATCGGACTCGAGTTTTGAAAGTCCGCGAGTATGCTTCCGACGTGGCTCGTTGTCCTGTTGTGCGCGGTAGGTGTGATCTTTGTCGCCATCGTGTGGAGATACTTTTCACTGTGGCTGCAGGGGCTTGTCTCTGGAGCACGCATTGGCCTGTTTCAACTGTTTTTAATGTCTCTGCGAAACGTTAATCCGCGAGTCATCATGCAGTGCCGTGTCATGGCCGTTCAGGCAGGCATTGACAATATCACGACTCAAGCGATGGAAGCCCAATATCTCGCTGGCGGAGATGTTCTACGGCTGACTCTCGCCCTCATCGCGGCAAATCGCGCTGGTATTCCGCTCGATTGGGAAACAGCAGCAGCGATCGATCTGGCTGGACGCGATGTTCTGGAAGCTGTGCGAGTCAGCGTGAATCCCAAGGTGATCCGCTGTCCCGACCCGGAAGTTGCAGACCAGGACACACTAGATGGTGTCGCAAAAGATGGAATTCAACTCAAAGTGCGCGTGCTCGTCACCGTTCGCACAAACCTGCTTCAATTGATCGGCGGAGCAACTGAAACAACTGTCATTGCACGCGTCGGTCAGGGGATTGTGTCAGCAATCGGATCGTGTGACACTTATCAAGACGCGCTCATGGACCCCATGGCGATCTCAAGAGAAGTGCTCACCAAGGGACTCGATTCACAGACTGCTTTCGCGATCGTCTCGATCGACATCGCAGATATCGACGTGGGCAGCAACATCGGCGCATCTCTGCAAATCGACCAAGCCAATGCTGATATTCGAATCGCTCGTGCAGCTGCTGAAAAGCGACGCGCGATGGCTGTCGCTTATGAGCAGGAAATGCGTTCTCGTACACAAGAGAACAGAGCGAAAGTGGTCCTCGCGGAAGCCAAGATTCCAGTAGCAATCGCGGAGTCTTACCGCGCCGGAAAATTGTCAACAAACATTCGTCGATTAGAGCTTCCGTATCGCCGACGAGCTCCGCTCCTCGTCACTGACAACCGACGTTCGGCAAAAGCACCGGCCAACTAAAGGTATTCCGATTATCTATGCCGTCGTTGTTTCAGAAGAAGCGGAGGCAGCATGCGGCCAGTTCACGAAAGTGTTCATAGTGCTCGCTGATGATCTACTCAATTGGAGGGAGATCAGGAAAACACGGTGACACCAAATGAAGGTCTGCTCCAGCCGAACGGATCGCTTCCAAGACTGCCGTTGATTGGTGAGCACTCAAGTTGTACATCGACATCAGGTTGTTCGGTTCCAACTTGACGAGTCGGCCAGTCAATCGACGTTTGAGTGCCCCTGCTCGGCGGAGTGTCGAGACTTCGTACCGCAACTGGGTCTCAAGTCTTCCGACAGTCTGACAGACGCAAATGAAAAGTTGCGAATTGGACGAAAATTCAATCTCGAAACCTTCAGAGTCCGAAATGCGCCGTCGTCAGTTAGATTCCTCCTTAGTCGAGTGATTCGGGGAAAATCTTGAAGGCGAAGTTCCGGGAATTCGGCTGTTGATCACCGGGTTCTGAACTCCGATCGATCGACCTTCCGCACCTTTCAGCGACTTCTTGAACTTCAATTCAGAGATAACGTGCGGTCATTCACGCCATCGATCATTGAGAAGAGTCTAGTTCTGGACTGGAAAAACAACTTTGGGAACATTGAGAAAAACACGTTGACTTTCGTAAACGGGCAACTTGATACTCGCTGGGAACATGTCGAACCCTTCAGTCTTAGAAGTGTGAAACGATGGTGTTTTGCATGCTGCTGAATTCATTTGATTTTATGGGGAGATTTGCAGTGAGAAAACTTGGGCATCTACTCGTTATGGTCGCCATGGCCACCGCGACCTCGGTTTCCGATGCTGGGATGGTGACGAAGACGTTTACCGCAACCGTTGACGCTTCCTCGCCGTTTGCAGGCACAGTCGGTACAGGATCTTTCACGTACGACGATTCACTTCTCACTGGAATCGGTGATGAAGAGATTGATTTTTTATCCGGTTTGATGATTGAGTTTACGATTTTCGGCCAGACGTTTACAGAATCAGACGATATCGACCTGCCTGACGAACCAAGCCTCGAATTCCTGGACGGAGTTCCAGAGTTTTTGGATTTCATCATTGATGAACGTGCGTTCGTAACGAACCCTGTTCCGATCATTGAACCGAATGTTGTCCGCATCTCCTTTGGATCTCTCACCCCCGCTCCGATCGGTGGCCCAGATTTCATTTCAGAACTGTCTGTCGAAGTTACTACGATCCCTGAACCGACCAGTTTTGCTCTATTCGGCCTCGGAACTTTAACACTCTTCGCTCGTCGATCTCGGCGTCAGGGAGTGTCCAACTCTTAATCCGCTGAGTGGCTTGTTGTGTGACAGTCCGTCGAGATTCTGATAGAGGATCACGCGGATGCATCATCGAATCGATGTATCCGCGTGACGCTTCATTCTTTCAATTTCGAGGCCACTGCACACCTTCTTGTTCGTGGTCGAGGACATTCCGATCGCCCATGCCGTCGTTGTTTCGGAGGTAGTCTCTGGACGGCTTAAGGCAATTTTGGTGAGCACTCAAGCTATTCTTCAGTACCAGGTCATTCGGTTCCAAGTTGGGAGCCAGCCAACATCGACAGAACTCGGCAAAGCAGACATCATTCATCGGTTCAACGGGCACCAATGCGGCTCGCACGCCATCGCACCCGATTGCTTGAACGAAAGGGGCTGTGGGACCACACGACTTCGGAACCTGGCTGAATTGTCACATTGCGCGCTCTTGCCTCCTTGTGATCTCCCAAGCAGAAAACATGAGAAGTCAAACCCCAGCGACAGAATAAATGGATACGCCTTCATCGGTACGTTTAAGCACAGCATGGCTGTTTCTTGATCGAATTACATCAACGCATCAGCACGTAACAATACTTGATACGCTTTTCATCGCGTCAAAACCATTGTCACACGCTGCGTATCGATGAAACTCGAGTCTCTGAGATGATTGCTTCTTTTTGAGTTGCCGCTCGTCATGCCGGTCGTTATTGTTCCGCCATGTTTACGCCACCTTGACTCTTCCGCGACCGGCCAACTGATGCACCGCATCACAGAAGTTGCCGCGCGACTGTTTCTTTCACAGTCCCTCTGAACGCGACGCGATTTCATAGTCAAGCCTCTTTCACTGACCTCTTCCATCTGAAGATCGGTCACGCACAACCACTACTGTTCGCACAATTACCGTCCGTAAATTTGCTGTCTCAGCGCAAAGCTCAGCACGTTGCAGCCTGAATACCGCACAGAAAAGACCATGCTCAATTTCTTTCGTCAGAATTCTGAGTCAGTTCGAAGCGATCTTCTCTCGGGGATTACAGTCGCGTTGGCACTCGTTCCCGAAGCGATTGCTTTCGCATTTTTGCTCGGCGTTTCCCCACTCATTGGACTTTACTCCGCCGCGTTCGTTGGCCTGATTGCCGCCGTGTGCGGTGGTCGTCCGGGGATGATCTCGGGAGCAACAGGAGCGATGGCTGTCGTCGTCATCGGATTGGTTTCCGAACATGGAATCGAATACCTCTTTCCGGCAGTGATGTTGTGCGGTGTGCTACAGGTGCTGGCTGGCCTGCTGGGTCTTGGAAAGCTCATTCGAATGGTTCCGCACTCAGTGGAACTGGGGTTCGTGAACGGATTGGCAATTGTGATTGGATTAGCACAGCTGGGCAGTTTCAAAACGCTTTCCGGCTCCGGCGAATTGGTCTATCTCAGCGGACCGCGACTGGCTGTAATGCTCGTTCTGGTCGCTGTGACAATGGCCATTATTTGGCTTCTCCCGAAATTAACTCGTGCCGTCCCAGCTTCTCTTGCAGCGATTGTTGTCGTGACGCTTCTTTCACTCGGGATTAATCACAACATCGAACATGTTGAGGGGCAGCACTACATTGCGACAGTGGGAGACATGTTGCGAACGAACCTCGCCGCAGCCGAGAATTCCACCGGACATGGTTCGCATCACTCAGAAAGTGGCGCGGCTGATTCAACGGAGGAGGTTGCCGTCGCAGTGAATGAAGTCGAGGCAACCGAAAGCGGTGAGACGGTTGCTGACGAACTGGCTGTCGCTGCTGCCTCACCGAACTCGGCGCGAGGCATCAGCGGTTCACTCCCGTTGCCGTTTTTCCTGCAGTACAAGTTGGTTCCATTCAACCTCGATACATTTTGGATCATCCTGCCGTATTCAATTGTTCTGTGCGGCGTCGGCCTGATTGAGTCGCTGATGACTCTCTCCCTTATCGACGAAATCACCCAGACACGAGGGCAGGGAAACCGAGAGTGTTTGGGGCAGGGGGCTGCGAATCTCTTTTGTGGCCTGATGGGTGGAATGGGCGGATGTGCGATGATTGGTCAGTCGCTGATCAACGTCAACTCCGGTGGTCGAGGGCGTCTTTCCGGAATCACTGCAGCAGTCGCCTTATTAATTTTCGTGCTTTTCCTCGGACCGCTAATCGAACAGATTTCCATGGCTGCCCTTGTGGGTGTCATGTTCATGGTCGTCATCGGAACATTCGAGTGGGCGTCAATTAAGATGTTCGAAAAAATGCCGACGAGCGACGTTCTCGTCATGGTTCTCGTGACCACTTACACCGTCGTCATGCATGATCTCGCAACAGCTGTGATCCTCGGGATTGTTGTTTCGGCACTGGTTTTTGCCTGGAAGCATTCGACTCACATTTTTGCCGACGTCAAATTCAATCAGTATGGAAGCAAAATCTATCAGCTTCACGGCCCGCTCTTCTTCGCATCGGTCAGCTCATTCAAAGACCTGTTTGACTTCGAGAACGACCCGGACGACGTCGTGATTGACTTCTACTTTTCGCGAGTCTACGACCAGTCAGGTCTTGAAGCGATCAACTCTATCAGCGAGAAGTACGACAACGCAGGCAAACGTCTTCACCTGACTCACTTGAGTGAGGAATGTCGTCAGCTGCTGGATCGTGCAGGCGAGTTCGTCGAAGTCAACGTCTCTGAAGATCCTCACTATCATGTTGCAACAGATCGGTTGGGATAGACAATCTTCGAGTGGTTCCAGTCCGATGAAGCTCGTTCGTGGACTCAGTATGAACACGTGTCATCCTCCCATTGAACCGAATGAGATACTACGCAATCTCTGCCGAGCGTTACGATCGGATGGATCAGAGTCCGTCTGATGATTCTGCCATTGCAAGTATGCAGAAGCCCCTCGAACGTCAGAATCGCGTCCGCGCTCTGAACTTCTTCCTTGATTATCCGTCCGAAGCATGGCAGGCTGAGTGGGTCGATCGTGTTTCCGTGAAATCACTTGAGGAGGAGCTTCTGTGCTGTCTCTGACGCCATTCGCTGTGCGCTCTCATCTCTGGAGTGTCGTTCTTTTTTGCGTTCTTCCGATCGGCCTGCTGGCAGCAGATGAACCGTCACAACAATGCTTTTCGATCGAATTCTTCTACGACTCCGGACAGAACGAAGCTGCGGAACTTCAGGCGAAGCTGCGCGAGTTTGCAGCCCAGCGAGGTGGTTTGATTCTCCACTTCCGTGACTTGAACGAATCTCCGGACGTGAGAACGCGCCTCGACGAGATCGCTAAACACTTCCGACTTGCCGATGTCAAACTTCCGGCTGTCTATGGGATGAAGTACGTCGCTGCAGACATTCAGAGTCCGGATCAACTCGAAACTCGGCTCAATGAAATCTTGAGGATGACCGCATATGTCCGAAACGGCTGTCCTCACTGTGCTGCAACGAAAGCGTTCCTCGCCAAATACGGCTCGCGTTATCCCGCGCTTGAGATCGTCTACAAAGAAGTGATCACCAGTCAGGCTGCCAATCAGGAAATGCAAGGCATTGTGCGACGCTACGGACAACGGGCCGCTAGTCTTCCGGTCATTCACTACTGCAATGGATTGACGATTGGGTTCGATCGCGAATCGACGACCGGAAAGCAGATCCTGCAAACGCTCGACTATTGGTCACGCAGTTGTGCGAGTCAAAAAAAAAGTTCAGCCGAAACAGTGAACGCGAACTAAACGATTCGCAGCTTCTCTCTGATCACTCACCTTCGACGCCGAAGGAAATTCCTCTTCACGGTCGTCCGTTCGATGGCTCGACAGTCTTTCAGTTCGTACTAAAGACTCCACGAGCACAGCTTGCGTACGCAGGCGGGTGGCTGATCTCATTCGTCGCCGTTCTGACTGCGAGTGATGGTGAGCTAGACTTGCCGCCGCCTGATACTGATTCTCCACTCCCACTTCCCGCCAGCGACTCACAACTTCCCGTTCCAGGCGGTGATCTTCCACTTCCTCCGCCATCCTCGGGGCCTTCAGACCTCCCTGTTCCGGGGGATTCACTGCCTCCACCGCCGGGTGGACAAGAAGGCGCGCCCTCAATCGAAGGAACTGGAGAAGATGCACCGTTGCCATATGATCTGGACACGAGTGGCCCCTCTGACAAGCAGACCGTGGACCTGCCCGTTTTCGGTCTGATCAATGCCCGCGAAATCGGAATGCCTGCCTTCACAATCGCTATCGGGCTGGTAGATGGATTTAATCCATGTGCAATGTGGGTGCTTCTGTTCCTCCTTTCGCTTCTCGTGAATCTTCAAAGCCGAACAAAGATGTTCGCCATTGCTGGCGTTTTCGTTCTCATCTCTGGATTGGCCTACTTCGCATTCATGGCGGCCTGGCTGAATGTCTTTCTGCTCATCGGATACCTGCGAGGAGTTCAGCTCACTCTGGGAATTCTCTCTGTGATCGTGGGGGCAATTCACATCAAAGACTTCTTCGCGTTTCGCCAAGGTGTTTCGCTTTCCATTCCCGATTCGGCAAAGCCTGGCATCTACGCCAGAGCGAGAAAAATCATCACAGCCGAGACAATGTGGGCAGCTCTTGCGGGTGCGGTCGTCTTGGCAGTGCTCGTAAATATTGTCGAGCTGCTGTGTACAGCTGGGCTTCCAGCGCTTTACACGAACGTCCTGACGATGCAGGGCTACTCCGCGTGGAAGAACTATGCTTACCTGGCTCTGTACAATATCGCTTACATGTTTGACGACAGCGTCATGGTTGTGATCGCAGTCGCCACTCTCGGCAAGCGAAAGCTTCAAGAGAAAGAAGGCCGCTGGCTGAAGCTGATCAGCGGACTATTGATCTTCATCCTCGGAGTTCTGATGATCTTCAAACCAGATTGGTTAGTTTAGAGCACTTGATCATTCAGCGGAGTTGAGAAAACTCACTATGTGATCCGCCAATTGTTCAATTGGAGTTCTTTTCCAGACCCGACAGTCTTCGAGCGGAGAAGTGTCGTCAGTGACGACAGCATGAATCGTCGGATCGGAAGTAATTAATGCCGGCTGACCGACAGCTTCACGCCACACTTCGATCTTCGCAGCGGTGGTGTGTTGATTTCCTTCGATGAGAACGAAGTCACATTCATTAAATGCAGGTGACATCCACTCAAGAGCTTGTTCGCGCGAGCAGTCTTGATGATCACGATAAACAGCCGCCATCTCCGGTCCGATCAGCCCAACGACGCGCGCCCCCGCCTGACGATGGCGGAAGGAATCCTTCCCCGGGACATCGAACTCGTGATGGTGGTGTGTGTGTTTCACCGTCCCGACGTTCAGACCACGACCGGTGAGTACCCGTACGAGATCCTCAACGAGTGTCGTTTTCCCGGAGTTCTTCCTTCCAATGATGTGCAGCTTCCGCATGGCAATCACCAGATCATCGCATTCCGTGAATGCGATCCTGTAATCATCATTTTCGAACAAGTCGAGAGCAAATGATTCCTCCCCAATCCTAACCCGCTTTGCGAAGTTGCGGAGCAGGGGGGCCAGCGATTTCTGCATTGATAGGCATTTTGAGGACCTGCTCTTCGTTGAGATGAAGATCCATTTGTGGGAATGGAATCTCAATATCATTCGCGCGAAACGCGAGATCAATCCCTCGATTAATTTCGGTCAATGTCGCCAATCGATCTTTAAGATCCGGTAGATAGCAACGCAGTGTTAAATTTAAGGCGCTGTCGCCAAAGCTGTCAAAGGTGACGGATGGGGCGGGGTCGTCCAGAACAACTGGGTGAGCGATTGCGACTTCCTTCATCAACTGACGGGCTTTGTCGGTGTCTGTTCCGTAGGCAACGCCAACGGGAACCAGAAGGCGGTTGGTTTTGTTTGACAACGTCCAGTTCAGCATCCGCCCAGTGATGAACTCTTTGTTGGGAACGATATATTCTTTCTGATCGAAGTCGACGATCGTCGTGGCTCGAATATGAATCTTCGAGACGGTTCCGGTCACGGAATCGATCGTGACAACGTCGCCCACTCGAACTGGTCGTTCAAGCAACAGAATCAGACCAGAAACGAGGTTCGCGAAAATCTCCTGAAGTCCAAAACCCAAACCGACTGTCAATGCGGCCAACAGCCATTGCACACTCGACCAGCCGACACCAATCGTCTGGCAGGCAGTGACTACTCCCGCCAGGGTTAATGCATAACCTGCGATCGTCGTGACCGCATGCTTTGCTCCGTCATCCATCGTAAACGTGCGGAAAACAAGCACTTCGAGAACAGCTCGCAAATGACGACTGAAAACGAACGTCATCGCCAGGAAAATCACTGCGAAGATCAACTTCGAAATCGTGATCGGGACAGCACGAGTCACAAGCTGAGTTTCCGAACGTCCTTCTCCGATATCCACAACTTCAGTGACTTGGGCAGTCGTTCGCCACAACTCGACGTTGCTAACTGACTGCACTGCGGGAAGCACTTCAATCCAGATGTTCCACGCACCGACGAGAAAGACGACGATCGCCAGACCGCTGGCAAATCGACCGATTTGCTCGGAAAGATGATGAGGATGTAACTCCGGGCTGGCATTCTCGACTTCAACTTCCGACTTCTTGCCCGCCTGATTGTGTCGTCGATGGAAGCGGCTCGCCAACGCGAAACGATGGTTCGCAGCGGTCACCCATTTTTTGGCAAACGAGAACGCAGCCACAAGTCCGGCAGCGAGAAGAAGTGTCATCTCGAGACGGAACAGGAGTTTCTTGGCTGTGTAGTGATATCCCATGAGAGACAGGACAGAAAATGCTGTCGGTCCGCACAGAATGATTGCATTCACGAGTCGGAAGATCATTCTTGAACGCTTGTGGTTGCCGGTCGACAGCAAAGACGTGATCGCAGCACCGACTTGATACATAACAAACGTCAGCACGATCATTCCGGAAACGAACATGACTCGCCCCAACGACTGCACGTACTGACCGTCATTGAAGTGGATCGCAACACCATCGATCAAAACGAGTGGCGTCGTGAGAATCATGAGCGTCGTCAACGCGCGATAGACTCGAGCGGTGACTTCATCGGGCCAACCGAGGAAGAAGTCGCCGACTCCTCCGCGACGCGTGAGTTGTCGCAACAGCTCGATCGTCCCAGCATAGAAAGCTGCACGAAGTAGAGACGTCGCCAGGGCTGTGGAAAACTGATCGTTCGAAATTGCAAAGGTCTGAATTAACCACGATGTCAGCAAGATGGCGACAGGAATGGCAATCGAAATCAAAGCTGTTAATCCGAGTGCCGCTGGCATCGCGACCATCGGAGAGAGCTCATGCTTGTCGGCTCGAGACGTGATCTTTCGAAGCCATCCCAAGGATTGCCAACGCAAGAGGACAAGCAGGATACACGCAACAATGATCGTCGTTGAGAGTGCGGGACGTTGCACGAGTGCATTCACAATCGTGGTAACAACATTTACCCATTGTGATGGAGAGCCAAACTTGATTGCCCCTTCCAAAGCATGCTCGAACGTTCCCCATTCCGCGACTGGAGCACTTTTGATCCATAAGACCCGTTCATCAATGTAAGAGCGAAACTCTTCTACCAGTTTTGCGAGGTTCTGAGCCTGTACATCCAGATCGGCCAGATTTCGGAGTCCGGAGTTATAGTCGCCAATCAGGTCGCCAAGATACTTCCGACGATCCTGAGCGAGCGTCAGAGCCATCTCTTCGATCTCGGTGGATGAACCGTATTCTTCATGATTCTCTGCGAGAGATCTGGCCACCTCGACCACGTCACCGAAGCGGCCGCGCTCATCTTCGAGAAGCATCAACTCTTGTTGCCACTGAGCAGCCCGTTCAGCGGCTGATTTTCTCATCGCAAGAAATCGATCGACATTGGGAAGGTGATCGCGCTGATTAGTAAGATACAAACCAATCGCGGTCGTCAGTTCGTTCTGAACTCTGTCGACCTTTTCCTTGGCCGTTGCGTAATCCGTTTCCACAGATTCGAGTTGCTCAGAGACCTGTTCGAGGTCGGTCGCAATTGACGTCAGTTCATCCTGCAATTGCGTGCGTGTTTCGGTCAATGTGGCGTTTCGCTCCGCGAGCGTCCGGAGTGCAGGATGCGCGTCCTGCAACTTTCGTCGAGCTTCACGGGCTTGTGCTTCGGACTCAAGACGACGAGCTGTGGAGATCTGCTCCTTCCAAGCTTCCAGTCGTTTGGTCGCGTGTTTTTTTTCACGGACGAGGTTGTCGCGTTGGAGCGGAAACAAGTCCTTCAGTGCTTCATAACGAAGCTGTTCGACGTGATAGAGATCGAGCTGTTTTTCGAGCAGTCTCAGTTGGGCCGTCTGTTCTGTTCGACGAGCTTCGGCGACGAGAGGATGCTCTCCAGGAATTGGAGCTGCTCCGATTTGCGTTTTCAGTTTAGCGATTTTCTCCTGAGCCTGGTTGATGATGACAGGCATCTGCGGTTGGCGTTCGCTACGAACCTTGGAGCGAGACTCCCAGTCCTCCAGGCTCTTCGAAGCCGTGTTGAGCATTTCCTGCTCGACGATGAGTTGTTGTTCAAGAGTGGCGAGGTCAGCATCTCCTGCGGTGAGGGAAAGCGGTGCCAACTCCTTGCCCAATTTTCCCTTCTGCTCATCGATGGAAGCCGTCGCAGCGTCGATCTCAGCCTTGTAAGCCACAGCTTTATTGGCGGCATCTTCAGAGAGTTTCAGAAACTCCGTGGCCTTCGCGTAGTGCGAAAGGACAACAGGTTTGACATCTTCGGGAACCTCTGCGGATTCCGCGACAGATCGTTTTCGTCCGATTTCCTCCAATGTCAACTCGCTGGCCGTTTCAGCTCCGACACCAGATTCAGCTTGAGCAGTTTGAACAGGAGCCTCTTCAGCGGGAGCTTCAGATCCGGCATCTGTGCTTGCTGCTGGAACTGCAAGTTTCTCCAGTGGTTGATTGGAGTCCGAAGTAGCGGTTTCTCCGCTGTCGTTCACCGCCGCAACAGGAGTCACCTGCTGGTCGAAGTGAACTTTCGATGGCGCAGCTTCACTGGAACGTTCTTGAGATGGATTCTCCAAAGACTTGAATCCGCCTGCCTCAAACGAGGGAGTGTAGGAACGAATTGGAGTCGCTTCTTGGACGATCGGGGCCAGTTGATTCCCGGAAAAATTCTGCGGTTGCCCCGACTGCCAATTGAGTTCGCCAGTTACGGAATTGTTCGCGTTGGCGGGGTTTTCAATCTCTCCTGGCGATTCAGTCCGAACCGGTCGGCGCGATCGCATCAACGTGAAGTTGCCACTTGATTGTGATTCCTGTCCATTCCACGAATCGGAAGGACTCTGTGCCTGCTCAGTGGAGTTCTGCCCAGCTTGAGAAGTCCCTGAAAACCACCTGGTGGACCGATTGGCGGGAAACGTTTGCTGGCGGGGTGCGGATGAAGCGTCTTCCTCCGACTTTGAACCAGGAAGCGAGATCCAGTCCGTTTCGGTGAATTCCGAAGCGGCCGAATCAATGCCGAACGGCACAAAGTCTTGTGCAACAAGCCCGGAGCATTGAATCGTAAACGCGATGGCTGATGCAAAGAAGATCTGCGACAAGCTGCTGCGGAGAGACGGGAACAACATGGAATCTCATCGATTTGAGTCAGTAGAGCATTGGGGAATCGCTTCTCGAGGTCAAAAGAGCACTCATACGAATCGGGAAGCGTGGCCCTAAGTACTTCAACTGATTTTCTTCATCAATTGGAACTTAAGCTCAAGTCCTGCCACCGAATCCGCCGCAAAGCCTGATAGTTAACCATTATCCAACACCTCAGCCCCCAAGAAGTGAGGCAGAAGATCGGCACAAACCGACCTCGAAGCGGCAAGAATCGCCGATCAACCCGCGGGCTCAGCTGTGCTCATCAAAGAATCAACGTACTCTAATACGTCTACGCAAAGTTGACCCGCCCCACCTCTAGAAGCCTGGAAATGAGGCTATTGCTCAGAAGCATTCGTGCGAGACCGCTAAGGGGTTGTTCCCACTTCTTCGCCAGGAGCGGGGTATTTGCTCGACCAGGGATGGAAGTCAGAAACCGGCAGAGTGAGTTTTTTGGCCAGATCCTTTCGATCGTCTTGATAGAAGACCAGTCGATCAATCTTCAGATTTGGTGACCGAGGAGCGATCAATATTTCATTCGCAAGCTCTTCGAACCTCCACTGATCGACACGCTCTGTAGGGTCGTCGATGACAGTGAATTCATCGACCCAGCCCCATTCTCCCGAAGCGACGTTCTTCGGCAGAACTCCGACCATCCAGGGACCATCAGCGACTTTCATCCAGAATGAGTTTTCGTGACCTGACTCCGGGTGATCGCTTCGGACACGGACCGCCGCTCGCCACTCGCCTTCGATGTTGGCATTCAGGCTCACTTTCGTGACTCCGGACTCAGGAGAATCTGACTGTGAACGGAGCGATCTCAAGTAGCCAATTCCTGTTGCAGCCGGGAGAGCTATTTCCATCGCCCATGACTCATCTCGCTGAATCGGAATCATCTCAGCTTCAACGACGATGACTCCGCCCTGATCCTGAAACTGATAGCGTTCAAAAACCTGTGACGGGTCCGAACGAGGCACGCGACTGGGATCAAAAATGGGGTAGGGTCGCATCGAGTCGAGAACTTTCTGCAATGCGATGCGGGCTTCACGCTCTTTCGGAGAATCGTCAGCGACGAAGAGCGGGTTTTCTTCAAAGACATCGCTTGCGAGATCGATCAGTCGACCATCTTCGTACAGCTTAAAGCGTTCGCCGATCGCAACTCGAATCAGTTCGAAGCGATCTTTGTCCCATCCCGGACGCGGGTCTTGATGAATGTAGACCCACTCGCGACTGCCCGACTCTTCCTGAGTGAGAACATTGGCGAAGCTCATGCCGTCGACGTTCTCTGGAATCAGTTCGCCGGCCCCTGCAACGTCGAGAAGCGTCGGGAGCAGATCAACGGAGTCGACCAGATCTTTGGAGACAACTCCGCCTTGAATCGTACCTGGCCAATTCGCAATTGCTGGCACGCGAATTCCTAACTCGGTCGCCTTGCCTTTTTCGCCTCGAACAATTCGGTCTCCCATTCGGGATGCGACTCGTACGTTTGTGCCGTTGTCGCTGTAAAAGAGGACCAACGTGTTGTCGCGGAGCTGAAGAGCATCGAGTGTCGCAACAAGTTTTCCGACCATTTTGTCGGTGTACTCGATCATGTCTTTCGCCAGTCGCGTCTCTTCGACATGACGCTTCTCCGGGTCGTTCCATTCCGGGCTATCGGGTGTGGGAACCATCGGATTGTGCGGAAGTGCCATCGAGTAGTAGACGAAGAATGGTCTCTCCTGATTCTGCTCGATAAACTCACCGATGAAGTCTGACCAAATATCCGGACCATATTTCCCGGAAGTTCCGGTCAGTTCTTCTCCGTTCTGAACAATGACTGGGTCAGCGTACCGCGAACCTTTGTCTTCCGTGTGCCCGACGTGCCACAGCGAGTATTCATCGAAACCAGCATCCTTCGGAAGCATGCCGGTATTCCGTCGAAGCTCTGCTCCGGGATAGTCCGGAGGGTCGTAGCTTGTAAGTTGCCACTTGCCAGCCATGCAGGTTTTGTAGCCAGCTCGTTGTAAGAGATGTCCGATCGTCGTCGCTTCCGGGTCCAGAATTCCGAAGGCCTTCCAGTTCCGAAGATTCAAGCGACCGGTCATCAATTGAATCCGCGTGTTGGTGCAAAGGGGAAGGGCATAGGCCCGATCAAAACGAATCCCGCCCGAGGCCAATCGATCGAGATTCGGTGTCGCGTAGGAAGTTCCTCCGTAACAGCCGACGGTCTCAAATCCCAAATCATCAGCGAGAATCAGAACGATATTCGGTCGTTCACCGGCGGCGATTACGTTCGAATTCCCGAACGCAGTGATCATCAATCCCAGCAAAAAGAGACGCATAGATTCGGCGCTTTCTATGACCTGTGACGAGGTGTCTGGCTTTCAATCCATGTGATCGAACGTGGCCAATGGGTTCACCGTCGTGATTCTGACTGTTCTTTTTCGAGGAAACAATCGACCTGCGACCAGAACTTCACAATACTGGGACCGAGCCTTCAAACTCGAAGAATTTTCCAGCAAAAGGCCGCAAACGACGTACTCCACCGACAGCGAGTGTAAATTCTCCGGCAGCGACAGAACCTGCTGGCTTTGATATTCCGATGCACTTGACCGTACGATTCCGATCGAACATGCGCGCAGATTCCTCACCAAGTTGAAACTCAGATTATGCAAAATCCCGAACAAGCCAGCTTCGAAGAAGAGACCACCACTCAGACAAACGGCAATTCGCGTCGACCAAAACGCCTTTCAACTCGGTTGATGCAGTTGATCCGCCGAATTCATCTCTACTCGGGACTGCTGCTCCTGCCGTGGGTTCTTCTCTACGGCATCACGGGCGCAATGTACAACCACCAATGGCTCTTTCCAGAAGTCGCGATGCAGCCACTCTCGGAAGAGGTCATCGCAACCACTCCGATGAAAGAGTTTCCGACTCCGGAAGGATTCGCGCAGCAGGTCGTCGATACTCTCCAAGCTGCGACCCCGCAATCCGAAATCCTCCTCGCAGAGAACTCACGAGCAGAGTTCACAGGGGATCTGCTCTTCGAAGTTTTCGCCAACGGAGAACGTCACGTCGTTCACATCGATCCCGTCACCCAGGAATCGCATCTCGTCACATTTCCGGAAAATCCTGAAACACCCGTTCCGGTGATCGAAGACCTTCAAAGCTTCATCAAGATCGACAACGATCCTCACGTTTCAGCTTTGAATTCGGTGCGCCCCCTTCTTGACGAAGCAGGGATCACTTCCGGAAACCCAAAACCATTTGGATGGGCAAAGCTCAACTTTCTGGCCACGGTCGATGGAGAACTCGCCCGCGTAACTTACGTCCTGAAGGACGGCCATGTTGATGTGACTCACTACAATGGTGACGACGGATTTACCCCGCGAGCGTTTTTCATGCGACTGCACACTTCGCACGGTCAATCTCCACACTGGAATGGACGAAGCCTGTGGTCGTTGTTTGTTGACACGATGGCAATTGCGATGGTCACGTGGGCACTCTCTGGTGTCTTGATGTGGTGGCAGATCAAGCGGACGCGTTGGATCGGAGCGGCCCTGCTTTTAATCAGCATCGCGACAGCTGCGTTCATGTACATCAGCATGCAAGACTTCTACGCGACAACAAAGCTGTAAGCTGCTGCCGGAAGTTTGCGCACAGACTGCCAGTGAAGTTACCGATCTGAGTGTGCGGTATTGACACACCGTGTGAAATCGATTCCTCTTTAATTAGTAGATTTCATCAATCGGTTTGCCTCAAACCGCTAAAAATCACTGGCAAAGAATTTTTCGGTCGAATTGAAATACTGCGAAACGCGCCTTGCATGTTTTTCAATACTGATGCTTCCCTTTGACCGGTTTTACAACCAGTTTGAAGTCAACTGATTGCACAATGCCGTTGGAAGGGAAGTGAATCCCGGCTGATGTCATCCGTTCATCATAGGTGATCTCACCACGACGACGGACTTTTGGGAGATTTTTAGATGCCGGCACCGCGAACAGGATTCCAGACCATTCCCGGCCATCTCACCCACTACCTGGATGAGCTTGACCTCAAGAGAAAAGACCTCGCTGCCGCACTGGGAGTGAGTCTCCGTACGGTCTACAACATTGAATACTCTCGCAAGCGGGCAAATCGAGACTTGCTCGACAAACTTGCAAAAGTTCTCAATCAGTTCGCCGAGCAACAACCTCATCTCAACAATTTGACTCTCACGGCAGATCACTTCATTGATCATCCATCATCGTTTGCAGCAGTCTTCCTGCAATCAGTCTTGTTGAATGACTCCAGCTTCTTTTTTGTCGGAGAGAATCCGATTGCTGGTCCAGATTTCCGCTGGAAGGCTCCCGGCTCTCATGTTGCGATCCCGTTTGCAGGTGATTACTCCGGTGCGGAATCACAAGTGCTACTCAATCGACTTCACTCAACGGTGAAACAAGTTGGCCTGGAAGAGATTCAAATCCTACACAACCGCACGAACTGCCAGGTTTACGTGCATTCCATTTCTCTCTTCGAGCATCCGGAAAGCGGCGAAGTCTTCAAATTTGCCGCGTCTTCCGATCTCAACCTAAGTGGCAACAGGCTAACCGAAGTTCAATCGGTCTACGATTACGAACTCGTTGCCGAATTCCTTCAGTCCGGGACCGCACCAAGACCACGTAAGTCCCATCCAGCGTGCAACTAGCGACAATTCTTCGTTTTTCGAATTTGATTGGTTCCGATTCTAGCCGACCTTCGAACTCAAAGCGTTAACCTCCTGCGGTCGGTCTTCAGAATGATTCGAAAACCGCCCCAGCAGATGTGCCGGAAAGCGCCAGATCCACAAGCAACTTGAAATCTGTAAGCGATTAAAATTCCGTTCTCATCGAAACACAAGTTTTCGAGAGCCGAGACAATCGGACTCAACTGAAGATCAGCCTCCCAAGCAGTGGGCCAGCCGGGGGCCGATTGCGCGGAGACAGATCCCCCCCTTGAATCTTGTCACCGCCATCAGCCCCCCGATTGGGTGATCTGCCCAACTCAATCTTCCCAGATTGCAAATCGTCAAAGCAACTAAGTCACACCGTTCAAACGCCTTGACTGATGCTCAGTTTTTGACGGGCTCGACGGATTTCGTGGGCATTCGACAAAATCGCCAAACGTTGCTGTTCACTTAGGGTCGGCCAGTCCTCAAAGTCGAATCCTTCAATCGCCGAGTTTTCTTCCGACTCCCCGCAGGTCTCCGTCAAGATCTTTAAGTGTAGATCAATGTAATCGGGGTCAGAAAAGAGTTCGTTGCTGAAGTCATGTTCACGAATGGTCGCCAAGAGTTCGTTCCTGTACTGACTTCGTTGCTTCAAGAGTTCTGGCGGGTTGGTTTCCTCAGGAATCAGAAACAATCCGCGCTCCTTCGCTTCGACTCCCAGCTGAGCGCTGCCGAGCAGGGTGATCAGCGGAATCGACAACATCAGCCCAGCAGTGAACGGAAGCATCCACAAACCGAACGACAAAGATGCTGAGAAACTCATCAGCGTGAGTACGACTCCGAGGGCCGTGTGTGGCCAATATCGCGTCGCTGCATCTCTCCATGCCACATCCCGGTCATCTCGCGACTGACAGCTCCATTGCACAGACTTCCCAAGAATCGCATACACGACAAATGAAGTGTGATAGATCGCCAAGATCGGCGCGATCAGGATTGAAACGAGGATTTCCAGCAGAAGACTGACGAAGAGTTTCCCAGCCCCCCCCAACGACTTCAATCGTTCTGGCTGGATGAGGTTCCAAACGAAACTCCACACTTTTGGGGCGAGGAGCATCGCAAACATCGTCAGGAACAGGTGTGCCACGCTCCCTGTTGATCCAGCATTCGCTGAATCGAAATATGCCCCCAGGAAGCTCGTTGACATGAACAGGATCCAGAGACCTGCAGAGAGGTAAGAGAACACGCCGGTCGCAAAGTGCATACGCGTGGGACGTTCAAACCCCGAGCACATTAACAGACGTGCGTGTTGTAGGTTTCCTTGGCACCACCGCTGATCACGAATGACGTAATCATCGACTGTAGTCGGACACTCTTCGTAGCTTCCGCCCAAATCCGCAGTTTCAACCTTGAACCCCGCCTTCAACATCAAACCCGCTTCGACGAAGTCATGACTTAGAATCTCTCCGCCGAGAGGAGCTTTCCCCGGCAGAACAGGCAGCATGCAGTGCTCAGAGAAAGCTGCGATTCGAATGATCGCATTGTGTCCGAAATAGTTCCCTTCTGATTGAGTCCAGGTTTCATAACCCTTCAGGAAGACCGCTCCATAAATCGTCGCTGCGAATTGTTGCAGCCTCGCGAAGAGACTCGTTCGCTGTACAGGCTTCGGTGGAACTTGCAGAATCCCTAAGTGCGAATCGGTCTCCATGCGGTGGACCATTTCCACCAACGTCTTTCCCTCCATTACGCTGTCTGCGTCGAGCACAATCATGTGCTCATATCCGCCGCCCCAGCGACGGCAGAATTCGGCGAGATTACCCGCCTTCCGCGACACGTTTTTTATTCGACGGCGATAGAACAGTGACATTCCATCCGGAATCAGCTTCACCGTCTCAGCCCACACACGTTCTTCCTGAAGCCATATTTCCGACTTCTGAGTGTCGCTCAACACGAAGAAGTCGAAGTGCTTGTGCTGCCCCGTGCTGACCAGGCTTTCAACCATGGCGCGAATTGACGCAAAAACCATCGCGGGTGATTCGTTGTAGACTGGGATCAGAATAGCATTGCGTGTCTGCAACGTTTCACCAGATGTGGGTCGCTTTTCACTTCGATGACGAATCCGGAACATTTTCTGAGCAACGAGAGTCAAGAAGCCAATCGTCGCGACCCAGAATGCGAAGCTGATCCACAGGCTGAGAATGGAAAAAAGACCAACGCTGACTGCCTCCAGAATGTTTAATTCGCCGTGAAAGACGAACGTCAAATACTCCAGAGATAACCATGACGTTGTAAGAATCGACAGCACCGCGAGGAGAACTCGCACAGTGCGAGTACCCCAATGAGGTCGAGTCGGAAGTGTTTGCTTTACATTGACCATCTTGTCACCACTCAGCATGAGATACTGCGCACCTTCGCCGCGCACACGGGTCCGATTCATCGACGTCGATCGAGATGCCTTCGAGAAATTAGAGCGTCTGATAAGGCAACTTCTGAACGGATCAACTCACCACAGTTGTCCGAAGTTCTGCGGAAGGACTGTTAGCCTCTCCACAGACCTGAGACGGTGAGCGTCGTGAGAACGCCTGCCCAGAAGTCCGTTGAGAACATACGGACTGATTCAAGTTGCATTGGATTGCCCAATTGCAATGGCACTTCAGGCGGCACTGCGTGACGTTCGGCAATGACCTGAGTTGCGTTTTCTGGGAACTTCTTAGTTGAGCTGTAACTATTCATGACCATCTCCTTGATGTGATCATTGTGAAACGAAGGTAATTGGCTTTGCGAGGCGCCAGTGAAGATTGCTTAGTGTTTCACCCGCAAGTTACTGGAACTCAGAAACTTGTTAAGTCGAATTAGTCGATTCGTGTATAGACCTGCGGAAATTGATACTTCGGAACTTGATGAGAGCACAAACCGGACCAGGTTTCGGAGAGCCGCCGATTCGAGTCTTTCAGAGTGACCTGAATTTCAACCGGGGCTGTGACTTCAATCGGGTCGATTTTCAGGTCCACTCGCCAGCCGGTCTTTGTCTTACAACTTTGTTGCTCAACAACCTCGCCGCGAACGGTGAGTAGGTCGAGTGACACCGGAGTCTGCTCCGAAAGCTCTTTAATCGCTGATCCACGAAAGTGAAGTTGTACGTCGATCGTCCCATCTTCATTTCGTGATAAAGAATGTCGCACAACCCGTGCCAAGAATTCGCTCGATCTTGGTTTCACAGAGCGAAACTGAACTTCATATTCCAGATCCACAGGTTCACCGACTTTGATTTGATCGCCAGGGACCCAGAAGGCGGCGATGTTGTCATGCCCTTCATGTGGTGCGGGCAGTTCGAGCAATTCCACAGTTCCGTTGAGCCACGGACTCTTAGGCTTCACCCAAACGTCAGGACGTCGGTGATATTGAGCTTCGTCATCGAGATAACGGCTGTATCGTCGCTCACGTTGAATGAGGCCGAACCCGTGCAGTTCCGCTACCTCGAATTTCGAGAGTGAGGGATAACTCTGACGGCAGAGAGATCGCCAGATTGTTCCAGCGTCACCAGCATCAATCATTAATCCGTCGGCATCGTGTACTGACGGTCTCTTGTCGAGTGGAGGTGGTTCAATCGCGTCTCCCCACATCCACATGCTTGTCAGTGGAGCCATCCCGATCTTGCAATCAGTGTTTCGAAAATAAAGTCGCGCTCGGACGTCGACCTTCGTGTTCGTCGTGCCGGGTTGAAGTTCGAACTCGTATGCTCCGACGACAGATTCGCTATTCATTAAAGCCAGAACGGTTAGCGTTTTCTGTTCAGGTTCGGGCTCGACAATCCAGAGGTCGGTAAAGGCGGGAAATTCTTCGGACTTATCCGTCCCAGCATCCAGCGCCAGTCCTCGCGTTGAAGATCCGTAAACTGTATTTGCAGTACGGGCTCGGAAATAAGACGCTCCTAAAAACGTGAGCATCTCCTGACCGTCGTCAGCGTTCGGGAACTGGCCGACGATTTTCACGCCCGCGAATCCGGTATCGGCAGGGACGTTTCGACCGGCCAGCGGTCCTCGATACTCAAAGAAAGTTGGGTCAAAAGGAACAGCTTCCTCACTTGGTGATTTCGTTTCGGTCTGATTGTGGATCAGACTGACGTTGACTTTGTTGCGATGCACAAATCCTCGATGGAACAATTCGAACCAGTACGGTTTTGACTGATTCCACCAGATCGCTCTCTCTGGACGAAAAGCAATCATTCGGTAGTCGTCATACGACAAATTCGAAATTGAATCCGGGAGTTCGGGACTCTCGGGAGCTTTCTGAAGAGATAATGCTCTCGCATAGCGATCGAGATCAGAGAAACTGCAAATACAACCTGCCCTCAATGTCTCTTGCCCCCAGATTGCCGAACCTGCGTAGAGGTGACTCGACATCAACATGATGAGCGCCGCAACGCTGTAAAACGTTCGCATTTCGGTGAACTTCCTGATTGGGAAACGTTTTCGATGAACTCGAAAGACTTGACGTTAGATATGGGTTAGCAACTGTCGCACGAACCGTGCCAATTGATCGATCAGACTTCACCTCCGTGACTTGTGACGTCTGAACACATTTCACCGGGAAATTGTTCAATCCGATTTCGTTTCTGAGGAAAAAGAGATGAAAACGCCGATCGGTAGCCAAGTTCGACTGCTCCGAAAACAGCCAAAGTGCGCTCTAAAGCAACATTTCAACTCGTGTCTATACTTGCATCGATCGTGGGGGAAGCTGGAACTTCAGCGGATGAAATCACTCCGTGTTCTGCACACTTCTCAGAGTGATTGAAGGACATACGCCCTCGGGCAACTCGAGGCGGCACGTTTCAATCGTTGCCAATATCTGCTATGCCATTTGAAGCCATTACAGCGGAAGCTGACCCGTCAACAATTCAACATGTGACCATCATTCAAGCGAGCGTTATGAGTTATCGGTTTCGCAAGCACTTATTCACAGCAGGGCATCTGATCGAGTTGACCGAGCGCGGCGTGCAACTTTCGCGACATGATGGAAGACCGATACGCTTCCTCGAATTCAGCGACATCAAAACGGTTCAGGTCTTTGATTCGGGAGAAGCAGAAACGGAAGACGGGCGACTGTTTACCATGAAGGCGTGTCGACTCATTCCTCGCTGGGGAAGATCGATCGAGATTATCTCGACCAGCTATATCGGAATGGGATCGAAGAAGTATCGACAGAAGGCATCGAACCATCGAGAAGAGTTTCAAAAGCTCGTTCACAAGATTCAGCAAGAAGTGTCTCAAGCGAATCCGGATGCTGTGTCTTTCTCAGGAAGTCGAGCAATTCAGTTGATGTTCGCCTTCGTCAGTCTGCTCGGGCTGGGCCTGGTAATCTTCGGAGTTTATGCTCCGCTTGTAAGTCGAAAACCACTCTCGAAGACCTGGTTCATTTCTCTGATTCTCATCGTCGTTGGAGTTTCTTTCATGCGGACTTTCTGGATGCTGGCGCTCTCGTACAAACCAGAAATACAGCCACTCAACGAACTACTTCAAGCTGTCGAAACACCTGCTGCGAAGGACTCGGAATAATGCGTCTGCCGACGAAATCACTTGCGATCATCACTTCACTCGTCCTTGTGGCATGTCTGGTAAGCAACTGTGCTCACGCAGAGGAATCCGTGAGCCAGCGTCCAAATGTCTTATGGATCTATGTCGATGACATGAGCGACTGGCTCGGATGCAACGGCGACTCGCTTGCACAAACTCCCAACATCGACCGCCTCGCTTCATCCGGCGTTCTCTTCGAAAACGCGTTCATGCCTTCACCTGTCTGTTCCACAACTCGCTCCGCGTTGATCACCGGAACAATGCAGACAACGTTCGGGCTTCATCAACATCGCACGATGATCAAAGATCCGCTCCCGGAAAACGTCGTGACCGTTCCGGAACTCTTTCGCGAAGCAGGATACTTGACGTTCAATGAAGCCAAGGACGATTACAACTTTGCACGACCGCGTGAGCAAATGTATTCACCAGAGTTTGAACGTCCGGGATTTAAGAGCCACCTGCCAGGCAGTGATCTGTCCTGGCTTGCTCAATTGCGGGGCAAGCGATTCTTCGGGCAGATTCAGCTCGCTGGGGGAAAGTGGGGAGGGGAGACCGGAAGCAAATTTCCCTCTTCGAGTCGGATCGCCGAAGACGAGGTATCTGTCCCTCCTCAGTATCCAGACAACAAAATCTTTCGGAATGCAATCGCTCGTCATTACGAGCAAATCGCCTACACCGATCAACAGGTCGGAGCGATCATTGACGCGCTGAAGGAATATGACCTGTGGGAAACGACGATTGTCTTCTTTTTCACCGATCACGGATCTCCGCTTCCAAGATCGAAGCAGTTCCTCTACGAAGAAGGAACGAGAGTTCCGCTGATCATCCGCATCCCTGAAAGGTTTTCTTCCACTGCTTCGCAACCAGCAGTTCGGACGGATCTTGTCAGTGGAATTGATATCTCGACGACAACTCTGGCTTTGGCGGGATTCGACATTCCGGGATACATGGAAGGACACGACCTGCTTTCCGCCAGTCAACAGCCTCGCAAGTACGTCATTTCAGCAAGAGACCGATGCGGAATTGCCGTCGACAGAATTCGTGCGGTTCGAACGAATCAGTTTCGTTATATCGACAACGAGACGAACGACCGTCCGCTCTACCAGTCGCAATACCGAGACCGGTTTCCGACGATCGTTGAATTGAGAACTCTCTTCGAAGCTGGAGAACTTTCTCCGCTTCAAGCCAGCTATCACGATGCTGGAAGTCGCCCTGCCGAAGAGCTCTATGATGTGATTGCCGATCCGCATCAGATCAATAATCTCGCAGCCAATCCTGACTTTCAGTCGACACTGGAGAGTCATCGCCAACTTCTGAGAGAGTGGCGGGCAACAACACGAGATCACGGCTTGATCCCGGAAAGCAAGGCTTCGCTTCGCCTCGTTTATGACCAAGCAAAAGGACGCTGCCCAGCACCTGAGTTTGACATCTTTCGAGAAGAAGATTCTCGACCAACCGGTGATGAATAGGCAGTCGGGCAAGGGAGTCCGACGAGGATCGGAGCGCTGCCGACCGGTCTAGCACGTGAAGCGATCAATAAACAATCAGAAGAACTCGTTCGATCCATTTGGCGGTTTCATTGCCCAGTGAGATAGCTGCCAAACGGAGGAGAAAGAAGACTAGCGGCGGACGAATTCCGTCGCCATAATCCGCCGTTCGCCACGCTTCGGCCTGCTTCATTCTCCTCGTCATGCTCAGGTCTTTCTGGATCACTCATGGAACTTTGGGTCGGCTGTTCGCTGCTTGTTTATTTGATCATCATGATCGCTTTGGGCCGCTATGCTCAAAGCAGAGTGAATACTGAGGAAGACTATCTCGTCGCTGGTCGACGATTGCCGCTTTGGCTGGCTTGGGGAACATTGCTCGCCACATGGTTTGGCGCTGCTACTGTTCTGGGTGCGAGTGACGCTGCCCGAGATGAAGGGATGCGAGGCACAATCCTCGATCCGTTTGCTTCGGGTGTCTCGCTGATCGTTGCTGGTGTTTTCTTTGCGAAACCACTTTGGAACCGAAAGCTTCTGACGACCGGTGACCTGTTCGCTCAAGCCTACGGACCGAAAACAGAATTCATTTCGAGTCTTGTCCAAGCTGCCGGTTACGTTCCTTGGATTGCTGCTCAGTACATCGCACTCGGAACGCTCCTCAATCACTACTTTCCGATCTCAGCATCGACCGGAATTTTCGTGGCAGCAGCCTTCGTGCTTTTCCTGACAATGAGCGGAGGTATGTGGTCCGTCACGTTAACGGACACGCTGCAAATCATCCTCGTGCTCATCAGCCTGATCGTGCTTTTCGCGGTGTTGATGTCGCAGTTCGGCGATGGGTCCGTCGCTGATGGTTTTCGCCATGCTTGGGAAGTCACTCCTCGAGAGCATCGAACACTCCTCCCGGAAGCGGGGGTTATCGCCATGGCTTTCTGGGTTGGCACCTGGATGAATGGAGTCCTCGGCAACCTACCTGGCCAGGACTTAATGCAACGTGTCTTCGCGTCGAACAGTGCCCGCACTGCACAACAAGCTTGCGTTTTGGCTGGGGTGATCTATCTCTTTTTCGGTTTGCTACCAGTCTGGATCGGACTCGGCTCACGCATTCTGCTTCCAGATCATGATGGTGGTGGAATTTTGTTCGCGCTCTCGGATGCATTGCTGTCCACACCGATGACTTGTCTGTTTGTCGTTTCGCTCATCTCGATTCTCGTATCCACTTGCACGAGTGCATTGCTGTCTCCCTCTGCGCTGCTCGCGCACAATCTTCTCGGGAGACTCAATTGGTGGAAGTCATCCAAGCTTGCCATCGACCGATGGTCAGTCGTCGCTGTGACTGCTGTCAGCCTCCCGTTTGCCTTCTTCGGGCAAGAGATTCTCGACTTATTAGATGTTGCTTTCGAAATCGCACTCGTCGGGCTCTTCGTTCCCTTCACGATGGGACTCTTTGGACGGCCGAAAGGAGAACTGACAGGTTTACTCTCTGTCGGGCTGGGCACAGGAATCTGGCTGATCCATCGTGGCTATCCTTGGCCCCCCGATTCTCTACCGACAATGATTCCGACCGAGCTGACCGGAACATTCTCGAGCTTGGTTGGCTATGTACTGGGACAACGACTCGCGAAGAATCAAAGTTTCTCCAGCACCTGACAACGAGCTCTTTGAGCCGAGACGTCTGCTTCATTTGACGGATTGTCCAGAAAATCCGACATCGACAGATCTAGAAGTCTCTTTGTTCGCCCGGAATCCCAACTCTCGGATTGTTCTCAGTGATCAGATGCGTAAACTGACAATCCGTTCTCTCTGGTTTCTTCAATTCGTTGCCAAGTGATGCATGTGATCGAGAACACAAACGAAGTGTTCCGTTGACCTTTTGAAACGATGCCGTTCACACACAAAGAGACAGTCGCATTCAGTCGGCGATCCGCTATCGGTGGAATCGCGTTCTTTCTGCTGGACGCAGTCGTGCTCGTCGCTGCACTTGCTTATGCTTTGACGGCTTCACATCCTGTCGGGCAACTTCTCTCGTCCCTGATCGCTGGACTCATGATCTCGCTTCTCTTTGTGGTGGGACACGATGCCGGTCACCAGTCTTTGACGCCCCATCGCTGGCTCAACAATTTTTTGGGAAGGCTGTCGACTCTCCCGGCATTGCACCCTTTCAGCCTGTGGATTCTGGTCCACAACCACACTCATCACCGCTGGACGAATCTCAGCCCACGCGACTACGTGTGGACTCCGTTGTCGCTGGCGGAATATGAATCACTCTCGAAACCGAATCGATTTCTGTATCGGCTTTACCGTAGCTGGGCAGGGATCTTCGTTTATTACTTCATCGAGTTCTGGATCAAGAAGATCATGTTTCCGTCGCGGAAAGAAGTGCGAGGAACATACAAGACCGTTTACCTGCTCGACATCGCTTTTGTTTCGATTTGCGGACTCTCCTATCTGGCGTTCTTAGTCGTCGGCGGTCTGTCGGGATGGTTTCACGAATCACATTCGATGTGGAATGCTCTGCTGTTCGGAGCGGTGATCCCGTTCGCTGTGTGGAATACGATGATGTCGCTGGTCATCTACCTGCATCACACACACCCTGAACTCGTTTGGTACAACGATCAATCAGAATGGAAACGAGAGTCATCGCAAGCAGAGTCGGCTGTGCATGTCATCTTTCCGGGGCCGATCAATCCGATCTTCCACTGGATTATGGAACACAACGCTCATCACGCGCGCCCCTCAATTCCTTTGTATCACCTGAAGGAAGCACAGCAGGTTCTCGAAGAAAGCGAAGAAGGGAAGATCATCGTGTTTCGATGGTCCCCGTGGGCACATCTCGATCTAGTCAAACGCTGCAAGCTGTATGATTTCCAGGCGAAACGATGGATGGATTTCCGAGGCAACTACACGTCGCCCGAACCGACTTCCGCCCCGGAACCCTCTCATCGCGAACTGGTCGCAGTCAACGAATCGAACGACTCATCACTCTGAATCATCACACATCTTTGTTCATTCGCGATGAAGAACATGTTCGATCTACCGACACTTTGAATGTTTCACACTTCTGCGCGTTCGAGTGTCGCACCTCTCAAAGAGGCATTTGACATTTGCCCCTCTACCGCCACAATGGGCTCATTATCGCTTCCGTGAGTGCATTCTTCGAAATGGTCATCGTGAGTTCGCACGAGCAAACAACAAGGTGACTACCATTCCGAACAATTCAGTCAAGTGCACCAGCAAGAGCTTGATGCTTTCGAGCATTTTCTGATCCGGTTTGCACTGACTCGCACGAGCAAACTCAGCTTTTGAATGAGTGAGGCCGCTCAAGCGAGTGCACTGGAAAGAGCAACGAGCTCAAGCGAAGAGAGATTAATCACGCTTCGTGACAGTCTCGCCCTTATGTTCCTGACTTGTTCAGGGTTCTCTCCGAAAGCGTTTGGAGATGACTCTGCGGGTCTGTGAGATCTCATTCCGTGACAGCCTTCAGGAGTTTAAACACCCACCGATTCCATGCAAAAACGATATCAGATTCAATTCCCTCCCCAACAATCTCACCATCTCGGACAGGATGAAGTCTCATTCTTACTCACCGAAGATGGCCAGGAAAAAAAGATTCGCTTCCACGACTACGATGAAATCTACTTGCGGCCGGGTCTCTACGAGCAGGTCTTCTACGAACGCCTCAAGTGTACCTCTCCAGAGCGAGTCGGAAAAATTCTGAACGATGCAGTGGGGGAGATCGGCGAGAATCTCACTGAGTTACGAGTGCTCGATCTCGGTGCTGGCAACGGAATCATGGGAGAAGTTTTGAAGCGTTACGGTGTCGCCCGACTCGTCGGAGCCGACATTATTCCGCAGGCCAAACAGGCAGCTTATCGCGATCGCCCGGATGTCTACGACGAATACTACGTCGCTGACTTTACTGATCTGAATGATGAGCAACTTCGTGATCTCGATGACTGGTCGATCAATTGCCTGACCTCAGTCGCCGCACTTGGATTTGGTGACATTCCGTGCGGAGCGTTCTTTCAGGCATTGCAGCTTGTCCGCCCCGGGGGATGGGTCGCGTTCAACATCAAAGAGTCATTTCTTGATCATGAAGACAACTCCGGGTTTTCTCGATTGATTCGCCAGTTGATCTTCTCCAAGTACCTCAACCTGCATCATCTCGAAAAGTACCGGCACCGACTCTCGATGGAAGGCGTCCCGCTATACTACTTTGCCCTCGTCGCTCAGAAGAAGTACGAGATCCCCAACGACTTCCTCATCTCACACGAGATTGAAGGGTAGTTGAAACTCGCCTCAACAAACGAAGCCCTGTGTAAACACACAGGGCTTTTTCGTTTGAGCAACTTGTGTTTGCCTACGCATTCGCTTGGACACTTCGAATCCGTTGTGTACTGTTTGCTTGTGCGAAGTGATGAAGACAATTCGAAAATTCTCCGACTTGTCTCAGTTCGATGTACGTCCCAACTGACCAGGCATGCAATGAAACTTTCGATCCGCAGCTTCATTCTGACGACACTTTTGCTCAGCCTTTTCTATTCTCGCAGCTTCGGGAACGATCGTCCGAATGTCCTGCTGATCATCACCGACGAGCACAACTTTCGAACTCTCGGTTGCTACCGCGACCAGATGCCACGCTGGCAAGGGGAGATGTGGGGTGAAGATGCCGTTGTTCCGACTCCGCACATCGACCGCATCGCAGATGAAGGTGTGATCTGCACACGTGCCTATGCAACCTCACCAGTCTGTTCCCCATGCAGAGCAGCGATGATCACCGGTCGATATCCGCATGCAACCGGTGTCCCCGCCAATGACCTTGTCCTCGATCGCTCAATTCCCACTCTCGCGGATCGACTCAACGCTGCTGGTTACCGAACGTCCTTCATTGGAAAGTGGCATCTTGGGGGAACCGGAAAGCCCGAATGGGCTCCCAAAGTCGATGGTGGATTTGAACACAAACAGTTCATGTTCAATCGCGGACACTGGAAGAAATTTGTGATCGAAGACGGCATTCCGGAAGTCGGAGCCCGAAAGAACGGCAAACCAACTTACGACGTCGATGGTGCAGACGAGACAACATTCTCAACCGACTTCCTCACCGATCGCGCGTTGGAATTCATTACGGACGAAAACGAAAACAAACCGTTTCTGACCGTCATCAGTTACCCCGATCCACACGGCCCCAACACAGTGCGGCCTCCATACGATCACCGGTTTGACAGCCTCCGCTTCAAGCCGCCACGAACTTACGATACCGGACTCCCTCCGCCACTTTGGTTAGGAGATCCGAACGCTGCACATCCTCCGTTTCGTGGCTCTCTAATGTCGTCATACTTCGGAATGGTGCAGTGCATCGATGACAACATTGGACGCATTCTCGATCGACTCAAGGAAACGAACCAACTCGATAACACCTTGATCGTCCTGACGAGTGATCATGGCGACCTGTGCTTCGAACACGATCGACACAACAAAGGGAATCCTTACGAAGGTTCAGCACGCGTCCCAATGATTTTCCGGCTCCCTGATCGAATTGCAGCAAAGCAGGTTTACGAACAACCAGTCGGCACGGTTGACCTGACACCGACCATCATGGGACTTTTGAACCTCGCAGAAAATCCGGACGACCACGGCCGGAATCTTGCGTCAAAAATCTCTGCACCAGCGCCGGATGCCTCAAGCGAAAGCGAAGTCACCTTCTTGCGGAATGCCGGTCAACGCCCTCAATGGGTCGCAGCGATTGACAGCCGATACAAGCTGATTGTCTCCGTGAACGACGACCCGTGGCTCTTCGACGCAGTGGACGATCCGGATGAACTCCTCAACTTCTATCGTCGCCCTGGCACCG
Source organism: Thalassoglobus sp. JC818 (assembly GCF_040717535.1). Lineage (NCBI taxonomy): Bacteria > Pseudomonadati > Planctomycetota > Planctomycetia > Planctomycetales > Planctomycetaceae > Thalassoglobus > Thalassoglobus sp. JC818. Next base: position 263,033 of record NZ_JBFEFI010000001.1, read on the forward strand.
AAGGAGTCGCTGAACGACTGGCGCACGCATTGAAGCAATACGGAGAAGACTTTGACGATCCGTATTTCGAAAACAAGAAAATTTCCGAGTCGCTCGATTCAATTTTGAAGCAATAAGAATCAAGCATGACCTTCGTCACGCTCCCCCGTGGCTCTGATCAAGTCTGTTCTCACCCCCGAAGATCTTTGCAAGGTTTCCGGATTTATAAGCACTGACAGTCACACCGAGTTGCAACATCAACAGCCCAAGCATGAAGGGTTGCACACCATTCCAGTCGAGGTTCTGCTGCAAATATCTTCCACCTTCCCAGAAGATGCTCAGATAGAAACATGCCCCGACGATGAATGTTACTACTCGCAGCTCAGGATTTCTGACGACAATCTCAACGAGAATCATGCAGGCCAGCAGCCCAGCCAGATACATGCTGGCGAACATGATGTCGTAAGCTCCCAGGAAGCTGCAGAGTGCCATCCGTACGGCCCCAAACGTGAACAAGAACATCACGAAGCCAAACAGGCCAACGATGAGTTCGTCTCGAATCATCAAAGCAGTGAGCAGAATGGACAGAAGAACCAGGTGAACCTGAATCTCGACTTCAGGCAGTGGCCAACCTGTCAGAACTCTCGTTTCACCGAGTGCCAAGATGCACCAACAACATGCTTCGAGCACCAATTGAGAGCTTCGCAGACGAATCCCCTCAGCAAAGAGAATGCAGCACGCTACGGCAAAAGAGAGGACGCTGACCTGACTGGACGTTATTGGTAGCTGAGAATCCCATGACACCCACGCCAGCAACATGAGCGCGAAGACCGTGCATCGCCTTCCAAATCGCAGTCCTCTGGCCCAGTAAATCAGACTCAAGAACATGCTCGCCACGCTCGCCACAATGACGGGTCGTCCAAGCAGTGACGAAAAGTCTCGCACAAAATTAGCTGCTGCAGGGTTTAACTGCTGAGGAAAAGAAGTCAGCACAATGCACGCAAACGGAAGAGTGTAGGCCAGGCACTTGGCGAACAGACTCTTGTGCACAATCGCTGCTTCCATCGCGAGCCAACAGATCCCCAATAACATCGGAACAAGCAGCAACCCGGTGAACATCGTCTGTCGATTTTCGTAGGCCTGACTCGCATTTAATTCCCACGCTGGGTCGAATGATATCGAGAGGAGGTAGATTCGAAGCCCAAAACAAACCCAAACGACTACGAATAGCGCCCACGGATGATACGGCCAGATCCAAGGACAGCCTGCTTCTTCAACCTTTTCCCGACCGCTTCTGACAGCTGGAATGAGCGTCAACATCGAAATCCCAGCGAGAACACTCACGCTGAAGATCGCCCATCGGACCATCGCTGGAGATTGAGTTGCTTCGACGGCATACGGAATGAAAGCCGAAGCTAACAACAACGAGAGTTGTATGTAAAAGGGGCCACGATAAATCATCGGGAGACGAATTTTGGACAGACGAATCACAACTTCCGAAAGAAACAAGCTGCCAGCAACGACGATCAGAAGCCCAAAGACTCCACTATTTTCACCGGATGAAAGTGGCCGGTCGAACACGAGAGAAAGTTCGAACATCAGCAAGATGGGAATCAGGAAGAGAGACCTCGCATCGTCCCACACTTTCCAGAAACGCACCAGAAAGATCGCCACACCAGCGACAAGCAGCAGATATCCGGAAATGAGTGAAAGCAAAAAATACTGGTCGAGTTCGGAAGTGGAGACAATGGAAAGCCCGGTGCTGTGAATCACCAAAGCTGCGCTGAGAAGATAGAACGGATTCTCCGAGGAGATGCGTCGCCAGCCCCGCGTCTGAAAGGAGACTTCCAGACTGCCGCTTTCCTCGGGCAAATTGCTACCATCGACGTGATCTGACGAATCTTCACGATTGGAGTTCGTCTGCTCTGGAGTGGATTGATCGTCTGACGAAGGATTCATCATGCCACACTCCGTTTTCTGAATGAAGTTGAAGTGGAGTCACATCCGACATGCCGAAAGCGGTCGAATGTGAAAGTAGTTACGTACCACTTCAACGCATCGTTGAAAGATTCTCGAACAATTTGCTCGCTGCCACACCGACATGTCTCCCTTCTCAAGAGGTTTCACCGAACGCGCGGAGTTCGTGTGAAGTCGCCAATTCGTTTCGGACAAGTTGTTTCGAACTTTTTTTGATTTGGTGTGCATGAGCAAGCACAGCCTTTTATCTTGTGAAACGGTGCAAGCGAGTGCACAGGAAAGAGCAACCTGCTCTAGGAATTGATAGAATGCCAGCTGTCGAAATTGATCTCTGAATCGGAGCGATTGTTGCTGATCGATCAGATTCAAGAAGCTCACGAGACACCGCCAACAGACATCGGGTAAGTGTCGTTCTCAAAACGTTCAACCGGAGTTACTTTGTCATGGAATTTTACCTCGCCGGTCAGTGGCAGGATCGAGATGATCGCATTGAAGTCCTCAACCCCGCCAAGGGAGAAGTCATCGACACAGTTCCCAAGGCGAGCGCCGACGACATCGAGACCGCTCTGGTCACTGCCGTCGAGGGCGCTCCTGAGATGGCCAAGCTGTCAGGCTATCGACGATTTGAAATTCTCCGCCGAACTGCGGATTTGATGGTCGAGAACCGCGAAGACCTCGCGCGGACGCTCAGCCAGGAAGAGGGCAAAACAATTCATGAGGCCAGAACCGAGGTCGACCGGGCACGTCAGACAATCGAACTCAGCGGGGAAGAAGCCAAACGCCTGACGGGTGAAGTGCTCCCTCTCGATGGAGGAGAAGGTGTTTCGGGCAAACTCGGATTTACGCTGCGTGTGCCATGCGGAGTCGTTGCAGCAATCACCCCCTTCAACTTCCCTCTCAATCTCGTTTGCCACAAAGTTGGACCGGCTCTTGCCGGGGGCAATTCGGTGATCTTAAAACCGGCGAGTGATACTCCGCTTGTCGCTCTAAAGTTCGTCAAGCTGCTCCTCGAAGCGGGTCTTCCGGCCAAGGGTATCTCGACGCTTACTGGATCGGGCGGCACGATTGGCTCCAAGCTTTGTAGCGACAACCGAGTCCGAAAGATCAGCTTCACTGGAAGCCAGGAAGTCGGTGAAAAAATCTGTCATGCTGCAGGAATCAAAAAAGTGACGATGGAACTGGGATCAAACAGTCCCTTAATCGTTCTTCCCGATGCTGATTTAGATAAGGTCGTCAATGCCGTTGTTGCCAGCGGTTATGCAAACGCTGGTCAGGTTTGTATCTCCGCCCAACGTTTAATTGTTGATGAGCGCATGCACGACGAGTTAATGCAGCGGCTCATCCCGAAAGTTCAAAGCATTGTCGCAGGTGATCCACTTCAGGAAGAGACCCAAATGGGTCCGATGGTCCGCGAGAGCGATGCTGTGCGAGTGGAAGAATGGATTCAGGAAGCCGTTTCGCAGGGTGCTAAACTGGCTTGTGGAGGCGAAAGAAACGGAGCCTTCGTCAGTCCCGCGTTGATCCTCGAATCGAAGCCGGACATGAAAATCGTCAACGACGAACTCTTTGGCCCTGGGGTCGCGGTTTCTCGTGCTCGTGATATTGATGACGCCATCCGCATGGCGAACGACACGCGTTACGGACTCAGCGCTGGCATCTTTACTCAAGATATTGACTCAGCCGTCCGGTTCGCAAAAGAAGTCCAAAGCGGCAACATCCACATCAACTGGGGCCCAATGTGGCGAACAGACTCAATGCCTTACGGTGGACTCAAAGACAGCGGACTGGGTAAAGAAGGCCCGAAATATGCGATTGAAGAAATGACCGAATCGAAGACCGTTGTGATTCACTCTTGAGTTCGTTTTGAGAATTAAAAAGCAAACTGGGAGAACGCACGTCGCGCTCTCCCTGTTTGCACTTCACAAGGTTTCATTGAGCATCAGCATTCACTGTTCAGATTTTGTGAATACTCGATGAAACCGATTTAGAATTCACCAAGGATTTCACCACCAGCCCGAGTTCCTAAACCTCTCCAGACACCAAGGTCGATGTTCTCGCTGATTGTTCGAGCCCCTCCATCCATGAGCACAACTTGCACGGTCCCTGTATGAAAGCTGCGAGAAGTGATGGCTGCGTACGTTGGATTTCCGTTCGCGCCATCTTTGCCTTCCTGCCAGGAGTTGTAGTCCATCTCGTTGTGTTCCGCTCCTCCATTGTTGTAGACAACCCGTGAATTCGGCGGAAGTGTCGTCGTGACTCCGGAGTGATGAACTCGACCGTCTGGCCACTCGGTATGTCCTGTGTCTTTGAACTGCACTCCAGATGCGACGGCAACCTCGACTTCAGTCTCATTCTGAGGGACCGTGACTTGCGAAGGTCCCCCATTTCGCTGATAGGGCGTCCACGCTTTCACTTCTGCCGCGAGTAATGTGTTTGAAGACCCGTCAACCGCGTCTCGAAAACTCCAACTCGCATTCGGCGCGAAGAGCCCATCGCCTTTTCTTCTGTTCGAGGGATCAAAAACGAACCACGTTCCGTAATTGAATCCATAGTTGGTCGGATAGAGCGTTACTTTTCCGCCGCCTGGATCACGGGCGCGATCGCTACCCGGATCACTCGGACAGGCATACACCGGAATTTTGACGCCATCAATCGCAGCTTGGAAATCCCATGCCGTCGACAAATCGACGCCGTTGTAGAGATTCCCCTGCTCAAGATACGGGAGAATACGTCCATGAACTCCCCATGACCCGTTGTTCGCGGTATTGGTCACAGACAGATCGATGGACGCTCCCGGGGGAAGGTACCGATTGACGTCCATATAATTGTGGACAGCAAGACCGAGTTGCTTGAGATGGTTCTTGCACTGTGTTCGTCTCGCTGCTTCTCTTGCCTGCTGAACGGCAGGAAGGAGCAGGGCGATCAGGATCGCGATGATCGCAATCACGACCAATAGCTCAATGAGAGTAAATCCCTTTTGTCTTGATTTCCGAATCAACAATTCTGCGTACTCCATGTTGAAGAGCGTCTCTTGGTCTGCTCGCAATTTCTACAGTGGGGAATTCCGAATGTGAGAGGCTGTGATCAACAAATATCGTTCCGCTGAATGACAAATGCTCTGACTGGGGAAATTGCCTGGATTTCGGGTCGAATTTTCTGATTTGAGCCACAAGACACGCTGAATCTTGGCGAACACTTCGCCATGATGGCGAGAAACTCCCCAACGGCGGTTTTCGGGAGAGCTCTATTGTCAGATTGCGTAAACGTCAATCAGTCCCTGTGCATGCTCATGTGAATCAGTCAAACTCTTTCACCCTTGATTGATCAACTGCCCGTAACCGAGACCAAGATGCGTTGGCCCATTCGAAATCAGATCCTGGTTCCGTTCGTTCTGATTCAGATTGTGACCATCGCCATCGTCGCTGCCTTCGCCGTCTGGACAGCCATTCAACAAGTTGACCGCGAATTGCATTCACGACTCGATGGAGTCACCTCAACAATCGAGTCAGCAAGCTACCCACTTACTCCAGCGATCCTCGAAGAATTGCACCGCTTGTCGACGGCACACCTCATCGTTCTCGACGACGAGGGAAAGATTGTCGGCACCACCCTTAAGGCATCCATCCAACGACAACAAAATCAGATTTCCGACGCACAATCACAGAATTCCACAGCCATCAAAACACTCTTCGGGCAACGGTATCTCTCTCGTTTGGTGACACGAAAAGCAGGCACGCAACGAAACCGAGTCTTGATCCTTTACTCAGAAAGTCGATTCCAAGCTGCGCGATCGCAGGCGATCCTGCCGCCCATTCTGATTGGTATCGCACTCGTTCTTCTGACAACGATTTTGTCGATGTGGATTGCCAGCCGATTCTCAAATCGAATTCGTCAATTGCAGTCACAGGTGTCACGCATCGCCCACGGAGACTTTACTCCCGTCCCGCTTTCTCCGGTTGATGATGAACTGCGGGAACTGACTGAGTCGATTAACAGCATGTCGTCTGCACTCGACCAGTCGTTGGATCAGCTTAAGGACACCGAGAGATCATTCATGTTGACGCAATTGGTCGGTGGCCTCGCTCATCAGTTGCGAAATTCATTAACTGGTGCGCGTGTCTCGATTCAACTTCATCAACGTCGATGTCCGCAATCCGAAGATCAGTCCATTCAGATCGCTTTAAAACAACTCTCACTGACTGAGGAGCAAATGAAGGCGCTGCTCCGCGTTTCTCGAGGACATTCGAGCCGAACAGTCCCCGGACAACTGGGAGAACTTCTCGCTGACGCTATATCGCTTGTTCAACCACTGTGTGTGCATCAGCAAATTGAACTCACTTCAGAGACAAGTAACATTAAATGTTCGGTTCCAGATTCCGATGCACTTCGCGGTGCGTTTCTGAACATCCTCATTAATGCCATTGAAGCGACTGGGCCGAGCGGATCAGTGCATGTCAACACAAGTGTCCATCAGCAACAGATTGCCATCGAGATTTCCAACACAGGTCCTCCGATTCCGCCCAAGGTAGTGCAACAGATGTTTCAGGCGTTTTTTACCACGAAACCCGAGGGAGCAGGACTCGGTCTGGCGCTTGCGGTTCAAGCTGCCGAAGACAACGGAGGCTCCCTGGAATACATTTCAGGAGAGCGGACGACGTTTCGATTCGTTCTCCCGTGCCCAACTGATGAATTAGCCTCAACCTCTCCATCGCAAGGCTGATTCCCGTAAACGCTGATCGTGCCCCAATACCATTTTCATACGACTGACCTGAAACTCATCGTCGATGTTTCCGTCAGTAGATGATTTTAGATCGTAGCCACCACTTCGAAGATTACTTTCATGAGTCGAATACTTGTCGTCGATGACGAACCAACAATCTGCTGGGCTCTTCAACAGGCTCTGTCCGAAGATGGCCACGATGTAACAGTTTCATCGACTGCTGAAGAGGCACTCAAAAACTTCGACCAGTTGTCTCCCGATCTCGTGATGCTCGACGTGCGTCTGCCTGGAATGGATGGCCTCTCCGCGCTCAATCACTTCCGTGAGAACAACGCAGAGACACCTGTGATTGTGATGACGGCATTCGGTGATCTGGAAACCGCTGTCCAGGCAATTCACCGCGGCGCCTTCGAATACTTGCTCAAGCCATTTGACCTCGATCAAGTGACGCAGGCAGTCAGTCGAGCATTGACTCACGCTTCTACTGAGACCTCCGTTTCTGGAGATGTGGGAGACGCAAAGGAAACGGATCTTCTGCTCGGATCATCGCCGGCGATGCAAGCTATTTATCGACACATTGCTCTTGTCGCCGATCAGGATGTCCCGGTTCTTATCACCGGCGAAAGTGGAACAGGAAAAGAACTCGTCGCCGCCGCCGTTCACAGATACAGCAAGCGTGCAACGCAACCCTTCATTCCAGTCTGTATCCCCGCATTCAATGAATCGGTCGTCGAGAGTGAACTGTTCGGGCATGCTCGCGGAGCTTTTACCGGAGCAGTCGATCATCGAGTCGGGCTGCTCGAAGCAGCACATCGAGGCACTGCGTTCTTTGATGAAATCGGTGACATCTCTCCTCCGCTGCAAGTGAAAATGCTGCGAGTCCTGGAGTCCAAGATCATTACACCAGTTGGAAGCAACGAGCCGCGGCAAACGGATTTTCGCCTAATCGCAGCCACGAACCGAAATCTGGAAGCGATGGTGGCTGAGGAAACATTTCGAGAAGATCTCTATTACCGCCTCAATGTCTATCAAATTCAGATTCCGCCACTTCGCGAGCGAACGGAAGACATTCCAATTCTTGCAAACAAGTTTATGAGAGAAGTCGATCCGCAGGGACGCGTCACGCTCGCTGATTCTGCCATTGAAGAATTGGCCAAACGGCCGTGGCACGGGAATGTCCGTGAGCTGAGAAACGTCATCGAGCAAGCCGTTCTCGCCACGCGCTCTGGCCAACTCACCGCGGATCGGATTCCTCAAGCATCGCCGTCAATCAAGCTTTCGCGTGATGCCCATCCACTCGACAAACTTGAGAACACCGTGCGTGACTGGGTCCGTCATCAGGCAGACTCTCAAAGCGACGGTCAAATCACCTCAGGCCTTTACGATGCATTCCTCGAACGGACAGAACCACTCCTGTTCGAGGAGGTTTTGCAGCTCTCGAACGGAAACCGCCAGGAAGCGGCGCGAATCCTCGGGATCCATCGCCAGACGCTTCGCGACAAAATGAAGAAGCATCAAATGGACTGATCGTTTGTCAATCAGCATCGCAGCAGTTTGGCTTGCCTCAGCGACCGATGTGGCCACTTAAACGGGCGGAAAATGGCCTGTAGTCCTCAATTTCCGCTCAGCATCCCGAACAAACGGAACGACATTCTTTCGAATCAGAGATTACAATGCTGAGTGTCGAAGATATACTGATCGCAACTTTTTGATTCGTTTGACCTTGGAAGTATTCACGACAATGCGATTTTGGGTGAATCAATTTTCGATACTGTTCCTCTTCGGATGTTTCGCCAGCACGTGCTGTGGTGTCGATTTCGAAAAGGAAGTGCTGCCGATTTTTCAGGAGCACTGTTCCGATTGCCACTCCGCCGATGATCGCAACGGCGGCCTGAGCTTTGATGACCGCAAGACCGTGTTTCACGAGGCAGATTCGGGAGAAATGCCGGTCGTTCCCAGAGACCTCGACTCAAGCGAAATCTTCCAGCGAGTCACAACGTCCGTCGAAGAATTGCAGATGCCTCCCGACGGGGATCGACTCTCACCGTCGCAAATTGAAGTCATTCGCCAATGGATTATTGACGGCGCTAAGTGGCCAAAAACCGACAACGACGAAGTTGAGGTCTTGTCAGACCACTGGTCATTTCAACCAATCGCTTCTCCAAATCCTCCTGAAGTCGAAGACGAATCCTGGCCATACTCTCCGCTTGATCGATTTCTGCAAAAGCAACACGAAGTGGAACACTTGCAGCCTGTCGCTGATGCTTCTCCCGTCGCCTTAATTCGCAGAGCAACTTACGGGCTGACCGGACTACCACCGACTCCCGAGGAAATTGACAACTTCCTCCAAGCAGTTGAAGAGCAGGGCCAGCGCACCGCGTTTGCAAAATTGGTTGATGACTTGCTTTCGCGTTCGACCTACGGTGAACGCTGGGGACGGCACTGGATGGACTGGGTTCGATATGCGGACACAGCTGGCGACAACTCGGACTTCCCGATCCCTCAGGCTTACCTCTACCGAAACTACATCATCGAGTCGTTCAATGACGACCTCCCGTATGATCGTTTTCTGACCGAGCAGATCGCAGGAGACTTGTTGCCAGCTGAGGACCGCGAAGAGCGCAATCGACTCTCGATTGCGACCGGGTATCTCGCAATGTCTCGAAGGTTTGGCTCGCTGGTCGAAAGATATCCGTGGCACCTGACAATTGAAGACACCATCGACAATCTCGGTCGCACCGTACTCGGCCTGACGATTTCTTGCGCCCGCTGTCATGATCACAAGTTCGACCCCATCTCGACTCGAGATTACTACGGTCTCTACGGAATCTTCTCGAGTACCCGTTACCCGTTCCCGGGACTTGAACTTTTCCAAACACAGCACGACCTTGTTCCACTCGTCAGCCAGTCGGAAGTCGACGCCATTGCTGGCCCGTTTCAAGAGAAAACAACCCAACTCGAAAACGAGTTGAAAAAACTCCTCGACGACTGCGAAGAACGATCGATTGAGAATGCCGCGAAAGCATTGACAGCCACTGTCGACGAACAACGAAAGATGCGAGACGAGCTTGACGCAATGCTCATTCGTGCACGGCGTGCTGGAGAAAAGCTGGCGGATCACCTGAAAGAAATCCCACCGATTCCATCTGCGTACGCTGTGCAGGATGCGAATCCCCACGACTCGCGTGTGCAAATCAAAGGTGAACCCGATCGACTCGGAGCAGTCGTCCCGAGACACTTCCCAGAAGTCCTCGGCGGTCAGAGGCTGAGCGCATCAGAAGCGGACGACCAGAGTGGACGCCGCCAACTCGCGGAATGGCTCACCGACGCCTCCAACCCTCTCACAGCGCGAGTAATTGTCAATCGCGTCTGGCAACGCCACTTTGGTGTTGGAATTGTGCCCAGTACGAGTGACTTTGGCCTGCGAGGCCAGGTCCCCACACATCCCGATCTACTCGACTGGCTGGCGACCGATTTCATGCAGAACGGTTGGTCGATCAAGCACCTTCATCGCACGATCATGAATTCGCGGACGTATCAGCTTTCGAGCGAAGATCGCAGTGAAAACTTGAAGACGGATCCTTCCAATACTCTCTATTGGAAATTTCACCGACAACGACTCGACGCCGAGTCGATCCGCGACACTCTGCTCACGTTGTCTCATGAGCTTGACCCGTCACCACAGACCGAACCGTACGCGATTCCTCCATATTCGAAGTGGAAGTACACCCAGCATCACCCCTTCAAAGACGACTATCCCAGCAACAAGCGCAGCGTCTATCTGATGACTCGGCGTCTCACCGCCAAGCCATACTTCCAAACGTTTGATGGTCCAGACCCGAACGTCTGCACCAGCGATCGAGACCAGTCGGTGACTCCGCTGCAAGCTCTTTACTTTGTGAACGATGAGTTTCTGCATGAGCAGGCAGACAAAATGTCTGCCATGTGGATTGATGGCGAAAACTCCGAACCGGCCGACCTGCAACACATTTTCAAAACGATCTTATGCCGTGATCCGTCATCAGAAGAAATCGAATTGATGGAACAACACCTTGCAGCAGTCATAGCTGCAGTTCCTTCCGATGGCGATCAGGAAAAAACTGCCATGGCGAGCCTCGTGCGAAGTTTACTGCGACTTAACGAGTTCCTGTACATCGATTGACCGGCGATAACGGCTGTCCTGTATTGTCAGAATCCAAACTCACATCCATTTGATTGACATGCAAATTCCCAACCTCCACCGCCGAACCATGATCCGCTCACTGTTTGGCGGATCTCTTCTGATGCCAGGCGTCCTCTCTCAGCTTCTGGCCGAAGACAATCCGACGCGGTCTCGACTGTCTCATCGACCGGCACCGGCGAAGTCTGTCATTTTCATTTACGCCACTGGAGGTGTCTCGCACATCGACACCTTCGACCCCAAGTCGACAGCAAACGGTCGCGACGGTTCGGGAAAAGACAAATTGATGGGCAACCTCTTCGGAGCGAAACCCAACCGAGAATGCGGAACCGAAGTGAGCGATATCTTTCCGCATTTGCGTGAAATGATGCACGAAGTTTGCCTCATCCGCTCCATGAAAGCGTCTCACTTCGATCACTCAGAAGCGACTCTCGGAATGCATACCGGTTCTCCGACATTCGCGAGACCGAGTATGGGATCATGGATCAGCTACGGACTGGGGACGTTCAACCAGAATCTTCCAAGCTTCATCGTGATTGCTCCTCACTTGCCGTACGGGGGAACTCAAGTCTACGCGAGCGACTTCTTGCCAGCGGTTCATCAGGGAACCCGAGTCATTCCCGGCGACAACCCAATTGCCAATCTGAGGGCGCCCGGACAAACCGAATCACTTCAAACCCTCGAATTCGACCTCGTTCGCTCCATGAACAAGCTGCATCTCGATTCCCGCGAGCATGACACAGCCCTCGCAGCAAGAATCAAATCCTTCGAAACGGCTTTCCAAATGCAGCATTCCGCTCCGGAAGCATTCGATCTCAACGATGAGCCCAAACACATCCGCAACCTGTACGGGATCGATCGCAAAGTCAAAGGCCCCGGAGCTGACTTTGCCTGGCAATGTCTGGTTGCACGCCGTCTCGTGGAACGCGGAGTGCGATTCATCGAATTAATCGACACCGGATCTCGTCCGAACTGGGACTCACACGGGGAGATGAACGAACACAAAGACCTCGCCTACAACGTCGATCAGCCGACCGCAGCACTCCTTGCCGATCTCAAACAACGCGGCATGCTCGATGAGACAATCGTCTTGTGGGCCACGGAGTTCGGACGAACGCCCACCAAAGAAGGCAGCAACGGGCGCGGGCATCACCGTGATTGCTTCAGCGTCTGGCTTGCCGGAGGAGGCTTCAAACCCGGCCACGTTCACGGTGTCACTGACGAAATCGGAAAATACACCGTCGAAGATCCGGTCGAAGTCCACGACCTGCATGCTACGATCCTCCACCAACTTGGAATGGACCATGAGCGGTTAACCTTCCGCCACGCCGGTCGAGATTTCCGCCTGACGGACGTCCACGGCAACATTCTTCACTCACTCATTTCTTGACAGGGTCGATTTTCCCGAAGAGTTTACGGCTATCGGCTCAAAGCGGAGATAGCGGCAAATCTCTCGCACAGGCTGCTAGTTTCCTCGAAAATCGTGCCTCGAAGGTCAAAAAACGGGCTGTGCAAATTGAATTTTCGGAAATCCGAAGAAACTTGTCACTTTCGTGGCACATTCCAGGCTCCGTTCTCGCTTGGAATAGTAGAGGCGTTCACAAACACCTCTCAACAACCTGCATATGACACTGTGATTGATCTGCGACCCGGGCCGGGGCGCGGGTCGGCTGACAATTTTGGACTCAAAGATTTTCGATGATTCCGCCGTCAGATCCAGTGAAGTGGGCCTTCTTTCCGTCCGGAGAAATCCGGGCGGAAAGTTTTTTTTTGCGCCTCGAGAAATCGTAAGCTGAATTCTTCAGCATGGTTCAGCTTCTCAGAACCTGGACAAACTTCGCGATCGCTTCTCGGAAGAGATTCCAGACTGCTTCAATGGGCATGAGTGAAGGCAGTCTTCGTCAACGAGTTAACGAACACTTGGGTGCGAAAGCGATGACCGACTACAAAATCACATCGTGAATGACGTGGCCTTTGACGTCGGTGAGCCGCATATCTCGCCCGCCGAAGCGGAACGTTGAACGTGCGTGGTCGACGCCCATGAGATGCAGCATCGTGGCATGCAGGTCATGAATTTCCGCCCGGTTCTCGATGGCTTTGTATCCCCATTCGTCGGTCGCTCCGTAAATCGTCCCGGGCCGAACACCGCCACCGGCCATCCAGACCGAGAATCCGAACGGGTTATGGTCTCGCCCATCTTTTCCCTGCGCAAAGGGAGTTCTCCCAAATTCGCCTGACCAGACAACCAGAGTTTCGTCGAGCATTCCACGTTGGCGAAGGTCTTTGAGCAGGGCCGCGATCGGTTGATCGACTGCTCGAGCGTTATTTTCGTGACCTTTCTTGAGCTGCCCATGCTGGTCCCAACGATCCCCGCCAACATTCGGGCAGGTCAATTCGATGAATCGCACTCCTTTCTCAACCATTCGTCGTGCGATCAAACACTGAGCGGCGTAGATCCGCGTCGGCTCGTATTCAGATTCCATTCCATACATTTTCTGAATGTGTTCTGGCTCGTCGCTGAGAGACATCACCTCCGGCACGGCCATTTGCATCGCGTAAGCGAGTTCATAATTCTTGATGGCCGATTCCAGGCTGTCATGGTGCCCGTATTCCTCGATGACCAACTGGTCCAGCCGGTCGATCAAATCCAGCTTGCTTCGCTGTTGATCTGAGGACGATTCCGTTCTTTCAATATTGGCGACGCCGCTGCCTGAGGGCTTGAAAACAGACCCCTGATAGCTCGCAGGCAGGAATCCGCTGCCGAAACAATCGAGTCCTCCGGGAGGAATCAATCCGCCGTTAAGCACCACAAAACCGGGCAGATTCTGGCATTCGCTTCCGAGCCCATAATTCACCCAGGCCCCCATGCTCGGGCGACCCTGTAGACCACTTCCCGTGTGAAGAAAATAGTTTGCGAACGTGTGCTCAGGGAACTCGGAGACCATCGATCGAATAACGGCGAGCTCGTCCACGCATTCGGCCACATTCGGAAACAGACTACTGACGGGAATTCCAGACTCACCGTGCTGCTGGAACTTCCACGGACTCGCCAGAACATTTCCGTTGTTGTTGAATTGTGTCGGTTCGACTTCGAACAGCTGTGAGGGATCTTTGCCATCGTAGCGATCGAGCATTGGCTTCGGATCGAACGTATCAATCTGAGACGGCCCGCCATCCATGTACAGAAAGATGACATTCTTCGCGCGAACTTCGTGATGAGGTCCGTGATCGGGCTGACCGAGTTCGGTGCCATTCTCAAAGATGTTGCCAAAGGCCGGGCTGTTGGCAAGACCAGCAAGAGCGACCGCCCCGAATCCACTTGCGCATTGACGAAGCATCTCGCGCCGGGTTGTTGGCGTTTGCCGGTAACGCTGACAAGGGAATGACAAGTGATTCTTTGACATGATTTCTTACCAACTCTGTCGAGTGAGTCTCTCTTCTATCGAATGTCTTCAGCGATGATTCAGGAATGCGTTGGTCAACGAAGGAAGATGAATTCCTTGGTATTCATCAAAGCGTGCGCGAGATCTTCCCAAGCAGTACGTTCGGCATTTGCGTCACCTGAACTCGTGTTCGAAGCTGTCAGAAATTCCATAGCAACTGCAGCTTCATTCGCAGTCGGTGATCTGCTGAATGCTGTCTGATACAACCATTCGAGTCTCGAATCCATTGAATCATTTTCCTGCATCGCTCGCGCAGCCCACATTTTGGACTGTTCAACAACAAATGGATCGTTCATCAGAATCAACGACTGCGCCGGCACGTTGGAAACGTTTCGGCGTCCCATCGTGCTAAATGGGGCTGGGGTATCAAAGGTCAACATGAATGGCGACAGGAAATTTCTTCGCACTGCGACATAGATTGAACGTCGCCCATCTCCATCCAACGGCCCGCTGCTGCCGGGGCGTCCTCGTCCATCCATGAATGGCGTCAAGTGAATTGGAACAGGCTCTCCATACAATGTTGGATCGAGACGTCCAGACATCGACAAGATTGCGTCGCGGATGACTTCTCCTTCGAGCCGTTTCGGCGGGCGATAGTGCCACAGGAGATTTTTTGGATCAGCTTGAAGGGACTCCGCCACGGGGACGCAGTCCAGTTGATAGACACGTGAGAGGACGATTTCGCGAATCATTTTCTTGATGCTTCGTCCATCATTCACAAACTTTACCGCCAGATGATCCAACAACTCCGGATGGGTTGGACGCTCTCCCAGAACTCCAAAGTCATCCGTCGTCGGCACAATTCCACGTCCCATCAGGAAGTGCCAGATTCGGTTGACTGCCACCCGCGCTGTGAGCGGATTGTCAGCCGCGTTGATCTTCTCAGCGAGTTCCAGTCGACCACTGCCGACTGAAATTTCCATGACTTCTTCACCTGCGACAGCTGTCAGGAAGTGCCGAGGAACGTGATCTCCCGGGTTAGACGAATTGCCGCGAATGAGGATCTTTCCGTCTTCCCCGGTGCCGTCCATCATTGCCATCGCAAGCTGAGAACGATTCATGATCTGAGTCTGAAGACGTTCACGTTCCGCTTTCCATTCGGCGACCAGATCGCTGCCATCTCCTTCAAGAAACGAGTCGACAGCTTTCGTTTGTTCCTCGGTCAGTTGTGCCTCGACTCGACGGCTCAACTCCTCACGTTGTTCGGGCGTAGCACCCTGTGTAACGAGCGAAACCTGAAGCTGAGTTCCTTCGGAAGGGGTAAACTCCAGATGAATCCGATGTCCCACGTACCGCTGCAGATTCAGTTGAGTCCATTCGCTGCCAGGATGGATTTTCGAGATTGTTTCGCCATGAAGCGGTCCGGCGATGAGTCGATGTGAATCGACACAAGCCACGACATGACCTTCCCCTCGGACTCTGCAAGCGACATCCCCATCAGTCACGGTAAACGTTGGTGTTCGTAAGGTTCGACCGCTGCGAGGAAATGAGACGAGTCGACTTTTGTTATGAACGCCTTTCTCCCACACCGATTCGAGTTGATTCCAGATCGGGTCACTGATGGCGGCATCTTCCGTACAAAGTCGGAGCGACAACTCGCCCCCTTCGTCGGACCAGTAAAACTCACCAGCTCGCTTTGGCTGGGCCGCAAAGATAAATCCGTCCTGCAGATATTCAGGAGTAGAGACAGTTCCGTAATCGATAACGACGAGTTGTCGCAGCGATTCGTCCACGGGTTTTGAACGTTGTGTTGCGACATTTCGCTTACTCAACTCTGCAGAGATTTTCGCTTGATACTCTGCATCAAGTTGGGCCAGCTTGACTGCGACAGTTCGATTGTGCTCAAGCGATTCGAACCGCACCTGACGGTAGTCGCTGCTTTCCAGAAATCCAGAGAGGGAGTAATAGTCGGCTGTGGAAATCGCATCGAACTTGTGATCATGACACCGCGCACATGAGACAGTCATGCCGAGAAACGCTTTCGACATGACATCAATCATGTTGTCAAACCGATCGGACTCATCCTTACGAATGTCGACAGGCGAGTGGACCCATTCTCCGAGAAACCAGAAACCGGTTCCGAGAATAGATTCGTTGAAGCCTTTCTCCGCGTTCAATCGCGGATTGGGAAGCAGGTCGCCGGCAATGTGCTCCCGGATCAATTGATCGTGTGGCACATCGGAGTTTAACGCACGAATGATGTAATCGCGGTACTGAAAGGCATTCGGAGCATCGTTATCAAACTCATGCCCGCGCGACTCCGCATAGCGAACAAGGTCGAGCCAGTGTCGCCCCCAGCGTTCACCAAAATGTGGGGACGCCAAGAGCTTGTCGACGAGATCTTCGACTGCCTGAGGAGATGAGTCTTCAACAAAAGCAGCTACCTCATCGGGTGTGGGAGGCAACCCGATCAAGTCGAAATACAACCGTCTGATCAAAGCAGAGCGGTTGGCGTCACCTGTCGGTTGCAGGTCCGCATCTTCCAACTGCGCGAGAATGAAGTGATCAATCGAATTGTTAGGCCACGACTCGTGCTGGACTTCAGGGATCGCCGGATTTCGAATCGGGTGCCAGACCCAATGTTCTGATCGACGAGATTCCAGGTCGAACTTTGGAGTTGCTGCTGCGGCTGTCGGTGCTTCCTCGTCGGGCCAGGGAGCTCCCATGCGAACCCAGTCTTCGAGTGCCTGAATGTCGTCCGAGGAAAGCTTTCCCTTGGGAGGCATCTCGTACGATTCATATTTGACGGCCTCAATCAGCAAGCTGGAGTCAGGGTCTCCGGGGAGAATGGCTTCGCCTGAGTCTCCTCCAGTAAGGAGGGCAGATCGACTGTCGACGAGCAGGCTGGCCTGAATTTTTTTTGCGTCCACACTGTGACACGAATAGCAATGCTCAGCCAGAATCGGCCGGACTTTCTTTTCGAAGAACTCGAGCTCTGCTGCAGAAAAATTCTGGTCTTCAGCCTGTACAGACTGAAGAGTCAGCAGAACAGCAGACAAGCAACACAAGAAGCAAACAATTCTCGTCCAAACCAAATGCATGAACGCTCCAACTTGAATGAACTGCGACAGGACGCGCATGGCGGGGATTCTGAGTTTTCACTCGAATGGTTTCCAAGCTCTGCGACGTAAATTGAACCTCAAACATGATCTTGGAACATCCACAAGTTTAGCACTCGCGAGCGAATTCCGTCGAGGATAGAATGCGACATCACATTAACATTTTGCGACATCGCCTACGCTTCTCAATTTGAGAGCAACTCATGAGAGTTCTATCTCGACCGAAAATCGGATTGTTCGTCGAGACATCACGATCTTACGGCCGAGATGTTCTTCGGGGAATCTCTGATTTCGCCCGCACTCGCACAAACTGGTCGCTGCTACACCAGGAAATGTCGATCGATGCGGGACTCCCAGAATGGTGGCAAAATTCTTCACTCAGCGGTGTCATCGCACGCGTTGATACTCACACAATTCTTCCACTGCGAGCGTTGAATGTTCCGATTGTTGACGTTCGATGCAGGCGTCTTTTTGAGAGGATTCCTCAAATTGAAACCGACGATCGTGAAGTCGCGCGCCTCGCGTTCACGCACCTTTGGGAGCGAGGTTTTCGTCGATTTGCGTTCTGCGGATTTCAGAATGCTCACTATTCAGAGAACAGATTGCGACATTTTCAAGAATTCGCCGCCGACTCGCGATGCCCGTTCGCTTCGTATCAGTCCCCCGGTTCGATCAACAAAACGCTGACGGATATTGAGCAGACCGGTCTCGTCGACGTGGACCAGATGTCCGCCTGGTTGCGATCTCTGAAAGTCCCCACGGGACTGTTCGTCTGCAACGATATTCGCGGACAGCATGTTCTAAATATTTGCCAGAACCTCGAAATCGCTGTACCAGACGACCTTGCGGTGATCGGAGTCGATGACGACGACGCGATCTGCCCGCTGAGTGACCCACCACTGTCGAGCATTCGACCGGACGCTCACCGAGTCGGATTTCGAGCAGCAGAAACATTAAAGCACATGCTGGAAGGAGAGGCGCAAATCGCCCCGGTCGAGTTCGTCAAACCTGCCCGGGTTGTGCAGCGGCTTTCCACTCAGGTGAACGCGATTGATGACCGCGAGATTTCCCGAGTCTGCCGCATCATTCGAGAACATGCTTGCGAGGGAATCAAAGTTCAGGACGTTGCCGAGTACACGAATCTCTCGCGTCGACAACTCGAACGCCGTTTTCGCAATTTGCTGAATCGCTCGATTCATGAAGAAATCACAGCCACGCAAATTGCCCGAGTTCAACAACTTCTCCGCGAAACGAATCTGACACTCGAACAGATCGCCCCACTGGCAGGGTACCGGCACAAAGAACGACTGTGTGCTGTCTTCAAACGCGCAACCGGTCAAACTCCTGGAGAGTACCGGTCAAACCACCAGATTCTCGACACTGCGGATTCCCGAGAATCGCCTTGAATCAAGGTTCAACGAATGCATTTCGGTTTGCTCGTTATCGATTCGACCGTTGGGCTAAGTGATCAAAGTGATGAGCTGTGAAGGAACCTTCAAGAACAGCATCCGCGTGGGAGTGACGACTATTCTCTTGATTAAGTACGGGAATTGAAATTCGCACATCACACTCCCGAACTTAGCGACAAGGTTCTGTAAGGCACTTCGATGGATTCCATCGCTGCGAGAGTGTTAGCTCCACTCACGAGGGAACATCAGGACCGTAGGTTTGAGCTTTCGATAACAGAAAGCCAGAATCATTGATGCTGTGAAGTCGGTAAGAAGCAGCCCGTGAAATCCATCGTTGGGGATCAACTTCTATTCCATAGATACCTCATCGGTACAAACAGGAAATATCTCTCTATGAAGCTGCACCGTCGAAGAGGTCCCGTTCTCGCTGCACTCGTACTGATGCTTATGCTGGGCAGGCTGACGCCAAGAGACGCACAGGCAGCTGATCAAGAAGCACCGCATGCCGTAATTGTCGTCGGCACATTGCATTATTCCCCGGAACTCTCGATGCCTGTCTTCGCCAAGGAACTCGAACGGTTTGGATTCCGAACGACCGTCGTGATGGGGGAGGGCGATCCGGAAAAGAAAACGGAAAATGTTCTTCCTGGAATTGAAGCACTCGCTGACGCGGATCTCGCCATTTTCTTCATGCGTTTTCTCGTGCTTCCGGATGAAGAGTGGCAACCGATCGAGGATTACATCAAGTCGGGAAAACCGGTGATCGGACTTCGCACCGCGAATCACTCGTTCAAATATCCTGCCGAGCATCCACGATCTGAATGGAACGATGGATTTGGCCGACGAGTCCTGGGAACTCCCTACGTCGTGCATCAAGCAGGCGAAACGGAAATTCGTGTGGTTGAGGAAGGCTTAAGCCATCCGATTATGGCAAACGTGTCCAAGCGAAAATGGGTCTCTCCCGGAACTCTCTACTTGACGCGACTGGAAAGTGGATGCATCCCGCTCGTCGAAGGCTCCGGGGATGGGAAAGCGAGAACAATCAACAGGGCATTCGGCAAAATCGAAGTTCAGCCGCACGAGGAAGACGTCGTCGCTTGGGCATGGGAAAACGAATGGGGGGCGAAAGTCTTTGGAACTTCGTTCGGACACACAGGGGACTTTGCGGAAGAGTCATTTGTACGAATGCTCGTCAACGCAGCTCACTGGTCCCTCGATCTTACCCTTCCCGGTGCTGACGAGAAGATTTCAGTCTGGCAAATTGAGCGTGCAGACAAGAAACCGCGCCGCTGAAACGAAGAGACAGACGAGGCTTGCTGCTTCCACTGATAGGCTGTTCGACCTCATTGCAATCAAGTACATGGAATGACTCCACACTTATGCTCAGAACACCTCTCCTTTCCGCGTTTCTGATTTGTTTCACCATCGGATTGTCTGCAGCTGCTGAGCCTCCGATTCGACCGGGTGATCGGATCGCGATTGTTGGAAATACGTTTGCCGATCAGCTTCGAATTCACGGCTATCTGGAAACGTTGCTGTTGCAGCAGACTCGCGACAATCCCATTTCCATTCGCAACCTTGCCTGGGGTGGCGACATGGTGAGCGCCCGAGATCGTCCGACCGGTTTTCCAACGGAAGAAAAAACGCTGCGAGAACACAAGACAGACGTAATCATCGCGTGCTTCGGTATGGGTGAATCGTTTGCTGGGGAAAATGGCCTCGAAAAGTTTCGGAGCCAGCTGGCAAATCTCATCGACGCTTATGCAGGCAAGACCTACAACGGATTGTCAACAGTGCGGCTGATACTCGTTTCGCCGATTGCCTGCGAAGACCTTGGCAGCCTGACTCCCAATTGTGACAAACGCAATGAGGAACTCAGTGCCTATCGCTGGGCGATGCAAGAAGTCGCCAGTGATGCGAAAATTCATTTTGTCGATCTTTTCGAGACGTCTCGATACCTGATGGAAGAGTCGGAAGGACCGAATCTGACGAACAACGGAATTCACCTCAACGACTACGGGTATTGGGCGATCAGCCACAGCTTCTTAAATCAGCTGCTCGCGAACGAACGTTCGATAGACTCGCAGGCTTGGACGTTGCGAATCGATGCGGAAACGCAGACAACCGATTCTCACGGTGTCGCCATCAGTGATTTGTCGACAACTGATTCGAAGTTTTTCTTCCGTGTTCAAGAAACTTCTCCTCCGCGATTGCCCCCGCCGACAGCAGTGCCGTTGCCGCCGCAACTCGATTTCGTCCGCGATCGACTCATCGTCGATCATCTCCGCTCCGGAAGATATCAACTCACCATCGATGGAGAATCCATCGTGACAGCCACTGCCGAAGCTTGGGCGGAAGGAGTTGCGATCGATTCCTCTCCAGCACACCAGGAACTGGAGAAGTTCCGATCAGTCGTGAACGACAAGAACCTGCAGTTTACCTACAGTTGGAAAGCTCTCAATCAGGTTCACATTGTTGGTGAACGTCGCACTTCACCAAGTGGCCAGGCGCTTCCTCAGGAAGTCATCGAATTCAACCAGCTTGCCAATGATCTGGATGAAGAACTGCGTGCCGGGATCGAGCTAAAAACTCGGAACTGGTGTCTGACGCGTACGTCTGACTAAATACGCGGAAAGCCAAGCGCGTCTCTAACTCGATCTGCAGCGAAGGGGATGAATTTCTTAAATCGTCCGCTTGAATACACAATCGAAAACCGTCGCCTCAACAAAGCGCTCGCCATAGATATGAATCGACCATCTTATCCAGTGATCTGGACCTGCCTGTTCCTCGTTATAATCGCTTCCGCGGATGCAGTCTCTGCTCAAGATGCAAGCGGCATTCGCACTGCGAATTTAAAGGGTGCAGACATTGAGTTGATGAACAATCACGATCCCGCATCACAGCTTGAAACATTTGATCTGCTCCCTGACTACCAGGTGAATCTCTTTGCAGCTGATCCGATGTTTGCGAACCCGGTTCACATGCACTGGGACTCCCACGGGCGATTGTGGGTCGCATGCTCGTGGGCATATCCTCAATTGAAACCGGGCGAAGTCGCCAACGACAAGATCATCATTCTTGAAGATACCGACGACGATGGAGTCGCTGACAAGTCGACCGTATTCGCCGATGGACTTTATCTTCCTACCGGTATCGAACTGGCCAACGGTGGGTGCTATGTCGCCCAGTCGCCTGATGTGTTCTTTCTCAAAGACACTGACGGAGATGATGTTGCCGATGTGAAGGAACTCGTTTTGACTGGTTTCGGCATCGAAGACAGCCACCATTCGATCAGCGCCTGGCGTCGCGGTCCCGGAGGCTGGATCTACTTTCAGGAAGGGATCTTCCTGCACGCCCAAGTTGAAACTCAGTACGGAGTGCTGAGGAATTTTAATGGAGGTGTGTATCAGTTTAATCCTCGGACACGGGAGTTAAAAATGTTTTGCCGAGGCACTGGCGGAAATCCTTGGGGCCACGTTTTTGATCGTTGGGGCCAGTCATTCATGGTCAACAATCCGCGGATCATGTATCTCTCTCCCGCGACCGGCAACAGCGAAGATGCTGTGCGAGTTCAACCTCTCATCAGCACCGAAAAACAATGCGGCGGAGATCTCGCGACCGGGTCGCATGTCGGAGACGACATTCGTGGACAACTACTGACGGGACGCTTCAAAAGTCGGACGGTCGTTCGCTATCAACTCATTGAAGATGGTGCTGGTTTCAGCGCGAACGTGCTGGAACCTCTAATCAGTTCACGGCATCCGAATTTTCGACCGGTCGACGTGAAGATCGGTCCGGACGGGGCGATCTATGTCGCAGACTGGTACAACTCCATCATCAATCACGCGCAACACGACTTTCGTGATCCTCGTCGCGATCACGATCATGGACGCATCTGGAGGATTACTCACAAAGAAAGACCGCTGGTTGCAAAGCCGAAGCTCGTCGGAATCCCCGTTGAGGAACTCATTGAGAACCTGAAAAGCGAAGAAACCTGGACGCGACATCAAGCTCGCAAAGAGCTAAGCGAGTGCGACGCGGACGAAGTTCTCATTGGTTTAGAACAATGGGTTGAATCCCTCGAAGAAGATGATCCGAACTATGACCATCATCTCGTGGAAGCGATGTGGGCCTGCCAGAACGTCGAGCGTGTCAGCGAAGACATTCTGAAGCGTGTGCTTGCTGCCAAAGACGGCAACGCCCGAAGTGCGGGTGTGAGAGTGATACGTTACTGGCACAAAGATCTGTCCGATCCGGTCGGAATGATCGCAGTCGCAGCTGGTGATCCTTTTCCTCGAACGCGCATGGAAGCTGTTTTGTCAGCGGGATTTATCCCTCGCGCGGCGGCATTTTTGGCGGCTTTGAATTCACTTGATCATCCGGGTGACCCCGTCCTCGATCTAGCGCTTCCGCAAACGATGGCAGCTCTCGAACCTTATTGGCGACCGCTTCTCGACTCTGGAAAGTTGCGATTTGCGAAGTCGACTCATCGTGAATTTGTGGAACGAAGTACCGGCCTCGGATTTCAGAAACGACTTTCCGAGTTTCTAAACTCTGAGGCTCCATCTGATCAGGAGACCGCCTCGATACAGGCTCAGTTGCTCAGCGCAGGCAGTGAAGACGACATCAGGACCATTGTAAGTGCTCTCACTCGAAATGGCGGGCTGAAATCTGATGCCGCCACGATCGCGATGCTTGAAACCCTCGAGCAAATGTCGACACGTGAAGCATCAAAATCACTCAGAAGAGAATTTCGCGGACTTCGCGAATTAATCAACAACGAGAATGAAGTCATTGCAATTCGTGCGGCGGAGGCACTTGGAAGTTGGGGGATGGCTGGTCGTGATGAATTGTCGTTGCTTGAAAACGATGCAGTCAGTCTGGACGTCAAACAGGCGATTGCCGTCGCTCTTGCTGTCACCAGCAAGCAACGTTACGAGAAGCCGCTGCTCGAACTCGCCGAAAGAGGAGACATCGAAACTCGCTATGTCGCCGCTGCTGGGTTGGCTCAAGCTGATTTATCTCAAGGCGTTGCTGCAGCAGCGAACCTGCTTCAGGAAGATCCGCAACAGGTCGATGCTGCGAAGCTCGTTAAGTTTATTTTGCTGCGAAAGAACGGTGATCAACTCTTGAGCGAAAAGCTACAGGATGTGGCGATTCACCCAGCAGTTCTTGCGAGCGTCAGTAATTTTCATCGAGAGACTGGACTGCTCTCAAACGAGTTGGTCGACATCTTCGCGCCAGTGAAACCGGAAGAATCTCTGGCTGCCCTGCTGCTCGCTGAGGATATCGATGCACTGGCTGCCGAGGCTGAGAAGCATGGTGATCCAGCGAATGGTGAATTGATCTATCGTCGCAAGAGTACAGCTTGCACTCGTTGCCATGCGATTGGACCCGCTGGCGCTGAAATCGGTCCGAACCTCGTGGCTGTTGGAGCAGCTGCCAAAACCAAGTACCTCGTCCAATCGATCCTGGAACCAAATTCAGCAATTGCTGAGCACTACGAAGCACGTTCGTTTCTTCTCACTTCGGGAAAGGTACTGACAGGAGTTGTCACTTTTCGAAATGAGGATGAAGTGATCGTCCGCGACTCGTCCGAATCTGGAAAAGAGATCCGGATTTCGACTGAAGAGATCGAAGACGAGGTCCCCTCGAGTTCACTCATGCCGGGAGGGCTCGCGGATCAATTACACGGACGTCAGGAGTTTCTCGACCTGGTGAGGTTTCTTTCCGAGCTTGGGAAGCCGGGGCCTTACGCCAACAACGAAAAACCGGTCATCCGCAAGTGGAAAGTCGTTTCGGCTTCTGAATACGATGATCTTCCGGAAGACGGCTCGGAGTGGTTGACCGCATTCAGTAAGGTCGATGGAGAACTTCCTCCGGAAGACTTCCCAGCTGGCAATAAGACCTTCCTGCGCAGCTACGTGAATGTTCTCGTTCCGGGAAAAGCTCAGTTGAAACTCAACAGCTCCGATGGCCTCAAACTCTGGATTGATGGAGCCCCGATCGACGATCTTCTCGCTCCAATCCAATTGGACAAAGGACACCGAACTTTGACCTTCACCATCGATCGCACCATTCGCGATTCCGGGCTTCGAGTGGAATTGGACGCTCTCAATGGTGAGGGTGTCTTTCAACCAGAGGGTGGGTTCAAGTAGATTTGCAATATCTCTATGTTGCCTGCTGAATTCGATTGTTCAGATTGAACATTTGTCGGTTCATTTCTGTTTTTGAATGGCTGTCTCTTAGCATGCATTGAACAGAAAAGAGTCACCGAACCGACCGTCAACGTCTTGTTTATCTAATGTGAGTCGCTCGAAATGCTGAATTCTTTCCGACTTCATCTTGCTGCCGTGCTGGTGATTCTCTCGATGAATTCCGTCGCGAATGACTGTATGAGTCAGGATTCCGAAACGCGTCCGAACATTGTTTTTTTGTTCGCGGACGACTTGTGTACTTACTCGGTCGGCTGCTACGGAAACCAAGATGTACAGACTCCGAACCTTGACCGGCTCGCTCACGACGGAGTTGTTTTCGACAAGCATTACAACACGACCGCGATTTGCATGGCGAGTCGTGCGAACGTCTTCACTGGAATGTATGAATATAAGACGGGCTGCAACTTCACTCACGGCGATATGCGTCCCGAAATCTGGGCGAAGTCCTATCCTGTGCTGTTACGTGAGGCTGGCTATCTCACAGCCTTTGCAGGGAAGTTCGGAATTGAAGTTGAGGGGAAGGGGCTTTGTGAAGACGACTTCGATTTCTGGGGTGGTGGCCCCGGACAGACCAACTACCAAACCGCAAAGAATGCGTCGATGAAGAAGTATGCCGACGAATATCCCCACTCAACGTTGTCATATGCAGCGTTTGGGAAAGATGTCATCCGCGAAGCTTCCGAACAAAACCGCCCATTCTGCTTGTCAATTAGTTTCAAGGCCCCACACAAACCAGCGACTCCTGATCCTCGCTTCGATCATGTCTATCAAGGAAAGAAATTCACGAAGCCGGAGAACTTTGGCAGAGAGTTCGGCGAACACCTGTCAGCTCAAAGCAAGCAAGGACGCCAATATCCACGCTTCACAGACTGGAACTACGACACCGATTACGACGGCGAGATGGCGAAATACCATCAGCAGGTCTTCGGGATTGATGTCGCTGTCGGAATGATCCGCGATGAGCTAAAGGCGCATGGTCTTCAAGAGAACACGGTCGTCATTTTCACGAGCGACAACGGTTACATCTGTGGATCGCACGGGTACGGTTCCAAAGTTCTACCAATGGAAGAATCTTCTCGGGTCCCATTGATGATCTATCATCCCAACAGCTCGCTCAATGGGCGACAGGTTCGCTGCGACCGATTAACGGGAAACATCGACTTCGCTCCGACAATGCTGGAACTGGCAGGACTTTCCATTCCCTCCAACATGGATGGAAAAAGTCTCCTGGGGCTGCTTAAGAATCCGACTGACGGTGGCCACGAGCAACTGTCGTTCATCAACGTGTATGGTCCACTTCCAACTCACAGCCTGAGCTGCCTGACTCCGCAATATAAGTACACCTACTGGTGGTACGGTGAAGAAGAGATGGAACCGGTCGAAGAACTGTTCGACACTCAGAACGATCCACTGGAACTGAAGAACCTCGCTGGAAACTCACAGAGCACTGATGCGATCGAAATGATGCGGTCCAAATACGATCAGCAACTCGACCATTGGAAGAAGCATGCTGTGAATTACAACGATTACCGAAGATTCGGGACTCTCTTTGACAGGCACATTCCAATTGAAGACAAGAATCTCGACAGCCCGAAGAAATCGAAGAGCGAATGAACGCCGTTCGTGGCAGGAGCGATTCGCATGGGCAGATGCCTTGTCGGTTTGAAAGTTATCGCTGCAGCAAGGTCGTCTGGAAGTTAGTCATTCGACAAGTTTTGGGAAGGCTGATTCGAGTCGGGTTACGGTTTCAATCGGATCAAGATTTCGTTCCGACGGAGTGGTCCGGGAACGAACGGGGCATCGTAGCCAGCACGCTCGGCAGAGGCCTCCCCAGATATTTCTCGTGAGACCATCCAATCTCGCAGGAGCTTCTCCTGAACGGCAGCTTTCCGCTCGTTCATAATTCCGGAGAAGCGAATGACGGCGAATCGTCCGCCTTTACGCGTTGAGATCAAAATATCTGAGCTTCGTGGTTGGGGAGCACCGGCCTCTTTAACATCCTGCGGCATCACGAAGCCCATGGATCCCTCGGACGTTTTGCTACCTTCTTCCATGAAGACAGGTGTCGTCATTTCAATTTTCTGGTTGGTCTCGTTGTCTCCGCTGATGTAGCGAAACAACTTCATGAAGCTTCCGTCATTGCCGCGAGCTTCCACATTCGTCTGCGTCGATGCGAGCACCAACTCAGGATACTCTCGGATTTCGATGTTCCCATCCTTCTCGATCACTTCATACGGTGCGGATTCATACCCGGCTCGGGCAGTGACATTCCAAGTTGTCACACCCAAAATGACCCAAAAACCGACGCCGATCAGGTAGAACATTTGAGTCTTCATTTCATGCTCACGATTGAATTCAGGAAATTCGAACACCTAGACTGAGTCTAGACTTGAGCTGTGAAGTGACCACAATTGCCACAAGACTCAGTCCGGTCGATGACGGGAACTTGTGAGCAATCTCAGAACCGTAATATTTGATTTACGTTCTCTTCATTTGACTCGATTAGCATCGCTTCAATCGTGTCTACGAACTCTCTAACAAGCGTTGAATGGAATACACGGAATGAGCATCCCCAAACTGACTTCGATGGTCTTCCTGTTTCTCGTCCTCACGAATCAGCCGTGTGCTTTCGGGTCTGACTGGCCGATGTGGCGAGGGAATTCTCAACGCACAGCAGTCGCTGCAGATGGGCTTCCAGACGAATTGTCGTTGATCTGGAAGCGAGTTTATTCACAGCGAGAGCAAGCTTGGGACGATCCGCTCAATCTCGATTTGATGACGTACGATCGAGTCTTCGAGCCGGTGATTCTCGATGGCCGTTTGTTTATGGGATTCAATGACCGCGACAAATTCGTGGCATTCGATGCCGATTCGGGCGATGAATTGTGGACCTTCTTCACAGATGCTCCAGTTCGACTTCCGCCGGCTGCATGGGACGGAAAGGTCTACTTCACTTCAGACGACGGCCATTTGTACTGCGTTTCTGCAGAAGACGGAGAGCTCATCTGGAAGTTTCGTGGAGCCCCCAGTAATCAGAAGGCGATCGGAAACGAGCGATTCGTCTCAGTTTGGCCGGCGCGCGGTGGCCCGGTCGTTCGAGATGAAACTGTGTACTTTGCCGCCAGCATCTGGCCGATGATGGGCACGTTCATTTATGCACTCGATGCCGACACTGGAACGGTCGAATGGCTCAACGACAGCACCGGTGCTCAATACATCAAACAGCCTCACAGTGCTCCATCGTTTGCGGGCGTTGCTCCTCAAGGTGCTCTGGTTGCGACGGAAAATCATCTGATCGTTCCCGGAGGACGATCGGTCCCGGCGGTTTTTGATCGCGATTCAGGGAGTCTCAAGCACTTCGAAATCAATGCTGGTGGAAAAGGAACCGGAGGAACTTTCATTGCAGCAGATGAATCGCGGTTCTACCTGCACACCCGTTTGAAGGGGACACGAGCATTCGACACTGAGAGCGGCGTCAAAACGGCATTCATGCCGAACGAGCCGGTTCTGTCGGACGGAATCGTCTACACCGCCATGACCGAGGAGGAGACACCGGTTATTTATGCATATGGTGAGGAAGACCAACTTCTTTGGGAGATTGAGGCTGACGGGAGCGGCGATCTGATTCTGGCGAGTGATCGACTGTATGCCGCGGGCGAAAAAGAGATCTCCGTCATTCAACTTCCCACCGATCAGACTGCCGCGCAAGTAGTTAAGACCATTCCAATTGACGGACAAGTAGAACGTCTGCTCGCGGGTGACAACAAGCTGATTGCTGTCACGCTCGACGGGTCGATCCTTGCCTTCGGAGAAGGTTCTCAAGAGGCGCCGAATACAATCATTGAAGAGAAGAAGTCTCTGGCAATTGATGACGAGTCTCGAACTGCAGGGGCAAAGTTGGTGGCTGACTGTGACACCAGTGGTTATTCGCTCATTTTTGGTGCAAGCGATGAAACACTCGTTCTCGCAATGGCAGAGCTTCCATTCTCACAACTCGCAGTCGTTGACTCCGATGCAGGACGCGTTGATCGACTCCGAAAGCGACTCGATGAAGCAGGATTGTATGGCCAGACGACAGCACATGTTGGCGATGCGCAATCGTTCCTCGCTCCAAGCTACATCGCTCATCTGATCGTTGTGGGAGCTGAAGAAGCAGCGAGCGCTTCCGGTTCTGAGATCGAGCAAATTTACGAATCGGTCCGCCCATACGGAGGCACGCTGAGACTGATCGCCAGTAATAACCATCGCGATCTGGCGGATCGGGTTCGGTCTCTCAATCTTGAACAAGCCCAAGTGACGATTGATGACGAGTTCGTGACGGTCAAGCGTGTCGGGGCTCTGCCGGGTTCCGCAGACTGGACGCACCAGCATGGAGACGTGGCGAATACCATCAAATCCGACGACAGCCGCGTTAAACTTCCGCTGGGTGTTTTGTGGTTCGGCGGCAGCAGCAACATGGACGTGTTGCCTCGACATGGTCATGGACCACCGGAACAAGTTGTCGGCGGCCGCTTATTTATTCAGGGAATGAACAGCCTTAGCGCTCGAGATGTCTACACGGGGCGCGTCCTGTGGAAGAGAGAATTCGAAGACCTCGGAACTTACGATGTCTATTACGATGAGACATATGAAGACACTCCGCTGGACCCGAAATACAATCAGGTCCATATCCCCGGTGCGAATGGACGGGGAACGAACTACGTCGTCACCGAAGATCGCGTTTACATCGTCGAAGGGAGTCGCTGTCACATTCTCGATCCAGCGAGTGGAGAGACTCTTCAGCAACTCGATCTCCCGATGAATGAATCTGGTGAACGTCCGGAATGGGGTTACATCGGCGTTTATGAAGATCTGTTGCTCGCAGGATATGGGTTTGCTTCTTACCGAGCTCGTTTGAATCTGAAATTCAGTTCTGATGATGAACTTCGAAGCAACCGAGCTGGCTTCGGTTCCAAAAGTCTCGATCGAGCTGCCAGCATGGGACTGATCGCATTCGACCGGCACACCGGCGAGCTTCTTTGGAAGAACGACGCGGTCCACAGCTTCTGGCACAACGGGATTGTTGCGGGTGGGGGAAGAATCTATTGCCTCGACCGAACGCCTGAACTGATTGCGGCAGCTCTGCGTCGTCGTGGTGTTTCGAATGCCGATACGTACCGCATTGCAGCCTTCGACGCGAAAACCGGAAAACTGGACTGGGAGATTGCCGAAGGAGTCTTCGGCACCTGGTTAGGTTACTCAGAAGAGCATGACTTGTTACTCCAAGCTGGGGCTTCCGCGAGCGATCGCCTCTACGCGGAAGTCGGGCAGGGGATGGCCGTCTATCAGGCAGAAAGCGGAGAAGTTCAATGGAAGAACGACTCAATTTCGTATGCGGGTCCATGCATTCTTCACAATGACTGGATCTTCACGAACGCCAATTCGTACAGCGAATCTGCGGGAGCCTTTCATCTGATCGATGGCCACCCGAAGCTCGTCTCGAATCCGCTGACCGGTGAACAACAACCGTGGAAATTGACACGGGCCTACGGATGTAACAACGTCATTGCCAGTGAAAACCTACTCACATTTCGCTCTGGAGCAGCTGGGTTTTATGACCTTCTAAGTGAGAGCGGGACGGGCAACTTTGGAGGATTTAAGTCAGGCTGTACTTCCAACCTTGTTGTCGCCAACGGAGTTCTGAACGCTCCCGATTACACAAGGACTTGTAGTTGTGCCTATCAGAATCAAACTTCTCTAGCACTTGTTCACATGCCTCAACTTGAGTTCTGGACGATCAATCCTGCCGTCGGCGTTCATGAAACGACTGGTCGTCTGAAAGACGGAGGCATCAATTTCGGTGCTCCTGGAGACAGAACCGATGAGAATGGCGTTTTGTGGTTGGAGCATCCTCCGGTGGCTGGCCCATCGGCTCCATTCGCGATTCGCCTCAACGACGAGGCCAAGTACTTCAGTCATCACTCTTCATCGGTAGGCACAGCTGAAGCAGCGTGGGTGCTGGCGTCTGGGATTGAGAACGTGACTGAGTTGACGATCGATTTAAATCTCAAGCAGCGCGTCGATCTTAGCTCAGGAATTGCCGTCAATGACTCGGAAGACGATGTCGAAGAAGCTGAGTCGGGAGAAGTCAGTACTGGCAGCAGTGATCTCGAAATTCTGGAGGATGGCGGAAAGCAAACAATCGGATTGCGTTTCAATGACATCCCGCTGGCTCAGGGAACCGAGGTTCGCTCGGCCTGGATTCAATTCACATGTGATGAAGCTTCGGATATTCCGACATCGGTCGTGATCAACGGCGAAGCAACCGGAAATGCGAGCGCGTTTGAAAGCAAAACGAACAACGTCTCTTTGCGAGCCAGAACAGCAGCCGAAGTCATTTGGCAGCCTGAACCCTGGACACGTCCAGGGGCTGCAACTGACGCTGAACGAACACCGGACATCTCTAGGTTGATCCAAGAGATCGTGAATCGCGACGACTGGAAACCTGGCAACTCGCTGGCATTCATTCTCTCCGGGACAGGAAAACGTGTCGCTGTCTCGTCAAGTGGACGGGGACAAAAGGGGGCTGCGAGGTTAATCATCGATGCCGATGAAGCAGAAATCGATGACCAAGAAGCTGCTGTTCCAAGAGAGTATGAACTCTCGCTCTACTTCGGCCTCCCCCGCAACGCTGACTCGAGTCGTCGTCGCTTCGATGTCGCCATCGCAGATGAGATTGTGCTGCAGGATGTCACCCTTCAACAGAACGGAAATCCTGACGAACAGGCACAGGTCCACACGATTAAAACTCAGTCTCCATCAAATCGGTTGAAGCTACGCTTTCTCCCGAAAGAAGGAATGCCGGTCCTCAGCGGAATCGAAATCCACGAGGTTGTGGAAGCTGAGGAATAGAGTCCTGCCAGCTGAGAATAGCAACGTCGGAACGCGACGAAGACTTGGCTAAGTGATTAAACGTCATCAGTCGTATGAACTTGACCGTCAGCGATGCGAAGAATCTGCGTGGCCAGGTTTTCTGCTTCTGAAACATGATGAGTCACGTGGAGCGTAGTGACCTTCGTTTCCTGCCAAACCGTCTTCAACAGATCACACATCTGAGAATGTGTTTCTTCGTCGAGTGCGCTGAGCGGTTCGTCGAGACAAAGAATCTTGGGCCGGAATGAAATTGCTCGGCCGATCGCCACTCTTTGTTTCTCGCCACCGCTGAGTTTATTTGGAAACCGATCGAGCAGATGAGTGATCCCCAGCAGCTCAGCGAGCTCTTCGACCCGTTGATTGACGACCTGCTTATTGCACCGCCTGATTTGAAGAGCGAATGCCAGATGGCTGCGGACGTTCATGCTTGAGAATAACGCAGCATCTTGGGGGACGTATCCAATACCGCGGACCGCTGGATTCAACTTTGTCACGTCTTTTCCAACCAGTGTGATTTGGCCTTGGGCGATCTTTCGAAAGCCGAGAATTGCTTCCAAGATGGTCGTTTTCCCGGACCCGGTCCTTCCCATCAGAATCGAGTATGCCCCGCTTGGAACCAGAAAGTTCACATCGTCGAGGCGGAACTTTCCCTGATGAATCGAGACGTTCTGAAGCGAAATCAAAACTCGGTCCCTTTCAAAGTTCCGACTGACCGAAAACTCTGGTCAAGATCAGCACGACAACCGCCGCGAATACCATGATCAGTGAGACTGCGACTGCCCCCTGAAGGTTTCCGACGTTCATCTCGAGGAAAACGGTCGTTGAAAGGACTTCAGTTTTCATGCGAGTGGCACCGGCGAAAATTAGCAGCGGGCCAAATTCACCGAGAGATCTCGCCCATGCCAGCGTGAACGCTGTGAGAATTCCTCGACGAGCTTCCGGCAGCACGACTGAACTGAACGCCTGAGCCTTTGAGCATCCCAAAGAAACTGCCACCTGTTCGCAGCGGGGATTGATATGGTCGAAGGTCGATTTCATCGTCCGAACTGAAAACGCACACGCGACTGAAAACTGAGCCACGATGACTGCCGGGATCTGATACACGACTTCACGTGCAAAGAATGAGAACGGCGGAAATTGAAACAAAATCAGAAGACTCAGCCCGACGACCAGCGGGGGGAGAACGATCGGAATGTCCAGAATTGCATCGACCAATCCGTGGCCCGGGAACCGATAGCGCGACATCAGATAGCCCATCGGCACAGCAACGAGCAGACTTAAAAGTGCTGAGAAGGTGCATGACGTCATGCTCAGCCAAATTGAGTATTGGACTTTCGGATCACTCAACGATTTAAGAATTGGATTTCTGTGCTCTGCGAGATCAGTCGAACTTTCCGACGCGTTAAAAGCTGCCTCAGCACTGCTTTCTCGAATCATGTAGGCAAAATCAGCGGACAACATCGCCAGGATGAGAACGACGTAAGATGCTCCCAGAATTGAGAGCGTAATATAGAACATCGAATTCGAGAAAGAGATGACTGGTTGTGAAACTGCCAGTTCTCGTTCTTCACTTGCGTTCCTCGTCTTCATCAATCCTGACTCTCGGTAGCCGAAACCCGAAGAGCAGACGAATCAAGCAGGAAGTGAAAGCCAGTTGCTTCAAAGGCTTGCTGCGACTGATGAATTCGCGTCATCAATCGTCGAGCAAGTTGTTTGTGATGGCTCGATCGAGAGATGCTAAAAGGCTGGACTGCGTGTCGATGCGGGGAGTTGAGCCGAATTACGTCGACGTCCTCGGAGTTTTGCATCACATCCGTCAGATAGGCGATCGTCGCATCGACGTGACCGGTGACAACATCCGGTACAAGCATCGCTGATGATGGTTTCTCAACAACGACATCACTCGCTGACTGCTGCTTTTCAATCAACGCATCGTAAAGCCCTTCCTTTTCGAGCAATCGTCGGGTGAGGGCGCCGATAGTGCATTGAGTTCCATCGCCGATTGAAACCCTGACACCCGGTTCGATGAGATCGCTTAGAGACTGAACTTTCTGGCTGCCCTTCGGGACTGCGATGACGATTTCCGTATCAGTCACATTCACATCGTCTTGAAACCAACTGGCAACGTTATCGAGATAATATCGATCGCACGCCATATAAATGTCGGGGAAACCTAAATCGGTCGATTGTTGATCGATGTTCTTCATTCGCCCCGTCAGAATGCCGCATCCGTCATAGACCGTGTTGATCGTGACTCCCTCTCGCTTCTGAAATGCTTCCAGAACTGGTTCGATCCCTCGTCGATTGACAGCACCACAGAAGAAATTCAGTTCCGGATGAGGTTCCCAGACATCGCCTTCAATCGGTTCCATTCCATAACTCTGGAACGTTGTCAGTCCACGATCTCGTGCTGAGAGGTAACGTGCGAACTTCAGAGCTTCAACCGGTTGTTCCGACGAGTTGAGGACGCAGACGGAAACCAATTTGGGGTCAGTTGCCAACTCGTCGATGTGAATGGCTTTCAACTCCTCACGAAGATTCGGCATCATGACTGTCGAATCCCACACGATTCCGGCATCGACAGCACCGATCATGACATCGTTGGCGACTTCGTTCACGGTCGGCTTAAATACGCCATGCTCGGTGACGTGTTGTTCGAATGCGTTCCAGAAGTTCGTGTTCCCTTGAGAAACTTTCTCGAGTGCCTTCTGCGTGGCTTTACCAACTGCTGCCTGATCGGGACTTCCGACTGAAAGCGACACCCCGTCAGCGAGCAGATCGTCCAGCGATTGAAATATCTTCTTTGAGTCTTTTCGAACCGCGATCACCGGCGTCAGATAGGCGATCGGGATTTGTTCCTGCGCGAGTCCGAGCTCACGTGCTTTTTCAGTGTAAGAGTCATCAGCCGCGAGATAGAGATCCGAAGTGTCGAACTGATTGACCTGAATTTGGTTGAGGAGTGTGTTCGACCCTCCGTAACGCAGATCGACGTGAACTCCGCATTCGCGTTCGTAATCAGCTGCAATTTCTTCTACCGCGACACGCATCCCGGCAGCAGTATGCATCACAATTGTGCGAGAAGGCTTTTCAGATGAAGAACTGGATGAATGAGTCGGTTGGCTTCCGCGACGCATCACAAAGAACAACACGCCGCAGCAAATCACGATTGCGATCAGCAATTGCCAATGAAGGCTTCCTGCGCGAGCACTCCAGTTGCTCCGGCCTGGAAAGTCAAAATTTCGCGTCAACTCAATGTTTGAGTGATTAGTTTGGTTCAGCATGACCAGCATCTTCAATCAGGAGTTGACCGTTGGACATCTTTAACGTCCGGTCTGCGAATTCGGAGTTTCGTTGATCGTGGGTAACCAGCAACACAGTCCCGCCCTGTTTGGAAAAATCTGCAAGTGATTTCATCACGATTTCAGCATTGACCTCGTCGAGATTGCCTGTCGGCTCATCGGCAAGAAGGAGCATGGGATTGGTCACCATGGCTCGAGCCAGCGCGCATCGCTGACGTTCTCCGGAACTGAGTTGGCTGGCGAGATGATTGCTTCGATCGCTCAATCCAAACTGTTCCATCAAGCGAACTGCATCGTCCTTGGAAACCTGTGGATTGGTCAGGGCAGGGGCGAGAATGTTTTCAAGAACGCTCAAGTATGGAACGAGGTGAAACTGCTGAAAGACGAACCCAACGTTTTCAGCTCGATAACGAGCGCGATCATCATTGGACATGTTGTACGGTTCTTGACTCATAATGCGGAGCGTTCCGCTGTCAGGTCGCAGCAGTGTTCCGACCGTCAACAAGAGTGTTGTTTTGCCCGATCCACTCGCGCCACGAATGACAACAAACTCTCCCTGCTGAAGTTTCAGCGAGACGTTGTCGAGCGCTTTGACTTGTTGCTGTCCCGTGTACAGCTTTGAGAGTTCATTCGCTTCAACGAGGGTCGTTTCCGTCGACTTTTCACTGGGATCTGTGGCTTCGCGAGTTTGCATTGAGGTGCTCATGCCGTCTCCTTCTGCAGAATGACTGCCGCATCCAGTCGAAGGGCGACGAGGGCTGCGATCCAACTCGCGAGACCAGCTAACAGAATCGCCGACACTGGACCGCTGAGAAGGACCAAACCGAAGTCTTCTGCAAACGTATTCATGAAAGAGTCGGAAGCTTGTCCAAGATCGCTTAGCATCCATCCAATGACAAGTCCTGCCACCGATCCCAGCAAACCACCTATTAATCCCAGTAGAAAAGCCTTCCCGAGGAAGACGCCGAGGATTTGCCGACTTGTTGCTCCGAGGGCACGCAGGATTCCAATTTCGCTCTGTCTTTGGAATGTGTTCATCAGTGCAAGTAGTGCCACAAGCGATGCGGCTGCGAGATAGCTCGTCGGGACGACGACAGCAGTCAAGCTTGCGTGTTGCGTTTCCGTTTCGTTTCTTGATTCTTTCAGTTGAGCGAGCAGCGTTTCGGCCGATTGTTCCTCCTGAACGAGTGCGTGTTCGGCGATTTCTTTGGCTTGAGTGCGTGCTTCAGCTCGCGTGACGGCTTGGGAGTATCGCTCGATAACCTGCGTCGCTGGGAGAATTCCCGCAATTTCTTCACGGATCACAGCGAGTCGATCACCTGCGCATTCACATTCGAGTGCGAGAATCGCATGGATCAGGTTTTCCATCTTGAGTAATGTCTGTGCGGTTCCGAGATCGATCCAGACGGTGACATCGTCCGCTGAACCTCGTTGCGGATGCAGTTGAGAGACGGTGAATTCCTTTCCCATCAAATGCACGACATCTCCCACTTCGAGGTTGAGTTGAGAATGGATGCTGTGTCCCACGACCATTTGCCCCGGTGCGACTGCATCGAGCAGTGGTTTCTTCATGGCACGATGCATGATCGGGACCTCACCGCGAGTGCCGTGAAGGACGACTTCAATGTCTTTCTCCGGCCATTGGATTCGTTTCGTCACGGCTGGGAGCAAATGGTTGACCGTGACGATCGATGATTCCGCAAGCTGATCGACGTACGACTCCGGCATCACTGCCGACAACGTGCCATTGAGGTGGAGTTCGTTCAGGTCCTGCGACTCAGGAAGGATGAGAAGGTTGAATCCCAGCTTGAGCATCTGTTTGCGAGTCGCATCTTCCAACTCTTTGCCAGCTTTTTCGACATCTTGACGACGCTCAGCGATGGACTGTTCGAAACTGGCTTGATGCTGGTCGAGAAGTTGTCGCGTCACAACCTGGTCTGATTGCAGAATCACCTCCGCAGCGACGAAGGTTGCTGTCGCGACGGCAATTGCCAGGACGCCCAAAACGAATCCGCCTCGTCGGAAATTCAACTCGCGCCAAATTAGGTGGAGGATGTTCATACAACCATCATTCGTGAGAACGGTTTCTGTTCTTGGTGAATTCTCTCCGAGACGAAATCGGTGTTACGACCGCAGCATGACTCCGAATGACGCAATGCAGACCACTCCGGCAATCATTCCCAACAAAGCCCAGACTCCAATTGTTGTTCCAGTCACACGATTCTCTTTCGGGACGACTGCATTCGTTGTTTTGGTTGGCGACATAGCCTCTGTGTCGATCGATACTTCTGCTTCAGCCTGCAGTGGCGGCTCTGAAGAAACGGTTACCGAAGCGAGTTCATTATCCGATTCGGAGTTCGCGGCCATCGAGTCAGTCGAAGTCTGCTCGTCGCCTTTGAAGCTCGAAACGCCGGTCAGTTCGATTTCAACTTGTTCCGGTTCAGTCAGTTGAATTGAATCATTCCAGTTGTGGCCGAGAAGCAAATCGACACCCGGATTCTCGGCCTTCACGGTACATTGACAGGCTCCGACCAAAAACTTGGATGCCTCTTCGATTGTGAGCGGTTGAATACCTGCACCGATGAGGGTGTATAGCAATCGTCCGCGACCGAAAATGGGAAACGCCATCGGTTCAGTCAGGTAAGAAACTTCGCGTAAATCCGGTTCGCTGGCTAAGAGAAGGTCGACGAGAACCTGCTCATTGGGATCATCGCGTGAAAGCCGCAGAACCTGAAAATCAATTCGAAGCTCTTCCGGGCGAACATTCAATTCCTTGAGGTCGTCGGCGTCGATTTCGGGGAGTTTCAGCTCGTTCTGATGTTTCGCTAATTCGGTCGTCAGGATTTCGAAGCTGGCATCGTCTTTCTCCGGGATACCGCATTCCAGGAAAATCCAAACGGCAGAGGCTCCTCCGACGAGGTGGCTGGTGATTTGATCGCGTACGTCGGATGCGACCAATGATTCCGGTTCGAACTCAGTCGCTAAACCTGCCGTGACAAGTTGCGGTGGATAAGATCCGCCGCCGGGATTGATCAGTGCAAATGCTGGATATTCAGTGACGCCAGCATGTTGGAGAATCCACTGGTCTTGGGGATTGATATCTCCATGAATCTCCAACAATTGAACATGAACGTTGGCATGGTGTTGCTTGAAGACTTCCTTCCACTTCTCGATCTGTCCAGAGAGTTGTGAGGAGACTTCGTTTTCGTACATCACGACGAGTCGATAATCATCAGGTGCCCACTGCTCGAGTGCGTACCGAAAGACCGGGACTGAGCAAGCTTCGACGTGATTCAGGGAACTGCACAAGATCACCAGCGAAGCCAGAAGGCAGTGGCATAAATGATTCATACTCTCAGACCTCTCCTCGCAATCGACGGTCGACGAACTCTCGTCGGATCCCTGCTTGGGCAGTGTCGACAATCGATCTCAATTTGCAAGCTGCTGATGACGATCAACCGACAGATTCAGTGGGCCTCCCGAGAAATATGAAGCCGGGAAAATTTCTTTGCAAACAATCGGCAAAGCAACCCGACACCTATGAAAGTCAAACCGTCGATCGTCGAATGAATCCATACTTTTTGAATGTTGAAGGACAGAGTGATCAACCGCGTCCCCATCGACTCATCCTTCACACTCGTTTCGCAAAACGTTTGAAACCAGAAAAAATCAAGACAGCAGCTCAGGAAAGTTTCCGGTCACTCCAGCGAAGCTTTCGGTCTCCATTCCCAACTGCTGCAACATCGTGACGAAGACTCGAGTCAACGATTGATCGTCGTGATTGATCTCTCGTTGGTATGGTTCGATTCCGCCGTTCCAAGCTCCTCCCATTGGATTTGCTCCGGCGTAGTTCAGATAGCGACCATGTTTGAAGCCCATGTTCTTGCCGCCGGCCAACACGAGTGGGTAATTCCTTGAGAGATGGAATGCACTCGACGCAGACCCGAAGAAGAGCAATGAGTTGTCGAGCATCGTCCCGGTTCCGGCTGGTTCTGGAGTCTCTTTGAGCCGAGTCGCAAACCGAACGAACTCCTCGTTCAGGAATCGACAGTACTTCCCGAGATTTTCCCAACCACCTGGGAACTTGGTGTCGTGTGTAAGCTTATGAGCAAGGCTGAAACCGACCGCGCGAGCCAGTCGGTCGCTGACTCCGGCACCGTTTTCTCGCCCGATCTGATACGTCGCGACGCGAGTCGAATCGGTTTTGAAGGCGAGATAGATCATGTCGAACATCGACTGCAGATAGAGCCGCGGCGAATCCGGCGAAACATCCTGCTCGAACAGAGATTGATCAACGACCGGAAGCGGCTTGTGAACCCATTCTTTGGCTTTCTGAACGCGAATTTCTGCTTCGCGGACTGAGTTTAAGTATTCGTCGAGACGTCCTTGATCCTCAGCAGACAGAGTACCCCGCAAATCTTTCGCATCTGCCAGCATCTCGTCCAATGCGCTTTCGCTCATCGCCAATCGACGTGCTGCGTCGGCATCCTTCTTCACGAAGAGCATGTCGAAGATTCGCTTCGGGCTTTGCTCGGCTGGGATGGGTCGCCCCATTCGATTGAAGGAAAGGGTTTGGGCTGCGCAAGGAGTGCCGATGCCACCGTCGGTGGACATCACGAGTGACGAAAACCGAGTTTGATCTCCGACGTGTTCCGCATAAATCTGGTCGAGTGAGATCGTGTTCTTGTACGTCACGTCCCGACGAATTTTCGCTGCCGTTAGAAATTGGTCGGCGTTGCGATGTCCGTGTATTTTTCTAGCCTCCGGATGTGAAAACCCTGAGAGGATCGTCACGTCTGAAAGCAAAGGTTCGAAGACGTCGGTACACTTCGTGAGTTTGAAGTCTGTTCCGCCACCATGCGGGAACCACGACCAGTCTTCGAAAGCGGGATCTTCCCGCAGCGGCATCGGAACGCCGTCGGGAAAATAAATACAGGCGAGCCGTTTGGGATTTTCTTCACCTTCTGACGTCGCTGCTGTCAGCGGAAGACCGGAAGTCAACAGCGGAAGTGCGAGTGCGGTCCCAGCCCCTCGAAGGAATCGGCGACGATCAAGCTGTTGAAAATTGATAGCCATGTGATCTCACTCCACTTGTGTCATTGGAAGGATTCAAATGTCCTGATCAGGTTCTAAATCGTCGCAGACGAAGACTTTTCTCAGTCACTTCGACTGAAACAAATCGCTCGTTACCAAACAGATGACGAGTGATCGAATTCCGCCACCTGCATCTCTCACGCTTCGGGTAATGTCGGTCACTTCCGCACGGTCACCGAAATCGAGCTGTCGCCCGAGTGCAAAAGAGGCCATTTTTTCGACAGTCGCCCGAACAAACTGTTCGTCCCGGTGCTGAACCAGATGTTCTTTCAGTCCGACGATTCCGTTGAGTCTAGTATTGTTCGGAAGCATGCTCGAAGCATCGATGTTTTTGCCATCGACCTGAATCCGCCAACGCCCGAGAGCGTCATAGTTTTCGAAGGCGATTCCCCAGGGATCAATTTTCTGATGGCACGAAAGGCACGCAGCATGATTGCGATGATCTTCGATGCGCTCTTTGAGCGTCATCTTCGCGATTTCCGGGTCGGATAGGTCAATTTCAGGCACGGCCGGCGGGGGAGGAGGGGGTGGATCGTTGAGGAGGTTCGTCAACAGCCACACGCCTCGCTTCACAGGATGTGAATCTTCCCCATCCGAATTCATGGTCAAGAGGCCCGCCTGGGTCAGGAGTCCTCCGCGATTGAGACGATCTGGTACCGGAACTCGATGAAATTCGTTTCCCGGAACCCCTAAAATACCATAGTGGTTAGCAAGTCGTTCGTTCACGACGAGATAGTCAGCAGCGATGAAATCGAGAATATTAGAATCGTTCTGCAGCATGTCATGGAAGAGAGCGATTGGTTCTGCTTTCATCGATTCAAGCAACGCTTCATCAATCCCGTTTTCCCCACTTGACGGGCTTAAGTATTCAAGAGGGCGCAGCTTCAACCATTGTTGCACAAAGTGTTTTGAGAACCGGGCAGCTTTGGGATCGCCGAGCATACTGTCGACCTGCTGCCGTAGAATGTCACTGTCTGAAAGTTGACCAGCGGAAGCCAACTCCAACAACGTTTCATCTGGCAAGCTGCACCAAAGAAACAACGACAAGCGGGTTGCCAACTCAGTCTGCGAAATTGGACGGAGTTCTTGATCCGCTCGAGATTCTACTTCGCTCTTTGACACATACAAGAACTTAGGCGATGCCAGAACCGTTGCGAGCACATCGATGATTGCATCTTGAAAATCCAAACTGCCCGCACGGACGTGCTCAAACAGTTCAACTTTGCGATCAATTTCATCAGGTGTCACCTGTCGCCAAGCTCGTGACATGAACGCTGCGATGATTTCTCGGGCATAAGCTGCCTCGTCGTGCTCGACTTCGCTTTCAATGAAAAGTTTGCGATGCGATGGTGGTGGCCACTCTTCGTAGACGGGGGCAGCAACTTCCACGTGGTCGATCAGAATCGCTGAGCTTGCTGCACTATCCCCAGATCCGGAAACAGTGCTGTTGACGAAGCGAATATATTCCGACGGGCTCGGCTGTTCACCAAGTTTCATGTTTCCGCGATAGGTGTTGCGGTGTTCAATTTCGCTCAGTGGAAAGTTGAATTCATAAACTTCTGGCTGCCCGAACAGTGCATGAACCTGAACGTCTTGCTGACTGATCCGTTTGATCGATCGGCCCTGATCGGTTGCCTGAAATCCGAAATATAACTGCAGACTTGGAACGCGCTCAGTCACTCCTTCAGCCCGTGATGCGCGAACACGCACGCGGAGTGTTCCGACATCAGGAAGCTGATCTCCCAGTTCAACGGTGAGAGCCTCGCGACTGCCCGGTTGAACGACAGCGAATTGAGAACCGGGATCGAGAGTTGATTGCTCGCCTTCGCTCGTCTCGAAAGCATAAATCGCCTTGCGATAGTTCCACTCGACTCTGGCTCTTAAACCCGTCGCTGAGTCCAAATAGTGAGAGCGATTTTCCGGCGCCTGAAACTGGTTCTTCAGCCGCTCAATCTGTTTCGTCTGCTCTTCTGGATCGTTCTCAAATTTCTTTCTCGTCGAATCAATTGTTTCGTCATGCCACTTCTTTTCACGTTGAAAAGCATCTTTCATCGAGATCGACCAGTGGACGACAGCAGGCCGCTCACCACGAACTGTAACTCGCTGCAAAGCTTTGAGAGCGAGATCGTAGTACGTCTCGACTTGCTTCACCGAAATCAGCAGCGACTCGGCGTTGTTTTCGAAGCCATCGTCTTCACTGGCTTCTTCCGGAAGATCATCGGCGAAGGTCCAGGGAACTCCAAGCAAGTCTTGAAGCGCATAGTTGTATTCGTAGCGGGTCAGTCGGCGGAACGACGAACGATTCCCGCTCGACTTTCGCAGCTTCTCAGCTTTTTGAATCTCCTTCGACAGCCAGTCGACGATGAGAATTCGATCAGCATCCGATAACTCGTTTGAATCGGGAGGAGGCATCTCCCCCTTGCTGAGAACGGAATAAACCTCCAGCCACCAGGTGATGTCGTTTCCGCTGAGGAAATCGGGATCAAGCTGATCGGCCCGGAAGTTTCCCTCGGAGTAGTCTGCACTGTGACATTCAAAACAAGCCCGCTTGAGAAGCGGTTCTATCTTCGTCTCGTAAGTGTGCAAGTCGCTCGCAACCAGGATCTGAGCTTCGTTCTCATCGCGTTCAACTGTGTTCTTGACTTTGGATGCTTGATCTTTGCCATCGTCTGCAAGAGCGTAGTTTGAACAGACAACAAGAATGCCAAGCACAAACGCGAGAGCAGCACAACACAATCGGAGACCGAACTTTGATCCAGCAGTCGCTGAGGACCTGAAATATGATGGTCGATCTAAGGCGCGGTCAGTCATGGCTGCGGAGGCGGGAGGACGTGGGGAGGGCTGCGTC
The DNA here is from genome assembly GCF_040717535.1 of Thalassoglobus sp. JC818. Classification (NCBI taxonomy): domain Bacteria; kingdom Pseudomonadati; phylum Planctomycetota; class Planctomycetia; order Planctomycetales; family Planctomycetaceae; genus Thalassoglobus; species Thalassoglobus sp. JC818. The sequence goes on from NZ_JBFEFI010000001.1 coordinate 306,171, forward strand.
TCTGAGTATACTTTGACGCTGGAGTCGCTCCTAGGGAAACCATCAGAAGTTTCTGATTTCGCCGTGGGTACGTTGACGAGTGGAAGCGGCCAAACGTAGCGAAATCTCACTCTCATTCAGGACAAACCCAGCCCAAGTTCTTTCGACTCTGCAGTTGCGATCAGAGCAGGGGAGAGGAAAAGTTGGCTGATGCAAAACTGAGAAGTCCGTCTTCAATCAACGTCGAATGTTGCTCTCCCTTTCAACGATCCGAAGAATCTCGATCTTGTTTAAAACAATACAAGCATCTATCATTTAACCATCTGAAGAGCTCTCGGATGGTCGTGGAAATGTCTCGTGGTTATTTCGCTCTGATCCTCTCAACTGCAATCGCTTGCCTCCCGATGGGATCAAGCCAATTGTGGTCGATGACCGCCTTTCCACATACATCTCAAACGAACTTTGAGTCGGAACTGAACTCCGTCGATTCGAGAGAGAGCCAGCATCCGAATCCACTTCACCTCTCCGAACGAGATGACCTTCCCGCTGGGCTGATCCGAGAGCGAGAGTCGTCCAAGTATCGAGACCTGAGGGTGAAGGCTTCAACGCCTGCCGGGCAAATTGAGCTTTCGATGCTTTGCCGCCCACGGTCATTGGACCAACGTGGAGCCTTTCGCTGCAACTTCTCAACTTGCGGCCGCAATCTCCGGTTACAGATATAACCGCGCTGACTACAACGACTGCTTTTTAAGTTGTTAGTTTCCGCTGCGGTCAATGGCTGCCGAAGATCTCTTTCGACGCTCTGAGCCAAATGAGACCGCTGCGTGAACACTCTGCGCACTTATCTCTAACCGTACATGCAGACGATGCTTCAGACCGCCGTGGCGGGAGTAAAAACTCCGCAGCCCAACGGCGAACATCGTCTGCTCTCAATAAGATCACGAAAGAACTTCAATGGTTCAAAATGAACAAATGGCTCCAGCGACTGCAACTCTCTCTCCTGAGAGCCATCAACCAGCTCACGTCCCGTCGGCACAATCGACGACGCAATTGCCCCCCGAACTCGAAAAAGCACAAAAGCTGCTTGACGCCGGTCGAGCTGAAGAGGCACTTAAGGTCGTCATCGGCCGCAGTTCTGGTGGTCCTCTCGCCGTCAATGCGCGTGCTGTCTGCCTGATGAGACTGAATCAGCCAGCCGAGGCGGTCAAAGCCCTCAGAACGATCGCCCTCGAATCAGGGGGTCTATTGCTGAAGCGAAACACTTCGCTGGCCGTCAAAACCAACTTTGCCACCGCACTCGCTCTCTCCGGGAACGTCTCCGGCGCGAGTAGAATTCTGGGAGAGATCGAAGAGAAGAACGACAAGCATGTTCAAGCACTTCGACAGGCAATCGAGCGCTGGCAGAAAAACCTCTCGACTTGGGAATGGCTCCAATGGAAAACAGGAATCGCAATTGAGCGCGCTGTGCAGCTTGATTTTCCTCCTGGTACATTGATTTAGTGAAAGAGAACTCGAACGATTGTGTGAGTTGCTCCCAATACTTAACAGGTGGGCCGACTCACACCAATCGTGGTTAGACTTTAGTTTTGCATAAACGTGTTTACATCCGTCTGATTGCTACTCCATGTTTCTGGTAGACCGATTAATCCTCGTATGTGGAGTACTGCTCCTTCTCGGGATTGCATCGAACAAGTTGTCTTCACGCTGGGGAATTCCCGGGCTGGTGCTTTTCCTCCTGCTCGGAATGCTCGCTGGCTCTGAAGGCATCGGCGGGATTGAATTTGAGAATTACGAACTGGCGCACGGAATCGGAACCATCGCACTGGTCATGATTCTCTTCGACGGCGGACTCAGCACTCGATTTTCGGCAGTCCGTCTGGCGTGGAAGTCGTCGATGGTTCTGGCGACTGTAGGTGTGTTCGTCACCGCCGCGATCACCGGTCTCGCAACTTCCTGGATTCTGGAGATCTCTTTGATGGAAGGCATGCTGCTCGGTGGAATTGTCAGTTCCACCGACGCGGCAGCCGTTTTTTCGATCCTCCGCTCAGGGGGAGTCAGTCTTCGCAAGCACCTGGTCTCCATCCTCGAACTCGAGAGTGGCTCGAACGACCCGATGGCGATTTTTCTTACCGTCGGATGCATCGAAGTTCTCTCTCACAAGATGCCACTTGGGATCGAACTACTCGGGTTATTCGCGTCTCAAATGCTGATCGGCGCCGCGTTCGGCTTGGGAATGGGACGATTGGCGACCATCATTGTCAATCGGATTGAACTTGATACCGCTGGTCTCTATCCGATTCTCGTTAGCACACTTTGCTTGCTCACTTTCGGCGTCACTGCTCAATGCGGCGGAAGCGGATTTCTGGCTGTTTATCTCACCGGGTTGATTCTGGGGAACAGTCGCCTCGTGTTCCAGCGTGGAATTCGCCTGTTCCACGATGCCAGTGCGTGGCTTTCGCAAATCGTAATGTTCGTGATGCTGGGATTGTTGAGTTTCCCCAGCCGATTGTTCGAAGTCGGATTGAAAGGGCTACTGATCGGATGCGTTCTGATGTTGATTGCTCGTCCAGTGGCGGTCGTGCTATCGCTGGCTCCGTTCCGATTCCCATGGAAAGAACAGCTCTTCATTTCGTGGGTTGGCCTGAAAGGAGCAGTTCCGATCGTCTTAGCGACGTTCCCTTTAATGCTGGGAACTCCGAGAGCGTCACTGATGTTCGATATCGTCTTCTTTATCGTTGTTCTCTCGGCGGTCGTTCAAGGAAGCACGTTAAGACTCGCAGCCCAGTGGCTTGGCCTGACGACCACGCCCGACCCGGTTCCGCCAGTGACTCTCGAAATCAGTTCGTTGCGAAATGTTGAAGGGGATATCGTCGACTATTTGGTGAGTGAAGACTCACGTGCTGCCGGAAGAATGGTGAAGGATCTCGCACTTCCGGAAGGAGTTGTTATCGCCACGCTCGTCCGGAACGAACAATTAATTCCCCCGCAAGGAAAGACACTACTCCTTCCGAACGACCATGCAATTGTTGTGCTGCGTCCTGAACGACGCGCCATCGTGAACCACATCTTCGCCCCGCGTGACGCCATTGTTGAGATTCCCGCAGCTTTCGAATTTCCGATTCGGCCAACAACAACTCTCCGCAACCTCAATGACTTTTATGGAATCACTCTCGACGGACCACTCGATATCACGCTCGAAGAAGTTCTGAAGAAAGAACTCGGAATCGATCACGTGCTGCCCGGAAATGTGGTTCAACTTGGTCCACTCTCCTTCCGAATTCGTAGCATCGACCGCACAGGCGGCATCGAAGCTGTCGGAATGACAATTCATACAGACCAGCAAGTCAATTCCTAAACACGAGCAGAGCAGGGTACTACTCTCAACTGATTTACCTTGGCACTCGCCTCCCTCATCATTATTCAACCAACATCGTCCATTGGACAACTCTCGCGAGTTTCTGGTCGTCGTGAATGGCCAGTAAACTGATATAGTCTCAACTTTCTCGTAGTCACAACCTTCTCTATGCTCCACTTCACAAATCTTCGTCTCATTGACGGGTTTGAACAGTTTATCAGTGACGCATGAGGGCAGTTGCTTACGAGGAACACTTGGCATGGACTTTGAAAGCGTTTACCTCTTCGGAGATCGATCAATCTCCAAACTCACGAGAAAAAAATCGTCTTATTCCCACCAGCTTGGAGGAACTTCGACCACGTCAGTCCAGAACCGAAATATTGACGTTCCAATTCACTTGTTACTCTCCATCGACCAATCTGACCCTGCTGTGCCTTTTCGTTTTGGGAACGATGACGTCCTGGAGTTGTTTTGCTGCTATGACCTTCGCGTGACGAGCTTTGCCTATAAACCGAGTGGTCAAAACGACAGTCGGTCCATCGACTGCTTTGTTGAGGGGGACATCGCACCACAAGACGCCCCCGAATGGCCCTACCACAATTACCCTTCATCCTATGAAAGAGTAAGCTTAGTCTCCACACCAGTCCCATATGATTCAAGCAACCTAAAGGACGCGTATGCGTTCGCCTCAGTCTTCGGTTTGAATGATCTTTCTGTCAACAATTACATTAAGTCCATTAAGATGGCAAACAAGGACTACATGTTTGCCACCATGGGTGAAGCCCCCAGTTCAGTTGGAGAACTGCTTGATGAAATCCCTCATCCTTTTTTCCAACCGATTCGTCGTCTATGCACGAAATGCGTGAATCCTGACTGCATTAACACGCGAGGACTGCTTTCTTTAACGCCAGTCTGTTGCTGTAACTCCGGCGCAGAATTCATGGGAGGTGTTTTCCACAATGGCGAAGGGTCGAGTGAAAACATTCAGTTGGCCTTCTTAGCCTGCCCATTGTGTGACACCATACATGTCTTCGAATTCTGGGAGTCTTGATTGGCCTCTGCACCAGCCTAAGACTCAAAATTCCCAGTCCTTCCATGGAAGAGTTAACAGTACCAACCACTTTCTACGAAGTCCCGATGTGATCAGCCCGTCCTCTGACTTCAACGTCACCCACAAATCAATCTGGAATTCCATCTACGAAAAAAGTGATACAAACCAAACCAAGAGTGAGATGGGAGCAGAGTTGTTTGTTAACTCCTCTTCTCCACGTCATAGCAAAGCAGAAGGCCTCGATCGCGGATGTAGAGTTTTCGTTTGGCGACGATCGGATGTGTCTATACTGGGGAATCGCTGCGGTCGATTTGCTCGAAGTGTCCTCGATCTTTCAATTCATCGCGAAAAGGCGCAATGAGCAAGACTTCGCCGCCTTCTGCACGAAGATAGAACCGATCTTCGGCCAGCAAGAGTGCCACCTTCGGTGCGTCGCGATCTCGCTACAAGAGCTTCCCGGTCTGGAAGTCCGTGCATGTCAGAAATTCTCCTTCGTTGTCACCAGTCGCACCATAAAGTGCTCCATCGATGACGCACTCTTGGCAAATCATGAAACGGGAGTGAGAAAGATGATGAACAACGACGTTGATAGCAACAATTAGACGTTCGCCCCGAAAGCTCATCGAAGTAGAGATCGGTGACTCACTAATGCATCGGCCAGCAGACAGTGCCCTCCCCGATTAATGGCACCCCAGTATCAGAGATCGGATTTGGTAAAACGCAATCACAATCGTCTGCTGGAGGGATGACGTAGCCCGAACGGAAGGAGGCAACTACGAGTTGCGAAACCTCTTGGTTCCAGTGATTTCTACAGAGCATGTTAGGCGAGAACAGGAATATCGACCAATAAACACCAGATTCGATTTCGGAGTTTAGATCATGCGCGTAGCCACTGCGAAGTCACCCATCATTGTTTTGACACTTTCTATATTGCAATGGTCATGGGTGGCTTTCGGCCCATCCGCAAAGATTGGTCTAGCATTGGGATTAGATGCGGTATTGTCACCCTTTTGCGAGACTCGTGTTAGAGCTAGCCTTGAAGAGTTTGGATGGGACTACTATTCAGTTGTTTCTTCGTTTCAGTTCGAGATAGTCGTTGGAGGGATACTTACCTTCGTGTTTGTGTGGTCCTCATTGTGGCTGCTCTTGCAGTTGTTTTTAGGGCCAAGTCGTTCACGCGGCACTTCGAGAACAGTAGTGTCGGTTTTCGCGATAACAGTGGCTCTTCTCGTTGCCTCTAATACGATTCGCTGTATTCAAGACGCCTGGAATGGCATCATTAAAGGAATGCAAAATTAGGAGTGACTTCATCGTTGAAGCGGTACGGGGACATTTCATTCTGGTCAGCGAGGTAAGCTGGGACAGGTCCGAGCATGCTCATGAGTCATGTCAGTCAAACAGGATTCACAACAGAAATTTCCAAGAGAGTCAGCCGCTTCGAGTATGAATCGGCCGGTGATGATCGATCCGGATCGAGGTCGGACGACTTTACAGCTTCGATGCGATCAACCGCATTTCGTCGCTGATCAATCCGCAGGGAGCGATTGTTTTGCGCATTCCTGACGCTCGTGGACAGCATTCGTCTAGTAACCTTCAGTGAAGTGGCAAGGCAAGATAGAGTTGGCTAACACGCCAAATAAAGTCGTGCGAATTTCTATGCTGTCTCACCGATACGTAATTGACTCAAAAGGTTGACTCAAGGAATCCGTTGAGCGTCTTGAGCGGCGCGCATCAGAGAACTCGACCACACACGAAGAAGTGAACTGCTCACGCAAACTCTGCGGACGAACCGACTCGATCTTTGATCAGTCTTGAGTATTGCGCTGTGGGGCTAGAGAAGATTATTGCTGTCTGACAGCACACGAAGGAACTTCTTGTTCACAGTCGTGTGCCTGCTGCTTCGAATGAACCTTTATCGACCTCTTCGCTGGCTTCCATTCCTCACGTCTTTCTGATCATTGGATGCAAACATCCAATTGGTTTCCCTCGACGGGCGATGCACTCCGTTGTCGTGACCTGAAGAGCCTTGAACCGTTTGATTCCAGAAATCGCGTGATTCCTTCGACGCGACATCGGCTTGAAGATCTCGGCGATTGTGATCTGACTTCTTCTGAGAACGGTGCTTGCCATTCTTGTTTTCATTCTTTCCGGAATTGTTGTGATGGCTTCTATGATGGTTGCCTCGGACTTTGTCATGGTGATCGCCGTCATGTCCGTTGACTTCAAAATCACTCGCGACACTGAAAGCGACTGCCTGACCGACTTCCTGCCCAACTAAATCGTCGAAGTCGAAATGAATTCCCAGGTACACACGACTGCGTCCGTTTTCCGCCATCGCTTCACTCAACGAATCGAACGATCGAACAGCATCATCAAGATCCAACCCGTATGCCTCCTGAAGATCAGGGTCAGCAAGCAGAAGTTCCAACTCCACAGATGTCAGATCGAAGGAAATATCATCTGTTCCATAGAACTCTTGTAACGATCCGAAGAGCGCGCCGCCAAACGTCGCATGACCTGAAATATAGGTCGGGAACTGGGGTGTGAAACCGATGATGTCGCCTTGTCCATCTGGGGCTCCTAAAGCTGTCCAGTTGGGGTCTCCTTCGGTCAGCGGATTTCCGTCATTGTCGCCTTCGTGAATCGCAGTAACTGGTCGCCAGAAGTTTTCGTCGAACTTAGTATGCCAGGCGACGATCGCGGCATCTGCCATGGCGACCGAAGTTTGAGCGAACAAGGCAGCGTTCTCCTCGAATGTATTGCCTTGCTGTTCAGCAATCGTGATGAGGACATCGTTGTAGAGGGCGATTGGTGTCCCCATTCCTTCGTTGTCGTAAGCCCAGAAGAGACCAGCTTCGGTCTGGTCTTCCGTTCGCACATTGCTATCGAACGAACCAAGTTCTTTCACCTCATTGTAAGAAGCTGCGTACTCCTCACTCGTCAGGGCAGGTGTGCTCTCAGGTGCAAATCCTTCCGGCGACGAGATAGCGAAAGTTTCAACTTCTCCCCAAGCAGGTCCCCAGACCGGGACATCTGGGTTCAGCGGGTCGACTTGAAAGTAGCCCGCACCATCGGAGAATGTGTAATCGAGAACCGCATCTGAACCGTCGTTTGCACGGGCTGCGATGATTGCATTTCCGATTTGCGTTCCTAGCTCAAAACTGTCTTCTGTCTTGGAACTTGAAGGAAGTCCATCAAGGACGCTTGCATAGAAGGAATCGATATTGGCTTGCTGATCAGGGTAGAGTTCACTCAACACCGTGTAGGCTGCCTGAGTCGATGCAACTTCCGCAGAAATCGAACCTGTTGTATTTAGAATATCCGAGTTGTAGTTAAAAAACGTTCCGCCTGAGTTTCCCGAGGCGAATTGAACGGAATCGTAAATGGCGAGATTGAACATCGCCATCGACCTCGAAGCGTAACCGGGATTCTGTTTTGTAACGTCAGCGACGAGTAGTTCGCCAAAAAAGTCATTCCACGACAGAACGACATCCGAACTCACAGCCATGGAACCGAAGTCATCGATGTCACTGGAATCAAGTTCGGTGCTATCTACGTCGACGTTCAACACTGTGTTCGGAGCATCAATGTTGTCAATCGCTTGACCAGTTGCTGAAAGCAGCACGCGTTCTTCCAGTCGCACAATGGCTGTGGCTGCCGAGTTCTGAAGTTTTTGTCGGCGTCGATTCGCTTTTTGAAACAACATCATCGAGTCTCCCTGGTTTGTCATCGATCTCAGCGCGCACCTTCATCTCAGAATCGGACAAGGTGGAGAGGTTTGCAATAAGATCTTCCGAATCGGCAGTTCTCTCATCGAGAGAGCCGACTCGAACCATTTGCAAAGACCTCGGAAGCGATCAGTGACGACAGAATTGAGAAGGGCTAGAACAACTCATGTGACAAGGTGACGTGAAAGGTCACATGAACTTAAATCTTAAACGAGAAGCATCTTGCCCAATCAACTCAGTTTTTCTGAGGATCAAATCGGTTGTACTGATTTCGTTTTTCAGTTGACTAAGGTTTGCAGGAGTACCAACAACATCACATTGAGATGACGAAAATTCATTGTCATTCACGAAACGCTGAATCGACATGGTCGGTTGAGTCGTTCCGACACCCGGTGGTTGAACATTCGATTCACACAGCTACAAGTGTTTCTTTTCATCTGCGAAGAAGACTCACTAGATCGTCGATGCTGAGCAGAAGTGATCGCACGGCATCATTCGGATGGAGAAACGGAGCGAGTTGATTTCACTCGGGACGGCGGTCCAACGGAGGAGTCTTGCAATCGCTTGCAATTGAATAAACGGGACTTCAATATTCATTGTCGCAAACCGACTGTTCTTCACCGTCGCTCGCATCTTTTTTTGACGCAACGAACTTCAGTGAGCATCAGTGTGGTAAGCTCAGACCATGGGGCTCATCTTCTACGAATTAGTCTTCCAATCGAACGGGTACCTGATGACTGAAGACGATAAAAGCGAATATCGGGAAGCGTTTCTACTGCTACAACTTCTCCAAAGCGACCCGGAGAAGCGGCGCCTTGGCAACCTCAACAAACACGCAATCGGCAACTCGAAGCTCTTCGGGAAGAAGGTCAGCGTGCCGAAAGAGTTGCGATCCGAATTGTGCGAAGCAGGGTATATTCGGGAGTTTGACAAGAAGGGGAGATCGGCGAAATACGAGATCACCGAGCGCGGGCGAGGTCGACTCGCAGAGACGCGGCAATACCCCGAAGCACTGAATAAAATCACTGGAGAGATGATCAATGAATTGATCGCATGTGTCAGCGAGTATCACAGTCAGTTTGATTTACTCGCTGTCCCTGCTCCGACTCAGGCAGAAGACCCTCGCACAGAACTTTCCACACCTGCGAACGAATTCGAAGCGGCTCCAGCTGTCTCGACTTCAACTGCTGTCTCCAGCGACGTCATTCGCTCCGCAGTGCTTGAAGAGATTGCTGAGCTGAAACGAAACGAATTCCATCACCGCAGCTACGTTCCTGTTTACGCAGTTCGACGACGAATTCGGGAGCGATTCGGAATGCAATCGGCTGGCCATGGCACGCTCGATTCCATCATGAAAGAGCTCTGGAATCAGAAGAAGATCCGACTGATCGCGACGACTGACCTTTCGCTTCCAGAAGATCAACTGCAGGATGCACTTCCGGGAGAGGGCCGAACACTGTTTTTTGTGGAGAGAACTTAATGTCGATTGCCGGGTCAAATCCATTTGCTTCCGACCGCTTAAATCATGCCTTTGACTATCGACCGGAATGGGACGTCACGACGCTTCACGATGCTGCCAGCCGGTGGCTCGAATCGCGAATCGATTCTCTGTCCGCGAGCGAATTCGCCGATCCTCAGCGAAAGATCTGCGTTTTGCGGGCAGATCCGGGGGTGGGAAAAACTCACCTATTCGGACGACTTGCCCATCGAACTGAGAAACAGATTCTGACGATCTTTGTGCCGCAGATCGAAGTGCTCGAAAACCCGATGCGGCACTTTCGATGGCACCTGATCGAAACGCTGTTTCAACGTCGGTCGTCGAATAAACCGAGCGCTCTTGAACTCGGTTTGGCTCGACTCGCGATGGATTCGTTTCGAGACTATTTCACATGGCTGCCTTCATCGGTTCAGGCTACCCATCATCAACTGGGGGAACGGCTCAAGGACGACCCGCTCGCCGTTTTAGAAATCACCAATGGTGTGTCGGCGGCTGAAGCGTTCCGAAATCTGGCTGAAGCAGTGGCGAGTGATTACGCCCCATTTGCGACAGTTCAAAATGACATCGCCCGAGCTCTTTCGCTGGGATGGGCACCAGAGCGCATGCGCACCGATGCTCGAAAGTGGCTTCGAGGAGACACTCTTCCGGATTCGGTTCGCGAGGAATATCGGTTCAGTGATGAACCGATTGAAACCACGAAGTTGTTTCGTGCGGTGTCTGCGCTGTTCGGACATGAAGTCCCGATTGTGCTCTGCTGTGACCAACTCGATGCAGTGTTGAGAAGCGAAACGGCCACAAAAGACTACACCAACGCCCTGACAGCGCTTTTGCACGAAGTTCCGAATCTTCAAATCGTTCTGTCGTGTCTCGACGACCGATGGGATCAAGTCGTCGCGTGGAGCGAAACATCTTTCGGTTCTCGGTGCGATTTGCCCGAGGCAGGGAAACTTGAACAGCTCGACGAATTTCACATCCGCCAACTTCTTCAGCGACGTCTGGCCACATGGTCTGGCCAAAAGGCGACCAACGGAAATTGGCCACTGGACCTCGACGCCTGGGCGGCACATTATCGCAACGATCCGCCGACAGCCCGCCATTTATTTAATCAGGCAGCTGGACACTTTCAGGAATGGTTGGAGAACGGCCAACCCAATGTCCTGATTCGCCCCACAAAAGGCATGGACCTCGAAGACGAATTCCAGCAGAAGTGGAACTACGAACTCGATCAGATTCGCACGGACAAAAACCGCTCGCCTGACCACCTCCAAGAGAGTCACATCTATGCAATCTTTGTCGAAGCTTTCAACACTCTGCGGATGATCGAAGATGCTCAACAACCACCGCTGAGTGAGATCGAAGAAGATGTTCTCACAAGCACTCCAAAATATCAGCGATTTGGCTGCGCGATCACGGTGGGCGGAGAACAGTCTGTGCTCGGCTTTACGAAACTCGAGAGTGCACGAGATTTTTCACACTACCTCAAAGCCTTCCTGAAGACAGTTGGAACAAACAAAGCGACTCAGGGCGTCCTCGTCCATCACGATGACCAACCTCCTTACGGCACTGGAAAGACGAAGGAGCTTTATGACGAAGCTTTAGAATCTGGCACATTAAGAGCGGTTTCACTTCGCGATTATGTTACAGATTTTGAACAACTCCACTGTTACTGGTCACTCCTTCGACTCGCTGAGCAACAGAATCTGGTTTGTGGTGGGAAGACACTCGAACCGGATGACTGTCGCCAACTGGCCGTGAAATCGGCTTTTCTGGATGGCAACAACCTGCTGGCCCATTGCCTCAGTGAAGCATGCCGCCCGATTGAAACCAATAGGCAACGTTCTGCGTCAGCCGCGCGACCGGATAATTCGACTGACAAGAATCCGACTCTTCCATTTGTTGATGATGAAGCGTCTTCGAATGAAGCAGATCGACCAAGCGAGAAGGGTTCGACGGCGACTGCGGTAACAGTGAAAAAGAGCTCGAAGACGGAACTTGACTGGGCCAATCAGCGACTTCATCTCGTCGTGGAACAACTCCGCACGCTCAATGTTCGAGTCGAAGCGATGGAAGTCCGAAAGGGCCCCGTCTTCGCGAGACTGCTCGTTCGTCCGCTGGGAGGAACAACCATCAATAAAGTGAGGAATAGATCCGAAGATCTAAAGATCCGCCTCGAGTTGGACAATCTTCCATTTATCGATTCACAAGCCGGAGCAATTTGCGTTGACGTGGAACTCCCACCAGATCAGAAAAGGACTGTGGCGTTTTCGGAAGTGATCAAACATGTGCCGAAGTCACGTCCCGACACGCCCATTTTCCCCGTTGGACAGGACGTTGCCGGAACAACACACTGGGCAGATTTGTCCAACGCGAACATGTGCCACTTTCTCGTTTCGGGTACGACGGGAAGCGGAAAGAGCGAATTTCTTAAATCAATTGTCGCTGCTCTGGCGAATCGACTCGCCCCTCACGAGCTGCAATTAATCCTTATCGATCCGAAACGAGTGACATTTAATTTAAGTGGCGACTCTCCTTATCTTCACGCACCGGTTGCTTACACTGCCGACGAGACGATTCCGCTCTTACAGTGGGCAGCGGAGGAGACAGAGAAACGTTATTCGCAGCTGCAAAAAGCCCGCGTCTCAAGTCTCGCTCAACTTCAGAGCGCAACTGGGAACGCCCCGCCGCGCATCGTCGTTGTTTGCGATGAATTCGCTGACCTGATGGCGAGCAAAGAGACGAAGGAGGATCTTGAGACCGCTCTCAAAACTCTCTCCGCTAAAGCGCGAGCGGCTGGTATTCATCTGATCCTGGCGACGCAACGACCGGAGAAGAACGTTGTCACTCCCATTATCAAAACGAATCTGCCCGGACGAATCGCACTCAAAGTGAAATCGAAGGGAGATTCGGAAATTGCCATCAACCGTCCTGACGCATGTCAGTTGCTCGGTAAGGGCGATCTCCTCTGGGAACGTGCTGCGAGTGTTCTGCGACTGCAAAGCCCACTTGTTAATCCCGAAGAGTTCGAGGCAGCACTACGAGTTTCCAGTTAGAGCTGTATTCGTTCGAACTAAAGCGTCGTTTCCGGTTTCATCGAGTTGCAGACCGCGAGTAAGTTTATGCCAATCAAAGAATTAATTGACCTGGTCTCAATTCTGGCTCCAGTGGTCAATGCTGGTTATCCCCATATTCGTGGGGCGGTGCGCAGCTTCTGTTATACACGACGGCAGGATCGAATCCTCGAGTTCCTCGGCAACTTAGGCACGACGACCGATCACCAGATTCGCCGGTTAGTCGTTGATTGGGAACGACGGCAAGATGTTCCGCTGGACGAGACGACACTCGAACAACTCTGTGCAACTCTCATCAATCTCAGCCACGGGGCGAAATTCCTCACCACGCAAGGGACACTCCGCAGCAGCCTGATTCGTTCCGATAAGATGATCGATCTGCTGCTCTCGCAAATCGAGACCAAGTTGAAAAAAGGAGACCAGATTGCTCCCGGCCATGACTGGTACGTTGAACGATTTCTCGGAATGGGAAGCTTCGGCGAAGTCTGGATGGGGATTAACCAGGGTTATCCGGAGTCACGGGCTTTCAAGTTTTTCACTCAGGAAGACGGGAAGGACTGGCTCTTACGTGAGCAGTCCAATCTTTCGAAGATTAAACAGAAGCTGAACGATCATCCGAACGTCATTCAGTATCTCGATGTCGTCACTCACTGCCAGTATCCATTTCTCGCACTCGAATACGCTGGTGGAGGTTCGCTCGAAGACTGGATTCTCGAGAATCGCAGTGATCGAGTTGATTTGCTGATCTCAGATGCAGTGCGTGGATTGATTGACGGCATCGCCGAAGCGCATCGCTGGGACATTTGCCATCGCGACCTGAAACCAGCCAACATCATTCTGACGAATGCCCAAAATCATCCACAAATCAAGATCACTGATTTCGGACTTGCCAAAGACTTTAATGAGCGTCAGCAATCGAACGCAGGGGAAACAATCTCCATTGGTACTCCCCTCTATCTTCCACCGGAAGCGTCGACTCCCGGACGAGAAGTCGACGGTTTCCGTGCCGATGTTTTTGCAATCGGCGTGATTTGGTTTCAGCTGCTGACGAATTCGCTCGAGCGCCCACCGTATGACTTCGCTCATCGACTTCGCGATCACGCTGCCGACTCACACACAATTCGAGTTCTGACACGCTGCCTGGCCAGCCCCGAGTACCGTTACGCAAATGCACTGGAGCTTCGAGAAGATCTCTCTGAGATCATTCCTTTTCGAGTGGACATTCCTGAAGGAATCATCGACGTGCAGCACGTCTTTCGCGAATATCTGAGCGAATAACCTGTCGTCGATTGATCGGTCTCACGTTGACATTGAGCACTCAACCATCGGACTACTGGACTTCGTCTGAACCCACTGCGAGGCAACCTTAGATGGTGCGAGTTTCTCCTCCCGTGCCGGTCGACCACGTCATTCAAACGCTCAGCTTGCGTGCTTTCTGGGGTCAGCATATCTGAATTCCCTGCCAGCGATTCAACGCGATTATCGTGTGCGGCAATGTCGTCGACATCTCGACGCGGCCCATAGGGTTCAGGCCTCTCATTGCGATCGATATACTTCAAACCGACTCGAATCAGTTGCAGGTGCTCACATAGAGCTTACGCAAAGAGGAAGACGCTCCAATGAAATTGCCATCGCCGTTTTTCAAACTCATCGTTCTTGCAATCGGTCTCAGTTCACCACTTTCAGCTGCTGACGGTGATGCGAAGTTGCCTTTCGTCGCGGAGGTCGAATCACAACCGTTACTGGCATCAATCGCTCGACTGATTGAAGCCATGGAATACATTGGCAGCCCGCTCCCGCAGTCCACGATCGACGAACTGAATCGGCTCTCTGAAATCGAAGACCAAGAAGTGGTGACGCAAAAAGTTCAGCAGTTGCTTGATCCACTTTGCCTGGCCGGGGTCGCCTTGCAAGAGAGTGGTCCGCCGACGGTCACAGCAGGAAAAGCTCCGCGAGAGCTACTCGAACAAGGTTGGCGAACGTTCCTTGTCAAGGTCGTGAATGAACCGGGTCATCGAACGCGACTGTTGATCGAAAGTCCGAATGCTCAGCCGCTCCCACACGCACCAGCTGACGAAGTTTCATCTCGGTGGATGCAGCTCTCTTCATTTGATGGACAGCCTCTCAAAGCGAATTTGAGTGGCTTGGAATTGGAGTATCGGATTGTGCAGATTTACAGTCGCGATCCCGGTCCGAAACAAGCTCTTCTTGAGTTTACCGTGAGTAACCGAGCAGGTGACGACGGCGAATTGATTCGCGAATGGCGATTCGATGATGATACCGATGGCTGGCGAGCGATGAATCAGGTTGACCTCGCTGTCAGCGATGGATCTCTGCATGTGACTTCAAGTGGCAGAGATCCATTCATGGGAGCAGACGTCGATGCTCGTGGCGGACCATTGGTCCTCCGCTTTTGGGCGAAGTCAGACGTCGACGGAATTGGACAACTCTTCTGGTGGACGAAAGACATTCCTCAGCCGACTGGAAATCGCCAAACAAATTTCGTCATCGAACCAAATCGTGAACAGCTCTACGAGGTACCGTTTCACTCAGAAAGCCAGCTTGCCGGAATCCGTCTCGATCCGCTTATTAAGCCGGGAAAGATTCGAATTGACTGGATTGATCTGTACTCAGCTCAACGATCAGAGAACTGGGCAAAACTTCCCATCGATTTCAAATGTCAGGCAGCCACACCTGTGACATTTCGCATCATCGACAGCGATGGGTTGCCAGCATTTGCAAAATTCGAGATCAAAGACGACGAAGGACAAGTCTATCCCGCTCAGTCGAAACGATTGGCTCCAGACTTCTTTTTCCAACGGCAGATCTATCGCGGAGATGGAGAAACAGTCTCTCTTCCACCGGGTGAATATACAATTGTCTGCTCACGAGGTCCTGAGACGATCCCCGAAACCAAGACGCTTACTGTCGGAGAATCTCCAACGGAGCTGGTCTACCGTGTTGACCGCTGGATTGATCCGTCGCTGGAAGGCTGGTGGTCTGGTGATCATCACATCCATGCTGCCGGGTGCCTGCACTATGAAAGCCCGACGCTCGGTGTGAAGCCGGAAGATATGATCCGTCACATCATGGGTGAAGATCTGAAAGTCGGCTGCTGCTTGACCTGGGGCCCGTGTTTCGATTTCCAGAAACGTTTCTTCACCGGAGAAGTCGCGGAGCAATCACGCTCCCCATATACGTTGCGCTACGATGTCGAAGTTTCCGGATTTGGCTCGCATGCGTCCGGGCATCTTAACCTCCTCAATTTACAGGAGCAGATTTATCCCGGCGGAGAATCCAAAGAGCACTGGCCGACACTTGGACTCAACACGCTTCGCTGGGCGAAAGAGCAGGGGGCTGTCTGCGGTCCGGCTCACTCTTCACTCGGGCTGACTCGGTTTGTGGGTCGACTCCCTGAAACCGACGGAATGGACGGAGCGAATTCACTTCCGAATTACAGTATTCCAATCTTCGATGGCATCGGCGCCAACGAATTCATTGTCGACGTGACTCACCAGGTTCCAGGCCCCGATGGGAAACTCGTTCCAGCTGTCGATTTCATTTCGACGATGAATACGGAACGCGTTGCAGAATGGAATATGTGGTATCACACTCTGAACTGTGGCTTTCGCGTCGCAGCGAGTGGTGAAACCGATTTTCCCTGCATGAGTGGCGACCGCGTGGGAATTGGCCGCGTGTATGCACAAGTCGACGGCGAGTTGACCTTCAGCAAATGGGTGAAGTCAATTGGCAATGGGAGAAGCTACGTCAGCGACGGCACTTGTCATCTGTTGAACTTTCAAGCCGAAGTGGGTAACGAGTCGGCGCGAATGGGAATTGATGGCAGCGAACTTAAGGTCGCATCTGGAGATCAGGTCACCTTCACCGTTCAAGCCGCCGCACGTTTGGATGGTGCTCCCGACTTGCCGGTCGAATTGATTGTCAACGGCTACCCTGTTGACTCCGCAACGCTGAAAGCAGATGGAACCGAAACTGAAATTACTTTCGAAACGGATTTTGTCGAGAGTCAATGGGTCGCCATCCGCGTTTTTCCGCAGGCGCATACGAACCCCATTCACATCGTCGTCGACGGTAAGCCACAACGACCGGTTAACGCGAGTGCCCGGTGGTGCCTAGCTGGAGTCGAACAGTGCTGGAAATCGAAACAGAACACTTACGCCTCGGAAGAACAAGCTGATGCCGAAGCTGCTTACGAGCACGCCCGCCGCACGTATCAAGAACTCATCGAACAGAGCGACCAATAGAGCTGATGCTGAGATTGCTCTGATCAACTCCATTGGTCGATGGAAGTTCGCACTCGTGAACCTCGTTTTACTTCGCCATCGTGTCAGCGGTTTGGTGACAGCGAACTGATGTTATGGGACACAAAGATTAATTCTCCGAAACGACGAGATTCCGGAAGTAAGCTTCGGTCGACTGTTCCATCCAAAGGGCGATTGCGCCCGTCTTCCCAGCCCGTTTGAGGTCATTCACGATCAAACACGGCTGCTCCGCTCCGTTCACATAGAGTTGAGCCTTTTCGCCATCAACAACAATCTTCACCTGCGTCCACTCCGCCGGAGCCAGGTCGACGTACGACTCATAAACCCCGGGAAAGTCGCGTCTCAGTACATTGAATGGAAATTCTGGATGCGACATGTACTGACATGAGTGGTTGCGCCGCAATTGATCATCTGCCCGGCCGTTTGTTGGTCGCAGATAAAAACAGTCGTAAGCGATCGGATCACTCTTGTTGACGTGAAATGCGATCCCGATGAAACCACGAGCATTGTCACCAGCGTTCTGATTGGGGCGGCCAGCCAGTTCGACTTCAATTGTTCCGTTTGTGAATTCGATCCCTTTGAGAATTGCCAGACTCTCGGCACGAGCCCCTCGACCACCAGCGCCAGCACGCTCACCTGCTTGTCGAGGACGATTGCCTCGGATGTCCGGCGCCCCCTGTTGTTGAGTCCCATTCAGGTTGACGGCTCGTTTCCCTTGATACTCGACCATCTTCGATTCGACATTGACGAGCTCGAGATTGTCCGCTGAACTGAGGAGATCGGATTGTTGTGCTTCAGCGGGACTCACGAATAAGACTGTAAGAAGCAAAACGCAAGCGCAGAATCGGCGTGACATAGTTGAAACTACTCCTATGGATAGGCGGTTTAAATCATTCTCAAATTTGCTTTGCACTTGCTCGCACGAGCAAACTCAGTGTTCTAATGAGTGAGATCGCGCAAGCGAGCACACTGGCAAGAGTAACTTGATCTCGTCTTGAAACTTATAAAGGGATCGACGACGGATTTAATCGTCACCGATGCAGTACAAGTGTGTGTGCGAGCGAAGAAACAGTTGGCCGTCGCTGATAGCAGGAGTCGCGCCGAATCCACTGTTGTCGAACGTCATGTCATTGGTCGCGATGAGCTCAAACTCTGGTTTCGCTGCGACAACGTAAACGACACCGGTATCGGTGGTCACATAGATCTTTCCGTCAGCGAGAACAGGCGATGCATAGTCGCCACCATTTGACGGTGGGCCACTTTGGCTTCTCATTCCACCTCCTCCTCCGCGTCGCATTCCTCCTCGCTGTTCGCCTTCGCCATCACCGACAGTCTCGCCTGTGTCGAGTCGCTTTTGATAAACACGTTCGCCAGTTTCGGCGTTCAGGCATGTCATCACGCTACGGCTGACCGAGTAAAGGTGACCATCGTGGAGAACAGGGGTCCCATATTCCGTCGACGTCTGCCCCTTCCAAACAGTGTTTGACTCGCTGACATCTTTTGATCCACCAGCTTCCAGGGCAACGGCGCCCACACCACCACGGCTTCCGTTCATCACATAAACGACTTCACCATCGACAATGCAGCTTGATCGCGGATCTTCCGATCCTCCAGTTGCATACCATTTCAGTTTTCCGGAAGAAGCGTTCAGTCCCCAAATCTCACCAGACGCAGCGATCACAACTTCCTGGCCGCTTGGAGCATTCACCAGGACAGGCGTTCCCCAGACATTCACCAAACCATCAACCGGGCCTGCCCGAAACTTTTCCTCACCCGTCTTCTTGTCCAGCCAAACGATCGATTCCGACTCATCGGACGCATTCACGATGACGGCCTCATCATTCGCGATTGGGCTGGCACTCGATCCCCATGCTCTCGGTCCCGAACCAGTTCCGACCGACTGGTTCCAAAGTTCATTGCCATAGAAATCGTAAGCATAGACGCCTGATTTCCCGAAGAATGCGAAGACGTTCTCTCCATCGCTAACGGGCGTCTGGCTGGCATATCCGTGACGCGGAACTCCGATGCCTTCGAACGGGTCTTCCGGGAGTTTCACTGCGACATTCGACTTCCAGAGAATGTCTCCCGACGTTCTGTCGAGACAAACCAGATGCCGAGTAAGGTTTTCGATCTGCTCGTTCTCGCCACCCATTCCATAGCCTGAATAGCAGGTAACAAACACCATGTCACCGACGACGATCGGGCTGGAAACACCTCGACCGGGAAGCGGTGTCTTCCATTGAATCTTGCGATTCTCTCCGAAAGCAACAGGAGCCGCCGACTCAGCAACCCCCGTTCCGTTGGGTCCGCGAAATCGTTGCCAATCGGCGTTCACGGACACGGTAGTTAGGCACAAAAACAGAAAAGCGACCGATTGTTGTATGCGGGACATCACACTTCCTCGTCTGAGTCATTGCAGGGGGGGGTAACATCAGAAGACACGAATTTCCGTGGCCATTGATTGCACAATTTTTTGAATTCCGAGAGGATTTCGAGAAATCGTTTCTGCCGTCAAAAAACGCCTCGTTCAGCATGCACAAACGGGATCACCAATCAGCACATCCCACCGACCGAAGCTTGGTCGTGTCTGGATTCCGCTATGCGTATTCGCTTACTCACCATCGACAGGATGCCGAAGACCTTGTGCAGGAAGCGTGTCTCCGCGTCTTTCGAGCCCATGGTGACTTTCGCGACAAGGCGTACCTCTTTACAACAATTCGCAATCTGTTCTTTGATGAGAACCGACGACGAAAACTTCCGCGGCAGACACTTCCGACGGAATCGGTTGCAGACAAAAAAAGTCGTCACGCCGACTCTGTGATGGATAAAATGGACCTGGATGTTTTATTGAGTCGACTCACAGAACATGAGCGGGAGCTTTTATTTTTAAGTTGTGCTGAGGGATTTACAGCGGCGGAGTTGAGTCAATTCACCGGGCAGCCGCGCGGAACCGTACTCAGTCAACTCTCTCGCGCAAAGAAGAAGCTCGCTCCAGAGCGAGAACGCATTGAAGGAAAGCAGTCATGAGTCAGGACTCACCGGACTCGGAAATTCGAGAATTCTATGAGCAGCTAACGCCGTCAAATGAGTGCATTGACGACATCTTCGCGATGCGCGATGTCGTCACGAACGCAAAGAGCTGGAAGCGAGTTGCGATCGGCGCAATTGTCGTCGCCTCAATCATGACCGTCGCTTGCGGAATCTTGCTCTCGCGGCAGTTAGCGAATGACACGAATGAGTCAGTCGCTGAGAATCAAGCCGACGCTGTCGAGAGATTAGAAGTCGAGACACCAGAGGAATTCGTTGAAGTCGTTAACAAAACTGAGACGCATGACGACACGATCGACCGTCGTTTGCGTCTCGTCGCTTTTCGCCGACATCGCGACCGGTGCGACCAGTGTCGCGGAATCAGCGAGAACTTCGTGATGCTGCAAAAAGAGTTCGCCGAAAAACCTGTCGCGTTTGTCCAACTCGATTTCAGCGACCGGCCCCATCTGGCGGAGACGCGTCAAAAAAGTGTCGAACTGGGAGTTGGCGACCTCTTTGACTCCGCTGACCATACCGGATGGATTCTGATGAACTCGAATGGTGATCTCCTGGCAATGCTCGAACCCGAGTCCAGCTTTGAGAACCTTTCAGTCGCTTTGAATGACCAGCTCACTGATTAAATTCGTAATGCGCCACAGCGAGCGAGGTTGAGTTAAAACTAAATGCCAAAGGTTAGTTTCATGCTGCCTTTGTCAGGCGAAATTGGAAGAAACTCTGCATGATGACTCGCATTGGGGGGCTGCTATGAGCAAGAAGAAACACAAAGACTGGTTCGACGAAACCCTGGCGGAATGGTTGGCAGACCGGATCGCCGAAAACCATCGCAAATTCAATCGAGAAGCTTTCGTCAATAAGATTCGCGACGGTATTAGTGACCTGGAACTCAAAGCACGGGTCGCGCTGTTCGCGAAACAGTTGCAAGCCCATCTCCCACGTTCATACGAGGCAGCAATTCCCATCATCCTCAAATGCCTCGGCGATGAAAATCCAAACGAAACTGGCATGTTTACTGAATACTATTGGGTGATGCCGTTCGCGACGTTTGTTGAGCACTACGGGCTTGATTATCTTGAAATTTCTCTCAACGCGATTGGCGAGATCACCAAACGAAACACGGGCGAATTCGCGATTCGTCCGTACCTGTCTCGCTACCCGGAGCAAACGCTCGATCAAATGCTCAAATGGTCAGAGGACGAAAACTTCCACTTGAGGAGGCTCGCATCGGAAGGAAGTCGGCCGAGATTACCGTGGGCGAAAAAGTTGGACTTCGCAATCGAAGATCCGAAGTCGACTCTTCCCATTCTCGAAAACTTGAAAGACGACCAAATTCGGTTCGTCCAGAAGTCAGTTGCGAATCACTTGAACGACATGCTCAAAGACAATCGTGACGTGGCGATGAAAGTTCTGAAGCGATGGAAACGCGGCGCAACTGATCAACGCAAGTGGATCATTAAACACGCTCTGCGGCAAGAGTTGAAAGCTGGCATCGCGGAAGCACAAAGCTTAGTCGAGTGAAATTCGTTTCGGCAGACAGTTTGTCGTGTGAAAGTTCTTCGCAATCGAATCGCGATTCCGCAACGGAAACTTGTCGAATCAGGGTCTCGTCGCGAAAATGAAGTTCGTGAAGACTATTGAATCAACTGCTCCCGTGTGAAGCAAGAATGACTGCAAGTTCCACCTACCCGATTGAGATCTCCAACGAACTGAAGAAACAGTGGGAAAAGCGTGGACTTTCTGTTTCCATTCTTCCCGATCCAGGACCGCTCAAATCACTGATCGACACGATGTATCAGGCGAGTTTGTTGGTTGAAGAAGGTGATCCCGTCCGATGTCGAATTATTTCCGCCACTCCTGACGAACTCGCAAGTGCGACTTCAGATGAACCTCGCGGTCTACGTGTGCTCCCTTTTGCAGAGCCTTCAAGCTACACCCCTTACAACCTCCGCAAGCTGTCTGCAGCGGCAGGATTCTACCGGTCACTGCTGGCGGTCAATTTCGACGAAAGCGGAGAGCTTGTGATTTGGGGAATCGTTCTCACAGGCACCGATTGGGTGAATCACGTTGATGGCTATCAAAGCAAAGGTGTCGAACTTCCGCAAAACGTCGTCATTCAATCACTCGGCCCTGGACATCTGATTGTTGCTTCCGGGTTCTCCCGCATCCTCGAAACGAGAAACGGTCAGCTACTGACCGAAGGTTTTGACCCGTTCCTATCAGAATGGCTTCCGCGACGCTTCATTCGATTCCGAGAGTCGTTGCTCCGACAGCTTCCAGTTGAACAGCCGAATGCACAGGCTACTCAAGTCTGTGAATCCTTTGTTCGTGATGTCGGTCAAAGTGTTATTCGACGCATTCTTCGACTCGTAAGAAACCGAAGACATGGCGGGACGCTGATCTTTATGCCAGACGGATCGCATATCGATGGAACATGTGAACGCTGGTTGCGATTTCGAGTTCAGTATCAGGCTGACCGACCCTCTTCGTTTTACAGCGATGTAATGTTGCGACTCATGACTCGCGCCCTCCATGTTGGTCGAACGCACGAACTCGAGGTTGTGACTTGGAGTGCTTATCAGAAATTGCACGATCCTGAATTGGCACAGTTAGATGAAGCGCTCATCGAGTTCAGTCATTTTGTGGCGGACATGATGAGCGTTGATGGAGCGGTTGTGCTCGATCACAGTTTTCGCCTACTCGGGTTTGGCGGTGAGATTCTTGGAGAAACTCCTGTTCATAAAATTGATCGTGCCCTCGACCTCGAAGCGAAGATCTCAACCATCGAGCGAGCTGATGCGGCTGGCACTCGCCATCGATCCGCGTATCGGCTCGTCAATGGATTACATGATTCATTGGCAATTGTTGCCTCTCAGGATGGCGACGTCCGCTTTGTCGCACATCACAATGATCAACTCTGTTACTGGCCTTATCTCCCATAAACCAGAGTCTTACAAAGCAGCAGTGAACGGAGTTTTAGAATGTTGACCGACAGCAAATCAGTCGCTTTCCCGACGTTAACCGACAATGAAATCTCTTGTATCGAGCAACTCGGAACGTGTCGAAGTCTCTCCGACGGGGACATTCTCTTTGAGACTGGTGACCACAACATTTCATTCTTCGCGATCAAATCCGGCGAAGTGCTGATCACGGAGTCTTCGAGTGGGCGTTCGAAAGAAGTTCACACGCATCGGCAATGCGAATTCACTGGCGACGTTTCAATGTTAACGGGACGTCCATCCGTCGTGACTGCGACCGCGAATGGCGACTGCGAAGTCGTCGAGATTCCTGCTTGCACCATCCGGAGGATGCTGGCCGATGTGCCAGAGTTGAGCGACAAACTTCTTGCGGCCTTTCAAGTTCGCAGACAACTGCTTGAGTCGTCAGGCTTCGTCGGTGTCCGAGTGATTGGAAGTGCTGACTCGAAAGAAGCACTCCAGCTTCGTGAGTTCTTCTACAAGAACAAAGTTCCGCACACGTTTCAGGATATCGCCGAAGCTGAGGGGCAAGCTGCGCTCTCCGAGTTTGGCGCAACAGCTGATCAGACGCCCATCATTGCTTGCAGCGAGCACGTCGAACGTGCCCCTTCTCTCGGAAAAGTCGCTGAGTGCCTCGGAATTTCTCGTCAGATCAAAGATGAGCTGTTCGACGTTCTCATCGTGGGAGCAGGCCCTGCAGGCCTAGCAGCGGCGGTCTATGGGGCGTCAGAAGGTCTCAAGACATTGGTCGTCGATGGCATTGGTCCTGGCGGACAGGCGGGACAGAGTTCGAAGATCGAGAACTACATGGGTTTTCCATCGGGTCTTCCAGGAGCTGAGTTGGCGAATCTTGGCTTCCTGCAAGCAATGAAATTTGGAGCAGAGTTCACTGCCCCCGTGATGGTTCGTTCGATGCGATGCACCGCTGACGGTCACCACTCAATTCAACTTTGCACCGGCCAGACTGTCCGTTCGAAAACTGTGCTTGTTGCGACGGGAGCCTCATACCGACGATTGCCAATCGACGGATGTGATCGACTTGAAGGAGCCGGCGTTTACTTCTCAGCGACGTCCGTCCAGGCACGTATTTGCCGCGATTCGACAGCAATTGTTATTGGAGGTGGAAACTCAGCCGGCCAAGCTGCGATGTTTCTTTCGCAACATGCGAAACAGGTCAAAATGTTGCTCAGAGGCAATAACCTACAAAAAAGCATGTCTGACTATCTTGCCCGTCGGATTGAGCAAACCCCAGCGATTGAAGTTTTGTACAATACCGAGGTTCAGGAACTGGGCGGCGAGAATCGTCTGGAAGAAATCACGATCCACAACAACGACACCGGTCAAACTGAAACACTTTCTTGTGCAGCTGTGTTTGTCTTCGTCGGTGCGAAACCCCACACCGACTGGCTGCCTGACGAAGTCGCTCTCGATGAACACGGATTCATTCTGACCGGCCCCGCGATTCGCCGGTCCAACAGGTGGCAACTCGACCGCGAGCCTTGCGAACTCGAAACAAGTTGTCCAGGCGTTTTTGCAGCTGGCGACGTTCGAAGCGGAACGACGAAACGTTGTGCATTTGCAGCTGGCGACGGAGCACTCGCGATCACGTGCGTGCATCAGTACCTGAGTTCACTCGAAGAACAGACTCTCGTCCGCTAGGCGATGGCCTTCGACAACAATTTCTGATCGAGCTGCCAACAGTCTTCATCTGCAATTCACAGTTTCAGGTCCGTGTTCTGCGTGGTTCAGATCGAGTAGTATTTCCGTCCACCTAAACCAATTCGTCTTCATAAAGTGTGGATTGAGTCATCTTCATGTTCCGCAAAATCTCAAACATCGCAATCGCTGTCTTGACGTTGTTCCTCTTCGTCGAACAGGCGAACGCCCACTATCTCTGGGTCATCGTCGAGAACGATCAAGACGACAATCGTGTCGCCAACATCTATTTCGAAGAAGCACCCAGTGCCGGCGATGGACACTATCTGGATCACTTTCTCGGCTCGAGTGACGTTTGGGTTCGGACAATTTCACATCCGAACCCTGAGCCGGTGAAAGCAACTGAAGTCAAGCAAGACAAGAATCGCTGGTTACGTGTCAAATTTTCAGATGCCGACGAGTACAGCATCGACACCTACGGAAAATTTGGTGTCTATGAGTACGGCTCAACGAAAGTGCTTTTGCACTACTACGCCAGAACACTCAAAGCATCCTCTCACGATGCAATTCACGAACTGGGCAGGGCCGAACAACTTGATCTCGACTTCGTGCCACACGACATCGGTGACCAACTCGAACTGACGTTACTTTGGAAAGGAAAACCAGTTTCAGACCGAATGGTATTCATTCGCGGTCCCAAAGGATTTCGGATGAACGTGAAAACGAACGATCGAGGCCGCGTTTTCGTCGAACCAGCGGAACCCGGACGCTACACGTTTCGCAGCAGTGTCGAAGAACCAACACCTGGGAGCGACAATGGCGAAGATTATGAATTGATTCGGCACAACATTACGATATTGCTCGATTTGCCGCTGGAAAAGTAACTTGCCCGCGCGGAAACAAAATTGCGAAGCAATTAGCCTCTCAATCAGAACGACTTCTTACTAATAAAGTCCCGGAGCGCTGCAGTTGCAGTCATCAACAAACCAATGGCCTGACTTTTACCTATGTCGCAAGCTGATCAACGGACAATGAAGAGCAAATGAGTCCATCGAGATGAGCACCGAGAAACGAGTTCCTTCTTCAGCATCGCGACTGAAGTATCTAACCCGCGCTAAGAGGTTAGCGAACGCCAGATTCGAACAAAGTGGAAGGAAGTAAGAGACGAGATTAAATCGTATCTCACTTGGGGCTTCCGAATTCCATGTCCATTCGGCGGCTAATCTGCCGGTTCGCTTCGGTGATCAGTTTGACTTGCTCTTCATCCGGTTTCTCCATTTCATCCAGCAAACCACGTCGTCGGGATTTGTTGCGCTGGTACGCGCCGCAGAGATGAAAACCAACACAACCCGGGTTCTTGTGGAGAGCCGCTAACGTCTCCGCATACCACATACCGTTGTTCGATTTGAAGAACTCATTTCTACTCCCTTCGACTTTCGCGGCGTCGGCGAGGAGAACTGGTTTCCCTGTGATTTTGTGCCATTCATCAAGATGTTTGACGGGATCTTTGAAATCCTGAAATGAAAGCACGTCGACGTACGACTTCGCGGCATTCACAACTTCGATAGCAATCGGTGCGTTGGCTTCGTATCGGTCGCCAAACAACAAGTGATGCTTGTCATAGCGACGGATGGTATCATGGATCGTCTTGTAGTAGTGTCCAGCGAGATCGGAAAGCTCTTTACGACCGGCCTCAGTCTCGAGTTGTTCTGGATCAAAAATCGGACCACGCCAAGCGTTTGAGGGACGCTCGTGTATCCACGTCGGGCAGTCGCTGTAGAAATAACCAATCAAGTTCTTCTCTTCGCTCAGCTCTGCACAGTGAGACCTCGCGACATAGTCACACCACTCTTTCCAGTCCTCGCTGCGGAAGTCGTAATGAACCGTATGCCCCTCCCACTGGTGTGACTCGGTGAATGGCAACAAGTGGCAATAGGGCATGTCCAACGCTCGATACTCATCAATCGTGAAAGGGCGTGAGTGTTGCCAAGCCAGACCTTGTTCGGGAAGACGGACCGTCACTTCCTGAACCCATCCGACAGTGTTGAAACCCCATTCATGCAAGTTGGGGACGACTGACTCTTCGATCCAGCGAATCGTGCTGCCACCGTATTTCTCTCGCCAGAGATGCAGGTTCTCTGGATATCGAAGGCTGGCGGGATCGATGTGATTGAGGCCCATCGTGAAGAACGGCTGACCGTCGGGTGTAATCAGCCACCAATGGCCTTTTTCTTGCCCCAATGTGAAGTAGCCGGTTGGATCTGACTGAGTGGTCTTGGTCGCTTCCGCTGCAACTGCCCGCGACAGCGATGCGACAGTTATCCCAGCACCAGCTGCGAGGGTGCAACTCAAAAAGCGGCGTCGGTCAATGCGCGAATTCATAGTGATCATCACGTCAGGATATCGAAGTTGATCTGATCAAAAACATTCGAAGTTTCGACGATCGTACCTGAAAGTCTAACACTCGCAATTCAAACGCGAATCTTCGGTACGATTCTGCGACAGCCAGGAACTGATTGCTGTGATTTGGTACAACACACGCAGGCACCCAAATTCGCAATCATTCACAGTATTTCAAATGACCATGAAAACATTCTTGCTGCTGCTGAGTACAATCACTTTAGTTTTTTCTGAATCTTCTGTGGTTTGGGCCGACGTGGTCCCGGTTCCGAAGTCGATCGTCCCTGAAAAAATTGAGGGAGCGAAGCCACGGAACGTGGTCTTCATACTCTCCGATGATCACCGCTACGACGCAATGAGCTTCATGGGACACCCCTTCGCGAAGACACCGCATATGGATGCAATGGCCGAGAACGGTGTGCATCTCAAGAATGCATTCGTGACGACATCTCTCTGCTCACCCAGCCGTGCGTCAATTTTGACAGGCCTCTACACATTTCGACATCGCGTAATCGACAATCAACGCCGAGTCCCAGAAGGGACAATCTACTTTCCGCAATACCTCCAAGCAGCTGGCTACAAAACTGGATTCATCGGCAAGTGGCATATGGGGCACGCCAGTGATGAGCCGCGTCCCGGATTCGACTACTGGTTCAGCTTTAAGGGACAGGGCAACTACTACCCGCCCGGTCCGAACTACACACTGAACGAGAATGGAAAACGAGTCCCCCAGGATGGATACATCACACCACTTTTGACACGCAAAGCAATCGAGTTTCTCGAGAATCAGTCAAACGAAAGCGAACCGTTTTTCCTCTATCTTTCGCACAAGGCAGTTCACGGACCCTTCACACCGGAGCCCAAATACAAGGACTCACTGCGCGATAAAACAATGGAACTCCCTGCATCAAGCGAATTGCTCGACAACAACTTGAAGAATCGACCTCGATGGCTGTTGGATCAGCGAAACAGCTGGCACGGGATGGACTTTGCGTTACACACCGGCCAAAGCGTGGAGCACTTCTATAAACGATATTGCGAAGCACTTTGCAGCGTCGACGACAGCATCGGTGCAGTAATGCAACAATTAGAAAAGATGGGAATCCTCGACGAAACCCTTTTGATTTACATGGGCGATAACGGATTCATGTTTGGCGAGCACGGTTTGTTCGACAAACGTGTTGCGTACGAGACATCGAGCAGAGTCCCAATGTTGATGCAGTGTCCAGAGATCGCGGAAGGAGGCACGGTCGTCGAAGAAGTCGTCGCGAATATTGACATCGGCCCAACAGTGATGGAAGCCATGGGATTGAAAACCCCGCCGCACATGGATGGCAAGAGCTTTCTCCCGCTGACGCAGGGGCAATCGATTCCGTGGAGAGACTACTTCTTGTATGTCTACTACTGGGAGCAGAACTATCCGCAGACGCCCACTCACTTCTCTCTACGAGGCAGCCAATACAAGTACACAACCTACTACGGGCTTTGGGACACGGACGAGTTGTTTGATATTCAGGCTGACCCGGACGAGCAGAACAACCTCGTTCACGATCCCGAGTTTGCAGAAATCAAACAGCAAATGCAGGATCGACTTTATGAAATGATGGATGAGTTGGGAGGCCTACAGATTCCTCTGAATCCGCCGCGCGGCAACCAACAGAATAAACGTCTGCGCAGCCGCGGAGGAGTCAAAGCTGCCGATTTCCCGGAAGCGTTTATCGTCGACGAACCTCTTCGATCCATCGAATAAAAGCTCGATAGCGCTGACAGATCATACTCTGGAGTGATCATTGACATCTAAATCCTGAAGGTCGATGCTTAGAAAGAGTATCGCCTTCAGAGCTTCAGGTGTACTACTTCTTCGGTGGAGGGACAAAAGAAGGATCGACGAATGGCTTTCGATCGAACGTGCTTCCGTCTCCGATCACGCGTGGATCACCGGTCTGTCGCAATTCGTTCATCAGCCGATCAGTGAGAATTTGTAGAGTCTGAGCGTATTCCGGGTCATCCGCTACGTTGACAACTTGATCGGGATCTCTTTTCAGGTCGTAAAGTTCGAATTCCGGACGGATCGTAAAAGCAATGTCGAACAGTTCTGGATAGGAGTCGCTGTTAGTCATTAGAAAGACCTTTGTCGGACTCGCATCCATATCCGGGTAGGCCAGGTTGTGGTTTTGCAGATGTTGCTCTGCAGACGCTCCGCTGTCGAACACGTCGCCCATTGGCATACGATTCGGTTTGAAATTCCGAATCAGCAGGTAGTCTGCGGTGCGTAGCGCGCGAGAAGGATAGGGGGCGCGGTCTCTCCGGGCTTCGCCAACATGTCGCTCGCGTCCGATGATCACATGGTCACGCGCTGGGTCGACTTGACCACTTCTTCCCGACGTAAGTATCGGCATCAAACTTTTTGCCAACATGTGATCTGGTCGGTCGATTTCCGTTGCTTCGAGCACTGTTGGAGCGATGTCCATGAGACTCACAAAGTCGTCAACACGTCGACCAGGTTGGACACGGTCCGGCCAGCTGATGAGCAAGGAGACCATTGATCCGAAGTCGTGAAGATTGCATTTTCCACGTGGCATCCCGGGCATTCCGTGATCTCCCGAAATGATCACGAGCGTGTTGTCGAGTTCACCGCGTGATCTCAGTTCTTCGATGAGTTCATTGATCATGCCGTCCCATGCCAGTGCTTCGCCGAGATAGTCAACCATATCTTCTCGGACGTCGTGAACATCCGGTAGAAATGCTGGCACCTTTCCTTTAAGCGAATCAGGTTCGAGCCCCCAAAGAGCTTTCCCGGAACCTTTGGTCCACTGACGATGTGAATTGTGCGGGCCGAACCAATAAAAGAAGGGCTTGTCGTCCTGATTGTCGTCGAGAAATCTCTGAAAGTTGGAACGGACGTAAGAGAAGATTTCTTTCTTCTTAGCTTCTTTGTCAGTGGCTGCGGACACAGTCTGCGAGAAACTGCAAATTGGATCTTTGTGAGTGAGGTCCCGCTTTCCCGCATTTCTATTCGTCGTCTTCCCCCAGTGCATCACATGATAGCCGTTCTGCACTAGTAATTCTGAGAAGCCTGGGAGAGAGGAATATGGATCTTCTGCTTTTCCGTATTCACGACAGCGAAGGAAAGCGTTACTGCCGCAGCGGTAAAACGGCATCCCAGTCACGACAGCCGCTCGACTTGGCGTACAGCTTGGAGCGCTGACAAAAGCATTGTCGAAGACAACTCCGCTTCGACCGATTGCGTCCAGTGCTGGTGTCTCGATCACATCGTTCAGCCCGGGCTGATTCGGGTCTCGGTAGATGCTGGCATAGCGCCCCCAATCATCTGAAAAACAGAAGAGAACATTCGGCGGATCTTTGGCGTTCGCAGAAACTGCGCAACTCAAAAGAACAAGAGTTGAGACAATAAACTTCGTCATTGAGCTGCCTGTGAAACTGGAGCGGCGACAGTTTTTGAAATGAAACCTGCATCTTCGCTTTGTTGCGGAGATGAGGAAGTACATGACACAACGAAGTGTGTCTCCTTCGACTAGTTCAAACAACGCTTATTGGAATAGTCTTCGCAAGCATTCGCGAAAGGCTGAGACAATCAATTCACTCTCGGTCATCAGCGATCCCGTTTTCGTTCTTGTCAACGACTCCAGAGAGTGGGTTTCGCAGCACCGCTTGCCAGGCGATTTCGCGAAAACGTCGGTCAAGAGTTTGGCTGGGAAACTTGCTGTCTTCAAAAATGTCACCGGGAATGTTTTGCGGATTTCGACCGTAGATAGTTGCGTAGAAAACATATCCTTCGAGTCGATCGAGACCGGGACCAAGATGTCCCAACTGATCACGCCACAACGAACGTTCCTTATTGCCGACAGCCTTGTGGATGCCATCGATGCCCGGCAACTTGCCTTCGTCAAAGTACTTCACACACTGAACCATCGCTTCGCACGTCGGCATGATGAAGATTCTGTTGTCGTACTTCTCGTTCAGCTCGTTGAGGATCTCGGAATAGATTTCGAACTTTTCGTCGCCGAGTTTGGCGATCACTTCAGGAGTCAGTTCCTCTTCAGATTCGGGAACCTTGTTCAGCTGATAGAGCTGCGGCCAGGCATCAGAGAGATAGAACTTCATGTCCGGATTATATTTCAAGCAGAAGTCGATCCAGCATGAATAATACTGCGGGTGATCGTTGAAGTAGGGGCCCCACATCATCGCATCCCACTCACCGTTGGAGATCGATGCCAGCAGCTTCGGAGTTGGTTTTCCGTCGAACTCGAAGATTCCGTTTTCCTGCTCCCATTTGTATCGCGTGCTACCTGTGATCCCACCGCCCGTGTGAGTCAATAACGGAGGCTGCTTCAAGCCAGCTGCTTCCACAATCGCTGGGAAAGTTTTGTACCCGGGAGCCATGAAACTATGCCCAGTGCCGACGATCCGCAGCGACCCGTCCGTCGGCTTTGCGAAACGCACGACAGCCCTGTCATCACCTGTCTGCTTGGCGTACAGCTTCGCAATTTCATCCGGCGATTTGTAACAAACAGCATGCTCCGGGAAGCATTCTGCCTTCCAACCAGGATCGACTTCGAAGGTCCTCGGAGCACCACCACCCTTGCCGCGCGAAGACTGCAGCTCTTTAACATAATCCGCCGCTTCGGCAATCGACAACTCTCCATCGCGATTCGCGTCAGCTTCGGGAAATCGTTTCAACCATCGCTCAAGTTGCGCCTCGCTGTATTGTCCGTAAGACAAGCGACAGAACGAAAGAGACGCCAAAACGAGAACCGCAGAGACCAGATGCTTCATGATTCAAGAATCCCAAAGGTGATGGTTCACAACAGAATGGATTAGCATAAACCAAACAACGGTCCGTGAGAAACCAAAGAGACACGATCCGGATCACCTCGCGCGTGTCCCGGTTGGGCCAACTTGGTTTACCAACGGATCTACTCAGTTCGTAGAAACTCATCAATGCGAGTACTTCAACGAACCGACTGTTTGGCAGGCTAGATACTGGTCGGTCATCAGAATCGCGTCTCAGAAAGTGCACTGTCAATTTTTCGTCGAACCTTCATTGATAAGGTTCCGCCTTCGCAGGTCGCTGAGGAGAACAACACTACGGTCAACGCAGTCCTTGTCTCAAAGTCTAAAGTACTGCAACAGGCGCGGCTGGTCGGACGAGAACTCTTGGATTGAACGTCCCACCGATCGCTTCGCAGAGTTCGTACAATTGACCTGTTGTTTTCCTCATTCTCCAACGAGCAATCCAAGCCGCTTGGCAATTCTGTTCTGAATCTGTTCTTGAGTCGATAGAATGATGCTTGATCGGGGCGCCGATCGGATGCATTACGAATCTATTGAAGTTGATGAATGAGTCCACAACGGGTTGAGGCGGAACATGGGGACGAACCATCCAGACTCAAGCTTCACACACCCTTCAAGACATTTGCTCGCACGATATGCTGAAGGTCGTCTGAATGACGAGATGATGGACTGCATTGGAAAGCATGTGCTCTCGTGTCAGGACTGCACAAAGACACTTCTCGAATTCAACATCAACCTTGATCAAACACTGGTGACCGTTGAATGCGGTGAGTCGGTCTTGTACGACGAAAACATCGACCTCTTGGTCAAATTGCCAGGTAATGAACACCTCCCTAAGACCATCGGGCGATATCGAGTCGAAGACCTTCTCGGGCGTGGCGGATTCGGAGATGTCTATCTGGCTGTCGACGACAAACTGAATCGTCGCGTGGCAATCAAGGTTCCTCATTCCAAGAATGCCATTCTCATCGATCCTGCGAAAGTTTCGCAAGCTGAAGCGAAAGTGACCGCGAAGTTAGAGCACGCGCAAATTGTTCCGGTCTACGACATTGGAAGTGATCCCGAACACCAGTTTTATATCGTGTCGAAATATATCGAAGGGTGTGACCTATCGACATTGGCAAGAGCTGGCATCGAACGTGAGACAGCCCTAAACATTCTCATTTCAATCGCCGAGGTTTTACAATTCGCTCACGACCGAGGAGTGATTCACCGTGATGTGAAGCCAAGCAACATACTCCTCGATGCTGACGGACAAGTCTACCTGACGGACTTTGGCCTCGCTCTGCAAGCCGATGTGGCAGAGGAAATTGCAATCGTGGCGGGGACGGCAGCTTACATGTCCCCAGAACAGGCTCGAGGAGAGGGACACCGAGTCGATGGGCGAAGTGATTTGTTTAGCCTGGCAGTGACAATGTATGAACTGTTAACTCGACAGCGTCCTTTCAAAGGCAAGACGAAGCACGAAATCCTCGAACAGACCGCCTACGCGAACCCCATTCCGCTCTGTCAACTTGACGCGACGATCCCCAAACCGCTCGAACGTATCTGTTTGAAGGCTTTGGCGAAGTCAGCCACGCAACGCTACAACTCATGTGCTGAATTTGCAGACGAACTCAGAAGTTATCTGGATGAATCAAGTGTTGAATTCGCAACAACCAACGGTGCTCATTCATCACTGATTGTTATCCCGAAAGGAGTCAGGTCGTTCGACCGAGACGATGCTGAATTCTTTATGGGTTTACTCCCCGGACCGAAGAACAGGTCGGGGTTCCCCGAAAGCATCAGCTTCTGGAAGAACGTCTTCGAGTCGAGAGAAGCTGATCATTCAAAGTCTGTATGCCTCTTGTACGGACCAAGCGGATCAGGAAAGAGTTCCTTCATCAAAGCTGGTGTGCTTCCAACTCTGACGCAGGACGTCTTACCAGTCATTATGGAAGCCTCTCCGGAAGGATTTGAATTGAGGCTTTTGGAGGCAATCCATGACGCCGTTCCCGAAGTCGCCGACACTCAATCATTAACTGAGGCATGTCGAGCCATTCGTGAACATCATGATGAGTCGGCTCCGAAAATCGTGTTGGTGCTCGATCAATTCGAGCAATGGCTCTCAGCCCAGTCAGAGTTCGAGAAAGCTGAACTAACGAGTTCCCTCAGGCAATGTGATGGAAGTCGCC
Source organism: Thalassoglobus sp. JC818 (assembly GCF_040717535.1). Classification (NCBI taxonomy): domain Bacteria; kingdom Pseudomonadati; phylum Planctomycetota; class Planctomycetia; order Planctomycetales; family Planctomycetaceae; genus Thalassoglobus; species Thalassoglobus sp. JC818. The sequence continues at coordinate 340,198 of NZ_JBFEFI010000001.1, forward strand.
TTCAAGCTGTTCTTGTCGTTCGCGACGAGTTTTGGATGAGTGCGAGCCGATTGATGCAAGCGCTAGACATTGAAATTCACAATCGCAGCAACGCCTCTCTGCTCGACTTGTTTTCAAAGGAGCACGCACGCCGTGTATTGGCCGGGTTCGGAGCTTACTTTGAATGTTTGCCATCCAACCTGCAGGACCTGACAGCGGAGCAACAGCAGTTCTTGAGTGACTCAGTCGACTGGCTCGCTGAAGCAGGACAAGTGGTCCCGATTCAACTTGTCATGTTTGCAGAAATGATGCGACATCGGGAATGGAGTTCGGCCGGTCTTGCAGATTCAGGAGGCTTTGAAAATCTGGGAGTGAGTTATCTTGACGAGAAGTTGACCGGGCCCCACGCGCCTCAAGTCTTGAAAGCAAACACCGCAGCCGTGAGAGTCGTCTTAAAGAAGATGCTGCCAGTCGAGCCGAGTGATTTGAAACAACATGGAGTGACAGAGAGTGAACTTCGTGACGCAGTCAATGTCAGCGATACAACACTTCGGGAAATCGTGCGAGCCTTGTCTGAAGATTTGAACTTGATAACTCTCGCTCATGCTTCATCATCGAACATATCTCAAAAGAGTTATCAGCTAGGGCACGACGCTCTCGTTCCGTCAGTGAGAGAATGGCTTGCCCGCTATGAACGAACAACGCTTAAAGGACGTTCGTACTTGCTGCTCTCATCGCTCGCCGAAAGCTGGAAGTCGAATCGTGATGTTCGTCAGTTGCCGACGTTATTAGAGTTCCTGCAGATTCAAAGCGTAACTAAAGCCTGCAATCGGACGTCGCGTCAGAAGGACTTTCTTTCTCACGCAAGAAAATACTACGGCTTGCGAACAGTCATTGTTCTCGCGGCTTTGATCCTGGCAGTCGTGGCTGCGATTCAATTCGATCATGCTCGCGAATCAAAACGAATGGTCCTCGCTCTTCAGTCTGCAGGGATTGAACAAGTCCCGCGGCTCATTCGAGACATGAATGCTCACTGGAATTGGGTTCAACCACAACTTCTTGCTGTCCACCAAAAAGCTGATGATGGCTCAACCGAACGAATCCATACCAGCCTAGCTCTCTTGAAACATGACGATCGATATCGGAATGAAGTTTACGACTTCGCAGTCAACAGCCAAACACCTGAAGAAGTTCAGGCAGTTCTTCGTTGCCTGCGAATTGCTGGAATTGATTCCCCCAAGCAGCTCTGGGAGGTATTACAAGATCCGAATGCGAATGATCCATGCCGCTTGAGGGCAGCTTCAATACTGGCACAAACTAATCCAAACGATGATCGTTGGGACACAGTCAATGCGGACATCGTGTACTGGTTAATGCAGGAAAACAGTCTTCAATGGAAGTCGTGGGTCAACCTGCTGACTCCGATCGCTGACCATTTGAGCCCACATTTGGCGAGTGAAATCATTCAAACTCACGACCATCGTGTTTGCGAGACACTCGCCGAAGTCTATTCGAATCTCGCGGATGGTGAGGACTCTGCGTTTACTCCTCTGGTGGACGTGATCAACGAAGACAGCGAGATCGCGAGTCCTGAACAAGCTTCGCAACGGGCAGCTGCAGTGTTTGCGCTGGCTGTCGCCAACCGATGGACTCTCGTGTGGCCGAACCTAAAACATGCCCCCGATCCAACGGCGCGAACTGAACTGATCGAGCGCCTCAAGAACAGCCAAATCCCGGCAAGACGATTTCTCGACCAACTTCGTAATATTCGTGAACGAGATGCTTCGGTCAAATTTGCATTGGCACTGATTCTGGCGGAGAAAGCCGACTCGCGTTCGATCGAGCGCGGAGGTGAAGCACTCATCGAAGAAATTTGCGTACTTTACGATAACACGACAGATCAAGGACTTCGCTCCGCACTGGAATGGATGGCGAGGCAGGGGGCTTGGAAGTCGCGATTGGAACTCAATCACCGGAGCACCACCACTTCCCCAATAATGGTCACGATTGAAACAGGAGTTCAGGATGCTGTCGACTACAAATTCTCAGTTGGGGTGTGTGAAATCACCGTTGAGGACTTTCTGAAATTCCGCCCGGACCATGATTTCGATCGGCGTTCAGCACCAAATGATCAGTGTCCTGTCAACAACGTTACGTGGTACGACGCTGCAGCCTATTGTAATTGGCTAAGTCAACAAGACGACATTCCGGAGACAGAATGGTGCTTCAAGCCAAACGCCAATGGAGAATACGCTTCCGGGATGTCGATTCGAGGCAACTACTCGGAGCTTGCCGGGTATCGGTTACCGACAGTCGACGAATGGTTGGCGACCGCTCGCTCCGGATCAACGACTCAATGGTCCATCGGGAACTCACCAGAGTTTCTAACGGAATGCGCCTGGTTTCTCGACAACTCTGGCTTTCGCACCCACAGCGTCGCTCAACAACGGCCGAACGACTTTGGAGCGTTCGACATGCACGGGAATGCCTGGGAGTGGACGCTGGGAGAAGCGGAAGAACAACAAGGAAACCAACGCTCCCTCACGTCTGACTTGAATCAGGATATCATTGTCCGTGACGGTGATATCCGGCGACTTTGCGGAGGCACCTATCTGAATGATGCACAGACTTTGCGATTTGAATTCGAAAACTGGAATTCGGTTTCGCACTTCACAGGGGCAGATGGCTTTCGAGTGGCCAGAACCGTAATTGAGAAGAGCAAATAGAGGCTCCGCGTGCCTCGATCATTGCGAAAGAATAATTGCTGAATAACGCCCAATGCTCACTTCTCCGCTGTATCTCAACCCATGCATCGGATCAGCGGACGCATTGACGACATCGCTGTAATGATTCTCAAAGAGATCGCTGTAGCCGGACCAATCACTGTTGAATCGCACCTTCCAGACTCCCTCGCGAGGGAATCCGATGCGGTACCATGGGAACGCCTGGTTACTGAAATTGATGACGATCACAACATCATCACCAGCACCGCCGTTGTGCCAACGATGCCAGGCGATCACGTTCGCATCGTGATTAACGTGAAACAAATTTGTGTGATGGCCTGACAACCCTCGTGTGCAATTCGAGACGTTGCGGCGGAGTTTGATTAGATCACGATACAGCTGAACGATCCCGGAAAAGTTTCGAACCCTGTTCCAGTCGAGTCGATGCTTTCCGTCAAACTGTTGCCACTCCAGCATTTCCTGACCCTGAAAGATCATCGGAATTCCGGGACTTGTAAACGTAATCGCCGCCCCTAGTGTTGAACGTTTCTGAGCATACCAGCCGTCAGCTTGGCCGGGATGAATTTGTTCCGGGACGCGTTGTTTGCCGTGTGGGCGACCATAGGGATCACCGACTTCATCATGCGACTCGGTATAAATCACGCGTTGGAAGGCGTCTCCGCTGTATCGTCGAGTGATCGCAGCTGCCACGTCATCCATATTTCGATCATGATCGCTCGGAGTAACCATGGCATGCCGCAATTTGTGGTGATATTGATCATCCCACTGACTATCAAAACCTGCACCGCCGTGTGACGTTGAACGAGTCACAGCAGCGTTTTGTCGCATGTCTTCAGCGATGGTGATTTTCCAGGGCTGACGATGATTCACTTCGTCATTGATCCAACGCAGCAAATTCCAACCCCAGCCGCCCAGATTGGTTGGATCATCGAGAGCAACATGGTCCCAGGCATAAACATTTCGAATCCAACAGGTCATGTCGAAACGCAGGCCATCGACTCGAAAATCTTCGAGCCACATGAGTACATTGTCGCGAATGAACTGTCGAACCTCTGGACGACCATAGTCAGGACGGTTCTTCGCTCCCCATTCTGTAAAAGCACGCCAGTCATTGTAGAAATAAATCCCACCCATATCGTTCTGATACCAGCCATCGAATTGCCACAACGAGTGGATCAAATCGTTGGGACCGAAGTGGTTGTAAACTACATCGAGAAAGACTGCGATGCCGAGCGAGTGTGCGTGATCGATGAATTTCTTTAATGCGTTCGGTCCCCCGTAGTGGCTTTCAACTGCAAAGATATGCGCTGGGTTGTACCCCCAGGAATGATCACCCGGGAATTCACTGACCGGCATTATTTGAACAGCGTTAATACCGAGCGATTTTAGATACTCAATCTCACAGCAGAGTTCTTCGAAAATCTCTTCATCCGAAACAGGCTTCCGCAAGAATGTTCCGAGGTGCATTTCGTAAATAACGAATTGATCCCAGGACGGCATCTGAAAGTCGTTGACCTGCCAGTCGTAGTGCGAATCAACGATGATTCCATTGCCATTCGAGTGGCCAACATCCAGTGCTCGAGGATCAACTCGCCAGTGATTGAGATCACCGAGGATGTAGCGATACTCATCCCCGACGGCAGCTTCAGCAACATCGGCGGACCAATACCCGTTTCCTTCAGATGACAGCGGATGTGAACTTGAGTCCCAACCGTTGAACGTCCCGGCAACCCGAACCCACTGTGCATGTGGAGCCCAAACTCGAAAAGCGACTCCATCCGATGTCACCATCGATCCCAAACCTGAATGTCGCGACGGTGATGGCATGCAAAACTCCTAATGAGTAGAGACCAAATAGGAACAGGATTCCAGGCGACGCACTCTTGAAAGATGTAATGACTACGGCGAGAGATGGTCAGCCAATCGCAATGACAACGCAGCAACTGTCAACGACGGATTCGCTGCCGGGATACTGGCGAAGACCGAAGCATCACAACAATACAGATTTTCGTACGCAAGAAACGCCAAGTTCTCATCGACGACTCCACGACCGTCTTTCGCCATCCGCAACGTCCCGCCAGCATGGTGCACGCTACCATTAACACCTTCGTCCCATTGTTTCGGAACCCAGGTTTTGCTGAGGTCGCATTCAGGAACTCCTAACTTCGTCAGTATTTCATCACGCACAGGCAACAGACCTTCTTTGTAGCAAGCAGCTGTTTCATTGCGTGCAACTGAGACCTCCGGTTTACGACCAATCCCATTGGATCGCACGAAGTTCTTGTTGTTGAGCGGACTGTCGAAGATGAACTTAATTTCAACTTTTGAGTCACCGCCCGGATCGACGCGACTCTGCCACAGATTGTCATCCACAAAGCGGGTGTCCCAGTACCGAGGATTGATCAGCAGTTCAATGTTGTATGGATGAACGCCGGGTGCAGCATCTTTGTGTCGCAGCATCACCTTGGCGTGTCCAGTTGGATTTCCAATCCAGCCAAATGGACCAGTCTGCGGCAACACATGATCGACTTTGTAGAAATAGGTCGGATGATCCGTAAGTCCTCGGCCGATGCGCTTCTTCGGGTCATCGAGCTGGCTGTTCAATGCGAGCTTGGCGCTCTCCACAGAACCGCACGCCAACACAATATTCTTCCCTCGATAGTGTCGCTCGACTCCACCAACAAGATCCTGGCAGACAACAGCCGTCGCTCTTCCATCAGTGTGTTCAATTCGCGTTGCCAACTGATGCAAATTAATTCTTAGATTGTGGTTCCCGTTGAGTTCACTGAAGCCAAGTGATTCCAGAAGCAGGTCCGAACTCGAGAATACTCCGTTCGCGCGACGCAGCAGGTTTTGCATGACTCCTTGAGAGTCGATGTTAGGCTGATGATAGGATCGGGGGAGTTCTTCGACATCGTAGTCGGGAAGTTCTTTGCACAAGTGATCAAGAATACGGCGTTGAAACGCCCCCAGTGTGACACCTTTCTTCAGGGTTTGCTCAGCCTGATCGTATCGGGAAGGCTGCGACGATTCTGCTGTCGTGAGTGCCTGCTTGACGGCGTCTGGCCACGGTTCACGAAACTCGTAGTCCTGCATCCTCGGGATCAGTCCTGACCAGTATGGAGAGCGACCACCGAGACTGAAGATCGCTCCTTTTTGAAAGTCTGCAGTTCCAGAGCGATCAAAATGAACGAGTTCATCCCGTCCCACCAGACTCTGTTCGCCTCGCGGCAATTGATCTTGATGAACCGGCAACCGGACTCCGCCCGCTTCAAGAATCAACACTCGCTTTCCACGCTCGGAAAGTGCATCGCCTAAAATTCCGCCTGCAATGCCCGATCCGACGATCACTGTGTCGTACTCTTCGTCGTCCTGCCCGCGTGTCGAGACAATCGACTGTTCGATCGGCCATTCGACTGTACTGAAATTGTCGTACCCGTGACGAAACTGCGATGGCTCTGCGGGAAAACTGACCTTCTTATCATCGTAGTTGTAGTACTGCCCGTGATTGATCTCGATCACATCTTCATCCATCGGGATGGAGCGATCGAGAAAGAACTTCGCTTCGAATCCGGGATCATAATTCGAGAGATCGAGAAGAAATTTCCAGGTGTCGCCGCGAAAGACTCCATAGACATCGCGACGCCACCCGTCTCGGCTGTTTCGAAGGGTAACGAGATGATTTGGCTGCCATTTTTCCGTCTGAAAGGAGAGTTCGTAAGCGAATGAAATGGCTGGCTCATGAAACGTATGCTCGGGTTCCCCACTCTTTATCGAGATGTTCCCTCCCGACATCCAGAATGTCTGGTTCAGCACGAACTTCATTTCAAAGTCCGGAGCATTGTCGAAAGTGAAGACCCACCGATCGCCGACAAAACTGCCGGTTCGATCATCTTTCCAGTCATTGTCGATCGACGAACGAACCGTGATGACAGCCGGCGGTCGATACTTCCCGGTGACGAATTCGACTCGGGTCTGAGGAGTACGATTCGCCTCCAACTCCTTTGCCGCTTTGACGTCGATGACTTTTCCAGAGAGCCCGCTGTGATACCCGCGACGGACTTCGTCAGCCGTTGAGAATTGATTGATCAACTGAGTAGCCCTTCGAAAAAATCCGAAACCTGTGATCAGTTGGTGAGCGTAACATGTTTCAAATCAAGAGTGAATCACCGAAACTCAAAATTCACAGACGCACCTCTTTTCAAATTTGGTCTCGACATCAAAAGATTGCCTCTGAAGGGCCAAAGTCTGACGAACAAGACCTTCCTCAACTTTGCCTGCCTGTGCTCTGTAGAAACTCGGAAACGAATCAGTTGGGCCTCCTCGAATTCAGGTCCGTCACGGTTCGACAAGCCACACTCACTCTTGCCGATCGGACTGTCTCAAGGATTCACCGAACGAAGCGAGACGCTCACAGCTCACTGTCATTGAGTCCAATCCCGCCAATTCGATCGACTGACTTCCGTCAACGCAGCTGAACGACATTTGGCTCAATTTGAGATCCCGATTCGAACCTTCTTCGCAAGAGTTACTCCAAAAAGAATTTCGAACGATTTTCTCGCTTAGGGATCGACCCAGATGTATCATGCCGCTTTTCTTGTGCGGTTGATGGACGTTGTTGACGATGTACGACGCGACAAATTCAAGCGACTCGGAGCAATTGTTTACGCAGGTCTACGATGAATTACGGGCATTAGCTGCAGCGAAGCTTCGACAAGAACGTCCGGACCATACCCTTCAGGCCACAGCCCTTGTCCACGAGGCATACTTGCGGCTGGCAGATTCAGGGCATTGCTGGGAGACCAAAGCTCAGTTCTTTGCGGCCGCTGCCAACTCAATGCAGCAAATTCTCGTGAATTGGGCCGTTGCAAAGCGGGCTAAAAAGCGATGCGGAGCCAAGGTCGAATTGATGTGCGAGGCAATCCAGGGTGTTCCACTTGATCCGGACTTGATCCTCGACCTCGAAGAAGCGATCCAAGAGCTTCACAAAATCGACGCCGAGTCAGCCGAAATCGTCAAACTCCGCCTCTACGCTGGCCTCTCTGTGACTGAGGCAGGCGAGATTCTGAATCTGTCGCGGGCTTCAGCTTACGAAACCTGGCAGTTCGCTCGGGCCTGGTTTGGTGCCCGTCGCAAAGTCGAGAAACTCTAAAAAATCGGCAAAATCTTCCGGACACTCCACAGGCATTTCTTGCATGAATTGTCGTCCGGAACGCTGAAGGCACAACTGCGCCCCCTCAGAAGATCGTGATCCGGACCAAGTCTCGTTACTCCGAAGTGAGAGTAACCCGACAACTTCTAGGGCCGTTTCGATCTCTGCTGTCTGTCGGAAAAATGATTGAATGAACAAACTGAGGAAAGATGAAATGCCGCAGAGTTTAACAGCAAAAACAGTAACGATCTGCACCATGTTGGTGATGACAGCAACCATCGCACAAGCTGACCTGGTCAATGTGAACAATGCAAGTAACGTCCTTGCGAATATCTATGAAGGTTCCACAGCAACGTACTTGGACGATTCGGGTCCCTTGGATGCCAGTACAAGCACCACACTTAACGTTTCAAACGGAAACGGGATTCAGTCGACGGTCAACTACAATGTTTTAACCTCACAAACTCAATACATTTTCGATTTCACTACGGATCATGCACGAACTGGGATGGTCAACGATGGTGCCGGCACGCTAGTGGGACTTTACTTCACGCCGACCGTCAATGTGTCCTATACAGCGAGCGGTTTTTACACCGCATTGCTTGGATCGGGGTACTCATCACTCAGTTTTTCTCTCACTGACACAACCGATCTTTCGGTGCTCTTCCAAAGCACTCTTGGAAGCAATGGATTGGCCTCTCCCTACTACACCCTCGGTGGGATGGAAGGAGAATTGCCCAGCTTTGAAGGGAGCCTGACTGGTAATCTGATTGCCGGACGCGAGTATATTTTTCAGGGATACATGAGTATGCAAGCTGTTTTCGGTGAAGACAACGGTGACACAGCAAACGGTGCAATACGCTTCGTTCTCTCCACACCGACAGACCCTGAAGCCGTGCCGGAGCCAGCTACTTTTGCCCTATTCGGTATTGGAAGCATCGGGCTGCTGCTCCAACGTCGCCGCCAACGTGCATAGCCACTCATCGACTCCGATAACTTTGCTGCCCCCAAGACGATCGCATCAGGTTCCTCGCGATCTTTTTGGGTCAGCGGCACTCGGATTCGATCTTCTGAAATGCAATAACGAGCGATAGCCAAACCACATTAATGCACTATCGAGTGAATCAATCTGGGTCAATCTTACAACTCTTGATGAGGTAGTAAGCCACCAACACCAGGCGTTAGCTTGGGCTTGGTTTGGTGCCCCTCACAAAGTCGAGAAACTCTACAAAATCGGCAAAATCTTCCGGACACTCTGCGGCTATTTCTTGCATGAGTTGATGTCCGGAACGCTGAAGGCACAGCTGCGCCTCGTCAGAAGATCGTAATCCGGACCAGGTCTCGTTACTCCGAAGTGAGAGTAACCCGACAACTTGTAGGGCCATTTTCGATCTCTGCTGCCTGTCGGACAAACGATGTGAATGAACAAACTGAGGAAAGATGAAATGCCGCAGAGTTTAACAGTGAAAACAGTTGCGATCTTCACCCTATTGGTGATGACAGCAGGCTTCGCCCAAGCAGGCTTGGTCGACGTGGGCGGAGGAAGCTACATCCAAGCGAGTCTCCGCGATGGTTCCTCAGAGGCTTTCTTATCCGACTCCGGTCCTTTGAATTTCGGCCCATCGAAATCCCACAATATTTCGACGGCTGGCATCTCGTCAACGGTCAACGTCGGTTCGATTGCGGCTCAAGGGAATTTCGTACTCAATCTCACGACGAATCAAGTCCGAACAGGAATGGTGGCTGACGGAGCTTACATGCAGTTTGGACTTTTCTTCACGCCGACTGTCAATGTGTCCTACGCTGCGAGCGGGTTCTACACCGCATCACTTGGATCGGGAAACTCATCACTCCTTTTCTATCTTTTTGACACAACCGATCATTCCCCCCTTTTCCAAAGTGCTCTCGGGAGCACTGGATTGGCCTCTCCTTACTACACCCTCGGTGGCATGGAGGGAGAATTCCCATACTTTGAAGGGAGCCTGACTGGTACTCTAATTGCCGGACGTGAATATTTTCTCTATGGCGGAATGTTTATGCAAGCTAGTAACGGTGGAGACAATGGTGATACTGCCAACGGTGCATTTCGGTTCGTTGTCTCCCACCCCAAGTATAATAAACTTCCGACGAATGCCATACCTGAACCGACTTCTTTCGCCCTGTTCGGCATCGGAAGCATCGGGCTGCTGCTGCGACGTCGTCGCCAACGTGCATAACCGCTAGTTGACTCCGAAAGCCTTGCTGCCCCCAAGACGTTCGCATCAGGTTCCTCGCGATCTTTTTGGGTCAGCGGCAGAAGGATTCGATCTTGTGAAATGCATTAACGAGCTATAATCAGTCCAACAATTGTGCACCATCGAATGAATCGAACTGGGCCAGGCCGCAGTCTTCCAACTGCGGCTAATTTTGATTTTGCTCTTCTCTGTAGTGGAATCCGTCCAGTGAAAGAATTCGAAGATTCAACACCGTCAGCAAAGGAGATCTTCAACCGGGCGACTCAATTGAACGACGAGAAAGAGCGTTTCGCCTATCTGGACAGCGCTTGTCAGGGCAACACTGAACTTCGTCACACGATTGACTCCATGATCGAAGTTCATCTGGCAAATCTGACGAATCCGCTTGATGAAATCGACTTCCTGTTTGCAGTCAATGAAGAATCTCGAGATTCGCAAGCATTGGCATTCGAAAACGGACCACCTGAACAGCGAATCGTCGGAAATTACAAACTTCTCGAGCAGATTGGTCGCGGTGGATTCGGCACGGTCTACATGGCCCAGCAGACCACTCCCGTCAAACGCCTCGTCGCAATCAAACTCATCAATCCGGGCATGGACTCCCAGGAAGTTCTGGCAAGGTTCGATGCCGAACGTCAGGCACTGGCCATTCTCGATCACCCGAATATCGCGAAGGTGCTTGAAGCTGGGACGGACCAGAACGGTCGCCCGTACTTTGTTATGGAACTGGTTCGCGGAATCCCCATCACGGAGTACTGCGATGATGGACGACTCTCGACAGAAGAACGCTTGAGACTGTTCTCCGAGGTCTGTCGCGCTGTGCAACATGCTCATCAAAAAGGGATCATCCACCGTGATCTCAAACCTTCCAACGTGCTTGTCACTATGCATGACGATCAACCTGTTCCCAAAGTGATCGACTTTGGCATCGCAAAAGCTCTCAATCAGCAACTGACCGAACAAACTCTAGTGACCGGTTTTCAGCACTTCCTGGGAACCCCACTCTATATGAGTCCAGAGCAGGCGCAGATGAACGGGATCGATATCGATACTCGGTCAGACATTTATTCCCTTGGAGTTCTTCTTTACGAACTGCTGACTGGAACGACACCGTTCTCGAAAGAATCGCTGACGCAGGCCGGATTCGACGAGTTACGACGCATCATTCGAGAAGACGATCCTCCTCGCCCGAGCACGCGTCTGACTACAATCGACGCGAAACTTCTTTCGACGATCGCAGATCGCCGCCGGGTCGATCAAAGGCAGATTTGCGATCTGCTGCACGGAGAACTCGACTGGATCGTAATGAAAGCTCTCGAGAAAAACCGCAATCGTCGCTACGAGACGGTCAGCGGTTTTGTCGCAGACATCAAACGCTTTCTCAATGGCGAAGCAGTGCTGGCCTGTCCACCAACGATGCGATACTGGCTGTCCCGGTATGCACGTCGTCACAGAACACTGATAGCAACTGTCCTCCTCGTGACATGTTGTCTTATTGGGGGCTTGGTCGGCACAACCTCTTCTGCGATCAAGGCGTTCAAAGAAAGTGATCGAGCAGCAAAAGCAGAGCGTGAGGCTGATGCAGAAGCCAGAAGAGTAGCCGCAGCCGAACAGGAAGCGAGATATCAGCGTCAACAATCTGAAGCCAACCTCGAAGCAGCTCTAGTTGCCATGGAACGGCTTCTGAAGCATGTCAGCAACCCAGAACTCGCGGATATCCCTGAGCTTCAGCCGACATTTGAGAAGATCCTCGAAGATTCGCTGGCCTACTACGACCAATTTGTCGCAGTTCACGGAACCAGCCCGGCAACTCAATATCAAGCCAGCCTCGTACTCCATCAACTGGGACGTTTTGCATCCGACATGTTCCGGGCTCCCAAAGCTCACGAAGCTTATTCTCGGGCCATTGTGCTCGCAGATCAGTTGGTCGCTTCCAAACCTGATGAGCGAATCTATCGTGAACAGCAGGCACAAGCGTATCTCGTCTCCGGACGGCTTTTGGCCGACACGGTCTCTCTCCCGGATTCTGACAGCCTTGGCGGGCAACGTTTGAAGAGAGCAGGGGTGCTTTATCACGAACTTTTAGCTCTCGATCCCGAGAACGAAGACTATCAACGAGGAGAAGCTGCTGCTTTATACTCGCAAGCAAATTTGCTTCGGCGCACCGATCCAGATCATCCTGACCGCCTGATTCTGGCAGAACGTGCGTACGGCTTGACGAATCGCTCAATTCGCAGCATGCCCGCCTGCAAAATTCTGGCCGATGCTCTTGTGAAAACCGACCCCGAACGCGCTGATCGGCTTTATCGCGAAGCGTTGGAAATACGTAGATCAGAAGCAAATCCAACACGAGTGATGACGAACACACTCGCTTGGCTCTGCGATACGGTGGCTGTTCATTTTCAAGATCGGCACCCGGAAGAAGCCGAACGTCTCTGGAATGAATCGATCGACGTAAGTTGGCGGCTGTGCCGGGAGTACCCCGAAATCCATCGCAACTATGTCACTCTCGCTGACTCACTAAAACACTATTCGCAGTTTCTTATCGCAAATCAGCGTACAAGCGAAGCAGTGCAACGCTTCGACGAAATCAGCCGAGAACTGGCTTCATCGTCGCGATTTCAATCGGTAAAGGCAGAGTTGCTGACGATCCTCAAAACACCAGAGGAAGCCATCGAAGAGCTAACCGCAGCTATGCAGGAACACTCGGAGATCCTGTGGTATCCCATCCTTCGAGCGGAAATCTACCATCAAATCGGTAACTGCGAAGCTGCACTGATGGATCTAAATGGCGTTCAGCGAGTACTGACAGATGAACTCATCGAGGAGGATTCAGAACTCGCCATTCGAACCTATCGTGCGAGGTACGAGATGAACTTCGAACAGCAGAGATATCTCGATGCTATCGATGATGCGACAAACCTTCTGACAAAAGTGCCAAGCTGTTACTGGATGCACAAAAGACGCGCAGCAGCACTCTTTGAACTCGGAAAATACCAAGAGTCATTGGCTGATCTGAACCGTGGAGTTAATCTCAAGCACACAGACATCAGCAACCTTACATGGATTCCACTCGAGAAAACTCTAAAGTGTTCAGACGAGGTGTTCCGCCGAGGATTTCTACAACTTGTGACTCGGACAGTTGAACTCAACTCACATTCCAAAGATTCACTCGCAGCACAGGTCGCTATTCTTCTCGCCTTCGCAGAATCTTCCAACGACCAGCAAAACTCCACACCATAGGGATGCAGTGCGTTGAAATTGTCAGTTGGTACGACCATCGATGCGGCGCCGATCGATCTTCGAAATCGTCACAAAAACGATTGCGTTAATAGCGAGTCCCCAGGCCGAGGCGTGCACGGGAATCAATGCTTTCGCTGCGTTCACCCGTTGGAGGAGTTGCGATGAGTCATCTTCAAAAAGCAATGGGAACAACGGAGTAAACAGAAACGCAACGAGTAGTCCACAACACAGGGATGTGATCGCTGCCAGTCGTGTTCCTCTTTGAAAGAACAGCACATCCAATGTCATCGGAAGCAGTTGAACACTAAACGAGACGGCAAAGAGCGCGAGGGTCACGATCATTTGCATCAGCCCCGACAGACTGCTGTCCGGTCGGCTCCCAATCAGCACCAGGCTGAGAGAGACGGCGGTCGCCACAAATATTAATGCCTGACCCGACCAAAGCTTTTCGCGCTCCGAACAACCAGGGCGGAGAAAGCGACTGTAAATATCACGCGTGAACATCGCACTGAGCGCGTGCAAATTGCTATCTGCGGTACTCATCGCAGCCGCCATAATGGCAACGATGACCAAAGACGAAAGTGTTGCCCCAACAACTTCGCCAACCAGGTTGGGAAGCAGATCGTCAAGCATGACAACCAGGATCTGGTCAAAGCTTCCCACTCGCTCATTCGGAGCCACACCATCCGGCGAATACTCAAGCGGATACATCACCTGACCGCCAAGTCCGATGGGCATGATGGCGAAGACATAACATCCAGTCAGCAGGATGGTGAAGATTAGCGCACTGCGGCGCAGCGTGTTGGAATCCCGGGCTGAATAGAACCGCATCCATTGTGCAGGCTGGATGATTCCACCGATCGGCATCAACAAGCAGACCGTAAACAACATCGGGATCTGCCAGAATTTCGTATTCCCAGGCACAGTGAGTGAAGCAGTCGGGAGCTGATTGACTTCGCGCAGAAATGCGGTTGGACCGCCCATGCTGACAACGAGAGCAATGCCTCCCAGCGTCATCCCGAGCACCAGCAGCACACACTGCAGGGCATCCGTCCAGGCAACGCTACGCATTCCACCAATCATGATGTAGAGAGCGGTAATCAGCGACAAGACGATGGCGCCAACTTCGAATGCGTAGTCGTATCCGCTGAAGAGAACGGCTGCCAGCTCGCCCCCCGCTTTCAATTGCATCATTACGTACGGAATCGCAAACAGGAATCCAACCAAGGTCACAAGCAACCGCAGTCCAAGTCCATCGCCGTAGTAATCACAAAGCATGTCGGCTTGGGTGATGTAGCCATGCCGTTTTCCCGCGCGACGAATCGGATTTCCCAACAGATAAATTGCTACTCCGGCGATGGGGACGTTCAGGCTGACCAGCGCAAATACCAAGCCCTCGCGATAAACCATCCCAGGAGCACCGAGCAGGGCGAAGGAGCTAAAGAAAGTGGCCATGATCGTCATCGCTGAGATCAACCAGCCCTGACCGCGTCCCGCCAGATAGTAATCTTCCTCACTCCGTTCGCCGTGAGAGTATCCCAGCCATCCGAACAGCAATAACAGACCGAGGTAAATCAACACGACAAAAATTGCGATGCTCATCGTGTCGATTCTCCTTCACTCTGAACTGAAACTTCAACTTCCGATCCAGACGGAGTGCGTGCTTCACGATCTTCCGCAATTTTTTTTGATCGCCAGACCGTCCAACTTGCGACAATCACCACGAACACTTGAACGAAGTACCACAAAATGCCCCACGCGTAGACAAGCGGGATTCCGAGTATACTCTCCGGCCGATTCACAAGAAGGATGCCTGGCCCGGTTCCCATAATGACACTCAGGCTAAAGATAGCTGCGAGTATGATCGGCAACTTCGACCATGCAATTTTTGTTGCGGACTGCTCTTCCCCAACTGACACGTTGTTCTCGCTGCCAGCTTCACTCGAATCGCTAATTGTCAAAGCGGCCTCCTGACTCCAGAACGTTCAAAAGCATCGGACATATTTTTGTAACAGACGCGGGCAGCATTCAGTGAGTCGTAGCCTTCTTGTTTAGAGACCATGCTGCTGACTTCACAGTTGATGTCACCTCGATAGCCTCCGGCGTGCAAGTCCCCGATGAGTTTCGCGAAGTCGATCGTGCCTGCTTGACCGGGAAGCAAGAATGAGACGCGACCATCTTTCTGGGCAGCGTCTTTGACAGCCACATGGGCGACATAGGGCAGGGACTCTTCGACAGTTTTTCCGAGTGTCATCCCGCGAAACGCGTAGTGGCTGAAGTCATAGACCATTCGAAGCTGTTTCGGCTTGCCGAGTTGCTCGAATAACCAAATTGCTTCGGACGGTTTGGAAACGACGCCTCCTCGATGCGGCTTGACAGCGATGACGACTTCGGACTTCTCGGCCAATTCATTCCATTGACCTAAGTAGTCGACCAATCGTTCACGCGCTTCGAGGAATTCGCCACCGCCCAGCACAGTCTGAATCAGAGGTGGTGAGACAGGTGATAAGTCATGTGCCAAGTCGGCTGCTGATTTTAATCGATCCAAAGCATGTTGTTGACGCTTCTCATCCGATGGCGCAACATGCTCCATTAGAGAGGTCAACTTCATCCCGGAGTCGCTGAGCCGTTTCCGTATTTCCCGGCGACGTTCTTCTGAAAGTGCAGCTGAATCTGCATCGACGCCTTCTCGCACAGATAGCTCAACACTGTCAAATCCGATCTCGTTGAGTAACTCGATAGCCCGTTCGGACTGAATCTCTGGCATGCCGTAAGTGCTGAAGCCCAACGTGCACCCGACCTCGCCAACGTCCGAATCCGCTGCACTCACACGCTTTGAATTTCCGAATCCACTGGTCAAACACGCAATTGATGTAAAGACGAAGAATTCGCGACGAGAAAATTTATTGTCCTGTAATTCGGACGGACTCGTCAGTGGACTGAAGTGGTCTCTCGCTTGTCGGTTCATGTCGAGGCCTCATGAGAAGAAGAACACTACGCATCATTTCAAGGTGTTCAGTGAACAGGTTCGCCTGAATGCAAATTAGTGCAAATAGAGATCGCAACTTGAAGAAGCGGTTGTTGGATTCATAGCAGATTCTTGGCCATTTCACTTGCTGACAACAGTCATATTTGCAACAAATTATGCAAAACAGCAAAACCGACTGCTTTCTCAATCTTTGTTTGCACATTGCGACAGGACTCAGTTTTGACAACTCAGGCGACTGAAACCGTGACCTTGCAGCAGATTGCCGATGCGGCTGGGGTTTCTGTTAGCACTGCCAGTCGAGCCCTTCGTGGTCATCCTGCAATCAGCGAAGGAGCAACCGCCAGAGTCCGCGACATCGCAAAGTCGATGAACTATCGGCCCCTGCGAAAACGCAAATCGCCCGAACCTTCACGTCCCAATGCACCGGAGTTGTTCCTGAATCGACTGGCGATCGTGACGTTAGGCATGGACCCATCGCTGGTGTCGCTTCCCGCAGTCGCAAATTCCATCAGCGGGACAGAAGAAGCGGTCTCGGCATCAGGCACCAAATTGCAGCTTCTCAATTTGCCGTACCTCAAGCAAAAGACCGAGACTTCGCTACAACTGGACGGAGTCTTCCTGCTGGGTGCAATGCAGGGTCGACATATCGCTGATTGCACTGACCCCTTCGTTCAGAAGTTACTGAAGATCCCTCGAGTCTGGCTGTTGGGTCGACCAGAAGGCTGCACCGGCGATTCCGTCGGTTCGGGAGATGTTCAGCTCGGTTCCATGGCGGCCGACCATCTGGCGGATCGTGGACATCGGCATGTCGCGTTTGTTGGCCCGAAGCCTGACCACTTGCTGATGATGCGCCGCGAGGGCGGTTTTCTTTCACAAGCCATTCGACGCGGGCTAACAGTCGATCGCTTTGTGGAATCTCCTTCGCAAGGTTGGGAGATCCCAGTCAAACCTCCATTGACGACAGACAGCGTGCAAACCTTAGTCGACCAATTGTTGAAGTCCGAAAAGCCGATTACTGCTCTCTTCGCTGCTTCTGACAGCGTGGCGGCGATGTGCTACCGTGCACTGGCCGTGCGAGGCTTGCAAGTCGGCAAAGACATGAGCGTGATCTCTGGAAACAATGACACCGCGATCATCCAAAGCTTATATCCCAGCCTAACCACTTTCGATATTCACGCCCAAGAACTCGGCTCGTTGGCCGTCACGCAACTCAGCGCTCGCCTCTCGAGCGGAAAGGAGCGGCCCGACGTAGAAGTCAGCCTCGAACCGACGTTAGTAGCTGGCGAATCCGTAAGGAGTCTTTTGTGAGTGCTCGCATGAATTTCGCTCAACGACTTCAGTGGCCACCAACCCTCGCCATGGTGTTGTCCCTCGTGGTGACTTTATTCCACCAGCCGGTGTCAGCAGAGTCATCGAAAGAACAACTAGCGAGTAGCGAGAGGCCGAATATACTCGTCTTTGTTTCGGATGATCAGTCTTGGTGTGACGCTGGTGCGTATGGCAACCGACTGATCAAAACTCCAAATTTTGACCGCATCGCTCGCGAAGGTGTCTTGTTTCAACATGCATTTTGTTCGTCTCCTTCTTGCACACCATCGCGAGGAACGATCTTAACAGGGATGCACCATTGGCAGCTAGAAGAAGGAGCGAATCTCCACAGCACACTGCCAGCGAAGTTCCAATGCTATCCGGACGTACTCGAAGATGCTGGATACTCGGTCGGTTTTATCGGAAAAGGATGGGGGCCAGGCCAACACGACGTAGGTGGACGCCCGCGAAACCCTGCCGGGCCAGCATTCAACAAGCGGCGATTCAAACCGGATGATGTGCCAGCAGAGGGAATTTCGAATAATCACTATGCGGCGAATTTCGAAGACTTTTTGAAACAAAGCGACGACAAACCATTCTGCTGCTGGGTGGGGACTCATGAACCGCACCGCTCATTCGAATTTCGATCCGGTCTGATCGACGGTCGAAAACCGGAGGACGTCAACGTCCCGGAATTTCTCCCGGATCTGACTGACGTTCGCATTGACTTGCTGGATTACTATCGAGAAATCGAATGGTCGGACCAGCAGTTGGGCGCATGTTTAAAGATTCTTGAGGAGCAAGGGCGACTTGATAACACTCTCGTCCTGGTAACGTCGGACAATGGAATGCCGTTCCCACGCTCGAAGTGCAGCCTCTACGACTCGGGAGTTCGTCTGCCACTTGCGATCTCGTGGCCGAATCGAATCCCTGGTGGCCGAAAGATCGAAGACTTCGTCCATTTCGCTGATATCGCCCCGACAATTCTGCAAGCTGCTGGAATTGACGTGCTCGCCGAAATGTCCGGAAAGAGCTTGTTACCGCTGCTCGAATCGGACCGCACCGGTCAAATTGACCCCGGACGCGACTATGCTGTGTTCGGGCGTGAACGTCACTTGAATCACGCAAATCCGGGCAGCGTCTATGCGATGAGAGGACTCCGGACGCAGCAATATCTCTTAATTAAAAACTTGTTCCCAGAACTTTACCCTTCGGGACAACCTCCGCACTATACGAACGTGGATCGAGGCCCGACCAAATTCGCGTTCCTTTTAGATCCTGATGATCCGGAAGTGTTGCGTACTCAAGGTTATGTCCTCAATAAGCGGCCTGCCATCGAACTTTATGACTGCATCGACGACCCTCATCAACTTGTCAATCTCGCCGACCGCCCAGAGTTCAGACAAGTCCGCGAAGAATTGGAGTTGCAACTCGATCAGGAACTCAAGCGAACTGGAGATCCACGGGCCTTGGGGCAACCTGTGAGTTGGGCCGAAGATCCATACTACTCAGGCTCGGGTGAATTATGGGTTGACCGACAGCAGGAAGAAATCGAGAAGTACTTGCAAGACAAGCAATCAGACTAGCCACAACTGAGTGGATGGGATGATCATTAGAAAGCTGATCGGAACAAAACTCCTCGCCAATTTGGGATCAACTCCCCGGAGGCCATGATGACCAAGCAAACGATTGCGGTATTGTTCATATGCGTCTGTCTGTTTGTTCGATCCGCTTATTCGAATGAACGGCCTGATGTGGTCTTCATCATGGTCGATGACCTGCGGCCAATGCTTGGTTGTTATGGAGCGCCACACATCCAGACACCAAACATTGACCGGCTGGCGGAGCGAAGCGTCGTCTTTGACCGAGCTTATTGTCAGTTCGCCAAGTGCGGCCCGTCTCGACTTTCGCTGATGACCGGACTTCGTCCTGATTCAACCCGCGTTTATGGTCACAGCAAAGACGACTTGAACCGATTTCGCAATGATAAACACGAGGCTGTTTCGATTGCTCGCTGGTTTAAGGAGCATGGCTACAGGACGTTGAGTTTCGGCAAGATCGATCACGATGGTTGGCAACAAGCTGACGATTGGTCCGAACCACCTTCGCCGGGAAGAGAGCAAGAGATCCTCGAGATCGTCGACACGCAAAATCCATCCGGGCCCACAATCATTGCCGACAGATTCAATTGTCCCTTCTATCAAAGTCCTGAAGTCTCTGATGAAACACTCTTTGCCGGTCGGATGACAAAGCAAGTCACTGAGACGATCCGAGTGCGCGACGGCGACGATCCTCTCTTTCTTGCAGTGGGCTATCGAAGACCACACCTGCCATTGGTTGCGCCACAGCAATACTTCTCCCTCTACAAACCCGATCGATCCTGGCTGGCTGTGAACCCACAACCGGCGCAAAATTCACCCATCGTCGCCTGGCTGAATTCGGTGGCTTATGCCAAGTCAGCGGCACGACTCGGCTTCGCGATGCCAAAGAATCCTTCGCGATCGGAAGCGATGCTATGGAGTGGGTATGAGCTCAGAAGCTACGTGGGAGTTCCCAACGTGGGCGAGATACCGGAGTCTGTACAACTTCAGATTCTGCAAGCTTACGCAGCGTGTGTGAGCTACGTCGACGCGCAAGTCGGCAAGATCATTGAGGCTCTCGAAGAGACCGGTCGACTCGACAAGAGCATCGTCATTCTCTGTTCAGACCATGGTTGGCATCTCGGTGAACAGAGTGCCTGGGCCAAGATGACAAACTTTGAAGTCGCTACCCGCGTCCCACTAATCGTGGCTGCTCCGGGAATCAAACCGGGTCGATCAACCATGCTGACTGAGTTGGTCGACGTGTATCCAACACTCTGCGAACTCACTGGGATACCTGCTCCCAAACATTTGGAAGGGGAGAGTTTCGTTCGAGAACTTACAGGGGAGGGAGCAGGGCAGAGCTTTGCACTCAGCCAGATTTCGCGACATGGAGATAAGTACATGGGACGAGCGATTCGCACAGATCGTTTTCGCTACGTCGAATGGACGGAAACAGCAAACGGACGGGTGTTCGAGCGGGAACTCTACGATCACCGCACTGATCCCAACGAAACCGTCAACGTGGCGAGCAATCTCGAATATTCCGAACACGTGCAGAGACTGCATCGGTTAATAGTGCGTTCTTTTGGGATCGCAGAGGGAGCGAATGAATGAACAATTGTGCAAAGACCGATTGCCTCTCCTTGCTATCATTTAGGTATTTTCTGTCGCTCACCTCACTGGCAATGTTGTTCGTTGGCAGTTGCACGACGATGGCTGACGACTTCGTCCCAGTCAATACGCAAGCTGCCGGTGAACAACCGCTTCCTCCCGAGCAAGCAGTGAAACGATTACAAGTCCCGGACGGATTTCATGTCACTCTGTCTGCCGCCGAACCGGATGTCCGTCAACCGATCGCAATCACATTTGATGATCGCGGTCGCTTATGGGTCGCGGAAAGTTATTCCTACAACGGCAGTAGTTTTACTGATGAGAAAAACGATCGCATCCTCATTTTCGAAGACACGACCGGTGATGGAGTTCTCGATCAGCGACGCGTCTTCTGTGACAACTTAACTCATCTGACTGGGCTGGAGATTGGATTCGGAGGTGTCTGGATCACAGCACCGCCCAGCTTGAGTTTCATTCCTGACAACGATCAGGACGACATTCCCGATGGCCCGCCGATCGTCCACCTCGACGGATGGAACGTCAAAGCCGAACACAACAACGTCAACGGTCTTGAATGGGGTCCGGACGGATGGCTATACGGTCGACATGGGATCAAACAACCTTCTTTGGTTGGGAAACCTGATGCTGACAACAAAGAACGAGTTCACCTGAGTTGTTGCATCTGGAGGTATCACCCAACGACGTATGATTTCGAAGTTGTCTGCGATGGAACCATCAACCCCTGGGGCCTCGACTTTGACGAGCACGGTCACGGCTTTTTCACAACGAGTGTTGTCGAGCACTTGTGGCCACTGATTCCGGGTGCTCACTTTGAGCGATGGAAAGATCGAAACGATCACCCCAACGAATACGCGTATGAACTGATGACCTCGATGTGCGATCATGTGCACTGGGCGTCCGGGAAGTTTGACAAAGAGAGCAGAGTAGCCGAAGGAAACTCAGCACATGGAGGAGGTCATTCTCACTGTGATGCAATGATTTACCTCGGAGGACATTGGCCGGACGAGTTTCGCGGCGCGATGTTGATGAGCAACATTCATGGAAGGCGTGTTAACTGCGATCGGTTAGTTCAAGGCGAGCACGGTTTTCGTGCCGTTCACGACGACGACTTCATGATTGTTGACGATCCGTGGTTTCGGGCTGTTTCGATGGAATATGGGCCTGATGGAGACGTGTTCCTCACAGACTGGTCCGACAACGGAGAATGTCACGACCGCGACGGTGTCCACCGCACGAGCGGTCGGATCTATAAGATTTCATGGGGCAAACCGCGGTTAGTCTCCGCCGACCTTTCGAACGCCACAAATCCGGAACTCATCGCAAACCTGTCGAATGGCAACGAGTGGTATGTCCGACACTCCCAACGAATTCTGCAAGAACGAGCTGCTGTCGGTGACGACATGCAGGCTGAAATCCGGCAACTTGAAACGATGTGCGGCGATGCGAAAACACCCGCACTTCGCTTGCGTGCACTTTGGGCACTCCATTGCATCGACGGGCTGCAACAGGACCGCCTTGTCGGTCAATTGAAAGATGCGAGCGAACATGTTCGATCATGGGTTCTACGCTTGCTGGCCGACCGCAACGAGCTCGAATCCGTTGACCCCAAGTTATTACAAACAATTGCAAATTCCGATCCATCCCCTCTGGTGCAAATGTCTTTCGCTTCAGCTGTTCGAAAACTCCCAACGGGCAAACGCTGGCCGTTCATTCTTAATTTGGCTAAACGGCGAAGCGGTTGGGCCAATCAAAACCTGCAACTCATGATCTGGTACGCAATCGAACCGGAAGTTGCTTCTAATCCGGAACGATCGCTGAAAGCACTCAATAGTTTCTCACCGTCACTCCAAAACTGGGTTGTTCGACGTGTCTGCGAACAAACAGCTCCATCTACAGACCTGATCACAACGGTCCTTTTGAAAGAGTCAAATCTCAAACGAATCGTCGTCTGGCTGGATGGAATGAACAGTGCATCCGTCCAGTCGATGAACCTTTCGAAGGAGTCCTCGCGATTGATCAGCGAACTATGCCGACACAAGAATGCAAACGTTCGCCACGCAAGCATCCGACTCGCTGCCAAGGTGGGTGGCGACATCTTCAACTCGCTCCGTCCACTATTGCATGATTACGCTACCGATGCAGAGACAGCCACGGCAATCCTGTCGGGAATGGTTTTACATCAAAAAGAGACTCTCGCTGAAGATATCAAGAGACTCATCGAATCACGACGCTTGACCGTTCAAGCATTGAGGGCGGCTGGATCGATTCAAGACTCGACCGTCATTGACTTGATCGTCAAGAAGTACGGTGAACTCACAGCTTACGAAAAATCGGCAGCGATCGACGCTTTTATCGCACGCAAGCCGAGTGCGAAACGCATGTTGACTTTAATCGAACGAGAAGCGATTCCTGCTTCCGACCTCTCGGCTGCACAAGTTCACCAGGTTATCGCTTTAAATGACAGCACATTAACCAAACGACTCGAACATCTGTGGGGGAGTGTCCGAACTTCGTCAGCGGATCGAACCGCGAGAATGCAGCGCCTCGAAGCGAAGCTAACTCCCGACTTTCTTCGCACCGCTGACTTGAGTGCAGGTCGATCACTCTTCGCTGAAAACTGCGGGAAGTGCCATAAGCTTTTTGGTCAAGGAACGACGCTGGGGCCGGACCTCACAGGTTCTCAACGTGGGAATGTGAACTATCTCCTTTCCAACATCATCGACCCGAGCGCCGCAGTCCCGGCCGACTTTCGCATGTCTGTCGTTTCGACAGTCGAAGGACGAGTGATATCGGGAGTGATCACTGAACGGACGAAGTCTGGCATCACCGTGGTCACAGCTACCGAGACAGTTCAGCTTCAGCACGACAACATCGAAGAGATTCGCAAAACCTCAACCAGCATCATGCCCGATGGGCTGATTGACCGTTTCAGTGAAGAACAGACTCGCGATCTCATCGCATGGATCATGGGAGACGGAACAACTGAAACCGATGAAGTTGGGTTTACACCAATCTTTAATGGCAAGGATTTAACAGGCTGGGATGGAAAGCCTGGTTCCTGGGAAGTTCGTGACGGTGAGATTTGGTGTACTGGAAAGTCAGAATCGAAAAATTGGTTGATCTGGCGCGGTTCCCCCTCCAGCGACTTTGTGCTGCGGATGGAATTCAAGTGGGAACACGGGAACTCCGGCGTCCAGGTTCGCAGCGATGATTTGGGCGACTGGATGGTGTTCGGGTATCAAGTCGAAATCGCCGAGCAGGGTGTTATGGGGCTGTGGCATCATTCGCTGCTCGATGATGAACATCCGCGTAAAGGTGTCCGCCATTTCATGTCGACAGCAGGGCAATCCGCTGTCTTGAATGCTGACGGAACGAAGGACGTCAGACAGGAGGCCGATCCGCATCAAGTCCGGCAGTCTTTCCGTGAACACGATTGGAACGAACTGGAAATCATTGTCACAGGCGACATACTCGTTCAAAAGATCAATGGAGTCGTCTTTTCTTCAGTGACTGACCACGATGCTCAAATGAGCCGCCGGAACGGGGTCATCGCTTTTCAGGATCACGGGAAGGGCTGCCGAGTCGCATTTCGCAACATTCGCATCCAACAATCCCAAGTGAAAAACGACGACTGAGCGATCAGCTACGGGGTTCATTCGTCCGCGAGCCATTTACTGAATGCACACGAGCGATTCAAATTCGAGGCGCCCACATTCTCCTTTCGAGTGCTTGCGATACGCTCGTAACAACGCGACGATAGTGCAATGCCTCCCACGAATCGCCCTCCAAGAATTCTGCGTCCCTGTTCTGCCACTCCTTTCCAGGAAGCCAGTCCACAACGCAAGTAACAACTTAATCCAGTTTGTTTCGAAGCTCCTGTCACAGAAGGTTAGAAGAGTGCCGGTACTTTCTCTCTCACTTAGGACGACCTGCTTGGTGACCGTATTGGTCGTGTGTACACGCCCTACGGTTGCAGAGAACAGAGCTGAAGAAACCTATTCACAGCGATTGACAATTCGATTTCGAGACTCCGCGACTGCCGAAAGAGCCAATCTCAAAATTGAACCTCTGTATAACGGACATCAT
The DNA here is from genome assembly GCF_040717535.1 of Thalassoglobus sp. JC818. Lineage (NCBI taxonomy): Bacteria > Pseudomonadati > Planctomycetota > Planctomycetia > Planctomycetales > Planctomycetaceae > Thalassoglobus > Thalassoglobus sp. JC818. The sequence goes on from NZ_JBFEFI010000001.1 coordinate 365,148, forward strand.
CGAGCCGTCTCCTGTCGCTGGGACGACAACTGGACCAGCGACAATCAAGGGACTCGAGAGTTGATGGAAAAGTTCGGAATCCGGGGTACCTGGTATCTGAATGGACGAGACTTTTCGCCCGAGAATCGACCTGCCGACTATTTGCCAGTGGCGAAAGAATTATTGCGGGGCGGAAACTCTATCGGCGGACACTCACTGACGCATCCATACATCACCTACTTTCACAGCAACCGAATGTTTGCAGAAATGTCGGGAGTGCGAATCGAGTGGGAATCTGCGCTCGACCAGCCTGTCTTGTCCTATGCGTACTCGTTCGTCGACATCAGCCCAGGACCTGAGCGGCACGATGTCATGCAGCGGACTCTGGATTCACTGACGCGATCCGGATTTGATCACGTCGCTGAGTACCTCAGCTTCTTTGAGAATGTAAAGATGCACCAGGAATTGAGTCCGATCATGCCTGCTGAGAACAACCCATTCGACGAATTTATAAAGGCAGTGGACTGGGCTTACAACGAAGACAAGCTGACCCAGAACTATCCGATGATTACCAATTCCATGCATGCCTGGTACGGAACACCTCGTCTGGATTATGGCTATGACGAGTTGCGAAAGCGGTTTGAATTGCTGCGTTCACTGAAAGATGTTTGGCACTGCAATCAGAATCAATACGCCGGTTACCGTCGGCAATACCGCAGCGCGACTCTCGGCGAGATTGAAAGGATTGAGAACACGGTCTCTTTCACCCTGTCGCGCCCAAGCATTTCATTGTTGAACGATGACACACCTTTAACGCTTGCCGTATCAGGCACGACGAGAGACTCAAACACTTCAATTGAATGTTCTGGCTGCGCAGTTGTGATGTCGGACCGAAGTGAGGCTGATCTCATTCGATTCCATGTCCCCCATCGAAGGGACGAGCGTTTGCCTATTCTAATCGGACACGTCGCCAATCCTGAGAACACTTCCACTCTGGATCAGCTAAGACGGGATCAAGATTTTCCGCAACTGGTTGGTGGTTTATTCGCTGACGGTCAAAGACTCACGCTTTCTCTTCGGTGTGAAGAAGGCCAACGACTCGAAGATGTGAAAGTCATCTGGCGTGCTCCGATTGGATATGACGTTGCCCCAGTCCCGCTTAAAGTCAATTTACGCAGCGACAACTCATTGGAAGCTCACAAGTCTCTGAATCCATTGCAAAAGCCAGACGCGCATTGGGGACAAGAACACTTCGCTGCTCAAGTAGACTTTCTGCTTGATGGACAACCCGGCAGATTGCACCTCACTTGCCAAAGGGCAGGGGTGGAGCCAGACGCTTCACTCCCTCGTGACGGCTTCAGCATCTTGGGGCCGATCAATCCTGGTGCAGCCAATACTGAAGACTTGTGTCAGATTGCTTTGAACGAGTGGACGAAGCAATGTTGGGACGGGAAACAGTGGAAACTTCCCGACGAAACCGACATCACGTGGAGAGCAAGCGGAGATGACGGTTACGTCAATCAGGAATGGCTCAACCCAGAGTACGTGCGGACGATGGGAACGTGGGATACGAACTCCCAGACTTACCTCCTGCGAAGCATCATTTCGTGCAGTAAAAGGCAGCGAGCGCGTCTCACCATCAGCCATCCAAGATTGTCGAGAGTCATGGTCAATGGACACGATGTCGTGTCAGATGAGGTTGAACTCGAACAAGGAGAAAATCGAATTCTTGTCATCTATCCAGGCTGTGAAATGGGCTTCGACACGCAGCGGCTGGCGGCCTGCTTCCTGAGACTGTCCGACCCTGAAACCGGCCTGCGTCTTCGAGACATTCAATACCGTGCATTCTAGCATTGAAGGCAATTGGCAACTGCAAATGTCACACAAACGAACATCAGTGAACGGGTTGGCCAGGTTCAGTCTTTCAAAATCTGTCGCTCGCTCAACTTGTTTTCTCTGCTCTCTCCGGTAGCTGATAGGACTCGTTTCGCAGGGAATCGGACTTGCTTCACAACGAAATCATTGTTGTGTTCATTCACTTTTTCGTGATTTAGTTGATTGGTCACCAACGACTTCAACTTCGGAAAAAGTGGCGTCGGTATCGACGACTCGTAGTCCGACTGAACCTTGCTGATAAGAGTCGTCAACGTGCTGTATTTTCTGCTCGCCGTTCTGCAGCACCGTAATACGATTTCCTTGAACTTGAACCGACAGTTGCTGCGGTTGCTTCGTGTCAATGTTCGTTTTGGAACGGGCCAACTCCTCCCAACTGCTCCCATCCATCTTGCCGAGAATGACGAGTTGTGTGCGAGGAATCAGGCCTGCGAAGTACCCGCGATGCGCGTCATAGCCGACTGATGGTCCAGTGGTTCGGAAGAGGATTCCAGCATCGCGAGCTTGAGGATCTCCATGAAAGTCGATCGTAGCTTTCACAACCAAATTCTTTGGAACATCTCCCGCGAAGATGACTTTCTCACCAGATCGATAGACGTTGACCGACGCATCAGGAGACTGGCCAATTCGAATCACATTTCCATCGACTGACAGATATTGGTGATGCCCGAAGTACTCGAACGACTCGGTAGAGAATTGAGCATCTGATGTCTTATCTCCGGAGGGTCTTTTCTGGACTGCACCCGGCTCAACTGGTTTTCCAAAGAGTGGAAAACCTTTCTTTCCGACGCGCATTGGCTGCACAAAGACTGCACGACGCCAGCCTGGTTCACGATCCCGTTTCGCGTGGAAGACGTGCCACCACTCTTTGCCGTCCAATGATTTGACGAAACATGAATGGCCAACGCCATATGTGGAATTCGTCCCGTTGAAGACAGGCTTCGGACGTTTCTTCCATGAAGACGGTTGGAGTGGATCATCGCCGACCAATTCAAGAAGTCCCAATTTGTAGGTTGGCAACCAGGACGCTCCACACGAATAGACGATGGCCGTTTGCCGTTTGGTTTGAAAAATCTGCGGCGCTTCATTCAACCCGCGTTTGGAATCATCGGGCTGAATACGTTCCCAAAGGAAATCGTCGTTGTCGCAGATCTGTATCCGTGGTCCGGCCAGTTTGGTCGGTGACTCCATCCGCGCGATATACAGATACTGCTGATCTGAACCTGGTTTGTCCCACCCCGACCAGATTGCATACCGACGTCCCTGATGTTCAAGAACTGTCATGTCAATGGCCCAAATATTGGGTGACTTTCCGTCTGGTCGGTCACCGGTCGCCAGAGGACCGTGAAGCTCGTATTCACCCAGCGGGTCAGGAGTCTTAGATTTCAAAACGTATGCCAAGTGATTCTCATTCTTCCCGTCCGACGCAGCGAAGTAGACGTACCAGTGATCGTCGAGCCAATGCAGTTCGGGAGCCCAAACTTCCTGAGAAACAGGACCTGTTGTCGGAGCCTTCCAGACGATGTGTTTTTGCCCCATCGATGACACACTGTCGCTGACATGAATCGCGATCGCGCGATTGCCTTCGGACATACACCACAAGTACCGCTGGGTGTTCGGGTCACGAATTACCCAAGGATCGGCACCTTCTCCGATGGGGTTGACGAAGACGTCAGTTTTCAATGAGCCGGCATCTTCTGGACTTTCCCAATCGGGATCACCGGCATCCGCTGGAAGCTCTTTGTTCCAGTTCATCACAGCTGCATGAAGCCGCTTCGCGACGTCTGGATTCGTCTCTGCGAGATTCGTGGTCTCAGATGCATCAGCTTTCAGATCGAACAACTGTGGATCGCTGCCATTATAGTTGACGAGGTATTTCCACTTGCCGTCACGAACAGCGAGATCTGGATTGTCTTCATTAGCCTGTCCAGGACGGTCTGGCGGCCGGCGCCAGAAGATCGGAGCTTGTCGACCTTCCTTCGTTTGGCCCAGCAACGTCGACATCACATTTTCACCGTCGAGTCGTTGATCTGGATCGGGTGAAATTCCCGCGAACTCGTACAGCGACCGATTCACGTCGATTGCGGAGAGTACAGCTTGGTCGTTAGTTGTTCCCGCAGCTCCCTCTGCGATGAACTTCGGCCCCCAGACGATTAATGGGGAGCGAATCCCGCCTTCGTAAAGCCAGCCTTTAGAACCTCGCAGCGGATCGGAAATTCCGGCACCATCTTCGTGTCCGTTGTCACTCATCACCAAAATGAGAGTGTTATCTTTCAACTTCGGATCGCGTCGGACTCGATCGAACAACTTGCCGAGTTGCTGGTCCATCGCATCGAGCACAGCATAGTAGAGTTGCCTCTTGCTGCCGTCGGTTCCTTCGCGAAGCACCTGTGGGGGAAAGAATGGCGAATGAACATCGTCCGGCCAGACATTGATGAAAAACGGTTGGTCTTTCGCTTGTGACTGGTCAATAAACTCGAGTGCTTCGTCGACGAAGGCGGTTGTCACCTGGCTGCGATCTTCCCAGCGAATCGGACCTTTGCCGAGGTCTGCAGAACCGAGATCATGTCTCTCTGGTGTCTTTCCGTCGTACGCATCTTTCAGCGGCAGCACGCGGGGACCGAGTCCCTCGAAATTCGTCAAGCTGCTGTCAAATCCGTACTCACGAATCAGCGGTGCGTTGCCGACATCGCGTTGGCCACCCATGTGCCACTTGCCGAAATGTCCCGTCGCGTAGCCAGACTTTTGCAATTGGCGAGCCAACACTGGAGCGTCTTTGCTGAGCCATTGATCCATGCCCCGCTCGATGTTTCTCTTTCGATTCGCAAGGTAAGACGATATCCGATGCCTTTGTGGATATTGGCCAGTTGAAAGGGCAACTCTGGATGGCGAACAGATCGGCGCGTTGACGTAAAAATTCGTAAATCGCAAACCTTCGTTTGCCAGTCGATCAATGTTCTCAGTAATCGTCTGCTTACCGCCGTAGCACGACAGATCTGACCAGCCCATGTCGTCGATGAAAACGGTGATCACGTTCGGTTGATCACCGGTCGGTGCCAGACGAGGATCGCCAAACACAGCTTGCGTGTCACCGGTTTGGGCGAACCACTCGTCCAAACGTCTTCGCAACTTCTCAACTCTGGGCTGCTGTACGTCATCCGCGATCAGATTCTTTTGTTCCCATGGATCGCCCTGAGTGTTGTAAAGTTCTTCTGCGGGTCGATTCTGATAGTTCTGAACAAGCCTTCTCGCAGCGGTGTCTTGCGTCGCTTGATCAACCCAACTCGTCCAATATCCTCTGTCTTTTGTTGTCTCGGTGACATGGCTGCAGAACAGGAATTCGGGATGCAAGTTTCTGATGTACTTCCAACCGTCTGACGTGTAAGCGGCTCGAATTGGAAAGACGTTGTGATTGCCGTCACCACTGTGAGTCGTGAAGATCACATCCCGATGCTTGGATTCTTCGCCCTCTAAAACAGGCAAGAACGACCGCCCATCGATATGCTCTGGAGGCGTTGCACTAGCGACTTCGACCAGCGTTGGGAGGATATCAATCCATGACACCATCGCCTTGCTACGTGTTTCTGCGGCGACTCGTCCCGGCCATGAGACAATCAGCGGAGTGCGGATGCCATCTTCATAGAGATTCCATTTCCCGAACGGCCACTGCGCACCGTGATCGCTGGTGTGCAAGAAGAAAACGTCCTCGCCCAACACTTCACGCGATGCGTCGTAGACCTTGCCCAATTCGTTATCCATCGTGCGGATTGCAGCAACGTACTTTGCCCTCCATTGGCGAGAGGTCGGTGTGTCGACATGGTTCGGCGGGACAACAAGCTCTTCGGGATCGATGCCACTAATATCTTCCGGCCACGGGACATGGGGCCAGTTCGTTCCGACAAATAGACAGAGCGGCTTGTCGGAATCACGATCGCGTAACCATTTGATCGCTTCATCGACAGCCACGTCGTCGTGATATCCAAAGTGCTTCGCGAGGTCGAACCCATAGTCCGGCGTTTGCGCATAGTGTCCGACTTTGCCGAACGAGACGACTTCGTAACCCAGTTCCTGAAGATAAGCTGGCAGCTTCTTCACATCCTGATGTGGTTTCGAATGATTCGCCTCAGCTCCGTTTCTGGCTGGGTACAAACCAGTCAGTAGAGCTGCTCGACTGGGAGCACACGAAGGAGAAGCGACGAACGCGTTGTCAAACGTCATCCCGGCATCGGCCAGTCGCTGCATGTTTGGCGTATCAATATCTCGAGAACCATAAACCGATGAGTCTCGCCAGGTATGATCGTCGGATAGAAAAACGACCATATTGGGCCGTGCAGTCTGTTCGCTGGCATGGCAAAGGCGACTTGCCTGAAACAGCAGGGCTACAAAACAGATTGGGATGAAGATTCGTCGCAAGCGTGTCGAACGAATCGTTGGATGATCAGACTTCATTATGTGTAAACTCATATTCAGTATATAAAGGTTCCATACTTAGCTCAGAATGTCTCGAATGACATGAGCTTCCTCAACACCTGTCAGACGAAAATCAAGGCCCTGAAACTTGTAGGAGAAGCGATTCGCGTCGATTCCGAGAAGATGTAAGAGCGTTGCATGAAAGTCTCGAACATGGACTTTGTCCTCGACAGCATTGTATCCGAAGTCGTCGGTTGCTCCGTATGACATCCCGGGTCGAACTCCACCTCCGGCAACCCACATGGAAAACCCTTTGATGTGGTGATCGCGGCCAGTTCCTTGAGCCATCGGTGTCCGACCAAATTCACCACCCCAGATAACGAGTGTATCCTCAAGAAGACCTCTTTGTTGAAGATCGGCGAGAAGCGCCGCTGTTGCCTGATCGACCAGTTTCGCGGTCGTCGCCACTCCGTTCTTGACACCGCCGTGATGATCCCATCCACGATGATAGAGCTGAATAAAACGTACACCGCGTTCTGCGAGACGCCGTGCCAACAGGCAATTGCTTGCGAAACTTCCATCGCCTGGCGTGCACCCATACATGTCGACGATATGTTTGGGTTCGTTTGACGTGTCGATCAACTCCGGCACCGACGCTTGCATTCGAAATGCCATTTCATAGGCCGCGATTTTGGCTGTCATCTCTGGATCGGCGAGGTCGCGATTCCGTAGCTCATTGATCCCATTAATGGCGTCGACTATGTCCGACTGCTGCTGGCGGCCGACTCCAGGAGGATTCGACACATAGTGAACCGGGCTTCCAGTTGAGTGCATTTGCACACCCTGAAAGCGGCTTGGAAGAAATCCGGAGTGCCATTGGCGCGAACTGATCGGCTGGCTTTGACCGCCGCCTTCGCTTGTCAGGACAATGAACCCTGGTAGATCCTGAGTTTCAGCCCCCAAACCGTACAGCACCCATGATCCCATGGAGGGTCGGCCACTAATCACGGTGCCTGTATTAAAGAAAGTATGAGCAGGGTCGTGATTGATTTGCTCGGTGTACATCGACTTAATGACACAGAGGCTGTCCGCCCACTCGCTGATGTAAGGAAAGACCGAAGAGATCTCCAGCCCGCTGTCTCCACATTTCGCAAAGGGATGCTGAGGACCGAGCACTTTGAGCTCTTTGCCTTGCAATTGAGCGATCGGCTGGCCTTCCGTCAGCGATGACGGCATTCCTTCGCCATCATGCTTGGCAAGTTCAGGCTTGTAGTCGAAAGTCTCAAGATGACTCGGCCCGCCAGCCATACACAAGTGAATGACGCGTTTGACTCTTGCCGGAAAATGAGCGCGATCTAAAACACCGGTCGATGGTGCTTCACTCGCTGCGTCTACGGCAGACAGACTTTGCTGATTGAGCAGAGACGCCAACGCGACCGATCCGAGACCTGTTCGACGTAAGAATGTCCGGCGAGCAATCGCATCGGAGGAATTCAAAGATCTATTCATGATAAGCTTCAACATGAGTTCGCTGTGATACTGTTCAAAGTCAACTTTCTGTTTGCCGACTCAGTATCTCGTGATTGTCTCTTTCAGATTCAGGACGACTCGGGCTACGCTCGTCCAGGCAGCCAATTCAACGGGATCGAGGGTTTCGAATTCTTGCACAGTGAGTGATGCCACCAACGCATTGGCTTCTTCTGGGTTCCGCTGAAAATACTCCAGGTGCTTCTGCTGGAGGTCGAGAAGAATTGCCGAGACGGCTGGGTCCGGATGTCGAGATGTGACCACGCGGTACACCCATTCGATCTGGTCTTCTGTGTCGTCACCAGCTTCCGTCATTGTTCTGGCTGCAAGTGCACAAGCTGTTTCAACAAACGATGGATCATTGAGAAGGGTCAACGCTTGAATCGGCGTATTCGACCTTGCACGCTGAGCAGTGCACTCTTCTCGGCTGGGTGCGTCGAAGGCTTTCAACATCGGGTGCAGAAACGTACGCTGCCAGTGTGTGTAGACGCCGCGTCGATACTGGTCGCTTCCCGTATCTGGTTCATACTCGCGACGAGGAAAATTCAGTTGCGCGTAGTAACCTGCTGGTTGATAGGGTTTCACACTCCGGCCGCCGACTTCCTCAACGAGTAATCCGCTCGTCATCAAGGCCGTATCACGAATCATTTCCGCTGGAATTCTGAAACGACCTTGCCGAGCGAACAATTCATTGTAGGGGTCTTCTTCTGCAAGCTGTGGCGTTGGTGTTGAAGACCGTTGATAAGCCTCACTGAGTGCAATCATCTTCATGATGTGCTTGATGTCCCAACCAGACTTCACAAACTCGATGGCTAGCCAGTCGAGAAGTTCGGGATGCGAAGGGAATGTGCCTTGTCCCCCGAAGTCATCAACGGACGAACAGATTCCTCGGCCAAACATCAAATACCACAAGCGATTGACCATGGTTCGCGACGTCATCACGTTATCGGGCTCACAAAGCCAGTTCGCAAGATCGAGTCGAGTCGCCCGGCGACCATCTGTCTCAAGTTCCCCCAGGAAAGCTGGAATCGCTGGCGAGACAACTTCTCCTGAGTCATCCATCCAGTTACCTCGTGCCAGCACGCGAATCATCCGCGGCTGAACCGATTTACTGACAACCGTTGAGGTGCTTGCCTCCTCGATTTGAGTCCGTTGATCTTTCAAATCTTGAACGGACTCTCGAAGAGCAACCATTCTCGCCTCGTTGTCGAGATAATATTCTTTGACCTCCGTCGTCTGTTCAGTGCTCCGATCAGCCGGTGGAGTTCGCAATGCGCTGGCAATGTGAGCCGGGATTCCGTCTTCCGTTAGCCAACCACTCTTGTCCCAGTAAGCAAGTCCACCAAACTGAACGAAGGCCATGCCATTCACTTTCGCACCTTCTTCAAGGCCGACGTCAGCTGCGGCAAACTCAAGTCGAATCCATTTCCCAGCCTCTGGGAGGTTCCCCTGTCGGCGATAGCCGTTCCAATCTTCAGCCTTGCGACCAAATCGGATTTCGTCGCTTCCCCAGACGGCTCTTTGGTCCCAGTCCCCGTCGTTCAACTGCAACATCAATGCAGTCGGTGGATTATCGGGATCGAGATAAACCCACGCATAGAACTTTGTCATCGGCTCAACAGAGATCGGCTTGGCTGCGTCTGAGAAAAAATGCTGCACAAGTCCCGTCGCTGCTTGTCGTCTCGACTTTTCACCGCTGAAGACGTTGGTGCCTACAAAGTCCCAAGTACCGTTGCTTGATCCGCCAGTATCCTGCGAGTCATCGATCCAAGTGAACTCCTTCTCACTCTTTTCATCGAGTTTCGATTCCAACGACGATTCCCAATCGTCCTGACTTTTCAGTACCTCCGCCGTCAACGTCGGAATCTGCGACTGCAGTTGCTCGACCTGGCTGGAGAGTTCGGCCATTTGTGCCCGTTGTGCCTCAGTCGGCACATGCATCATGGGGGGCCGGTGTCCTCGTCCTCCGTAAACCCCGACTTCTTCCAGATCGGCAAAGAATGCCCCGAACGAGTAGAAATCGCGAGCCGTGAACGGATCGAACTTGTGGTCATGGCATTGTGCACAACCCATCGTGGCAGACATAAACACCTGCGATACGTTCCGGACACGATCAGCAAAGTAGATCGCGAGATACTCCTTCGCTTGAGATCCTCCTTCTTCCGTCGTTTGATTGAGTCGATTGTAGCCCGACGCGATCAACTGATCTGTCGTGGGATTCGGCAGTAAGTCTCCAGCGAGTTGTTCTCGGATAAAACGGTCGTAGGGCATGTTGGAATTGAATGCCTCGATGACGTAATCACGATAGGGCGATTGCGAGACGTCCTGATCTCCGTGATATCCAACTGTGTCGGCGTATCGAACGAGATCCAGCCAATAGACAGCCATTCGCTCGCCGAATCGGGGCGATTCCAGCAAGCGGTCGATGAGTTGTGCATATGCCGTCTCGCTGTGATCATTGAGAAACGCGTCAACGTCATCAGGAGTCGGTGGCAATCCGGTCAGATCGAAGTAAACCCGTCTCAATAATGTGATCGGATCACCCGGCGGAGTCGGAAGGACGTTTGCCTCTTCGAATCGCTGATTGACGAAGTGATCGATCACATTTTGACCGGGAGTCTCAGTGATTTCCGGTCGCCGCATCGGGACGTAGGCCCAATGTGGTTCGTAGACAGCTCCCTCAGCAATCCATCGCAGCAATAGAGATCGTTCGGTTTCACTGAGCGGTTTATGCGATTCCTCAGGTGGCATCACTTCGAACGGGTCATCGGAAGAAATTCTTCGAACCAACTCACTCGCTGAGATGTCCCCAGGCTCGATGGCCCCCGCCTCGATTGCCTGGTCTCTGAGGTCCAATCGCAAATCGCCTTGAACTTCTTTCGCGTCAGGTCCGTGACAGGCAAAACACTTGTCAGTCAGAATCGGACGGATGTCTCTGTTGAAACGTATTTCCCGATCGGCGGCAAAAGTGTTGGTTGCGATCAGACAAAGAGCTGCAAAGGACAGGTACTGGCTTTTCATCTTCATTCTGAACTAGAGATTCTCGTGAAGTCGCATCATGGATCAACACTTCACTCTACTGTCCGCTGGGAAAGAAGAGAAGTAAGCGCACTGCTTCTGCTACTCTCGGGCAGCTCTGGAGAGGAGCTCTGTACTCCCGGCTCGAAATCCGCTCTCTGAGACCACACCGGTTTCGCCGCGATGTTGTGCATCGCATTTGAAAGGATTAGGTTCAGTGTGTGATTCCTGTTTGATCGTCGATCAGATGCCTCAAGCGGGAAGTGACTCGATGTTCCTCGATCGCGCATCAATGAGAAGAACACCATGAAGATTCGCACTCTGCTTCTAATGTCGCTGCTTTCTATCATCACCCTGGTTTGCGGGCAGAGCAGGGGATGGAGCGCTGATCAGCCCAACATTCTCTTCATCATTGCAGACGATGCCTCTCGCGACAGCTTTGGAGCTTACGGAGCAAACTACGTCAAGACGCCGAATTTCGATCGCATCGCCAGTGAGGGTGTGCTCTTCAGCCAAGCTTATAACTGCAATCCAAAATGCTCACCAGCACGTGCTTGTCTCCTAACAGGCCGCTACTCTTGGCAGCTGGAAGAAGCCTGTAATCACCAACCTTTCCTCTCGGAGAAATGGCAGTTTTATCCATGGATTCTCAAGGAACAGGCAGGCTACTCCATTGGATATACAGGGAAGGGCTGGGGACCGGGTATTTGGCAAGGGAATGTCGCTGGCAAGGCGAATACAGATAATCCTGCCGGCCCAGCATGGAACAAGATTTCTGCAAAGCCTCCCTACAAGGGCATATCGAATATTGATTACGCCGCCAACTTCACCGCCTTTCTCGATAGTCTCGACGACGATGCCCCATTCTGTTTCTGGCTCGGGACAAAGGAACCACACCGCGGTTACGAGTTAGACAGTTGGAAGCGAGATGGTCGTGATCTTTCGGAAGTCACCGTCCCCGATTATTTCCCTGATACAGAAACGATCCGAGGTGACCTTGCTGACTACGCAATCGAAGTTGAATGGTTTGATACGCATATCGGACGCGCACTTGAAGAGTTGCAGCGTCGTGGTCGGCTTGAAAACACTCTGATCATCGCCACGTCGGACCACGGCATGCCGTTTCCGCGAGTGAAAGGGCAAATCTACGACGATGGATTCCATGTTCCATTCGCAGTTCGGTGGGGAGACCGTGTGAAAGCTGGCCGAACCGTGACAGATTTCATCACGTTTCCGGATGTCGCCCCGACGATTCTCGAAGTTGCCGGAGTCGCTGCTCCAGATCAAGTGACCGGTCAGAGCTTTTTGCCTCAGCTACTTTCGGAAGAATCCGGACGCATCGACCCTGAGCGCAACTACACGTTGCTTGGAAAAGAACGCCATGACATCGGACGGACAGACGGAGAACTCCTGTCAGTCGGGTATCCCTCCCGAGCAATCCGCACGGACGACTGGCTTTATGTCCGAAATTTTAAGCCGCAAAGGTGGCCAGTTGGAGATCCGCAATTTGGTTTCCTTAACTGCGATGGTTCCCCAACGAAGAGCTATCTGACCGGACTCACAGTTGGTCACGAGCACTATCATTTCTTCGAACTTGCTTTCGGAAAACGCCCCGAGCAAGAGCTGTATGCAATCGAGGCTGACCCGGACTGCGTGAAGAACTTGGCCGTCGATCCTCAACACGTCGCAATCGTTGAACAGCTGTGGAACCAATTGCAGGAAAAACTCGAAGCACAGGGCGACCCACGCATCAACGGGAACGGCGAGATCTTCGATTTCTATCCCAACCGATCCATCGAGCGGCAACAGCAACTCTACAAGCGCCCCGACTGGAACCCAGTTGAAGAATTCGAACGCCGATATGGCTCCGGTTCCGTCGGCCTCAAATAGTTTCCTCCTTGCTTCATCATCAGTCACGCTGGAGGGCTTCCATGAATCGTCGAATTTCAGCGTTTTCGGTGATTCTTTCGGTCTTCACTCTGATTGCTCAATCACAAGAAGAAATTCTTGCTCAAGGAGTACAAGGCACAACTGTTGCACCTGCAGAGTCCAATGTGAACGCAGATGAGATTATCAATGGCAGTTGTGTGATTGTGGGTTTGCTGGAGAAGCCACTCGGGAGCATATTGTCAGTCAGTGGGAATTGGCGAGAAACGGAAAACAAGCCTGCGATCATCACCAAGGAAACGCTTCAACCAGTGCTTGTTATCGACGTTGTGAATTCGAGAAAACTCGACAAGCCCGTCATCTTCCACAAATGGCAAGTGGAGATGGCATTCATTCCTGGCAAGGAGATAAACTCAACAGGAAGAGTAACATATACCGGGTTCGAAATTCTAAAGTGGAGAGGTGCCCCTTTCAGAGAAGAGCAACCACACCAACAAAGTTTCAAGAGTGGGTTTGTCAGCTGCTTCCAGATTCTAGAGACGGAAGGCAGCGAAAACAGTCATCTTGAAACGAACCGATGATCGGCAATACGTAGATATCCTGCGATAACCTATGCGTTTCGTTCGAGATCACCGGCTATTCAGAGCAATCATTCAATTTTGCTTACGAAAAACAGGAACACGACCGCACAGGCGGTTGATGGCAATAGAGACATGAATCGCTTTGAATACGCCGAGGTAGTGAAAAGGACTGACTCACTGGTGAGGACTGTAGCACCATGCAGTCAGCTTCGATTGAGGTCCAATGTGGGATTCTTCACACAGAGGGTGTGACGATAATTAAGAGTGGGGGATCCGATCGATGGGAAACATCCGAATCAATTCATCCAAAGCACCTTCAATCCAATCCATCGAGGCAGTCGAGATCTATTTCGCCACCGAACTACCCGATTCCTATCGGAAGTTCATCATGCAACATGATGGGGCAAGACCGGAAACATGTGTGTTCCGGGCCGACAATGGGGAAATAGCAACTGGAGTCAATCAGTTCATCCCAATCAAAGATGTCCTTGGCGAACGGAGTAACGTCGCAAGTATTCTAAGTCGATCTTTTCCAATCGCTGACGATGGGTGTGGCAATTACGTCACAATGGATATCGACTCGAGCCGAGTCGACTTTTGGGATCACGAAAGTAACCTGATCAAAACAGTTGCCGAAACGTTTACGGATTTCCTCAACGGCTTAGTGCCGTTCAAAGTAAAGCTTCATCCGGGACAAGTGAAGCGTGTTTGGATCGACCCCGCTTTTCTTGAAGAGTTAGAGGCGATCAAGAAGAAAGAACAGTAGTGGTGCTGTATCACTATTCGAACCACCTCTGGGATCCGAGATGAGAATAAGCAAGAACGTCGAGCCGTGCTCGCATGTGAAGAGATCCAAAGAGTTTAGCCAGTAACAATTCACTCAATGTTTGGTTTTTCGAGGATATCTCAAAACTACTCGTCAAGGCGTTGCTGAAACTCTCAAGGTGCGTGAAGGGTGGCAAGAGCCTCTCCAACTGCAGCGGAGTGTACCGACCAACTGTTTGCATGGACATTTTCTTTGCCGATCGACAGTCAATCGTTCCTCTAACGTCAGAAAATGGTGAGGGCACTGGAATAAAAGACCAGTCGATTCGATCAATGGGATTGCGACTGATGCTTACTCGCGAATTCGATTTCGTCCAAGAGCGACGTCATGTTGTCGAACAATTCGACATCGTAATTCGAAAGCTGGCGGGGCTGCTTCTGGAAGACGGCAACGCTTCTTTCCAGAAGTTGCCTGGCTCTTTCGAGCCTACCGGCTTCAAAAAGTGAGTCCGCAGCGAAATACGCGAGCTCTGGTTGTTCCCAGCTTTCAGTCAGAATCTCGTAGAATTGTGCTGCTTTCTGAACGCCCGATGTCTGCCAAATAGCTGTCCCGAAGCCGATATAGCATCGCGGATCAGTGGGACGAAGAGTGACAAGCACCGAAAGCATTGCAGCCCCGGTTTCACTTCTCCCATCTTGAATTTCTTGTATTCCCTGAGACAACAGGCAGTCGAATTCTCCATCGCTCAACGAATCGGAGCCTGTAGCTGTTGCCGACGAAGACTCGCTCGGACGATCGGTTTGTTGAGCACGAGCCGATCGCAGCTTCTTCATGGCTTGAGCATCTACAAGACGCTCAAAGGCTCTCAGGCCCTGTTCATAATTCTCCTGATAGGTCTCAGTGGCCTGCTTTAACAGAGACTTCAGTTCTTGGCGATTGAGAACTGCTTGCAGAGTCGAGTGATTCGCGACCAGTCCGCTCCTTTCGCTTTGAGAAACGACATCGTCGATGATTTCATCACCAAGCTGAGGAGAAGTGATCATGGAATCCGCACTATTGGTTGAGCAAGTTGAGGAAAAGGTCTTCACTGATATGAGCACGATCTCGATACGAGAACGGCGGAATCTTCTCTCTCTTGCAGTAAGCCAGGAGGTTTCAATTGTTTCAGTCGAATTCCCTTCCGAACTTTGCCGGTCTCGTCAGGTGTCGCAAAACGAGATTACCGGCAGTAGAAATGACGTTCGAACGTCTGGAAGCCTGCAAGAATTCCGCTGAACGAGCGTTCAATGAGTGTCTGTACGGAAAAACCAACCACTCAATTCGCTCGGCAATTCGGCCACTTTCGATCTCGATTTGCAGCAGATCTCGCAGGAGAAGTTCTGATGTCCATGAGTAACACCTCATCCCTCGACACGATTCGACTCCCCTCAGCGACAGATCTTGCGAGCGATAACAATGTCGAACTTGATACTGATCGGTCGGACAACCAGGTCTCAGCGCGCACACGTGCATCAATTGGCAGTTTGACGACCAAGGAACGCAGCGAATCTCTTGCAGCCTCCGAAGAATCGAATCGATGGGAAAACGCCGGGCTCGTATCGCTGTTCTTGGGAGCTGCCTGCTTCATTGTAGGTCTCATTCTGACAACGTACGCACTTCCGCTAATCATCTCAGCATCAGTCCTCTTCTTGATCAGCGCAGCACTCTTGGCCAAAGCTCACTACGTCGATAAAGCCAATGATCCTGCGTTCACATCGAAGGATTTACATAACGGCTACATGCAAGGCGGGACAAAATTTCAATTGTCGATGAATCAAATCGCTCGTGATGCACAATCCGGAATTGCTGTTCTCGACACCTTGTGTGACGGCGGTTCTGTCGCTGAACTCCGAACACAGATTCATGAACAACCTAAACACGAAATGGATGGTCAACGGCTTGAACATTATCAACTCGTCCGTCCGCGAAGGTTCATCCATCTAGAGGTTTCAGGCCGGGACCAGTCAGTCCTGCTCGCCGTGCACGAAGCGGTCTTGCTTCAGGGTGTTTGCGAGCGTCGGAACATTGCACCAGACATGAGATTGAATCAGGAAATTGACGAGATTAAGAAAAGCCGCTATTCCGAGATCATTTTCGAGTCCAGCGAAAACTCAGATACAGAGACGCAGCTCATCGACCGGAGCGAGTTGAATTTCTCTTCCCCGACTGCAAGCGAAAAGTCAGACATAACTTCGTTTACGAGTCCACAGTTAAATGCCCGCCCTTTTTCACCAAGCAATTTGCGAACACTCCATAAGTTTGCCCCTACACAGTTACCTTTCAGCCCGAGAGAATCTGACGAATTCGAATCCGGCGACTCGACAAAAAATTCGTATGACAGTGAACAGTCCGTCGGCTCGCTAATTCTCGACCACGATGACCTGACGGATCTCAGATTAGATTTCATGTCCGGGAATCATTTGCAGAACGTATGTGCACAGATTCGTGAATGCACGTTCGATGTCGTGGTCGATGCGGACAGTTTTTCCGGAACTTCCGTGGGCGAACTACGAACGCAGCTCGATGACTACATAGATCGAAGTTCCGGCAGCACAGGTTTCGGTCAGAAGTACGCAAAGTTTGATCGACTGCTCAACGGTCCAGCCTTCGAAAATGATGATGAAGACCCACGACCTCTAATGAAGACAGTCCTTAAGGTCTTTGCGCTTCAAAAACTCTGTGGAGAAAAAGGGCTCGGATTGGATCGTCAGAAACTGTCCGATGCCAGATTGCTTGAAGAGTACCAAGCAATTCAATCGTCTGGCTTTGAAGAGCTCATCATGTTGGGACCGTCACAGAACGAAACTGACAAGTCCAGAGATTTTGCTCCCATGAGGTCTGAGTCGGAGACTTGGGATTAGTTGAAACAAGAATTGTGCGGACAAACACAATTTTCACTGAGAAGTCGCCAGTTAAATCCGGGGCACTCTGCAATTAAAAGTGTTTTTACGACTGACCAAACCGAGACTCGCCGCAGGTAGGCAGTCGGTTGCGCGGCAATCAAGTCAAAAGAGTAAATCAATGAGTCGGTCTATTTCGTCTACCCAATCTGATTTCGTCGAGAACATCCAGTACTCCGAATTCCAGGATCGACCGTCGACTGACTTTTCCAGAAGCGTCGAACAAGACCTGGAGAGCAAGGCTCACTCGCGATTCAACTCAGCCAAGCATGATGGATTAGTGATCCCATCGTCGTCGACGCGTCCTCTCAAGGAACGTGTCGAGGTGATGCTCGAAGGATTGGACCAACTTAAACCGCGAGCGGCAAAATTGGGTCATCACTTCCAAACTCAAGTCAATGAGTTCGGCTCAATTGTCAATATGTTGAATCGGAATGGATCGTTTGAGAATGGCCTGAAAGAACAAATGGGGCGTCCCCATATAGCTGCAGAACCGCTTCTTTCGAAGTTTGAAGGCCTTGGTGAAAACCTGAAGGCCATGGCAACGATTCTGGAAACACTCACTAAGCCTCGCGAACTGGGTGGCTTCGAGATGTCAAAATCGGATGCTTTCGAATTCGCACAGCAGAGCTTCTGGGATGATGGAAAGACGAAGGAAGATCTGAATCTGATTGCTGAAAAGTTAAAGATCATCGGAGCCGAAAAGCACTCGTGGGCGAAGTCGAGCACGTCCTCCAGAAAGATGTACCAACATCTTCACACTCAACTCGACGAGTTCAATGACCACCACGACGATCTGCAACTCGGCAACAATCCCGCCATCATGGATGCTATAAGCAGAGTAGAGATCAATGACTTCGGCAACGGCGTCGATAATGTCGAAGAAAGCGGTGAAAATCTCGGAGCGATGGAGCAAATTGCACGACGCCTTGATGCAACTCGTGAAGCAATGATCACCTACTCAGATGAATGCGGCCTGAGTGACATTCAAGTCCACGCACTTCTCCGTGCGGATCTTTCCGATCCTTCACGGATCGATCCGAACTTGCTGAAGAAACTGCAGGAGGGATCAACATCCTACGAAGACGCCGTCCGCCAAATCGCTGATCAAAACTTGTCAGAGCGGGACCGAGCACACGCTCACGAAGAAGTGGTCCATATCAAGATTCAAAGCCCCAAGGTCTCTCACCAGCCTCCTCCCCCCAAGGGACCGGATCCCTACACAGAGCTTTTGGCCCGACCGGTCGCCCAAGGGGGATTTGGAATGACCAAAGCCAATGCGAAGAAGCGCAGCTCAGAACTTTTCGCATTAAAGCAAGAGTTAGGTTTCCGAAGTAACCGGGAATTCGAAGCTGCCCTCAGGGAAATAGGCGGGACGATCTCAAACACTCGTTGGACCACATTGAACAGTACCGTCATGAGCAATATTAAGTCCCAGCTTCAGCGAATCGCGAACGAGCGACCGGTACGTGATCGCCTTCAGCAGTGGGGTGTTCCGCCAGAACATGTCTCAATCGTGAAAGCGATCGCAACGAGCCAGGTGCAAGACTCTGAAGGAGACGCCGACGAATTTTTCTCGTCGTTGGCTAACAACGATCAACGACTTCAGACGGTGCTCAATCAATACGCAGACATCCACCAGAACTTTATGGATGAATTGACTCGCCCTGTGCATGCGAGAGGCTTCGGGATGGATCAGAATCGGGCAGAGCGAGTTTTCACAGCCATTGCTCAAGGCAAGTTTGAGCCGATCGAAGATACGTTTCAAATGCGCCGCCTCTTCAACGAGTTCAATGCCATCGGCACGGTCGGACACCTCAAATCGCTATATCCGACACAAGTATTCTCGACCAACAAGGAAGAGATGGCACCGTCTGTTAAAGTTGGGCTGGACCGCGAAAACCTGCAGCAGCAATGGGAACAGCGGGCTCTCGGTATGAGCCGCAGTGGCTATACGAATTGGGTCAATGCTTACTCGGAAAGACAAGCTGCCAGCATCCGAGCATTCCTCAATTCTGTTCAGTAACTTTTCGGTACTCTCGCTGCGAATTCTCGTTCGACACCGCTTTGATGAGCATCAATGCGTATCAAGCTCGCAGGTGTTGGACCTGAAGTGTCGTGGCAATCTCAATTGAAACAGTGTCGAATGAATTAGCTAAAACACTGAGCATCGACATCGTAAATTGTTACAGGACGTCGACGATGTACTCTTCGTAAAGATCAGGACGATGTTGCTGGATTGCATTGACCAGAATTGCCCCGTTTTCGGAATCATTCTTGAAAATCCGGGACAGATCGCTTTGATCAATCAATGGCAGAAACTGGGCGAATAGCTGACCGTTTCTAGCCTCGAGGTCCTGAACGACCAACTCTGTGAACTTCGGCGATCCCAACATTTCTCTGGAAGCGAATGCTTCGAGGAATCGATGAACGTAGTTGTCTCGGTGAGACTGCATCTGCCGGAACGTGTTTTCATCCCAGCGACTGACAATCCGACCGTTGGCGATCTTTCCTGACTGGATGTCGCGAATATGAGATTGCAGGGCTTTCAACCGACCGACTGCTGCATCAAGTTCTTCCGGATTCAGATGACCGTCCTTCAGGCACTCGCGAAGTTTCTGCGGTGTCATCGCCAGGACCTTGTTGGCAGTTTTCACGTCAATCAAGGCCGGAAGGTTTTTCGGTATGTTGGGTGAGTGAATTCGATCGAGAGTCGCCTTCGAAAAGTCTTTGAAATCGGATCCGAACGAGATGTCGTTGTCGACGCCTCGGGGCACGTAACCTTGATCAGTTTTTTCGAAGAGGATGTCATCAAGTGTTCGATCGACTTGTCCGGACAGCAAATCGAAGATGTGAGCATTGGCCAGCCGCTCTTGCATCACTGGATTTGCGAAATCAACCTCGGCCCACCCAACCATCCCTGGCTTTGTCAGCCACAATTGACCGGAATCCATGAGGTCTTTGACGATTGTTTTCTTTTCCTTGTCAGATCGACCAGCGAGCACGGATTGCAGGTCGAGGCTCTTCCCGTCAGGACCGGGCTTAGTGCCGACACCGATTCCATGCATCGGATTAAAAATGACTTCCAAGGCTGTCTCTGCACTTCGAGAAAGCAAGTCGGGAACGTGCCCCATTTTGATTGCTGGTGTGCCGTGAACGAACTGTTGAACGGTCCCTCCTGAATCACCATGAACTGCATAGTTCGTTGTCGGCACGAAATCCATTCCGAGTGCCTGGCAAAGTCCAGAACTTGCCACAGCTCGCCCGGCAAAATTTGATTCAGCGGGATCATCTGGAATGCCCGAGTTTGCGCCGATCAGAGAGACGTCGTTGTAAATGCAACTCTTCTTAAAGGCGAATTCTCGACCACCCTGATAGGTCACCCGATCAATACTGGACATGTTACCTGAAGCAATGTCATGCTCTGCTTCGGATTCGTACTCCGGGACAAACAGCGACATCGACATGTCGACGCCTGTCAGTTTTTGGTACTTCGCGGTTCTTACCTCTCTCGCCAGATCGTCTCCGACTTGGTTCAAACCATCGATGAGATTCAATGTTCCCTGGATACGAGACTCAATTCTGCGATTATCAGAAGCAAACTGTGATTTCAACGCCTTCTTCTTGGCGTTCTTCCACTGTTGATGAATGAACTTGTTGTTGTTGATTCCAGAAACATCTTGTTCGTACTTGTCAGCTTTGTTGCCGCTCTCTTTGAGTTTCCGCTGAAGAAAAGAGACCGCCTGCTGCTTGATTGCGTCGGTCGCTTCGATCTTTTCCGACGACGAAAGTTCCGCCGTTTGCATTAGAACATTGTATCGTTTCAACGAGTTGATCAATGCTTTGTAATTCCGACTAAAGATGCCTCCCTTTGCTTTCCCGGCGATGTCTGCGAATCGAGTAGCGTTCACATACTCCCGGGCATCCAGAGACTCAACGTGAGAATACTGTGGGGCCTGCTTAGGTGCTGCAGCTGAAATCGACGTCTCTTCTGGAACGTTCGCCAGTTGATCGCTCTGCACACCTCGACTTCCGAATAGAGACATTTCAAACTCTCAATGTAAGTTGGTCGTCCGGATCCGGACTCTCTTCTACGACACCTGCGAAGGCTTCCTCTTGAATGGCACGCATCCAAAATTCGGCGAGAGATCGAAAACTTACGATCAGGCCAATCACCGCCTCTGAATCCAGATGACACGTTAGTTCCTGATAAGCGAGAATCACTTTGCGACTTGCAGGGACGACACCAAACGTCGCCCCACCGGTTCCGGACCACATCACATTTGCTTCGAGTAGCAAACTTTGCACTTTAGGAAGATCTCGCTCAGCGATTTCTCCGAGTTCATTGTGAAAGACCGCAGCTTCGGTGACTTCGTCATAGGAGATGGTGACATTGACGAGTTCATCCACCTCAAGAGTTCCAATACCATCCGCGTCCAATGCGAATCCGGGAACTCCCAAGACCTTTCCGACCTCGCTGATTGTTTCATGAAAACTAGCCAAGCGATACCTCCAAGATTTCACAATTAGATCTCTGACTCGCCAATTCGAATGTGAGCGATCCTAATGCAATCGGATAGTCTGTTTAGTAATCACGATTTGGTTCCGAGACCGAACCGTTCACGCCAACCTTGCTTTTGCTTCGGCGACTGAGGTGGAACATATTCGTCCATTTCTTTAATGGCATTATTTAGGGTCACGTAGCTGTTGTAGTCATTGGCGATTGTGGTCAGCTCACTAATCATCGTGCTGTAATGATCATCCAATTGACGAATCGAGTTTAGCATGAGCTGCTTGGGATCTGATTCGCTTTGTTCGTCAGCTTCCACTTTCGAAACGGCAACCGGCTTGTCCTGCCCTGGGTTCCAGTATCCGTGGATGTCGGGGAGGAGAGATTCATGATTGACTTTGCTCCACAAATTCCGCACTTCTTTCCGTGCTTCACGCAACTTGTTGATATCCTGATGGATATCATCGTTGGTGGCTTGTAAGAACTCGACATCTGAGTTTTTGTAGTTCTCCGGAACTGGCGTTTCCTCCATAGCTTCCACCAAATCGTTTCGGAATCGGCGGGCGTGACGATTGTCGATCGGAGCTTCGTCCATGGCTTTCGTGGTAGAGATGGCTTCGTCTTTTGAAAGAACTGTTTGAGCGATCGCCGCCACAGTCGACTTCGTCTTCGAGATCCACTGTGCATGTTCTCGTGCTTTGGCCTTCAGTGTCTGATCATTACCGTCGATCACTGGCGAGAAGCGGACCGTCGAATTGTCTTCGTCCGTTTCATCGAGCCGAAGTTGCATCATTCGTCCAGCGTTCCAGAAATCTTCGATGTTGGACTCGAAGTCGGAGATCACGAGCTTCGAAAGGTGGGATGTTTCATCGTTTGCAACTTGCAGATCGTCTTTCTTGATCTGACGCAATGGATGAGTTATTGCCTGATAAGTTTCGATCTTCTTTTTCAGTTCTGATCGATGCGTGTGGACATAGGCTCTAGCAGTCGTCAATTGCAGTTTCTGATTCTCCGTGGGGTTCGGAAGTGAATCGAGTCGAGCCAGTTCAGCCTCTTTCTCCGCGAAGACTGCGTACTCAGCGAGTATATCGGGACACGAATGCTGCCAGGCAGCCATCTGTTTTTCCTGTTCGCCCGTGAGCAACATTCTTGTGTCCCATGCAAACCTATTCGCAATGCCGGAAACATCCAGATCGTCTTTCGCGTCAACTTCCTTACGATTCGATTGAGATGCTGCCTTCTCAATCTGATCATCGAGAGCGGACGTACGATGCTCCTGTTCTTTCTTGTCCATCTCCTGAGTTCGAGTGCGAATTTTTTGCAAGTGAGGGAGTTGTCTTAGCTGTGATTGAGCCTCATTGAGACTGATGCTTTCGACAAAATTTGTGTAGTTCTTGACGACGTCTCCGATCTGATTCGCAGCTCCAATCACGGCAGAGCCAATTTCCGATGTCGAAGGAACCCCGTCTGCTGTCAACGGGTCGTGATCAATATCGTCGAGCTGATCAACCAGGTTTTTAATACCTGTGACGTCTTCTTGAAGCTTATTCGCGAGGTCCTCAAGATTCTGCCTTTTGACGTTGTCGACGTTTCTCAGTCCGTTTGCGTTGTCAACAGACTCGCGTTGTCGCTGGAACTCTTCAAACTCATCGAATGCCTGTAGATGTTCCTTCAGGTCCTGGATTTTCGCTAGTTTCTGATCGTCAAACTGATCCGAGAACTGATCGATCACATTGGCCAGAAACTCGCTGTTTGTTCCGACTTTGCCTCGTTCAAGGCTGGGCACGGTTCCTCGAAGCACCTTTGACTCCAGATCTTGTAAATCTGGAAAGACTTTGAGACGTTCTTTGAACTGTTGCTCAGCCTGTCCACGCTCGGCGTGATCTGATTCCATCTTCCGATGTGCCTGAATCAGATTGCCAATGAATTTGGTCGACTTCTTTCCAAAGTTGACATCATTGAGTTCTTCTGGATCGTTCAAGCTGTGAATGAAGCGATGGGCATCGCGCGTATTGAGATTCTGGCGGGCGTCTTTGTTTTGATAGAGGTCAGCTTCCTCGTTGAGAGAACCAAGCATTTGGTTGACTGTTTGATCAAGTGTCTGATCGTATTCGTCCTGATGCTCGTGCTGTCCTTTCCAGGATGTCTTCAGAAACTCAAGAAAGCTTTGAGAACTATTGTAGTCTTCGAGCGTGGCCGCGACTTTATCAATCTCGTCCTGGGTTATGTTGTTTCCAACTGCTTGTAAGCCATCGGCGTCCTTCTCCGCGAAGTCAGCGGGTTTCAGCGTGCGAATGACTCGTCCCAGACTGCGGCAAATATTCTGCTGCCGCACGTCGTCATTCAGGTTTTGAGCTTCCTGCGCGAGTCCAGTCCCATTGACGAATTCGTTTCGATATTCCTGATTGCTTCCGCGAAGAATACTCAGAAAGTTCGCATTTCTCGTGAGTGCTCGAATCGCCGCATGCTCGATATTCTTAGGATCAACAAGTTCCCCTCGTTCATTCGCCTTGTCGACTTCAGCTTGAACTTCTCGACGTACGATACGCTGAATTTCTTCCCCAGCTTTGTTAGAACCTGAATTTCGAATGGCGTTGTAGGCAAATGCCCAAGTTCTAGGATACTTTTCAATCGGTTTAGCGGGGGTAGGGTGCGCGCCTTCACAAATATCGAGCACCAAATTCGCTAAGGGCGAATTGTTCTTCCGTTGACCAACAATGTCTTCTTTGTTTCTTCCAGCATCCCAGCCTTGCTCCGCCAAAATTCGTTTGTCCGGGCTCGCTGATCCGAGAAAATTCTCGACGATATTCTGATTCTCTGCCTTCACTCCTTTCAGGGCGAGTTGCTTCATCTGTTGAACCATGCCTTTATTGATAAACGACGCCCGATCGTATCGTTGGTTCACGGTATATCCTGCATCGGGGGCGTCTCCGTCGAGTTTGACATGATGGGTCGCGACGTATTCTCTCACAGCTGAATTCGACTGATCCTCGATGTAATTCAGCAATGCCTTAATCGAATTCTGATTCTTCAGAATGTTCAAGGGAGTCTTATAGTAATTGGAGTCCGACGCACCAAGCCAACGAAGCAGGCAGGTGTATCCACTTCGCAGCTTCATTTTGAAGCTGCTTTTCGAAGTAAGAGTCGGATTCTCACAGTCTCGATTATATGCAAACTTCAGAGCATCGTTCTTGCCACGCGTGTCGACGCTATCTAGTGCCTGGAAACCTGACATGGATGATTCCTTAGAACATGGAGTTGAAATTGGACTCTTGTGTTTCGAGCGAGATGCGAATTAAACGCGGAGTCCGCTTTCTTCAATGTCTTCGACTACAGTTTCAGCCTCGAGGCAATCTGTTTCGTCACGAACCCACCGATCGAATCGATGCGTGAAGTCAAGAAAATCGTGAATCACCTGGTGAGTGACTTCTGGCGTAAACTGTTCAAGATCGGTCATTCTCGCGAGTACAATCGATTCTCCGTCCGGCATCAGACTGAGAGAGAGATCATCGGTGGTGCTCAAGAACAAATTGGCTTCGAGAACTCGCGTCAGAAAGTGGTCTCGTCCGTCTTTAGGAACACTTCCGATCAGCATCCACATAATGATTTCCTCAGTGTGCGGATGTTGCAGAAAATTGATGAGATGGCCCGTATCCACCTCGAGCGTAAAAACATTGTCTTCATCTGAAATTGGGGTGCCGAGACCCACTTCCTCACCATACTGGGTGAGCACCGACTTCATTGATTGTTCACATTCGAGAGTAGACATGAAATTGCCTTGCCGATTGGACTTACAGTCACGTGGATGTATTCAAAGGTCTGGGACATTGCCGATGACGTCCCGACAAACCGATGGCATGCGGATCGGTTGAGTGAGAATTTCGGCGTATCACCGTCACTCGGAAGAGTGAACGGATCCGGCCGGTGAACCTTGCAGCGGGATAAATTGCGGAGGAGAGCCGACAGTGATTCGGAGCCTGTGGCAATCTGCACGGAGCGTAGCGATGCCGTTAGCCTTCCCAGCGGTTCACACTTCTGGGTAGAGAAACTGAGAGCTAGAGTCTTGGTCTGAGCGGGAGTGGTTTGGAGGATCAAAAAAGAGCAAACGATCCCTGAGTAGCCTGCTTGAAGTTTCTATTCGGGATAGAGTGCGTCCGACTCTTCATCAAACACGTAGTCTCGGCGGTCCCACGGATTCAGTGAGATCCTCTGAGTCCGGACTGGTTTCTGATCCTTCATCACTTTGACAAGATAATCACCTGGATAGAGTGACAGGTTCGTATCACCAGTCACGTCAATATCACCCGTGGTCGGCGGTGATGGTGCGCCTGGATAAGGAACATGCGTCAAGACAAGGTGCGAATCTTCTTCCAGCCCGCGAATACGAATTCGAGGCGCGCCAACGACATTGTCCCAGAGCAGTCCAACGATGAAAGGGGAATTCGCTTGAGGTGGAATTAACGTCACAACCAGCAAAGCCAGACAACACGCTATCGCAAATCCCTTCAGGAGCCGTCGATTCTTCCATCGCTTTTCCCAACGTCCAAGTTCACCCGAACGTAAGGAATTGAGGCAATCCTGCAATTGCGTCCGAACTTCTTCGATAGAATTCGGCCGTCGAGTTGGTGACTTTTCCAAGAGATGATGGACAAGATTGGCCAGCGGTACGGGAACCTGACGATCAACTTTGCGGAGGTTTGGAACGTCTTCGTCACAGACTCGACGCATGGCTCCGAGTGGAGTATCCGCCTCAAATGGAGAATGCCCCGTCAACATCGAATAGATGAGCGTCCCAAAGCTGAACAGGTCAGACTTTTCATCAATCCGCTCTCCGCGCGCCTGCTCAGGCGACATGAATTCCGGCGTCCCTGTCACTTCTCCGGTATGTGTTAGCTGATGATCATCAGCGTCTCTGGCAATTCCGAAATCCGCGATTTTCGGCCGTTGATCACTTGAACGGAGCAGAATGTTGGCAGGCTTTACATCGCGGTGCAAAAGGCCGCACTTGTGAATCGCATGGATTCCGTCAGCAACCTCGGCACAAATCTCTAAACACTCTTCGATTCCGACAGCCCCATGTTGCCGAATTCGATCTTCCAACGACTGACCGACAACGAATTCCATGACAAGGTAAGGGCAGTGGCGATGCTCACCTGATGCGAAAATCTTCGTAACACTGGGATGGTCGATCGTGGCTAGCAACTTCGCTTCTCTGCGAAATCGCTCACGAACTTTTCGAAATCGACTTAGTGCCGGGTCGAGAATCTTAATCGCGACAATTCGCTTCAAGCGTGAATCGAGTCCTTCGACAACGATACTGGTTCCGCCAGTGGCGACGACCTGCAGGATTTCATATTCATCGAGGCAACCAAGGCTGGAAGGATATTGGGACGGCTGCAGAAGTTGATGGAGGAAAGTTTCCGTTCGCCCCTCTTCATCATCACGATCTGTGTATGAATCGTCGTCTGCGAATTGAAGCTGATTGACTTGAATGGAGTTGTGAACTCGAATCAGGTCTTCAATCGATTTCTGAAGTCGATCATCGCCGCCGCATTCGGATTCGATATAGCTTGCCTGAACAGTCCCCGCCGGAATCAAGATTGCTCGACAGAAGATCTCAATCTCGTCAACGGAACTTTGATTGCTTTTCATTCTACGGCGTTAGCTGCTGAGGTCAGTCGTCAATGTTTGACAACTCTCGATTGTCACGATTTCAGAGTGTGACTTTTGAGTTGTTATTATAAGAAATCATGCAATGCGGCATTTTGGGTTTGAGAGAAGTCACTGCTTCTGATTCAACAACGGAATCGTCGATGATCAATTCACTGAGGTTCGTCATCTCGGCGAACTCTTCAAGCTTGATATTTTCTAGTCGGCACTCATCAAGCGTTAGACTTCGCACTTGTTTGAGACCAACGAGTTCTCGAAACGATGACTCATCAAAATTGACGCCGCGAATTCGGAGAGATGTCAGGGACTTTAGCTCTCGCAATGAACCAATGCTTTGTCCTTCGAACGAGTTGACTGCCTCGTTCTTGATTCCGCTGACACCGATTGACTGAAATTTCTGATTCACAGCGACCTTTTTCCACAGTTGATCGGTCAGTTGCGGAGACTCAAGCTGAAGTGACTTCAAGTTGGGCAACACTGCAAAATGGTCGACACACGCAGGTGTCAGGAATCGTGAGGAGAGTGTGAGAGTGGTCAGTTCTTCACATCCAGAAATAGCTGCTAAGTCCTCGTCATGGAGTGGACAATCGACGATTGACAACGACTCGAGATTCGGAAGTTCGCTCATGACTTTGACGAAGTCCAAACTGTTTGGACTGTAATTCAGAGAGAACTGATTCAGAAGCACAAGGGACTTTAGTTCAGAGACTTGCTCGAACGAGGTCTCGACAACATTCGCCAGTTCTAATTGTCGCAAAGTGCGAATTTCACCGAGTGCGGAAATAATCGATCCGGTCACCCGTGAGTTCGCGATGTGAATTGACTGAAGACGCGAACACATGGACAAAGATTGAACGAGTTCGAGCAGATCTTCTTCTGGAAAGTGCTCAATCTTTGCTGAGAGTAAAAAGCCGCCATTCGTCGGGAGGTCAGTAATATTTGAAGCGTCCAGACTGTTTGAAGATGCAGTTTCTCGAAACTGAACTTTTCCTCCTTGCTCCAAAATCCACATCGCTGCAAACAAGTCGGGATCACTTTCGAGAGGGATTTCCTCGTGATTCGACCAGGGCATAAAACGGTCTGACTCCTCGACAACGACTCTGGTCCGAACGTTTCCTTCGAGCAAGACTTGTGTGCAATAGACAGGGCGATTATCCAGAAAGCCGGTCAAATTGTAGTGTCCTGCCGGCAGATGAGCTTGAAAGCTTCCCTGTCTCGAAACCGTTCTTCGAGGGAGTTGAACTGTGAACACCATCTCTGGATTTCCAGTATCAACAGCGAGTAGTCCCGCATTTCGGAAGTAAGGCATCCACGGACCGAGCGGATTGAATCGCTGGAGAAAGACCATTCCAAAGACTGAATAGACACCAAAACCGAGCGTGAAGACGAGGAAAGCAACAAACGCTCGTTTTAGATAGGTCTTGGGCTGAGTTGGTCGCATCAATGTGCGAAACGACGCGGTTTCGACGACTTGCTTTGGCTCATGTGCTGCAAAAACTTGAAGCAAATCGGTCGCTGACTGAAACCGATCCTCAGGATCTTGTTCCAGAAGCACGTTGGTCACATCGCCAAACCACTCTGCAAAGTCCTGAGGCTGATGAATGTTCTCAAGGGATGCCGTTTTCTTTGCAGAATCTGTCGACGCTTTGTCAGCGAGTTTGGACCGGAGTTCCTGAAAGATCTGTCCCAAGCGATAAAGATCAGATCGAACATCCGGTGAACCTCCATTTCTGATTTCAGGCGGTTCGCCAAGTTGCGATTGAGACGTCAACCATTCGTGGACGAACTGAGTTCCGGTAGCGAGGCGAGGGAATGGGAGGCCGGAGATTTTCGCCGTCTTTCCCAACTCATCTACAAAAATCTCGCTGACATTGACGGGACCGAGAAGCATTCCACTTCCATGAAGATCGCACAAAGCCATCGTGATCTGATTTGCGATCCGAAATGCTTGATCTGCATCAAGTTGCCCTGCGACAGCCAGATAATTGTTCAGAGTCGTTCCGCGAACCGCTTCAATCACCACGTACGGAACGTCATTCTGCTCACCACCACCGACGACTTGTGCGAGATAGGAACTGGAAAGCGTTGCCAAAGTCGACCGAGTCGCCAGGAACTCATTCCGAACTTCATTGTCACTCTGCGATTCACGTGTCAACGATTTGATCAGTACAACGCGATCGAGTGTCGAATCAAACCCCAGCATCATCAGTGTTTGCTGATTCGCCCGCAGGACTCGAAGAATTTCGTAGTGATCGACTCGTCCAATTGAATCGGCATGCAGACTCTGATTGAAAAACGTCAACTCAGAAATGTCGACATCTCTCTCCGATTCGGTCGGAGTTGCGAGCGATTCGAGCACTTCAATTTTCGTAAGGGCTTCTTCGATCTGTTCTCGAA
The DNA here is from genome assembly GCF_040717535.1 of Thalassoglobus sp. JC818. NCBI lineage: Bacteria > Pseudomonadati > Planctomycetota > Planctomycetia > Planctomycetales > Planctomycetaceae > Thalassoglobus > Thalassoglobus sp. JC818. The sequence continues at coordinate 394,725 of NZ_JBFEFI010000001.1, forward strand.
ACGCATCTGTGGAACAAGCTTGGCTGAGAAAATCGTGGCGTTCCAAGCCGCTCTCCAAGCTGAGAGCTTTAATGACAATCGTTGTTTCGTCCATGACGGTGCCAGTCGCAAGAAGAAGTAATCCAAGCTTTTAGAAGATCTCATCCGATCTCTTCGTGTGTCCGGATTGTCATGAAACGCTACGAATTTGGGAAGTTGATTTCGGCAAGAAACTGGTCGTCCGAGAAAAGTCATTACAGCGTGTAGACTGCCCAAATTCGCTGTGAAAAGCTCTTTCAGACAACGCCTGTGGGTGCGCATCGACTTGATCTGCCCTTGAGCGTCAACTTGCATTGGGCCTCATCCATGCTGCAAGAGCGACTCAGATTTCGCGTTCAACTCCTTAAGACAAGCCGATTTCTGACGTGACTCGAAACACGAGACTCCGTACCAGCATGATTGATAGAGACGGTGTTTTCGGACCCATTTTTACTCCGGTCCGAGCCACGATTGTCTGAGAACTTTCAGTTTGAATGAAGGAAAAACCATGAATGTCGAAACGGATACAAATTTTTCCGACCTCTACAATGACCTCGCCCAACAGGGTTTTCGAGACGGAGAATTCCTGCGCGGCAGCGACGAGAAAGGGGTTTACCGACATACGGCTCTGCTGAGTGGAATGGGCAAGGCAGCAATGAAGCGGAGAACTCAAAAGCAAATCGCTGCAGGTCCGCTCGTTTGGCAGTCACTCGCGAATGAGCACGGCGAAGACGTCGCCAACCGCATCTTCAAGAATGTCCTCAGTTGTGATCGTTCCGATCACCAGACGCGGCTCCGGTGGCGGGACGTGCGTCGAATCCGAAAAGCTGCGAGGCAGATTGCCAATTGGGAATCGCTACGTGGCAATGTCGCTCGACTCGCAAGTCTGGACGAACGACAGCATGCAACGGAGTTCTTCGACTTCGTGACAGACAACATTGATGACTTCGATAGTTCTGAGTTTCGCGACACACACACGGACTACAATGCGGCGCTGCAGGGGATGAGAGCCTGGAAATACACGCAACGTCTCCTCACCAATGAACAGCCTTCGATCTACGACTACTCAAGGTTTCTCAGCCTTGTCGGGCAAAAAGATGACTCAGATCGAATCAAGTTCGTGAGAGAGAAAGCTATTGAGCGAAATCCAAACGTCGATTTGAAGGACGTTGACATTTCGATTTACACACCGGAAGGGAAGTTGACTGACGATACGATGAAATGGATGGCAAACAAGTTGCGAGAGACTTACCTTAATCTTAAGGGCGATGACCAATTGAACATTTCGTACAACGATGCGAAACGCCTTCCCAAAATCCTCGAAGGGAAACTCGCCGTGAGTGTCATCGTGGGCACAAAGGTTTATGAAGGGCGAGAGAGACTTGATTTCGTCATGAAGAGGCTTGAAAAGGCAGCTAAATATGACTCAAAAAACACAAGTGCAGGAGTGCTAAAACAAATTAACGAGCTGCAGGGTGGAAAGGTCGGCGATTACAACAACACGGACGCGGCAGTCGAGGCAGGATTGGCAGAGAAGAAAGTGATTCACTCACAGAAAGTCGAAGCAAGAAAGCAAAACGAAGCGACTGTCAGAAAGTTTCTGCCTGGACAGGCAGAATTTGCAGTGATCGCTGAAGTGCCAGCTGATCGCGTGGACGAACTTTTCACGAAGACGGAACAAGACCTCATCACACAGCAGATGGTCGGTTGGGCACGATGCAGAGCACAGCAGGGCGAACAGATCGATGAAAGTGACGCCCGATCACGACTGCAGTCCATTCTCCAGCTTCACTCAGTGCTATCCAGTCAACCAAACGAATCAATCCACGGCAAACGCGTCGCTCATGGACTGAACGATTTGGCGACGCGCTATCAAGAGGCTCAAACTGCAGCCAATCAGTTCATGAAAGCGGTTACGAATCCAGATGCGTCAATTGATGACCTGACTGCATCTTACCGGGAATTCAATTCCAACTTGAGCGAGTTCAACGACTACTACTCGTCCCAGATCAATGTGATGACGGATGAGTTGGAAAATCCCCCCCGGGTTAAAGAATTCAAAGACCTGTTCCTCAACAATGCTGTGCATCAACTCCCAGCTAAGGTATTCGGTCGGCCACCTTCAGCTCATCTGCGTGCTTTCCGATTCGCAGCCGACATTGCAGCGAATTACGAGACATTCCGATTCGGTGAAGATGATGGCGGACGTCATGCCGACTCGGCGGGACAGATCGCATCAACAATTGAGTCGGCTATTAATTTAGTCGCAACAGGGACAGATCAGTTCCACACTATGTTTGATGACGTCAACACTTCGAATACCGATCGCCTCAATGTGGTCGTCAATCGTGCTGCAAATTACGATGACTACGAGTCTCCGCAAAATGAAGTTGTATCGATACACGAAGACTTTGAAACCATTCCCGACTCTATCAACACAGGTCCTTCAGTTGCGCCTCCACGCAAGCCTCCCGCCAGGCTCTATGTGGATGATCTGCGAGACCTCAATGCGAGCGAAAATCAAGTCTACAGAGCAGCAGATCAGCTGCTGAATCTCGCCATTCAGAATGACCCGAACTTTGACTGACCTGCGAGTCCCAACTCAATGCTGCCGGACTGACGATTCCGCTTTACATGGCGTACACCGTTTCCCGGCCAGCAGCAAACACCAGAGTGATTCCGAGAAGAGCTTTCATGACTGAAATTGAACAAATCAATTGTTTGTTGAAAGAAGTGGCTGACATCTGTGAAGTTCAGCAACTCTTACGATTGCGTACTGACCAGTGGGGATTCGTCTTTAGTGAGAATCTCCAAACGGTGATCGGTTTCGATAGCATGCGCAAATGCTTGACTCTGAGTTGTGAGATTGGCGTTCCCGCAGACGAGCGAAAGCTTGATACCTACGAACAACTGCTCGTGTATGCATCACTCGACACGCAAACCGGCGGAGTTCGTGTCGCGCTCGACGCTCCAGACGGAAGCCTGCTGCTGCTGCTCGACATGTTTGTTGAAGATCTCGATACAACGACATTCGCAGAAGTCCTGGAGCACTTCATCGACAAAGTCAACCTCTGGCGACAGTCGATCGCGAAAGGGCAGACAATGCCGGGCGAGTCTTCTCCAAAACCGGCTTCGCAGCTTCAGATCGACAACAACAATCTGTTTGTTTGAGCGATCAGAACATTTCGACTGCGATTGCGAATTTCCCCCTGGACGATGCATTTGAGTGAGTTCGTTCAGGGCATAGACAACTGCGAACGACAACTCTCCGAGCATCCTCACACGCTCAAAAGATTGAGCCGACAGGCTGAGAATGACCTGCGATTTTGCGAATCAGTCCGAGCGGAATCGTGTCGAGGCAGATTCATATCCCGAGTTGCAAATTCGCTGCATTTGAAGAGAGTAGGGCAGATCAATTTGTGAGTGAATCTCAAACGCTAATGGCCCCCACTCGCGAGAGTATGTCCGCAATTCGAAGTGCGGCAAACCAGGCGGCGTGAAGAAGAAAAATGCTCTGCTAAAATCGTGGTAGTGGAGTCGTAGTCGACTCCAGAAGCGTGCCACAGATCGACGACGACAATTCCGCAGTTGTGACTCTTCCGAACAGATGAAGTGGTACTCACCTCGATCTCTCAGAAGATCTTGCGAACTCCGTGGACTCACTGATCCGCGTTAGGCAGATCGCCCGACGTAAAGATATCGGAAACACCAGAGACGCTGCTCGGCCTCACATTGACCTGATCAAAAGAGACGTCGTCGTTTTCTGGAACTTCGATGTTTTCAGCATTGGAGGGAGCAGCTGGACGATCCGCAACGATCTTTGGAGGCAACTCCAATTGACCTGAGGTGGTTCCATTCTCAGTTACTCCTCTCGAAGTACGTCCAAGTGAAGTCTTTGTCGGATGTTGGTTTTCAGACTTCGAATTTATCTGGTTCTGGAAGTTATCTTCCCGATTCTCTAGATCCGGAGTTCCTTCCGGGCTGTCAATTTGCAGTTCTCCAATCGTTTCCCCTCCCGTCGCAATGGGGTCTCCGATGTAATAGTTTTCCTCCTCTCCGTTTTCTGCAGTCCGCAACATATCCGTGTCCCGCTTGATCAGCGAATCATCGTATAATTCCTCGACGTCATCATCATCATCGTCGATGCCTTCATCGTTGACTCGATTCTGAATTTCGATTGGATCAGATACGGGCTCGTCGACTTGAATTTCGAAGTTCTCCATCAGTCCGGGCATCTTGTAGAGCTTTTCTCGAAGCTCGGGACGTTGTTCCACTTCCGCTTTCAGCTTTGGATTTTTCTCGATTTGGAGATCAACCAATTGCTTACTTAGCTCGTAAGTGCTCCCTTTGGTCTCATGCGTCAGATCATTGAGCACTGTGTTATCGTCTTCATCGTCGACTTCCTCAGCCGGTCCATCGATCGGCCGGTCGTTGTCGGCAACTTCGTGTTGATGCTCATCATTCATCACAGAGATTTCGACAACGTCATCCTCCCGGGATTGATCTTGGATCTTGCCATCATTTGGAGACGGAACTGGATCAATGTCGTTGTTTGGAGATGACATCTGCCCGTCGTCATCATTCGGACGTGGCATTTCGACTTCGTCAATTCCCAGGTCATCGAGTTGCAATTCGGCCTCATCGTCATCAATCAAGGCGCCCGGCATAAAACCGGGATCGTCAACCTGGGCAAGAAGTTTTTGATCATCGCGATATTTATTCAAGACAAGATCGAGGTACTTCGGTATCGAATAGCCGAACTTTTGGAGCGTCTTCATGTCCGCTCCATAGAGCAAATCACGCACTTCGCTGTCTGTCGCACCGATTTCTTTAAACTGTTTCGCAGAAAGTTGCCGCCCCTTCAGCTGCTGTCGAATATCGCGGACGATCTCTTTGTTGTCTCTCAGATAGGCGACACTAATTTTCACTGGTTGAGTCTTATCGGCGTTGCCCTTGCCGATTTGTTTGAGTTCCTCAGCGAGTTTGACCGGGTCGTCATTGAATGGAATCGACGTATTCTCCAGAAACTTCTCTGCATTCTTCTGCTTCATGTTGAAACCGCCCTCTTTCGCAGGGGCCGTCAACGTTTTCAGAATCGACCTCTGCGCCGCCATTGCCTCATAAGCTCTGAGAGCCTTGATTTGAGCAGCAGGATTCAGCAGGGCGTGCTGAATGTCGCGCATGCAGTCCAAACCATCCGCGCTCCGCGGAAGGTTGTGGATTAACCCCTGAATTGTATTTCCCTTCTCATCATCGCGACCGAAGGACTGCTGTTTGATGCCTTCTCGAAAGTCTTGAAATGCAGACCACTGATCGTCCGACATTTCGCTCTTATCGACTGTGTTCCGTCCAAGTACATTACAGAACTCGTGAACCACACGACGAGTTGACAACGGATTGTGCGAGATTAGACACTCGCTCACGTGGCTGCTGCCATTTTGCCTCGAGCGAGCAAATGCTCCCTTATTGTCACTCACGACATGTCCAGCAAGACGACAACGCTCATTCGGCAAATCCGGTTCGGAAGATTCCGGCACCAAATCAATTAATTGCTGATTCAGGACTTGCTGTTCGGAGATGCTTGGATTCGACATAGCTGATATCTCAGTCGATTTGGAAAGTATTCAATTGGGGATGTGCGGTAGATTGGATCTGACGAAACGTTAGCGGTTATCTTGAGCTGAGACGTTGTCGTCGTGAATTCTCTCATTGGAGTTGTTTGCCAGGGACTGTGGCAACTCCTCGTTCTCGTCTGAGATCTCTAATTGAACTGACGATCGAGCGTTTACAGATTGATGGGGATGCTTGACGTTTATCACAGGGCCGATCTGTGCATCATCTTCGTTCTCATCGAAAATCAGTTGAGTTTGAACGTGACCGTTCGCAATTCCGCTCGACGCTTCTCGACTCTCACGCCTGGCCTCGATTTGTTTGACCTGCAGCGTTTCCTTTCGCGCAGCCTCCTGAATTGCTTTCAGATTCTTCTTCGAATACTTATTAAAAATCGAAGACATTGTATTTTCGAGAGTGACTCGACTTCTCTGAAGTGCCCGCCTGGTTTCGACTCGCATATCGAGAACGTCCTTAAGGTCTTTTTGCGACACTTCCGGGACATGCTTCTTAGAGAGTTTATTCTGCAGGTTACGAGCGGTTTTTAGCAGTCGCCCTGGGCGATAAAGTTCTGTTTGATCGCCCATCAGTACGATCTCACGAAAAAACTCCAATGTCTCGTCGTCAGAATGCTGACTGCTAATCGAATTAAGAAATCCGACTGCCTCGTCGTGCGCGAAACCATACTTCGACGAATCGGTAAGTGATTGCAAAGCTGCTTTCCGAATCACATCTCTTGAAGAGTGAAGATAGGCTTGGTTGGTCGCCGGATCGAATCCGAGCATCGGCAACACTCTCCACCAGTTCTGTTTCTGTGCGAACTGCCGACGTTGTCCCAAAGTCCAGTTCGGATAGCAATGTGCAAGAAGTTGTTCAGTGTGTTTGAGAGTCTGATTGTCGAACTGCTCTAGGTCATTGACCAGACGATCGAAATCCGCTCTGGCAGTTTCCCGTTCCTGATGAGTTAAAGCGTTGACTTGAAGTTCAATCAAGTTTGATAACGTTGCTTCCATCGCTTTGTAGAGTCCATCATCTTCGGTCGCTGTGTTATCCGCATTGCCGTTCGAGTGAGATCCCAGATGATGAGCAAGATTGTTCGACAATTGGTTCAAACAGATCATCTGTCTTTGCTTAAGCTGCTGCACGTTCAGTTCGTTGAGTTCCGCAACTGAATCGACACCGCTGAGATTTCGAGCGCGGGAAAGTGCAGAAATCTGAGACAGCCGAAGTTCCGAGTGTTGGACGCTATGTGCGCCAAGTCGCGATTGCTCGTTGTCCCACCCCAAATCAGCATCAATAACATCTCCGTCATAGCCCCGGAGTCCGTCACAATCCAGAGAGTTGGATCTGATTGGAGAGTTACTCATAAATCGCCCTTGAGTGGAACTGTCTCTTCGTCGCAAAGTGACTTCGCTCTCATGGAGCCCATAAGCGACTGACTACACGATCTTGAAATGCGAATCGGCGCAATCCAACGTTCAGTACGCCCTCCAAATGCGTCTCTTGCAGAGTATTCCCGGCCTTTGAAGACGGCCGTGTTTCGAGAAATCACCATCTGTCCGGTTTGCAGTGGCTTCAGGACCTCATCCCAATTCTCCGAGTCTCAGGCGACATGGGCATTCTTGCCGTTCCTGGTACCAACTGTAGCGATTTCAGCGGATTCTTCAGTCAGTCGGTTGGAACCACCTGTCTCAGAAATTATTCACATTGGCCGCCGCATTCTACGCAAGTGCGAGCTACGGTTACCTAACCCGCCACATTTACGCACACCTTGTAAAGCAGTCATTAATCACCACCGTTGGACACGACTTTATGCGAATTGTCCACAGCACAGTTCGACGAGTTCGTCAGATTCAAGCTGACGGTCTCTCTCCATTTGGGAGGGCGATCTGATGGCCGTGCTGTCGTCCAATGACCTGCTAGCTCAGACAATCTCATCCGATTGTCCATCTGATCAAGAACTGACGTGCCTGTTAAACGACCAATTGGCAATTGATATCAAGAGCCGCATTGAGCAACACGTCGAGTCCTGCGAACGCTGTCAGCAGTGGTTAGAGCTTGCGGCCAGCTGCGATTTAGTGGACTCGCACCAGTGGTCGCATCCTGAATCTTCGACGGACTCTCAGACAAGTTCCGTCATCCATGTTGTGGAGAAAGAAACGCCCAATTGGAATGTGATTCAGAATCGCGAGACGTCGCCTGAACGGCTGAATGAAATGCGGATTCAGGACCGAATCCTCAGTCCGAGTCTCTTCCCCAGCGAAACTTCACAACTGGAAGTCATCAACGTCCTCGGTGAGGGCGGCATGGCTGTTGTTTTTCTCTGTCACGACGAGCTGTCCGACCGGGAACTTGCCGTCAAAGTGCTACGACACCGCTACGTTACTGACTACGAGGCCCGCGAGCGATTCTTACACGAAGCCGAAATACAGTCGCGTCTCCTGGGACAGGGCGTCCCTGAAGTCTTCCAGTGGGGCGAACTCATTGACGGGCGATCATTTATCGTAATGGAATACTGGCCGGGCGTGACCGTATCGGAATCATTCTTCGGTGAAATGCGTCAAGAGACGTCAACACGCGAAATTCTGTTTCTGATGCACCAGGTATGTGAAATCGTTGCGAGAGCCCATGCAAACGGAGTGGTTCACCGCGACTTGAAGCCATCGAACTTTCTGATTGATCAAGATGGTCAAGTCGCCGTCCTTGATTGGGGGCTTGCGAAAAACAATTTCGGCCCATCGCAAGTCTTTGACAGTTCGGCCGATTCCGCATTTCCCAGGTCAATCACGAACCTTTGTCGATCCGTTGTCGGGACGCCAGGTTACAGTGCACCGGAACAGGTGTCGGGAAACACAATTGAGCCGACCGCGGATGTTTATTCACTCGGAGTGATTCTCGCGGAACTGCTCGCCGGAGAGCGAATTAAAGATCTCCATCGATCGTTTCACACCCCTGACGAAAACTATAACAATTCAGAACGAATTGTGAGTGAGTTGATCGCTGCTGGAGTATCTGGCTCTCTGGTCCAAATGATTCGCTGTTGCCTGAACTCCGATCCTCAGCAGCGGTTCACGTCTGCCAAAGAGATGGCAGATTGCCTCGCTCAACTGCTACGTACATACAACTTCTCTGAGATTTGTCTCGTGGCACGTGCACGACGCCACACCTCTGCTCCAATGACAGCCCGCACGATTCGCAGATTGCTGAATCCTCGGAATTCTTCCGCTGAACTGCAATAAACTCCTGCAAGAGAATCTGGGCAGCTTCGTTCTTTAGGCACCGCTGAAGGATCGTGTTCCTTCAGCTCTGTCTGCAAGAATTAGCTGCCCGAGGTTCCTCCAGTGCGATACCTGCTGAAGATCTTTTCAGGTCCACACATCGGCGCGGAAGTCGAACTCCCGACCGGGGAATCCACGATCGGCAGCAGCGACGACTGTGATCTCGTCCTCACTGATCGACTGATCGCTGAACAACATGTCGCCGTCAGTGTCTCCGACTCTTCCATCTCTATTCGACAGCTTGGATCAGAAGCAGTCCTGGTGGATGGGAAGCCTGTCGACTCGGCAGAACTTCGTCCGTTTCAGTACTTCACAATTGGCACAACGCATCTAGCGATTGGACCGGCAGATAAACCGTGGCCGCATTTTGATCTGTCCGATTTTCAACTTCGGCCACCAGTCGAAGAAGCCGAACCGAGTCAAGAACTCGACGACGTTCAGTCCGAATCAGATGCGACCGAAACCAGCGTCACACCGGCTGAGACTCAATTGAGTCAGAGCAGGGGATCTCGACGATTTCCTGTCATGATCACCTCGGTTGCCTTGTTTTTTGCTTTGAACGCAGCACTCGTCTTTGCAGGGTTCTCGAACAATTGGCTCGATTCGAAACCTGAGACCACTTCTGAACAGGCCAATGATATAGAAGCAGAGAGAAGTAACTTCGAAAGGCTCGTGAAGGAATTCTCACCTGGCGTCGAAGTCGATGAGTCAAATCAACGACTCGAGTTGACCGGATATGTCATCCGTGAAACGGACCGTGAACAGTTGCTCGAAGCTGCGAAGAACATTGATCCCCACGTCATCTTCAAAGTTCGATCGACAGAGTCACTCTTGGCAGTTGTAAACGAAATCTTATCTCAAGCTGAGCTGGAACAAACTTGGTCGGCTTCAATAACCAACCCGGGAGTTATCAAAATCTCCGGCACACTCGAGACACGGTCCACCGATTCTGAAGAACTGCTCAGAAAGACTTTGGAAAGGATCGAGAAAGATGTGCCACTCAAGGAATTACTGGTCGACGTAACGAAAACTCGTTCGATTCTCGAAGAATCCGAAGTGATCGCGGAAGTTAATCTTAGCGAAGACTCAGACACTCAGACCGTACCGACTCCACCAACGGAACGACTCTTGAGAAGCAATCCGATTCCAATCATCGACGTCCGTATTGCTAACGACCGAGTTTTTACGCTGCCCAATGGAATCCAGATTTCGGTAGGCGGACGACTCTCGGATGGATCGCGAGTGGAAGAAATCGAATTTGAGCACGCCATCGTGCGGACGAAATCCGGTCAAAGAATGATTGTCCCCTTCGGACTCTAAGGAACCATCATGCAACTTAAACAACTTCGAGAACACTTCATTGTTACAGACCTGGAACGGCGACTGAAAGCAGATCACACCGGTCTCGAACGAGATCAGATTCTCAATGAACTGACCGAATGGGAACTTCAGATTGAATCCCAAAAGAGAGCCGGTCTTTCATCGGAAGAATTTGCTGTCGCTGAAAGACTGCTCCGCAGTTTACGGGTCTCAGTGAATGTCGTTCGTGAAACTTGGAACACGTTGAACACATCTCGCAAAGTTCTCGGATCAACCAGTTAACCCATGAGCATCCACCTTACTTCCAGCACACACTAACTCTTGATGTCAGTTGAGGAATTCTTATGACTACATACAGTCCTACACTCGACTTCGGATTGAATTCCGTTGAAGAAGTCGTTGTTACAACGCTTTCTGATCTCGAAACAGCAGTTGAAACAGCCATTTCGAATGCGGCTCTTGATGATGAGCTCTCAACGGGCGAAGCGTTGGAGCTGCAATACGAACTCGCCAAGTGGGCACTGCTCTACGAAACCAGCAGTAACATCGGCAAGAAAATCGACGATGCGATCGCCAATACTGTGGCCAACATGCGCTAAGCGATTCTCTTCGCAGAACGCGTTCTTTTCACTCTGACGCTTTCAGGGCGTTCGAATACATCGAACGATTCGATCATGGACATTTCTCAGAACCTTTCTCAACTCATGCTTGAAATTGGCATGATGGCAGCCTGGCGAGGTGAAACCCAAGAAGCCCGCGTCATTCTTGACGGGCTGAAAGCGGTTCGTCCTGAAAGTGCGAGCCTAGAGGTTGGGACAGCCATTGCACTCCTCAACGAGGGGAAATCCGGTATTGCCATGCACGTTCTTGAAGAGGCGCTGAAGAAGGACCCAGAATCGAGTTTTGCCAGATATCTCCTCGCTCTGACTCACAAATTGAATGGTTTGGAAGATCGGAGCCGGACATTGTGTGTTGAAGTCATGGAGAACTCTTCCGACGACATTGCGGCCGACCTTGCTCGTTCACTCATGCAGATTCCCGCCGGCGGATTGTCTTTTCATCACACTCCAGCCTGAAGAATTTGAAGTCTAAACTTCTTTAGTAAAGATTGGCACGAAGATGGAACAAATCGCCGCCCAGACGATGGCGTCAACGCTTGCAGACTCGGCGGGACACGTCGAGCCAGTCGAGGTCACCTGGAACTCGGAGTTTGTCGCTCCGGCCGATCAGGGACAATTCGAGAATGCACTCGTCGAGTTTGACAACTTTCAGCAACAGCCTTCACAAGCGATCGACGGTTTGAATCAACTGGCCAAGACTCCTTACGAAGGAACGATCGGCAATGTCATTCTCGACAATCTGCGAAGCCTGAAAATTAAAGAAGAGAGTGTTCAGGCAAACGTTCTGGGAACGCTCGACAAGGGTGAGTTGAATCCGAGTGAGATGCTTAAAGTCCAGTTTCACATGATGTCGCTGAGTGTCGAAATCCAGACAACCTCTAACATGGCCCATCATGGAGTTGAGGACGTCAAGACAATTATGCGTGGCCAATAACTTTCGATCCATCCTTACACGACGAACACCGACGACCAAACTATGGACATTCTAAACCGCATATCGACGACGTTGAGGATTGGACGGCCGACGTTCGCATTGACTGCGTTCGTCCTCCTGCTTCTTTCCGGTTGCTCAGATGTCGATCTCTACTCAAATCTTCATGAGCGAGAAGCCAACGAAATGATGGCGATCCTTCTCGATGGTGGGATCTCATGCACCAAGGGGGAAGGCGACGAAGACCAGACCTGGAAGCTGAAAGTCGGATCTGAAAACTTCTCTCGGGCTGTTAAAATCCTCACTGCTTCGGGATATCCCACTGATCGTCATGTGCGGATGGGTGACGTCTTCAAAAAGTCCGGCCTAGTTTCATCGCCGACTGAAGATCGAATCCGTTTTGTTTACGCACTCTCGGAAGAGATCGCTGAAACCATTTCTCGAATTGACGGCGTCGTCGATTCAAGAGTCCACGTCGTTCTGCCTGACAACGATCCATTCTCGGACAGTACAAAGCCGTCATCAGCTTCTGTTTACATAAAACACCGTTCCGATGTCGATCTCACGGCAGAGAAAATGGAGATTAAGGACCTCGTTGCCAAGAGTATCGAAGGACTCGCAAGCGATGAGATTGAGGTCTTCCTTGACGAAGTAGAACCCATCGCTCCGCCTCCTGAAGAAGGTGCCTCCTACTCACAAGTTTTTGGGATAACGATTGCGACGACTTCGCTGAAGAAATTCTGGATCATCGGCGGCAGTATCGCTGGCATCGCAGTCTTATGCCTTGTGCTCACATTGTGGCTGGGATGGAGAGACTATCAGTCCCGGCACAAGTCCGCGACGCAAAACGGTTCCGGCGGTTCAACTTCGCGCGTTGATAGCCGCATTCGCCAGAACGGAACTGTGACAGCGTGAGTAGTGTTATGACGCAATCACAAATGTGCCATTGGATGGAGACACATCCGCAGCTTGCCACAATGGTGATGAGATTCAATCACCCACTCGCTTCAACGATCCACCCGGAACGACGAACGTGGGATTCGACGCTCAACTTGACAGCGATTGAATCAACAGCCCGCGGTCGTCGAAGAATGTCACGCGAATTGCAAAGCACTCTTCAACTCGCTGATTCGGCGTTCTTCGATTTTGAACCACCACTCCGTCGGTTCGCATTGCTCACGTGGGAGGAACTGAAGCGCCTCGTGACTCTGGCAGGTGCCGTTTGTGTTGGTAAGAGCATCACCAGGCTGATTCGTCGCGACGACCGTAAGCGAGTCTGTGATCAACTTGGAGAGGACCTATTTCAGTTCGCAGTACAGAAATCACAGCTCACGTCCAACTTCCCGCAATATGACTGTGATGTCAGTGACCTTAGCAGTGAACGAATGGAAATCGTGGGCTGGAATTTATTCGCATCGTGCTACGTCGATGAACCGGCAGCGTTTTTAACGCGGCTGCAATTGAAGGCCCCCCGCAAGATTACACTGATGAAGCCATTGGAGAACGAGTTCGATGCTCTCCTGAATTCGACGGGTCGTCAGTCGGTACTCCAACACCTTAAGAAAATCACGATCTCAGAAATCCGACCGGATCTGGCCACATGTTTCGAATAGTCCATGAAAGTCATCACCTGCCGACGAATCGCAAGCTGGTCAAGCGCGAAGATGTTATCGCAGCTTTGACGGCTGATCAGATTGTCGCTCAAGCAGAAGCAGATGCCGCACAGATTCGGCTCGATGCTCAGCTGGAATACGAAAACCAACAGCGCCAGGGTTACGAGGATGGTCTCGAACTTGCGAAGATCGAGCGAACGACTCTGATGACTGAGGCTGTACAGCAAACAACTGCATACTATGCCCAAGTCGAACAACGGATGATCGCCGTCGTCCAACGTTCTCTTCACAACATTCTTGGCGAAATTGATGACCACCAGTTGATTTATCAATCAGTCCGCGAGGGACTGAACTGGGCGCGAAATCAGTCGCGCATCACTCTTCGGATCCATCCGCAGCATATTAATGGATTGCGTCGACGAGTGGACGAACTCAAGTCGCTTTACCCCTCGGTCGAAATCATCGACCTCGAACCAGACTCCCATATGTCTGCCCACCAATGCGTCGTCGAGACGGAGATCGGTTCGATTGATGCGAGCGTTGATGCTCAGTGTGAAGCAGTTATTCGATCGCTCACTCAATCAATCCAAGACCGACATTCGAAAACGTTCTCCAATGGCCTGAAGAATGCCGAACTCTCGGAACCGGCGTCGGCGATTCTGGATGAGCAAAGAAAGGAGTCGTAGACGTGACGATTGCTACACCCTTCGAACATATCACCGACATCTTCGAATCAGCCTTGGAAACCGTTCCTCCTCGTCCTGTCACGGGTCGTGTCACACAGATCATCGGAACAATTATCCAAGCTGCAATTCCAGACGTTCAGGTCGGAGAACTCGTGCTCTTGCATGACCCGACCAGAAACATTGAGCTAGAAGCAGAAGTTGTTGGCATCCAGAAAGAGACTGCTTTTCTCACACCACTAGGTGAGTTGCTTGGTTTGTCGGCACGGACCGAAGTCGTCCCGACCGGCAAAACACATCAAATTGGAGTGGGATCGCAACTACTGGGTCGTGTCCTCGATGGACTCGGGAATCCCATCGACGGGAAGAGCGAACTGGAATACCAGGAACACTATCCAGTTTATGGCGAACCGCCGAATCCGATGAAGCGAAACATCATCGACCGACCAATTCAGCTCGGCGTTCGTGCTTTGGATTCTCTCCTGACCTGCGGCGAAGGTCAGCGGATGGGAATTTTTGCTGCAGCCGGAGTTGGGAAGAGCACATTACTGGCATCGCTGATGAGAAATTGCGATGCCGACGTCACTGTACTTGCATTGATCGGAGAGCGTGGACGTGAGGTCCGTGAGTTCATCGATCACGATCTCGGTGAAGAAGGCCTGAAACGCTCAGTCCTTGTCGTTTCGACATCTGATCGGCCACCGATGGAGCGACTTAAAGCAGCCCACGTTGCAACGGCCATTGCCGAATACTTTCGCGATCAGGGCAAGAAAGTCCTGTTGATGATGGACTCTGTGACTCGTTTTGCCCGTGCTCAAAGAGACGTCGGACTGGCAGCAGGCGAACCGCCGACACGTCGCGGATTCCCGCCCTCAGTCTTTTCAGCTTTGCCACAATTGATGGAGAGAGCAGGGCAGTCAGACAAGGGTTCTATCACAGCCCTTTATACTGTTCTTGTCGAGGGAGATGACATGACTGAACCGGTCGCGGACGAGACGCGATCGATTCTTGATGGACACATCATCCTTTCGCGCAAGCTCGCAGCAGCTAATCATTATCCAGCTGTTGACGTGTTGGAAAGTGTCAGCCGGGTCTTTAACACAATTGTCACCCCCGAACATCAGGAGGCTGCATCTCGAGTGCGAAACCTGCTGTCGAAGTATCAAGATGTCGAGATGCTGATCAAACTTGGTGAATACCAACCTGGAAATGATCCCGACACAGACGAAGCTGTCCGCAAGATTGACCAGATCAATGCGTTCCTACAACAGAAGACGTCTGAACAATCGATGTTTGACGACATGGTCCACCAACTTGCTCAGATCGCAAAGTAAATCCGCAAACTGATGAACCTTGAAAAGAAATATATTCTTAAGGACCTTTTGAAGATTCGTCAGTCGCGTGAGGAGAACGCTGCCCGAGCACTCGCCGCTCAGAAAATCCGAGTCGAGGAGGCCGAAGAGCTCGTTCAACAGAGACAACGCGAACTCGAAAGCTATCACGCCTGGAGAATCGATCGAGAAGCGGAGCTCTACGAAGAGATCATCGATCGCACGATCGAACAAAAAGATCTGGAGTCAGTCCGCTTCAAAATACAGCAAATTCGTGACAAAGAACACGAGTACGAAGGCAGAGTCATTCAGGCTAAGGAGCAGCTCGAGGAGGAGAAGAGACAGCTTGTTGAAGATCAGCAGGCCTATCAACAAGCGGTTCACAAGCGAGAGAAACTCGACGAGCACAAGCAACTATGGATCACTGAAGCCAAGCGGGTTGCGGAGCTGAACGCTGAAAAGGAACTGGAAGACTTCAAGAACCGGAGACGACTTGCAGCCTTCGCTGGATTATGACTCATGACAAAAGCTCTTTCGGCAACAATTTCTGCTACATCCTTGGCCAGCGAACAAGCAGCTGGAACTCCTGGTGCGACTCAACCACTCGCGGCAGATGTTTCGCTGTTTGAACAAATGCTGAGTGATCAGAACGATCACAATCAAAGTGCGTTCTGCTGTGATGCAAACGAGAATGCTGGCAACACCGAGAAAGAGCCGCTTCACACATTCGATTCCGATGAAGTCGATCCTCCGGTATCCCGCCAACGTTTCGAGACAACCAACAACTCGGATATCGATCCGAAAAGTCGCGAGCAACCATCGACGAAGTTCACTCAAAAACAAGAGCAATCTGTCACCCGAACCTTATCACCGGAAACCAAACGTTTCGAAAGTCATTACGTCAAAGACAACCGCACAGCCGAGCCTCATGATGCAAACGCAACACCCGGAGTGAAGCAGGCGGTAGGTGAGTCACATCGTCCAGTTCAATATACAGGGGATGTTGCTAAATCGATCGCTGAAGATCGAGGGAAGTCACCTTTAGGAAACGCGGATTCAGCATCCGCTCCAAACGTTCCAACAACGACATCGGGGCAGAATTTCGAACCCCCAACTGTTTTTCGGACGTTTCCTACTACTGACAAGTCAACCGTCGTAGCGCCCCATCCTGTTTTAGATGCAAATCCTGAATCGGGGCAAAATGTCCAAGCTGCGGTGCCTAAGAAATTGGTCGAAGGCCCACTCGTGGATGGGCCGTCAACACCAGAAACTCCAGGGGCAGACAATCAGAGTATCGAGCACAAGACTGTCACTCGTAGCAAGACGGACAACGATCTGACCAACGGACAATCAGAGCATCACAGCGATTCTGAAGCGTTTGCTCCTGTGTCTCTTGGAGACGAAGTCCTGCGGGGACTTCAGGACAGTGTGAGACAATCTGACAAAACACTCGCTCCATCGACAAGCGAAAAATTGATCACCTACATCGAACAAGTGGTCGACCGAATTGCCATCGTTGAAACCAGCAGTTCAGAGTTCGGTGACATCCACATTGCACTTAAAGATAGTGTGCTCCCAGATACGGAAGTCGTCGTCTCTCGTCAGCAGGCGATGATCGTTGTGAACTTTCTGACTGGATCGGACGAGTCGGCCCATCTCCTGGAAAGCAACCAGCGGCTGCTGGAATCGCAACTATCCGGTGCTCTTGATAAGCCGGTTTCCGTGTCAGTTGATGTTTCAGCAGATCAACAAGACGGACGTTCACGCGGGCAACGCGACCTTTACACCGAAATGCAGGAGGCTGACTCTTGAAGCCGCTACAACTTGAAACTATCGATCGCGAAGTGATGGCATTTCGCAATTCACTGCTCTGTCCGCGACGCGAAATTGGGTTCGCAGTTCAAGACGAACGGTTCCTGCTCACCTTTGCGAATGAAGATCATTGCCGAGCACCGGTCCTCTCATTTGCCATCGAAGGATGTCAACTCGATCCGATTTGGATTTCACTGACAGATACCAAGCTGTTTGAAGGCTGCGTCGAATGGCTCGACGAAAACCACCTGGAAGACCTTCCAGAAGAGTTTGCATCGACGCTCCTCGACAGCACGCTGGGGGAGTTGCTGGAGTCTCTGAGCTCTAAGTTTGGAGACGATTTAGAAATCACAACAGTCGAGATTGGGACATCGCTGCCTGCGACTGAAAACACTATTCCATTTGAACTCAGTAGTTCTGCCGCTCGGACATTCGGCTCAATTCATTGTAGTAAAGAATGGTGCTCGCGAATCCAGAAGGCCTTAGCAACAATCAATCACTCAGCATCCAACGACATCAACGCACTGGAGATCGTTGAACTGATCGACCTTGGTTCCGCCAAACTTCGAATCGATGAACTGACTTCTGTAGAGCCAGGAGATGTTGTGCTATTCGACGAATCTGACCTCCTCGAAGATGGATGTGTCACAGCACAGTTCGGACAAACAGGGCAACTTCGACTACAGGTCGACGACTCGGACTTAGTTTTTGACAGATGGTCTCCATTCACACAATCTCATTGCCAGCAGGGCGATGAAGTCCCTCCAACCGTTGCAGGTGATTTGCGAGTTGATCTCCAAGCGAGCTGCGGACGCGTGAACATTTCACTCTCTGAGCTGTCAACGTTGGAGGAGGGAACTCCAATTCGGAGTTGCGGGACGAATGCAAAAACCGTGGAGTTAAAGAGCTCTAATCAAACTGTCGGCACCGGCGAGCTCATTCAGATTGATGAACAACTCGGCGTCAGAATTGTCGAATTCTCTTCCAACCGATTGCAACAATTGCTCGCTCCTGCAGCGACTTGAACAGGTCCACAATTCTCGCTCGCTGCAAGAATGACCTTGGCACCGCGTTCTGTATTCGGTCAGTCCGTTCGAGTTTGATTCTATCGAGTTTCTCCCATGCAGCCCGGAATTGAAGGCAACAAGATGGCAGTTCTGGGAGGACTCCAGAACGCCACCTGGCAATTGTCGGCCGCGATGCAAGGTTCGCATCGCGGACAAGCGGTCACAATCCTTCCGGGGGCCAGTGCGACCAACGTTCAAGACTCGCTGGAAGAACTTACGTTCACGCTCCACGAATCAGAATCAAAAAAACTCGCTGAACGGACAACTCAATCGAAGTCATTTGCTTCTCGCCTGCACGCTCTGCTGGCAAAGTACGTCACAGCTCTTCCCGAAACACTTTCGCCTGACGAGTTCAGCCAATACGCCGATTTCCTGCGTCGACTCTCCCAGCCGAATCCGCAAGACCTCGAACGGTTACTTCAGGAAAAATTCGGCGACGATACAACGAGTCAGGTCACAACTCTCGAAGCTCTCGAAGAGCTCTTCAGTAATGGCGATCACCCTGTTGCCCTCAAAACAGTTCAGGAACTCAAACAGAAATGGCGGGATACGTCAGACTACGGACCGCTCGTCAAGGCAGGGGAGAATGTCGCCGCGACGGCCACTGAGTTTGAAGCCGCTCTTGCTCCTGACCTCGAGTTGAGAGATTTCTATCGAGAGACCGTTCTCAGTTGGAGCAGCCTGGACGATGCGTATTCCTCGATTTTGAATCAATTCGGCGGAGAGTCTTTTTCCACTGCCACAGACTTCTTGTTTCAAGCCCTGGGCTGTGAAATGCAGTCGCTCGGTCCATCTTGCGATCCGCGAATGCTCTCAGCAATTCGGGATGACATCTACTTCCTGCAAGTTGTTCGCCGGTTTTACGAAGACGTCCTGGAGATCACGGACCGCATTGAAGAGACATTTGGAATCACACTATGCAAGCCTCGGAAAACAAAGAAACGGCAGAAGCGATCATCAAGGAAGTTCTCCCGCTGAGAAATCAACGGCGGATTGACTCCGGAAAGCTGATGTCTTTGGCGGAGCGTCTGGGGCTTCATGACTGCGAGCCAAAGATCTACTTCCTCCGCGAAATGGCAGGAATCGTCCGTCAGTTGCCGCTGAAGGTCTTTGAGTCGACGGAAGAGCGATTGCGGCTCATTGACGGAATTCAGGAAGCCCTCGATCTTGCCATTGAAGAAGAGGAAGAAGAGCTCGAAGCGTAGGGTACAGTAAACGAGGAGAAATACTCATGGCAGCAGCATTCTGGGTCTCGCAGACAATGAGCGACTTCGGACGATCTTTGGGATTCGATGATCTCACATTTGACGAGCGAGGCATGCTTCATCTTGCATTCGACGAGCTGGGAACACTGGGACTCGAACAGCAGGACAAACAGGTTTTGATCTATCTCATGCGGTATTTCTCACATGCTGAACCCGCGACACTCCTGAAATCCCTACAAATATGTCACCATCGCTTGCATGACTTCGACTGGTGTCAAGCTGCGCTGATGAAAGATCATCACCTCGCGATCGCGACAACGCTTCCTCACCAAGACTTCCAATTGTCCCGTCTCGAATCTGTCATCGACCAGCTAGCAACCATGCACGACGAGGTTGCAAGCATCTCCTATCGCTGATCTTAAACAGCAGGACCGGCGTATTCGCTTGAATTCGCATCGGATCATCGCCATCGGCCCCGGGGCAGACGGCCTCCTGCAAGATCGAAAGTGTCGATCAGTTCTGAAGATAGGCACGGTCTCGACGAATCCGAGCGTGCATCTGCTATCGCGTTGATTTCACCCGGAAGAATAAATGACCGATGTGACACCAAAAATGGATTTCGACGTCGGGGTGGTGAGAATCAGCACTCATCAAGAATCACATGCCGCCCATTCGCCGACAATCGCTGACCTGTTGACGCCGTCGCGAACGACCTATGCGTTGCAACTCGAAGAGGTTTTGTACCTGCCTGAATCTCAGGAGCAGCAACTACTCTCAGCGTTGACTCCGCAGATCACACACACCGAACTCATGAAGCCGCTTGTCTTCAACTCGATGATCGGTCAAGAGATTGAAGAGTTTCAGCGAGCAACGCGAGAGTCAAAATCTCCCTCTGAACGACGAACTCGCAGGAAAGCACTCAAGACGCTTGAAAATCTGCAGTCGCTCAAGCAGACACTCACGCGCTATCAACATGCACTGCACCGAGGATAGGTCGCAACTCATGGACGAACGTCAACGAGATTTCCTGGTGCTGGTTGCATACATCTACCTCCGTCATTCCGACGCCGAAGATGCAGTTTCCTTGCTGGAAGCGGTTTACATTTCAACTCCGCACGATCGCGATGTCATCCAACTGCTTGCCTATGGATATCTCCAGATCGGAAAGTTTTCTGAGTCCCTTGAACTCACGAACTATCTACTGGGGGGCAAACAAGAGGAAACGACTGGAATGATTTGGCTCCTGCATTGTCGAGCATTGCAAGGAATGGGAAAGCACGAGGAAGCCAGAAAACTCTGGAAACAAGTCCAACAGCGATCCGGCCGCGCGAAGCTGTTTCCCACCGACAATTCGCATTTTGAAGGTCTCAGGTCCATTGATGTCTCCGTCGCTGCGACCTCTCCAGCATTTAGGTAATGGGACCATTTCAACCGCTCATAGCGAAGAGTTTCATTCAATTTAAAGTAATTATTATTGAGTAATCGTCATGGCACTTAAGTCTTTGCAAAACATTGTTCTTCGAGCGACACGGTTTAGCGACCTAATTCTCGCTGGCGTGATCGTCGCCGTGATCAGCTTGATGATTCTGCCATTGCCGACAGTCATTGTCGATACCTTGCTGGCATCGAACCTCGGTCTCGCAGTGACGCTGTTGATGATGTCGATGTATATCCAGTCAGTGTTATCGTTCTCAACTTTTCCGAGTTTGCTGCTCTTTACAACACTGCTTCGGCTATCGCTTAATATCACGACCACACGCCTCATTCTGCTTTATGCCGATGCCGGCCAGGTGATTGAAACCTTTGGCGACTTCGTCGTCGCAGGCAATCTGGTCGTCGGTGCAGTGATCTTTCTGATCATCACAATCGTCCAGTTTTTGGTGATCGCCAAAGGCTCTGAACGGGTTGCAGAAGTTGCAGCCAGATTCACTCTCGATGCGATGCCCGGTAAGCAGATGAGCATCGATGCCGACATGCGTGCCGGCGTGATCGACATCGATGAAGCCCGACAACGCCGGGCTGAACTTGCCAAAGAGAGTCAATTGTACGGGGCTATGGACGGAGCGATGAAGTTCGTCAAAGGTGACGCCATTGCGGGCATTATCATTACGTGCGTCAATATCATTGGAGGTCTGATCGTTGGTGTCACACTCAACGGAATGCCGATCTACAAGGCGCTGGAGACTTACTCGATTCTGACGATTGGTGACGGACTCGTTTCGCAGATCCCGGCGCTTCTCATTTCCATTACGGCCGGGATTATCGTCACCCGAGTGACCAGCGAAGATTCCCCTGCACTGGGGGGAGACATTGGAGCTCAGCTGCTCGCGCAACCGAAGGCACTCATGATCGGGGGAGGCCTGTTGCTCTTGTTTGCCCTCGTCCCGGGTTTCCCCAAGCCACAATTCATTGCCCTTGGAGCGGCGGTGTCCTTCGTTGGTTTTGCAATCAATCAGGCGAGACGGGATGCAGATTCTGAAGACGACAGCCATCCGGTTCCTGCGATCGCACCTGCCGGTCAAAAGCCACCGAAATCAGCCCTTGAAGAAGACGAAGAATTCTCGATGTCCGTCCCGCTCATCATGGACGTTGCTGCTGAAGTCGAAACAAGGCTCAATCCCAGACATCTCAATGACGAACTGATTCGGATTCGAAAAGCGTTGTATCACGATCTGGGCGTCCCATTCCCAGGCATTCATTTGCGTTACAACAAAGGTGTCCCGGCAGAAACCTACCGAATTTTGCTTCAGGAAATCCCCGTCGCTGAGGGAAAACTGAAATCCGGGCATGTTCTTGCCCGTGAGCGAATCGAGAATCTCCAACTACTCGGAGTCGACATTGTCGAGGAGAAGCAATTCCTACCCGACGTCCCGGCACTCTGGATTCCAGATAACGAGCAACAGGAATTGAAAGAAGCGGGCATTCCTGTTCTCGACGCTCCACAGATTCTCACGCACCATCTTTCGTTCGTCCTCAAACGATACGCCGGGGAGTTTTTGGGCCTTCAGGAAACAAAATTCCTTCTCGATAGTATGGACGCTCGCTATGGAGAACTCGTCAAGGAAGTTCATCGAGTAATGCCACTTCAAAAAATCTCTGAAGTACTCCAACGGCTCGTACAGGAAGACATCTCAATTCGGAATCTTCGCTCAATTCTGCAGGCTTTGATCGAGTGGGGACAAAAAGAGAAAGACACCGTTCTGCTGGCTGAGTATGTCCGATCGAGCCTGAAGAGATACATCAGCTACAAGTACAGCAAGGGACAAAACGTACTCGCCGTTTACCTGCTGGAACAAAACGCTGAGGAGACAATTCGTAAGGCGATTCGTCAAACGTCAGGAGGAAGTTTCCTGGCTCTGGACCCGGACACAACAGCCCAGTTTGTCCAAACGATCAAAAGCAAAATCGGTGATCTCGGACAGGCGATGGAGATTCCTTGTCTACTCACATCGATGGACGTTCGACGCTATGTCAAACGGCTCCTGGAACTTGAGTTGCCTCGATTGCCAGTTCTCTCATACCAGGAGCTCATCGAAGATATTTCGCTGCAGCCATTAGCGAAGATCGATGTTTGAGTCAGCTGGTTCTGAACTTCAACGCCTGAACTTTTCCGTGAACAAATCAGTTTGACCATTTGCGATCCTGTTCTTAACATATCGGTCCGCAGACCAGCCAGCCCCATTTGATTGATCTCCCCCCAACCAGTCCTCGAATTGCGTTCAAGGATTCTGTTGAAGAGTCCATTGAAGAAATGTCGCAGGGATCATTCGCTGAGTCATCCCTCAAGCAAGGCTTGACGACGCTGGAGGTCCGGCTGGTTTTCTGATATTCAGATGCGGAAGACCCGACACATCGGTGGCGTTCTGGAGTCAACGGAAAGCTGTCATCCATTTCGCAGCACGAAAAGGAGTTTTTGTGACGTCGAACTCTGTCACTCTATGGTTGCGTGCAATCGAACAGAAGGACGAGGACGGTGCGCAGCAACTGTTCAATCGATACTTTGAACGACTTGTCACGCTGGCGAGAAAGAGGCTCCACGGAGCGACGAGACGCGTTGTCGACGAAGAAGATATCGCGATCATGGCGCTTTACGATTGCCTCGCAAATGTTCGCGACGCAAAGTTTCCTCAGATCAAAGACCGTCAACACTTGTGGCGACTGTTGGTGACCATCACCGAGTGCCGAGTTCACGATGCCACACGCAGACAGACGACGACCAAACGCGGATCTGGACGTGTTCGTGGAGAATCTGTGTTCGTTTCAAATGGAGATGAAAAGCAATCCAACGGCTTGGCAGAGATTCCGGATCAGATGCCAACAAGTGACGACCTGACAGCTTTGTCCGAGGAATTTCAATCGCTCCTCGCAGAACTGCAGGACGATAACCTCCGGGAAGTTGCCAAGCTTGTGATGGCCGGATACTCGACAGCTGAAATCGCCGAAAAACTGGATCGAACACAACGCACGATCCAGCGTCGCGTTGAAATGATCCGCGAAATTTGGGTTGAGTATGATCAACAGATTGAACGTGACCAGGATTCGTGAAACTGCAGGAGTGGGCCAAGTCAAAGCAAGCTTTCACACAATCCAACAACCATTCGAATTTCAAAACTGAGCCTTACTGATCCGTGTTCGCAATGAAACACAAGCTGCTGATTACTCTTGGCTTCCTCTTCTTCGCAGGCGGATGCAATCCGCCAGGCGGCAGAGAACGCGTCCAATCCGAAGTCATCGGTCCTGAGAACGATGGGGTTAGCGAATTCTCACACTCGGAAAATCCAGTCTGGACTGTGCTCGACCACAATGGAGATGGTGAACTGTCAGATCAAGAGATGGGATCAGCGTCTGAGTCGTTGAGATCTCTGGACCAGAATCAGGATGACGTGCTGACTTATCCAGAACTCCTGAAGAACCAGAGCTTCCTTGAGCAAGAACGCCAAAGCTCGACGGATTGAAGTTTCTGCAAACCCGCCTCGCATTCGGCAAGAAAGCTGAAGCTGCAGGCAAGGCCGATCGCTGAAGACCGCAAGTCTGTATCACTCGGCGTCAATTCTCGGCAACAAGCACTCTGAATTCGGCAGAAAACTGTCGCAACCGATCATTTTCGAGTCATGTTTCTCACAGATTGGTTCGAAGATAAAACTGTGTTAAACAATTCCATTTCTAACGATTTTAGGGATTTTCGACTACGGTCCAAAATCTGGAATTCAGGCACTCCCGCGATTCGGTTATGTCGTAATCTTGTCTCGCATTCGTGACATCGCTGATTCAACACTTCTCGGAAACGTCGATGGTCTCAATTCACGTCAGCCAGCAACAACGCGGAAAAGCGTTACTCGTTGACCAGATTTGTGAACAATTCGAAGTTGCAATTCGTGCGGGTCGCTCACCACGGATCGAGGATCTGATTTCGTGCCAGGAAGATGTCGATGATCTCGGAACATTGGTCATCGAACTCATTCTGATCGAGCTCGAAATTGCAAACGCGACTGGGCAACAGGTCGAACAATCGAACTATCTGTCTCGCTTCCCAGATTACTCAGAAGAGATTCTGAAGCTCTTTGGAGAGAACCGGCCACCACAGAACGAGTCTACAGAAGATGTCCTGGAATCTCCTGCCGAACTCCCGGGCTATCGGTTCGTGAAAGAACTCGGCCGCGGCGGCATGGGTGTCGTGTGGGAAGCGGTCGATCTCCACTTAGGTCGTCGAGTCGCTGTAAAACAGTTGTTCCCACGCTTTCACTCGAAACGGGATCACATGTCTCAGTTTCGCCGGGAAGCTTCCGTCATTTCTCGGCTGCGTCATGAAGGCATCGTTCAGGTTTTTGGCATCGTCGAACATCATGACCAGTGCTTCCTAATTCTTGAGTATGTTGATGGCTCGAGTCTCAATGAATTCCTGAACGGAAAGCAACATTCACTGACCTGGTGTATCGACGTCATTCTCAACATCGCCAGAGCAGTCGACCACGCTCATCAGGCGGGAATTATTCATCGAGACTTAAAACCAGGGAATGTCTTGGTGTCTGCCAAAGTTGATCAACGCTTGTCCGACATCCTTCACCGTGATTTCATCGAAGGATCTTCAGCGGGGGAGTCGATGCCATGTCGAGTGATCGTCACCGACTTTGGATTGGCGAAGCAACTGAATTCGGCAGAGACGATCAGCCAGGAGGGGGCTACGTTTGGAACTCCTAGCTACATGTCACCAGAGCAGGCAGACGGTCGATCTTTCGAAGTCACTCCCGCATCGGATGTGTATTCTTTAGGTGCAGTGTTCTACGAAATGCTCACTGGTCGACCACCATTCCGCGGTGAGAACCATCTGAAAACACTGCGACTCGTCTGCGAGGCGACTCCAGTCCCGATTCGAGAATTGCGGCCAGATGTCCCTCCCGAGATTGAAGCTATTTGCATGACGTGCCTGAAGAAGCAGCCTCAAGACCGCTATCCTACGATGGCACACCTCATCGAAGACATTGAGGCGCTGATCAAGAAATCCCGCCGGGCTGAAAACCCTTCCGCCCGATCAGAAGGAGTCGTCACTGAGATTCGGGCCAGAATCGCCCGCCGACTGGCATCAATCGTTGGCCGCTGAAATTGCTCGCCAGGAAGTTCTTCGAATTGATTGGCGCGATCACTTTAAGGGCACTCGGCTGTTTGTTGATCGAAACAGCGACTCTAGGAGTTCCAGTGAAAGCAGCTTGCTCCTGAGCTCAAACAACTGTCAGCCATGAACTCTTTGATGGCTTATGTAGCACCGCAGCAAGTGAAAGAGAGCAGGGCATCAGATGTGATGTGGAAATCACACAACACTCCAGTTCTCATTCGCTCTTCGCTCAGATGAGTCGTCCTGTGTGGAATCGCAACTCACTTCGAGTTGTTTCGACGAAGTAATCACTCGGACAACTCTGGCTGATTGTAGGACCAGGGAGAGCGTTTCCTGAAGAACATTCAGATCAAGGATTGTGACAGGAATCGATGTGTAACCAATAAGTTGATCCTTCTTGTCGTCCAATCCAATCGTCATCACGCTTCGAGTCCAGGTTTCGAAGCCTAACTGCAGAACTCTCTGCAGCAGATTGGGATCGTCACCAATGTCGTTTCCAAGGTCTACGTAAATCCAGAGTAGTTCAACCGGTTCTGCCCCGTAGGCCAGCGTGAGATGAATGTCGTCGAAGTACAGGCTGATCCTGTCAGTCGTATCGAACCGCAATGATGACATGCCCATTTCGTCACCAAGCTCGTTCAGGATTCTCGCAACGTAATCGTATCTACTTGACATAATCAGGCTCGCTGTCGCTGAAGGAACTATGACTTCTCAATTTTAGAATGAGTCGATGTCACGGGATTGGTCATTGCAAAGTCGTTAATATTGTCGAGCTTTGTCAGAGCGAAACACTTCTTTGGTCGGCAGTCGTCTGAATCTAAACTCGTAATCCAACGCACTCTTCCGACTCGCTGAATTCACTGGGGCTGTCTTCCGAATGCGGCAATTGCGAGACCATGTTTTTAAACAGTGCTTTCCACTGTTTGGACTTTCCGATGAACCTCGCAAGTTCCTGGTCGAGCTTGGCGGCCGTTCCCTGATGTAGTGGAATGAACTTACACATCGCGAGATAAGGCTCAACGAATGAGAAACATCCTCCCTCGATGTTCATCCAATTCAGGTTCATTCGAAGTGCATAGCGAAGAACCTGCGCATTTGATGCTGCTTCTTCTGGCATTGGAGCGGCAACGACAACACCAGGAAGATGCGGTAAGTGTGCTATCGTCAGTTCGACATCGTTATCAACGATCACTTCTACGATGCCATCATCGTCGAGAGCAAGACCGCCTTCCTCTTCAACGCCGATCATCTCGCCGAGCGACTGCATCAAATCATCGATGCTTTGTCTCGACAATGTGACATCCTTGAGGACCATGATGTCTTTTTCAATTTGGTCGGCGTCTATTTGAACAGTCATCTTAATCCTTTGCTACAACTCTCACTTTGGAATTTGTAGTATGGCGAGCTTAAGGCAGCGTCACGCTGATGATCGCTTTGAGTTTGCATTGGTCCTCAAGCGTTCCCATGAACAACCTTCAGATCCACCAGCCTTCTAATCGATATGAGTCGATGGGTTGAAGCTTTGTGGTTCAGGTGGATCGCTGAGGTCGCTGATCAAATCATCAGCGAACTGTTGTTCTTCGTGCATCAAATCATCGATCGTCTTTCGGCAGTCCTCCGGATTTCGTGACATTGCGGCCACGAGAGAAGCTGTCGTCTCCCATTGGAGGGCTTTGTCTGATCCAGGTCGCGCGCTGGCTGCAGTTTCATAGGAATTGACGAGAAGATCGAAGAGCGGCCCTTTCCGACTTGCAAACTCATTGCTGATGTCAAACTCCACCAACCCATCAGTGCGGTCGACGTGTTCAAGAATCGATCTGTTCGAGTTGAACCGCTGTGAAACTTCTGACTGAAAAGATTCCGGTGAAATCTCGTCGCTCTGTGAAGACGTCTCGAGAAGTTTGCGGACGCGAGTCGTTGTCTTGTTGATCGAGTCAACGACTTCATTCGGAAAGTCTTTTTTCGAATTCGATCTCAAATGGCTGGTCACCTTGCCGGCGGTCTCTCTAACTGCATGTTTCGCACGGAAATCGGCAGTTTGCTGGACCGCCTCGTCTCGAAGGTCCAGCACCGATTGCAAATCACTCGCAGTCAATTTGGAATCACTCCGAACGGTGTCTGCCCCTCCAAACTTCCTGTCCCAGGAGTTCTTCAGTTCTGCGAGCTTTGACGGAATCGTCATGGTGAAGAAATTGCCGCATTTGTTGTCGATCCATCGACCGAGAGAACCAATCTTATCGCCGATCAAATTGCCAAATGCCTTCAAAGCATCGGCAATCGATGAATGCTCGCCGGTCTTCCTCTGCAATTGATACCCTTGAAGATGGGGATTCCAAACCAGCTCATGGGTTGGCCCCGCTTTGACCTGCGACGAACTCTCTGAGGCGAATGAATCGGAGCGGAGCTGATCGTTCATTGAGAAATTGTTGAAATCCAATCCTTCATCCAACCCATTATCGAATTCTATGTGAGTCTCAGTCATCGCGACATTAAACTCGTCATAACTTCCGAGGGACGCATCGTCGAAAGAGATTTCACTATCAGTACGAAACCTCATCGAAGCAGAATCATTTCCGCCAATAGGTTGTCCAGACATCCGGGGTAGCCTCTTAGATTTTGATGTAAGATCCGATGAACCAATGTTGCTGACAGCACTCTAAAAACCGAATGTTCCGCTAAGTCAACTTGATCATTTCGAATGATTGAAGACCGTTTACGCTTCGTATGTGTTGACCCCAGTCATTCCTGAAACTGAGGTTCGGTTCTGATTTTCTGGGAGCGGTTGCAGTTGAACCTTGGAATTCAGCAAATCCAAGTTGTTAATCAGCTCGTCATTCCGCCAGCCCTCTCCACTTTGCCCCATCCTTGTCGTTTGCCGACCGGTGGTCATGTCAGTCTTAAATTCAGGATCTTCTGGCGCTGAATGGCTTTGTGCTTTGCTCCACTCCGACTGGACTGACTCCGATGATCGCGTTTGTGCCATCGATTGAGCCACAATATTGGTGAGCGATGTATAAAGCGCCTTCGTCGTCTCCGAAGCAATTTCAGCTGCGATGTCGATCACTTCGGATTCGTCCGGGTCTTCAACCCCATCGGACTCTGTGGATTCCGATGAGGAAGTTCTCGTTTCTGCGGACGCGACGCGCAGATTGTCACCACCCAATGACCCCGAGCTTGTCTCTTTTGTTTCAGGTTGCGATGAGACAGTTGACTGCTCGTTGCCTTCCTGAATTGTCTGATTCGTGTTGAGTGAAACACCTGACATCGCAACGGCCTTGTCGATTCAACAGTTCAAGATCACACGCTGCTCTCAGGCAGCACCGCTTTACAGAACGTTTTGTTCCGGTCGCGCTTGCAGACCATTGCCGTAATTCATCGAGATTTCCGGTATGCCCACAGTGTTGATGCAACCATCAGAATGACCGTTGCGAAAAGCAAACATCTCGGCACAAGCCGCGAATTCATCGATTCACTGCAAGGCCAGCAAACTCACCGCGTTCAACTTGCTGCCGAGAAGATTGAACACTCTGGCGACTCAATACCTGTGTCATTCTCCAACTGAATCGTAATAGAGATGTCGACCGAAACATTCGAAGCAACCTGGGGTATGTCCCCGGAAGATGCCGAAACCTCAGAAACGAACAACGTCGAAGAAAGTCCTCATCATCGTCATAACGATGATGAGAGTTGGGACGCATCTGATTCTCGGCACTCGATCGCTGAAATAGTCCCGCAGCTTCAGATTCCACTCACCTTCGAAGTTGGTAAGAGCGAAGCGACCGTCGACCAGCTGCGCTCAATGAGCGTGGGCTACATCTTCGAACTCTCGACTCACGTCGAAAAGCCTGTGGTCATCAAAGCGTACGGCCAGACCATCGGAAAAGGGGAACTATTGGATATCAACGGACGCCTCGGCGTTCGTCTAACGGAGGGTCCAAGCTGTGGAAATGTTTAACAACAGCAACCCCGTTGATCTCATCCTCGTTTTCTCTGCATTGGCAGTGTTACCTTTTGTCGCTTTGATGGTCACATCGTACGTCAAAATTGTGATTGTCCTGTCGCTGATTCGGAACGCACTCGGAATTCAGCAGAACCCGCCTAACCTTGTGCTTAATGGCCTCTCGATCATTCTGTCACTTTATGTGATGTCTCCAGTGACCACCGTGATGTTCGACGCTCTGAACAGCCGGACGATCGACATCAAGGACAAAGATGGGCTCATGGAAACCCTTGAGCAAGCTCAAACTCCTCTCAAGGAATTCCTCAAAAAGCACGCATCCGCCAGAGAGCAGAAATTCTTTCACCAGACTGCGTTCAAACTATGGCCTGAAGAACAAGCAAAGAGTCTTGAAACGGACAGCCTAATGGTCCTCGTCCCGGCGTTCACTGTCAGCGAGCTGACAAGTGCGTTTCAGATCGGTTTTCTGTTGTATTTGCCGTTTATCGCAGTCGACTTGATCGTCTCCAACATCCTTCTCGCGATGGGAATGATGATGGTCTCGCCGATGACGATTTCGTTACCGCTGAAGCTGTTGCTCTTCGTGACAGCCGATGGATGGACACGCCTGATTCACGGACTGATTCTGACTTACACCTAACCCATCTGAGCTCACATTAGTCGTTCGATCGTTGTCCACGCTAGTATTCGAAGTCTGAAGAAGCGACTTTTATGACCACGGAAATGATTCTGCACCAGACGATCCTGATGTCGATTCTGGTTCTGACAGCTTCGCTCGCTCCCATTCTGGCTGCAACGATCATTGGGTTGCTGGTGAGTCTGTTTCAAGCACTTACTCAAATTCAGGAACAGACTCTTTCATTCGCGATTAAGCTTATCGCAGTTGTGGTGACACTTCTTGGAACGGCTCGCTGGATGGGCGGGGAAATTTACAACTTTACAATTCAAAGCTTCGACCAGTTCGGGACAGTAGTCCAATGAGCGACCTGATTCTGGAATCATTTCGAAGCCTGTTCGTGACAGCTGTTCTGTCTGTCACACGCATGACCGTCGCGAGCCTAACCGTGCCATTCATGGGTGGTGATTCTATTCAGCTTCCGGTTCGCGCGAGCATCATCGCCAGCCTGGGACTCATCCTGTATCCGATTGTCGGACCGACACTCCCGGTCGAGTCACTGGCCCCGCTTGAACTCGTGAGCATATTCCTCAAGGAAGCACTCCTGGGCTTAATGCTGGGATTCCTGGCTTCAAAACTCTTTTGGGTTGCACTGGGAATCGGAATGGTAATCGACAACCAACGAGGAGCGTCGATTGCAGAAAGCCTCGATCCAAACACAAACGAGCAAGTCAGCCCACTTGGGCAGCTGATGCAGCAGGCCCTCATTGCACTGTTTTACACAAGTGGAGGCTATCTACTCTTTCTAACAGCGATGTTTCAGAGTTATATCGCCTGGCCGATCTTCACGTGCTTTCCGACATTCGCGAGCGATTTTCCCACATTTTTTCTCGGGCATGTTGATGACGTCATGAAAATGACAGTCATCTTGGCGTCACCATTGCTGATTACTCTTTTTATTTCCGAGTTTGGGCTCGGTTTAATCAATCGCTTCGCTCCGCAACTGAATGTCTTCTTCCTGGCGATGCCACTCAAGAGCCTCGTCGCATTTATCGTTTTGATTTTCTACTTTCCCTATCTCGTCAATTTCCTGCTGACCGACTCGACCTCCATTGAGCATATCGTCGATTCTTTGAAAGCGGTGGTGAAGTGAGCGAGGAAAAAACCGAACAGCCGACAAGCAAACGACTTCGTGACGCGAGAAAGAAGGGGCAGGTCGCGCACAGCAAAGAGATTTCTTCGACAGCAACTCTTCTGGGAATATTCACTTACTTTCTGGTCGCGCACAAATGGATTTACCAGCAATTCATAGAGATGATTCACCTTCCGGCAAAGTTCTACGGTGTTCCATTCAACGACGCACTGCCACAGGTTTTCACAGGTGTCGCGACTTATGCAATGCTGATCTCATTGCCCGCTCTCGTGACGGTCATCATTGCTGGACTTGCTGCCAACTACTTTCAAGTCGGCCCTCTGTTGTCGTTTGAACCGATCATTCCCAAGCTGGAAAAGCTCAATCCAGCTGAGAAATTCAAACAGATCTTCTCAATGAAAAACTTCGTCGAGTTTCTGAAGTCGGCGATCAAAGTTCTCTTCCTCGGCGTTCTTATCTATCGACTGATTCGCAACTCGATTCCGACACTCGTTTACGTTCCCAACGACGGTCTTGACGGTGTAGTACGCGTGCTTCATCTCCTCATGTTCAACCTGGCCGTTGTCACGACCTTCGCCTATGTCGTCATTGCTGTCTTCGACTACCTGTTTCAGAAAAAGCAGCACACGAAACAGCTGATGATGACCAAACAAGAGGTGAAACAGGAACACAAGGAGAACGAGGGCGACCCGACAATCAAGAGCCGACGCAAGCAGCTGCACCGGGAACTGGCGAACGATCAAGCTGTCAAGAAGACTAAGAATTCAACAGTTCTCGTGACCAACCCAACGCACTATGCCATTGCTCTCTATTACGAAAAGGGAATCACTCGATTGCCAATCATGCTTGCGAAAGCGAAAGGTCCGGTTGCACTTCGCATGATGGCGGTCGCAGAAGAGGAGAACATCCCCATCATGCGAAACATCCCGTTGGCTCGTGCTCTCTACGCCGATGGAAGCATCGATAATTACATTCCTCGAGACTTCATTGAACCGGTTGCTGAGGTCCTCAAGGCCGTCTCTCGACTGAAACGTGCTCAAGGTCTTGAACACTTATAGCGCTGGCCTGAGATTCAGTTGTAGCTAACTGTCGGATTCGACTCAATGGCGACGAGAACGGTCAATTTGTTTGCAAGATCCCATTCATCTCCCCGTTTTCTGACTGGTGAATTCTGGTTGAGAATATCTGATTCTGGCAATGCATGACTTGTTTCAAAATCTGGTCAGCGAATTCGGTCAGGAGTGTGGCATTCCCAACCTGAGCCCCAATGCAGATGGTGAGCTCCGACTATTGTTCGACCGGTCAATTTCCGTTTCGATGATGCCAACATCGAACGTAGACGAGTTGTTGATTTACTCACATGTGGGACACGTTGCGGAGCAAACTTCCGTTGGTCTGCTGTTGCGTTTACTCGACGCGTCTCTGTTTGGACAGTCGACGAATGGAGCGGTTTTTGCAATCGACGAACTGACGGAACAAATCACCCTTCAGCGAATCGAACAAATTCAGGGGATGACTTACCAGGATTTCGAAAGTCTCATCGAGGAATTTGTGAATGCAGTCGAGTATTGGTCGCAGCAGATTCAGGATTCCGATGGATTTCACAGCGACACGAGGGTCGGAACAACGCTCTGCACGTCCGCTCTGACAGCGAAATAGTCCCTCTCAAAAGAGTGGATCAATGACTAAGGGATCAAAATGAACAACGTGCTTTTCGCCGATACTCTCACGGATTCGAGACCTTCGCACCATCATCAAGAGTCGCAGACCGACTCAAAATTCAAGCAGCCGTTCGCTGAGCATGGGCAATCGAGTGGAGAATTAACGCTCAGAATCGCTCGACCATCTGAACGACTAGCAGCGATCAGTCATCTCTTCAAGAATCCGGTCGGAGTCGCGAGAAGGCGAATGCTCAACTGGATCATTTCGCTCGCAAAAAATCATCCGAAACTCTTGAGTGGGCTGCTCGTAGCCGGTCGGACATCAGAAATTGAGGCTGCAATTTGGCTGTATCAGCTCCCCGGGCGACAACTCAACGTTTGGCTACCTTGTTTCTCGCGGTCGATCGGCGAAACTGACCAACTGAATTTTTTGCAACAAGTTTCAGATCGCATTGCCAAGTCGCCATCCGACTTGGCCTGGTCCACTGTGAAACCCGATGCGGCTGCTTCCATCTCTCAGCTGCAATTTCTGGGACTCAAAGAAGTCGCAGAACTGACTCGGATGTTCTGGCAGGTTTCAGAAACCAAACCTGTCACAAATCACAATTTGTCTTTCGTAAATTATGAGCACGCAAAGCATCAAAGACGACTCGTAGACATACTGAATCGTTGCGAGAAAGATTCGCTCGACTGCCGTAAGCTCCACGGGACTCGAAAAACGGAAGACATGCTGGAGGGACACTGTTTTCGAGAGTCATTAACTCCTTCAAATTGGTTGATTCTTAATGAGGGTGGAAAAGACATCGGGTGTCTGTTGCTATCTCGCCACAACACTCAGCCAGAATTTGAAGTGGTTTATCTGTCGATTGTTCCAGAGGCTAGGGGGCGGCGTTTGGGTAGTGCAATGATTCATCATGCTCAGAAGATCTGTATCGAATCCAACGCGAAACGCATCATCCTGACGTGCGATGGATGCAATTTGCCAGCCTGGAACCTCTATCGAACGTGTGGATTCGAGCCTGACGGAACTTGGAAGCTCTTCGCGAAAGAGCTGACGAACGAACCGCTTAATCGATAATGGCGGTCAGACTCCCGGGAACAGCTCAATCTACGGCTGGCATAGAAATTCGGCTGCAATAACGGGGAAGTTGAACGTTCTGAAACTGTGGTGTGCTGACCATTCGCTCACTTTCCACCAACAGCTATTGCCGTCTGTAGTATCGATTGAGAGTAATCAGGCATGATAACATTAGAACAACTTCGGATGATCATTGCAGAGTCGGGACCTCTTCTCAGAGCCGTCCATGTGGAAGCTCTCGACGAGTCTTCTTTTCTCGTTGCAATCGACGAAGACTGCATTATTCGCATCGACTATGACCCGAAAACTTGTCGCCTCGTGCTGTCTTCACGTTTGGGAACAGTCGGAATGATGGATCGACTCGAAATCTATGAGCAGCTATTGAGATACAACTTTCTCTGGAATCACACCGGAGGTGTCAAAGTCTCTCTTGATTCGACGGATGATGACCTCGTGCAAAGCTACGAACATTTCGTCAGACACCTCAACGTGACGGAATTCTGCCAACTTGTCACTGGTTTTCAACGCAAGGTGCGAGTGTGGCAAAAACTGATTCTGTCGAGTTGCCGAATTCAACAGAATTGCGATCAGCAAATCGCCATCGGCGAAGAATTTGACACTTCCGGATGCACCACAGAAGCACTACGAGTCTGAATTCCTGAACGCGCGCTCAACCTGGCAGCTGAACGTTTTACTGTTTTATCTTGATCCTTCTGACTAGATCGGCATTCGCAATGAGCATGTCACAAATCTCAGCAACCGATGCGACCGCATTGACTCGCAGCCGGAAAAACGCGATCGACGAAGACCCGGACATCAAGTCAGATGTGCTGCATCAATCGCAGGAGAAGCCTTCCGCGAACCTGCAGCAGAAGCTGGACGATCAGATCAATCATCCACTCAAGTCCAAGCAAGAGAAGGGTGGCCTGGAGCTTGCTAAAGATCTGCGTGAATCACACGGGAACTTGAAAGCCAAACATCAAGATCTGGTCAACGGCTACAACAACCTCGTCGATCAGTTCAAGGGCAATGTCGTCGATAACGATCAACTCACCGATGAAGACATCGAAGAGTTGTTGCGTGATTTGGAATATCTCGAAGCCCCAGCATACGAACAGAATGACTTCACTCGACCTAGATCAGGTCATGTCGATATCAGTCAGCGTGCGAATACGTCGACTGCGGAAGAACCTCCAAGCGGTGATTCGCATGCATCTCAACAATCTGATCCACGCCTTTCAGTCGATAAGGGCGATCACCTCAGCCGCAAATCGATTGCAGACGAGAATCAGTTCTTCGACTTCATCGATTCGCTCGTCGAGGAAAATGAGAGCGGGAACAGCATTGACCGATCAAGACTCGATTCACAACTCTCGACTCACACGCAGGACGATTCAGGACCACAGCAGCCCCTCGAATCGCAGCCAACTAAAAATGAAGTCGATCGACCGAACGTCGAAGCCGAAAAGAACTTAGCGCCGACTTCAAAGACCGACGAATCAAATCAGTCTCCCCAAATCGACGATCAATCAGGGCCAAAAACCAATGCAAAGTCGGACACAGTCAACTCGTCAGCGACCAATCCAACCAACCATGCGAAAAGCAATGACACGAGCGATGCTTCCGAAGTGCGTTCGAACGTGGTGGTCGTAAGCACGGCAGTAAGAAAACCATCGGAGGATGACATCAAGGCAGCCGCAAACGAGGCAGGAGGAGTGATTGCATCACGAATTGAAGATGCTGCAAAGGGACCGTCTGGCTCGAAAGTCGAAATTCCAATGGAGGCGATTGGAAAGTTTCTGAACGGATCGCCGGGGCTTGGATGGCGGCCTCAAATTCAGAAAGGTCCTGACAAGAACGAGCTCATCAGGACGGACCCCAGCAATCCAAAGACAAAGCACGTTCAATTCCACGTTAGCGAAGATGGTAATCTGGTCCTGAAAATCATCGGCAAGAATATCAACTGGACGAAACGAGTGGCCGCCGAGAAAGGATCTGGAGGTGGTCTGGTCCCCAAGAACAACGGTGACGATCTCGATTTCACTTTTCAGTTTTCGCAGAAAGCGTGCTCCAAAGCATTTAATCATAAAACGACACTCTCTGATGAGGTACTTAAGAATGTCCGCTTCAGTTCATGCGAGTTGACCAATACAGGGCTCGTCCTGACGAAGAAGTGATCTATTGCTGGTCCATTTTTTCGGCAACCACGGGATCGATCCTTTCAGGTGGTCGCTGCAAGACTTCTTCTCATTCTCGTTTTGTATCTTGGACGACAACAGTCGGTCTCCCTAAAGGGACGGGTCGTCCGTTGAATGTCGTCTGACAACTCAGCTTGTGAGCCTTCCTCGATAAAACGACGCTCTTTGCAAAGTGACGGGAAGGAGTGATTGATTATGTCCGCTGATATTCGTGATACATCATCGCTCATTCTTTCAATTAGTGACACTGAACAGGCTCATGTCGCAGATGAGTTCACTCTGAACTTGAGCGACCCGCAACCCGCGCCCACTCACTACCTCGCTCCACCACTTTCCGCTCCTCCCCAGCATCCCGTCCAACACTATCGGGACGCTCTTCGATATCACGCTGATGAAAGCCAGCGATCGATCAAGCAGCAGACGATCGATCAACTCGCCGAAGCCAATCTGTCACGCAACGTTAAAGAAACGTTGACATCCCGCAATCGATTCCAACGAGACCGCAGTTTCTGGGATCGAAACGAAGCTGACGTCAAAGGGCAGCTTCAATTGAACGCTCCGACAACAAGCATGCAACAACGCATCTTGCATCGACAGCGTGGTGGTTTGCTGGCGACTTTTCGATCTGCCGAGCAACGATTCCACGAACTGTCTGGAACTCCGGAATATCGGCGAATCGATCCACAGGGCAAAATCGCAGAATCGTCTTCTACCGAGTTGTCCAATGTGCAGGAAAACCTAAAACGAACTCTCAGAAATCTACTGATCGTCGTCGACTTTCAAGTGGAGACATTGGAGTCATTCAAAACTCAAAGTACTGCCACCGAAGTCGACCTTGCAAAACTTAATGAACTGAAGTCTCTTCGCCAAAGTCTTCGATCCAATGCAACGCAGTTCAATCAATCCAATGCAACGCAGTTCAATCAACTGTCGTCGGACCAACAAGACAATCGTGAAACGCAACGTCAACTTCAAAGCCTTGCAGTTGAAGTCGACCACTTGGAAGCAGTCTGGAGCAGTTCTTCGCCAGGACTAGATGCTTTAGGAACGGAGCAAGAATCGAGTGTCGCTCGTCCCTCCTCAGCGGACCGGCAAGTCCAAAGTCGAATTGCCCGCAGTAGTCGGCTTCGTCAGATTGGAAGCGTGCTTGTTGCCGCTCAGGATGATGACATAGAGACGGTTGCCAACCTGGACTCATGGCGAAATCAGCTATCAAAGTTGAAGCAGTCGAACCCGGTAAAAGACACAGATACGCAGCGAAACGAATTAGTACTTAAGTATTCGCGAATTCTTCACTTGGCGAATACGAATGGATTGGACCTCAAGCATCTGCCGAAGTACGCAAGCGAAAATTATTACATTGAAGGACTGACGCATCTTAAACCGCACGAACAAGAGCGAGTCTTCTCAGAGATCGATTCGCTCGTTGACGGATGGGCTGCGGAATACCGATCGCTGGCAGAGTCACTTGTTCCCAAGGGCCGAGTCAAAAGGACATGGGAAGCGTTCAAGAATTGGTTCAGCACGAGCGTATTCCGCAGAAAAACAGCGGAAACAGGGGCATTCGGCACGGAAGGCATGATCGCTCAGAACGAAGCAGGGATCGCGATCGGGAGCCTGAAAGCACAAGAATCTGGTGAAGAGGTTGACACCAGTGCCACCGAGAAAATGGACGTCGCTGAGTTTGTGGCAAAGGATGTCCTCCACACTCTAGCGATCGTTAAAAACGCTGACGACTTTGTCCGAATTCAAAAAGAAGTCGAACACAAGAAGCATAAAATTAGAGTTGCAGAGCAGGGGTTGAGAGATCTCAGAGTGAGTCAAGATTCTCTCAATCAGGTCGACAAATACCGATCGAACCTCAAGAGGCTTTATTTCGAGAAACTCGGAGACCAAGAGATCGCTCTTGATCGTATCGAGCAAGGAGTTGCTGTCACGCAAGTCAATCGCCACGCTGCCACGATGGGGCACGACATCGCTGTTCAAGTTGGTCTGACCGGTGTCGGGACGACGATCGCAAAAGTCTTCGGAGCGTTTGGAGCAGCAGCGGCTGAGTTCACGGAAGGAGTGATTGGAAGCTTCAAAGCAATCCGTGGCCAGATGACTTATCGCAGATTGGATAAGACAGTCAAACGACTTGAAAGGCAGCTGGAAACGGAAACCGCCCCTCAACTGGTTGAGTCGCTGAAATACCAGATTCGGACTCTCAACGATCTTAAGGACCAACAAACCCGCCTCCTCAATGTCTGCTCCTCGCTGAAGGGATTCGGGATGGCGGCAGGTTACACACTTGTTGCCCTGGCCGCTGTTGGAGTGACGACTGTCTTCAGTCCGGTCGTCGCACCAATCTTGCTCGCTTCATTTGCAACAGTCGCGGTTGGAATTGCAATCTTCAAAGTCGCGAAAGCGACGCATGAAATCTGGAAGATTCAACGGACTGAAGACCTGCTTCTAGGACGCGGGGGGGATACCAAATTTCTCGCTGATTTGATCGTTGAAGCAGAGGAAAAAGGAACAACACCGGAAGCGATCGCTCTGACGAGGATTTCCCGAGGGCATGGAGCCGCGGCGAAGCGGCCAACAGCGATGCAACTGCTCCATCAATTGAAGTGGCAAACACGTGATATGCGATTCAACAATGATGCGGCCCGCGAACTTCAATCAGTAAACGATGACATCCAAGCCTGTGAACTGCAACTACGAGATCCGCACATTCCGATCGAAGCGGAACGCTACCTCGAGTCTGAACTTCAGAAGTTGTCGTCTCGCCGGAATCTTATTCAAGACGCACATTTCAACAGCATCTTGAGAACCCCCGCCGCACACGTGTTGCGGAACGCCTACCGCATGTCTCAGGAAGAAATTGTGGCACTCGTCGACGCACCGAACAGCGAAGAATACGACGAAATCGGAGCAAAGCTGATCGGAGAATATCAGGCCGAACTCACGCAATGAAATCTTTGGAATACAACAGCACAACGTACTTAAATAGTTTATTAGAAAGGGAAGCGATGACCGCTATTGAACGCATCGCGGAGAGTCTGGAAGGCTCCGGGTACAAACCTGTCCTGGCTGATTCTGTAGAAACTCAAAAATCGCTCAGCACACTCGTTGTGCCGTTTCGACCCGATGAGTTGGGTCGTGAATACTCCCTCTTCATTGAGGTGATGCCAGCAGAATCACAAGACGCGGTCGAGTTCATTCACTTCTCGCTCATCTATCCATTCGTGATCGATCATGTTGATTGCGTCCCAGAGGTGATTCGGACACTCTTTCTTTTGAATCGCTTTCTGCCAGTTGGTCGACATCAGTTCTGCGAACAGACTCCCGCTGTCTTCTTTCAGTATCAACTGGTGGTTTCCGGCGCCATGACCGTCGACCCTGATTTGATTCGTGAAGTCGTCGACATGATTGGTTTCTTTACTCGCAACCACGGACGTTTCATCAGTCGAATATTTCAAGGAGAGATCAATGCCGAGCAATTCATCGAAGAGCTCGAAGTGAAAGGGATCGCGATTCCTCCACTGTTCGGCATCTCGGAGAGAAACGAAGTGAATGCATCATTGAGTTGACGAGTTTTCGTGCTTCGCCACATCGAAAGAGCAAGAAGAATGACAATGGAAGAACTGCAAATCTGGTCACGAAATTATGGCGTTGAGAATTTTCATGGAGCTTGCAGCTTCACCTACAACGATGACTTCGGTTTCCGAATTGAAGCGACCGAAGGCGGACGATTTGTGATGCTTTCGTCAACGATTGCAACTGTTTCCATTCAATCCGAGAGCGATCTGTTTCGGCAGTTGCTGCGATGGAATCATCTTGGAGTAAAAACTCAGGGCGCGTCGTTTTCGCTCGACGAAACTGGAGAGAACATCGTGTTGTGGATCATGATTTCGATTGACGACCTTGACCCTGCTGAGTTCGATCGAGTGGTCGGATCATTCCTGGATCTGTCCGAGCAGTTTGCTAAGGCAGTGCGACAAATGGACGAAAGCAATATTGCAGAGGTTCTCTGACTGCCATTATCGCTGCGGCTAATCACCTGTATCGGATGACTTTTCTCGACTCGTGCCTGTCGAACTAGACGATTCAAGGTCTGTTAAACTCACGTCAGTTTCAAGCTCGCCTCTGTCAGCGTTTTCAGTATTGCTGACTTCGTCCTCATCCAGGACTTTTCTTAGCAACTCGTCCGACTCGAAGTAGTACTCGTCTAAGTCAAAATTGATTGGAACTTTCGCACCGCGTTTTGGAGGGCCAACTGCATTCAGTTCCCTGATATAACGTTCTCTTTCTGCCTCTTCGAACTGTTTTCGATCCTTTTTCGACTGCTTGACGTCATGAATGAGAATCGGTGCGCTGACGGCAGCACCGGCAAGACATGAGGAGACAATGACGGTCAACGCAATGGACCCGATGACCCAGCCGACCGGTCCGGACGCAATTCCGAGAATGGAAGCGATCGTAAGTACCGTTCCTTTCGCGGTGATTGCAGCCACAATTCCACTCCCAAGTGCCAGTCCAGCGTTCGCTGCCAAACCGGCGACCAATCCTCGTTTGAACCACTTCTCCCCACGATGCAGGACCGTCACTTCATGTCCAACCAGTGACTCGTTATCCGGAACCTGCACAGAGTCCTGACAAACCAAAGGCACCATCTCCACTTGGCGGACTTCTCCGTGCGTATTTCTTCGCCAACCAAACAAACGAATTTTCGACGTCCCCCTCGTCGTCTCAGTTCCGAAGTCCTGTGAATCGAGTGTCGAATCCATCGAATGAGAAATATCTGGATCTGGTAGCTGTAGCGTCAAGTCGCGAAGACTCTCGAAAGAAAACGATGGTTGTCCCAAGTGTTCGGGTGACGAGATTTCGTCCTCATTTTCGCTGGATGGATTCACCAGGCGAACCGTCATTTCGTGAGACTCTTCGATCGCTTCAGAGTGATTGGGGCGTGGGGACAAGGTCAGTGGAGACGTGAACTGACTGGAAGAGGCAGTCGTCGAATTCGAGGGATTCGGCGATTCCTCCTGATGAAAACCGTTCACACCCTTTCGACCGCGACGAGCTGCAGCGATTGAGCCGGCAAAAATGGCATCGAGATCATGAGCTCCCGGACGATACCAGCGTAAGTGAAACTTACCCTCTTGTTCCTGATTTACTTGATTGATCTGGGTGCCGAGTTCGGAGTCGATACTGCCAATCGAATCCTGCGAGTCCATCGACATTCTTTGCTGTTCATTCTCATGAAAGAAGTCGTTGTTACGCAGTGGGTCGTTCTGGCTCGACAGCGACTGGAATGCCATGAGTTGGCCTCGATTGGGTGTAAAGATCTATCGCCTCTTATACGGAACGTGCCATCTCTGCGTTTCTTGCAAACGAGAACCTCAAACACTGGGTGCAAGTTCCATCGTCGAAATTCGTACATAACAGTCGGAGCGATTCGTCGCATGAGTCCCATCAATTCGAATCAAACGTTGACTTCCAGCAACTGCAGTTCTGTCTTGAAAATGTCAATACTTCCGATCGCTTGGAAAGGTGTGTCATGTCGACCTATTCCCAACTGACCACAAACGAAGCCGACGAACATGCGCGAATTGTGGATGAGTTGCAGCCGGAGAAGAATGACGCTGAATCCCAATCTGGAAGGATCTTCGAGAAAACTGTGGAACCGATCGAAGTGGGGCCGGATATGGAATTCACACGGGAGTCACTGATCCGCAACCGCTTTCTAATCCGGGCGGGACGCATCACGGATCGTCAGATCTCGCAGGCAGTAGAACTTCTACGCAAGAACCCAAGTGTCAAACAGTTTCTGCTGTCGTTGCTGAAAAAACGCAGGAGCCTGAATCACGTTCGGTCTGGAAGTTCGGCATTGACGCGTCGAAATCGAGAAGAATTAGACGAGCGTCTTGTGCAACAGCGTCTTCTCTCGATGAAACAACAAACCGAAGAAATGGCTTGGAACGAAGCTGAGCACGAAATTCAGGAACAACACCTGGAACATCTTCAGTTCGCGGAAGACCTGCAACGCATGATCGCTTTTAACCGCCATTTCGACACCACGCTGATTGACTCGATAATTTCTCACAGCGAGGTCACGAAATCGCTCATCGAAGATCAACAATTAATAAACGCTGCAATCGAGGCACTCCCAAAGACAACGAGTCCAATTCACGGACTGCAAGATCCATAGAATTCAAGCGTACTTTTCGGAAAGTCAACACGTCATTTATCTGCGTTTATCGACGCCTCTTGGAACTTCTAAGACAGAAACTCGGCCAGATGTTGCAAAAAGAAAGTCGCCAAATTGACGTCAACGACGTCCACAATGCCTGTGAGGTGATTGAAAAAATCATCAATGGGATGCACACCAAACAGCAAAACAGTCCAGCCATGCACGCGCTTGTTGCTGCAAAACGTGAGCATGATCCGGTTCGGCGGGTGAACCAACGCGTGAATGC
Source organism: Thalassoglobus sp. JC818 (assembly GCF_040717535.1). Lineage (NCBI taxonomy): Bacteria > Pseudomonadati > Planctomycetota > Planctomycetia > Planctomycetales > Planctomycetaceae > Thalassoglobus > Thalassoglobus sp. JC818. The sequence continues at coordinate 437,945 of NZ_JBFEFI010000001.1, forward strand.
AATCCGCGAGGGCTATGCCGAGATGAAACTGACGGTCGATCGTCTCAGTCAACTATTGCGAGAGAAAATGAGCAACATGGATACCCCAGAGATCTCTCCAGAAGCTCAGGCCGAGCTTCAAGCTCTCAAAGACTCCATTCGCAAGAAGATTCGCAAGCGCGCAGAGGAGGAAATGGCTCGCCAATATCCGGAACAGTCTGCTAGCAAGAAACGCAAACCACCTCGGAATCGGATGACGGTCTGAATCGATGGCGCCCCCACTTTGATGAATTGAATGGTCCTGACTCATGTCCAGCTACACCGATCTCGCGCTTGATCCTACATCGATCCGTGTCGATCTTATCAATCTCGGAATTGATGAAAGTCTCTACAGCGACTCGGAGCTAAAGAGTGTCATGACCGTCTCGGACATCATTCTTCGAAACGAGATTACTAACAAGACCGATGAGCTCGAACTGGAGATGTATGACTTTGAGATCCAATCGGGCAAGTTGCAGGCTTCTCAGATCTTCTTTAACGAATTGATGACGACGCTCGACAACGAGAGCGTCACGCTCGCTGGTCTGATGGACTTCATGACAAAGGATTACACGTTCTTGAATATCGGCGACGCCTCGAAGATGACGCTGGACTACGAAATCACTTCTCCGGAGTTGACAGTGGCGGGATTTGGTCCTGACGCGACAGCAACATATTCAACAATGCAGGATTACTTGGACGCACTGACAGGAGGTGACTATCAGGCTTTGCTCCTCGGCCTCAAGGCTGCCATGGACGAGGGCGCATTCGAGTCGGCGATCTCGGGAATCTACAATGGCACGACAGGCATCGAGCAAGTGAATGTCTACTCCTCTTGGACGGACTTCGCGGACGGTTCGTTGAGTTACTCTGTCAAGGTCGCGAATGAAGATAGTTCCGCCCCCACCGTCTACCTAGGTCTGGACGAAGTTCGCGAATATCTGATTGCGAAAGCACTTCAGACATCAGGATTCATTGGAGAAGATGTTTACATCGAGCCCGTAATTTTCGCCAGCAGCTCTCAACCAGCTCAAGCTGGAGCACTAGCAAATGAGTTTGCGACCTGGCATCAGCTTTTTTACGGAAAGACGACGATCGCATTTGACGCAACAGCCGGGACTCTGACCGTTGACTACAACGCTCCCGCAGCGACAAGTGAGTTTGGCTACAACCTCACCGACTACTTCGACGACACACCTGTCCGCGTCGAATACTGGGAAAACGCGAACAAAATCACGAGCAGCTGGGATAAAAAATTCAATACTGATCTGACTGACAGCAATTCAGAGACGATCGAACCCTTCGAAAGTGAAACTTTCAATGCTTATCTCGTCATGACAGCTGCGTATGCATACGACGATTTGAGTGACGCGTTTGACCTCACGTCCGGCAAGCGAAATCCGCTCAGCGACGGGGCTCCCAAGGTCTCATGGGAATACCGATGGGACGACAAACGCTGGAGCGACTTCTCAGGTGATTCTGTGCTTGATGAAGACTACATGGAACGGGAGTCCATCAAAGAACTCTACACAGACATCGGTGGTGGGGTGGAGGGCTTCGCCGCTCAAGGAGAGCTAAACCTGCTATCGATCAGCACATTGCTGACTGAATGGAGTGAGTACCACGCCGGGTGGGACACAATACACAAATACGTCACCGATGCCATCGACCGTGTCATCGAAATGATGAAATAATCGCTTCAAGTGAACTATTAACTCAGGTATTCGAGCACAAAGCTATGTCGACTGATTTTGCAGATCTCGGTTTCGATCCCGCGACAATTAAACAGGACTTGGTCGATCTGGGAATCGAAGTCTATGACGAACTTGGAAACGACCTCTACACCGATGGGGAGTTGGAGAGCCTTGCATTTGTGACAAACGTAGTTGTCCTCGATGCGATCACTGCGAAGTCGACTGATATTGAAGAACTTCTGTCAGCTTATGAAATTGAGACAGACAAACTGTCAGCGATGCAAGAGGTTCTCAATAACCTGCGAGACTATCTAACTCCGGACGATGCCACAAAGGCAGACCTGATTCAGTTCCTGGAAGTAGAAACCACCTTCATTGACTCGCTCAACGCAGAATCAACGGATCTCAGCGAGGTCCCGATTGATGTATCCGACTTACTGGGCGGGGGAACAATCACGTTCGAAAACCTTGAAGATTTCCTGGATGCCCTTGATTCCAACACTTACATGACCGCAGACGATGTTCAATATGGCGAGTCGTTCAACATATACAATCTTTTCGCAATTGACAACTTATCATCATCGCCATTTATAGATGATGGATTCATAAGCTTCGATCCAACAACAGGTAATGTTCAGTATTCATTGGTTGGCACGGTCGGCATGTTGGTCACACTAAGTACTGAGCAATTTGAAAACTATATCATTGCTTCGGTCTTGCAACTTGCAGGATTCATCGGCTCCGACGTTGTTTTGCATCCAGTGATGTTCGATGATTCAAATCCAAACAATATCACACAATTCATGCAACTTTACTTCGGCAAGGTCGGCATCGAACGTGATACTGACGCCGGAACCATCAGTGTCACGTATAATGGTTCTGCGGCAATGCGGGAAATGGGAATCGAAGTCAATGAGTACAGCGAATATCTCAACGACGAGAGCACCCTGGGGTTTCCAGAACCATTGAGAGGGGAAGAAGACAGCGCCTTCTTTCGACTTACAGGATATTATGCCTTTGATGATCGAGAGGACATGTGGGACTGGGGTGGAGTCTCTGCAAGCAGTCGATCTTGGTCAGCGTATGCTGATGAGGACCTAAATGATGATTTCAAGAGCGAAGACATCGACGTTCTTCTGGAAGCTGCGGCAACGGCGATCGAAAGTCAATCGACGTCAACAGAAGTTGCACTTCTCTATACCAACTCAGCAATCACTGAGTGGGGCGAACTCAACGATGTGTGGGATTTAATTCATCAATACGTCCATGATGCTCTCCAGCGAGCCAGCAACAACAGCGCATAACGTTCGAGAATGACAAAGGCGGCAAGTTGAGGAACTTCCGATGAGCACAATTGAAGTCGTCACCGGCAGCTATATTGATGGTGAACTGAACGATGTTGATATCGATCCGATGTTTGCATTGATCGAACTGGTGTCAGACGTCGCTGAGGACTTTCTGAGTTGGTACGAAGAAACAACAGACTTTCTGGAGGAAAGCAACGACTGGATGGTCTGGCTGAGCGGAGTGACAGCACAGGGCAGAAGTTTCAGTGATGAATCACTCAGCGAAAGAACTGAGTTTACCGAGTGGCTGGATTCGATTGGATTTGACTTCAAGCAGTATTTCAACACCAGCAGTTCGATCACCACCAAAATCAAAAGCGACTACGAAGTCTCCGAGGTTCTTGAGTTGCTCAGCCTGGAGATTGAAAGTCTATCTTCGCATACAGATCAAGTTTCATTGTTTTCAAACGCTCTCATTGGAGACGTGGAGGATGGAAACAATGAGTTCATGAACATTGTGGATACGCTTCGAAGTTCTGCACGCGGACACATCCGCTAAGTTGAACGTGAAATCATTGAGGACTTTCACACTGTAAGACATTGCATCCCCCCCATCCTCTCCCTGAAAGGGGAGGGGACCTTTTCGAACAACTGTCAAACAGCACTAGATCGCGGATAAACCATGACTGAAATCAACTCATTCGGAACGGCAGAAGAAGTGATTCCGACCTATGATCCGATGTCGTCAGTGTCCGAAGCGGATGCTCAGCAATTCGCTCAGCTTGTTGATGAAGGAACGTCACTCGAAGATGAAATCACGATGCAGAAGCAATACGAGAAGAATTTTCAGACGATCTCGTATCTGTTCATGAAAGGAATCTATGATCACATCGAAGATGAGATTGGAAAACAGCAGTAAAGTCCTGCAACATCCTTGAACAGAAATCGACTTCAGTCCTTCCAGCGGAAGAGAGACCGTCGGCCGGTCGTTTCGGACTTCGGCTGTTCATCCGAGTCCTTCTTCCGAAAGAGGTTGAATGGGACTCTTCGGTTCTCGGTAGTGGACTCCGTTTTCTGAATTTGCGCCGTCTTGTAGACGTTGCCTGAAGAACTCTGCTCCCATCTCGGGGAGTTAGCTTCTAATCGCTGCAGGGCCGGGTGGGCCCCACCAAGGGTCTTCATGTTGAGACTCGCAGCTGCTTGTTCGTTGGTGATCTGAGACGAGCCCTGAACCGTTGTGGATTTCGAGTAGCTTGCCCGCTCAAGGTGTCCGTTGGATTCTTCGCTGCTCACCCTCATTTCAGCTCGGCGTACGTCATTGACCGAAGTTTCATTTTCGCTCGCCCAAACTGGAAACTTCCCTGGCGATCCCTCTTGAGCTCCCTGCCGATTCTGCCCAACTGGGTTTGAGGGCAAGCCAACTGGCGGAATTTGACCGGGAGGACACGCGGGCAGGGGAGGACAGAGCTCATCGGCGTCGAGCGGAACAGGATCGGGGAAATAGTCGAGACCAGGTGGAATATCGCCTCCCTGCAATGACGCAAGAGTCACGATTCTCGGCTCGATCAGAATGACTCTTTCGACTCTACTGGTGTTGAACTCCTCCGTCCTGAAAAGAAAGCCCACGCCGGGAAGATTTCCCAAGACAGGTATTCGCGACTCGACAGTCGATTTCTCCTCGCGGAAAAGCCCACCGATCAAGAGGCTCTGGTTCTCAGAAAGGAGTGCCTGCGTTGTGATCGAGTCGTTGCGAATTCGAGGAATTTCATCAACGGTTTGTTCGAGAACAGCACCATCATCAATCTGGACACTCAGTTTGATCAGCTTCTTTGCATCCTTTTCGATAATCCGAGGAGTGATGTTGAGTTTGGTCCCGACAGAAACATCAAAGAGATCGACTTCAAAATCGCCTTCGACGCGAACAAAAAATGTTTCGCTGTTATTGATCTCAGCTTGCACATTGTCGAGCGTCAAAATCGAAGGTCGGCTGGCGACCCTGGCGTATCCGTCTTGTTCAAGAGCTTTAATCTGCTGCATGAACTGGACTGTCTCGTCCTTCAACAATGTCACAGCGAGATTCGCGGTGTCGGTTGTTGTAAGTTGCATCGAGAATTGTCGAGCCTGACCGCCGCTGTCCCATTGAAAGTCATATGGCAGCCCCCATTCGAAGACTCCCCTCTTCGTGATGTCGATAATTCTCGCTGTGATTTCGATGATCCCGGACGGTTGATCGAGCGAGTGAATGAGCTGACGGTATGACTCCATCCGTTCAGGAAGATCGCGGACAACGATGGCATTCAATCGGGGGTCAGCGCGGATCGTCGGCGTGATCGATGCAGTATTGATGACTCGTACTTGATCAGATTCTTCAACCGTCCCATCAGGATTGATTTGAGTTGCCAAGTCCTCGCGAGTTGCAATGTATTCGTCCGGCTGAACGTCTGTTTCACCAACTAGTGATGGCTGACGGCTGAACAAACGTGCCTCGGGAGTTTGCGAGAATCGATCCAATCCGTAACCGGTGAGGCCCGGAAGATTACGAGGCAACAACGTCGACAACTTTCCCTGAATCGGTTGACCGGAAATCAGGCTTTCCAGAATCGTTGCGACGCCCGGGACCTGAACCGATTGTCCCTGAAACTCCAGAGTCTGATCGGTTGCGGATGCAAAAGTAAGTGGAAAAACCGCGATCGACACCTCGTTCATCAGGTTTGCTTCGCCTCCGCTCTCGAGTGTTTCGACAGCAAAACGTGTCATTTCGATCAGCCGAGGTGGACCGACGACCAGGATCACTTTTTCTGGATCGAGCAATCGAAAAGGGAAGTTGTCCGAATACGCATTCAAGATCTGCATCGTCTCGGTCACACGTGCAGGTGTCGTGTATCGAAGTCGAAAGGCTTGCGTTTGGAGGTCGCTGCTGCGATTGATGTAAACAGATGTCCCATCGTAGTACCAGACCAGCCCATTTTTCCCGGTGATATAGTTCAGGAACTGCTCAGGAGGTAACTCGATCTCTTCATTGATCAGCTTGGGTTCAACAGCTTCGTCGATGACAATGTTGAGTCGTTGATCAGACGCGAATGCACGGAGAACTTCCGTCAGCTCACGATTGACAGCGCGGTATTGATAGACCTCAACACTCGTCGGCAACTGCGCGTGCGCTGACCGTGCTGCAACGGTCAGCACCAACGTGACAATGATTGCTCTCGCAGTTTTCACTGATTTACCCCATACCGATTGTTCTATACCTATCAATCGGCTTAACCGGCACACAACATTCGCTCGACGAGGGAAGAAATGCCTTCAAAATGCAAATGAATGACTTTCGGTGCCGTTGCCGTGAATCAATGCTGCAAACATGATGAATCATGCAGTCCAAATGCATTTTGCACCATCGTTTTCCCGATTGTGAGTGCGCATAATTGAAGCGCAGACGACCACCAATGAACATGGCAGCTACTGCGCTAATAGATCAGTCTTAGGACTGGTCAGATTGGTTCCCCTCGAGTTCCTCTTCCTGCCGTGCGACTTCTTCATTCAGCATCTTGATGACACGGGACTTGGCGACATAGATCTCTGCAATCTTCATGTTGAGTTCTTCAGAAGCTTCTTTAGCGCTGCGCTGTTCAAGAGTCGTAATCTCAAACGCCCGCCATGTGAAGTCTCGAACACGCTCTCGAACACGACGCTCCGCCTCATGCAGAAGAATTCGCTTGTACTCTTCGTCGACACACTCATTGAGAGTTTCGAGGGCAGCTGGATCTTCGAGTGCGCTGAGTCGATCCAGATTGACCGAATCGCCACTTCCTCGTCCCGGTTTGTGCCATGTTCGGATGACATCTCGAACGGCGTTGTTGGTCACAGTTTTGAGCCAGCCGCGAAAGCTCCCTTTGTTCGAGTCGTAGCGCGACTCCCGCATGACCTGAACAAGCTTGATCAGCACGGTTTGAGTGACGTCCGCGGTCTCTGTTTCATCCAGATTATATCGCATGCACCACGAAGCGATCATTGGTCCGTACTGGCGAACGAATTCTGACCAGGCTTGTTCCTCGTTCGCTTGCAGATGTACGAACATCGACAATCGGGTTGGGATGTCAAAATTGACTGACATCAGAAACTCCACTCGCGATGGTGTTGAAGGACATGATGAGTGTTCTGGCCTGCACTTCTCCTTCAATCGCAAACCAGTCTTGTGAGCGACATCGCGCTCTTAAGTTTCTTCAAACAGATCAATTTTCTGAATTGCCGCCGGATCTGAAGAATTCTCTCAAGAAGCTCACGCTCAACGACTATGGCCAGTGAGCGAATTCACTCATGAAAAAAGTGAACAATCTGCAAGAACCCTATCTCCGTTGCGTTCTCTCGCCGGAAATGTGTTCATCCAGCTATCCGAACAACAAGGTCAAAACCGCCACATGAGTGTCGATTCTCCTCAGATCCCGAACGTCGACGAGAAGAGCCTGGCCAAAATGGTGGAACTCATCATGTGCCAAGGCTACACATTCGGTGACGCATTTCAGGTCACAGACGAAATGAAATCGGCACTTTACGCCTATGCCTACGACCTGCAAAAACGCGAGCAATATTCCACCGCTGAAACCGTCTTTGAGTACTTGTGCTTCCTTGACCACTACGAATCCAGCTCCTGGGTTGCTCTCGGTTTTTGTCGCGAAAAACTTCGGAACTACAAGAAGGCTCTTCAGGCTTACGTTCTTGCAGGGACGCTCGACATCGACAACCCGATTCCGAGCATCCGTGCTGCAGAATGCCTGATGCAGATGGGCGAACTGGAAGCTGCCAAAGACGCTGTCCTGATGGCAATCGAAAATTCCACCGACGAACCTCACCTCGTTCAGCGCAAGGATCGCGCTGAATTTCTCCTCAAAATCATTGAAAAACGTATGGCCAAGGAGAAATCACAGTGAGTCAAGTCTCATCCTACAGTTCCAACCCAATCACTGACACAACCATGGTGAATGGTGAAACTGCGGTTGTCGACGAGGTCGCCGTTGAGAATGCGGAAACCCTCAGCGTCTCCTATTCCGAAGAACATCAATCAAGGACGACCGGCAACTCATCACAACGAAGCTCTGGTGACGGAGCGGATGTGAATGGGCTGTCATATCCGGCAGACATCGATCTCAAAGACGCACTCTTAATCCTCGGAAGTAATCAATCTGAGATTGCCGAGGATCAGCTTGAGTTCAGTGCGGAGCAGATGACAAATCTGACATCAGAAAGAAGCGATCTCGCTGCGAAGAACATCGAGAAGCTTTCACAAATGCGGGAGAAAGCTGAACAAGCAGAGAAATGGGGCGAGTTCGGGAGAATCGCCGGCTACATCGCGACAGGGCTCACACTGGTCGCAGGTTTAGCGTGCCCAGCGATGATGGTCGCCGGGATCGCCATGTTGACGATGACATGTCTCAACGAAACCGGAGCGACAGAAGACATTATCAAAGCACTTTCATTCGGCAACGACGACACCGTCTTAGGAACGGTTCTTCTGGGAATTGCAATCGTTGGAATCTCCGTCGCATCTGGCGGTGCAGCTGGTGTGGCGATCTTTACAACCATGGCACCCGGAATGCTCTTCTCGGCCGAAAACTGTGAGAACATGGGAATGGACAGCGAGGCAGCCATGTGGGTCTCGTTGAGCGTTGGAATTGGCGTAGCATTGTTGGGCGGAGTTGGAGCGATCGCTCTCAGCAAGTCGAGTTCAGCTTTGCGAGCAGGAAGTCAGGCCGCTAAATCCGGGACGACCGCATCTCAAACGGCTTCCACATCTGCAAACACCGCGTCGACCACCGCCAAAACAGCGAGCACGACCGCCAAGACAACGAGTACGACGGCAACGACATCTGCGAAAACTGCAAGCTCAACGACAGCGACGGCAAAAACTGGAACTCAGACCGCCAATGCTGCGACGACAACGACTCGCACTGCCACCGGAGCAGCACAAACGTCGGCAAAGACGACGGAAACATTGAATAGTGCCTCGCAGAAATTGATGCAGGTGATCGAGGAACAGACCGATCAAATCCGTGAGTCACAGTCACTCATGCAGAAGCTCAGCTCCGCTCGACTCGAAAAGATGATCCAGCATGGATTGGATAAAGCTGCGAAAATCGCTTCTAAGCTGGGGGTCGCCAGTGACGCTGGAAAAGACGCCGTCACAACGATGAATAAGTACACGATGCTGACGCAAACAGTGATGGACACATTCACGACCGCAACAAAAGCTGTCTACGCCGATTACAACTACGACGTCGCTGTCCTTCAGGCAGACGCTGACTACATCGATGCTGAGATGAGCTACACAACTGAACGATATAACGCCTGGAAGTCGATCATGGATCAGGCTTCCACAAACTATCAGACGCGGGTCTCAAAAATGACGGATGCAATTCATGATGTACATGATGCTGTCGTCGGACACCTTCGCGCCATTTGACGAACGAATGAGACCGTGAGTCTCCGCTGCATAAAATTCCTCCCAACCACTCGATTCCTGGACTCTACGATGACTGCGACCGTTCAACATGAGCAGCCTGCTGCGGAAGTGCCTTCGTCTTCGAATTTCGAAGTAAAAGCGTTCGATCCAGAAGAGGTAGCACGATGCCTGAAAGAAGGCCGTCCGCTGAAGGAACTCGTCGACTTCGATGATCGAGTTTGGGAAACGATGTACGACTTCGGCTTTCGTAACTTCCAGAATGGACAATTCAGCGCCGCAGAATACTGGTGGACTCAGTGTTGTCTGTTCGAATCCCATCGTGACCGCAACTGGATCGCCTTGGGTGTTGCTTGTAAGAAACAGAACAAGTTCAGCGAAGCTCTGAATGCATTCTCGTTGGCAGCCCACAACGGCAGCAAGAATCCCTGGGCACCGCTGCACGCAGCGGAATGTCTAATTCAACTCGCTGAATTCGACAAAGCAGCATTGGCGTTGAACGATGCAGAAGAATGGCTCAACTCCAGCAAAGACCCGTCACAACTTCAGAGTCGCATCACGATGCTGCGCCGCGGATTGGAAAGACGGAAACAGCGCGAAGACAACCATTCGCCACCACGCGAATAACACTCCCGCTAAAACACGATTTGTCGACCTGCACATTAAATTTCGAGGCTCAACGAAGAGGTAACAAAATGGGTGACCAAATCTCCGGATCACAATCCGACAATGGCATGAGCTTAGGCCACATGATGCTGATTGCTGGCGTCAATCAAATGGAAGCTCAGGATGACATCTTCGTTGCCCAGCGAGAATTCTCTCGCGACCTCGGATTGCAGATGCTTGACGATGCGGAAGTCGCTCGTTCGAAGAAACTCGATGCCGCCGGGAAGCAGGCAATTGCCGAAGGCATCGACGCGGCATCAACTGGTCTGGGTGCTCTGTCGAATGGAATCGGATCCAGAAAAATGGGGAAGATCGACGTTCAAAAACAAGGATCACCAGAATTCCAAAGCCAATACACATCGAAAGAAACAAAACTCGACACACTCAAGAAGACCGAGACGGAACTCGGAAGACAATCCGTCGATGGAACCGAAACCGGCGTTGACGGTGAGACTCCCACGGGAGTCGACAACAATGGCAGAACACTGTCGGAGGTGAACGAACAAGAGGCTCAGGGATGGCGAGATGAACGTTCCGATTTGGAAATTCAACTCGACACACAACCCAACCTGACCCCGGAACAAAGAGCCACGATGCGCAAGCGGGTGAACACCCTGAACAAGCAAATCGGGGGTTACGATAAACTTCAGAGTACGAAGTCGGAAATCAACACCGTCGAGCAGGACATGCAACGTTTGGCCGACACCGAGCGACGCAGGATCGGCGACAAACTTCACATGGATGTCGAAATGATGAGTCAGGTCTCGATGGCTGCTGGTAAAGGTTTGGCAGCGACATTTCGATACGCGGGCGAGTCCGTTCGAATTGAGGGTGAAGAGTACGATACGCTGCAACGCTGGCACGGCGATCGAGCCTCCGCATTCGAGCAGTATGCTTCTCAAAGCATGTCGACAATCAACGGTTTGTCTGAACAAATCATGCATGCTCAAGAGACGGAACAGGCCTCGATCCGAAGAATGACTCAGGCCTGATCGCGGAATCAAATCTTCCGACACCTCCTTCAGCTTGACCGTCGGTTGCGAAAGTAATCACATGACTGCCTCACTCGATACCGTTTTTCAGCACCTCAGCGAAACGCTTGGAATCGACGACTTGATTCCAGAAGAGGATGGACGCTATCGCATGCAGTTCGACCAGCAACTGGATGTCAGCATCCGTATCGACGGTCGATCCACAGTCATTTTGGAGTCGGCACTCGGTCCGGTTCCAGACGACGAGATGCGAGCTGAACACCTCCTCAAGCAAGTTCTCGGTCGGAGTTTGCTCCACTTTCGAAGGTGTAGAGATGTTGTCTGTTATGAGCCGGAATCGGAACAAATCGTACTGCAGAGGTCGTTCAACCTCGACGACATCTCCATCTCCGGTTTTCACGAGCAACTGGAGGAGTTTCTCAACACATTGGAACCTTGGAGAAACTTAATCAAAGAGTCCGACTCACCATCGATCGCTTCGATGCCGCTACAGTTTGTGACGCCTTAGTCCTTTGCAGTGGTCATACAATCAACTTCTCGTCAGCCAGCAGCAGTCAACGTAGTCCCCGATGCCGCAATCTCAGAATCTCGTTGACATTCCAGAAAGCATCGCGGAATCTACGCCGACCGTTGAACTCGATCGGCGATCAAATCGACTCGAAACAAGAGACAAACCGCTCTTCCAAATTGAGCATGACGACGACGAGACGGAAGCATCGTTGGCCGACTGTGACTTGCAAGAGCCATCGCGTGAAAGTCAGCTTTCGGCGTATGAAACAATGTTGTTGTATTATTACCTGAATACACAACTCTATGAGACAGGACAGGCACCTCTCCTGGCATCGGGACAACCGCGCCCGATTTACGACTGGTTTGTAAATGCCCTCAATGTCGCCCCCTTATGTGACTGGCTCTTCTCATACCTGAACAAGCTTGCTCGCTGGGAAAGAACCACAAAACACGGAGGTTCTGCCAATCAGAACGGTCAATGCCCGAGCAGCGAGATACCCAAATTCACAGAATGGCAACGTCTCCCCGGCATCAAAGTGTAGAGCAGATGAATCAGACTCTCATTATGATCACTGATTGACACTCTTCGACGGATTCTCAGAAAAGCACGGGGACGATTGTGCTGGCGTGCCGCGAAACCACGACACCGGACTTCGCATGAATTTGCTCCCCGAATCTTCGCGGGGAAAACTCTTGTCCATCATCCGTCGTCCACTTCCGACGCGATGGAAACCATTCGCATTCTGCGAGCCAAGTAACGGCGAACGAACGTCCAGTCCGGGCAAGTGATTCGCCCTCTCGAGTGTGATGTTGTATTCCGCGATCAGGCCAGGTGTGTAATCGACATTTGCCAGACACGTCCGGTCGTTGTCGAGATAGTCCAGATTTGTGATGACCTGACGATTTGGGACATCAACAAGTGTGACACGCACTTCAGCGAGATGAGCCGTGCGAGCTCGATTGAGATTCTTCTTCGAAAATTCGACGACTGCATACGTCTTGGCAACATCGCCATAACGCCCGAATGCGTAGTCCACCACTCGAATTTCATCATACTTGACTTTGGGGTGATAGAGCATGACTGCTTGACAAGCCAAATCAGTCGTCAAGGTATGCAAGTCGGTGGCAGAGGCCGATCGCTGAACACTGGTGGAGACGAGGCAGAAAGTCACCACAAACAGAAACCAACGGCGGACAATTGATAGCAAAGTCATTTCAACCAACCTGTCGAAGTGGATCGGGTCCTGAAAGGCGGACAAGTGGATCTCTACTGATGTCATCGGACGCTGATGACGAAGCCTCGCATTCAAACTGAGAGAAGCAGAAGAATCGCCTCATTTTGTTGAATGTGACGGCATCCATTCCAACGAATTCAGCTCTGATTCCCGGTCTTCTCTGCAAGATCTCAACGATTCCTGACGTTCAAGAATGGAATCACACACTCCATTTCTCTCATCACGAATTCCTGGTTGAGTTATGCATCAAGATCAGTTTGCAGCCCAATTGGCCGCTCGCCTCGAGCTTTCATTGCTGAAATTCAACGATGACTCTATCTGCAGACTCATCTTCGATGGAGAATTCGTCGTCGATGTCGAATGGGTCGACACATCTCAAATGCTGCACATGTACTCTGTCGTTCACTCCCGGGCGTCCGAGTTGGAACCCAAATATGTTCAGCTGTTGAAAGCCAACCTCTTTGGCCGGGAAACGAATGGATCCGCATTTTCGATTGACATCAATCGTGACGAAGTGTTGTTGATTCAATCGTTCCGTACGACGAACCTCGATATGGATGTGTTCATCAAGAGCCTTGAGCTGTTTGTCGATACGGTTTCTCACTGGAAGCATCTGCTGGGAAAATCGGAAATCGAAACCGAATACGAACCACAAGAGTCGAAACAGTCCGAGGAAGGGCTCATTCGCGTCTGATGAGTTCGAACTTAAGACTGAACGTTTCACGAACAACCTCAATCAACCGGTCACGTCTGACGGCCGACCGCTACAGCGACGCAGCTTCTACTGGCGCTCCTCACTCGAGGAAACGCTGACTTTCGACTCAAAAGCGATCATCAGCCTGGTTACTCCGTCCTGTGTTGGTACCTTCGCCAATGCTCGGCAGGTCGTCATCGAAGTTGTATCCACGCTCCCGATTCCGCGAAGAATGGTTAAAAGAAAACTCGCTCGTGTTAAACGGTTCAAACTCGATATCAAATCCGTCGCCTGAATTCCGTCGAGATGCGTTGTTCGAGATCAGCCCGGCATCAACGTCGCGAAAGTAGTATCCGTCATCGCCATTTCTCAGCGAGCGATTGTTTCTGACGACACCTTCGTCGAGCCCAAGGATCACAAACCCGTCAATCTCATTTTCGAACGCTTTGTTGTTTGCCAGTGTGCCTCCATCAAGTGATTCGATGAAGAACCCGGCGAGGTTCTCGCCAGCCGAATTTCCGAAGAGTTCTCCTCCATCGAAATCGATGATCTCGAATCCGAATTCGTCATTTCCGATGGCGAGATTCTCGGATGCAATTCCACCGTACATTTCATCGAAGTCGAATCCATCGTCGAGATTGCCTCGAGCAATGTTTTGCGTCATGACTCCATCATAGAATTCATCGACGTCGAATCCGTCATCGTCGTTTTCGCTAGCGACGTTGCGTACGATTAAGCCACCTTCGAGAGTGTCAATCGCAATTCCATTCGATCCATTCTGGTGAGCTTGATTGTTGAAAACCGTTCCTGCAGACACCACTTGAAACGACAATCCATCCTCGCCATTTCGATGAAGAGTATTATTGGAGATATTTCCACCGTGAAATCGCTGAACGGCAATTCCAAATTCATCATTTTCAGAGACATCATTGCCAACAACGTCTGCGACAACATCGCCGAGCAACAGAATCCCAGCTTCATTTGATCTCAAGATGTTATCCTGAATCAGAACATCTTGCGGAGATTCCCCGTAGATGGCGAAAGGTCCGCCAACCAGATTCAGACCAATGATTGCAGATCGATCTGCGACGTAGAAAATGGCTTCCTCTCCGAATCCAGAATACCGAACCGTCGGCCGCTCACCCGGTGCATAAAAAACTGCTCTTGCTCCGGTTTCGCAACCATACACCTGCAAACGTGCCTGTCCTCCCATGACAACCTGTCCATCATTGAGGACGGTTTCAGTCGTCGTCTCGAATTCTCCGAGTGAGCCATCAAGGATAACAACACTGTCCTCTCCAGCCTCCTCAATACGATTCGTGATGTCATCGTCGGCGGTTAACACGATCACCGAATCGACTAATCGATCTGTTCTTGAAAACTTGGCTGGCTCCGGGGCACCATAGCTTCCACGATTTGTGACGATCTCCACATTTCTGACAATTGGATCGAGCATCCTCCGACTTAAGCCAGACGTTCGTTCACGACAATCGTCCTTTCGAAGATCGAGCGAGATGCGAAGATTGACCGACGCTGTTCCGACTGATCCACGCACGTCGTCGTAATCGTACTGGCCACCAAACACGAATCGTGAACCGAAGCCGAGACATGGGAGATCGTAAACTCTTAACTCGGTCCGTAAACGTGGACCAGTCATGTTATCGAAGCCGAATGTATCGTTCTCGAAGTGAAACATTCCTGCTGCGGCCCACAGTTCAACGTCGCCGACCGGAACTGTTGGGGCACCTCCAGTCCACAAGAGTCTCCGCTCTGCCTCAACATTCATTCCCCAATAGGCCGCTTCAAGTCCAGCTCGGACAAACAAATCTTCATCAGCGAGAAATGTCGTACTTTCTCCGGCAGCAGAACGAGAACCAGTTTGAGGAAGGTATCCGTTAGCTCTGACCCCCCAGTCAACCGACAGTAGCTCGGCACCAATTCCCGCCTGGTGAAAAGTGTTACTCTCCGAAGTGTTCAAGACATCATAGAAGGTATTGAAGCCGAGAATGCGTTGACTCGACACCATCGTTCGGCACGCCAGGCCAAAGCTGCCGCCTTGAAATGAATTTTCAGCGACCAGGCCGCGAAGGTCAGTGAAGAGAAGAGTTTGATCGTCCTGCCAAAGAGGAACAACAGGCCCACCACGGCCAGTCAAACGTTCGGACGACCATCGTGTTTCACCTTCCACATACGGATTCCAGCGATCACTCGCGGTGGTGCTGCTTGCCACGGAAGCGCAAGCCAACAGGGTGATCACAAGCTTCTGGAATCCATTCATCGTCGTCCTCCTGACCTTTAGCGAAGTCGCTCTTGCGAGCCGACCTCGACGTTTTCCTGGAAGACATTCTCCTCGCCAGCGGCGCTCCAAGTCCTGAAACGCGGTGTCTCCCGTGTCTAAGAACGCAGTTTGAAGTCAAAAGCGACACTCGCGCAGCCAATCTTTTGAAACCTCGCAACCGAGTATCCGGTTGTAACAATTATTCCGAATTCTCAGGCAGAGCTGAGTGTCGAACAGCCGTCCCAACGCTAAAGCTCTGATGATGCGCAGTTCGAATTCCAAGAACACGACGCGGGCACGCGATCGGCTCTCTGTAGAATTTCTGACAGTCACTTGGCTGCTCGAAAGACATTGGCGTTCAGAAGTCTTCGCAGATCGCGTACATGATAATTATGACATTTCCCACACTGCTGAGACCGGGAGGCGGTGTTGTGACATGTGATACACGTTGCCTTCGAGATCGCCTTCAATCCGCTGGAGCATCCAAGCTGCACCTGTTCACAATCGTTCCAGATCGAAGCAAAATCCTGTTTCTGCTGTCCAAGCATTAGCGTGTCTTGGCTATCCAGCACGTGACAATTCAGACAGGATGTCTCGTTGGACGTGATAAGGTGCGGAGCGTGCGCGAACTTTGTCAGTCCGAGTTTTGTGGATGATCCATTCGAGCCCCAGTCAATCGCTAATTGGCCACTTTGATCTCGTGCTACGACATGGCACGAAAGGCATCGCCCGGATGAAACTGGTCCGATGAGCGGCTCATTTCCTGAAGCTGTTGGATTCGCCAGAAGCGTCGTCAATTCCAAAATAGGATCGTCGGCAGATAGCGGCGTGTTTTGATTTGATCGCCTAATAAGAAGCTCCAGCCAATTCTTAACCAGCGGATCGGCATGTCCAATCGGTCGGTAGCGGACCGATTGATCATCGTGCTCGAGATACCATCCACCGCCGAATTCCGAAACCGGTGGGGATTGGTATTTCACCGAGTTCGCATTGCTCGCCTGGATCTGATCACTATCTTGGTCTGCTGAAGACATCCAGACATGCTTAGCTTCAATCAAACTAGGGACGATCGACGGCTCAAAACTCCCAAAGGCTGCAAACCTTTCACCAAGCTGGTCATCAATTGCTCGTTGACCATTCCTCGAAACATCGTCGAGAAACTCTCGCACCCCGTAAACGCGCGCAACCTCACCGTCTGGCGAATCCACATTCTCAAGCCGGCGGTCCGATGCGAAAAGCATTCTCATGAATGCTGGAAATTCAGTGAAACTCGCTTCTGAAATTGACTGGTTGCCAGCTTGATCCGCAATTGTGAAGAACGGGATTCCAGGAAAGTCTCGATCCGCAATGTTGCGTCCATGACAATCTTTGCACATGGCCTCAAAACCGAGAGTTTGCATCGCCTCGCCGCTTCCATCTGGAACATGGCAGTCGGAACAGGACGTCGGCGAAATTGCCCCTGGCATTAGACGGTTGGAATCATCAAGGAAGTATCTATCAATGTGGTTCGCATGATTGAAATTCAACCGGCTGCTTGCATTCAATCCATAGTCAAAGAATTCAGGATGTCCCTTCTCGAAGCTGTGAAACTGCAGCGAATGGCATGTTTGACATCGCGAGTCCGAAAGTTGCATCAAGTCATGTGAACTCCCGTGATGTTCGCTGTGACAACTACTGCAGGACAACTCACTGCTGTTCGATTTATCGAGCGAATTTGAAGCGAAAAGTGTAATCCACGGAACATCCTGACGTTGATCACTCACATCCCGTGCAAGTTTTTCTCGCTCAGAGACGCTTAACCCATGTGCGAGAAGAGCACTCTCTCCGAGTTCTTGATGACACTTGAGACAACGCATGGAATCGAATTTGGAGAGATTTTTAACGGTGACAAAAGCTGTCCAGTCCCCATCGGCTGCGACATGACAATTCGAGCACTTCAGCCCTGCGGAATGATGAGCTTCGCTAAGAGCCCCGGGCGAGATGGCGTCACTTGACTCCCCACTCCAGAGAAAGAGGCATCCAGCAAGACAAAGTGCGACAAACGAAATCGTGATCAGCTTCCTGGTGTATCTCAGGCTGCGTCTCGGTTTGCATGCTTCAAAATTCGATGTGCAGTTCCCATTTGAGTCCCGTTTTTCTCTTGAAGACGTAGCTAAACCACCGCATCGTCCAGTCTGACTCGGACCAACTTCGCATGGTTTTCCTTCACAGAGCCTTCCACAGACCCAATCATGCGAAGGATGTTCATAATTGCTGAACTTCCAGCCAAATTTTTGAAGCGGTTTGGACATCAATGGATTACGATGAGCGTCGAAAAAAAATGAAGAGCGTTTGCTATGTAAAGGCCAGAACAAGCAGCGCGTGAAAGACTGCCAGAACCACTAATCCCCAGGCCAAGGGAATATGGATGAACAACCAGAGCTTGAGTGCCCCTTGCAAGGTGTAATGATTGTCAAGCTCGTTCTTGACGCGGATGAGTTCCAGAATTCGATTGAGGCGAGGCGACTCTTCTTCAGAAAGGTACGAACGATACTCGCCGACGCGGTTGCACAATAAAGCAACAGGACGTTGGGAATCGACAAGATGCCACAGCAGATTTCGTGGCTTCTCGAAGAAGTTCTGCAACAAATCAGTGTACAAATCGAGGAAAGCAGACTCTTGAGAATGAGTGCTATCTTCGCGAACAATATCTATGACTTCTTGATTAAGCCGATGCCGATAGCCTGCGATCCTTTCGAAAATGACCTCCTCTCGTCGGTTAGCCAGTCGTTTAGGAAACCAACGCGTCATCAGCAGCCCGATCACTCCGCTGGAAAAGGTCGCAACGTAAAGCGAAGCAAGAGTTGTTTCCACAACCCCATCAGGAATGCGAAAACGAGTGTGAATTCCGAACACAAACGCAGTGCACAGGCCGAGGTAAATGTGAACTTGCAGCCAACCGGATGATGTCCCGATGTAGCGACTGGAAACTCGCAAAAACAAGTTGCTCTTACGGAGTCCGTAAGCAGCGAGGACGACGATCATCGCAAAGAGCACCCAACCTGATAGAAACGCGGTGTGCACATGCGCAGCGACGGCAACTTCGTCGACGATGAACACTCCAATGATGACGACGAAGCAAATGAGTAACGAGCAAATTCTTCGAGAAGCGAGGGGCATCATTGCTTGAACCTCTTCTCCAGCTGTCGAAAGTCACTCATTTCGACGCGGTAGAGGGCATCGTGGGAACAGGCAGCTTGACATGCTGGGCCCCCCGATTGGTCGGCGCAAAGATCGCACTTCGTCGCTTGTTTGAGTGGAGATGACGATTTTTGGTCGACAATGACTCGACCACTTTGATCTGTCAGCGGAACCATTCGAATCGCATCGAACGGACAGTTATTGGCACATTGAGCACAGCCGATGCACGTCTCTTCATTGATAACGATGTGACCATTTTCAAGATGTCGATGAATCGCCCCTGTTGGACATTCCACCATGCAAACCGGGTCAAGGCAGTGCAGGCAAGCGTTGGCCATCATGTAGTTTTGGTAGATCGGTCCATGCCGAACAAATCGAGGGACATCGTCATGCGTCGCGGCACAAGCTCGAACACAGTCATCACAACGGACACAACGGTCAAGGTCAATGACCATTGTTGCCGTCCCTTGTACGTAATGATTTTTGACAAAGAAGTTAATCAAATTCTCTGGAACGCCATTCGACTTCGAGCACTTATCTAGTTTTCCGCTACTGGTAGTGCATTTTAGATTCTTTTCCGATGGACGTTGCGAAACAATCCTTTCAACTGCATTGGTCGGAATGAGAACTGCACTCAGGAAGCTAATTGCCCGCAATGACGACCGGTATGGGACTGCAAGCTCCCGACCAGCTCCCTCAACAATTTCTTCGAGCCCGAAAGATTGCCCAGCAGTCAGATATCCAATCGTGCGATGTCCGTGATAGTGCCTCACAGTCATACGTGCGAGCCCGCTGCGGACGATCAATGCCTGATTTGGATAGTGTCCCTCTTCGAAGATCAGAGCTTCGGTCTCGAAATTGTTTTCGTAGCCCTCGCGAGCCAGTTCCTTGAAAGGCTTTGGTGAGTCGTATTCGCCGTAGGTGCGAAACTCGACCTGAGTTGCAAGCGCTTCAAGCTCGTTCTCATCGAGATCATGAAACATCGGATTATTTCTTAGGAACTCGTTTAAACCGTGTTCGCGGAAAGCATCTTCAATTTGTGTTTTGACGGCGGCATTCTTATCAAACCGCATTAAATCCCGAAGTCCCTGCCAGCGAATCTCAAGTAGTTTAGCAGGCTCTTCTGCAAAGACTGTCGTCGTTCTAGGAGTTCGACCGAGCGCAGAGAGCTCACCAAACCACTGGCCCGGAGACAGAATCGACGTTCTATATTCATCAAGAACCGTTGGCAGATCTTGGATGAAAGTACGAGTTTGACTCCCATGTTGCCGCGAAGAGATTTGTACCTCCGGCGATGGAGAGTCACCATACTCTGGCTTGTTCCATAAGCGAGCGATGGATGAAAGAAACGTTTTATGGACCGGTTGCTTTCGACCGAGTGTCTCAGGAGGCAGAGATCGCCCGGGACGTTCAATCTCTGCTCGAAGTTGACCGCTTAAAACAAAAAAAGCTGAGTTACCCCAATCTCCGCTTCGAACAACCAGATCGCCCGGTTCGTATCTTTGGATTCGAGTATCGTTGCTCAGAATGTCGCGTAGAGACAGAGATTTTCGAAATCCAGCTTCGTCCATATTACAGAACGGCTCAAACTGAAGAATTCTCAGAATGCATGAGGGATCGATTCCGCCTGCGCCGGATAGTTCATTGCAAAACGGGTGATCCCAACGCTTAGGCCTCGAGGAAGCATGAACCTGCGGCATGACGATTAATCCGTTGTACCCAACTTATTGATGACTAGTTGGAAAGACTTTCAGAGTACTTTGCCGAGTAGTGCGGACGGAGCAAGTTGAGAAGTGTGTCCAAAGTCTGCATTGCGTGTCCGTCGTGTTGCTCCGCGAACGATCGAGTGAGTTCGGAGACTTGCTCGGATGCAGAGTGATATTGCGATTTGTCGGTCGGACCTGCGATGAACAGCGTTCCCAGCATTGGTGTGACGAGAGCTGATGCTGCCTGAGTTTCCGGTGTTCCACTCAGTGCATTGATCTGTGCCAGTTTTCCGTTTTGGGCAGCAATGGCTCCCCCAACTTGCGGGATGTAGGCCGTATTCGTTGCATTGGATCGCTGCTCGAATGTCGCAGCGAGTTGAGCCATTGCCCCGACCACGAATTTCATTCGATTTCGGGCCGCAGGCGTTGAATGGTGCGTTTCCATCCAAAGGCTCGGAGCGAGAGCATTTGTTTCCGGATCCAGCAAGAAATTGTGCCGAATCTCACCACTTGACCAAGACGACAGTTCGAATGCGCTCGCAGATTTGTGCCCAGCCAGAACGAGTATTTCATTGTTGATAAGATGGCAACCAAGACAGTTTTGACCGAGTTCAACGAGCATCTCAGAGCGGATCATTCCGGCACTCTTAGATTGCTCAATCCGCTGAACTCGATGTTCTTCCGTCTCTTTTTTGCGGTCTGAGCGAAGGTTGGCGAGTGTGCTGAAGGTTTGGCCGTTGAAATATTCTCCGTGCGGCTTCAGCCAGTCCTTCGCTCCGCCATGACAAGATTCGCACGAGACACCTGAGACCACCACTGGATTGGAATCGACAATTGATTTGGTCCCATGACAGTCTGCGCAGACAGACGTTGACATGAGAGTTTGAGGGTCAATTCTAAGTGCATCGACGTACTTTTTTGAATTCCCAGAGTATTTGAGACGATCAACAGAGCGGAAATGAGTGGTCTTCTGCCACTGCTCAAACTCGGAAGGATGACACTTCGCGCAATTCGCTTCCTCGACGCCGACAACTTGCATCGGATCGCACAAGATCTCGTCAGCGAAGACATTCAGGTTCGATAGAGCCAATGCGAATGTAAAGAATAAGAAAACGGTCCGAAAGTGGATTATGAGCTTGTGATCAGGCACTATTTTAATCCCCAAATTAGTTGTACAGCTGGAACGCAATTCACCACACAATCTGCGAGTCATTACAAGAGAACTCAGATTACTTCACACCATCGCCGGCAGAGCGGTACCTATCTATGAAATGTTGTGAATAGTGTGGCTGCAATAGGACCAACAAAGCATCGACTCCCGATAGTTCTGATCCGTCATGATCCTTGAGGAATTGCTTCGTCACTTTTGAAATGTCGTCTGCGACAAGTGAGTACTTCTGTGCGTCATCGGGTAACGGAACGAATAGGGTTGCCATTAAGGAATTCACAGCAGACGTCACTTCAGCCAAGTCAGCTGTGGGTGCAACTCCGCTGATCTGCGAGACTTTTCCGTTGGCTGCGGCAATCATGCCGCCAATCTGAGGGACCAATACCGGATTCGTGGTCGCCGCTCGAGCTCTCAATCCCATCTCGAGTTGAACGAGGGCTCCAACGACAAACTTCAATCGACGACGGTTCTGAACAGAATTACCCGTCGTCTCCAACCAAAGACTTGGAGCGTCGGCGTTGACGTCGCGATTCATGAAAAAGTTATGTCGAACTTCGCCGTCTGACCATGAGACGAAGTCGAACGCACTAGCAAGTCTATGACCGGCAGCCACTAAGTCTTCGTTGTTTACAAGATGACAGCGATAACAGGCTTTTGCCAAGTCGTACAAGTTGTCGGAGCGAATCATCCCCGCTTTATTACATTCTTTCAGACGCTCTGCACGATGCTCTGCTGTTTCTAATGTGCGAGGAATGACGCGATCAGCATCGTAAGACTGATGGCGATTCAGCCAGCCGTTTTCTCCGCCCGCAGGACCGTGACACTTCTCGCATGAAATCCCGCCAAGCACCACAACTTGGTCTCGGCGAATCGCCTGCGTCCCATGACATGATGCACACACCGATGTCGTGGCAAGTTCCTGATGATCGATATTCAGCGCGGCAACATACTTCTGCGTATTTGCATCTTTCGCGAACAGCCTCAAGTCGGCAGAACGGAAATGTGTCGATTTCATCCAAGCCGCAACTTCTGATGGATGGCACTTCTTGCAGTCACCTCGACTCACTCCGATCGTCCGTACCCATTCCGCAAGCATAGACTCTTCAGAGTTTTCAGTGGGAAGCGTTTGTGCATCGCAGACGACTGAAAATAACATCACGTAGATCAGTACGATCGTGAGTGACCGGAACGGGTGATGAAGCGACTCATCGAGGATTCGCATGGGACGATCTCATTCAATCCAAACCGATGAGTTCTGACTCGTTCGAAACTATGAGTCAGATACAGTTATGCGTTCAGCACAAGATCACCGACCGGTTTGGCGATACACGGCAGACAGGAGTTGTCGAGACTCTCAGAACGCATCTCATCGTCGTACCTTACACAGCCTTTCAAAATTCCGACTCGACATGCACCACAATCGCCAGACCGGCAGACCGACTCCAATTCGACGCTGTTCCTTTCTGCGAGATCTAACAGTGAATCAGCTTGTGAATTCCACAGCACAGTCTTCTTCGATCGTTGGAACGTGACGGTTTTGCCACCTGTGCTTGTTGCAGACGCTGTTTCCGGAGGATTGTTCACCGAATCTAATTCCGGCTGAGACGAAGGCGGACGCTGTCGATTTCCAAACCCTTCAATGTGGATCATTTCGTCAGGCACATTGAATTCTTTAAGTTGCTCGCTGAGAGATTGTGTCATCGCCAATGACCCACAGATCATGAATTCTGAGCCAGCGGGATCGACCCACCGGGACACCGAAGCAATACTGATTCTCTCGCTGCCGTCGTAGTCGACTCCGAGCGAATCCGTCCGATCAGGCGCAGTGTAAATCGTAAGGACTTTGAGATTTGGGCAAAGTCTCTCCAGCTTTCGAAGTTCCTGTCTAGCAACATGCTCGCGACCATTTTTCATGGAATAGACAAGTACTGCCTTTCGATCTGGTTCGTTTTTTATCCTATCTGCCATGCTCAAGAACGGCGTGATTCCAATCCCGCCTGCTATGAGGACCAACGGCTTTTCGGTTGAAGTCGACGCGACAAACTTCCCGCTTGGCGCAGAGACATCCAAAGTCGCTCCAACGTGAATCTGTTCTTGAATGAAAGTCGTTGCCAATCCATCCGGAAGAACCTTCAAGGTGATCCGATAGAATTCAGAAGAAGGGCTCGCAGAGAGCGAGTAACACCGCTTCACAGATTTCTTGTGTCCCGGGATATGCAGTCTCAGCATGATGTACTGCCCAGGCTCAAACATTGGCAGGGCTTTTCCATCCTGTGGTACTAGGTGCAAAGAGATGACGTTCTCAGACTCTTGAACTCGCTTGCTGACGATAAATGTGCGGAAGCCCATCCACGCGATAGACTTTTCCATTGGCGAGTCACCTTTGAGTGCCTCCTGAATCGCATGAGTTCGACCAGGAAGGTTGAGAGCGTTCTTGGACCTCGCTTGCCAGACCAAACTGGTGATTTTCGCAATCGCCGTCGCACTCATAAGTATGCTGAGAATGAGCATTGGATGACCTTCAGTAGTCTCATCTTGTTGAGCTGACTCAACAAACTTCAGCTCAGATGTATGTCCATGAACGCCCAAAAAACGCAGTGTTCAACAACGTTTTGTCAGCTTTTCAATCGTTGAAAGAACATTTGGATTTGTTTGACGAAAGCGAATTTCTGATGTTGAGAAACACCATTGACTCGCGTTTTTTGCAAATCGGATCAGCGATCTGAAACAGTTCATTTCGCTTGCCGAAGCTGATTCGAAGAGGTCACTGCCGAAGCCTTGCAAGTTCAATCCTCTGGCAGGTTTTGCCTGTCGGTAAAATTTCTCAAAATACGCGTCGCATCTTCCACCGAATTGCGATCTCAGCTTCGTCTGTCAGTTTTTCTGTACACGAAGAACAGAATTTTCGTCGCCTGAAGAAGCAAATGTTTGGCAGTGAGTCGGTCGCACCAACGTGCAGTGAATGGACCTAAGCAACATTTGCGGCCGACATGATAGCGTCACGAGCAGGGAGGCTCTGAACGAACTGTGCGATCGATACTCTTACATAAACTCAACGGCCGCTTGTTTACGTTGGCGCTCGTCGCTCTTGCCGTATTCGCGACAGTAGATATCGCACGCGCTCAAGATGTCGCAGCAGAGAACGCACGTTGGAGCAGTCAGTCGCTCGAAGAGGCAGACTTAGTTTCTGTCGCTGATCATTCTCAGGTGCTCAATCAAGCAGTCGACTGCGCCCACTCAGAGTTGTTTCGCTGCGATCCGTATCCATCAGCGAAGGCGTGCGCGAAATGCCATCCACAGCATTTCCGCGAATGGTCGGTCTCTCCGCATGCGTATGCACAGCTCAGTCCTGTGTTTAATGCAATGTCAAACAAGCTGATTGAACTAACCAACGGGACGTTGGGCGACTTCTGCATTCGCTGTCATACGCCAGTTGGAATGGCTCTCAACGAACCGATCAACATGAGCAACCTTTATCGCCATACCGCAGCACGGGAAGGAGTGACTTGCATCAGCTGCCATCGTGTCAACCAGGCTTGGGGAAAGGGGGCAGGGCGTCAGGCACTTGTCCCAGGCGATGTCACACATGCCGTGTATGGTCCGCGTGGAAGTGACATTCTGCAACAAGTTCTTTCGCACATGGACGAGTACGGAGCATTGTCGACGACTTCGGACACCTCACTCCCGTCGCGCAAGATCCATCGAGAGTCTGTCCGTTTCTTCGAGATGACAACATCAAGTTTTTGCGGGAGTTGCCACGATGTCTTCGCACCAAACGGATTTCGACTTGAAGACGCGTTCAGCGAGTTTAAACACTCCCCAGCTGCGGACTGCGGAAAAAACTGCCAAGACTGCCACATGGGGAAAACTCCCGGGAAAGCTGAGGGCTACGACTGTGCCCCGGCAGCCATCGTTGGAAACCGCCCAACCCCCTCACGCAAGCACACCAACCACATGATGGTCGGACCGGATTATTCGATCGTTCATCCCGGAATATTTCCTCACAACATCGAAGCTGTTCGCGAACCTGGGGACCACTCTGGGGAAACAGGATTGGCGACACTTGAGGAGTGGTTGATGTTCAACGACCGCGAAGGTTGGGGCCAAGACGAGTTTGAAGCCAAAGTCCAGGACGACAACATCTTCCCACTTGAATGGAAAGATTCTAACCGTCGCCGGCGGGCACGGAGGATCCTCGACGATCAGAAGAAACTGCTGCGAGAAGCGGACTTGCAGCGACACCAATTATTGCGCGCCGGATACCATTTGGGAGAGATCGAAGTCGTAAGACGCTTTGGGAAAGATTTCAAATTCCGTGTTCCAGTCAGCAACATTACTGACGGACATGGAGTACCGACCGGCTTCGACGCTGAGAGACTCGTTTATGTTCGCACCCAAGTCTGGGACTCCAATGGCTGCCTGATTTTTCAGTCTGGCGATCTCGACCCGAACGGAGACCTGCGCGACAGCCACTCCCTCTACGTTCACAATGGAGAAGTCCCGCTTGATCGCCACCTGTTCTCTCTGCAGTCTCGTTTCATCACTCGCAATGTCAGAGGAGGCGAACGCGAACAGGTCTTAAACATTCCATACTCACTCGATCCGCTCCCCTATCTCCGCCCGGAGACTCGCCCGTTTACGGTTCTCGGACGTCCAACAAGTGCACGAAAGCAGAAACAAAACATCGAAGTCGGTGGACATCGATATGCAGAGTACTCCGTTCCCAATCGATCAGGTCCGCTTTCAATTCGAGTTCAATTGATCGCTGGAATGGTGCCGGTCAATCTGATTCACGAAATCTCCAGCGTTGGCTTCGACTATGGGATGAGTGCTCGAGAGGTCGCGAACGCAGTGGTTGCTGGACATCTTGTACTTTATGAACGGACTAAAGTAGTCAAGTAACCCGGCAAGAACAGTTGGCCGTACATTGAACCATTTGGAATGATGAAGTTCATTCAGTGATTGAAAGGGCATGTGTGCCGAAACGGAGATCAATCAAATCTGCCCTCGCATTGTGTCTGGTTGCGGTTTCCGCTGCGCGAATTCAGGCGAACGATAACTTGCCGAGTTCGTATGCGCCGGGGATTGTTCACATGAGAGACCTCGGTCATCTCCAACCGAACGGAGCCCCCGAAGGTCGCGTTCGGATCTCTGATCGAAGTCAAAGTAATGTGAATCCGGTCCGGCGACAGCCATTCCCTTCGGATGCTGAGACAACCGTTGATTCCGTTCATCTCATTGAGATTTCACCAACACCCAATGAAGCCGGACTGTTCTCGTCTGACCTGAATGGTCAAGTTGCCCCAGACGAAGCAGAGACTTTCTTCGATCGCCAATTCGAGACGCATCACGCGGAATGGGTTCCATATCTTCCTGATTTGGAACCTGCTGACGAATCCCACTTTCTTCACTGTGCTGAGCTGTTCCCGGACTTTTTAACCAAGTTCAACAAACCACTGGCGAAACTCAGTGAGACCGTCACCTGCAGCGAACATGATACCGTTCACACGGAGCTGGTCTCTTACCCAATCGGCTTGCAAGAGATTCCGGAACGCCCCAATCTACTCATCGAGTTGAACGAGAGTTTCCTCGCGCCCGGGCAACTGAATCAAGGCATTGAGTTGCCAACGGGAGCCGTCTGGCGACCATCACTGTGGGTTTTCGGTACTTATCGAACCGGATTCAACTACCTTGAACGTACCGAATCTTCAGATGTCGTTGAGATCGCGCAGCGACTCGATTTGTTTGCTCAGTTGAATTTGTCCGGAACCGAACGTGTGTTACTTGGCCTGCGACCAGTTGATGAAGAAACGAGTTCCGGTCGTCGATTCTTGTCTTATGACTTTCAGGATGGGAAGGTCATAGACGGATGGAATGCCGATATTCAAACGTTGTTCTTCGAAGGCGATTTCGGGGAACTTTTCCCTCGTCTTGATCCCCACGATCGTCATCGTTTCGACATCGGATTCTCAGTCGGTCGGCAGCCAATGTCCTTCCAGCAGGGACTACTCATCAACGAAGATCGAGTTGACGCTGTGACAGCCACGCGGAATACCATCTCCGGCAACCGTCTTCTGAATCTGCGAATGACTGGTGTTTATGTCTGGGACGAAATCCACCGAAACAACAATCAGCTCGATTCTGACGCACAGTTAGTCGGACTATTTACGGAAAGTGACTTTGCTCTGTCGACGATCAATGCGGACATCGCGTACCTACATTCGCAATCGTCGTTTGGCAGCCAGTTAGCGTTTGGCCTGAGTGCGATTCAACGGCTCCATGGATTCCACAACACATATAACACTTCTGTTCATGTGTTGGGTTCGATACCAACTGACGGAGAAACGTCTGCATCCGGTCGCGGAGTCTTACTTTTCTCTCAAACCTCGTGGACGCCACACCATACTGTCGATTTAATTTATCTCAATGGGTTCTGGGCGATTGATCAATTCACTTCGCCAATGCGAGGCACACTCGCGGGAGGTCCACTCGGGCAGACAGGAATCCTCTTCGCCGCTCCTGGGCTGGGACGGTTTGGAGCACCTTTGAGCAATCAAGCGAGCGATGTTGTTGGAGGCAGCCTTGGGTATCAACTCTTCTTCGATCACACGAAGCAGCAGATCATCTTCGAAGTCGGTGGACGCCAACCGACGAACAATGTCGCAGCTGAATTCGGATTCGGAACACGCTATCAAAAAGCATTGGACCAACACTGGATCTTGGTGATCGACGGCTTTGCTTCGAAGCAGGTCGGCCAACACTGGACACCTGGAGCACGAATTGAACTCCTGGCTAAATTCTAAATCGCTGAGATCGGAATTCGAAGTCGATGTCCACGTATCGAGATAGTGTTCTCGGTCGTCAGACTTGAATGAAAGCATCCTTGGTCTGCTTCTCGCCGTCCCCGAGGGCAACGTCGTTGAAGTGGGTATCAATCAGTTCTTTCCACACCTTCGACTTGTCACGCTGATCTTCGACGATCTGAAGACAGGTTTGCTCATCGACGTGTTCTGGAACTCTTAGAATCTGAATCAACCGATTCTGATCATCGAACGCCATTTGGACGCCTCCCGTCTCAGACCACGCACCGTTGAGTGTCAGGGCAAGCTTAAGTAGCTTGGGACTCGTATCCTCCGGAAGTTCACCAATCACCGACAGAAACGTGAGCATTCCCAGTTGTTCTTCGAAATGCACAAAAATCTTGTCGTAGTCATCGAATGCGATCACCCATTCCGACTCTGATCGCTGAATCACGAAAGTGACATATTCCAAGAATTGACCCACCTCTCGAAGGCGGCAAGTAATATTTTCTCTGCGGTTCATAACGTGTTACTACATGTACGAAATTGAAACAGGCAAGAAGTCGGCACCGGATTCACCGATGCTGTTCCAGAACTTCAAAGCGAGAAAGAAGAGTTGCGGGTGAACTGGCCACCACAATCTTAAGTCGAAGGTCAGACTTTCCAATCAACATTGAGCTTATCAATGACGGTGGACAGGTAGGTCTTATCGACTTGAAGACGGTCTGCCAGTTCGTCGATCGACTCCGCTGGCGCCTGGTTCTTTTGCTGGTCGACAAGTGTTCTCACATCGTTTTTCAGGCGATCGACCGTGTTCTCAAGTTTCTGGTTGCACATGAAACCAGCAGCCAGGACCGCCGAGTTATTGACACACGTCATAATCTGAGAAGCGTCTTCCAACTCGGTATGCTCCTCAGGTAAGTAAGCTCTGAGACCTTCGACACACCGAATGATCTGTGGGAGAGGCGAACTTTTCTGCCCCTCGTCAGACAATTGTTCTTGTATACTGTCTGAATGAGACGCTCCGATCTCGGAAAGTTGTTGGAGAAACGTTCCATCGCTCTCACGACGATTGAAGAACTGCGAGTCAATCTCTTTCATCCGCTCACATTTTTCGACAGCGTCCGCGAGATCACTGACTGTTTGCTGTGGAGTGCTTTCCAACCCAACAAGTGATTTTCCAAGTTTCTCAACCGAGTTTGAATATTCTTCACGTCGACTCAAACCATTGCCGATGCCATCCAGATTCAATTGAAGTTTCGGGAGTGGCGTTTCGTCCGGAACATAAAGTCCTAGCGGCTTATCAAGATCCGAGTCATCTTCGACGATCGATTCTTTTTTCACGACTGTCCCGGACTCACTCAAAGACTCCGAGAGCGACCCCTTACGATTTAGATTACTCTCCTCAGGTGCGTTTTCATCGACCTCAGTTGTTGAGGGCTTCGGTGTCTCTTGGGTCTCGTCCCGAGTTTCAACTGATGAAGAATAGGTCCGATTCCGGACATCAATCGAGGAATCCCCATTCGAAGTTACCAGCGTCTCACCTAGTCCAACGCCATCCGTTAAGCCAGCGGTGTCATGTTTCTCATGACTGATTCTTTGAAAGTTATAGTTGTCGACGGCACTACCGAATTCGCTCACCTTGAGGCTGTTCTTGATTCTGAAACAGCACAGAAATGTGGAGTTCATCTTATCCGCAAGCTTCTCGCCTTCCTCTCCCAACAGGTCGCCAAGTCTTGCTCCGACCCGATCATTGCAGTAGTGAAACCGCGGCCAACGAGGCCAACTAAGCTTCTTGGCGAAGACTTTCCCTTCGTCTTCGCAGAAAACAATTTTGGCGTCTTTTCCGAAGACACTGTCAACGGTTGACATTGAATCCCGAAAGTCGTCAACGCTTTGCAGATTGATCTCAATTCGATTGTTCGATGCTGAATCGACAGTAGATTGCACCATTGCAGCAGCCTCCCGAAAACGGGCCGATCATGAGTGAGCCCTGTGGACCTGAGAAAACGTAGAGTTCATCGATACAGACGAATTGCTAGATCGTCAGTGAGATTTCACTGCGTCTCTCGTCGGGATCGAATTCTTCTTTCGATTTATCTATCAGGAACGAACACCAGCTGCATTTCTTGCGTGTGCAGATCGGAATTCGTACAGATTTTAAGGAGAGTGATCCCCGGCATCGCACTTCGCGGCGGGATCTTTTACATGCCGAGCGTCGATACTAAGACGATTTCCTTGACGGCAAGCTTCTTCTTCCACCTCCACCGGTGAAATCGGTTAAGAAGACCTCAGTCCTGGTCGATCTGCTTTCCAGTTGAGATCACTCGCTGTCGTCGACACGAATCTTGGCCAGGATGACTTTGTTGAATTCGCCAGATCGTTTTCCTCTGCTAACCCGACCTTCTCCGACCGTTACCCAAGCTTCATTCTCACTGACTTGGCAGACACCAGAGTTGCCAAGAGTGGCGTCGTTCTCAGGAACAAGGACTTGTTCGGTTGAACGGATTACGTGCAACTCTTCGGGGTCGCCTTCTGCAATAAAGAGCGGAGCACGATGTCGCATAATGTGGTCGTTGTCGGCCCCTTTGCGTGTGTAGACCAGAAACAGCCGATCTTCCAGCGTAACCCAATGCTGTTGAGTGTTGTAACTTCCAAGCAGAGTTCCATCGTCAAACGTCCACGGAATATGGTCCGTATAATCCAATCCGTCTCGGCTCTTCGAGACATAAGCACCGTCATCCGCACGCATGGTGAGAAAGAATTGATCACCTAACTGAACTGCAGACGGTTCATACAATCCTCGTCCAGTCGGAAGGGAATGTTCACTTCCATGTTCAAGATAGGTCAGTGTTGTCCCATCAAATCGACAGCGAACGACAGTTGTTGTCATGTTGCGTTTTGTCACATCCTTCAGGTAGCGAATGGGGAGAAGGACGTCACCGTTCGCCAGATCGACACGCTGGTTACAACCGGCATTGGCAGCACGTAAGGGACGACCTTCATGGTCAGTGTCGGGAAGTTCAAGGAATTTTAGCGGTCCACACTCCAGCGTCTCCGGGTCAATCACTGCGTAAGAAACCTTGGTCTTCACCCGGTCCTCACGAGTCCCGTCTTCAAAATCAAATGTTTTCCCTGTGATCAAGAACTTGTCTGTCGCAGCATGCCACTTTGGCCAAAGATCACCTGCAGAGATCTCATACCCGTCGTCGAGTTTGGTCCTCCGCAGCGACGGAATCGCCCGCGGCTTTGACCAATTCTCTCCATGGTCGGTGCTGACAGACAAAAAGATATCGTGAAAGTCATGCGTCTTCTCTTTTCCAGTGAGAGACATCGTTGTCAAACAAATGGGTGGCGTCCTGTCCGCATATCCAGTTCGTACCTGCAGCCAGTCCCACTTCTCGTTGCCATGAGCAATCACTGAACGTTCAACAGCCAGCGGAGCTTGGGCCAGCGATTCCGCAACCTCAGAATTGAGCATCAGCACAGAGACTAAAAGGAGCTTTCCAAAGTTATCGATGTACATAGTCGTCCGTTCTTGTCTCATGAAACTTTGGAGTTCGTTTATAGTGGTATGTGATTGCTCAGTGCGGGGCTTCCGAAAGAGGTTTAGGTCTCATGTTGGTTTAGAGCGTTAATCCCCACGGTTCCGTTGTGAAAAGCTTCTGGTTTCAAAACGGACCTTGCGATTTTGCACGACACAAAAACTCAATCGAGTATTGTGACACTTCGAAATCATGCCCTTTTGATCCATTCGTTCCAAGTCTTACAGAAAACACCCGGTTTTTCCATCAGTGCCGTCTCCAATACTCTATCAGACACTCCTTCGTGCAAAACTCTTCAAGTCCGAATCGTGCTGCTGGGGTAGGGCATTGACGGCGATACTGCACAGTGAAGTCTTGCTTTGTCTTGATCGTTCGCTCCGCTCTTTGAATGACCAGACAAGCCCTCCAAATTGGCCCCGTAAATTACATGCAGGGACAGTTCCCAGTATGTCAGCAACATTCCTGACTCAAAGCAATCACCATGGCGAGCGGTTGCAGATTTGCCATCTTCCTCTCGTGCTGCCGCGTAACTAGCTCGATCCCTGGACCAAGAAAATTGATTCTCAAGAATCACTTCGTAAACATATCATCTCGCCATTCAAGAGAGTCGAAGCACGTGACCAGACGCTGTTGACTCAACGGCTTTCGAAGTGAGTCTCACTGATTTCATGACTTCGTCTCGATGAATTGCGTCGCTGATCAGGCATTCGCCGTGTCCAGCAGAATCCAATGATTCATTCGCCAGCTTGACGCTGCCTCCGAAGAAATCCAATTGACCGTTAATCGTCGCAATCGTGACGTCGCCGCGGTGAATAACTACTCGTGAAATTCCGCATTTCGTCGGATTCAGCTGGAGAGCAGCTGTGATAGCCGCGAAAGAGTCCGGAAAGGTAGCGAGTCCCCGCTGGCCCATCGTTTTGAGGACTTTGGCACCGAATTCGCGCACGTCACTTTCGAATCGTCGAAACGATTCCTGAGTGCGTTCTGCCTGTGCCAAGTCATCTGAGGACTCATCATCGGAGGAGAACTCGAAGATCATGAAAGTCAGATCTGGAATTGTCGCGGGCCGGTCGATACCGACGACCTGTCTTGGAAACAACTGTCGAAACAGCGGAAATCCTGTTGCTTCGATCGCACTGATCGACCGATGTTGCCTGAGTCTTCGCTCAAGTCGGACCTGCACATCACGCTCGAATTGATTCTCAATCGTCAAGAGTTGCTCACCTGCAGAGAGAATCCGAATGTCGTCTTTGAAGCTGTTTGTAAGTGCGAGTTCCAGGTGAGACTCTCGACAAGTCTCTCGCACGGAGATATCGACGTTTTGGGACGTCTGTCGAATGCGAAGCGAATATTCTCCGGACTTCAATTGGAGAGGGACTTCAGCTTTCTCACCAGCAATGAGGCGAAGTTGAACGACGATATGCGGCGAGTGGGCAGGGCCACCAAGGCAGTAAGAGCGAAAGTCCGCTGTTCGAATTTCGGAATTCACTGAGAAATTCATTTCAACCCGATGAGCCAAGTCGGTGGGAAACTCGGCATCACAGACTTCGCAACGCCCAGAGTCTTCGACGTGCTCCAAGGAATCACGACGAGCAACTGGAACGCGGCAATGAGGGCAGTGGATTTCCCACTGTAAGTCGAGCAAACCGTCGTGTGCTGCGTACAGACAGACATCAATCAACTCGTCCTCCGGATAGCCCCACGACTCGGCAAGATCCAATGGACGAATTCGGGCAATTTCCGGGTCGGTAGCCTGCTCCAGAAAGTCAGCAAGTTTGAAGACAAGTTCTCGACTGATCGGACGCTCTGACAATTTCAGAATCGCTTGGTCCAGCGAGATTTTTGAACGTCGGGACAATCGAGGTGCGGATTCAAACGCATCCGCGACAGAGCAACTTCGACGACGATTCTCAAGAAAGCCATCGATGCGATTGTACACCGCAGAAAAGGCTCGTCTTGTAATCCATCCAACTTGAATCCAGGCGAGAACTCTCCCAGCGACGCCGTTCGGCTGGACATGAATTCTTTGCCGCAACTCTGTTCCAGTGCCAGCTGCGGGCCTCAATTCTACGTCGCTGTAGATCCAGTCAAAAGGTCCGTGTGCGAACTCTCGCAAAATCGACATCCGGTGGTTTTCGATCCACTCGAATGGATGTTCGATCCATGACATCTTGAACCCGGCGAAACGGACGTTTCCAACCTGAGTGACGTCTCCATTTTGAGCGACGCTCGAAGAAAACTCGACGGGCGGGAGCCCCACGGCGCGGTTGATTCGCGGAGTATCTGAAATATATCGCCACAGTTGGGAAGGTGACGATTTCAATTTGCAGGAGATTTCGTAGCACATCGCGATCCGCAGATCACGGAGCGGAAGTCGCGGGAAAGTCCCGATTCTGATCGGCTCTCCTCGCAACAGTAAATTAACATCTTCGAGCATGTCGCTCGCGTCGACGTACCTGTGCTCCGGCCGCTTCGACATGGCCTTCATGACCAATTGGCTGAAGCCTTCACTGACCTTGGAATCACCCATCGTCAGCGGAGGTGGATCAACGCGTCGGTGCAAGTCGATCAGATCGATGAGATCGATGAGATCGTCCGATTCGAACGGAGGACGTCCGCTGACCATGTGATACAGCACAGCTCCGAGTGAATAAATGTCTGCTGCAGGAGTGACCTCTGACTGACTTCGCGACTGCTCTGGGGCCATATAGTATGGCGTTCCAACGAGCACCTGAGACGTCGTTAAATCATGATCTTCAGAGGCAATCATTTGGCGAGCGGTACCCAGATCAGTCAGCTTCACAGATACATTTTGATCCTTGTCGGTAAGTTGGTCGAGACGATCCGACATAATCATGACGTTGCCAGGTTTGACATCGCGATGAATGATCTTGCGTGTGTGGAGGTCTGATAGTCCAGAACAGATCTGCGAGGCAATCAGCAACGCTGTCCGCTCAGGCAGGGGACCGGAATGTTTTAAGTGCCAGGATAGACTGTTCCCCGACACAAACTCCATAACGATGTAGTGAATGCCCTGATCCTCGTTCACCTCAACCATTCGAGTGACGTAGGGACTCTTCACTTCGCCCAGCAGTCTGGCTTCTTTAAGAAATCGAGCCACACGTTCCGGTCGGGCCATCAGATGAATATTGATAACTTTGACGGCAAATGTTTGCCCCGATTTCCCATGAACAGCACGGTAAACAGACCCCATTCCACCAACGCCAACTCGTTCGATGAGTTGGTAGTCTCCGAGAAACTGCCCCTCCAGCGGTCCCGTTGTGGGAGTAGGATTTCCGACGTGTCCGGTCCGCAGCGCTTGCACAGCAGTCGACTCGAATTCGCACTCGTCGTACCAGCTTGGAGCCGGATCGAGTTCAACCTCGGAATCGTGTTGTGGATTTGAGCTACTCACAGCATGTTGGCTTTCGTCGAGTCTTGAGACCAAACTTATTAAGAATCGATTATCATGAGCTGTGGAGAGAAAAAACAACCGGAGCCTGCAATGCAGGTCGCAGGACTCCGGTTGGGTTCAAATATCGGGAATAAAGATCAGTGCTCAGCCTGATTGGATCAGCAATGAGCCGTTCCGTTAGAAGCTTCCGAATACTCCAATCTTGCTGCGACGATCAACATCCGTGTCTCCATTCAGACCTTCAAACAGATCGTCCGAACGACCGCTTGCATCATTCCTCTTAATCTTCGATCGTTCCAGGGTCAGATCACCATCGTTGAAGACTCCGCCGCCTCTGCCGTCGACAGCCACATTCCGTTGGATCTTAGTCTTTGAAACTTCGACATCCCCACCATCACGAACGAAGAGGCCGCCGCCGTTGTCCTGAGCGTAGTTCCGCATAATCTTCGATTGAATGATGCTGACCACTCCTCCGTTCACGAACACGCCTCCACCGTCTCCGTTGGTCCAGTTTCCATCAATCTTTGACTTGATGACAGTCATGTTGCCGCCATTCTGAGCCCACAAACCACCACCCTCATTCTCAGCGAAGTTGTCAACCACTTTGGTTTTCTCAATCAACACGTCGGCTGAACCAGTCGCGTGAAATGCTCCACCGTTACCCGGATTTCCGAGTGCACGATTTCCCTGGAGCGAGCTCTTGTTGATTTCGACATCACCATCGATCACTTCGATTCCGCCGCCAGCGCGATTCGCGTCATTTGACTTAATCGATGATCGTTCAATGGAGACCGCTCCATCGGTTGAGAAGATTCCGCCGCCGCTGCCAGACGTTCCATTCGCAACGTTGTAAGCAACCGTCGATTTGACGACGTTCAGGGTTCCGCCGTTATTGAAGATTCCACCACCGCCGTTGTCCGCGCTGTTTCCTGAGGCGATATTGCCTTCAACTTTAGAGTTGTAAACCGTCATCGTGCTGCCAACCTGGTTCCACAATCCGCCTCCCTCGCTGGAAGCAAAGTTGCCGACAACATCGCTGCGATTAATCAGTACGTCGGCAATTCCGGTTACGTGCAGTCCACCACCATTTCCTGGGTTGCTCGAGACGGAGTTGTCTGTCAGCCAGCTGCGCTCAAACGTCAGTTGACCGTCGACAATTTCGATTCCCCCACCAGCGCGAACAGCATCATTCCCCGAAATCGTTGACTTCGTAACGGTCACCTCACCATCAGTCGAGAAGATTCCGCCACCGCTTCCGGATACCCCATCAGCCAAATTGTTGGTGATTGAGGACTTCGTGATGCTCACGGTCCCACCGTTGTTGAAGATGCCGCCTCCTCCATCATCGGCAGCGTCACCAGACGCAATGTTGCCATCGATTTCAGTTCCGTAAATCGACATCAGCCCGGTGCCATTCCAAAGTCCACCACCTTCGCGCGCAGCAAAGTTTCCATTGACGGTTCCACCTTTGATTGAAACGTTTCCTGACCCGGTGACGTGCAAGCCACCGCCGTTTCCAGGTGCGCTACCAACGCCGTTGTTGTCCAGGTTGACGTCAGTCAAAGCGATTGCGTCTTGTGAATTGGATTGATCCTCAATCCCACCGCCGGCTCGAACTGCCGTGTTGAAACTGATAAGTGACTCATTGGCTGAAATGGTTCCGCCAATGACATTGAGGATACCTCCTCCACTCCCTGCTGCCCCATCTGCGACGTTGTTGGTAATCGATGAATTGAGGATTTCCACCGCCCCACCATTGTTGAAGATCCCTCCACCACCATCATCGGCGGCAGCACCCGATGCGACGTTGCCGTCGATCTCCGTGCCTTCGATCGTCATCAGCCCAGTGCCGTTCCACAATCCGCCACCTTCACGGGCAGCAAAGTTCCCATTGACGGTGCCTCCGCTGATGAAGACTCCACCCGATCCTGTGATGTGCAATCCTCCTCCATTCCCCGGAGCCGTTCCGCCCAGTGCATCGTTGTTGTCGAGATTGACATCAACCAGGGTCACTGCGTCCGCTTCATTCGACTGGTCTTCAATTCCGCCGCCCGCACGAACAGCAGAGTTCGAGCTGATCACGGAGTTCGCGATGAAAACCGTTCCAGACAGGTTGAAGATCGCACCGCCACTCCCAGCGGTTCCCGAAGCAGTATTTCCTGTCAGAACAGAATCGAGAATCCCCAGTCGACTGCCATTGTTGTAGATCGCTCCACCATCCTCAGCATCTCCCCCCGTCAATTCGAGCCCAGCCAGAGTCACCTCGTCGGTTGTTTCAATCGTGAAGATCCGACTGTTCCCGGCAGCGTCGATCGAGACTCCGGAAATGCCACCATCGATAACCAGATCCTCTGTGATCACAAGATCGCCGTTCAACAGGACCAGATTGTCGACCCCATCGAAGACAATATCGTCTGCTCCCTCTGACTCGTTGGCAGCTGTCACAGCTTCACGAAGGGAAGTCAGTCCGTCGTTCGAGTCGACCACATCAAGGTCTGTATTGACGGTGAATGTCGTGAGCATCACGCGATCTTCAAACGTTTCCGTTCGAGAAATCGATCCACGGCGCCGTCGGCGCGAGCCCAGAAAAACGTTGAGGAGTTGAAAGCCTGATCGTGAAAGGGAAATCATAAATATGTCTCGCAACAGGGAAAACAGAATGGGATCCGTACGAAGTCGTTTGTAAAAACGAGGGGAAGGCGGGATCGGGGACGGAGTTGCGCCCTCCAAAAAACTGCAGGGCAACAACCTCAAGTGGGGCATTCTTCAGATGTAATCCGCCACCGATCCCAAACTCCCCCCACGCGGTTCCACCGCGCTGTCGCGACGAAATAAACCCGTCTCAATTCCCTACGCAGCGACCAGAGGCCTGTGACATCGAATCGTAAGAAAAAGTTCAAAATCGCGAAGCCGCGTAAAATGCGAAACATGGCGTAAGATTTGCTGGTCAAAGATTTATGAGAAATTTGTGTCTCTTTGACGTCGGAATCCGTATTCTGAGAGAAAAGTCCCTTGCAGGAGCGGGAAGATTGGTTGATCAATGGTCCAGTTGAACGAATTGACGACACATTGGACCGAATTGGTCGCTTCGAATTCCGACTCCAGAGAGCTCGCGAACGAAGCTCAAAATCTCGTCCTCGTCCGCTACGCGAATGCGGTCTTTGAATACCTTTTGATGAGAGTGCGAGATCCACATCTTGCGAACGATTTAACGCAAGAATTTGCATTCAGATTCCTACGGGGCGATTTCAGTTCCGCTTCACCAGAAAAGGGTCGATTCCGCAACTTCCTCAAGACTTCTCTCACGAACCTCATCAGAGACAATCACCGGCGTCAAAAAACTCACCGGAAACAGTTTGAGTCCATGTCGGCAGAGCTCTCGCGAAGCCAAACCTCAGGACAGGAATTGGATGAGTTCGATCGGATCCTGCGTAAAGAAATCATCCGCCGAACGTGGGCTGCGCTCGAACGATTAGACGACGCAAACAGTTCCACGTTGACCCGAATCCTGAAGTTCCGCGCTCAACACCCCGACCTCACTTCGGCGGAGACATCGCAGCGACTCAGCGACCTATCCGCTGAGCCGATGACTCCAGAAGCTGTCCGGCAGAACCTCGTCAGGGGCAGACAACTCTTCGCCAACCTGCTCAAACAAGAAGTCGCGTTTCTGGTCGAAAGCACCGATCCACAAGAAATCGAAATGGAACTCCGAGAACTCGGCCTACTCAAATACTGCGATTGAGAACGACCGTACCCATCAACCCATTTCCCACGGTCTAAGAAGCTGCCTCCGATTCCGCAGACCGAAATCGGTTTCCTTCTACTTTTCCAATTCTCACAGAACTCGAGATTCTCCAAGGTTCGATTTCGCTTTCACTTGGACCGACCATCGCACAGAGTCAGTTTTCGCTCACTGGTGAGGGGATAAATCTAAAGAGTGATGTACGAAAGTAACCTCATGCAGAGTTGCATGCCCGTTTTTCAGTCTTCTGCCATGGGTGAGTTGATTTCATTTGCGGAAAGGAGTTTCTGACTCGTATCAAACCGCTAACATCAAAAATGACGAACTCAGTTCGAAACTCTCAACGCTTCAACTGTTGATTCATATGCGACTCGGAATCCGTGAGAATAGCAATTCCGTCCGTCGTGCTCCCTGTCTTGTTGGGCCGCCGTCATCGCGGCCTCATCGAAAGGGAGAATTGACATGTGAGTTCCTCCTCGAACCACACAACGTTCAACTCACTTGCCAATCAACGAAAAACGGGATCTGAATTAACCTCTCATCAGATCTGGAGAACTTCGATCATTGTTAGAAAAATCCTGAGGATCGACGCTGAGGAGGACGTGTCGTATTCAACCCATCGTTCTCAGTTCTTGCACGCTGGTTGTCGCGGGTTTCGCCAGCTGTTTCGTAAGCATTGGCGAGAATCGTGAGGAGTGTGGTTTCGAGTCGTTCTCCCGTGCGAAGGCGGTTTTCAAAGTGCTCGATGACGTAAGCATGTTCGCCTCCACCAGCCATGATATTTAAAGCCCAGGCTTCTCGTTCTTCATCAAAGTATTTTCTCCTCGAGATTCTTTCTCTGCTGACTGACGGCCCGAAAGAAATTCTGTGCTTCTCAAACAATTCACGGACAATCGTTGCGGCCTCCTCGTTGTCTGGTGTGTACTGAGCAACGCGAATCAGGAATTCGGTTTGCACGACCGGGTTTGTCGAATTCGTAGCGAGTTGTCGAATCGCATCGACGTCGCCCGGCTTTAATTCGCTTAACAAAGATTGCAGCGGAAAGTTGTCGAGAGGATGTTTCTCGAAACTCAAATCCGCAGCTTCGGCGAGATATCGAACACGCAGTTCTCCTGCAGCCCAATGCAGAAATCGCAGAAACAAACTGGACTTTGATTTCGCATCCGGCGTGAGTTGCAGTGCCTGCTGGGCATAATCATCAGCTGTGTCGAACTGGTTGTGAAACGCAAAGCGGCCGGCCAGATCTGCGTAAATTTCAACGAGAGCGTCCGTCGTCTCCTGTTGATGAAGCCTTATGTAATCATTCGCACGTTGTGTTGCCTCAACGAAATTGCCAGACTCGAGCAGAAGATCGATTCGTTGCAGTCTACGGGGATCGGTCTCTTGAGAGGAATCACTGAGAATGGTTTCAAGCAGTTCCAGAGCCTCCTGAGGTCGCTGGAGATTTTGAGCCAGTCGCACCATGGCCTCTTGCATTGCCAGACTCCGCGAGTCCGCTGGTGTAGAGAGCAGCAGTTTCAAAATTTCTCGATCTTTCCATCCCTGGAAATTGGATATCGTCACCAGATTGATCAAGTTGCTGGCATCAGAAGTGAGGACGTTTTGGATCGCTTGACGTTGCCTCGTGACGCGATTCGGAATTTGGTCAGATTGATACTCGCAGCACCATGCGAAAAGAAAGTTTAGCAATGGTTGCCGGGGAGCTGCTTTCAGTTGGGTTTCCAGAAGCAGGGCTGCTGCCGAGTAGTCGTAGGCCAAAAGACGCTGGCGGATTTCTTCAAAGACTCCGGTTTCGACGTTGGTCCGATCAACAAACAGCATGTCCTCGTCGACGACGTCAAGATCGTCAATCGAGAGGTCGGCATCGGTTTCGTTGCCGATCCATTGAGCAAGTACGTTTCCCTGAGAGTCTTTCGCCGTAATCGTGACGACTTCGTCTTTGATCGCGACATGTAGTCCGTAAAGCAACTCGTCGGCCACGAAGGCTTCCCAGGACAGGAGGCGTCCCAGTTCTTTCTTTGAGAACGTCATCTCCACTGCGATTGCGGAGGACTTGCGATGTCTCAGATGAAGTGTCCGAGCTTCTTCCGTCTCTTTCTTGACTGTCACCTCGTATTGAGCAGCGAGCTCCTCATTGCTGCGGTGCGGTTGCCAGGGCAGGAGACTGTCCGCCATTAGTCGAATCGCCTCTCCCCATTGACCGTGTTCGGCGATTGTCAGATTGTGGTATGAAATGGTCCCTAAGTTGCCTTCTGAACGCGCTTCCAGATCGGGCAGATGCAGCCGCACACGACCATCATTCCAGGCAATTTCGATTTCCTCAGAATCTCTGTCGACTCGCTGCCAGGATTGGGCGGACGGACCGACTTGGCGCACCTCGAGCATCTTCAATTCGTGCTCTGTTGCCTCAGCATCATCCAATGCAGGCAGGACGGGAAGCGTTGTCAATGTGACGCCTGAACTCCACTGCAGGTCGACCGGCAATGGCTGGCCGTTTTTCAGCAGTTCGATTTGATAGCGATTCAGCAACATCCCTCGTCTCAATGACGTGAGAAGTTGATCGACTTCCTCGTGCGCCGATTGAGTTTGATTCACCAATAGTGAAAGCGACGGCTGATGAAGAAGAAGCGTGCCACCTTCGCCATGAACATCCATCCATGGACCGTTTGTGTAAAGCAGCATCGTTAGAACTTCTGACGCATCCCAGCCACGAGGAGTGGCCTCGGTGATGAGAGGCAGTTCCAAAGATCTGACTTGCCGGCCCGCCACAGGGATCTTGCGAAGTTGGGCAAGGAATTCACGAAGCTCGTCGTGGACTTTCTCGGTATTGCGCACTACGAAAAGATTCCCTGCGCTGAAATAGTCGATCTCGCCACCTTCTCCGTCCATACTCACCCATGGGCCGGAAGTCTGATCGAGGATCAGCTCGATACTGGAATCAAAATTCAGAACAGCTCCCGTCAACATTGAGTAAGGTGACACAACCCACTCCAGATCGAGATCGCTTTCGATTGGATCATTCCCAGCCTGTGCAGTAGCCGAGTCCTCGGTCGTTCCTGCAT
This sequence comes from Thalassoglobus sp. JC818, assembly GCF_040717535.1. NCBI lineage: Bacteria > Pseudomonadati > Planctomycetota > Planctomycetia > Planctomycetales > Planctomycetaceae > Thalassoglobus > Thalassoglobus sp. JC818. The sequence goes on from NZ_JBFEFI010000001.1 coordinate 480,387, forward strand.
CTTCGCCCGTATAAAACGAGTCATCGGTCCCGGAGCCGAAACCACTGATTCCAATTTCCTCGCCTTCAACTCCCGACTCGCCGTGGCCGCTCCCTAATCCTCCAAGGCCACCGTAACCTCCAAGGTTAACCCCGCCGTAGCCACCACCGTAGCCACCACCGTAGCCACCACCGTAGCCGCCACCAAATCCACCGCCGCCGCCAAATCCACCGCCGCCGCCAAATCCACCGCCGCCGCCAAATCCACCGCCGCCGCCAAATCCACCACCGCCAAATCCACCACCGCCAAATCCACCGCCGCCACCGCCATACCCACCAAAGGCTCCTGGTCGCTTCCAGCCGAAACGATTATGCGTTTGAGCCATGTCGTAAACGACGCCCACTCCGGAATGAACCTCCATTCTCTCATGATCATCTGCTGCAAAGCGTGTCGTGATGATGACGGTTTCGCGATCAACTTCGATCTCCAAATCAGCCTGCTCCAGGGCAAGTTCGGCAAGGGTTCTGATTGGAATATTCTTAAGTGCCGGGATTTCCAGTTGATCGCCAGTACCAATTCCCTCGGAACTGAGTTCCAACGTGTCCAGAATCACATTCTCAGCGAGTTGATCCCGCAGCCAGTCTGCAAATTCCGAGACCTTCATCGAGCCAGATTCGACTGAGGTTGCTTTGTCGAGTTTCGCCCTCACGCGATTGGCAAACTGATTGTCGGCGTCCAGATACGGATTCGAGAGTAACCCTGGATGCGGAAGTTGGTCCGTCCGGACAAGATCGATCACTGAATAGCTCTTCGACTGAAACTCCTCCTCAGCCTTAAAATGCGTTGTGATTTCGAGATAGTGCGGGTGCGTCAAGAAAGTCAATTCGAGACCTTGGACTCCCGACACACGATGATTAAGGAGATTGCGCAACGAGATTTCGTGAATACCAGCAAATGAGATTTTGTCAGCCTCACTGATCCCTTCATTCGACAGCTCTGCTCGATCGATGATCACGTTCATTCCTGTCTCCTTAATCAGGAAATCTTTGAATTCTGCCAGTGTGATCGGTTCCTGAGGTGGCCGAACTCGCTGCATCATCATGTCAACGTGCGGATGAAGCTTGCGAAATTGATCGCTGACTCCACCGGCTCCCACCAGAAACGGGAAGAATTCGCCAGTCGGGAAATTCACCTGATGATTAAGGTCGAATTGACCACGTTGTAATCCGAGATCGACCAAAGCCTTAATCCGATCGAGTCGCGGCGATAGTTCCTGCAGGAGCTGTTTCGCTTCTTCCTGCTGCTGGGCAGTTCCGGACTGCACAACCACGAGGAGATTGCTCTGAGCAAGTGTCGGTCTATTACTTGCGATCGCTTTGCGGGCCGCCTGCAAGAATCGTTCAGCGTTGATTCGCGTAGGCTTTGATTCTGACACATCATTCTTTGGTGTACTTGTTGAACGCTCCTCTGGCGGTGTCTTCAGTAGATTGAGTACACGCTGCGGATAAGGCAGGGAAACGATCGCCTGAGCCGGTTTCCAGTAGCGCTGACGAATAGTGCGATTGATCCCCCAGCGGGCATAGTCTCGTTCACTTTCCAATACAAGAAACGCAGTGTGACGCGTCATCAGACTCCAGCGCTGAGAAAGTCGAATTGATTGCTTGCGCAATTCGTCGGGATCGTCAATGTGCAGGTTTTCCAGCTTGCGTTGAGCCCATAATCGGCCGGTGAAGACTGAAGCGTAACCATCCGTTTCCTGATCGACATCAAACTCGTAACTTTTCTCGACTCCACCAACGGAAAGGTTCAAGCGAATGCGACTTTGTGGCTCTGATGCTCCATAGATGTAGAAAGACTTCCCTGGAACCCAATAGGGATCGGAAAACAATTCTGCAGCCTTCGAACTGGATTCATCTTCGTCGTTATCGATCAGCTTGACATTCTCAACAAGGACCGCTGAAGGAAACCCGGATTGCAGCCATGTATGCAAAGAAGCGAGATCGATCTTGGATGTCGAATTAAATACTCGGCCACCTGTTTTTGCGATCGCTTTCGGCACATGAAACCGTGGTGAGTCGACAGGGGGTGGAGTCAAAATCGCAGAGAACGCGACCTCTTCTTTTTTTAGATCGTCGATATTGGGCGTCAACCATTCGTTTTCCTCCAACCCCTCGCCGCTACTGACCCCGTCACCAACGTAGATCATATGGACTCGACGTTCTGGGTCGCGATGATGCAATATGTATTGCAAGGCTTTAGAAACACCAGTCCTCAAATAACTCGATCCGAGACTCACCTCGCGACCAAACTCCGCCATCGCTTCCTTCAAACTCTGCGAATTCTTCTCCTGCCACGTATTCGTCAGCATTCGCAAATCGATATCGATACACCCCAATTGCACTCGGTCCTCATCTCGAAGATCCCTAAGGATCGTCTGCACAGCAGCACGATGGCTGGTTAATGTCCCGGCACTCATCGAGGTATCGACGAGAATCAGCACATCGGTGGGTGAGTCATCTTGAGCAACAGCAGGCAACTCCGTTTGGGGGAGTGCCGCCAGAAAATACATCTGCTGTTTACCAGCATCGGTGCTGACATACGCATCCACACCCGGAGCGGGCTCCACGGGAGTTTGAAAACTCATGTGAAAGGAAGGAGGTGGGTTTAAGTGTTGTTGTTCAAACTGAAAACGGACGGCATTGGTGACCGGATCGGATGTGACCTCAAGATCGGGATGTGATTGACTGGTCAGAGAGTCTGCTGCAACCGGACTAGAAATCTCTCCCTGAATCTTGAGATCCCAAACAGGATTCAGGTCCGACAGCAGCGGGAGTTCGAAGTGGTACTGGTCTTCAATTTCTTCAAGTGGAACGGTGAAGTCCAGCAGGATTCGCTTGGTGTCGCGCTCGAAGATGGGAAAGACACGAACACGAAACAGATTGTCTCCGATCTGCTCGAGGATAGCGGGGTCACGACGTCGATTAACGATCGAAGTGTAAACGTTGTCCGCCTTCGTGCGATCGATCAGCTCTCCTTCAATGAGTTGATCGTCAGTCACATACATCGCAAACCGAGAGACCGATGCACCGGGTGGCAAATTGAAGACAAACGTTCCCTCAGATTGTCTCCCCAAGGGATTGAAAAATGACTGATCAATTTGCACCAACGCCACAGGAGCCTGCACGACGACATTCACGTGATACCGACCAATCTCCAGGCGAGTCCACTCGTTCGAGATAGGGTCTTCCACAACCAGTTGCCCGAGTCCTTGCCCCGCATTGACCTGCGCCCAGGATTCAGAGGGAATCAAAACCGTGAGGATCAAAGCGGAAACAATTCGCGTCATGACGTCACCCTGAATAAAGAATCCCGAAACGACCATTGTTTGGACAAGCGGTTCTCGATGTCAAACGCTGATTAACCAGGACTGTCATCTAAAAAATGCCAATACTCTGACGATATCCCTCTGATATGAATGAAAGAGTGGCATTTGGGGAGAAAAGCGGCTCCCCTAACTGCTGTGGGAATTCCCAACCACTTCCTTTCAGCAGAAGAACCGCAGCGACGATAGACCCTGGAATCGATCAGCATGGACGTCAGCTCACCATCTCGCTTCGCAACGATGTTGAAGACGACATTCAGGCCCAGCAGGTTTCGACAAACTCGGAAAAGGTGCAATCGTTCTTTGACAAATTCACTCGCGACCGCGTTCGCGACGGAGAATCGCTCGTCGCGGTGGTGGAAGTCTCCGGATTCAATGACTGGCTGATTCGAATGCTCAAGAACTATCGCTGCCGAAAGGTGTTCCTGATTCAGCTTGAAGAACGTAAGAAACGAATGAATGCGAAACGACAACGTCACCACCATTCCAAGCTGTCGCAGACGAGACTTTCGACAGACCGAGTGAGTCGAGTCATTGCGATGATTGGGAAAGAAGCGGGAGTTCTGGTTCAGCGAGCAGACTCAGGCAAGCGAGAAAAGTTTGCCAGTGCTCATGACCTCAGAAAGGGTTGTGCTCTGCGGCTCATCAATGCCGGTGCGTCCGCAGAAACACTAAAGATTGTGATGCGGCACAAGGATTTTGCAACAACGGAAAAACACTACGGAGCATTCCGTTCTGCCCAATCCGCTGCAACCGAGCTCAATGAGAAGCTTTCCACCCTTGAATCCACTCCATTAGTGGGGGGAATTGAAAAAGCTCCCCAACTGTCTGCTGAGGAGCTTTTGAAGCTAAAGTCTTTGCTGAATTCACTTTAGTGAAGTACACCCCAGAGGATTCGAACCTCTAACCTCCGGTTCCGTAGACCGGTGCTCTATCCAATTGAGCTAGGGGTGCTTGGGAGGGGAACTTAACGACTTTTTGACGTGTCCGCAATCCAATATGTGGTTTGATTTTGGTCAGTTTTCGTGATGGATCTGGGCCATATCGATTGGTTGCTGGGGTAGAGCGGTATTGGCTTGAGTCAGCTGGCTTACTCTTTGGTCTCGGCTGGGACGGGAATCAGTTCGACTGTGACTTCTGTGCCGACTTCTGGAATCCTGTCTGAGTAGGGTTCGAAGGAGCGGCCGACTGCGTCGCTTGCGGTGCTTTCGATGTTGACGTCAATCATGGCGTCAGAAAAGTTCGCGACGCAAATCACGCTTCCGGCTTCTGCCTGGTAGTAGAGTTCTCCGTCGTCCAGCTTGGTGAAACCACTTCCTGCGAAGATGAATTTGGCTTTCATCTGTCGGGCCTGGCTTGAATCGAAAATCGATTTGATGGCCTGCTGATATTCTTCATTGTCGCTGTGGCTGAGGAATTCGTCTCGTTTGCTTTCGGACATTGTTCCGAACCAGAGGAGAAGTTTGTTCATCGAGTCATAGCGAAGAGAATCGTCTCCGACATCGACAGGAACTCCGGAGGGGAGGTTCGCGAGCGGAGCTTCGAAATAGCGATACGTGGCATAACGGACCCACTTCTGAGCGGCAACACGATGCTCCTTGCCTTCTTTGTCGGTCCAGTTGACGAAGATGTCGATGACCTGACCTTGAGGTGGCTTGAATTCGGGGCGGAATTGGACCGGCTTTCCTGGAACCGCTCCCAACCCGAGCAAACCAGCATGGATCAGTGAGGCAGGGGCGTCGATCGTCAAAATTGACTCGTGTTCTTTCGTTTGCTTCGTACACAACAGCATCTCCAGCAAACCTTCTCGCAAGCAGACCGTGGTCTTCAACAGAAGCCGATTGTTCGGCTTGTCGATCAAAACCGTTTCCGATTTGTTGAGTGGGCGAGGAGATTCGGCCGGTTGTTTCGGTTCATCCTGGGACCAGACTGATGCCGAGGAGAGCAGGCAGAACAGGCACGCTAAGAAAATCTTCATTGGTGAATGATTCATCGTTCATGAAGCTTGCTTGGGGACACGGTTGAAAGAGTCTCATCGGAAATTGTTCAAAACGATCTGCGATTTGGATAGGGGAAAGCGGTCGGTCGCAGAGATTCTTGTGAAGAAAGTTTTTGATGCGTTGCACTGGCTTTGAGCTCATCGGTTGCGAATCAGGGTTCATCGAGCGGGCAGGGGTCTGATACGATCTCTCGCTGAATCATCGATGTAAGACGTGATTCTTCGCTGAAACAAGCGAACCCTCTCTACTTCGACAGTCTCAGCTTCTCAAACTTTCGCGAGAATACCGATCTGAACAATTAGCTGCGTGCGACTCAATGAGCGAGCTTTCGATTACTTCCAGAATCAAGATTCCGTTAGCGGAGATCGAATTTCGTTACGCGCGCAGTTCGGGTCCGGGCGGTCAGAATGTCAACAAAGTCAATTCGCAAGCGCAACTCTTTTGGAACGCGAAAGCGAATGAAACTCTTCCTCCAGATGTCCTCAAAAGACTCCTGGTGCGCGAGAGAAATCGAATTACAGAAGAGGGCGTGCTGCGAATCAACAGCCAACAGTTTCGTGATCAGGAAAGAAATCGACGAGACTGTTTGAACCGGTTGCGACAAATGGTCGTTGAGTCGTTAGCACCCGCCAAGAAACGTAAGCCATCTCGTCTTCCGAAGTGGGCTAAAGAAAAACGTCTGCGAGAGAAGAAGAAACGCTCAGATCGGAAACGGATGCGTCGGCCGCCGAATGAGGATTAATGCGGGTCGAACGTGCGAGTGAACTCACTGCAGTTGCGGGACTTTTCTCAGACAGTCTGCTCGTGTACTTCGTGGAAACCACTTCAAAAACTGTTCGCAATTTTGCAAGAATCACCGAAATCAACCCGTTGAAAACTCTTGGAGAGATGACGGCAACTTGACAGGAATTGGCGTGACGAACCGAGACCGAAAATGGTACACTCTGCAGAGAATTGTGGGTTTTCAACTTTGAAAAGTAAGTTTCGGCAGAGCGTGTTCCTGTCGAAGTGAAACAGCACTCCACCCTCACTTCAATAACCATTGACGACACTTATGGCGGAATCGATCCCAGTCAACTCTCTGCCAGGTATTCAAGAACGGTCCGTGCGCGCGAGAGAAAGCGTTGTTTTCTTTCGCAGCTACGCGTTCTACAGCCCCGCTGGGAAGTGTTGGCATCTCGAGATCCACGGCAAGATTTATGCCCCCACGCGTCGTCATATTCGAAAGACGGTGTTGCTGCACCTCTTCAAACGGGTAGTGAAACCGGAGAAAGATGCCCAGATCCATCGGCTCTTCCGTGATCGTGCCGATCTTTTTCTGAACGTCAGTAAAGCCAACATCTCTGTCCCGATCGCAATTGCTGAACAAGCTTTCGTCTTGCCAAAGTCGACGCCAGACGGGCACTTTCGGACCACGGTGACCGTCTCACAAACGGAACTCGAGCCATCAATTCAAGTCGATGAATTCGGTCGACGATTTGTGCAGCTTTGCGTGCATCTGCCTGAAGATGATGATCGGTTCTTCGCTGGCGAAGTCGAACTGATTGCTCCCGAGGGGGTCTCTGTCATCTCGGATATCGATGACACGATCAAAGTCACCAACGTAGCTGATCGTCGCGAATTGCTTGCAAATACGTTTACTCGTGAGTTCCAAGCCGTTCCGGGGATGCCGGAAACCTATCAGCGACTTGCTTCTCTCGGGACGAGTTTTCATTACGTTTCCTCAAGTCCGTGGCCGCTTTATGATCCTCTTGTGTCGTGGCTGGACAAAGATTCGTTCCCAGCTGGGAGCTTGCACTTAAGAAATGTTCGCCTCAGCGAGTTGCGACGAAACTGGAAACGCCAGGCGGCATACGAATCGAAGCGAAAAACAATTGAGTCGCTGCTTCGCAGCTTTCCCGCACGTCAATTCGTACTGTGTGGCGACTCGGGAGAACGCGACGCTGAACTCTATGCAGAGATCGCCGAACGATTCAGAGATCAGGTCTCACACGTCGCGATCCGTTACCTCAGCGACGGATATCATCGTTACAGCCGCGCTGAGATTGCTTCGAGGTTTTCCAACCTCAGCTCTGACCGGTGGTCAATCTTCGAATCTCCTGACGAACTTAACTGGACCAATTCAGTCGGTCAGGTTGCCGTCGGTTGAGATGCTGAACCTAGATCTCTTGCTCAACTGAGTTCTGCGGGTATGGCAGGGAAGGGAAGCGACACTTCTCTCGTCAAAACTTCCGACTATCGTTCTTCGAGACGATAGGGGACGAAAGGTGCCACGAGAACGACTGGCTTCCCGGACTCGTCCTGTCGAATGCTGTGAGTGAGCTTGGCCTGCCTTACAACGGATGCCAGAACGACAGCCCAGGCTGTCTGCTTTTGAGGGTAAGAGACCAGTGAAGCTGCGGGGTCGATGCTCTTCTCTTCACATGCTGGCAGATCGATCACGATCGGCACTTTGGTCTGTGAGGCGATTGCGGCCAGCACTTCGGAAAGCGGTCGGCTTTCGAAACCGGTCCGTACAAATTCAAACAAAGCGGGTGCGATCTGATTGCGAGGAGTGATGTCATCCACTTTCCATCCGATCGGCCAGCCATTGCTCAGCTCTTTTTTAGGACGAACTGATAGCTGCAGCGTTCCATCGGGAGTTCGCAACGGCATGAATCCCAAATCGAAGTCATTCAGCAAGCCTGCGAGAGCTGTCCCGAGTGTGAGACCTGCGAACTCCTGCTTCACAATCTGATCTTGGACGGAATCAAACTGCTTCTGTGCCTTCGGATCAACTACCAGCGGAACGTCTTTGGCGAATGGAAAACTCGCGATGGCGTCTTGAAATGGCTTATCGAGAGTTGCCGACTCGACCGGCTGGGACAGTTGCTTCAAGACTTGTTCGAACTGCGTTTGATTTAATCCCCAAAGCTTCTTTCCCTCTGGTGCACCTTGTGCTCCATAGACGATCAGTTCATCGAGCCAGGCTTTGAGTTTGTCGGACTCGCCAACTTTGAAGACAACGTCAGGGAAATAGAGTTGACCATCTCGATCCATCGCACCGATGAGACGAACGACTCTCAGCGAGCCTCGATCAGTTTCTTTGATCGATGGCTCTTCGTTTCCAACCGGCCGTGAGATCCGAACACTATGGCCAAGCTTTTCGAAAACTCTTCCCCATTCCTGGGCTCTGACGATGTCGGTGGAGTTACGCGGGAGAAGAATGTCGATGGAGAGTATCGTCTGATCTCTCGGAGTCTGCGCGTGAACATGGGGCAATTGCATTCCCCAGAAGAAGCTCAAGAAGATCCCGAAAGCGAGGAGTTGTTTCACTGAAGTCATGGGTCCGTCCACTGGCAAGTGTTTCTCAAATCATAGGACTGTGCTGCTCACCATCACAAGAGCGATCCATATCTCTTCAAGTCCTCAGCTCTTCGCTGGCGTGTCTTTTAGAGATGCGTTCTATCCAACTGCTTCTCAATCGACTCAAGACTCACGAATTCTCCCTGACCGGCTCCCGGGCAGACCCTTTTGGTTTCTTCCCATTTTTCAGGCGTATCGATATTCACTCGCCAGAAGGGCCATGTCTGACACTGAGCTGGTCGAACAGGATAAATTTGGCAGCCGCGTTTCTCTCCATCAAAGAAGATACAGTCTCCATTGGCGTACTCGCGAAGCGACACAATTCCTCGAGCGGGACGTGTGTAGAGAAGACGGATTTCACCGACAGGCTTGTCGAGATATTCGGCAATTGCCTCAACTTCTTTGTCAGTCACCCAGACATATCCCGGTGTCCCCGTGCAGCAGTTTCCACACTGCGAACACGAAAACTGAAGGCCGTCCTGATACCAAACTTCATCACTCATCGATCTACGCACCCACGACTTGTTTGATTGTCCTGTTCATTAATAAATGCCTCGTGTGAAGCGGGCTCAAATTCGAAATTCTCTTCTTGCATTCGATCACAAATCAGGATGCAACTCGGTCAACGATTCCCAGATCTTCCAGATGACGGCGGATGGTCTGCTGCTTTTCTGCAGGCATCTGATAGAGCGGTTCACACATCCGGTCGCTGCAGATTCCTCGAATGCCAAGCGCCGTTTTGATTCCGGTCAAGTATGAAGTCGGAGGTGCCCCCACTTCGTAAAGCTTGCGTGAAAGTCGCATCACCTGTTGCTGCAGCCGAAGCACTTCACGAAGGTCACCAGTCACCGCAGCTTCATAGAGACTGACATACAACTCAGGAACCAGATTCGCACCGCCGGAGATACCGCCGTCTCCGCCCATGAGCACAGATTGTCCCATAAGTTCTTCTGGGCCCATCAGTGCGACGAAGTCTTCGCGTTCCTGCTTCAACTCGACGAGTTTGTTGAAGTATTGCATGTTCCCGGAGCTGTCTTTGACGCCGAGAAAATTCGGTAGCTGCAGCAAATCGCGTAAGGTGTCGATCTCGTAGCTGACCTTTGTGTGACTGGGCATGTTGTACAGCAAGAATGGAATCGAAACTTCGCTTGCGAATTCGGTCACATAGCGTTTCAAATCGTCTTGGTGCATTGGGAAGTAATAAGGAGTCGCCAACACAACCGCGTTCGCTCCGCATTCCGCAGCGTAGTTGGAAAACTCAATCGATTCCGACAGCGACGTGTCTGTCACTCCCACCAGCATTGGGACTCTGGAGCCAATCTGATCGGCCGCGACTTTCAAAAACTCTCGCTGAGTCGCATGACTCAAACTCGGAGCTTCCCCGCTTGTCCCGAGGACGAACAACCCGTGAACGTTCCCGGCAATGACATGATCGATCAAACGATGTGTTCCAGCGATGTCAATTTCATCACGTGACAGCAACGGAGTGATCAGCGGGGGAAGAATTCCTCGAAATGAAATCGACTCTGTCGACATAGCTTATGGCTCAGGCTGAAGGATTGCGTATTTCTCGAACTGTGTCAGCGATTCTCTCACTCCAACACAGTGAATGATCGGATTGATTGGTCCAAGCGAATTACCGGACAGTGTGATTCCCTGAAGGCGTCATCTCAAGTCTTTCCAATCGAAAGGGACAAGGGAATCGAGATTCGATTGAGGAGTGAAGTTGAGACAACTTTTCTAAGCCAACAATGTAATCGCTGAGCCCTCGATTGGAAGGATCTGGTGCGGATTCCATAACTTTGTTGCTACGAGAGTGGACAGCTTTTCGTGAAGCAATTCCCGGGAAAACACTGACAGTGGTGCAGTTCCCCATGCTGTGCGACGAGATCGAGCAACATCATCCAGACGCGGGTGTTGACGCGTGAAGTTCATACAATCCCAAATGAAAAATCGGTCCATCACCTCGACGATCATTGATGTGACAACCTACAATTGCAAAGTGTGACGTCCCATTGACGGGCTGTACTCCGATCACAAGACGATACTAACGGTTGTTTTTCAGAATGTTTCATCAAATCCTCAATCGACGGACATTTCTTTCCAGTTCGGGAGTCGGCCTAGGGAGCGCTGCGCTTTCGAATCTGATTTTCTCCGATCAGCTCCAGGCAGGAGCGACCGAAACTGGCGGACAAGCTGGTCTCCCGCATTTGCCGCAGAAGATCAAACGCGTCATTTTCCTGTGTATGGCGGGGGGACCTTCTCACCTCGAAACATTCGACTACAAGCCCGAACTTGAACGACTGCACGGAAAACCGATGCCAGAGTCGTTCACAGCTGGGCAGCCCATCGCGCAACTTCAGGGTCAAGAGTTGAAATGCCAGAAACCGCTCACGAAATTCGGGCAATACGGGGAGAGCGGGCAACTTGTCAGTGATTTTCTTCCGTGGCATCAGAAAATGGCTGACGACTTCTGCGTCGTCAAATCGCTTGTGACCGAACAGATCAATCACGATCCCGCTCACACGTTCATGAATACCGGAACCGCGATCAGCGGTCGTCCGTCGATGGGATCCTGGATCACCTATGGGCTGGGAAGCGAAACTCAAGATCTTCCGGGATTCGTTGTCATGACGAGCGTCGGGGGACGCAATCCTCAACCGATCGCTTCGCGTCAATGGTCTTCCGGTTTTCTTCCGAGTCAGTTTCAGGGCGTCGAATTCAGTTCCACAGGAGATCCTGTCTACTACGTTCGACCTCCTCAAGGAGTCACGCTGTCACAACAACGACAACTCGTTGATGCGGTCAACGAGTTGAATCGACATCGCAACCAGTCCATTCAGAATCCTGAAGTCGATGCCAGAATCGCAGCTTACGAAATGGCTTTCCGAATGCAGACATCCGTTCCGGAGCTGATGGACATGAGTGGTGAGCCGAAACACATTCTCGATATGTACGGAGCCACTCCAGGTGACGGTTCGTATGCGTCGAACTGCCTGCTTGCGCGGCGTCTGGCAGAGCGTGGGGTCCGATTTATTCAGCTCTATCACCGGGGATGGGACCATCACGGTGGGCTCGAACGATACATGAACATTTGCTGCGACCTCACTGACAAACCGACTTACGCACTCATTCAAGATCTCAAACAACGCGGAATGCTCGAAGATACTCTCGTCATCTGGGGCGGAGAATTCGGTCGAACTCCCATGTCGCAAGAGAAGGGGGGAACCGGCCGCGATCACCATATCAAAGGTTTTTCAATGTGGATGGCCGGAGGCGGAGTCAAAGGTGGAATGAGCTACGGAGCGACCGACGAACTGGGTTACCACGCAGTTGAAAATGTGGCTCACGTGCGAGATCTTCACGCAACCATGCTTCACCTGTTCGGAATCGACCACAATCGATTCACCGTGAAGTTTCAGGGACTCGACCTCGGGCTCACCGGCGTTGAAGAGGCTCACGTGATCAAAGACATTCTTTCCTGATCACTTCCTATTTAAGCCGAACGCGATACTCCGACCATCGGCCCGATTGGGTCGAGGGTTGATGAAACCAAAGCAATTTTTCTCTATTGGAATCCGTATGTCCCAACTGTTTGGCCGAGCTTTACTTCTGTGCTGCCTGACCTTTCTTACATTCTCTTTCCCGACTAATGGGGCGGAAACTTCCACTCCCAACATTGTCTTCATTTTCATTGATGACATGGGATACGGAGATTTGAGTTGCTTCCGCGACCTGGGAGCAGATGGCTGGGATTCGTCGACGATCGATTATTATCCGGAAACGACACATATCGACCAACTGGCTGCAGAGGGCGTACGACTCACGAATTTCTACGTCGCCTCTCCGATTTGTTCTCCCTCACGAGTCGCATGCACAACGGGCCAGTTTCCGTCTCGTCATCTCATCAACTCCTATCTCAACAACCGAAAACGCAATCGTGCTCGTGGCATGGCGGACTATTTACGGTCGGACATTCCGACCATCGCGAAAGCGTTTCAATCGAACGGCTATGCCACCGCACACTTCGGAAAGTGGCACCAGGGTGGGGGACGAGACGTCGACGACGCTCCGCTTCCAACGGAATATGGATTCGATGAGTCACTTGTCTCCTTCGAAGGACTCGGAGACCGGATTCTTCCTCCGGGCGGGCTGTCAGATCAAAGTGAAAAGTTAAACCGTGGAACGGTTACTCGTGTCGAGAAACATGAGCAGACCCCGATCTACATCGACCGCAGCATCGAGTTTATCAAACGCAACAAAGAAAACCCGTTCTACCTGCACCTGTGGTTGAACGATGTTCACGACGCCCACAATCCCGCTCCGGGAACCGCAGAAGAATTCGCATCCGTGACGAGCAATCCGAATGAACAGAACTTCTTCGCTGTTCTCGTTGAGATGGACGAACAGATTGGAAGACTGATCAATGCGATCGATTCAGAAGGCTTGGACGACAACACTTTGGTCCTTCTGACAAGTGATAACGGACCGACAGCCTGGGCTCGATATTACAAAACCGAACATCTCCCAGCTGGCAGCACCGCCGGTTTTCGTGGTCGCAAGTGGTCGCTTTACGAGGGAGGAATTCGAATGCCGATGATTGCACGTTGGCCCGGAAAAATTGCTCCGAACTCCATCAACAAACAACTCATTTTCTCAACGGTCGATTTCTTCCCGACACTGACCTCACTCGTAGGAATCGAACTCAGTTCAGTCCTCGCGGCCAACGGTGTCGACTCGAGTGCCGATGAATACTTCGATGGAGAAGATCTCGGACAGCAGCTACTGACCGGAAAAGGTCAGCGTACTCGGCCACTGTTTTGGGAGTACGGCCGCGATCCGAGCTACCTTCGACCTGGACTGGTCGAAGATCAAAGTCCAAACCTGGCGGTCAGAGATGGTCGTTGGAAGTTGCTGATCAACGCGGACGGCAGCGACGTTCAGCTCTATGACTTGAAAGCATCTGACACTGAAGTTGACGATGTTTCAGAGGATCATCCGAGGATCACTCAACGACTGCGTCGACAGCTTTTGAAATGGCGAGAAGATCTGCCGTCACTGCCGGAAGAGTGATTCGCCGATGAAGAGCGCGAGAGAGACTTGTCAATCGGTCTTGTTGTGCGATTTCATTAACTCGGCATAGTCTTCGCGGACAGGACTGAACACATCCAGCACGACGACAGGGCCATGATTGGCGACCGCCATGTGTTCGACTCCGCCGGGTATGAGAAACATCGCCCCCGGCTCAACAGTCTGTGTTTCACCATCGATCGTCAGGTCGAGTTTGCCCTGCAAGAGAATCCCCGCTTGTTCGTGCGGATGTGAGTGAGACGGAATGACAGCTCCTGCATCCATTTCCAGATAAGACAACATCAGGTTGTTGCCGTGAGGCGTTCTGAGCCTGCAACCGGGAAAGACCTCCACTGCAGGAATTTGATTCAGATCCAGAAAGCCTGCGTGCATGACAACTCCTTGGCGTGCTGAAAACTTGTCAGTCGAAACGTGCTCTCCACTCTAAATCCTGTTGCCTCAGGCAGCAACTTGCTGCAGTCCGCTCAAGTCGTCGCACTTCCTGCAATTAGCAGAGAACTGGCGGAATGAGTCGAGACTCAACGCGAATTCTGTTATAATCTCGTTAGACATCGCATTCGAGAATCGACCTTTAAGCGATTCTTTAGCTGTGAAATGTTGAGTGAGTCGATGGAGGAAAACGACTCGGCGGATTCGATCCGCACCGTAAGACGCATTCTGGAAAGTTCATACTTCTGGGGAGGCCAGTCCAATGCCGGAAGGGTTCAATGCACTTGCCGCTGTCTTTTCTGCCGTACATCTCGGCGATCTGGACGAAGTCCAACAAGCCGTCGAAGACGATCCGAGTTGCGTGCATGCACTCGACGACCACGGGGCCTCGCCTCTTCACTACGCCACACTTCGGGGGCATCGAGAAATCGCTGAATTTCTGATCGAAGCCGGGGCCGATGTCAATCTTCGGGATGGTGAGTTCAGTGCGACTCCTGCCGGTTGGGCGATCGAATTCCTTCGACGTCGAGGCGGGCTTCTGGCGATGGAGATTGACGATCTCGTGGAAGCGATTGATCAAGAAGATTTGAAATTCATCGAACGTTCACTGATTCGCTTTCCAGCTTTAAGAGATGCTGTCTCGATATCTGGTGAACCTCTCCGTACACTTGCGATGTCATGCAGGTCAGAGAGAATTCACCGTCTGTTCGAATAGATAGCTGCAAGTCGCGGACGTATTCTATCCGCATTTCGAATCTACTCGTCGATGATGGTCAAGGTTCGTACTTTAGAACGACGAGTAGCAATCACCGAACGATGAGTCCGCAGTTGTTCGCAGACATCCCGTCTAGAGTCTCATCTGAAACACACAAAGATCCATCACAGTAGAAAGCTAAGTATGTCACGCTCCATCGGCACCACAATCTCCGACAGTCTGCAGATGTCTATGAGCTATGCTGAGCGCCTCTTGAAGGACGTCCCGGCAGATCGATTTGCGAGGTTTGCCAGTGTCGGCGGTGTCGCAGTGGAATCGAATCACCCGGCATTCATTCTCGGACACCTGAGTCTGTATCCAACTCTGATCGTTCAGCAACTCGGCGGAGATGCGTCCAAACTCACACCCTCTGAAAAGAGCCAGCAAGTCTTTTCCAAAACAGCAACCTGTCAGGATGATCCGGACGGAACGATTTACCCAGCGATGGAGGAAGTCGTCCAATCATTCTTCCGAGGTTATGAAGCCGCAATGCTCGAACTCAAGAAGACTCCTGACGCTGAGTTTCAACGCCCTAATCCCGGTGAAGGGCGAATCGTCGAACTGTTCCCAACTCTCTCTTCGATGCATGCATTTTACTGCGGAGGCCACATTATGATGCACCTCGGACAGTTCAGCGCGTGGCGCCGCATGGAGGGAATGGGCGCCGCCTAGGTCGTCTCAATCCACTCAAGCAAACAGGTCCATGACTGGGCGGCCTTTGCCATCTTCGGTGACATAGAACGGTCGTCCCTCAATATCGAATCCGGTACGTGGACTGATCCCCATCGCGTGCATGATGGTGGCATGCAAGTCCATCACTGAGACTGGATCTTTGATTGCGAGAAGAGGACGTTCGTCGGCGGTTTGACCGTACAAGAATCCGCGTTTCAGCCCGCCTCCGAACATCAACACACTCGTTCCGCCGGTGAAGTGGCGGTGCAGCCCATAGTGTTTCTCTTCAGTCATCGTGTCGACTTTGAACGTCGCCTGATCATTCGCATTGGAACCGGGCTGCCCCTCCATGATGGCATCTCGACTAAATTCGGAAGCAACAATCACCAACGTCCGGTCCAGCATTCCTGACTTGTCGAGATCCAAAATCAGCTGTTGAATTGGTCGATCAATTTCGCGATGAAGTCGATCCACCGTCGAGTGTCCGCTGTTGTGCGTATCCCAATGTAAGAACGGAACGTACTCCGTCGTGACTTCGACAAAACGAGTCCCCGCTTCGACAAGTCGCTTGGCCAACAGGCATCCTTGCCCAAAGCGACCCGTGTTATATCTCTCGTATGTTTCTTTCGGTTCGCGATGAATGTCGAAGGCATATCGCGCGTCGTCGCTTAAGAGTCGAGAAGCCTTGTCGAGCGATCGCAGCATCGACTCTTGTTGGTAATCGCTGGCGTAGTCGGTCAGCGGACTTCTCTTCACGAGACTTTGATACAACTTTTCGCGACGACTGAAACGAGCCCCGGTCATTCCCGGAGGTGGTTGAACAGATGCTGCTGCCTGATCGGGGTAGGGGAGGTTCATCGGGCCATATTCACTTCCGAAGAATCCGGCCGTCGTGAACGCTTTCAGTTCCTCTTTTTCTCCGACTCCCTCTAATCTTTGTCCAACGTTGACGAAGGCAGGCATGATCGGATTGACGGGCCCGAGGACCTTCGCCATCCATGAGCCCAAATGTGGACACGCAACCGTTTGCGGCGGGACGTATCCGGTGTGCCAGTGGTATTGATGACGGCTATGCAAAATGCTTCCCAGATCAGGCTGCACCGCTGAGCGGACGAGCGTTGCTTTGTCCATAACAGAAGCGACTCATTCAAGTCCTTCACAGATCTTGATCGAATCGACGTTCGTATCGATGGACGGAAACGTACTCAGTACATCGGCAACTGCCAGCCCCGGTTCGTACGGTCGATATCGCTTAGGATCGAAAGTCTCCGGAGCAGCCATTCCGCCTGCCATCCAAAGCAGAATGCAGGCGTCAGCTGTCGGTTCCGGATGCTCAACCGGCTCCTCTTCAGCCATCAGTCGCCGTGGTGCTCCCGAAGCCATGGCAGCGAGTGATGCAGCAGAAAGTTGCTGCAGGAATCGGCGCCGAGCAACCTTTTCGGCAACCATGGATTTGTATTGATTCAGATTCTTGGGAAATTCCATCGGACTCACTTCGTTTTCGATGATGATCACGGAAGATGAGGGGTTAACTCTTCCGGGTGAGAACACTGCGTTTCGAATTTAAGTCAGCGTTGCCCTGTTTAATCATATCCATACCAACACTTAACGGATCAGAAAAAACTCCGGCGTCAAAACCACAGCCCAGAGCAAGTCTTCGACATCTTCCTTTGTGTAAGGGACTTGCAACGTTTCAACGATGACAGACTTTTCCGAGTCGGTTGGCAGTCGGCCGAAAGCACGGAGATAAATATCTTCAATCAGCGGTTTCACTTCGCCGTCATATTCCTCACAGAACTTCGATGCACCGCTTGAAAGTGTCTCCGCAAAATCGGGATCGTTGGTGAGATGAATTGCTTCGAGTGTCGTCAGTTCACTAGGACGCGAAGAGACGATTTGTTCTCGCATCGGGCGTCCCAGGGCTTGCATGAGAGCATCATTGTTTAGCAGCGATGCTCTCGCTGGTAGAACTTCGAATCGTTCGATCCTCGCGACTTCCTGCTGAAGTTTGCCGCCCACTTCCTGCTCCCAGGCTTGCAGCGTTGGGACGATTGCCACTTTGTGCCAGGGGCCTTTGACTTGACCGAGTCGACCTTCGCGGTCTGCAGGCAAGTTCTCACTCCACTCCCACGAATCGTCCGAGGAAAGCGAAACGGTCGTTCCATTTGCCAGTTTCAGACGGGCTTCAAATATGAAACCCGCCGGATTCGGACCATCTCCGCCGTTTGTTGCTACGACTGAGAAGTTATTCTTCCCGACTTTCAACAGATGATGAATCGGAATCGTGACAGGTTTGTTCCACGCATTACCTGCAACGATTTCCCGTCCGTTGATAAACAACCGGAATTCGTTGTCACACGTCATGGCCGCAGCCCCCTCCTGAACTTTCTGGTCGATCTCCAAGATTTTTCGGAGGACGATTGTCTCCGGACCGGGCGTTTCAGTTTCGCCATCCTTCGAAGATCTCCAGATCCATTTTGCCTGAATCGGAGTTGTTTCGGAAATGGTGCTATCGCTCCTCATGACAGGAGCGTCGATGTCAATCGGGGCAGTTTCAGTGATGCTCCAGACACCGTCCAGAAATTGTTCTGCCGTCATACGACGAGCGCGGGGGCCAGCATAGATAAAGTCAGCAGAATCAGATTCCTGAGCCAGCACTTCAGTCTTTGATTGATAAGCTTCGGATGTCGCGATGAGACGCAGAACTTCTTTGAGGTCGTAGTTCTTCTCGACAAAATACACCGCCAGAAAATCGAGCAGGTCCTCGCTCCACGGTTTGGTCTGCATTGCATCCAGAGGATGAACGATTCCGCGTCCCATCAGCTGTGCCCAAAGTCGATTGACAATCGTTCGCGAGAATCGACCGTTCTGCGCGTCGGTCATCAACGCTGCAAGTTGTTTGAGCCGCTCATCGCGAGGAGCTTGCGGATCAATTTCTCCGAGTTCCGGGAAAACCCAGGCTGCTTTGGCCATTTCTCCAGTTGGCTTGTCGCAGCGATGAATGACTAACTCGTCGGTTGCATAGATGGCAGCCAGGCCATACGCGTCCTCTAGCTTCCAGTGATCGACGAAGCTGTCATGGCACGAAGCGCACTTCATATTGATTCCGAGAAACGCCTGCGAGATCGATTGAGCAAACTGAATCTCAAGCGTCTGTCCAGCGCTGACTTCCCCACGCCATTTAATACCGTCAATGAATCCGCGACTGACATCACTCTCCGGAGAGATGAGCTTCCGCGTGAACTGATCGAATGGAAGATTCTCAACGAGTGCCTGATAAAGCCATCCGCTGATCTGCTTGCGTCCTCCAGTAATAAACCCTGTCCCGGTGTAGTCGTTCCTCAGAAGATCATTCCAGAACGTCAACCAGTGGTCGGCATAGTCGATTCTTCGATTGAGAAGCTCATTGACCAGAGTCGCTCGCTTGTCGACGTCTGAGTCGTTGAGAAACGCCTCCACTTCCGCCGGTGTTGGAAGCAAACCAATCAAGTCGAGGTACACGCGACGCACATATTGTCGATCACTGATTCCCTCGGGAATCGATCGACTTCGCGATTGCAGATATTGATCCAGAATTCGGTCGATCGGATTTTGTCGCCCATTATGAGGAGGCGGCAACTCAACATGTCTCGGCTGAAGCGGGGGTTCGTATACCGATTCTGCGAAAGTGAACGTCTCCTCCCACGGAACGTCGCTTTCGATCCATCTGCGAAGAGTCGCCACTTCCATTTCAGACAGTCGAGGCTTGTCCGGAGGAGGCATTTGAGTGTCAGCATCGTCTGAAGTAATCAGATCAACCAGATAAGAACCCTCGACGTCCCCGGGAACGACATAGCCTTCATCCAGAATCGCATTTCTCGTGTTGATCGAGAAGCCGCCGTTCGCCTTCTTCCCGCCATGACATTCCACGCAATGCTTCTTCAGAATGGGCACAACTTCGTGGGCGAAATCAATCGGTTCAACAGAGCGCGAAGTCGATCCAAAGCCGAAAACAAAGATCGCAAGAGCAGTGATGTTTAGAAATACCGTTCGCAACGGACAGTTCCTTCGAACGAAACAGGGGCAGGGCAAATCACGACGATCCTCAGATCGCGTCGTCGCTGGGGAGGCGACTTCCCTCATCATAGTCGATTACATCAACGGAGATGAACCCATGCCTCAGTTCAATCGCCCGCAGAGCAGTTGTTGAAACTGGTTCCTCCGCACGACTTCATCTGCTTCTCTGGCAATTGACCGATCGCACAGCTAAATTCTGATGGATCAAGCTTCACCCCTCCGTGAGTGAATCCATGGGGCTAGTGACCGTCGACTCAACTGTCGCTCGCCTCTGTGAGACTCACACCCATTCCTCAAGTTCTCATTTGAATTGCCACTTCAGCTCAAAGGATTTCAGCATGAGTCGCAACTTTGCATTGCTCGCATTTGCCGTCTTAGTTTCCGTTGTCGCTTGTGAACTCGTCGCACAACCGCCCGCGGACAATTCTCCCTTCGAGAAGTGGGAGAAAGACATTTCCGCATTTGAAGCGGACGATGTGAAGTCACCGAAAGATAAGGGGCAAATCCTGTTCATTGGCAGCAGCAGCATCAAGCGCTGGAAACTCGATGATTCGTTTCCTGAACTTGATGCCCTCAATCGAGGTTTCGGCGGCTCACAGGTTGCCGACTCGGTCCACTTCTTCGATCGCGCAGTGAAGCCATACCAGCCGCGGCAGATCGTCATGTACGCTGGTGATAATGACCTTGCGAAAGAGAAAACACCCCAACAAATCGCAGATGACTTCGAAGAGTTTCTCACCAAAGTCGAAAAGGCGTTGCCTGGAACGAGAGTGACGTTCATCGCAGTCAAACCGAGCCTGAAACGTTGGAACCTGATCAACAAGGTCCGAGAAACAAACTCGATCATTCGGGGAATGGCAGAAGATAGTGAACACCTGACGTTTGTCGATGTCGACGCCCCCATGCTCGGCAAAGACGGTACTCCTCGTGAAGAATTGTTCGTCGACGATGGACTTCATTTGAGCGACGCTGGCTATGAACTCTGGACGGAATTACTCACTCCGCATCTCCTGGTCGCTGAAAAACAGGCTCGGTAACTTCGAGCCATGCTTTTGAGTCGCTGTGCCTGAAGTTCGTACGCACTTTCTACGTCGACGCGAAACCACAGTTCTTTCCAACTGATTGCGAAAGGTCGGTCATGCCTCAACTTTTCTCCGCTCGTAGCATTGCTGTCCTTTCGTTGGTTTCTGCGTTTCTGAGTTGTTCAGTTTTCGTGTCGTCGTGCTCGGCTCAACAGCCTTCGGAGCGGTCTGGTCGCCCCGCGATTCGAACACTTAACGATCCGTACCATCCATGGAAGCCCGAGGAGACTCTCGGTCAGTGGGAGAAACAGGCCGATCAAATCCGACAACAAATTCTGGTCGCAACCGGCCTATGGCCAATGCCGGAGAAAAAGCCGCTCGATCCGGTCGTTCACGGCGTCGTCGAACGAGACGACTACACCGTCGAACGTGTTTTCTTTGAGAGTCGGCCCGGACTGTTTGTTTCGGGCAGTTTGTATCGCCCCAAAGGCAAGCAAGGTCCATTCCCCGGAATTTTGAGTCCACATGGCCATTGGCAGGATGGCCGGTTCTACTCAGCTTCCGATCGAGATGCTCAAGCTCAAATTGACGCAGGTGCTGAGAAGTTCAAATCGGCCGCTCAATTTCCTCTGCAAGCCCGGATGGTCCAACTCGCACGCATGGGCTGCATCGTGTTTCACTACGACATGATCGGTTACGCCGATAGCAAAACACTCGATCATCGGACTGGATTCAATGACGCAAAAGCTGAGCTGTGGCTTCAGAATTTGATGGGCCTTCAGACATGGAATTCGATCCGAGCCCTCGACTTTCTTGCATCGCTTGATGATGCCGACACGTCGCGTTTAGCAATCACCGGCGCGAGTGGAGGCGGAACGCAAACGATGGTTCTCTCTGCAATTGACCCCCGAGTTTCCGTCGCGTTTCCGGCCGTTATGGTTTCGACAGCGATGCAAGGAGGCTGCGTCTGCGAGAATGCGAGTTACCTGCGTCACAATGTTAACAACGTCGCCATTGCAGCATTGACGGCTCCTCGTCCCATGGCGATGACCGGTGCTGACGACTGGACTATCGATATCGAAACGCGTGGACTTCCGGAGTTGAAACAGGTCTATGAACTCTACGGAGCGTCAGACCTTGTCTCGGCAACAGCATTTCCACAATTCAAGCACAACTACAATGCAGTTTCCCGAAGCGTGATGTATCAGTGGATGAAAGATTTCCTTGATCTCCCTGAACAAACTTCCCTTGAAGAGAAAGATTTTCAGCCGCTGACGATCGAGGAATCGACTGTCTTTTCCTCTGATTCTCCACAACCGGAGTCGGCACTCACAGCTGTCGAACTTCGAAAGTTGATGACGCGTGAAGAACAATCACAGATCGATCAATGGTGGTCATCGCCGCCAGAAGCGAGTTCCGAAGTCATCGGAGTCGCTGTCGATGTCATGCTGAAACCAGACATTCGTGAGGTCAGTCTCGAAATCGATTCGATCGGTGAATCAGAGGGGTTGACTGTCGCGACCGGAATGGTGACTTATGACGGTGGTTATCTCGTCCCCACAATCTCGGTGTCTGACTCTTCCATCCCGTCCAAGGGTCTCGTCATCTGGTTCGATTCATCAGACATTCCTTCGATGTTCGATGCTGATGAGAACATCCCCGAACCGGTTCAAAAACTGGCACGCTCCGGGCACACTGTCGTCACTGCTCGACTTTACCAGAATGGCGAAGACGCCATTTCGGAACTCACAAAAGTCGACGAACGATTCCCCGGTTACACGTTGGGATACAATCTCCCGCTGGTGACCGAACGAGTTCGCGACATTCTCGCTGTCGTCGCTGCAAATTCCGGAAAGAGCGACGAAGACATCACGCTCGTTGGAACGGGCGAATCCGGGGTGTGGACGCTGCTTGCGTCGATCGCAGCCCGCAACAATGCCCGACTGTCATCGATCTCCATGAAAACGGTCATCGACCTGAACGGGTTTACTTTCGCCGAAATCGATTCCGTTCAAGACCCGAATCTGCTTCCCGGAGCATTGAAGTACGGTGGACTCGCAGGACTCAGCCGTTGGGCACTGTCTTCAACAACCGGACAGAATTCTGAAGTCCGCCTCTTCGGGGTGTCGAATGTGAAACAGTTCGAACGCGCCTTTAAGAACATCGATCGACCGAAGGTCCACCTTTCGGAAGAATCGCTCTCGCTTGAGAAACTTTCTGAGAGTGAACTTTCAAAGTGAGTTCAATCTGTCTCGGATGAGAGAATTCGGCACGGTTCGCGTGGCTGCGGGTTTCTTCCCGGAACGTCAGGTCTATGATTGCTTGGATCAAATTCACGCCGATCTTGATGCTGACGATGCACCATCGGCCCGTTTTCTCCCTCAATCATTCGGTACAGCCACAACATGGGACGTCGAGAGTACGCGGTCATTGTCGCGGGTTTGATTATTCTGAGCCTGGTGATCTTCAGAGAAAATCAGATCGACCAATGGAGAAAGAATCCGCCACAATCCATCGTCCCGCGCCGGCTTGCTCCGAAGTTTCAACTGGCTGATCACAGACGAAACATCGTCAAGCTGGAAGGACTTCTGGGACGCCATCAGATCGTGCTGATTTTCTTCGATGGAGAATCAGGTGTCGATGGAGATCCGAGGACCAAATCTGTGATTGAAAACTTCCCCGCGCTCAGTGCTTCGGGGATTAAGATTCTGGCTGTCAGCACAGCAACTCCGTACGCAAACGAACAGGCCGAAGAGCGGCTCGGACAGCCGATTCCTTTTTCGGTTCTCACTGATGTCGACTTTAGCAATCTCGCCCCGCGTCCGCTTCCTGCCCATACAGCATGGGGGAAAGTCTCTGAAACGGGCGAACCGGAATCCGGAGTATTTCTGATCGGTCGAGACGGAACAGTCGCGTTTGGCGACAACGGATTTCCAATCGCAGTTGCTGACGAGAACTCAGTCCTGAAACAATTGAGTCAAGGTGTCTGGCCGACAGTCAATTGACTCTTAGAGCAAGTAGTCTTACTCATCAACTTGTGACTGCTTTGTGTCTGCAATCCAGCTGAGCACTTCCTCCTCAAGCAGGTCGAGAGTCACTGCACCGTTGCGAAGAACAACGTCGTGAAACTCGCGAATGTCAAACTGATCTCCCAGCTCGTGTTCACTCTTTCGTCGAAGCTCTTGAATCTTGAGTTCACCAATCTTGTAAGCTAACGCTTGCCCGGGCCAGGAGATGTAGCGATCGATTTCGTTTTCGATGTCGAGCATGGTCTTCGCAGTGTTCTCGGCAAAGAAGTCAATCGCTCGCTGACGTGACCACCGTTGGTGATGCATACCGGTGTCGACCACAAGACGAACAGCTCTCCACATCTCGTAGGTGAGTTGTCCGAACTTTGAATATGGGTCCCGATAAAGGCCAAGGTCTTCCCCGAGACTTTCGGCATACAATCCCCATCCCTCAACAAAAGCGGTGTAGCCCTCGAAACGACGGAACCGAGGAAGCTGTTCGAGTTCCTGAGCGAGGGCAATCTGCAGGTGATGTCCGGGGACCGATTCATGCAGTGACAAGGCTTCGATTTCGTACTTCGGTCGAACTTCCGGCCGATAGAGATTGACGAAGTAAGTGCCTGCGCGAGTTCCGTCAGCAGCTGGAGGACGATAGTAAGCGGTCGTCGTGTCAGGAGCGATGTGTGAAGGAATCGCCTCCACTCCGTATGGAATTCGGGGAAGCCGTTTGAAGAGCTTCACGAGTTGCGGATCAATCTTTTTGCAGACAGCCAGGTTCGCCAACAAAAGCTCGTCGCTCGTCTCGTAGTAGAATCGTGGATCAGTGCGAAGCATCTCAAGAAAGTCCGCGAACGATCCCTCGAAGTTCAGCTCCTCAATAATCTGTTCCATTTCTCCTCGAATGCGGGCCACTTCAGAGAGTCCGATGGAATGAATCTGCGTCGGCGTCAGCTCGGTCGTTGTGAACTGACGACACCGAAGTCGATAAAGTTCTTCTCCACTGGGAACCTGCCAGACCCCCACTTCAGGATGACACTTCGGGAGATATTCATTCTCGAAGAATTCCTGTAATCGGACGTAGCTGGGCAGGATCTGCTCATTGATTGCTTGGACAGCTCGTTCGGTCAACTGTTGCTGATCAGACTCGCTGATGGCATCGGGGAAATCACGAAACGGTTTGAAAAACAGATGGTCCTCGGGTTCGTCAACGATCTGTTTTTGAATCTGATCAGGAATTCGTTCCATGATGACGCGAGGGTGAATTACTCCGGTCTCCGCCCCGCGCCGCATGAGTGCAAGAGTTTGATCCATGTACTTTGGGAATGCTTCCATCCGCGCAATCCAGTCTTCGTAGTCAGCAACCTTTTCAAATCGGAGACTGTCAGCCGTCGACCCTGCGTTTTGAATTCCCCCTCGCTGTGTCAAAGGCACCAGGTACCAGGCGAAAGGATGAGCATCGACTTGAAACTGATACTTGCGAAGAAATAGTCGGTAGTTGATCTGCTCTTCTTCTGACAATTCTTCAACTGGGATCGTCTCCAACTTCTCAAGAACGGCTCGATCCGCGAGATGGGATTTTTCAATCGCTGCCAGGCTTAAGTCTGGCCACTGGTTATTGAATCTTCGGTCGCCCAGCGAAGAAGCCCATGTTGGCGATTCTCGCATCGTTCGATCCCACTCGGAATCGAATAGATCCTGCAGTCGATCTCCGGCGTTCTTAGATTCGGATTGTCCCCAAAGAGTGCTGGGGACAACTGCGAAGACCGTCAGAAGAAATACGAAACAGCGGAAAGATCGAAGCGTCATAACATTCATCGATTCTGTGTGAACATTCCGAGTGGAGAGTCAACTCACGATTGATGCGAACAGATTTCGAATACGTGTTGTCAGTATTTATCTCGACCATGTATCCGAAGAACGACTCGCACCAACTTATAGCAGGGGCGTCCTGTTTTTTCGATTCGCGAAAGGATTTCAACCCGGCTCGACGCAAAGTTCTTCACAGAACGATAGAATGCCCGCTGCCGGAAAACTCCGCGCGATCAACCAAAGAGCCTTTCTTATGATGAATCTCACGAAACAACTCATCGAGTACGTCAAGAAGCCCGGTTATCGGCCAATGAAAGTGAAGACGCTGGCCAAGAAACTCGGTGTGACGAAAAAGAAAGCGGCCAAGTTCGATGCCGCTCTCGAAGAAGGACTCGCCAGCGGTGAAATTCAACTCAGCGACAGCGGACGAATTCGTTCCAAGGTTCCGAAAGGGAACCATCTTGGAATCGTTCATCGAATCAAAAGCGGTGATGCTTACATCATCCTCCGCGAGCCAAAACCGGTCGGTCTGACGGATGACATTTTCGTCGACAAGAAAGACCTTCAGGATGCGCAAAACGGAGACGAAGTTCTCATCGGTCTACTCCAACGACGCAAGGGCAGGGGACAACGGTGCGGATACGTCGTCGAAGTCGTTGAGCGCGCGACCAATGTCTTCGTGGGAACTTACTCAGAGGACGACGAATCGGGTTGGGTGCAGATCGATGGGAAAGACTTCCTCGAACCTGTCTGGGTGGGCGACCCGGGAGCGAAAGGAGCGGTCGAAGGCGATAAGGTCGTCATCGAGATGCTTCGGTTCCCAGCAGTGGGCCAAGTTGGAGAAGCTGTCCTCACCGAAGTTCTCGGAACGCGTGGGCAGCCGGGCGTCGAAACGCAAATGGTCATCCACGAATTTGGAATTCCTGAAGAGTTTTCTCCAGCGGCGTTGGAAGATGCTCGACTGGAAGCTGAGAACTTCGATGAACACAACCTCGAAGGCCGTGAGGACCTGACGAATCACACCATCGTCACGATCGATCCCGCCACAGCTCGCGACTTTGACGATGCCATTTCTCTCGAGCGAATCGAACGTGGACACTGGCTGTTGGGCGTCCACATCGCCGATGTCTCGCACTTTGTGCAGCCCGGAACAGCCTTGGATCGCGACGCGGAAAAACGCGGCACGAGTGTGTATCTGCCGACCAAAGTGATTCCGATGCTGCCTGAAGTGATCTCGAACGGACTTGCTTCGCTGCAGGAGAATCGCGTGCGCTATGCGATGTCCGCATTCATTGAGTTCAGCGAAGAAGGCATCCCGATCGCAACCCGTTTCGCCCGCAGCGCAATTCGCGTTAGCCAACGTTTCGCTTATGAAGAAGTGATGCCGATTCTGGACACCGCCGATGAAGAGCCAATTGACGGGGTTTCGCCCGAGATTCGTAAGCTACTCAAGGACATGCACACGTTGGCGATGATTCTCCGCAAACGTCGCTTCGAAAAGGGATCGCTCGAACTCGACATGCCGGAAGTTCGACTGGAACTCGATCAAGACGGAAACGTCAGCGGAGCCCACGAATCAGAACATGACGAGAGTCACGAAATCATCGAAGAGTTCATGCTCGCAGCCAACATCGCTGTGGCAGTCCGACTGACAGATGAAGGCTTGAACTACCTGCGTCGAGCCCATCCCGATCCCGCGGAACCAAAGCTGAAAGCGTTGAAGGAATTCGTCGAGATTCTCGGCTTTTCATTTGATCGATTTCAAAGTCGTCAGGATCTACAAAAGCTTCTGCGGACTGTTCGCGGAACGCCTGAAGAACGCCCCATCAACTATGCTGTCCTCCGCAGCTTAAAGCAGGCTCTCTATACCCCGATGGACATGGGGCACTACGCACTCGCAGAGGATCACTACTGCCACTTCACAAGTCCGATCCGTCGCTATCCGGATCTTCACATCCATCGACTGATGGCTTCAGTGATCTTCGATAACCTGGCGGATGCTCGTCCCTCTGAGGAAGAACTGGTCCGCTTGGGACACCATTGCTCGCTCACTGAAAGACGAGCAGAGCAGGCGGAACGCGAACTCACGAAGATTAAGTTGCTCTCGTACTTCGAAGATAAGATCGGTGAAAAACTGCACGCGGTGATTACGGGTGTCGACCGTTTCGGGTTCTTCTGCCGTGGAATCGAGATTCCCGCCGAAGGACTTGTTCCTGTTGCCACGATTCCCGGAAATGATTTCTTCGAATTCGATCGACCCGCGATGGCGCTCGTCGGTCGCAGCACCGGAGAGACCTTCCGGCTTGGAGACCCGGTGCTCGTTGAAGTTGCGCGGGTTGACGTCGACAGACGCGAACTCAACTTCCGCCTGTTGACT
This sequence comes from Thalassoglobus sp. JC818, assembly GCF_040717535.1. Taxonomy (NCBI): domain Bacteria; kingdom Pseudomonadati; phylum Planctomycetota; class Planctomycetia; order Planctomycetales; family Planctomycetaceae; genus Thalassoglobus; species Thalassoglobus sp. JC818. The sequence continues at coordinate 508,311 of NZ_JBFEFI010000001.1, forward strand.
CATTCTTCACAAAAGCGTCCGCCGAAAAAATCGACACAGCAGGACAAGTCCAACAAGAAGTCGTCCGGAAAAATGTCATCCAAGCGAGGCCGAAAGCCTTCCTCGAAACAGACCCGCGGAGGCGGAAAAGGAAAACGCAATCAGAACCGGAAAAAACGCTGATGACAGGTTTTCTGAGATTCTGAGACAGAATTCCCAGAAAGTTGTACGAAATTCGCAGCTGACTCGCACTCTTATTATGGAGGGCTTTTTTCAGGAGTAGTCAGATGCGATTGACGTTACGGACAGTGCTTGCCTATCTCGACGACGTGCTCGAGCCGAATCAGGCTCGAGAACTCGGTGAGAAAATCAGTCAGAGCAAAGAAGCTTCTGAACTGATCAATAAGATTCAGACGGCGATTCGCCGTCGGCGCATCGGAGCACCGGAACTGGCTGGCCCTGGTTCCGGTCCCGATCCAAACGTTGTTTCCGAGTATCTTGAGAACGTGCTGCAGCCCGATCAGGTGGTCGAATTCGAACGTCTCTGTCGACAATCCGACATTCATCTCGCCGAAGTTGCCGCGTGTCACAAAATCCTCACGATGGTCGTCGGTCAGCCTGTTGAGGTGAGCGATAGCCTTCGCGATCGAATGTATGCACTCGGAACGAGAAAGACGGAATTTCCCGTTCCATCTCAGGCTCAAACTGCCCCAGCCATGACCTCCGGAATTGGCAACCATCATCCCAAAGACCGTACCGAAGGTATTCCGGACTATCTGCGGCCAAAGTCTCGGTCAACTCAAATCTGGACCGGTCTCGTGGTTGCACTCATGATCGGCGTCTGGGTCTTCCTCGTCGCTTCCGATCAGTCGATCTGGGAAACACCGGAAAGTCCAAAGATCATCGCAAGCCATACTCCAGACGTGCCGTCACCGGAGGAAGCTGACAAGGGCGAAGCAGGACCTGCGAACAAGAATGCCAAACCAGGAGCCGACTCGACGAAACCGCCTGCTGACCGCCCGAATCAAAGACCGTCGGAAACTCCCGTAGCGAATAATGGGGGACGGCCGACTAACGTCTCAGCCAATCCGCCACCGCCTCCGGAAGAAATCGCATCCGCAAACTCAGTTCCGCGCCCGAATGTCAACGTCCCTGTCCCCCCAGCACCGGGTGACACTGGCAATCCAATCGTCCCCGCCGGAGATGAAAACACCCCGGCAGATGACTCGAAGCCCGATCCGGTCCCACCTGCACCGGCTCGATTGCCTGAAGTGCTCGCGACAGTGCAGACCGATGACGGAGTCTCAGTCGCAAGTTCCGAGCTGGATCAAATATGGCAGGTCCGAAATCAGGGAGAACTCGCTGTCGATGAGACGTTTGCTGTTCCGGATCCTTACATTTCTCAAGTCTCGATCGGAGAAGATCTCACGATCGATGTCATGAAACATTCCCGCTTGCAGCGACTCCCTCGACTTGAAGGAGAAATGGCAGCTGTGGAAATCGATCGCGGTCGCATGATCTTCGAACGACCGGAAGTCTCCATCGAACCGGTCACTCTCGGAATCGTCATCGACCAGAAGCGATGGGCGGTCAAGTTCCTCGAACCCGGTACTCGACTGGCCGTAGAAGTCGATTTTCCACAACCGGACGGATTTCCACCTCCTCCCGTTTCGCCCGGGTTCATCGGAGGCATCGCTGTACTCTCCGGAAAAGTCCAATTGGAAACGGAAGGACGTCCAGCGACCGAGATCTCTGAATCGAATGCGTGGCTCTCCCTGGCGACACTCCGCAACCCTCAAAGTGAGCTTCAGGGTGGAGCGATTCCCATGGTCTTCCTGACACAAGAACAGGAAACTCCCGCGCGTCGTCAACTCGCCAAAGCCTTCGAACGTGAATTCGGTACGAATGTGTTTGTCAGTGTTGCGCCAGTCATTCACGACCGGAGAGCCGGAGTTTCCGAGATGGCAGCCAAGACCATGGCTCTGATCGGACATCCTCTCGAACTCGTGTCCGCGCTTCAATCGGAGCATGAGGAAACGCGAGTCGTCGCGATCAATGAGCTGCAGAAGTGGCTTCTCTCCAATCCGCAGAACGCCGTCAAGTTTAGGGAAGAAGCCAATCGCTATTACAAATCAGAAGTCGTCGATGCTCTTGAGAGAATGCTATGGGGATACGGTCCGAGCGATGGCCAATCTCCAGAAGTGAGTCAACAGCTTGTCGGCCTGCTTCTCGATGATGAATTGGCAATCCGTGAACTGGCGTTCTTCCATATCTCCAGACTCAGCGGAAGAACCTACAACTATCACGCTCAGCTTCCGCTTGTCGAACGACGTGCGGCCAGCAGTCGCTGGATTGAATATCTCGACCGTGAAGGTTCACTGATTCCTGCCGAATAGATTTGGTTGGATACAAAGATAAATCGACCGGACCGATTGCACCTCGCTGTCGTCCGGTCTTTTCTTTTAAGTTGACGGAACCTCATCCGATAGGTGGTTCCAGCTTCTGTGAATCACCGTCGAAACGAGTCCAGCATGAAGAATGTGCAGATCCGTCACAAAACTTCACAGCGGTTTCAGCGGTGTCATTGACGGACCAGCATCCGAAGTCGCAACTCTCGACCAGTCCTGCTAGCGCGAACGGCCGATTTCGCCGATCCTTTTTTCAGCGGAGTCAAAGTACATTTGATCTTCTTTCCACTTTCGAGTGGATCGTGATGATAAGCTGCTTTGGTGTGTGATGATGTTTGTCCACTTGACGACATCGTCATCACATTTACTCCGTTGCCGGTACTGTCTGATCATCTGCACAGTGCAGGCCGAATTGTCTGGGAACTCATGACGTATCCCCGGTCGCTCACGGACGAACTCACTGAACTCTAAGAATCCAGTGCGCGTCTATGACTGTGACGGACAGTACGACCCGGACAATTGATGTATTACGATTCTGGTTGCGCGTTCTCTTTCTCGCGACGATTGCTTCCCCAATCATCGCCGGCGAAAACGAGAACACGCTCGCTGCCATTGAATCGCCATCACCCGAGTTTCGTCAATCAGATCACGGTCCGCTGACCGTTCCACTTCCTGTCGAAGATGTGGACGAAGAAGTCAGCCTTGAAGCGGAAGAGTTCAGTAACGATTCCTATATCGGCTCTTCGAGCGAAACGTTACCCAGCACGACTTATTGCCCGGACGGATACTGGATCGTCAGCAGCCGCAGAAGTGTGCAGACCATTCACCACAAGAATCGTCCTGCATGGGGTTTGGATGCGTATTACTGTCCCGGAAATGGACAGATCGTCGGCTCGAACCTTGCATCACTGAAGGCTCAACTCGTTCCCGGAATTCCTGTGTGCGTCTTCTCACATGGAAGTTTCGTGACCTTCGAGAGTCAAGCCCAACAAGCCGCTCGCGCCGCAGCTTACTTTCGAAGTGCAGCCAACGGTCAGCCGCTTCAGTTGATTTTCTTCACCTGGCCCAGTGACGGACCTTATTCTTACATCGCCCCGGTCGATGTCACCGTGCGAGGCAAACGTGCCGAGTTCAACGGCTTTCACATGGCGACACTGATTTCATCGATCCCGGAATCGTGCCCGGTGACTGTCATTGGTCACAGCCACGGCAGCCGCGTCGCCTTAGCTGCCATGCAGCTGGCATCTGGCGGTCCGGTTCAAGACCACTACTACACTGGTTCGATCGGCAACTCTCGTCGCCTGCGTGTGATTCTCGCTGCGGGAGCCATGGACCACAATTGGTTGAATCCCGGAGAGCGTTACGGCGTGGCACTCAATCGCGTGGAATGCTTACTCAACCTGCGAAACCAGAACGACCTCGCACTCGCCTGGTACCCGCTTTCACGTCCCTTCGCAAAACGCGCAATCGCACGGTCAGGGATTACATCGCGAGACATGCGAACCCTCGGATACAACGCCCAGAAAATCCGACAGGTGGACATTACCAACCGCCTCGGATCGAATCATCAGTGGCCGGAATACTATTCCGATCCAGTTGTGCTCGGGACGATTCTTCCGTATCTCGTTTCTTTCTGAGAACGTTTCTCTGACGAAGTCCCTTCTACCAGCCTGCAGTATCGTCGCTGCCATGAATGAGTGGATGCTGAAGCACTAACGCGCAGAAAAAAAGTCGCAACTCAACGAATTGAATTCATGAGTTGCGACCAATGTAGTGAGCACTTCAAAACAACCGCACGACAAACGATCGGTGAATGCGTCGAAATTTGTCGACTCTAGAAACCGACTGGCACAATCGTTCGTCGCGGGTGCAAATTCATAGTCGGTTTAGAACGCTCCGCCAATGTTGATGTAAGCGTGGACATGTGGAGCCCCTCGGAAGTGCCAGACGAACTGAGGCCCTTCGATTCGCCAGATGTCCCAGACCTTGTCGCTTGCAAGATCACCTTGCTGATAGAAGGCCATGCGTAGTTCTTCAACGCCGCCCATGCCTTCGAGGATTTGCATCACTTCTGCTTTGTCTTCCTCGCGGTAAGGGGCCAGCAGCACGCCGAGTGTCTCTTTGACGAGTTGCTTCTGATCATCGGACATCGTCCCGACTTGGATTCCCGGGTAGTGGGGATCTTTTCTTTGAGTCAAGACCGCTGCTTCTTTTGGTGCTGATTTCAGCAATGCCGATTTTCGCTGATCGCTGTCGAGTGCTTCGAAGACACGATTGGTCTGCTGAGTCTGGTAGAAGTAAATGTTCTCTTCCGGTTTTCCTTCTTCACCGTGACCGTAGACGATCGGCCCACCGAAAGCGGCTTTGTCGACGCTGTTGCCATCTGCTCTCAAGGTGAGATGACGTCCGGTCAGCTCGAATTGAAACTTTTCCTCATTGGGATTTCCGAAGACAGCCACGCTGTAGAAATCGATTCCTCCATCATCGAATTCGGTCTGTTCGACCAGACGTTCGTACCCGTCGGGACTTGTCATCCCCTTGACGATTTTGTGGATCATTGCCTGCTGCGAGTCAGTGTAGAAGTCATCACCGATCACAGGTTTCGTGACGTGCCAGTTCGCACTGATCCGCTTGCGCAGCTCATTGTTGAAATCGAAGCAGATTTCCTTCCGCTGTTCAGGTGAGAGTGTCTCATAGAACTCTTGCACAACTGTTTCGGCTGAGCTTGATCGTGATGGAGCTGCGAACAGGCTGGGAGCGAGTGTCGCTGAAAGAGCAGTCGCGCTGGCAGTTTCCAGAAATGAGCGTCGAGTCACTCGTGGTGCGAAGTTCGTCATGGCAGTTCCTTGTTGAATCGTTGTTAGGGAAGGGACACACTATGCACGTCAGCCTAGTCGTCGACACTTTCTGTTGAGCGTGCGAGATGTCTTCTCGCACTCAAATGTCGATCACTCCAGCGTCTTTGGCTCAACATTTCGCTTCGGGACTTGAGGATTGAATATGGAGTTCCTTTGAACTCCCTTCAACTTGTGATCTCACGCTATCTGCCGAAGCAAAACGTCCTGCGATCATATAACAATCGACTGATCAAAGCACGTCCGGATTCTGGAAATGATCCACAGCACACGCTTCGGGAGGCAATCGAGTTCAATGCGAGGCTGCCCATCGCGAAGCAAATTTAATTGGCTAGAACAAGTTGCTCTTTCCTGTGCACTCGCTTGCGCTGTTTCATGAGATAAAACGCTGAGCTTGCTCGTGCGAGCGATTGCAAACTAAATCAGAAAGTGTGCTAGTCACCGTCAGCAGTGAGACGATCGAATGCTTCTCGAATCGCACTGTTGTCCGCATCTCCCAGCCCAGCCCGGACACATTGTTCCAACAGAACGGAATGCAACACTGAAAACGGAGTCCGCGCCCCCGCCTCCGATGCAGTGCTGAGAATGATTCCGACGTCCTTGAGGTGTTGTGCCAACTTTGCCTGCGGTGACCAGTCACGTTTGACCATCTTCTGTCCCTTGGACTGCATCACCGACGACGCAGCAGGGGACTGCTCAAGAATCGACAGAGTTCGTCTGACATCGAATCCAAGAGACTCTGCGAAAGCGAGTGCTTCTGCCAGAACTGCTCGATTCAATCCGAGCAAAAGATTGTGCACTAGCTTGAATCGTGTCGCTTCCCCGATCGCTCCGAGTTCAAATTGTTGAGGAGCAACTTTGCGTAGGATCTTTCTTTCGTCGCTGGTCAGGCAATCGGCGCCGCCGAGAAAGATGATCGCCGATCCATCGCTCACCTGCTGGCTCGATCCAGCGACCGTCGCTTCCACATATTGAATTCCAAGTTGTTTCAATTGTTCAGCATTCGCGATGACTTCATCCGGTCGACCGGTTGTCGTATCGATGATTGTGCGAATCGCTGTCTGTTGACTTTGATTCCTAAGAGCGTGCAACTCTGTGATCACGTTGGCCACGACATCGCTATTCGGAAGACACAGAAACACCAGCTGCGACCGCAAGGCGACCTCTTTAATCGACTGAGATGGCGTCCCCCCGCTTTCTGCAAAACTCTCCACTTGAAGAGGATCGCAGTCGTACCCATGAATAGACGACGTCCCGTGCAGCAGCCTGTTGGCAATGGCCGTCCCTAGCAAACCAATCCCGATCAACCCGATCTCAGGTGAATTCTGATTCATTTCCGCCTACTCCTTCTCCTGAAAACCCCTCCATCTCGTCCCTGAAAGATTGCCTCATCAATTTTGTATTGCCTTCGAATTGTTCTATTTCTGTGGTCGTTTTATTCAAACAGTCATCCGGCCGAATCTTGTTGTTCGAAACTTCGATATAACGCCAAGAATTCACTTGCGAGGAAATTGACGACGAAAATGGCCCTTCGTTCTTTCATTGCTGTGAAACTGGTGCTCACCCGACTTTCTCTTCCCACAAAATCAGCCGAACGGCAGCCTCGAGTTTAACACACATTGGCGTCCACTGATGAAAGTCATATACTCAGCATATCGATTTCTCAGGAGTTCCACCTCCTGCCTGCCGCCATCCTCGTATGAAGTGACACACTCATGCACCACTCGGCGTTTGCTCGATCTATCACGTTGTCCTGCATCGGACTTTTCTTGCTGGCTGGAGTCTGCCAAAGCGAAGATCCCGTTTTCTCAGGACCTCAGCCCGGAGAGCCACTCCCTTCGCTCACCGTCAAAGGAGTGTTGGGCAAGAACGCTGGAAAGACCTTCGATGCCATGGAACTCGCCGGTGACAAACCAGTTTTGATTTTCTTTGTTCACGAACGAACACGCCCCGCGTTTGGACTGATGCGGGCCATCATGGACTATGCAAAAAGTCGAAGCGAAGACGGACTGGTCAGCGCTGCCGTGTTTCTGACCAGTGATCCAACCGAAACGGAAAAGTGGATGACCGGAATCCAGCGTTATTTTCCGGAGTCGGTGGAGTTCGGATTGTCGCCCGACGGAATTGAAGGCCCTGGCGCTTACGGATTGAATCGAAATGTTTCCTTGACCGTTCTGACGGGTCGAAACGCGAAAGTCACTTCGAACTTCGCACTGATCCAACCGAGTGTGCAAGCCGACGGTCCGAAGATTCTCAAAGCCATCGTCGACACAATTGGAAGTGGTGAAGTGCCGGATCTTGCCTCGCTCGATGGAACCAGGATGGACAGTCGTTCGCAGCGAACAATGTCAAATAATGACGACCCCAACATGAGACCGCTGTTGCGAGATCTCATTCAACGCGATGCCAGTCAAGCCGACGTTGACGCTGCTGCGAAGAAGATCGAAGACTATGTGAAAGAACACCCCGACGCACGAAAACAACTTGGTCGAATCTCAACCACAATTGTCAATTCCGACCGGCTTCCGAACTATGGAACCGAAGCTGCGCAGAAATGGCTGAAGACCTGGGCCGAGAAATTTGGCTCGTCTGAAACCGAGCAGAAACAACCGAGCGATTCCCCCGAAAAATCTCGTCAATAATCGCACTGAAGAAATGACATGCGACCGAATTGGGTCTACTGGATCTGTTTGACACTCTGTGCTGGGACAACCTTCGCGGAACCGCCCTCTGTTTCGGAAACCGGACAAGACCTCGTCGATTTCGATACGGAAATCGTCCCGGTCCTGACTCGATTCGGATGCAACTCCGGAGCATGTCATGGGGCTGCTGCCGGACGTGGAGAGTTGCATCTCTCGCTCTTCGGAAGTGACCCCGGTTTTGACTTTCAATCGCTCGCCCGAGAATTTCAGGGTCGCAGAGTCAATCTTGTCCAGCCAGACGAAAGTTTAGTCCTGACGAAGCCGACCGAAGTACTGCTGCACGGAGGGGGAACGCGTTTCGATGATGAGAGTGACGCCGCGGATCTCATTCGAAGATGGATTCGACAGGGAGCTCAACGGAACGAGAGTCGAACGCTGGAGTCTTTTGAAATCGCCCACCACGAAATCGCGAAAGCGGATGAATCGACAACGTTTTCGATCTCCGCAACCGCAAAATTTGATGATGGTTCCACAGTCGACGCCACCCCGTGGACAGTGATCACAGTCGACGATCCAGATGCGGTTCGAATCGACTGGCAAACGTCTCGGGTCCACGTAACACGCCCCGGACGCCATGTCGCCATCGCCAGATTTCTCGATCAAGTCGTTCCGGTCATCTTCCTCGTTCCATTCGAAAGTGATTCGAATCGTCAGAAGGAAACTGAGGGTTCGAATTTCATCGATGACTCCATCAACTCTTTGTTGACCGAATTAAGAATTCCCGCCAGTGAAGAATCTTCAGACTCCGAGTTTCTTCGACGATTGACACTCGATCTGACCGGAAGACTTCCGACTCCTGATGAAGTTTTACAATTCGCAGGTGACTCATCGACCGAGAAAAGAACCGCGGCGATTGAACGAATGTTGGCCTCCGATGAGTTCACCAACTACTGGACATTCTTGCTCTCGCAATGGCTGCGAATTCGAGCTGATCCTCAGGATGTTGAAGGGGCTGAGACTTATCATGCGTGGCTGCATCAGCAAGTCGCAGACGAAATTCCATTCACCGAAATCGCTGCTTCCTTGTTGCTTGCAGAGGGAGACACGCACGATGTCGGTCCCGCGAACTTCTATCGAACGGTTAGCGGACCGCGGGAACAGGCCGAGTTCGTTAGCGAATTTTTCATGGGCAGCCGACTGCGCTGCGCGAACTGTCACGACCATCCGCTCGATCACTGGACACAGGACGACTATCACGGTTTAGCAGCCATTTTTGCAGAAGTCACTTCAGGCCGAATCGTTGAAACGAAGGCTAACGCTGAAGTCATTCATCCCAAGACCGGGGACGCCGCCGTTCCCAGAATTCCGGGGGAACGCACACTCGAAAGCGCCGAACATGGCCGATCGACCTTCACGAACTGGTTGACCAGCGAAGAGAATCCTTACTTCGCAAGAACGATCGTCAATCGTGTCTGGAAGGAGTTTATGGGACGCGGCTTGATCGAACCGACCGATGACATCCGTTCCACAAATCCTCCCACTCATCCAGAACTTCTAGAGCAACTGGAATTCGAATTTCGCCGTTCGAACTTCCGCTTAAAGCCTCTCATTCGGCTGATCGCTAGCAGCGACGCCTATCAAAGAAGCTCACGTCCTCAACCAGACAACGTGTTCGATCAACAGTTTTATTCGCACGCGCTCAGTCGTCCGCTCTCTGCGGAAGTGATGTGCGATGCCATCTCCGACGTTCTCGGACTTCCCGCTCAATTCGGGGACAGACCCCTTGGAACACGAGCGGTTGAGTTGGCTTATCCTCAGATCGAATCGAAGGAACTGGACGTTCTCGGACGATGTGACCGAACCGAGTCATGCGAAGGAAGCGAGAGCATGACGGGGGGATTGCCACGATTCTTGCATCAGTACAACGGGGAACTCATCAACACACGACTTTCGCACTCAACGGGTCGATTGACAGACCACCTGCGATCCGAAGACTCCACTGAAGCGATCATCGAAGAATTTTACCTGCGTGCACTTGGGCGCGTTCCAAGTGACAAGGAATGGAGTTTCTGGCGTGATGAACTCAAAGATTCCAGCAATCCGAGAGAATTCCTCGAAGACGTCGTCTGGAGCCTCTGCACGTGTCAGGAATTTCGGACGAATCATTGACCGTTCGCAAAGCGAACAGGATTTCCCAAGATGTCAGACAGTCGATCGAAATTACCACTTGAACAAAAGAGATGGACACGCAGGAACGCTCTGCAGGTAGGAGCACTGACGGCGTTTGGTCTCAGCTTTGGCGATGCACTCCGCCTGCAGCGACTGAGCAGCGCTGCTGATTCTCAAACTCCACAGCCCGCGAAATCGTGCATCCTGATCTGGCTGGACGGAGGACCAAGCCATCTTGAGACCTTCGACCTTAAGCCCAATGCGCCAAGCGAAGTCCGTGGTCCCTTGGAATCGATTTCAACATCGCTGCCCGGAATCGGAATTAGCGAATGCCTTCCGAAAACCGCAACGCTCCTCAACGAAATCGCGATCATCCGATCGATGACCTCTCCGCTGGGAGAACATAATCTCGGCACACACTACATGATGACTGGATACAAACCGAGTTCGGTCCTTGAGTATCCAACGTTTGGAGGAGTCAGTGCTCACTTGCTGAACTCCGAGTCAGTGCTTCCTCCAAATGTGGCCGTTCCAGACTTTCGAGTCGGAGGCGGAAAGCTATCGGGCGGAGGATATCTTCCCATTCAAACGCGTCCGTTTTCTTTAGGAGCCGACCCTTCGAAACCGGACTTTCGAGTCCGCGATTTGCGAATCTCGCGCGGGCTGACTCTCGACCGATTGAATCGCCGCCGCCACTTTACAACCGAACTCGACCGCATGAACAGCATCGCGAACGGGCAGCGGAGTTCTTCAAACGTGGTCGACCCGGACTTAGAGCGGGCGTTTGATCTCATCTCATCCAGCGAAGCACAGGCAGCCTTTAACCTTCAAGACGAACCCGCGGAAGTTCGTTCGCGGTACGGTCCGAAGTCGGTCGGTCAGAGTTGCCTGCTAGCACGACGACTGATTGAGAATGGCGTCCGCTTCGTTACCGTCAATCATCACGGATGGGATACACACAACGACTTGTATACTCGACTGAAAGAAGGCTACACAGGAGCCCGAACTCCAGTCGGTCTCATTCCTTCACTCGATCATGCTTTGTCAGCACTTATTCAAGATCTGAAAGATCGCCGACTGCTGGATGAAACGCTGATCATCGTGATGGGAGAGTTTGGAAGAACGCCTAAGCTGAATGTGAATGGAGGCCGCGATCATTGGCCGCGAGTATTTAGCGTCGCACTCGCCGGAGGCGGAGTTCGAGGAGGGCAAGTCATCGGAGCCAGCGATGCATCCGGTGAGTCTCCGAAGGATCGCCCCGTCACTCCGAGTGACCTCGCTGCGACGATTTATACGCTTCTGGGCATCGATCCGAAACTCGAACTTCAAACGCCTGACGGACGTCCTGTTCGCTTAACGCCTCCGGAAGCTCAAGTCGTGAACGAACTGATTGCCTGACCCTGTGACGTGAGAATTCTTGTGTTGAGATTGACGTTACTGCTCACTCTATTGCTTCCAAATTCAGTTCTCAAAGCAATTGAACCACCTGTTACTTTGATCGTTTTCTCGCCCGATCACACGAAATTGGTCACTGGTTCTCAGCGTGGGGTCGCAATCCGAACACTGGACGATTTCGCGATTGAGGAAGAAGTCGCTGTTCCGTTTTCGGCTGTTCATGCATTGGCGTTTTCACCCGACGGCAAGTCATTAGCCATCGCTGGCGGCAACCCGGGAGAGAGCGGACAAATTCAACTGCTGGACTGGCCCACTCGAAATCCGGAAGGGTTACTACATCCACATGAGGATTCGATTTACGACATCTGCTGGTCCCTCGATTCCCGAACCATCGCTTCCGCCAGCATGGACAGACACGTCGCACTGAGCGATGTGAAAGCCGACAAGCCATTGCAACTCTTCGAAGGACATTCCAAGGGTGTGCTGTGTCTCCGATTTATTGATCAAGACAAATTGCTCGTCAGCTCGGGAATCGATCAGAATCTACGGGTCTGGAACCCAGTTGAGGCAACCCTGATTCGATCGCTCAACAATCATCGCAAGACAGTAACCGGGCTGAGCGTTCGTCCGGAATCCCCGGGGCTTCCCATGATCGCTTCGATCAGTGAGGACAGAACGGTGCGGTTCTGGCAGCCAACAATTGGCCGCATGGTTCGATTCCTCGAACTGGAAGAGTCGCCGATTGCAATTCAATGGCGACCAGGTCACGACAGCATTGTCACCGTCACAGCTTCAGGTCGAGTCTTTGAAGTTGACTCAATCTCGACAAAGATCTTGTTTGAAGAGCAAAGCGATCTTTCATGGTGTACATCGCTGGCAGTCCACCCGAACGGACAGGTCCTTTATCTCGGTGGACAGAATGGTCAGCTACGAAGAGTCACTCTTCCTGAAACGGCATTCGACCGATAACGCTGCCTGCGTGATGAAGTGCTGGTCCCGCACGTTCGCTTCAACACGAAGCGAGCCATCAGGCAAGCCCAGCCAGTTTTCGCCCGGACCAGAACACAGCGAGCAAGAGAATCATCAGTCCTCCCCAAAGTGGATGAGCCCACACTCTCAGGCGACGCGCGATGGGCTCGGGTTCCTCAAGTTGAGAGAGCTGGTCAACGAGTTGTTTCATTTGAGAAGGATCAGTCACTTCTCCCCGGCTGATCGTGGCGATTTCGCGAAGCACATCGACTCGGGCTGGGTCGCCGATCACTTCCCGTTCACCGCCGGTCACAGAGATCGTCGTCTCAAGCTGGGCACCGGTCTCGGTGCAAGTTGTCAGCACCGTGTAGTTGCCGCCTTCTTCGGGAGTAAACATGCCGGTAAACAGCCCCCACGATTCCTCATCCGTTGTCTGCAATCGCAGCGTCTCGACCTTGCCAGAGGGAGAAGTGATCTGAGAGACGACAGTCCCGGTTTGCAATGGCTCTCCTGATGGTCCGGAAACATTGGCATTCAGTGTCAGAACGTTGCCTGCTTCGGGACGATCCGGCGAGTAGAACAGCCTCATCGATTCGCCTTGCGACATGTTCCGCTGGTACGCCATCCAACGCACAACCTGTCCCCAGAACCGATAGTGGTACAAGTCTTCGACACCCTTTCGCCAGCGCCAAGCTCCGTCAGTCCCCATGAAGAGCACCTTGCCTGTCCCGAAGGTGCGCGCGACGATCAACGGCACTCGTCCGAATCGAGTCGATTCCGTTTCGTGAACCGCGAGGACCTCTCCGCCGATCTTTGAACGAAGCGCGGATGCATACCACTGAAAGCCTGGAAGATTGCTCCAGACCTGTTCGTTCTCACGTTCATTCACTTCTAATCGAGTGAGTTGGCTGCGTCGGCCACTTTCCGTGAGCGAGAAACGGGCCGGTACGGGAAGCCCGTGACCACGCGGACTCGCCGCATCAACAATGACCGGATACAGCTCCTCCAGCTCAGTTGCGAGCAGGGTCTCCTGCTTTCCACGGAAACCAGGTAAAAAGACCAGACCGCCAGCATGATTTCTCACCAGCTGCCGGATCTGTTCGGTTTCTTCAATCGTTAGCTGCGAAGCTTCGACTCCGACATCACCGAGAAACACGACGTCGTAATCGAAGAGTTCTTCTTCACCCGGAAACTGTTCGAGATAACCGCGTCCGCCCCCGACACTTTCCAGATCGGGATGAAACAACAGGCAGTGAACATCAACACCGGGATCGCGTTCGAGGGCATTGCGGAGATAGCGGTACTCCCATCGCGGATAGGATTCCACAATCAAAACCTTGAGTGTTTCGTTTTGAATTTTGATGGGAAACTCGATGAAGTTGTTCTCAGGATTCGACTCTTCATCCGCAACCGGAATCTCGAGTCGAAGCGTGTAGTCGCCGGTCTTTGTTGGACGCCAGTTGAGCGTATCGCGGAACTCTCCCATCCCTTGCACACGGACTGTTTTCGATACCGGAGCATCGTTGGTCCCGGTCAGAGTCACGGAGAGTTCCTGAGCTTTGGGAAGCCAGTTGTTGATTCGAAAAGGAATTCGCATCGTCTTGCCAGCGATTCCGAAAGTCGGTGCATCAATATTCACAAGCTGAACATCGGGCAAACGATCTTCGCTCCCGACTGCCACGGCGAAGACGGGAACATTCCGCATTCGCAATTCCGTCGCTGCTTCGGCCGGCGTCGTTCCTGTGTTCCAGTCCCCATCTGAAATCAACACGATCCCTCGAAGATTGGAGTGCAGCCCAAAAGCTGACTTCAAGGCTTCATTCAAATCCGTTCCGCGAGATGCATCCGTCAGAGTGGACGAAAACGGTTCGAAGACGACCTTTATCTGATCGCTCATCCCGGTCCATATCTCGGGGAGATCGACGTCTGCTTCCTCAGAGCTTTCGGAAGTCGGGTCACTGTCGACATTCGCCGACTGGACAAATTCCTGGATTCGATCCATACGGCGCAGCGGTGTTCCAGCGGGCCTTTCAGGATCGATCACATCCTGCGTCTGCATGCTCTCCGACACATCGTACATCACCACCAGAGTCGGTTGTTCTTCCGGCTGGTATTCCTGCGTCACTTCAGGTTGATTGAGGGTCAGGATAGCCATCAGCACCAGCAGAAATCGCAGAGCTTCCAGAATACCCATCGACCGCGTAAAGCCACTTCGACGCCAACTGATGAAGCAGCACCCGGCTGCCAGAAGCAGAACGAGCACCGAAATCAGCAGGGTTGTAGCAGTCCAATGAAACGTCATACCGATGTCATGACTGGGGTTTGAGTGATAGTGGTGGCAGCAGTCTCTCGATCAGGCAGACATAGAACGGCCTCCAGCAAAAGCGCAATGATCATTGCGATCAGAAATGTTCTCCAGACTTCATTCGCGAGTGCAGACTGACTTCCAGCCTGATCGTCGATGATGACGTAATTCAGCCCACTCAAGACCTGTTCGAGACTCTCTTCCGAGACGATCGCCCCGGTGTCCTCCGCCAGCGGTCGATTGATCGCCACCAGCGAATCCTTCGACTGATAGACTCCCGAATTAAATGGACGCTGAGAAACGAGAACTTCCGATGTCGAATCGTCGAGAGGAACCCAATCTGAGACGTCCTGAAAGCTCGTCGCACCAGCAATGAGGTTGCGAGAGGCTCCGAGGACCGCCGCGCCACTCGCCAGTGCCCGATGCGTCATGATGAAAAAGACGATGCCGTTGTCGGCCAGATTTGAATGAGGAGACATCGGCAATGTTGTGCAGAAATAAGCCGCTCCTTGGGTCGTCACAACTCTCGACAACAGCGGAACACCGTCACCGAGTTGAGCCAGCATCGTGGATTCCACAGCTTCGAGGTCACAATATTTACGAACTACAATCTCTCCAACCGGCAGCGGAGTGCCGCTCATTGAGTTGGCGAGAAGATCAGAATCGGTCCGCCAGCGCTCGACAGAAAATCCGTCCACCTCCGACGACTCAATCCAATCTCCCCACTTTGCACCTAGAAATTCTGCATCGGTCGGGATTCCTGGTGGGAAGAAGATGACCGTTCGGCCCGACCGGACAAATGCCTCCAGTTGAGCAGCAATTGCCGCGTCGGGAAGGGGAGCTTGCCATAAGATCAAAGCTGTTTCATCCCATGGAAGTGCTGCCGTTTCAGAAGATGACATCGTCACGGTTTCATACGTCAACGTGCGATCGACCGGAGTTTGCGCAGCGAGACGAAAGAGTTCCGTGTTGTCGGGATCATCAGAGACAATCACCGTTTGCTGAGTCGCGGGTTCCGCGTATGTCAATTCGTATGAGTTATCACCGGGATTGTCGTCGCCCGGGATTTCGAGTCGTCCCCAGCCTTCCTTGGATTCGCGATCAATCGGAATCGTATATCCGTTGCGAACCATCTCTGTGCCTGCGATCTCGACGTCCAGCGTTGACCTGGCTCCGTTGATGACGAAGCTGATCGGAACAGCTCGATCAATTTCTTCATTGGAGTCGCGGGTGAGCTTCAGGTCCATCACCAGTTCCGCACCGCCGGACGTTTCACGTCGGTGAACGCCTGAAACACTGACAGCCAGATTCGATGGAGAGACTTCGGGATACGAGAGCAAGTAAAATCGGAGACCTTCTCGATCTGACAGCTGAGAACGGATCGCTTCCCAGCGTCCTCCAGAGGGATCCCAGTCGTTTTGTCGAAGATCAGAACAGACCCAGATATCTGTGCGACCACTTTCATTGGCAATCACGTAGTCCGCCACGGACTGCAGTAGACTCGGAATATCACTCGCCATTGATGTCGGGCCGGTCTGAGGCAGATCAGCGAGATCGGCTGCTGATGTCAATTCGAGCGGTTCCAGACTTGTTGTTTCGAAAAGAATCAACCGGGAATCGCCGCCGGTCTCCGCAAGCAGTTGCGAGAGTTTCTCGAGAGCGGTTTCCCGTTTCGAGAGTGAGGTCCCCGGTCCTTTCTGTTCCATGCTGACGGAGCGATCGAGAACAATGATCGTCGTTTCCGGAGCACTCCCTGATGTCAGACCCAGCCATCCGCCAGCCATTGGCCGACTGACAGCGAATATCAATCCGGCAATCGCCAGCATGCGTGCAAGCATAATCAACAGATAGCGGAGCCGAGCAATGCCCTTCGACATGCGTTTCGCTTGCACCAGAAACATTGTCGCTGCCCAATGGATCGTCTTGTGTCGATTCTGATTGATCAAATGGATCAGAATCGGCAGCGCGATCAGCGGGAGTGCAAACAAAATGTACGGCTGCAGGAATGTCATAAAGTCGTCCGTCGAATCGACGCAGCTTCTCAGGCTTTAATTTCAATGGATGCACACAAACTGCACGAGAATGTTTTAGAGCTTGCGAGCCAACAGGAACCGCACCAACACATCCGAGTAGTCTTCGGCAATCGTCACGCGATGGTAATCAATTGCGGAATCGCGAACGATGGTCGTCAAAGCCGAAAGGTAAGCCTGCACCGCCTGTCGGTACTGCTTGGCAATCGTCGTCGGATCGACCAGCATTGGAGCTGCTCCTTCCAGATCCTGAAAACGCATCGGACGATCAAACTGAAAATCTATCTCGTTCTGTTCGAGCAGGTGAAAGACAGCCACATCGTGCTTGCGGAATCGTAGATGCTGAAAAGCACTCTTCAGTGACTCCGGCTCCAAAAACAAATCTGAAATAATGACAACCAGCGCCCGCTGTGCAATTCGCTCCGCTGCCTGATGCAGAGCCTCAGCCAGTCCCGTCTCACCTTTGCCTTCAATTTCTCCTAACTCATCGAGAATGAATCGCAAATGCGCGCCGCTTCGCTTGGGAGGAATCTCACGGCGAAAGTCTTCTGCAGCACAATACAGACCGACTGCATCACCCTGACTCGAAGCGAGGTAAGCAAGCGTGCCGGCAAGTTTCCGTGCGTAGTCAATCTTCCGTTGACCGACTTCCTGGGTCCCGTCGATTCCAAAATTCATCGACCCGCTCACATCGACGATCAGGCACAGTCGTAGATTCGTGTCCGCTTCATATTCCTTAATGAAGAACCGATCGCTGCGCCCCCACGCTCGCCAGTCGAGTCGGCGTGTATCATCTCCGGGGACATATTTTCGGTACTCGGAAAACTCGAGGCTGGAACCGCGCGTTGGACTCCGATGCCGACCGGAGACACTACCGATCATCGGCATGCGTGCATCGATCGGAAGTGCGGAAAGCCGGGAAATGACTTTGGGGTCGATGAAATCTCGCATTCAGATATTGCCAGTCAATCCGAGTAGTCACTGAAATGAAGGAAACGGGTCTCGTGTTCGCAAAGAGATTGCTCTAGTGGCAGCACTTTCGGCCCGGAGAAATTAACTCCCGCGAGACTTGCCGCTGACTTCTGCGTTTAATCCTTCGACAAGTCTGCGAATCACGTCATTGCTTCGTATCCCTTCTGACTCGGCATTAAAGTTCGTCAGAATCCGGTGGGTTAATACCGGCTCAGCAACTGCTAACAAATCATCTAAGCGTGCCATGTAACTTCCATGAAGTGCCGCGTGTGATTTCGCTCCGAGAATGAGATACTGCACCGCCCGCGGACCAGCTCCCCACGCAACGAGAGGTTTCAACCAGTCGGGGGATTCGTCAACATTTGGTCGCGTTCGACGCACAAGATCGACAGCGTATTCGTAGATATGCTGTGGAACGGGAAGTCGACGCACGAGACTCTGGAACCTCAACACGGTCTCAGCATCCATAATCTCCCCGAGTTGAGGAAGACTCGCCCCGGTCGTCGTTCGCGCGATTTCAATTTCCTCCGCACGACTGGGATAGTCGACGGTAATCAGAAACATGAATCGATCAAGCTGCGCTTCGGGAAGCGGATAAGTTCCCTCTTGCTCAACTGGATTCTGCGTCGCCAGAACGAAGAAGGGGGGCGTCAACTCGTAAGGTCTTCCGACGACAGTCACGCGATGTTCTTGCATCGCTTCCAGCATCGCCGCTTGAGTCTTTGATGGAGCCCGGTTGATTTCATCCGCGAGCACGATGTTGGCAAACACCGGCCCTTTGACGAATTCAAACTCCCGGCGGCCATCGTGTGTTTCTTGAAGAATGTCCGTTCCGGTGATGTCCATCGGCATCAAATCCGGCGTGAACTGAATTCGGCTGAACGACAAAGACATCGTTTCCGCAAGCCGACGGACCAACATCGTTTTCGCCAGCCCGGGAACCCCCATCAGCAGCGAGTGGCCCTGTGCAAACAGGCAGATCGCCAGTTGTTCGACAACTTTCTCCTGACCGACGATGACTCGTCCCAGCTCTTCCTTCAGCTCCTGATACCGCTTTCTCAGTTCATCGATCGCACTGACATCATCCTCATGAAGTTCCTGAGTGGTCGCAGATTCCGGGTTCATTGCTATCCTAATCAAGAGTTGAGAGAAAGATGTCGACCGGGGTGTGAGTTGTCCGACGTGTCACTAATCAACGATTTCGTTTGTCTTCGATGGCGTTTTGATTGAAGCAGCCTGGTTTGTCAACTCACGGAAGATGCCTGCAGACATGAGATGGCATTGGAAATGAGTCAAATTTGCTGCTCGCAGGCGGGTGATTCATGAGTTGCAAATCGGTTCGCAGTTTCGTGCATTCTCGAGTGAAAATCTAACATAAACAGATTTCGTAAGAGTCTTAATGAATCGACAACTCTTTAAACACGACAAGACCTCTCACTTAACGTGGAATGACAAACTGAAACTGGCCCATATTTCGCATTTGAATTGACACGTAGTCTCCTTGAAACTGAAAGTGACCGCGGAGAGCTTCTAAGGCCTCCTCCTGTCGCTCGTTGAGAATTTCATCCCATTGAGCCTCATCAATATTTGCAATGGGGACTGTCAGTAGAATCAGTTCTTGGATGTATGCCTGATTGGTCTTGAGTGTCCGAGGCATTCGGGCCAACATCAGTTCGACGAGTTGCTGGAACTGGACTTCGGTCAACCAAAGTTCTCGATCAAGCAGCGAAACAAGATATTCAGCAGCTGCCCGTTCCAACATTGCCGATCGTTCTCGATCGATTTCGCTTGAGCCGTCGATACAGCGATCGAGGGAAGTGACCCAGAGTTGATGAGAATCAATTTCTGATGTTTCAGGAACCTGAATGCTAAATCCAAAGTTGACGTTCGGATTCAGAGCAACGGTCTCCTCCCAACCCGCGACACTTGCTCGATGAGTTTTTTTCCATTTCTCCAGGATATAAACAACACATCCCCGTCCCGCGACGTTAAGAACTCGCAGATCCTCTTCACTCAAGTCTCCGGTCGCTTCCCAGAATTCGATGCGAACGTTTATCGAGCGTTTCAGCCGCTTCTGCTGATGCTCGTGGAGCTCCTCGAGTTTCTTCTGCCAACCGTCAACGCCCTCATTGGCCATAAACGTGACATACTGTTCGTTCTGATTCCCGGATCGTGATCCCTGGACGAGATCACCAAACCGCTTCAGTTGAGCCGGACGAAAGACGTTGTCAGGCAAGCTGGAGAGCAGATTTTCGAGTGATTCATACTCGATGTAATAATTCTGCGGATTGAGTGAGAAGAGCCTCGTTTCTCCCGGAACCATTTTGGGAATGAATTCCTGCCGAAACTCTTCTCGTTGATCAGCCGTCAGAAAGAGTTCTTCATCAATCTGATTGACGAGGTGTCCAATCAACGCATCTCTCAAACGCTCCTGTCGCTCAAGTAATGCGGTTTGAAACGTCCGCTGCTGGTCCTCGTCCAGCAGTGTCTTCATAAATTGAATCCAGTCGTAGCCGGTGGCCAGGTAGCCAGCACCGGACTTCCCAACGAATCGAATCGGAGCAAAATCAGTCAACGGCTTCTGCGCATCTCTGGGGCCGGTCGACTTAACAAAGTTCTCCTGAGAAGTGGTGACGAGTTCGAGATGAAATTCGTCGAGCTTCTGTTTTTGTTCTGGCGTCAGCGTGACGACAGCATCGACCCACGTCGCAGCAGATTGGAGATAGTGTTCGAGCCGCTCTTTTCGATCTTCGATTTCTCCTTCAGGGATCGCCTGGGGAACATTTCCGGGAGCAACAAAGCGCATGGCAGGTTGACGTGGGCCGACGACTTCCTCGACAACGTCTTCGATGGCCTCCGCCAGTTGCTGGAAGAATCCGGGGCCCGCCGGTTCATCTGCGTACACCTGCCATGGCGATTGTGAAGCACCGATCACCAACACACCAACGGCCACCTGCACGTACCGCATGTGATTGCCTCTTAAAAATGTCATTGCCTGTTACGAATGAACTCGAAACGGCAAGCTGAAGATCAAATTTTCCGTCTCCTCGGACGCGACTGGGAGTCGCTTGACCTCAACGTGTCGACTTCTGAGAAAGCTAGAATCCCTCCTGAGCCGACATGTCATGATTCTCTGCTCGGACTCTCCGCTTCGCAAGCGCCGTCTGAAGAGAGTCGCAATTTTCATCTTTCTTCTGGTGAGGATGATCGACTCACGATATATTCAACCAGAGTTTTTTGAGGGTTCTGTGCAACGTTTCTGTGGGTCACTACGTCTGAACCTTTCAGAAGTTGCAAAAAAATCTGCGGAACGAAGGAATTTTCTGTAATCGGTTTGCCCAGCTTTGTCGTACAGACTTTCGTCAAGCAGTTCATTTTTCGGAATGAGAGACCTCAACTCGGGGACATAAGCAAACTGGAAACAACAGGGTGCAAACGACTGGAGAAAGACAGCACGATCTATCGTCATCACTTTTCCCATCGGACCTAAATCGACCGCACCATGAGTTCCTCTGTTTGCAGCACCCCACGCGGAAGTGAGATTCGTACGACTTTCCTAACTCAAGGCAGGCACGGAATTCGAACCCGATACCTTACGAGGATGCAGTCTCGATGACAGGCCAAGAACACGGACTCCCCCCCAACACGACGCAGCGCCTCAGCGATTTTCGTCAACGGGTTCGAATGATCAAAGTTGCCGAAGGCCTGTTGGCCGGGCTCTTTGGATTGATCCTGTCCTATCTTGCGGTCTTCGCTCTTGATCGTATTTTCGACACCCCCGCCATCGTGCGAGGAACGATTCTCGTTCTCGGAAGCGTTGGGCTTGCGGTTTCGTTTCCATTCAAATGTCACCGCTGGTTGTGGGGCACTCGCAGAATGGAACAGGTTGCTGGCCTCGTTCGACACAACTTCCCAGCACTCGGAGATCAGTTGCTGGGGATCGTCGAACTTGCCCAAAGCGAGTCAGCGTCCACTGACAGTCGGACCTTGCGACAAGCAGCCATCGACCAAGTCGACGAAGTCATGCGCGACCGCGATCTCTCCGATGCAGTTCCCGAGCCTCGTCATAAGTTCTGGATGAGAACGGCCGCAATTCCTGCAGCGCTGATGCTGCTTTGTCTAATCGTCGTCCCGGCTGCCGGAGCAAACGCACTCGGACGCTGGTTGGCTCCATGGAGCGACATCAAACGTTTCACGTTCGCTCAACTCGATACCCTCCCTGAAGAAATGGTCGTTCCGCTCGGAGAAGAGTTTCCGCTGACCGCCAAACTTTCTCCAACAACTCAATGGTCACCTGATCAGGGATCGATTCACACCGACGCTCTGCGAGAACAGGTTTCGACCAAACGCGAGGACGACCAATACGACTTCACAGTCCCGCCGTTAACTTCGGAATCAGCTCTCAATCTGAGAATCGGTGATGCGCGTCACACGATCCAAATTCATCCGGAGCCCCGTCCGGAACTTAAGGAAATCCAGGCACTGGTGCATCTCCCGGATTATCTGAATTACTCCAAACCGCTTGAAATCGATGTGCGAGGCGGAGTGATTTCCGTCGTTGAGGGCTCCACTGCAGAATTCGTCGCGACGATCAATCGCGAACTTGAGTCCGCTCGCGTGAACGGGGAAGAAGCAAAGATTCAGTCGACTCAAATTCTTCCCAACAAATTTCACGTCGACTCGACTCAGACCGTTTCATTTGACTGGCAAGACACTTTGGGCCTCACAGCCAAAGATGATTTTCAGCTGCGAATGAATGCCGTCGAAGACTCCGCTCCGACCGTCGGATGTATGCAAATCGATCCCAATCAGGTCGTTCTTTCAACAGAGGTGATCAACTTCGAAGTCTCTGCAACAGACGACTTTGGATTGAAGATTCTCGGACTCGAGTGGTCCGGGATCATTGACCCGGTTCGGAACCCGAATCCCGATCGAGGTGAGAAGCCGGTTCTGCGCGGCGATTACGAATTGACTCGACTCAATGGAACAACAAGCTTCTGTGCTGAGACGGACAACATCACTCCGCAAACTCTGCAAGTTCGAGCTTACGCAGAGGACTTTCAGCCCGATGGAGAGCGAACGTACTCCGCTCCTTACATCTTGCATGTGATGACACCGCAGGATCACGCCATCTGGATTGCCAACCAGCTGCGAAGATGGGCCAGCCATGCGGATGACGTTTACGAAGAAGAAGTCCGCTTACACGATGAAAATCGCGCACTGCGCCGACTCGATAACGAATCGCTGCAGCAGTCAGCCACACAAAGCCGTATCCGTCGACAAGCTTCCGCTGAGAAAGCCAACGCGACGAAATTGAACGCCGTCACCGATGCGGGTGAACGACTCATCAACCAGGCGGTCAAGAATCCTGAGATGCTCGTCGGTCATCTCGAACTCTTCGCAGAGACTCTCAAACAGATGAGAGAAATGGCCGACAAGCGAATGCCATCCATCGCTGACCTGCTAAACGAGTCGGCCAAAACCGTCGCGAAGCCTGCGACTCCCGGTTCGGAATCTCCTTCTCCAACCGCTCCTACGGCGGGTAACAACCGCAATCAAAAACCGGGTTCGGGAGAAGCGAGTGCTGAGGAAAAACCGGTCCCGAAAGCTCCATCGCTCTCAGACGTTGAACAAGGTTTCAATAAGGCGAATCAGGAAGAGCAGGGGGATGGTGAGCCCAAGCCGCCGAAGAAGGGAAGCACAGGCAAGCTGACGTTGCCTCAGACGACATTGATGGGCGGTCCCCAAGGAGAAAAGAAACCTCAACAGCCCGGCCCGCAGCAGCAGATTGATCAAGCTGTCGAAGTGCAGGCGAAACTGATCGAAGACTTCAACAAGCTGCGCGAGCAGATGCAGGACATCCTCGACGATCTCGAGAACAGCACCTTCGTCAAACGCTTCAAAGCAGCCTCGAGAAAACAACTTGAAATTGCCAAGAACCTCAATCGAACTCTCTTCAAGGGGTTCGGCGTCGAACAGAAGGAGTTGGACGACCGACAGTCCGAAACGATGGCCCTGATCGCTGAATCCGAAGTCACTCAAAGTGAGAATGCCTGGAACATTCAGACTGACCTCGAAGCCTATTACGGCCGAAAACGGGACGACAAATTGCTCAGAATTCTGGACGAGATGAAAGAGCTCGACACAATTAAAAATCTGAATCAACTCAGTGACCGCGTTCGAGATAACCTCGCCGGAGAATCGATCGTTCATGCCGAATTCTGGGCAGACACCTTCGACCGTTGGGGCGAAGAACTCGTCAGTGCCTCGAAGTGCGGACAATGCCAAGGTGGTCCAGCAGACAGTTTGCCTCCGGAAATTGTTCTGGAAGTGATGCGGATCATCGAAGCAGAAATGGACCTCCGGGAAGAAACTCGTTCCCTCGAACAATCTCGTGAAGCTGTTGCTGTCGACATCTATGATCAGCGCGCCAAGAAGCAATCCGAGACGCAAGACTCGATTCATGAACGTACTCAAACCGTCATGAACGACATTCGAGCCATACCTGACGGGGCCAAGAAATTCGGTAAGGAATTGTATCTCGTTTCAATGGCCAGCAACGCGATGGCGGACGCGACGCAAATTCTCAGTGAACCGGACACCGGACCTGAAGCCATCGGAGCAGAAACGGAAGCAATTGAATGGCTCCTCCAGTCGAAACGCGCCAATCCCAATGGCGGAGGTGGTGGAGGTGGATCGACTCCCGGCGGAGGAGGTGGAGGAACAACATCCACCGCAGCTCTCGCTTTGATGGGGCCCGGACATGATCCGAATGCGAAAGTTGAACAGCGTGAGGTCGAACAATCGAGCGGAGTCTCAGTCGAGAAACTTCCTGAAGAGTTCCGCGACGGCCTCGACGCATTCTTCCATGCCCTCGAAGGCCGCACTACGAATTAGCTTTCGACCGCTTTGACGTCACCCGAATTTCAGCGCATTGAAAGCCCCAATCAATGAACGTCGCGCTCATCAGAAGCAGACACTCACTTTTTCACAGTGTGGTGATCTGGACCATCTTTTTTTTGAGTTTCTCGATCTGTTCAGCACAGGAATCGGAACTGCGTTACGGCGATGCTGTTCCTCCGGAAGTTGAGGAAATCTACGAACGCGGACTTCAATGGCTGGTCAGAAACCAGCAACCCGATGGAAGTTGGGGCGGCTCTTCGATTGGTCATGGAGGAGTTGGAAACTCCGGAATCACTGGGATGTGCATCATGGCATTCCTGGCCAGCGGAGAAGATCCAAACTTCGGTAAGTATCGAGAAAACATCCGAAGTGCTGTCCGACATCTCATTCGCGGGCAGGACGAAAAAACCGGATACCTTCCGGGCAGCATGTATCACCACGGCTTCGCAATGCTCGGACTTGCAGAAGTGTACGGAGTTCTCGACGACGAACTTCTCTGGGCTGGAGAACCGGATGCCAACGACCAACGCACAATTGGCGAAGCACTCGAACTCGCCGTCGGCTGTGCTGCGACATCTCAAAAGAGCAATCCCTGGGGAGCGTGGCGGTACTCGCCACAATCGACCGATGCGGACACATCAGTTTCCGGTGCAGTCCTGATGGGATTACTGGCAGCGCGGAACGCTGGCATCAATGTCCCGAACGAAGTGATCGACAAAGGCCTCGACTACTTCGAAAAGATGACCACTCGGCAAGGCAGCGTTGGGTACTCAGGAATTGGAGGAGGAGGTTCCAGGAATCTTCAAGCCATTTCCGGGCTGGTGATGGCGATCGGACACCGCAAAGATCTGGCTCAGTACCGCGGGGTGATGATGCAATTGACGTCCTCACTAGAAACATTCGAAAACGGCTACCCTTTTTACTTTCGGTATTACATGGCTCAGTCATTGTTTCAAGGAGACTTTGAAGCATGGCAAAAGTGGAACAACATCACAGTCAAACAACTCTCAGCACTCCAGAGAGATGACGGGAGTTTTCAAAGTTCGCACGGAGAAGCTTACGGGACAGCCATGTCCATGCTGGCAATGGCTCTCAACTATCGATTTCTCCCCATCTACGAACGCTGACGGACAGAGAATACAATCTCGATCTGCGTCACTTCTCGCGAAGTTCAACTGCATCGAGTTCATAAGCGAAAGTGAATTATGACTTCGAACCGCTTACCAGCTTCTCAGGAACAGCGGCAAATCCGACGCCGAGGACGATACCATCCGCTACTCACGATTGTGACAGCGGCTTTTCTGCTCGCTCTGAGTCTTGTCCTCAATTCGTTCGCAGAGGATCAGTTAACCACGCGGTTGTATTGGCAAGAAGGAGATTCGTTAAACGGAACGCTTGTTTCCGCCGACGAAGAAACGCTCACCTGGCGATCTCCATTGTTTGTTGATCCGCTTCAAATCGAGCGGTCAGCCCTCTCCGCGATCCAATTTCCCAAAGTCGATGCACTTCCCCTGAGTCACGATACCTTTCGGATCTCGCTCCGCAACGGAGACGTTCTGTTTGGAAATCTGATCGGTGCGACGGAAACTTCTCTCCTATTCGAAAGCGATCGTTTTTCCCCGTTTTCGGTCCTTCGCGATCACGTTGAACACGTCAAACGCGTCGACACCCCGGATTTGATTTACCAGGGACCACGCGGAGTGAAAGGTTGGTCAACACCACGTTCTCAAGAAGACTCCTTTGGTTGGACGGAACAGCCCAACGGGGAACTGATCACCGATTCGGGAAATCGTGGCGTTTATCGCAGTCTCGATTTCGCTGATCGGGTTGAAGTTGAGTTTGTCATTGAATCACAGTCAAAACGACCGTCATTCACTTTCGCACTCGGCGAGAGTCGAGAAATGAGCTTACGCGTTGAAAGCTGGGAAGAAATTCTCGTTCTGCTTTCCGGATTTCAGTTCAAAGAACTGGCAACCCTCGAAGAAGATCAAAAGCGCGTTCATCTTCACATGTTCGTCGATCAGAAAAACCACACCGTCCAAGTCTTTTCGCATTCAGGTGTCAAACTTGGGGAACTCAAAGGAGATCCAGAAAAAGCAGAGCCTGAATACGAACCGAAGGGACTCCAGGTTTGGAACCGAGACGGCGACCTCACTCTCAAATACGTTCGAGTCGACCGCTGGAATGGAAGTCTACCGAAACCATTGAAGACCGGGACGAGCCGCATCCACTTGACCGACGGGACCATTCTCTACGGCGAAGTGCCCCAGATTCAATCCGGCGAAATTGCCAGCCTTCCGGGAGAAGACGATCAGGAGCCAGTCGAGTTCTCCATCGACCAGATTGAAACGATCGTCGTCAATGATGATCCGGAAGCGTCTCCGCTTCGTGAAGTCGATCAGGTGAGTTGGCAAACTGGAGCAGTTGTCTCAGGCAAAGTTACAGGTGTCGAGAACGAGCAAATCAAAGTTGCTGTCGAATGGTCCGAAGCTCCTGTTGTCGCTTCTCTAACAGGACTTCAACGAATCCAACTCATCAGCGACCCGCAGTCTCTCGAAACTCCCGACAAGCTTGTCTACCCAGGCGGAACGCTGAACGGAAAACTCGTTATCTCCAACGATACGTCTCCGCCGGTCTCGTGGATTCCAACAGGCGGGCGCCAGCCGAGCGCTCTGGCAATTGCAGGCAATGCTCGTTTCATTCGAGGAGACAAGCCAGCTGAAAGCAGCAAATTCGATGAGGGCTATCCCGACTTCCTTTATCTTCGCAACGGAGATGTCGTTCCCTGCATTCTGCACGCGGTTCGAGACGACAGCATTGATTTGGAAGTGCCGTTTTCGAACATCACCGAGATCTCAACGGACGTTGTCAAAGCGGTCGAACTGTCCGTGCCCGAGCGAGTTTTTCAACGTGGATTCGAAGATGATGGTTGGAAACGAATGCTTGGCGGGACGAGAAACGAAGGAGACCGGCTGATCATGAAAACAACAGCGTCTTACGGTCATCCAGATATCCTGACCGGGGATGAAGTTCGTTTTCGACTCGATTGGGGAGCTCAGCAACACTCTGACCTGCAGCTTCAGTTGTACGGTGAACGTTTGGGAAATCCACGCGATGCCACGAATCTGAAGATCATGCTCAATGGAACAAAACTCTGGGTCGAAGACTTCGATCCCATGATCGATGCTGGCAACGGTATGCAGATTCGGCAACTTCGAATGAATGCTGGCGGCGAAGGACGACAAACGTTCATTGATTCAGAAAAGGGATCTGTGGAAGTCTCTCTATCAGTTCGCGATGGAGAAATTCATGTCATTGTCGATGGACAACTTCTTAAGTCCGTTCCCATCGACCAACGCAAGCGAATCGGCAAGAGTCTGACTTTCAAAGCCAACATTAATTCAATCACAAGAAACACAGCATACGGATCGAACCCGCTGACTCGCGGCATCATGATCTCCGAATTCGAAGTCAGAAATCTCGATGGAACGTCCGTCAAACAATTTATTGTCGAAGAGACGCGAAATCGGACGCTCCTCATTCCTCGCTTTCGCAGAGAACGTCCGTCGAATCACGTCCTCATGGCACGAAACGGAGATCTACTCAGGGGCAACCTGAAACACATCGACGAAGAAACGGTTCAATTCGAATCTCAACTCGAAGAGTTTCCTTTTTCACGTGAGTTGATCGCGGCGGTCATCTGGCTCCATCCCCCATCGCACACTGAGATGGACGAACCAGAAGCTGAGCAGGAAACTGAGAGCGACAACAGACTGCGTGAAGGAATGCAATTGACCTTTGAGGACCATTTGAGATTCAGCATGTCGCCGACCGACGTGCAAGGTGATCAGTTGATCGGAAGTGCTCCACATTTCGGTGAGTGTCGCATTCCGATCCAGGCGATTGACGAAGTCCTGCTCGGTGAACTCACGCAAGAACAAGGACCGATCGCTTATTCGCAATGGGTTCCGACGTTCGCCAAAGAACCGGATTGGGACATTCCGGAATCAGGAAGCAACGTGGAAGGTTCCAAACTGATCGGCACAGAATCGGTCCCGTTTGAACTGGCTGGCATCGATGGAAACACATTTCGGATTCGTGACCACATCGATAAGGTCGTCGTCCTCGACTTCTGGGCGACGTGGTGCGGACCATGTGTTGAGGCACTCCCTGATTACATCGCTGCGACTGCGGAATTCGATCCGGAGGACGTTTTATTCGTCGCAGTGAACCTGCAGGAGACGCCACAAGAGGTCCGGGCCTTTCTTGCACTCAACGGATGGACTCCTCAAGTGGCCATGGACAGTGCAGGCAGCGTCGCTTCCGAGTTCGCCGTCTCAGGCATTCCTCATACCGTCATTCTCAGCCCCGGAAACGTCATCGAATCTGTTCACGTTGGATATCGCGAGAACGGCGGAATCGAAATGCGAACGACCATCCAACAGATTCTCGACGGAACCTGGGAACGTCCGACACCAGACGCCGACGACGAAAGCAAAGAAACACCCGAGGAATAAACTCGCGACGATTTCTCGCTCAACTTTCAAGAACAGCATTCTTTCGCAAACAGAATGACCGAAAGCACTATTTCTATTAGTCGGTCAATCGAACCTTGAGAGATGAAAGCGTGCGGATTCCCAGTCTTTTCGTCCACGGAGCAGGTTCCGAGGGATCCGCAAGCTGCAAGTTTGGGTATGCCGTGAACAACCGCTGTAGTGCGGTGGCAGCTTCGGCGCGTGCCAACTGCATCCCGAGACAAGTGTGAATCCCCGAGCCGAACGACAAGTGTAAATTCGGAGATCGAGTGATGTCGAAGGTTTCCGGATCGGGAAACCGGGCTGGATCATGATTCGCTGAACCGATCATTGCCATGATCATTTGGCCTCGTTTGAGCTGCTGTCCGTGCCACTCGACATCCCGAGTAGCAAAACGCCCCTTACTCATTTCGATCGGAGAAACGTAGCGAAGAGTTTCGTCGACAGCACTTGTTGCGAGATCCCAGTCACTCAACAATTGCGCCTTTTGCTCAGGTTCGTTCAACAACGCGAAGATCGCTCCGGTGATGAGGTGCACCGTTGTCTCATGCCCAGCGACCAAAAGAAGGAAAGCCATCGCAATCAATTCACGCGAACTCAACCTATGGCCATCCTGTTCAACATGAACGAGATCAGAAAGAAGTCCCGGTCGGGGATTCGCACGACACTCGTCAATTTGCTCGACAAGATAATTTCGCAGCTTCCAGATTCCGCGCCCTGCAGCCAACATCGTAGGTAGTGATCGGATTGTCGCCAGCCTCGTTCCCCAGTTAGCGAACTGAGGTCGATCTTCTTCCGGCAGGCCGAGGAGTTCCGAAATCACCTCCAGCGGGAACGGACGCGTCAAGTGGGGGATGAGGTCGACCACTCCGGACGAGTCAGCGTGCTGCGGAAGATCTTGAACGAAACCGCTGGCAATTTCCGTCAATCGTGGTTGCAGCTTCGAGACGCTTTGTCGCTGGAAGGCTTTGTCGACAAGACCCCGCAGACGACGGTGATCTTCTCCGTCGTAGCTCATCATGTTGTCGCTGAGTTCTTGCACTCTACGGGGCAGAAAATTCAAGAACCACACGACGCTGCGCTTGCCCGCCCGTCCCGGTTCACGAACGAACAGTTCCTGATCCTTAAGCATTTCGGAGCAGGCCTGATGCGTCGTACATACCCAGACCTTGCCGAGAATAGGAATTCTCGCCCGGATGACATCACCCTGTTCCCGCATCCGCCGATAGGTTTCGTGCGGAGCGTTCTTGAACTGTGGACTGATCAAATCGAGTCGCTGAGAATCCACGATGCGCACTCCTCTTGATACTGAGAGCCTGCTATTGCCCACACACTCCCTTGAATAAATCGAGCTACCAGGAAAGACGCAGTCCACGGAGATTCGGTTCGCTTCCCAGTCGATCACACTCCAGTAGATCGCTATGCAGTTTCCTGATCGCTTTTGACGGCATCCAGAATCATTTCAAATACATCCGGCATGGCGCTGATCGCTCGAGACCAACTTGCGATGAACGGCGCGTCATGCGGTTTGTTCAAGAATGCCTCGCCCGCTTGCATTAAACCTTGCCCAAAGAGTTCGACCGTCGCCTCTTCTCTGTGACGATCCAGCGTCAGCCCGCTCATCACAGCATCGTTGTAGTAATGATCCACTAGATCAAGAGCGGTGCGGTAATAACAAGCTTTCAGTGTTCGCAAGAGTTCCGGAGAGAAAACGACTCCGTTCACCGCCAACTTGCGAATCAGTGCTTTGCAAATGTCGATGCACATTCGATTCAGCCCCTTGGCAGCATCTTGCGGGGAGAGATCCTGATGTTTGTGATCGTAAGCATCCGCGATGTCGACCTGACAGATTCGGTGATGGGAATAATTCCGATACATCTCGGAAAGTGTTCCAATCTCCAACCCCCAGTCGGAAGGAATTCTCAAAGACGGAACCACTTCCGCTTTCATCGAAAACTCACCTGCAAGCGGATACCGGAAGCTTCCCATGAAATCGAGATAGTCGTTGTCGCCGAGAGTAATTTGCATCGCGCGAATCAACGGAGCCACGAGCAGTCGAACCACGCGGCCGTTCAATCGGCCCTGTGCAGCTCGGTAGTAGTATCCCTTGCAGAAGACATAATTGAACTGCGGATGAACGACCGGATAGAAGAGTCTGGCGAGCATGTCGCGTTCGTAGGTGACGATGTCGCAATCATGCAAAGCGACAGCTTCTGACTTGCCAGACGCGAGGAAATAGCCCATGCAATACCAGACGTTGCGTCCCTTCCCGGGCTCCGTCGGGGCCAGGTCCTGTTCCGAGAGGCGGCGATCGACTTCCCGCAATCGAGGCCCATCGTTCCAGAGAATCACATGACGTTGCGGAAGGCGGGAGAAGAACTTCTTCGCGTGTTCGAATTGGGATTCATTCGCGCGATCCAGCCCGATGATAATTTCGTTCACGTACGTCGCTTGAGTCAGTTCATCGATGATTCGCTCAAGCGCAGGACCTTCGAGTTCGGAGTACAGACTTGGCAGAACGAGAGCCATCGGTGTCTGAGATGACCATTCGTGGAGATCAGATTCAAGGTCTTCAGTGGTCCGCGACCGCAGGTTATGAAGAGTTCCAATGACTCCATTCTGGACAAAATCCGCCATAATCGAACGTCTCAAATAGAAGGAAATTACGACCGCCCACACCTCACGCAGACAGATCTAAGAACGAACGCTGCTCCCATCATGGCCAGATTCCGACAATTCGTCCAGAAGAGACTCGACTGTCGCTCTCCAACCGGCAGCTCCCGGCAGCGGCGCTACCACATATCGAGGGGTCGATAGGGGAATCCCGATTTCTCCACTTGGCCAGGGGATGACTCGTGGATAAGCCGCTCGTTCAAGCATGGATTCGTCAATGGGACTGTCACCGATGGCCACCGTGATCCACTCCCCAGAAGAAGGAGGAGTCAACCGCTGAACTACTTTATCCATGGCCAGCCCCTTCGTCGTCTGACCAGCCACATGCCAGAATCGACCTCCCTGCGTGAGCGTCAGACCGCGACCTTCCAACTCATTTCGAAATGCCTCGATTTTTTCCATCGAGTCCTTCCACAGCAATGGTTCTGTCGCGAATCGGTTGAGTGCCCGCTTCGCTTTTTCTTCAGGAAGATCCGTCGCCTTCATCACTCCCGACAACCCAAGATCACGAAACGACTCGAATGTGTACTTGGACTTCAGAGAAGTGAGAACATCGAGAATTTCCGCGCGGTCCGCTCCCAGGACGGTTTTCTCATCATCATTCCAGCAGACGACTCCGCCGTTCTCACAAGTGATGGGAGTTTCCAGTTCAAGTTCGATGGCGAGCGGTCTCATTTCCGATTGCGTCTTGCTCGAACAGAGAACGAGAGGAACGTGCAGTTCCTTCAGTCGTTTCAAAGCGGGCAGGGCATCCTGATAGCTGTAATCGGATTTATTGAGCAGACAGCCATCAAGGTCTGTGAACACGATCAGATTCTGAAGAGACTTCATGGCAGCGTCCGAGATGACATTCATGTATGATGTGAGCAGGTGATCAACGCCGGGGCTGTGAAATTTCGAGGAGAGGGCATTCCACAAAGCGAGTGCGTCGAGACGCCGAAACCTTTGCGGATGAGGACGAATTTCACAAGTTCAATGTCCAACTTCTAAGTAGATACGAAACTCTCGAAACACAACAAACCGGGCACTTTCGACTCTGAACAGGCAAGGGTGATTGACCACTTTGAGAATATCCATTCCAATAGGCATCAACATTTATGCATCTCTTGGAAGTTGCAACTGAATTGAGCATGTTGTTGTCGCTTGAACAGTTGCATGATTTGTTTGAACGAGCATTCAGCGATTTGCTCGTACCGACTTGTGAAGACCAATTCGACATCTGATCTAGACATTCATCACTATGATACCACTCGCTCTGTTGCTCATCATCGTGATCGTTACCGTTTGCGTGGCCAGCGACGGACCAGTCAGTGCGGGCATGACTTTTCTCAGCGTGTTACTGTCGGGCCTGATCGCGATGAACTTTTTCGAGCCACTCGCAAACTTCCTCGGGGCAAACGTGTTTGCTTCCTACGAGTGGCAGAACCGCTGGGACATCATTGCTTTACTTGGGATTTTCGCTGCTTCGGTTACCGGCTTGCGATTCCTGGGAGAATGGTTATTCCCCACCTACGCGCAAGTCAGCGACCTTTTCTATGAGCCCGCTCGTTGGACGTTTGGATTTGCAACCGGCTACCTGACGATGGCGATTCTGCTGACGTCGCTGCATGTCGCCCCGCTTCCACGATCGTTCATGGGATTCCAGCCCGAAGCGAACAACCTCTTTGGAATCGCAGCCCCTGACCGTCAATGGTTGGCCTTCACTCAGTACGTCTCTGAACACTCACTCTCACGCCGTAACGCGGACGGAACTGTTCCAATTTTCGATGGTGCGATGTATCCAGCGATCCCCTCGGACCTCTCCACGAATCGTGTCTGGTCATCTTTCCCGATCCGCTACGCTGCGCGTCGAGAAATGTACACAACAGGCAAGAATCGAATCGAACTCCCCGGTTTGCAATCGAACGAACGAGGAGGAGCCGCACCAGCAGGTGGACCTGGCAATTCTTTTTAGACCGTTTTCACACCGACTCACGTTCTCCGAAATTCATTTATTCTGAGAAAATGCTACGTTTGTGGCTTTGATCAGTCGCCAACTGCTTCAAAAGTCTCTGCATCGGGTTTCTCCGCATTCCTGCGTTTTGGGAAGCGATCGACCGAGAACATCGCGAAAAATCTGAGTCTTGTGTTCCCGACTTGATGAGATCGCTGCCTTACTTCGATATACTCCCGACGGATCAGCGAACTGGAATTCGTGTGGCGAATTCTTCGAGCTGTGATGTGATTTCAGGATCACTCATTTCGATCCGAAGACTTCAGAATCAACGGCTCAGTTCAGAGTCGGCTTTCACCCGATAATAAGACGTCCTCATTCAAGACGAATGAGACAATACCTAACAACTCGAAAGACCATCCCAGATGATCGTTCACAACGTTTACTTTACGCTTAATGATCCAAGTGAGAGTGCCGTGGACCACATGGTTCAGGAGTGCAACAAGTACTTGAAGAATCATCCTGGTGTGACCTTCTTCGCTGCGGGCAAGTGTGAAGATGAACTCGCCCGACCTGTCAATGACCGGATGTATCACGTCGCTCTGCACGTGGTCTTCGATACTCGGCAGGCTCACGACGACTATCAGGTTGCCGAAGCTCATCTCCGCTTCATTGACGACAACAAAGCGAGTTGGAAGCAAGTTCGCGTCTTTGATTCCAACTGCTGAAACGCTTGAAAACGATTTGAGAAAGTTCCCGTCAATGGCACGATGGCCTGACAATCCTCGCGCGAACATTATTGCACTGGTGATGATGTTTTTGGTGTTTCCGCTGCTCTGCTGGCTCGCGTGGTGGTTTGTGAAGCATTAAATCGGCCACAATGAGAACAGCCCCACTTGGCGACCTCACACGAAACAAAGTGGCACTGACAACCGAAGTGGCA
Source organism: Thalassoglobus sp. JC818 (assembly GCF_040717535.1). NCBI lineage: Bacteria > Pseudomonadati > Planctomycetota > Planctomycetia > Planctomycetales > Planctomycetaceae > Thalassoglobus > Thalassoglobus sp. JC818. The sequence continues at coordinate 543,022 of NZ_JBFEFI010000001.1, forward strand.
ACGAACAATTTATTCGTCTGGCTGATTGCCGAAGAGGACCTGAAATGAAGTCCGTATTGAGTGCGATTCCGCTCTGTTTGATTTTCAGCGCGATCTGTCAGGCCCAATCACCGGTCGACCGGTCCGTTCCACTAGCAGAGGTAACCACCGATTTCGAGCTTTGTGACGGCCCCGCCTGGGACGGTCAAAGCACTCTGTTCGTTCCGGACGTCAAAGGAGAAATACTCAAACGTTGGTCTCCCAAACAGTCCCGTCTCTCCGATTCTGGACTGGCGACCGGGCGATTCAGCGCCAGCTATTTCAATAACGGAGAATTGTTCCTCTCGGACAATGGGAATGCCAAAATCATCGCGTTCAACGGGAAGGAAGAACGGACCGTTGCCGTACTCGATTCTTCAGACAAACCCGTCCGACGACCCAACGACCTCGTCGTCGATCATTTCGGCGGATGTTATGTCACTCTGACTCGACAAGGCCAGGTTGTTTACATCGCTCCGGATGGAACCGAACACGTCGCTGTCGAGAATATTGAAACCCCGAACGGTCTCATTCTCTCGCCCGATGAGAAGACGCTTTACGTCTCTGCATACAAACCCAAAGTGATCTGGGCCTATCCCATCACAAAACCCGGAGCGACAGGCCAGGGGAAAGAGTTCGCGAGGATGGACGCCGGTCCGGAACTCGGAGCTGACGGATTGACAGTTGACCGCGCAGGGAACATTTACTGCGCGGGACCAACTTCGGTCTGGATCTGGAGTCCCAGCGGTGAAAAGCTCGACGAGATCGTCACTCCTACTCGACCGATCAATTGCGGGTTTGGCGATACAGACATGCGATCGCTTTACATCACCTGTTTCGGCGGCCTTTACCAGCAACGCATGACTGTCAGCGGACGGTCTCCTAATCCGCCTTCCGACCCAAAGAAACAACCACCATCCAAGAATCGACCATCAACCGCGATTCCCAATAACGTCGAATCAAACTTGGACGTCGTCTATAGCGAGGATGGAACTCGCAAGCTGCTGATGGATGTGTTTCGCCCGAAGACGGCTGATGGACCGCTCCCTGCAATTGTTGTGGTTCATGGTGGGGGATGGCTCAAGGGAGACAAGTCAAAATTCCGTGCTCTCGCCGTTCGACTGGCAACTCTCGGATACGTCACGGCTGCCATTGAATATCGTCTTGGCGACGAAGCCCATTTTCCGGCAGCGATTTATGACTGCTTTGCTGCGGTCAGATTTTTGCGAGCAAATGCCAAGCAATTCGGAATCGATCCCGAGCGGATCGGCGCTGTCGGTGGTTCTGCCGGAGGGCATCTCGTCGGTCTGATGGCCACCGGATCACAAAATCCACAACTGACCGAAAAAGGTGGGTGGGAAGACCAGTCGTCTTCGATTCAGGCGGCAATCGTCATGGCTGGCCCGATGGAAATGACGACAGGCAGTGTGGCTGACAGATCGAGAAATCAGCCCGCAGTCTCCAACAGCAATGCGTGGCTCGGAAAGACAATTGATGAAGACCTGAATCTGTACAAGCTGGCTGACGCTCATTTGCAGATTACCTCACAGAGTGCACCCATCCTGTTCATGGTTGGCGAACATGATCATCCGGAACGCAATGCACCGTCTCGAGACAAATTAACGGAACACGGAGTGTGGACCGACGTGAAAGTCTACAGCGATGGAAAGCATGGCTGCTGGAATCAACTTCCATGGTTCGATGAAATGGCGAAGGACATGGACGAGTTTTTCCAGGCTCAACTTTCAAAAGACTAAACCTTTCGAAAGTTACGGTGCACTCGCACCAACGTGTTCAATTTGATCGATGCTGCGATTCGCGAGTTTCTTCTCGCGAGTTTGCAGAAGGCAATTCAATTCCATTCATGTGACTCATTCCATTCGAGTGCACAGCCAAGAGCATCATGCTCTCACTCGGTCTCCATTGGAGCATTGCATGTCAGAGCGGTTCGCGAGTCGATTCTTCGGACAACACTGTCTCATCCTGTTCGGCATTCTAACGTCGAGCATTTTCGGAACTGTTGAACCACTTTACGCTGAATCACCCCGTGAGCTGTGGACGACATCTCGCGTTATTGGATCACCCGAACCTCCGCTTCCTTACACGGTCGAGCGTGTCCTCCCGTCGATTCAATTTCAGAACCCGGTCGACTTCGCAGTCGAACCGGGAACTGGATTATGGTTCATTCTTCAACTTGATGGAAAACTGTTCTGCCTCGATCCGTCGTCAGAAGATGAACCCATCCTCGTCCATGATGCTCATGCTACGATCGAGAATCACGAGCGGTCTTACGGAATCGAATTCCATCCGGACTACGAGACCAACCAGCAACTGTTTCTGTCTTACGTTCTCCCGAACTCAACTCCCGACGGAACTTTCGTCTCGCGTTTTCGACTCAACCGCAACAACGGAACACCTCAAATTGATCCGGCCAGTGAAGAAGTTCTGATTCGCTGGCCTTGCGGAGGTCATAACGGAGCCTGCCTGAAGTTCGGTCCAGACCGAATGTTGTACGTCACCGCAGGTGATGGCTCCGGTCCATTTCCTCCAGACTCTCAAGACGTCGGCCAGGATTTAAAGGATCTACGCTCCACCATCATGCGGATCGATGTGGATCATCCCACTGAGGACAAGCTGTATTCCATCCCGGGCGACAACCCGTTTCTCGATATTCCTGGCGCTCGACCCGAAGTCTGGGCGTTTGGATTTCGCAATCCATGGAAGATCAGCTTCGACCGCGAAACCGGCGAACTCTGGTGCGGCGACGTCGGTTGGGAGCTGTGGGAACTTGTCTTTCGCGTCGAGCGGGGCGAGAACTACGGCTGGAGCATCAAAGAGGGCTCACAACCAATTCGCACCGACATTGTTCAGGGGCCGGGAGAAATTCAGCCTCCGATTGTGGAACATCCGCATACCGAAGCACGGTCGGTGACTGGTGGGTTCGTCTACTACGGAGAGGAACTTCCTGATCTTGCCGGACACTATATCTACGGAGACTACGTCACCGGAAAGATCTGGGGGATCACGAATGATGGCGACGAAGTTGAATCGATTCAGGAACTCGCATCGTCAAATTTAGCCATCATCACTTTCGGAATCGACGAGCGTGGAGAACTGATTGTCCTCGACTACGCGGGCGGAATTTATCGCTTGAAGCCAAATCCCCAATCGGACACATCTTCTGACTTCCCTCGCCAACTCAGCCAAACCGGACTGTACCAATCTGTCAGCCCGATTCTGGTCAATGCGCCGGGAGTGATTTCGTACTCACCAAACACACATATGTGGGCAGATGGTGCACGTGCGACGTATCAGTTTGCCATTCCCGGTGAGGGTTCCATCTCTTGGAAGCAAAACCGCGACCGCTGGGAGTTTCCGTCCGGAACGGTCTTCGCCAAGACTCTCGAACAGTTCACGGAGCAGAACGGGAATGTCGGATGGCAAAAGATCGAGACGCAACTTCTCCATTTTGACGGACTCAACTGGAATCCCTATTCGTACGTTTGGGATGAACAGGAGTCAGACGCATTTCTAGCTCCAGCTGAAGGTTCGTTTCTGACTCTCAATGTCACCAATCCTGAGACCCCTGAGAATCGCAGGAAGATCGAATGGAGAATTCACTCCCGAGCTGAATGCGCAACTTGCCACACGCCTCGTGCTGGAAACGCCGTCGGGTTCGATTTTGCGAACCTCGATTCCGTGAGCGAACCGACTGAAAGCACTCTCGAGGAACTCGTGGGACTCGGTATCTTTGATCGTCCCGTTCCTGCGAATCAACGATCGAAAGTCATGGCTGCCGTCGATGACTCCGCTCCACTTGAGACACGAGCCAGAAGTTATCTAGCGATCAATTGTGCGCACTGCCATCGCCGAGAGGGTGGGGGAACGGCGCCGATTGAATTGCCGTTCCATTTGCCGATCGACAGAACGCGATTGATAGATACCGCTCCGACGCAGGGAACCTTCGGAATCGCTGGCGCCAAAATCATCGCTTCTGGGAATCCGTATCGATCCGTCCTTTACTATCGACTTGCAACCGTCGGCCGCGGACATATGCCGCATCTCGGGTCACAACTGACGGACGAGAAAGGGCTTAGCCTGATCCGTGAGTGGATCTTGTCAATGCCCCCAGAAGCTGGCACACCAGACGTTTCCGATCTGGAATTCACAGCGAGTCTCATCGAGCAAGGTCTGAGTGAATCCGTCGATCGACTCGTGACTGAGGCGGAGGAACTCCCCACTTCAAAGCATCTGGCCCTCGCCGACAGCTTCACTTCCCTTGAAGATTTCGATCAGAGAACCCGCGCAGCAAGTCAATGGGCTCAAGTAGCTCCTGCCCACATTCGAGGATTGTACGAACGATTTCTTGCTCCGGAAGAACGAGTCGCTACACTCGGGGCACATGTCGATTCCGACGCAATTCTCGCCCAGCAGGGAGATCCGGAACGAGGAGCAGAACTGTTTCGCTCCGGTCAAGGAATCACCTGTCGAAACTGCCATACCGTGGGTATGGTCGGACGAGAAGTCGGCCCGGATCTCTCAACACTCGGGAAGATCCGCAGCCGGGAAGAAATTCTGTCCAGCATCTTGAATCCATCTGAGAAGATCGATCAGAAGTACGCATTGCGAACGATCGAAACAGTTTCCGGCAAGATTGTCTCGGGAGTTGTCCATTCTGAAGAGAAAGATTCTCTGATTTTGAAAGATGCAACTGGAGCTGAAATTCGAGTCCCACGAAGCGAAATTGAAGTCATGGTGACTCAACCCCGTTCCATGATGCCGGACCTTCTGACGAGAGAAATGACAGCTCAGGAGTTAATCGACCTCGTCGACTACCTCAAATCGCTTCATTAGTTCAGGATGTTGCTGCGAATCGGTTTCGATTCGTCAAAATTGCTCCCGAGTCCAGGTCACCCGGTGGAAATCACTTCTTCTGCCATTAACATTGTGGGTGTTCGAATCACGTCCGCTCCATCCCCGCCTTTGGACGACTTTTCATGTCTGAGCTGAATCATGAATGCGGCATCGTCGCTGTCTACCAGTATGGACAGCCCGAGCAGTGCCCCATTTCGTCGAGCCACACTAAGAACCAAGTCTCACGCATGGTTCCACGGATGCTGCTGGACATCCAGAATCGCGGTCAACTCGCCGCCGGGATGACGACTTTCAAACCGGACGACAAGGAGCTGCTGCTCACACACAAACGTCTGGGGCTGGTCTCTGAAGCCTTTCGAATGAGTCGAAAGAACAAATATCAGGACTTGATGGAAAGACACTCCGGCCCAGCTGCAATCGGTCACGTCCGCTATGCAACCTGCGGAAAAGACGACCCGAACAACGCCCAGCCATTCGAACGTGCCCATCTCGAAAAACGGAAATGGTTTGCTTTCGGCTTTAACGGACAACTCGCCAACTACGCAGAACTCCGTAACGAAATCACTTCAGGCGGCGACTTTCATCTGGCCCGGGAAACAGATACCGAAACACTGATGCACCTGATCAGTCAGGTTCTCTCAGTACGTCCTGACATCAAAATGCGAGATCTGCTCTCAGCGATCTCAATTCGCCTCGATGGGGCATACAACATCGCGTATTTGAACGCCCGGGGAGATATGTTCGTCTCTCGCGACCCGCAAGGATTTCGCCCGTTGTGTTACGCAGACCGGGACGGATTCTTCGCCGCTGCCAGTGAGAGCGTGGCCCTCACCAACCTCGGGTTTGACACTTCGGAGATCCGCGATCTTGCACCGGGGAGTGCCGTCACCATTCAAGACGGAGTCCTTCGAGTCGAAGAATATTCACGTTCTGCGGTGCGATCTCACTGCTTCTTCGAATGGATTTACTTCGCCAACGTCTGTAGCCGACTCGACGGTCAAAGCGTGTACCTCACTCGCAAAACACTCGGTGAAGAACTCGCCAAACAGGAAACAGAATCGAAGGAAAACGCCATTGTCGTCCCCGTCCCGGACACCGCCAAAGCAGCTGCTGAGGGAATGGCCTTCGAAATGAGTATCCCTTGCCTCGAAGGGTTGATGCGTCATCGAGCGCTGGGACGAACATTCATCGAAAGCGAAGATCGTGATGCCAAAGCACGGATGAAATACATCCCGCTGCCCGAAGTTCTGGAAGGCAAGAAGGTCTTTCTCGTCGACGACACAATCGTCCGTTCAACAACGATGAAAGTTCTCGTCGAACAAATTCGCACACGCGGAAAAGCTGCCGAAGTTCATGTGCGCGTCGCTTGTCCGCCAATCATGGCTCCGTGTTTTTACGGAATCGACATGCCCGACGTTGGCGACCTCTTCGCTCCCCGATTCACGGATGGCTCCATCGAAATTACTCGTGAAATGGAAGAAGAGATGGCCCGGCACTTCAACGCGGATTCACTGCGTTATCTGCCCATCTCGTCGATTTCCAAAGCTGTGAACACAGACTCTGAAAATCTTTGTCAGGCCTGCCTGACTGGCGAATATCCCACAGAAGCAGGGCAGCGATTGTACGATCTTTCGCTGAACGTTCAGAGTTCCTGCTCCGAGAATGGAGGGTCTCGACGACTTGTCGAGGGAACCGACTCCCCGGTATTGCCTCCATCGACAATTTAGACCTTCCGCGACAACTTGGATCAGAGATGCCCTCGGGGAGTTTCTTCTCTGTCCGAGATCCCGCCTCAGAAAGTGGACTCAAGATGCGTCTCTATCTGCTCGCCCTGATTCTGTTGACCGGAAACTCGCTCCCCCTGCTGGCACAAGACGACGAGCTGCAACGCGGTTTAATTGCGACCTTTCAAGACGAACACGGATCGACGCAGCAAGTCTTCGAAGACATTTCATTCGATTGGGGAAGATTCGGCCCCGACGGGTTTTCACGCACTGAAGAGATGCCGTGGGAGGGCACTTGGCGAGGCCAAATCCTGATTCGGTCTCTCACTCCTTATCAGTTCTCTGCTCAGGTTTCCGGAAAACTTCGCGTCCTCGTCGATGGCGAACTCGTTCTCGAAGCGAATTCCGCCGAGTCCGCTTGGATCTCCGGTCAACCTGTCCAAATCTCGCCGGGGTTTCGCGAACTTGAAGTCGAATACACTCCGACAGCAGCGCAGGCAGAACTCAAACTCTTTTGGGCGAGCGAAGAATTTGCGGTCGAGCCGATTCCCGCACATCTCTTGTTTCACGAGGAAGACAGCTCGGACGCACGTCACCAGCAACTCGGTGCAGAACTGTTCGACGCCTTTCGCTGTGCGAACTGCCATCGCAACTCGGAAACACTCGACGAAGCTTTCGCCGCTCCTGCACTCTGGGGAAGTGTATCCGGGACCAATCCAGAATGGATCGTCAACAAGCTTCTTGGAACACACCCGGAAGCCAAGCACGACAAAATGCCTGACTTCGGTCTAACTCAGGATCAGGCAGAAGACATCGCGGCTTATCTGCATCGCCTCGAAGCGCCCTTCGATCTGATGACATCTCCGAAAGTGGAATACAAAAAGGGAAAGCCTGACGGAGCGCAACTCTTCCATTCTTTGGGCTGCCTAGCCTGCCACGAGAAAGATGGGCTCGGGACAGCGAATTCGTATTCGGGTGGGTCGCTGACAAACATCGGAAACAAGCGTTCGAAGGACTGGATCGCCACGTGGCTTGCAGTTCCGGACAGACTCAATCCTCAACACCGAATGCCAATCTTTCAGCTCAGCCGGTCCGAACGCGGAGCGCTGGCCGATTATCTTTCTTCTCTCGGAAAAGACTCCAAATCGAAGTTCGGAACTCCCAACCCACGCCCCACATCAGAGCAAGCCGACCGTGGCCGTGAACTCGTTCTGAAGCTTCAATGCAGCAATTGTCACAAGATCCCAGCCATCGAACCCTCGGCGACTCCAGCCATTGCATTGAGTTCTCCAGACATTGATTGGGAAAAATCGTGTCTTGCACTTCCCGCAGATCCGCAGCGTCATCGGCCGCATTATAAGACTCTCGACATCGAGCCAATTCGTGCATTGGTCGAATCGATGTCGACATTGTCGGGATCGCCAGAGTCAAAATTCCACCTGGGGCAACAGGTTCTCAACCGCAGCCAATGTCTCGCATGTCACTCGCGAGGTTCCGTCTCCGGAATTCGTTCCATTGCAAACGACATCGCGACGACGTTTCCTCAACTCGTGGGTCGCACTCAAGAAATCATTCCGCCCAGCCTTAACGCCATCGGCGACAAGCTGCGAGATGATGTGCTCGACACCGCTCTCTCAGGCAAACAGGATCGCATCCGCGCAGACTGGCTGATGGTCAGAATGCCTCAATTCAATCATTCGCCCGAACACCTCGACGCACTCAAAACCCTCCTCATCGAACACGACCGTGTTCCTGAAGGAGGAGCATCTCAGATGGACGATGTTGAGCTCGACCGCGAAGAGTTGCTCCTGACCGGAAGAAACCTTGTCGGGGCAGGGGGATTCAGCTGCATCGCCTGCCATCAGATTGACGACTACGTTCCCAAGAACACTGCGATCGGTACACGTGGATCAGATCTCTCAGCGATCGGTTCTCGACTGCGTCCGGAATATTACCTCCGTTGGACACGCGCTCCGCTGCGGGTGATTCCGGGAATGGAGATGCCATCTTACACCAAGCCTGTCCCAGGAGTGCTTGACGGTCACGTGGAAACCCAATTGACCGCGCTTTGGAAAGCTGTCACTGATTCAGATTTCGAACCGCCTTCAAACCCGGCGCAGGTCGAACAGCTTTGGCAAGTGGCCAGTGAATCCGCTCCGCGCATCATTCGCGATGTCTTCACTCTTCCCAAAGAATACAGCAAAGAGAATGCTGATTTTGAGCCGGTCCCTCGCGCGTTCGCAGTCGGATTCCCGAATCATCACAGCATTCTCTTTGATCTCGACCGCGCAGAAATTCGAGACTGGCGATTCGGCGACTTCGCACGACAGCGAACCGAAGGGAAAAGCTGGTACTGGGACATGGCCGGCACCTCGTTCACGCCCGGTTGGAAAAGCGTCCCCGATTTTGTCCTCGTCGATCAGAAGAACGAATCGATCAAACAATTCGAGCGAGTAGACCCCGATCGTCTCGCACATCTCGTGCAGTACGAAACTGACGGTGCAGGGGTTCGTCTCGTCTACGATCTCAACTTTCTCTTCAACGATGCTCCATTCGTGATTCGCGTCGAAGAGAGATTGCAACCGACAGAAGAGTCCGGCGTTGTTGGTTTGACTCGTGAAATCTCCGCCGGTGAAACACCCGATGGATATCAGTTGGGCCTATTGATTCAGAACGATCTCGACTTGAGATTCGACGCATCAATTGGTGTTACTGACGAATCCGTTCGGCAAGTGAGCTCATCGGAAGGAAACGTTTTTGTCATGCAGCCCGGAGTTCCGCTGAAAGTCAATTACAGCACTCCGCGAGAAGTTCAATTGATCGGATATCCCGATCGACCGGAGGTCCTGGCTTCAACGGCTCCGGTCACCACTGTTCCGGGGTATTCAGGAAAACGATTACCGGTCACAACATCCATGATGCCGACGGCGATCGGTCGAGACGCTCAAGGCCACCTCGTCGTCGCCTCTCTCAAGGGAGATGTCTGGCGAATCACCGATACGGATCAGGATCGCCTCGAAGATCAAGTGAGATTAGTCGAGGAGGGTCTCTCCGCTGCCTTCGGTGTGCTGGCTGATGGAAATGACTTACTCGTCGTCCACAAACCGGAGTTGCTGCGTCTCATCGATACGAACGGCGACGGCCGAGCTGATATTCGCGAGATCATCACTGACGGATGGGGACATACCGACAACTACCACGACTGGGTCACCGGTCCTGTGCGAGGGACGAACGGAGAACTCTTCGTCGCCACCGGAAGCGACTACTCCCAACCGGAGCGCGATCCGAATTTCAGCAAGTGGAGAGGCTCTATCATTCGGGCTGGCTCCGATGGCACAAAAGAACGCTTCGCCAGCGAATTGCGGTATCCAATCGGGGTTGCTTTCGACGGTCAGGGGCGTCTGTTTGCCAGCGACCAGCAAGGGGTCCAAAACACCTTCAACGAGATCAATCACATCGTCGAAGGGGGTGCTTACGGAGTTCCGGCTCGAAGCGATCTGGCTGGAGTCGATAACCCCAGAAGAGCAACTATTCAGGTACCGCATCCCTGGACACGCAGCGTGAACGGCATCTTCTTTCTCCCTGAAGACATCGGCAGCCCGTTCGCCGGACATGGTCTGGGATGCGAATACAACAGCAAGTTCCTGATTCGATTCACTACTCAGGAAGTCGATGGAGAACTCCAAGGGGCCTGTTATCCGTTTTCGAAAGCAACCTGGAGCACAGAACTCGACACCTTTCTCGGTCCGATCTGTGGATATGCCGACGAAGATGGCACAATTTATGTCGGAAGCATTTTCGATTCCGGATGGCTCGGCGGCCCCAACGTTGGGGAGATCGTTCAGTTGACTCCGACCGAGCAGCGGGGTAACGGAATCCGTGAGCTGCGTCTAACTAGCAAGGGATTCGAGATCGAATTCATCGCCCCTGTTAATCCTGTTTCCGCAACGTCGAAAGACGCCTATTCACTGTCCGGATACACACGCGTTTGGCAAGGCTCTTACGCGACTGAAGATTCAGGACGTTACACTCCACCGATCGACGGAATTGAACTGTCTGATGACCGCACAGTTGTGACGTTGAGCATCTCCGATCTGCGACCGGAATTCGTCTACGAGCTGAACGTTGACTTCGACGAGAGAGACGACAACAGCGAGGAACTCTTCCCGTCATTCGCAGCCTACACCATCAACAAGCTTGTGGCAGACACAAACGAAAACGCCGAAGACTGAGCAACAGTCCTCGGCGTTAGTATCACTTGCTGGATCAGTTTCAGTTTGAAGTCTGATCCAATAACAATCGACCGGTTCAGCGAGCCACGTCGGCGTTTTCTTCTGTTGGAGGGAAGACTTCGCCCATAGCGGTGAAGATCTCTGCCACTTCTGGACGGAAGACGTCGCCAATCAGAATTGAGACAACGTTCGGCTTGTATTGCGGATGTTCCTTCATGAACGAAGCGAAACTGAAATCCGGGGCGTAAAACGCGTAGACCAGTTTTCGGAAGTTGTCGATCCCCGCGGAATACTCTGCTCGCCAACGTCCGAGCGTATCGCCCGTCAGATCTCCGTTCTGGAGTGCTTCGTTCACCGAATCGGCAACATACTCGCCTCCCTTGAGTGCCAGAAAGACCCCAGAGGAATAAACCGGGTCGATGAACCCGAAGGCATCGCCACACAGTACCCAGCCTTCTCCGGCAGCTTGCGATGACCGATACGAGTAATCCTTGGTCGTGAAGAAATCGAGACAGCGTTCAGACGGCTCCAGACGCTTCGCCATCGCTGGACACCGGTCAAGCTCTCGCTGAAATGTCTCTTCGGGTGTGCTGCCTTTGGAGAACATGTATCCCATCGAGCCAGTGCACCCAACGCTGACAACATCTTCTCGCAGCGGGATGTACCAGAACCAACTCTTCTTATCTTCCGTCTGCATGATCAGAGTCGCCCCTTCATCCTTCCCTGGATCACGGAGGGCACCCTTGAAGTATGACCAGACAGTTCCTTTTCGCAGGTACGGATCAGGAATGCGAAGCTTCAAACGGTTTGATAAGAACGCCGAGTTTCCAGAACAATCGACGACAACCTTCGATCGGATTTCACGCGTCTCGCTTTCACCGTTCTCGGAGCTCAACTTCACCTTCACGCCCGTTGCTCGTTCCTCTTCGAAGAGAACTTCGAGCACTTGAGCACGTGTCCGCACGGTCGCACCACGTTCAACAGCATTATCGACAAGCATTTTGTCGAAATCAGCCCGTTCGACCTGCCAGGTCTGCGAACTCTCATGGGGATCGTTTTCATCGAAGTAAAACGGCGCAGATTCTTTCCATCCATCAGAAACAAACTGAACGCTGAACTTCTTCGGAAAGGCACTCGCTTTCAGCGTGTCGATCAGTCCGAGTCGCTTGAGCGGCCAGTAAGTTTCAGGAATGAGCGACTCACCCACGTGAAAACGGGGAATTGTCGAGCGCTCGAGGACGAGAACGGAATGTCCTTCTGAAGCCACCAGCGCAGCGACGGTCGAGCCAGCAGGTCCAGCTCCAATGACGACGACATCGTAACTCGAAGCAAGGTCAGGGGAGTAGCTGTGATCAGGTGCGTAGGATGATTGAATCATGGAATCTTATGCACTCGTACTGAGGAGGATGGTCAGGATCAAATTCAGTGAGCAATCAATAGTGGTGGGTAAAATGGAATGTCGCCATTGGTGAGATTTTCGGGTGACGACAATTGTGATTGTGATCCAGAACCGTAATTCTGTCGACTGAGTTCACTGCAAAGTCTCTCTTTCCCATATTCTACAACGACATGCCCAACTGCCCAACAAGATCTCTTGATCAAGAATTCACCGATTTGAGGAGACTGCGATGATCGTTCTCGGAATCGAGACGTCCGGTCGATCGGGCAGCATCTCTCTGTTGAGAGACGGAAATCTGCTTGGAGAATGCGAATTAGCTGCGACGGGACGTCGTCATGCCCGCACGCTGATTCCAGAAATCGGACAACTCGTTTCCGATCATTCTCTCTCAATCAATCAAATTGATGGAGTTGCTGTCAGTCTTGGACCGGGCAGTTTTACTGGCCTTCGGGTTGGAGTGGTATGCGCAAAAACACTGGCATACTCTCTGAAAATCCCGGTTGTCGGGATCGATACGTTCGCCGCCATCGCTCTTGCGACACAGGAGAAAGACTCCACAGTCTGGGTGATCGACGATGCACTCCGCGGAGATGTGTTCGCAGGTGCTTATCGCATCCATGACAGTTTAACCGTAGAAACTCTTCAAAAACCACACATTGTCGAAGCCCACACACTCAGAGAACGCCTCAAATCAAGTGATTTACTGACCGGACCGGGAATCGAAAAGACACATCCGCTGTTTCAGAGCTGTCGTTCGGCCCCGGAAAGCATCCATCTTCCACAAGCTCGACTCATCGCAGGTATTGGCGTTCAGCGTCTTAACAATCAGGACGTTGACGACTGCTGGACCCTGAAACCGACCTACTTGCGTAGGAGCGCTGCTGAAGAAAAAGCTGACGAGAAAAAACTCGCAGAAAAGTAGAATACTGCGTTTCGAAAACTCCACATATCCGAAACATCCGCACGGTCTGGTCAGGTTGTTCGCGAAAATTAAAAATTGCTCGATCAATCAAAACTCTTTTGAACCTAAGTTCCAATCAGACACGTATGACTAAGATTGGAACAACACAATGATCTCAGCAATGGCGAGCGCATCGGCCTCGGAAAAACTTTCGGCATGGAGTGACATTGTCGAAAAGCGGCGCGAGCTGACGACGAACTTTCGGACGACGGGAGCAATCTATTCGCTGCCCGACAAAGGATTCGCACCAGTGTGCCCTCCGCAACGAATTTGGACGATCGACCTCTCGAACACCGGGGCGGTGATCAAGTCGTATCGGTCGATTGAACAGGATCGAGTCCTGCTGGACTTGCTGATTCCTGAGCTCGCCGGATCAATCGTGGAAGGTCGAATCGTCAAGAGGGAGCAGGAACCTGCACTTCAGATCGACGGACAAAAAGACGAAGCCTTCGAATACCGCGTTGAATTCCTAAAATTCGTCCCGCGCACCGCAATGCCCAAGCGAGCCTGGATTCCGATCGAGGACATCGAAGTCACCCGACAACCGGTTCGTAATTCTTCAGCGAACAAAATTGAAGACACAAGATCACCGCTGATCCGATTCGCCACCACCGCACTGCAGGTTCTCTTTATCATGCTGGTCGTCGCCGGATTCTGTGGAATGATCTGGTTCTTCGAATAGACCGTTCTTATCGCTTCGCAGCACTCGACGAAAACAATTACGAAGCTTCAATCTCACAGAATCGGGTTGGATCAAGAACTCAGCTCTAGGCAGCGATGCTCTGATCCTCTGGGCGCGTTAACAATTCCGCCACATCGAGAGTTTCGCCTGCCGCGAGACGTACGGCAATCTCATTCAGCCGGTCCATCTCCGCTTGAATCTCTCGCGTCGCCCTGACGAGATCAGCTCGGCTCGCTCCTTTTAAAATTGGAATCGGTGGCCCCGCGAGGGCATACACTGTCGAAAACGGCTTGGGGATCATCAGATCGGTCCAGCTGCCTCGAACATGCCACGCTCGCGAGCAACTGAAGGCCATCGGGACAACAGGCTTTTCAGTGTGCGAAGCGACGAACGCACATCCCGGCTTCATTTGTCGACGCGGACCGCGTGGACCATCGGGAGTCATCGCCAGATCGTGTCCTCGACTCTGTTGAATCAGTTCTGCCGCAGCTTGTGCTCCACCGCGTGAACTTGACCCGCGAACCGGGCGAATTCCAACCGCTCGCAGCACATTCGAAACGTAGCTCCCGTCTCGATGACGTCCGACGAGGGCAAACATCCGCGGTCGCCGCACAATGAAAATCGTCACCAGCAGCGAATCATGCCAAATGCTGAATGAATGGCAGTTCTCGCCATTCTGATGATCTGGCGTCGCTCCGGGGACAGCCACAAACTTCTTAACACGCACAGTGAGGAACAGAAGTCGCATCACCCAGACAAGCATCCGGGACGCGACACCCACCATAAACTCGCTACGAATTCGCACAGTCTCTCTCCGCCGTTCCCTGGCAGCATCACCAGCAAAGTGTTCCGTTCTTTCCTTGGATGCGGGGACTGTAGCGACTCGACCAAGAATCGCCAATTCCTATTTGATAGACTGACGCTCCTCGCGGAAGGAGGCACGATCGTCGCTCCAATTTCTCGTTCGTCATCAAAACCGCAGTCTTTCCTGCTTCAAAATCGCACATGAACTCCGTCTACCTGAATCATGCTGGCACGAGTTGGCCCAAACCGGATGTCGTCCAGAGAGCGGTTCAACAGGCACTTTGTGAGACTCCGGAAAACTGGGGAAAGAGATTCGACGCGTGTCACAGCCGCATCGCTGAGTTCTTCGGTATCCCGAATCGAGACGACTTGCTGCTGACTCCCGGCTGCACATCGGCACTGTCGCTGGCGATTTTCGATCAACTGCTTCAACCAGGTGACGAAGTCCTGACGAGCGGTTTCGAACACCATGCGTTGCTGCGGCCACTCAACAAACTCGGCGAACACGGAGTGGTGACTCGAGTTATTCCTCCAACGGACGACAGCCTGATTGATCTTGAGTCGCTGGAGTCGTCTCTGAAATCCGGTCGCGTCAAACTCGTGGCGATGACAGCAGCCTGCAACGTCACTGGTGATCTTCTCCCATGGAAAGAAGTGGGAGAACTTTGCCGACGGCACGGAGTGCCATTTCTACTCGACGCTGCCCAAGTTGCGGGATGGTTCGATCTCGATCTCTCGAGGTCTTCAGTCGATTTCGTCGCCTTCGCGGCCCACAAAGGGCTTCAATCGCCGTGGGGGATCGGTGGATTGTACTGTTCCCCACAAGCGGAGATGAACTGTCAAAGTGCGTCATGCTCAATCGAGCCGCCGTCTGCTGACAACAAGGCGACACGTCCCAGCTACTGTGACACCGGTTCCGTCGACCGAATTGCGATGGAAGGACTTGCAGCCGCAATTGATTGGCTAGAAAGAGAGGAGACTGGCAAAAGGCTCGACCGTGCCCGCGCAAAGATTGGCCGCATCGAGGAAGTGCTCAAGGCCGACTCTCGCATCGAAATTGTGAGCCGGAACCCTTTGCACGCTCGACTTCCGACGGTGGCCTGGATTGTCGATGGCGTCTCTCCCGGTGAATTCGCCAATTCACTCGAACAACGGGGTTCGATCGTTTCGGCAGGGTTTCAATGTGCCCCGATCGCTCACGAGACCCTCGGAACGTCAGAGCAGGGTGTGATCCGACTGAGCGTTGGCCCGTTGACAAACGATGCCGAGATCGACTTCACATGTGAAGCACTGCAGTCTGCACTCATCGCGAGTTAATGGATGATGTCGCCGTTGCCCAGAAGTCATTCGCGAAGAGCCAGCCGACTCCTCGAAATGCAAAAAGGACGAGAAGCCTCAATGACTTCTCGTCCCCGATTCAGTATCTCCAGTTGTGTCAGCTCAATCCATTATTTGAATTGAGATGCACAGATCGTTATTGCCTTGCTCGCTGCGCTTGATTGCTCAGCAAGCGAGCAAATTCAATGGCTCGGCTTCAATTACTCAGCCGCAGGAGCTTCTTCCGACTTCTCTTTGACAACGAGATTCGGAACGTTGATCGCGGTGATCTTAACGCCTGTGTATTTCTGGCGGTGTCCTGTGTGTCGGCGTGAGTTCTTACGGCGACGGAACTTCTGGACTTCCAGTTTCGGTCCTTTGACGAGGTCATCAACGACCTCGGCTTCAACAGTTGCACCGTCGATGGCAGGAGCACCGATGATGCTATCAGCACCACCGTTTGCCAGCAGAACACGGTCAAAAGTGATCGTCTGTCCCAATTCTGCTTCCTTGCGAAGATCAACAACGAGGGTTTGACCTTCTTCGACCCGCAATTGATGACCACTGTCTTCAATGATCGCAAACATTTTTCAGCTCTCGACTTCCACGTGTTCTGAATTGGGGGGAGAGACAATCTCTCCTTCCGGCGCTCAGGCCGGAATCTCGACCCAATGGTCGACTGTCCAGCGAATCGCGAAAGGTAGAATATTCCGGTAAAGAATGCGAGCGTCGGATTTAAACAAATCTGCACTTTTCCTGACGTCCCGCTCGTCCAACTGGCAGACACAGCCTGACCTGATGTTCAGTAGGGAAACGCTACCTTCATTCCGCCCATTCGAAAGACATCCGAAGAAAGCGAATCAGGATTCACTGACCGTACGTCTTTTCCCAATCCCCACGACTTGCAAATCCCCACCCTTTCTTACAAACGAGGGAATTGATCCGCAATCTCTTTGACTCGCTGACTCGGAAAGTTAGACTTTCTGCTAAGATTCACTCAAGAAACAGATGCCCATAACCGCAACCGGAAACATCAAAACCTTCCGAAGCGAGGATTTCTATGTTGAATTTCGCCACTCGCAACTTCAAGACGTGTCTGTTCGCGACACTTCTCGGAACATGCTTGGCCTCTGCCCAGCCAGTCGAGGCGGGCGTGATTCCTTGGACATACAATGCGATCTTCGGATACGGACCTGTCTTCAATCAGGCGCCATATGGGTACGGTTACCCTGCAACCCCAGCCCCGATGTACCAAACGGGATACTGGCCGGGCGGGAATTACTACACCGGGTACGGCCCACGAGCAGGCATGTGGTCACCGCAACCGTACGCAACCTATTACGCTCCCGCGACTTACTCAGGCGGAGCAGGGTACTTCGATGGCTGCAACACCTGTGCACCGTGCGGATGTTCGCCATGCGGCGGAGCGTGCGGAACAGGGGGACCATGTGACGTCAGCGGCAGCGCCTCGACTGTCACTCCATCAGGTGCTAATTCGTCGATTGATTCAGGGGCGAACTACTCTCCTGAGCCAGAACCGACCGAGTCGGCACCTGCTCCTTCGGAACCTGAAGGGAGCGAGGTTGTTCCACAGACCTATCAGAATGAAGACGAGGGCGATCTCGACGACAGTTTCGAACCAGTTCGTCGCCGCGAAGATGACGCTCCCGTTCAACCAGAGGCACAACTCGGCCCAGCGACAACCGAACCACCTGAGTGGGCGGAAACCGGAAGTCGGCCTGCCGAAGTCACTCCTGTTGGAGGGGAAGTTGGCGGAAGCGACGCTCCACCGTTCGTCGGACCAGAAATTGGTGGAGAAGAGGGAGTCGAAGCCGGCGGCGATGCTGCTCCCGGTGAATTGGAAGAGGTTGTTCCGCCATTCGAAATCCAGAACTTACCGGAATCTCGCAGTTCAGCACCAGCTGACAACACTGAGAACAGTTCGACGCTGCCTCCGTTCATTCGGTCGCTTCGAGATCCTGCCGACGCCGAACCTCAATCCGTGGATGACGAAGAAGCAGATCTCGTCTTGCCACCTGAAGTTCGAGTTGAGCCCCTCGAAATCAAATCGACAACCGTCGTACAGCTGAAAGCGGAGCGTCGACGAATTCTGGTCGAAGCATCAACAGCAAGTTTCCCAGCTCTGGCTCGATCAAAAGCGAAACCAACACCAATCCAGGATGCAGGTACGACAGCCGTGGCTGTGCGCTAAATCGCCTGCTTGTTTCACTTGCCAGCCATCATAGCAACGTGTTCAGTTTGAGAACTGATACACGTTGCCAGCAATGCATGATCTACCGACATCTCTCAGTGAGTAACTGACGCTCCCTGCAGACATCTGAGCGGATTGCCTCAAGACTACTGCTTCGCCAACCCGACGCCGCGATAGCTCATGTCGAGCAGTTCCATTGGGTGGTAGACTCCAACATCGTCTCGTCCCTCGGAGCGCAGCACCGACTGAATTTGCAGCGAGCATCCCGCATTGCCCATCACGACAGCTTCCGCCCCTGTGTCGAGGATGTTCTTCACTTTCCGGCGTCCCAGACGATCAGCCATCTCCGGTTCGGTCAGATTGTACGACCCGGCAGCTCCGCAGCAGATTTCTGATTCGATCAACGGAGAGACAGTTAACTCAGGAATGAGGCTGAGAAGCTCTCGCGGTTGTGATCGAATCTGCTGTGCGTGACAGAGATGGCAAGCATCGTGATAGGTCACATTTGTCGACAATGGATGCTTGGGAGGAATGGGCCCCAGTTCAGAGAGAAACTCCGAGACATCTTTGATAGAAGAAGCACACTGAGTCAGCAACTCTCGTTCTTCAGCTGGTACATCCAGCTCTTCCGCAATGTGCCCATAGTCCTTAAGCATCGAACCGCAGCCCGCGACATTTGCGATGACAGCGTCGACACCAGCTTTCGCGAAAGACTTCGCATTCTGAATGGCTAAATCCATGGCCGGTGAAGCACTTCCCGAATGGTAGTGAATCGCGCCACAGCACCCCTGACTTCGGGGAATGACAACATTACAGCCATTCTCTTGAAGCACCCGAGCGGTCGCCCAATTGACATGGTGAAACATCGCATCAGCAACACATCCAGTGAACAGACCGACTGTCGCTCGAACCGGTCCATGGGCTGGGAGAAATTCCGGCAGCGGCGGCTCACGATGTTGAAGTGGTGGCAAGAGACGATGCATCCTCTGCAACTTGCCCGGAAGCAATTTAGTGAGACCGATCGTCTCCATTAGCCGATCAATCCCGAGCTTTTGCATCACCCATGCCGGCCAGAGTGCGAGTCGAACTCTTTTGGGATACGGAAACAGCCCATGCAAAACCCATCGCTGAAACCAATCTAATTTTGGCTTGCCGGTCTTCGCGTCCGTGTGCATCGCCACTCGAAACGGTTCGATCAATCGTCCATATTCGACGCCCGAAGGACAGGCTGATTCGCAGCTGCGACAGTCGAGACAAAGATCGAGATGGCGGGCGACCGAATCGGTCAGTTCCAGCCGATTGTCGGTCACCGCACGCATCAGATAAATGCGTCCGCGCGGGCTGTCGTTCTCGTTACCGGTCTCAAGGTACGTGGGACAAGCGGAAGTACAGAGACCACAGTGAACGCAGTCAAGAAACCGCTCGTAGAACAACCCGGGAACCTCAGCCGTCGAGTTCGCACACTCTGATATCTGCGGTCCTGTCTGGCTGTCAACGGATGGTATTTCGGCCGGGCTGGTGCGCGGTGAGTTCATGAAGTTTCACAACAGTCTGATGTGGCGGGTGCAAAAAAACATCGTGAGGAGATCAGTCGACGATTGTAGTTTGCAGAGTGAAACGCGACTACCGATCAATTCCGCGTGATATAAAATAAGCCCGGACGCGACAACTCGCGTCCGGGCCTGAATTTGAAGTGTGAGAGCTTCATGAGCCAACTCTCGAAAGAGTTACTCTTTCTTTTCAAACTCTGCATCGATGACATCGTCATCAGCTGCGGCACTGCCGTCTGCTTCTGGAGCCGCTCCCGGCTCAGCACCTTCAGCTCCACCTGCAGCATTCGATGCTTCGTAGATGTGCTTACTCAATGCGTGAGTCGCTTGTTCGAGGTCTTCCAGAGCTGACTTGATCGCAGCTGCATCCTCGCCGCCTTCGGCATCCTTGACCTTCTGAATCGCAGATTCGATGGCTGTCTTCGAAGAGTCGTCGAGTTTGTCGGCGTGCTCTTTCAGCGTCTTCTCTGTCTGGTAGACAAAGTTCGAAGCCTGGTTTCGGACTTCAGCCAGTTCTTTGCGTTTCTTGTCCTCATCGGCATGCGATTCGGCATCTTTTCGCATCTCTTCGATTTCGGTTTCAGACAATCCACTGGATTGTTGAATCGTGACTTTGTGTTCCTTCCCGGTTCCCTTATCTCGAGCGGAAACGTTCAGGATCCCGTTCACATCGATATCGAAAGTGACTTCAATCTGTGGAACGCCACGCGGAGCTGCCGGAATCCCTTCGAGGTTGAACTGATCGAGCAAGCGGTTATCGCGAGCCATCGGTCGTTCCCCCTGAAACACGCTGACGGTCACTGCCGACTGATTGTCCGCAGCGGTCGAAAAGACTTCCGACTTGGTGACCGGGATCGTGGTGTTTCGCTCGACGAGTGCTGTCATGACCCCGCCCTCGGTTTCGATTCCGAGTGACAGTGGAGTCACGTCCAGCAGCACAACGTCTTTGACGTCACCGGCGATGATACCGCCTTGAATCGCAGCCCCCACGGAGACGACTTCGTCAGGGTTAACACCTTTGTGAGGCTCTTTGCCGTTGAAGATCTTCTTCACAAGTTCAACGACGAGAGGAACACGTGTCGAACCACCGACGAGAACGATCTCATCAATGTCGCTCGGGCTGAGTTTGGCATCTTTTAACGCCAACTCGACTGGCTTCTTACAACGATCGACGAGTGGATCGATCAGCTGCTCAAATTTTGAACGGCTGATGGTCACCTGCAAGTGCTTCGCTTCGTGAATGAAGGGAAGGTTGATCTCAGTGCTTTGCAGCGTCGACAACTCCTTCTTGGCTTTCTCGCAAGCCTCTCGCAAACGCTGAAGAGCCATTGGCTGCTCACGCAGGTCGAGGCCTTCTTTCGACTTGAACTCGTCGGCAACGTAGTTGATCAGTTCTTCGTCGAAATCGTCTCCCCCCAGATGGGTGTCTCCATTGGTTGAAAGAACTTCGACAGATCCTTCTTCCACTTCGAGGATCGAAACGTCAAACGTCCCTCCACCGAGGTCGAAGACGACGATCTTCTCGTCCTTTTTCTTTTCAAGTCCGTAAGCGAGAGCTGCCGCGGTCGGTTCGTTGATGATCCGACTCACTTCCAGCCCGGCGATTTGACCAGCATCTTTCGTCGCCTGACGCTGGGCGTCATTAAAGTATGCCGGAACAGTAATCACTGCCTTGTTGACTCGATGCCCGAGATAGCTTTCGGCGGCGTCTTTCAATTTCATCAAGACTTTTGCCGAGATCTCCGGAGGAGTGAACTCTTTCCCGTTCACGTCAATTTTGACGTAATCATCGGATCCGCCGATGACTTTATATGGGACGATCTTTTCTTCCGATTGGACTTCGCTGTGTCGTCGGCCCATGAAACGCTTCACGGAGTAGATCGTGTTTTCCGGGTTGGTCACAGCTTGCCGTTTCGCAGGCTCGCCGACCAGAACGTCTCCTTTGTCGTTAAATGCCACAACACTCGGAGTCGTTCGTGCCCCTTCTTGGTTGGCGATCACTTTCGCCTCGCCACCTTCCATCACGGAGACAACGGAGTTCGTCGTCCCCAAGTCGATTCCGATGACCTTTTCTGATACTGCCATTGATTATCCTCGCACAAAAATTGTGGTAGTGAGTTTATGTTTGCTCACATCCCAATAGGCAAAGATTGCGCCAAGATTGGCCCAACCAGAAAACTTCGCGTAAGACACTAATCTCAAAACACTTACGACAACAGAAAACACCCCAACATCACAGTTCAACTGCCAGTGTGGCACATCCAATCAGAAGTGTGACAGACTGACTGACTGCCAAAATTGCGCTCCAAGCACATCGATTCGAAAATCCAGGGTGCTGCAAAATCGGGTGCATCATTATGGACCACTCACTCGCATTGCCGCACCCTGAGCGGAAGTTGACCAGTCAAAGTGACCGCTCAGCGTCCAAGCCATTTTTGAGGAGAACACTGATTCCAGATTTTGAAAATCCCACAACAATAGAATTTATAAAGACTTACAACGAATCGAAATCGGTGAGTTAGAAAATTCTACAAAAACGATTCTGCTTTGGTCTTTTTCCTGCAGAGGGGCGTACAATACCGAAAGCTGATCGCGTCAAACGATAGATGGATCATAAGACGGACAGCAATTCATTCTCAATGCAACCACAGGTACCAAGGAGCGGAAGATGTTGGTTTTGACTCGAAAAAAGGGCGAAGAAATTCACATCGGTGACGAGATTGTCATCAAAGTTTCGGAGTTGTCCGGAAACCGTGTGAAGCTTTGCATCGACGCCCCCGAAGTCATGAGAATTCTTCGAGGCGAAGTCGCTGAGCGAATGAATGCTCAAGCAGACGCAGTCACCTCAGAGCAAACAAGTGGACGAGCAAGTTCACGCTTTGTGAGTGCTTCGTAATTAACATGCGATCCTGAAAAGCGAATCGTTCAGGATCAATTCCATTGCGTTGACTCCAAATGCGAATCGCTCACTGCTGCTGAGAGCAGTCCCATTTCGAGGACACTTCCTCGTAGTGATGCCGTATCAGACTTCTTTCCATTTTGGAATTTGACTGACACTCTTTCGAGTTTGAATATGGAGCCATTGTCATTCGACGATAGTGGCTCTGCGTCGAGTGCTGAATCCGAGGAAGACATTCCTCAAAGACGTGATACAATCTCATTTTTCCAAGTTCCGCCGTGTCGGCAGTTTTCTGCCGACGGCGGAATTTTTTTGCACATCTGCTTTGCCACCCGAGACTGCTCAACCTTGCTTAACTAGAACCAGTAGGCCGAGGTAATGGGTCTCGAGTGAAGTCGAGTTCAGTCAATCGTCTTGAAGCGATCAAATTGGCCTATTTTCGTTTAGGTCGCACGAAGTGTGTTGCCTGAGCGTAAGCACCTTCGGCAGACTCCATAATCGTCTCCGACAGTGTTGGGTGAGCGTGAATACTCTCAGCCAGATCACGGGCAACAGTAGCTGTCTCAACCGCCAACACACCTTCAGCGATCAATTCGCCTGCTCCAGGACCGACAATTCCCATTCCGAGAATGCGATCGGTTTCAGCATCGACGATGAGCTTCGTGATTCCTTCCGGTCGACCGATTGTCTGAGCACGGCCAGAAGCTGCCCATGGGAACCGGACGACGTTGATGTTCAGTCCCTGTTCTTTGGCCTGACTTTCAGTGACTCCGCACCAGGCAACTTCCGGATCTGTAAAGACAACAGCGGGAATTGCCACGTTATCGAATTCTGCAGGTTCACCGAGCAATGTCTCGACAGCCACTTTGGCTTCGCGTGTCGCTTTGTGGGCGAGCATCGGCTCTCCAGCGACATCTCCAATCGCCATGATCTTGGAATCCGCAGTCCGCATGTTGCGGTCGACTTCAATGAACCCACGTTCGGTCACTTTGACCGAAGTCGTCTCCAGGCCGATTCCGTGACCGTTTGGAATTCGTCCGACTGAAACAAGAACGCGATCGAAGGTCTGAGGTGTTTCAACGCCTTTGCCTTCGAATTCAGCA
The DNA here is from genome assembly GCF_040717535.1 of Thalassoglobus sp. JC818. Classification (NCBI taxonomy): domain Bacteria; kingdom Pseudomonadati; phylum Planctomycetota; class Planctomycetia; order Planctomycetales; family Planctomycetaceae; genus Thalassoglobus; species Thalassoglobus sp. JC818. The sequence goes on from NZ_JBFEFI010000001.1 coordinate 566,798, forward strand.
ACAATTCCATCGTCCGTTGCTTTCAGCGAGTTCAGCTTAGTGCTCGTGTAAATCGCCCGAAACTGCTTGTCGAGCCGTTTTCGCAGGGGCTTCACGAGATCTCGATCGGCCCCGAGAAGAATGTCGTCAGCCATTTCGACGACGGTCACTTCCGAGCCCAGAGCAGAGTAGACAGATCCCATCTCCAGACCGATATAACCTCCGCCGACCACCAACAGCTTCTTGGGAATATCTGGAAGAGAAAGCGCGCCCGTGGAATCCATGACGCGGTCATCGCCGATGTCGAGGAACTTCGGGAATGCGGGTCGAGAGCCGACAGCGACGATGCAGTGATCGAAAGTCAGTTCCGATTCTGTCCCATCGGGAGCTGTCAGTTTAAGCGTCGATGAATTCAGAAATTCGCCGCGAGCCTGCACGAGTTTGACACCTCGAGCATCGCACAGTTGTTTGATTCCCCCGGTCATTTTCGTGATGACGGAGTCTTTGAAATCTCGAATCTTGTCGAGGTCGATTTCCGGAGCTGTGAAAGTCAGTCCCCAATCCTTCGCTTCGTCTGCTTCATGAATCAGTTTAGCGAGGTGCAGCAACGCCTTAGAAGGAATACATCCGCGATTCAGACAAACTCCACCCGGACGAGCATCCTGATCGACGAGAACAACCTGCATCCCGTGATCTGCAGCTTCGAAGGCAGCTGGATAACCGCCAGGTCCCCCTCCAAGAACGACGAGTTGAGCGTGATTTGAATCATTCGGCATGACGGTTCTTTCTGCAACGGTGGTCGAAGTTCGACACAATAAAGCATCATTTCGCCGAGGGAAAGTTAGGGCCCGATCCAGAACCTCTTTTCCGACAAAGAAGTCCGAACAGATCGAACTCCTCCGATGAAATCTGGCCCTGAAGATTGAAGTTCACAATCAGCCTCCCCGATAATGGAACAACCTGAGCCGAAGTCAGCAGCCCGAGATCTTTGAGCAGCGGACCACGAGCTGTGGACAGTGCTCAATACACGCTGCCAGAAAAGTGCCCCCAATCCTGAACATGACTGACGGCATTTTGTCAGCTGCAGTTCAAATCACGCAAAGAGATACTCACGACCCCATTGAGTCGAAAGTCGATCGAGGACGAATATGAAATACCTGTTGGCGCTTGATCAGGGAACCACATCCAGTCGAGCGATCGTCTTCGATGAACAGGGAAATGCTGCGTCATCAGCTCAACAGGAGTTCGAACAGATCTTTCCCTCCCCGGGACACGTCGAACACGATCCTGAAGCCATCTGGAAATCTCAGATCGAAACGGCGAAACAGGCTCTCGACACGGACGCAATTCCGGATTCGGAAATTGCCGCCATTGGAATCGCCAATCAACGGGAAACGGTCGTTCTTTGGGACAAAAAATCGGGGCAACCGGTTTGCAATGCGGTCGTCTGGCAGAGCCGTATCACAGACCCGATTTGCAAGCGATTGAAAGCTGATCAACTCGACAGCTTAATTCGATCGAAAACCGGTCTCGTGATTGATGCGTATTTCTCCGGCACAAAAATCCAATATTTGCTCGACAACATTTCAGGCCTGAGAAGACGTGCAGAGCAGGGGCAAATTCTCTTCGGAACGGTCGACAGTTTTCTCATTTGGAGACTCACGAACGGTCGAGTGCATGCGACAGACGTCACCAACGCATCGCGCACAATGCTGTTCAATATTCACACTCAGGAGTGGGACCGTGAACTGCTGGACCTCCTCAAAATTCCGGAATGTATGCTTCCGAAAGTGACTCCTTCCTCGGAGATCATTGGCCACTCGGATCCTTCAATCTTCGGCAGGGAGATTCCGATCGCTGGATGTGCAGGCGACCAACAGGCAGCGACGTTCGGACAGGCGTGTTTTTCGCCCGGCGATGCCAAGAACACGTATGGAACCGGTTGTTTCATGCTCTTGAATACCGGTGACCAGGCAGTGACGTCTGAGCTTGGGCTTCTGACGACGATCGGTTGGAAGATTGGAGACAAAACGACCTACTGCCTCGAAGGGTCAGTTTTTATCGCCGGGGCAGTGGTCCAGTGGCTGCGTGATGGGCTTGGGATCATCGAAGAATCGTCCCAAATCACAGAGTTGTGTAAGACTGTCCATGACAACGGCGGCGTCTACTTCGTTCCTGCCTTTGTCGGACTGGGAACTCCATATTGGGATTCATCTGCTCGCGGTACGATCATCGGAATCACACGCGGAACGACCTCTGGACACATCGCCCGGGCTGCCATTCAATCAATGGCATTTCAGTCGATGGATGTCCTTGACGCGATGCAGCAGGAGTCGGGAGTCAAACTGACTCGCTTGAAAGTCGACGGTGGTGCCACCGTGAATAATGCACTTCTCTCATTTCAGGCGGGCTTGTTGGGCGTTCCGGTGCTTCGCCCCAAAATTCAGGAGACGACCGCTCTTGGAGCGGCATTCCTGGCTGGACTTGCTACGGGAGTGTACGCCGACATGAACGAGATCGCGCAACACTGGTCTCTTGACCGCGAGTTTCAACCGGCGATGCCTGTCAGTCAGCGTGACAATCTGTCATCCGACTGGCATCATGCAGTCCGAGCCGCGAGAGGCTGGATTCGCGACTAGTCAACTTTCATTGTCGTTCGGCGTGTGCCTCGGCTCTCTTCTGCAATCGAACACAGCAGCCGGAATTGCGACACTGCTTTAGACGCTATGAAAAGCGTTCAACGAATCATTTCGAAATCGTGCATCGATCAGCGTGTCGCCTATGACGCAATGACCACAAAACGGTTAAGATCTAGAGGAGTTGATTTGGAGGGCTGTGATAGACTTCAAAAGTGCCTCTGATCTCGCACAACCATTCTGAGAACCGTCTGGAGTCCCGTCAATGTCTGTCACGCTGTACTCGGGAAACGAACTCCCGGACAAGAATCCGCCGCAGCTTGATCCATCGGCGCCTTTCCGAATTCTAGTCCTTGCTGATCTCGGCGCGACAAAGCCGTCCGCAAATCCGATCGCCGTCGACTGTGACGATCTCGACGAAGCGATTCAAAAACTTGGCGTGCGAGCACAATTCCAGCTGGACGAAAACGGCCCCACTGTGAATGTCCCGATCAAGGCATTCGACGACTTTCACCCGGACCGACTCGTCCAGTCGGTCGAACTGTTCGACGCACTTCGGCTCCGCAGAAAACGGATGCTCGATCCCAAAACGTTTCGCGAGGAATTGGACTCGCTCAAGGAAACAGACGCTCCTTCACAGACTTCAACAACAGAGCAGAGCACCACCAGCACTGACGAGGCAGCGAGCCTGCTTGATCAAGCGGTCAATCTCACCCAGGCCAGACAGACTCCGCTCGAAGAACAGGTGCTTAACGATCAATTTGACTGGGACCAGTATGTTCGCCAACTCGTCGCACCGCACCTCGTCGCCAAAGCCGATCCGAAACAGACCGAATGGATCGAACAGATCGATGAAGTGATCAGCCAAACAATGCGAAGAGTGCTGCATCATCCGAAATTTCAAAGCCTCGAATCCACCTGGTCGGGAATTCGGTTCCTGACACAACGACTGGAAACCGGACGATCTCTGCAGATCGAAGTTCTGCACCTCGAACTCGATGCCCTTCGTCAGCAACTCAAGGAGACCGATCAGCTTGAACAGACTTCGCTATACAAGCTGCTCGTTGAAACCCCATCGGCCGAGGGTGAGTCTCCATGGTCAATCGTCGTCGGTGACTTCGCTTTCAGTGCTTCTCTTGACGACACAACACTGCTGGCCAGGATCGCAAAGATCTGTCAATCAGCTGGCTCCACGTTTGTTGCAGGGGCAACATCCGAGGTCATCGGTTGCTCGAGTTTTGGAAGCTGTGTTGATCCAGACGAATGGACCGGGCTGTCTGAAGAGGAATCGCAGCAATGGACTGCACTCAGGCAACTCTCCGCGACACGCTTCATTTGTGTAACGATGCCAAGGTTTCTTGGCCGCAGAGTTTACGGCTCTGAGACTGATCCCATCGAGAGCTTTGCGTTCGACGAACTTCCTGATGGAAATGATCACGATGCCTATCTGTGGGTGAATTCCGCCTTCGCTGCTGCTTGTGTCATCGGTCAAAGCTACCTGGAAAACGGATGGGATCTTCAGGAGGCACTCGCAGGACAAATCGAACGACTCCCGCTTCACTACTACGATGATCAGGGAGAAGAAGTTCTGAAAGCATGCGGTGAACTATTTCTCGTTAATCGCGGGGCGGAGCGAATGGCTGCACAGGGGCTTTCAGTCTGTCGGTCATTGAAGAACGACGGGGCAGTTCGATTCGACGCGATCCGGTCGCTGTCTGATTCAGACTCACTGCTCCATGGAATGTGGAGTTCGCAATGAAACAACATCACCGCAGTCAACCTCTTCGCAAGGGACGAGTGCTCATGACGAACAATGCCCATCTCTCCTCCAATCATCCGCAGCGACATCGTTCTCTTCGCGAAAAAATTCAATTCTTGCGTGCGGTTCTTCTCGTTCTTGCAACTTTCGCCGCAACCCATCTTGGCCTCGAAAGAAGTGCGTTCGCACAGCCCGCCGACGATCCAAAAGAAGTTCAATATGCGATCGTCATTCACGGTGGAGCAGGGGGCATCCCGACTTCACCGGAATGGATTGAACAACGTACTCAGGTTCTGAACCAGGCTCTTGAGCACGGAACGACAATGTTGAAAGAGGGGCGGTCAAGTCTTGAGACCGTTGAAGCAGTCGTCCGAATTCTTGAAGACTCCGAGCACTTTAACGCCGGGCGAGGAGCGGTCTGCAACGCGGATGGGAAGCACGAACTTGACGCCACAATCATGGACGGACGAAACCGTGCGACCGGAGCGGTTGGGGGAGTGAGCATCGTCAAGAATCCGATTTCACTTGCCCGACTGGTCATGACTGAAACCCCACATGTGCTGCTCGTCACCGCAGGTGCTGAGGACTTCGCCCGAAAGTTCGAAGAGGACACCTCGATCGAAATCGTCCCCAACACTTACTTCGCAACCGAACACCAGCAGCAAGCACTTGAGCGCACGAAAAAAGCTCTCGAGCAACAGGAAGATGATTCGATGGGGACAGTCGGCTGTGTCGCTTGGGACCAGTCCGGAAACATCGCCGCCGCGACATCCACCGGCGGACTGACGAACAAAGCGTTCGGTCGACTCGGTGATTCTCCCATCGCTGGGGCAGGGACGTTTGCAGACAACGCCACGTGCGGAGTCTCGTGCACCGGAGTTGGTGAGGACTTCATCCGCAATGCGATTGCCTACGATATCTCTGCACGCATGAACTACAAAGGTTCATCGCTGCAGGACGCTGTCCGCGAGGTCCTAAACAGTACCGAACATCCGATTCGCGGAGGAGTGATTGCGATCGACCATGCAGGCCACATCGTCATCGGATTCAACACCCCCGGAATGAGTCGAGCGGCCGCTGATTCCAACGGCCGCTTCGAAATTCACGTCAAAGATTGAATCGTTACTCACTGACGGTCGAAACTAACTGCCGTTAGATTCTGAGACCAGTTAGTTGCTGTTGGTGCTCTCTTTCGAATGATGCTGTTCAAGGTGTTGCCTCAGCAGGTCTTTTCCGTAGTCGTTGCCGTTGGGCGTTCGAATGACCGCATGAATGTGATCTCGCGTCGGCTCAGATGTTCGAAACGGTGCAACGCGTCGTTGATGATCAAATTCAATCATGACGACCGGGCTTTGAATGCGGTAATAATAGACATCTTCGTCGCTGGTTCCTCCTACCCAGACAAACCGTGTGCGATCGAGATGCTCTTTCACTTCACTCATTTTTACGGCTGCATGTTCTGACCGCATGTTGCCGATGAACTCTTCAATGACAACTAGAAGAAGCTCCTTCTGCTCCGGTCGTAGCTCGGAGACCAAAAGCCCTTCTTCCGGAAGATCGATGTTGTCCTTGTAAGCTTCGCCAAGGTTGTTGTTGCCCGGTTTCGTTGACGAGACAACCGCTTTCGCCTTTTGATCGCTATCAAGAGACAAGACAAAATCGAGCCCTTTGTCCTGCGCAGCTTGCATCACTTCTGTTCCGGCGAATTTGCCGCTCGTTGCTCGAATCGGTTCGCTTCCCAGAAAGACTGGAGACATCACGACCTGATCGCCAAGCACAAAGTAATTGATCACCAGATGATGCCCGTCAACCTGCCATCCCCACGGTTCGCTTTCCGATGGATCGCCCATGATTGTGATCCAGTACAACCACTCCCCATATTCATCGTAATTGTCTGCAAGTTCCGCGAGTGTCCCGTTCAGCTTCATGATGTCTTTCGACAACTTCAATCCGCGTGCGCTGAGACTTGCCTTCATCAGACCGAACGCCAGATTCCGCTGCTGCTCAGACATTTCGTCGAAGCCAACGCCCTGACGTGGTGGAGAGTGGCGATTGTCCCACTTTCTCCATTCGAGATCGTCGACTGGAAATGTGGTTTTCTCACGTTGAGGTTCGCTTAGGCTCGCAAGAAATGCGTTGGCTGCTTCGACGACTGGAGCGGTTGTTACTCCCGTCGATTCAATTTCGAAGAGCCCAGGTTCGATGTCTCCTCCAATCGAAACGCCACGAAACGGTTGCCCCAGTGAATCATCACCTCTTCCACGACCACGCTGTTGTGCCAGACTGACGATGCTCAACAACAGGATCACACCGACCACTGTGAGCACTGAAAATTGACGAACGATGACCATTGGGAATCCCCGACGATTGATGAGATGATAACGATGCTCTCACTCAACCCGCAGATTTCAAACTGGCTACTGCGAAGTTCTTCATCGAGCAAAGAACGCGAGTGAGATGACAACTTCAACATACCCTCATTGATGAGAGTTCCACAAGGTATCAGATGAAGACTCACACCGCTCCAGCTTGAACTTGCAAGGCGATTCCCCTACGTTCAATTTGTGTGGGCATTACTTTTCTGTGACATGGACACTCGATGAAACACAACTTCCCGTGTTCTCAATTCGACCCATCGGTGGTCGTATCGAACCGGGAATGACCGACCAGTCGATTTCATCTTGTTGTCGAATCGTGTTGTCAAATCAGATCGGTGCTAGGCTCGCATACCAGTTGGGCCAAACGCCATTCTGCGAGCGGCTCTTCGCGTCTTGAATTCATCCCGACCTTCAAGTGCAGGAGAAGACCATGACGATACGCAACGGAATCTTCATCATCGACGTGGCAGCAATGAGCAGCGAAACACGTCGATTGATCTATCACGGAGAAGGAGCCATCTATCGGTTCTTTAACTCCACCGATCGTGCTTCACCGTTGCGGAAGAAGATTGAGATTCGAAACGCATACGACTCAGGTGCGCAAGCTGTTGATCAGATCTTGTACCCAACGATGTGTATCGACGTTGCCGTCGGTCCGACGACCGACCCGATGACGTTTCTGGAAGGAATCGAAGTCCTCGCAGAAAATCAAACAGCTGCCAATGAAGACATCAAAGGGATTTGGGAACTCGTCCGCGATACCGATGGAACGGTCTTAAATAACGACCGAAAATCCGGTCGTTTTAACTTTCCTCGATCGATCGCGGACAGCCACCTTCCCGTGATGCTTGCCGATCTCACATATTCCAGCGAAGACGCTATCTATCGAATCTTCAATACCGGAAAGCACACGTTCGAACTCTTCATCGCCGAGGACAAGAACAGAACAAATGAGGTGTTTTCAACGGACGTCTTCTCGCGACAAGCAATTGACATTACGGTTAATGACATAAACCACCGCAAGGTCTTCGTGACTCGAAAGGCGACTTTGCAGCCAATCAAAGGCATCTTTGAACTTGTACGATAGATGCCGCGAAAGGTGGTTGACCTTGTTACATCAATCACGGCAGTTGAAAAGAAAGACTCGTGAGATCAATACGTGATCTCACGAGTCTTTTCATTTTATCATCGATGATCAAGAGCGGGACTCCGTCCCCAAACACAACTCCGTTTGTTCTAAGCACTCTTCGGTTGCCAACAAACTCAAATGAACCAATCGACTGGCAACCAGTTGATTTAGAACACGTTCAAATCTGGCTTGCACTGACTCGCACGAGCAAACACAGCTCTTTGAGGAACAAGACCGCCCAAGCAAGTGCATCGGAAAGAGCAACTTGCTCTAGTCGCTGGAAGATGAAGAGGGTTTCGAGTCTGACTTCGACTCCGACTTGGCAGGCTCTTTTGATTTCTTATCTGCAGCCGCGTCTTTCTTGTAAGAGTCAGATCGATAGTCCGTCTGATAGAATCCGGACCCTTTGAAGATAATTCCTGCACCGGGACCGATCATTCGCTTCGCGGTGTTTCGTCCACATTCAGGGCACTTGCGTTTTGGCTTCGCTTTGATCGATTCAAACGCTTCCCAAGTATGATCGCAGCTACTGCATTGGTAATCGTATGTCGGCATTGATGAACTCGTAAAAAACTGTGTTTGACTCAATGGGTGTTTGAACGCTTCACATTCAATGTGCTCAGTGGTTGCTGTTGCAAACACTTCTCAAATTATTCGCCGGCTGGCTGCGAAGAGACAATCACTTTGCTCGGACGCAAAACGCGTTCGTGGAGCTTGTAGCCGCGCTCCAGTTCCTGAACGACCGTCATCGGAGGCACGCTGCCATCAGGTCTCTGTTGCAAAGCTTCATGAAAATTCGGATCGAACTGCTCACCCAAAGAAGCAATCGATTCCACTCCATGCCGCTTCAGAATTTCGTCAAACTGTTTGAGAACCATCTGCACGCCGGTTAACACATTCTCCGAGCTGTCATCGCTCCCAGCAGCATCGATTCCACGCTGCAGGTTGTCTAGGGCAGGCAGCAAGTCATAGAGAAGACCGTAGCTGGCGTATTTGCGTTCGTCGTCGCGCTCACGTGCGGTCCGCTTACGAAAGTTTTCCATTTCCGCAGCGAGGCGAAGAAACTGATCGCGAAACTCGTCTCGCTCGCGTTCTGCTTTGGCGAGAGGCGTTTCCACCACCTCTTCGACACTCTCGCTTGCGACCTCTTCCTCAGCTGAGGCTTGAGGTTGTTCCTCGAAGAGATCTTCGTCGTGGGTGCCTGGTGATTTGTCCTGTGACATGATCTGTATTGCTCTCCGAATTACGCTTCACCGCGATCATTCATTCGACCCGGCGAAATTATTCCATCGCTTAATTGTTTCGACGTTGCTGACCCTCGATTTCGTGATTGAAAACTTGAATCGCAAGCAAGTTCCCGTTCAATCACACCCGTATTGGTCACCTCTCGTTGAATGTTGCCTTAATCTCTAACTGGCCAACACATCAGGAAAACGCTGTTGTTCGTGATCGTTAGAAATGGTTCTAACAGTTGCAGTCTGGACGATTAAGTCCGTTGCTAGTCGTCTGCCCCGGTGACGAGGTCTTTGATTTTCTCAAACCAGGACTTCTGATGCGGATGCACATCAACGTGCTCGATCTCCGCAAGTTTCTCAATCAATTCACGATGTTCTTCGGTCAAACGTTTGGGTACGACGACTTTGATTTCGATGTGCATGTCACCGCGTGGACGACCGTTCGGGTCGGGCATGCCTTTGCCGCGTAACTTAAACATCTGCCCCGGCTGCGTTCCTGCAGGAATCACTAATGTGTCTTGGCCATCGATCAACGGCACAGTAATCCGGGCGCCCAAGGCTGCCTGCGAGTACGAGATTGGAATCTCACACAGCAAGTGCGGGCCTTCTCGGTGAAACAGGGGGTGCTCGTTGACACGAATTTCGATGTAAAGATCGCCACGAGGACCACCATTCGGTCCAGCTTCTCCTTCACCTCTGAGACAAAGATGTTGACCGGTGTCGATTCCAGCTGGAATCGTGACCGTGCGTGTGACCGTTTCATCTTCCTGACCGGACCCGTAGCAGACTTTACACTTGTGTCGAACGACGTTGCCACGACCGCGACAGGCAGGGCAGGTCGTCTGAAGTCGGAAGAAACCTTGCGACTGAACAACTTGTCCATGTCCACCACAATAGTCGCAAACTTCGGGATCGTAGCCTGGTTCGGAACCGCTTCCAGAACAATGTTCACATGCTTTGCGACGCGTTACTTCGATGTCGCGTTCGGCACCAGAAGCTGCGTCGACCAGGTCCAGCACAATGGAAGTTTTGAGATCTGAACCACGTTGAGGTCCACTGCGACGCCCGCTGCTGCGCCCTCCGAAGAGATCCCCGAATGCCTCGAAGATATCTGAAACGTCGTGGAAACCGCCCGCACTCCGCGCCCCAGCACCTTGCACGCCAGCGTGCCCGTACTGATCATACCGTCGGCGTTTATCATCATCGCTGAGTATGTCGTACGCCTCAGCAGCTTCCTTGAATCGCTCGGTCGCATCGTTGTCGTCAGGATTACGATCCGGGTGAAAACGGAGAGCGAGCTTCTTGTAGGCTTTCTTAATTTCTACAGTCGAAGCCGACCGAGTCACCTCGAGAACTTCGTAATAATCACGTTTGGTAGACATACTTCTGATTGGTCTGATGGCTCACGATGTGAGAGTTTTCGTCGACTGCATTCTTTCGATTACAGACTGGGCGACAAGACGAATTACTAAGTGTTCGGTGAGAAGACTCCATCGATAGGATCTCAGAACACTTGGCTGTTCAGTCGCCTCTCATCTCTTCGTGAAACGTCTCCTCAAGGTCAATCACCGTGCCAGACGTCCGACAAGGCCTTCTACAAAAACGAGCCACCGGAGGCCCGGTGGCTCGCGTCGCTCTATGGAGCCAGTTGATATTCGCCGGACAAGACCTGAAGCGAAATCAAACCAACTCTAACGGACAGCTCCCTCGACGTGAGGAGCTTTGTCGTCACCGTCTTCGTTTCGAGTCACCAAAACCTGAGTTGTGAGCATCAGTCCAGAAATGGACGATGCGTACCGAAGGGCACTCTTCACAACTTTGGCCGGGTCAATCACGCCAGCTTTGTACATCTCGACGTACTTCCCAGTGGCAGCATTGTACCCCATGGTTGGTTCTTCGAGATTCTTGACTTCGTCAGCGATGACTGAACCGTCAACGCCGCAGTTCGAAGCAATCTGGCGAATTGGGGCTTCCAGAGCACGAGTGACAATCTCGACTCCGATTTTCTCGTCCCCTTTGGCTTTGACATCGCCGACTGCGGAAATCGCACGCAACAATGCCACACCACCTCCAGGCAGAATTCCTTCTTCAACGGCCGCACGTGTCGCATGCAATGCGTCTTCCATACGTGCTTTGGTTTGCTTCATTTCTGCTTCGGTTGCTGCACCGACAGAAATGATCGCCACGCCGCCGGTCATCTTCGCGAGACGTTCCTGAAACTTTTCGCGATCGTAGTCGCTGTCAGTTTCTTCGATGTGACGCTTGATCTGGCCAACACGCTTTTGGATGTCGTCTTGTGATCCAGCTCCATCGATGATGGTGCAGGAGTCTTTGTCGACTTCGATCTTCGCTGCGCGACCGAGTTGCTCGAGCTCAACGCTTTCGAGCTTCAATCCCAGATCTTCTGAGATCAGAGTTGCTCCGGTCAGGACAGCCATGTCGCCGAGCATTGCTTTGCGGCGATCGCCGAATCCGGGAGCTTTCACTGCACAGACCGGCAAAATGCCTCGCAACCGGTTCACAACCAGTGCTGTCAAAGCTTCTCCGTCAACGTCTTCAGCAACGACGAGAAGAGGCTTTCCGGTCTGCGAGATCTTTTCCAGAAGCGGAATGAAATCACGCAGATTGGAGATTTTCTTTTCGTGCAACAGGATGTAGCAATCTTCGAGGATTGCTTTCATCTGCGATGCGTCTGTCACGAAGTAGGGAGAAATGTATCCCTTGTCGAACTGCATTCCTTCGGCGAGTTCGAGAGTAGTGCTGCTCGACTTGCCTTCTTCGACAGTGATCACACCATCTCGACCGACTTTTTCCATCGCGTCCGCGATCAGTTTCCCGATCTCGGAATCGTTGTTCGCGGAAATCGCACCAACGTGCTCAATTTCCTTTTTGTCGGTGACTGGGCGAGCCATTTCTTCGAGGAAGGAAATCGCGGCGTTAACCGCTTTTTCGATCCCTTTACGAACCACTGTGGGGTTCGCACCGAGAGAAATGCTTCGCAGCCCCTCGTTGTAGATCGCACGTGCCAGGACGGTAGCTGTTGTCGTTCCGTCTCCGGCGTTGTCACTGGTTTTGGTCGCAACTTCGTTGACCAGTTTGGCACCCATGTGCTCGTATGGGTCTTCCAATTCGACTTCTTTCGAAACCGTCACGCCATCTTTCGTCACGACGGGATTTCCAAAGCTCTTGTCGATGATCACATTGCGACCAGTCGGTCCCATTGTCACGGCGACCGCGTCAGCGAGAGTGTTCACTCCACGCTGCAGCTTCAATCGAGCACGGTCTTCAAAAAGTAATTGCTTGGCCACCTAGAGACTCCTCGTTGAGGTCAGATGACATTAACTGTCACGAATGAATGAATAGAAATCGGTGAAACCAGGAGACCTGACCCCGGTCTCACCGCATCGTTAGTACCTCAGGGAACTAACCAACGATCTTGGCCAGAATATCCCCTTCACGAAGAATCTTGATCTCTTCGCCATCAACTTCGATTTCGGTTCCGCCGTATTTTCCGAAGAGAACTTCGTCGCCAACGACGACACCGACTGCAGAACGTTCGCCACTGTCAAGGAGTCGTCCTGGACCAACAGCCACGACTTTACCACGTTGTGGTTTTTCTTTTGCAGAATCTGGAAGAACAATTCCCCCAGCTGTCATCTCTTCAGCGTCCAATGGTTTGACCACGACGCGATCATCAAGTGGGTTGAGCGTCATCTATGAAACTCCGTAATTCATTCTTGATGTTTGAAATAAAACCGGGCATCCCGGAACGTAAACGATTTAAGAACACGACAAACAAACGGTGAGGCGAACTCAAACACTGAGAACAGTACGAATCGCTGATCCATCGTTTGTTTGAAAATGCCGAGCCTCCCAGTGTCACTGGTCGACGAGGGCGAATCTTCTGAAACGACATCAGAGATGCTTTAGAATCCGCCCATTCCAGGCATTCCACCCATCCCAGGCATTCCTCCGCCCATGCCGCCCATTCCTCCCATGCCACCCATATCGTGGTGATCATCGTGAGAATGGTCGTCCGACTCTTCGACAGGTTCATCAACCACAATCGAATCAGTCGTCATCAACAAAGCAGCTACGCTGGAACCGTTCTGAAGAGCGGAACGCACAACTTTGGTTGGGTCGACAACACCGAAGTCAAACATGTCGCCGTATTTTTCATTCAGAGCGTCGTAACCGAAGTTCGAGTCTGAATTCTTCGAAATCGTGTTCGCAACGACAGCCCCATCAAGACCGGCGTTTTCAGCGATCTTACGGAGTGGCATGCTCAACACGTTTTGAATGATCTGAACACCAAGAGCTTCGTCGCCTTTGGCTTTGACCTTTTTCAGTGCGTCAGCAGCACGCAGCAGAGCGACACCACCACCAGGGACGATTCCCTCTTCGATCGCAGCTCGCGTTGCAGCCAGTGCGTCGTCGATGAGGTCTTTTCGCTCTTTCATTTCGGTTTCAGTTGCCGCACCAACATTGACCTGTGCGACACCACCAGCGAGCTTCGCCAGTCGTTCCTGAAGTTTTTCGCGATCGTAATCGCTGTCGGTCGTTTCGATTTCCGCTCGGATCTGAGCAGCACGTCCTTCGACGTCTTTCTTCGCACCACCACCTTGAATCACAGTGGTGTTGTCGGAAGAGACGCGAATTTTCTTAGCTGTTCCCAACTCCGCCAGCTTCACGGTGTCGAGTTTTTCGCCGAGATCTTTGAAGAACGCTTTTCCGCCGGTCAGGATCGCGAGGTCCTGCATCATCGCTTTGCGTCGATCGCCATAGCCAGGAGCTTTGACCGCACAGACAGAGACGATTCCGCGGAGCTTGTTGACAACCAACGTCGCCAAAGCTTCGCCTTCGATGTCTTCGGCAATGATCAGCAGCGGCTTGCCAGCTTTGGAAACCTGTTCCAGCACTGGAACGAGATCGCGGGCGTTACTGATTTTTTCTTCGTGAATCAGGATGTAGCAGTTATCGAGAGCAACTTCCTGATCGTCTTCGTCGGTGACGAAATGAGGAGAGAGGAAACCTCGCTCAAACTGCATTCCTTCGACGAGCTCAACACTCGTCTCCATGCCACGACCTTCTTCGACAGTGATGACACCGTCTTTACCCACTTTGAGGAGGGCATCGGCAAGAATTTTGCCGATTTCTTTGTCGTTGTTACCAGCGATGGTCGCGACAGTTTCGATTGCTTTCTTGTCGGTTGCGTCGACAGGCTTGGCAATCTTCTGAAGATGTTCGACAACTGCATCGACAGCCTTCTGAATTCCTCGCTGCATCGCCACTGGTGCGGCACCTGAAGCGATGAATTTCAGGCCTTCGCGGTAAACCGCTTCAGCGATCACTGTTGCTGTCGTGGTTCCGTCTCCAGCGACATCGCCTGTCTTCGACGCTGCCTCTTTAACCAACTGAACCCCGCAGTTTTCGAACTTGTCTTCGAGTTCGATGTCTTCAGCGACGGTGACACCATCTTTTGTCACCTTGGGGGACCCCCAACCTTTGTCCAGAACGGCGTTGCGTCCACGGGGACCCAGTGTACTCGCGACAGCGCGAGCTAACTTGGATACTCCTGCCAGCAATTGCTTGCGTGCGTCTTCGTCAAAGCTCAATAATTTGGCCACGGCTGCTCCTCATCCAGCTTGCAGATGCCAGTGTTGACCACAAATTCCACAGACAATTCGTACGACTGCCTGTTTTGACACTCAAAATGTAGTTCCCCACCCTGAATGCAACCACTGTGCCAAGCACGTCGAATTAGACACATCCCCCATCTGTAAAACAACTTAGCGGCCATCAACCATAGTCTGCCAACTTGACAAACTGCCTTCCTGGCAGACGCTCTCACCAGTCGGACTCGACACATTTTGTCCATGTCCGGACTTCGAACGAAAACTGGACAGAACTTCCAATTCCGTTTCCGAGTCCACGTTTCATTTGTCGACAGACTGCTATGATCAACACTTCAACATCAATCCTCGACGACTATTGACGAAGACTTCTCCTGATGCAGATGACTCCGGAACTCGAAAACAGCCGTTTCATGAAGGCCGCACGCTGCGAGCCGACCGATTGTACCCCTGTTTGGATCATGCGCCAGGCGGGTCGATATCTGCCTGAGTACATGGAAGTTCGCTCGAAGACAACGTTCATCGAACTCTGCAAGACTCCGGAACTCGCAGCGGAAGTGACTTTGTCAGCTCAGGCTGCGCTGGGGGTCGATGCGGCAATCCTGTTTGCGGACCTCCTGCCAATCCTGCAGCCTATGGGCTTCGACCTCGAATACGTCAAAGGAGAGGGCCCAGTCATCCACAACCCGATCCTCGAGTCAAAGGAAGTGGAACGGGTCCGCTCCGTCGAAGACGTGCAAGTGCTGGGTTATGTCTTCGACGCTGTGAAACTGATCCGCAAGCAGTTGCCGTCCACCATCCCACTGCTCGGATTCGCAGGTGCCCCATTCACTCTTGCTTCTTACGCGATCGAAGGAGGCGGGTCGAAGAATTACATCCGCACCAAGACAATCATGTACAACGATCCGGGTGCCTGGACCGCATTAATGAATCGACTCGTCGATTCGCTCGCAGATTACCTGAACGCTCAAATCGAAGCAGGTTGCCAAGCAGTTCAAGTCTTCGATAGCTGGGCCGGTTGTCTGAGCCCGTCCGACTATCGGCAATACGTTCTCCCACACACGCAGCGACTGATTGCCGCAGTCAATCCTGCCGTTCCGGTCATCAACTTTCTCACCGGAAACCCCGCGCTCGTCCCCGATCAGGTCTCGGCCGGAGGACAGGTGATTGGGATCGACTGGCGAATCGACCTGGCAGCTGCCCGAGAAATTGTCGGCCAGTCCCGAGCAATTCAGGGCAATCTCGATCCTGCCTCACTCTACACAGAATTGCCCACGTTGGAGAAACGAGCGAAAGAAGTCCTCGACGCCAACGCAGGACATCCCGGCCACATCTTTAACCTCGGCCATGGTGTCCACCCGGACATGAATCCTGACAATGTGAAAGCGCTGGTCAGAATGGTTCACGAACTGAGTGCCCGATAGAGCCAATACCCGATCGAAATTGGCTGCGCTGGGAAGTCTCCAGCTCAGACAACCAACGCCGCATAAAGGTCATCGAACGACGACACTTCCACCAGCGGAAGCAGTGTTCACTTTGACGACTTTCTGTGACGCTGGTTCAGGCTTCACGATGGCGATCTGAAAGAGAATCGGCTCCAGCTTGGCAGACGTTTCCCAGTTGAGTTCGACTGGATCGATGAAGATCGCCTTCGGAAATCTCTCCCGAACCTCCGCCTCGTAGCTTCCGCGAATTTGCTTCGGCTGCCAGACGATCACTCCGCCGTTTTCTTTCAAGTATTGATCCGAAGCCCAAGGGCTGATCGAAGGGTCAAGATTTGCAAAGACAGTAGCCCGCTGACTTCCCGAAACGGCCACATTCGCAGCATCCCACCATGGTCCGCCAACAACTTTCGGCGGCTCGCCGACCTCCGCCTCGTACGCATCACGAGCCACGGTCGCCAACGCTTTTCCAGGAAAGTGAACGCGTGAGCCATGATCACGAAAATGCGGCACAATCAGATCTCGCCCGAGCAGGGCCACAATGGCCAACCCGCCAGCCAAAACACAGCGACGACAAACCTTGCGGAACTCCACAAGCGATCCCTGAATCTGAACGGAACTCAACAGAGCCAATCCCGTGAACGTCCAGATTTTGGCTCCCCACATCGAGCGTACATCGCCTCCGGTCAACATCGTGACAGCCATCACCAGCAGGACCGGCCCGAGTCCAAACCACAACACGAAGTCACGCTGAAAGCTTGCCTTCTCCGTCAAGTTTGTACGCTTCTTCCACCACAAGCCAGTAATCGGAATGGAGAGGAGCAACAGCGGAACGATGGCCCCAATCTGTGAAATCAGAAATTCGAGTGGCTCCAGTAAATGCGAAATGAGCGTGGTTTCTCCGTCGTCCGATCGCCTGAGCAAGTAGTCGATCGTCGGAAAGTCGTTCTGGATGAGCCAGTAAATATGAGGAGCAAAACAGAGAGCAGAAGTGGCAAGCAGCACAACAGGTCCGGCGGTTTTCCAAGCCTCTCGTCCTCGAGGATGAACGACTGAGAAGGCGAGCATTATGATCGCGAACAAGGCTGTGTCGTATTTACTCAGCATCCCGCAACCGATGGCCACACCGGCAAGGGCCCAGTAGTGCAGCCGCTCTCGGGTCATTGCGAAATAAACGAACGCGACCGCAGCCGCGCAGAACCCTCTGGATGTAACGTTATTGTTGAATTCTGTTGTCGTGAAGTTGTAGTAGTAGCAGGATTCAAGGAGCAGAACGGCCAGGAGTGCGAACCGATTTCCGCCGATGTCGCGACCAATCATAAAAACTGCCCAGAAGCAGGCAGCTGTCGAGATCTGTGCCAGTACGTAAGTAGGCCAAACAGTATTGCCGCCCAACCACGAGGCTGATTCGGCGAGCCAGGCAGGCAGAGGAGGGTGCTTGTAGTAACCGAGTTCCCACTCGTGCCCCCAGTAAATCATCTCGATGGCATCGAGCGTCCCGTTGGGCTGAGTCAGGCTGGGAACGATGATCCAGGCGAGACAATGCCCGATCAAGAACAGCCAGAAAAACAATGCTGCCTGACGATCAGTTGGCCACACCGCCGTGACCGCGGCATCCTGATTCGCGATCAATTCAACTGGTTTCCTCATCCGTCTTAATCTCTTTTCTCATCAGGCCACTGAGGTGACACAGCCATTTTTGCGGAGAATCGCGCATCGAAAGAGAGCTGCTGAAATGCGCGATTTCCTGAAGCTATTCGTGACATCCTCTTGATGTCAGCCATCGGCTCCGACCGGGAATTTTGCGGATTCTAGCAGAATTACAAAAATCACCGGAAGACGAAGATTTCCGGATGAGGTCACAGAAAAATCCTCGCCAATAAGCGTGTGAAAGCACGTTCTCAGCGTGGACGGAGTGCCGTCGTTTTCCTCCTTTACTGAGAATTCACATTCGCCGCTATTCTCTGTGAATCGTGATCGTATTCGACCGCGAACATTGAATCGATTTCTCGATGGAGAGCAACGATGCAGGCAACCCTCACCTCGTTTGCCAATTTGATTGTGCTGACGCTTGGCTACTGGTTGCTGGAACTGACAATTCATCAGGAAGCATTGACGAAGTTTCTCGACTGGGCTGGAGTGCAAGCTACGAGACTGAAAACACTCTTGATCGTCGCCCCGCTGATTGTTCTCTCTCCGGTTTGGACGTGGGCGAACGTACCCGAGTTTCAGACCATTCGATTCGCTGCCATTTTTGTCTCCGCGTTCCTCACCTGGAAAGCGACAACGAAAGACATCGATCCCGTCTTCGGCGATTCGCAGTCGCTCGAACGATTTGCCCTTTTTGCGGCTGTGATCGGAATCTGGTGGAGCCCGGCGTGCGTGTTGATCGCCGCATTCCTGCTGACGACTCCCTTCGCACTTTGGGAACATCACTCGACTCTGCCGATGCGGGTGCTGCTTGCAATCTCAGCTTTTCTCTTCACTGCATGGGGTGCTTCGCTTTTTGCGACGCCAATCTTGTCGGACTCTTCCATCCTTTGGTTCTTTGTTCTGACGATTCAGATCTCTCACTATCTGATCACTGCCCTGGCGAAAATTTGGCTGGGTCCGAAATGGTACTCCTGGGCGCTGGACAATCGACTTCACCATCTGGCAGCGACGTCGTACAGCTGGGGTTGGGGAAGGTTTCTTCCCTGGAGCACGTGGAGTCGAGGAATTCGTTTCCTGAGAGTCGCTGAGAAACCGATGCAAATCGGAGCATTCGCGATCGAGTTACTCTCTCCACTGGCTCTGCTTCATCCACTCCTTGGGATTGGCTTTTGCCTGGGTTGGAGTGCATTTCATCTGGGCGTATTTGCGGTTTCTGGACTTCTGTTCTGGGACTGGATTCTGACCGATCTCGCCATCGCTGCGGCACTCGTCATGCTCCCCGAAGCAGTGACTGCTCAGATCTTCAGCCCGTTCAGTGTTTTCATCAGTCTGATCTTCATGGCCCTGCTTCCTCTACGTCACAAACTCTGGAAGCCGATGCCGCTCGGATGGTGGGACACTCCATTCACGCAGCGAATGCACTGGGTTGCCATCGGGGAGAGCGGGACTCGCTACGGAATCTACAACAACTTTATGTGCCCGAATGAACGGTTGTATGGCAAGGTCCATGCATGTTTTCTCGCGCCGGTGGCAGGGATGACTTACCACCTGGGCGAGGTCTGGAAACACGACCTTCGTGACGCACTTCGAGCAGCGGGCCCGGACCTCGAAAAGCTCAACCAGGTCCGCGAGCGATATGGTGTGCTTCCTCGCAGCCCAGAGTTGGAAACCAATCACCTGAACTATCTGCGGAAGTTTTTTCACGCAGTCAATCAGGGTCAACGCAAGCGAGTCTTGCCAAGCTGGCTGAGTTGGCTGAAAGCACCCGGCGATCAAGTTTTCTATTGGGGTGAGTTGCCTGCGTTTACTGGGCAGGAGAAAGTTCGTCAGGTGTCGCTTCATTATCGGGAGGAATATTTCGACGGTCAGCGCCTCTGTCGAATTCTGGACGAGTGTGTTGTCAAACTCGACATCGATTCCTCAGCCGAAACGCTCGCCTGCCAACCTGAACCGTCACCAAAACAAATTGACGATTTACTGCTCGGTTTGGCGAATGGAAAGATCATCGATCTTCCGAATTTTGGCGACGGATATGTTCACGGCAACGATGGGCATCCTCGAGTTGGCAACTCCACGATTGAACACGCTCAGCCGCAGAATTCATCTGGCTGAAGCAAGGCGAAATCGGGGCTGAAAATATTTCCAGAATCTGATTGCCGGACTGACTTGGACTTGTTATCTCTTTCCACTGCGAAACAAGAAGTTTTGCAATTGATCTCCCCAAGCTGACGAGCACGGAATGCACTCAACTCAGGGAATCACGAAGAGACTTTTCACGCTCGCCATCATTCCAATGATTGACCGGAATGATGGAGGAAGCTGCGTCGTTTGAACATCGCAGGCAGTGACCAGGTGATTCTTCGTGAGAAGATTCTGCATTCGCCTTTCGGGAAAGGAAACCCGCCCATGCTCGTGCTGTCCAGACGTGTTGATCAGGAGATTGTTTTTCCCAACACAGGAATCTCTCTTAAGCTTCTCCAAGTTCGCGGCCAGGTCATCAAGATCGGAATTCAGGCTCCGGACGACGTTCGTATCCTTCGTAAAGAGGTTTGCTCAGACGAACAATTGATCGAACTCGCTGGCGGAACACTCACTGCCGTCAGTAAGCACCAGGTTCGAAATCGCCTCAACGCCGTCAACCTGGGAATTCACCTCTTCCAGAAACAGATTGAAGCTGGTCTGACGCAAGCTGCGCAGGCGACCTTTCACCGACTGACAACAGAGATCGCGAACCTCGATTCGATTTGTGGAGAGTCGAAGCCGGAATCCGCTGCGGTCCAATCACCAGTCAAAGGCCGCAAGTTGCTCGTCGTTGACGACGACGCCAACGAGCGCGAAATGCTCTCTGCGATTCTAAGACTCTACGGATTCAACGTGATCGACGCGGGAGATGGTCGAGAGGCGCTGAAGCAAATGCACGAACACTCTGACCTCGACGGTGTTCTGCTCGACATCCGAATGCCAAATTGCGACGGACTCGAAACGTTGCACCACATCCGCGACGACAAACAACTCGCTCAACTCAAAGTCTACGCGATGACGGGAATCTCGGAGGACGAGCAAGAGATTGCCCCGCGGTCGAACGGTTTTGATGGCTGGTTCGCCAAGCCACTCGATCCCGATCGAGTCATCGCAACAGTCAAAGGTGGATTTACACAGGGATCGCGGGCCTCAAAAGCGTAGTCAAAATCACTTGTACTCCTGCCGATGACCGAGTTCTGTGAGAGAAGGAATTCACTCTTTCAACTGAGAAGAGTCGGATCGAGTTGTTCATGAATCGATCCGAAGAGCGCTCAGAGAGTGATTCCGTAGACCACTCACGAAGATGATGGGTCGACCGGCGGGAGCATTGACTGATTTCAGTAACAGAGCATTAGGCTCTCAGTTTCATTTCCAGGGTTCTGTGGGAAGAATGATTTGTCCCTGAAGACAGCTTTTCAGACTGCCGACCTGACAGGCGGTGGGCACGATGCAGGTTCGCGGTTCGTGGAACACATGCGCCGCTACAGCATTGCTCTGTTTAGCACGCTGACTGCAACCTGGATTCGAATGGAACTCGATCCGATTCTCGAATCGAAAGTTCCATTCGGTCTCTTTTTCGTTTCCTCACTCCTGACAGCCTGGCTGGCCGGCACCGGGCCTGCCATTCTCGCGGCCGTTCTGAGTCTGCTGTCGGCAGCACACTTCATTATTCCGCCGCACGACAGCTTGCTGCTGATTCATGCGTCAGATCTGGTCTCACTCTGGATCTACCTGGGAGTGACTATCGCGGCCATCATGATTTTCAATCAGTTGTCCGTTCAACGCAGAATCTCGGAAAACAGCGCGAAGGAGAACGCCCGACTCAACGATGGCTTGATGGAAGCAGACCGTCGAAAGGATGAGTTTTTGGCAATGCTTGCGCATGAGCTAAGAAACCCTCTCACTCCGATTCAAACGGCGCTCGACATTCTCGAAGATGGTCCAAAGTCGAGACAGCAATCCCACGCTCTGCACACGATTCGTCGGCAACTTGGTCAAACGATCCGGCTCGTGAACGACCTGCTCGATGCTTCGCGTTATGTCCACGGGAAGCTGCGCGTGCAACTCGCTCCGATTAACCTCGTGGACGCGGTGGAGATGGCGATCGAAATGTCCAGTTCCGTGATCCAGGAACGCGGACATCAATTTCGTGCGAGTCTGCCAACGACACCGGTGATGATCAACGGCGACCTCGCGCGAATGTCGCAGTCGATTTCGAACCTGCTGCACAATGCCGCGAAGTTCACTCCTGTGAAAGGCCACATTCGACTGGCAGTTTCCTCGGAAAATGGGTTTGCGTCAGTTTGCGTGGAAGACGACGGAATCGGGATTCCTCAGGAACTCGAAAGTGATATTTTTGAGTTGTTTAGACAGGTCAACTCCTCCCGCTCCCGCCGCGAAGGAGGGCTTGGCATTGGTCTTTCGCTCGTACGTCACATCATCGCAGCCCATCAAGGGACAGTCGAGATGGTCAGCGACGGCTTAGGGCAGGGGACTCGTTTCGTGCTTCGAATTCCATGCTTGAAACAGGAAAAATCAGAGACTGCACCGCATTCGAAAGACCATACCTTGTCGGGCGGAAGCGATTCTTTAGCCACATCGCACAAGGCGCTGAGCAAGCCAGAATTCAAGAGTTCGCAGGAAGCCCCCAGGCGCAAACTTTCGAAAACGAGCAATTCGACGAGAGTCGCTTCGTCGAACCGGCGCATTCTCATCGTCGACGACAACGTCGATTCTGCCGAGATGCTGAAGCTGTTACTATCGATGGAGGGGTACGATGTCATCACAGCTAACAACGGAATCGATGGCATTCAGCTTGCTGAGGTGAACATCCCCGATGTGATACTGCTCGACATTGGCCTGCCTGGAATGGACGGTTTCGAAGTCGCACGAATTCTTCGGCGGCAGCCTGAAATGAACGACGTTCGAATCATTGCAGTCAGCGGATGGGACGGGAACGAATACCGAGATCTTTCGCGGGAAGTGGGCATCGACCATCACGTCGCGAAACCATTTCTCCCGAATGATCTCATCAAGTTAATCGAAGCTCCAAGCTCTGAGAAATCCGGAAAGGCAGTGACTTTGAATGAATAGCTACTGCGTGATCAATTTCGTTTGAGCACGATCGACGGATAGCTATTCTCGCTGATCGTCATCGTCGTCCGAAGCATCCTGCAAATCCTGATCACTTGAATGTCTCAAAACTGCTTCACGATGTGCTTCATCGCCGCGTCTTCCAAGTGTTCGCTGATCGAGATCCGAAACACTTTCGACTCGTCCATACAGAATCAAGGTGTCGTTGGCATGGACTTCCGTGGCTCCGTTGGGCGTTCCCACGAATTTTCCATCTTTCCCACGTCGAATTCCCAACACGAGAACACCTTCGTTGGGAAGCCGCAGTTCAGCAAGCTTCTTTCCAGCAACCCAGTCCTTGGAATTGACGAGCAATTCACTCACAGCGAATCCGCCTTCGAGTTGTAGAATTGCGGCGTAGTTGCGTCGCGGCAAGTCTCCCCATCGCCGGAGGATTTTGGAGATCAATCGATTGAGATGCCTCTCGATATAGCGATTTCTTGCGATCAGCCAGAGTGTGATCAACCCAGCCGCAAGAAAAATCAGCCGCAACCACCAGTATTGAGATTCTGATGTCTGCAGAAACGAAACCATCAGCGTCGCAACCACCGCGCCGATTCCGAGATTCCCCAACAACATCAGAAGCATGACGATGCGTCGACGGATCGGGTGATTGACAATCTCTTCCGCTTCACGGGCTGGGAAGCCTACTCCGGTAAATGCTGATCGCGACTGAAACCGGGCGACCTCTTTTGAAAGTCCCGTGAGCATCAAGGCCATCGCCGCGACTCGGGTCACCAAAAGCGACAACGTTAAGACGATGAGGAGTGACGAAATCGCAGCCAAAGGTACCTCTCTGAACGACTGAACTCAGCGCAGCACAAATTCATCGGAGGCGCATTTCCGAATGAGTGCTCGAAGTCTCTTCGAAGATCATACTCGAAAAATCGCTTTTTCCAGTTCATGCATCGTCAACATGATCTGAATGCAGTGCGACTCGGTTGCCTTCGGTGTCGAGAATAATGGCTCGCAAGCCGTGAGGTCCAATTGAATGGACTTCCTCGAGAACTTCACCTCCGTAGTTGGCCACACACTCAATAGCGTCATTGATTCGTCCGTGAACGTTGAGATAAATCAGCGGTCCCTTGGCAGGAGTGATCTCTTCACTTTGAATCACGAGACACCCTCCGTTGCCGTCTTCGTGATCGATGACACCAAATCGGGTGCCGTTGAATTCTTCAATGGCCACTCCAACTGCCAGCACGTGTCGATAAAACTCCGCTGCCCGATCGAGGTCTTCGACAGGCAGATCAAACCAGACGAGACGGTTCTTCTCACGATTAAAATTGCCCATTGACGTCTCCAGAAACGGAAGTGGAAAGGGTCATCATGCGACATGACGAACAGTCAGATCATCTCCCCAGATGGTAACGTTCGCGACTTCGATCATCGAACGATTGGTCAATTCGAGTCGGTAATTCATGCAATCTTCGCGAGATTGAACACAAAGTTATCGAATTGCTCGAGTGATCTCAGTTCTTCTCAATCCATGTGAGATCGTCCCAGTGGCCGGTGTCGTTTTTCTGCGGAGCACCGGGCGTCGATCGTCCGTTTTCAACGATCTCCGTAATGGCAGACGTCAGGCGACTGACGATTTCGGGATGCTTGTCCAAGACGTCGTGTTTCTCACCCGGATCTTGACTGATGTTGTAGAGCTCACTCTTCTGCTTGCCATGGGGAAGAATCAACTTCCAGTCGCCGTCGCGGATTGCAAATCCACCTCCAGATGAGTGATGAATCATCGGCACTCGGGTGTGCTCTGCATCCTTTCCAAGCAGCACCGGCAGGAAGCTTTGGCTGTCTTCACCCGCTCGGTCCGGTAACGGAACGTCAAGTAGATCGGCCATCGTGGCGAGTAAATCAGTCTGACAGATCGTCGCGTCCGTGAGTTGTCCTGGAAGGACTCGTTTGGGCCACCGCATGACGAATGGGACTCGGTGCCCCCCTTCATAAATCGAACGCTTGCCTTCGCGGAACGGTCCGTTGCTTGCATGTCCGAAACGCTTCAGTCGTTCCTTCCATGTGTTCTCCGGACCGTTGTCACTCGTGACGACCACAATGGTATTTTCTGCAAGTTGCAGCTCATCGAGGACATCCAGCAGTCGACCGATATGCCAGTCGGTCTCCATCATGAAGTCGCCGTACTCACCCGCATCACTTTTGCCCTGGAACTGCGGCAAGGTAATGACCGGCTTGTGGGGAGAAGTGAACGGAAGATAGAGGAAGAACGGGGCGGCCTGTCGACTTCCGTGCACCGACTTTCGGACTTCTTCAATCGCTCGATCGGTGAATCGCGTTAAACATTCGCTGTCAATGAAGTCGGGAGCCACTTCCATCAAATTGGGAGCAGGGGAGCTCTCGTAAGGCGGCATGATTCGATAGTCCGCAATGGCTCGATCGTTGGGCTTTTTCTTCGTGAACTGCGTGGGCGGGACACTTGCATGACGTCCATCAAACCACGCCAGGACGCCGTAGTTCATCGAAGCAGGAATACCGAAAAACGTCTCGAACCCCTTATCGAGCGGCATGTCGCGGACCGGCTGACTCCAATCTCGCGAGTCGGGATTCTTCTTAGTCGGTTCATCACCGGGAAAATCCATCCCCAGATGCCACTTCCCGACCATGATGGTTCGATAACCCTGGCTCGACAACATCGATGCCAACGTCATGCGGTCATCTGCGATCAGCCCTTCTCGCTCAGCTCCGAAGACACCGCTTTTCAGAGTTGTCCGCCAGCTGTAACGCCCGGTGAGTAGTCCGTAACGGGAAGGAGTGCAGACTGTGTCGGAGCAATGAGCATCGGTGAAGAGGATTCCCTCGCGAGCCAATCGATCGAGACTTGGAGTTTGAAACCGGCTGTCCGGGTTCAAAGCACTCATGTCTCCGTAACCCTGATCATCCGTGTAAATCAAAATAACATTTGGCTTCTCAGCTCCTGCACAAAATGAATGTCCACTCAAAGCAACGCAAACAACGACGGAAGCCATCCCCCAACCGGTGGCCATTCGATTCCCTGAGTTCATCAATTGCGCTCCAGATAGTCTTGATATATACGTTCGACGTCGACTGTTTGATCTGATTTCACTGCGTAAACAAACACTGCATACCGCAAGCGGAATTCTTCTTCGGGCATAACGACAATTCGGCTACGTTCGCCCTGTTTCATTGCTTCTCGACCGAAGAGGTTTGCGGTCATCAACCCGTAGTCACGAGCATGCATCCAACTCGATCGCAAGTTGTCGCGATGACAAAAGATCGCAAAGCCGACTTTGTCGTTTTCAATCACGCGACTCAATTCACACCACTCGGCCGGCTGGCCCCAAATTGCCTTCGCTGACTCTAATCCGCGAGAACTCTTCATTCGGCCACCAGCGTTTTCCGCGAGTTGCGTCGCTGCGCGCACTCCCAAGCCCATCTCCTCCTGATCTCCGAATGAGAACTCACGATCACTCGTGAAGATCGAATCGAACTCGAAGAGATAGCCGCTGTCCTTGACGATCACGCGCAACGAGAATTCTTCTTCACACAGAACCTCA
The DNA here is from genome assembly GCF_040717535.1 of Thalassoglobus sp. JC818. Lineage (NCBI taxonomy): Bacteria > Pseudomonadati > Planctomycetota > Planctomycetia > Planctomycetales > Planctomycetaceae > Thalassoglobus > Thalassoglobus sp. JC818. Next base: position 593,332 of record NZ_JBFEFI010000001.1, read on the forward strand.
CCATCCTTCGAGAGATACAGTTTGCGTTCACGCAGCGTCTCGGGCTCGTCTTCGTGTTGTGGATTCGCCAGAAACTCCACATGCTGAATTGTGGCTTTGTTTCTCCAGAAGTCCGATCCGCTCAAATCACCGAAAGCCAACCAGATCCCCGGATGCATCGTCGCATGGTCAGTGGCATCAACGTCCGGTATTGGAGGATGACGACGCGTTACCTGAAATTGAGTGGGCGCCTTCACATCGCACAGATAGGGTCGGGGAATCTCTTGGTCCTTGAACACATATCTCGCGATCTCGTTCGCTCCAGCACGAATGACGACATCGGAATCACGAAACTTCAGAGTCGCGGCTGCGTCCTGTCCGTCTACTGAGGTTGAAAGGAGAATCATCCCCAATCCCAGCAGCAGAACAGTTATCGAGAGATCGCGACACTTCGAGACGTTCGTCTCTGGTTGATCAATCAAGAGATGCCCTTTGATTGAGCTTTTCAACATAGGCATAGTAAGCGCCGTAGACAGTTCCATCAGGAGCTTCGAACAGTGCTGTCATCTGTTTCTTTCCAGCAGGAATCTGCACTTCGAAGACAACTTCTTCGGCATCCGCGTCGACCGACTTCTCTTCGACCAGATCACCGATTTTTAATGTTGCCCGCACCGGCTGAATCGACTTACCGGGAGTTGTTCTGAAAGCTTTCGTCCCTGGGACTGGATCTCCCGGAGGAAGTTCGGCGTTAAGCGCAGCTTGAGTCTCTTCTGGCCAGCGACGCAGACGAATTCGATAGAGTCCATCTTCGAGAACGTTCACATTCCAGAATCCTGTATTTGCATCACCGTTCAAAGCACTTCGAATATGAGCTTGGTTCCACGGAGTTGAACCAGTCGTGATCCAGTCGTGTGATGTCAATCGGGCTGGATTGTCACGCGGATCTCCCAGATGAATGGCTGCATTCTGACTGAACGAAGGAAGCAGGTCAGCCCACCACTCTTCGTAAAAGTCCCTGAGCCGCGCGACCACTTCCGGATGTCCGGATGCAACGTCCGACTCTTGTCCGGGATCCTGTTGAATGTCGTATAGTTCTTTGCCATTGATTAGACGCCACTGGTTTGTCATCACCGAGCTTTGCCGCCACTTGATCGGGTCTTTCACTCGCTGTGAATCGGTCACCAGAATACGATCCGGCCAATCGTTGGCGTTGTTGTTCAGTAGAGAAACAATGCTTTGGCCGTCGAACTTCACCGACTCAGGCGGAGTCAAACCGCAGAGCTCGATGAGAGTTGGAATCACATCGACGTGAGCCGTGATCGGTTTCACATCCCGGCCACCTGTCAGGTCTCCTTCCGGCCAGTAGATAAAGAACGGAACACGATGACCTCCGTCGTACGGGCTGCCTTTCCCGGCTCGCATTCCCGAGTTGTGCAGCTTCCATCCCGATGACGAACCATTGTCTGTTGTGAAAATGAAGATCGTGTTTTCGGTCAGATTTTTCTCATCCAGAAATGATCTTAGGCGATCCACGTTGTAGTCGATATTGGCGATCATTCCGAAAAAGTTCTCGAGGCCGACATCGTTCAGACCGGCGTAGGGAGCACTGTATTCTTCCGGAGAATGCATCGGTCCATGCGGAGCGTTGGTGGCGATGTAAGCGAGAAATGGTCGTCCCGCTGAGCTCTCCTCATCAATGAAGTCCATGGCTGCTTCAAAGAAAACATCGGTGCAAAAACCTTCGGCAGGTTCAACTTCTCCGTTGTGCCAATAGCTTCCGTCGAAGTAAGCGTTGTCCCAGTAATCGGGAGTCTGACCGACACCGCCGCCGCCGTGGCGCAAGACCTCTGTGTAACCACGATCTTCAGGACGGTACGGGGCATTGTCGCCGAGATGCCACTTCCCGAACATTCCGGTCGCGTATCCGTTGTCTTTGAAGATCTGGCCCATCGTGACTTCGTTTTCGCGAAGCATCGATCGCCCCATAATTGTATGCCACACGCCTGTGCGATTCGTCCAGTGTCCGGTCAGCAGGGCTGAGCGTGTTGGAGAGCACGTGGGCGAAACGTGATAGTCCGTCAGTCGGACACTCTCTTCAAACAGCTCATCGATTGCAGGAGTCTTAAGCACGGGATTTCCGTGGCAGGAAAGATCTCCATAGCCCTGATCATCGGTGATCACCAGCACGACATTTGGCTGATCTGCGGCGAAGACGCTGTGCGCCGAACAATTCGCCAGAACAATGAGAAGACAACATAACCCGTGACCTCGCATCGCAATTGCTCACTTTCTTTCGAGAGACTCATTCCTCAGGAAGTTCCGGGAGTTTTCACGTTCGCATCGGCTCAACGTCCAAACTCCATTAGAAACGCCAGTGCATCAACATATCTTGATCCACTTTGAACTGCCAGCTTCTCCATCGATCCAACATCTCTTTCATGACATTCCGAATTAAGGCGATCAAACGAAGCAATGCTTGACGCTGACACCCTGAAAGCGACAGGATATGTAAAGGTCTAAGATTCACCGCCCGCAAGAGTCTTCTGATCTCCCACCACCACGGACTTCCTTTCTTACCATTGAGGACAATCTCACCATGTTGAACCCACGTACCTCACGTCGGAAATTCATCCAAGCCACAACAGCTGGTGCCGCTGCCATCGCCAGTTCGGTGTGGACTGGAGCAAAAGCACAGGAATCAAGTTCCCCCAACGAAAAGCTCAACATCGCCTGCATCGGAACAGCCAACCGGGCTGCCAACGATATTCAGGGAGTCCAAGGCGAAAACATTGTGGCTCTCGTCGATGTCGACGAGAACTACTTGAAACGCAAACTCGAAGAGTTTCCAAACGCCCGCACTTATCACGACTATCGTGAGATGCTCGATCAGGAGAAGGGCAAGATCGACGCAGTCGTGATCGGGACCACCGATCATCATCATGCTCCAGCGACAATCCGTGCGATTCGCCAAGGGCTGCACGTCTACTGCGAGAAACCGCTGACCCACACCGTTCAGGAAGCTCGCATTATCGCCGAAGCAGCCAAAGAGCACGGTGTTGTCACTCAAATGGGAACGCAGATTCACGCGGGCGACAACTATCGACGTGTCGTCGAGATCGTTCAATCCGGAGCCATCGGTGACGTGACCGACGTTCACGTGTGGGTCGGCAAAGGCTGGGGCGGAGGAGATCGACCAGAAAATGGCACCGAACCGCCAGCCCATCTGCATTGGGATCTGTGGCTCGGACCAGCCCCTGAACGTCCCTACGCCGCCGGTCGATATCATCCTGCTCAGTGGCGTCGCTGGTGGGACTTCGGACAAGGAACCCTCGGCGATATGGGATGTCACTACATGGACCTCCCATTCTGGGCCCTCAAACTACGACACCCCACAAGCTGTGTTGCGAAAGGCCCAAAAGTCCATGAGGAAACCTGTCCTCTCGGCTTGAGCGTCGAATACCAATTCCCAGCTCGTGAAGATCTCGCAGCCTGTAAATTGACGTGGTACGACGGAGATCAAACTCCGCGAGAAGTCGCTGGCGAACGTGTTCCCGGAAGCGGCGTGATGTTCATCGGCAGCGAAGGAAAACTGTTCGCCGATTACAACAACTACCGACTGTTCCCGAAAGAGAAGTTCGCAGACTTCCAGCCTCCAACTCCGTGGATCGAACCTTCGATCGGGCACCACGCAGAATGGATCAAAGCCTGCAAAGACGGCGGCCAACCACTCTGCAACTTTGACTATGCCGGAGCACTCACGGAAACCGTTCTGCTCGGCAACGTGGCTTATCGAACTGGTCAGAAGCTCGAATGGGATGCTGCGAAGTTGAAAGCAACCAATACCGACGCAGCCGATCAGTATATCTCGAAGCAATATCGCGAAGGCTGGGAAGTTGCCTGACATTTCGTCACGGTCACTTAGAACGTGACTCGATAAAGGAAAATCGCCGTCGATCAGTTTTTGATCGACGGCGATTTTTTCGTTGACGCTTCAATTCAAACTTTTTGGAACACACAAGGTCAGCGCGTCTGCGAATCGTTTCCGACACTTGCTTTCAGGCTGACTAACTGTATTCCCGAGTCTTATTGTCCCTCGATGTATTTGAGTTGAATGGAGACATCCGGGAGTTTCTTCTGAAGTTCTTCGACACCGGCCTCGGTCACGGCAGTCCGCGTCACCTTCAAGTCTTTGAGGGCTTTCAAAGTTTCCAACTCCTGAATTCCGGCATCCGTCACCGATGTCGATCCGAGGTGTAAAAACTCCAGGTCAGACATGTCCTTCAGGCTTGGAATCCCGGCATCGGTCAGTTGAGTGTTGTCGAGGTTCAACCACTTCATTTTGTTCAACCCAGCGAGGTGAGCCGCACCTGCGTCACTCATCGCAACTCGCCACAAGTTGAGTCGCTCAAGGTCACCCATGTTCGCCAGTGCAGACAAATCGTTGTCGAACATTGAGCTGTTCTCACTCAGGTCGAGATCGGTCAGCGGCAGGTCCTGAACGTGAGTCAATCCCGCACCAGTCACTTGTGACAATTTCGAAATCCGCAGCTTCTTAAGCTTTGGAAACTGCTGAACCTGCTTGAGGTCTTCGTCACCGACGAGCGTCCCGGCGAGGTAGAGTTCTTCGAGGTTTTCGAGACCGTTCAACTTTGCGAGTCCATCGCCGCTGACCCACAGGAAATCGAGTAGGAGGGCTTTCAAGTTTGTCAGTTGCCCGACAGATTCCATGCCTTCATCGTCGACTGTGGTCGCTCCCGATTTCCCGGAAAGTCGAAGCGCGCGGAGTTCTTTGAGACCGACAAGGTGAGCGAGTCCATCGTTGCTGATGGCACAGTCACGCAAGTCCAGATTTCTCAACGTCTCAATCTTCCCGAGAGTTTCGAGTCCCGCATCGGTGATTTCGGTTTCATTCAATAGAACCGATTGCAAACCGCTCAAGCGAGGCAGAATCAGAAGATACTCGTCGTTGATCTTTTTGCCGCGATAATCAACTTCGGTCACCACTCCGTCGCTGTTGACTTTGACATTGGCAGCAGCGCGTCGAATCGCCTGGACCATGTTTTCATCATCCCCGCCGACACTTGGCGGAGGGGCAGGGGAGGCGCTCGGCGGCGGATTCTCAACCGCAGGTTCCACGGTCGGCTTGGCAGTCGTGTCTTCCGGTGGATTTTCCCCGACGCATCCTGAAACGAAGCCCCACGCTCCGCATGCCATCAACAATAGAAATGTTTTTCTCATCAGTGTCAGTTCTCATTCCAAATAGTAGCAGTTGGTCGATAAGCGAGTGAATGTCTATCCCAGATTCGGAATCGACCATCCCTTGCGGTATTCGCGATGAAGGAATTCCGACGCACCTGGGTTTCCTTCACAGACCAACTCTTCGCTGTTCCAGTTGATTTTGCTTTGTGATCGGTAGGCAACATTGCCGAGCAACACGGTTTCGGTAAGTGGTCCAGAGTATTCGAACGGGCAGGATGTCTTTCCGATTCCCGCGACGGCGTTCGTCCATTCCTGATAGTGATTGTGATCACTCATATCCGGCCATTCGTAGTCGGCGAATTTTGCTTTCGGGAAGAGTTCTGGCATCTCAGGAAATCCAACAAACAGATTCCCTTCTGATCCGCGATACAGAACTCCATTCTTCGAGCCTGCCCAGTCCTCCGGGGCATCAAACAACTCTCGATCCGGTTGTCTGCCGGCTTCGTACCAGTGAACGAGAACCTCGTCTGTGGTGTGTTTCGTTCCGGGGAACGTGTATTGAACCTCACACCAAAGCGGCCCACTTTCAGGGCTGGGCTCTGGTCCCTCAGCCATCACGGTTTTCGGAGCCCCCAGTTCCAGTCCATGCACGACGGGATCGAGAAGATGGCATCCCATGTCGCCCAGTGCACCGGTTCCGAAGTCCCACCAGCCACGCCAATGGAAGGGATGATAAAGCGAAGCGACATACGGTCGCTCGGGAGCCACTCCAAGCCACAAATCCCAAGCGACGGTCTTTGGAGCTGGGTCGTGATGTTCAGGACGTGTCAGCCCCTGTTTCCAGAAGTTACCGGGTCGGTCTGTCCAGACGTGAACTTCATGCACTTTTCCCACGACACCTTTGCGGAGAGCATCGACTGCCAGCTTCAAACGAGCAGTTGCGTGATGCTGGATTCCCATTTGAGTCACGACACCCGCTTCTTGAGCGGCTTCAGTGAGAGTTCGTGATTCTTTGACCGAATGAGTCAACGGCTTCTGACCGTAGACATGCTTACCCGCATGAATTGCACTGAGCGTGACAGGAGCGTGCATGTGATCGGGCGTTGAAATGGTCACAGCATCGATGCCGGGCATTTCGAGGAGTTTTCGCCAGTCAGCGAACTTTTTGGCTTTGGGAAATTGCTCACTCGCTTTCAGCAGTCGACCTTCGTCGATGTCACAGATCGCGACAATTTCGTTGCCCTTCGAGCACTCCAGCATGTCGGACCAGCCTTTGCCGCCGACGCCGACACAGGCGATCATTACAGGGTCGTGATTTGTTTGAGCTTGCGCGACGAGAGGTCCAAGGAGGGCAGTGGCTGCGGCGCTTTGAAGGAAGGTCCGTCGATCGAGAAATGGTGAAGTCATGAATTCTCCTGAGGTCATTTCTGGTGAGGGCCACATCATAGAACAAGTTGCCCGCGTCTGTGCACTCGCTGGAAGTGATTGACTCACCATTTTGCGTTGTTTGTTCTGCAACAATCACGCATCAAGATATGTTCCTAAAACTATTCTTTCCCGTTTTGCAACTCATAATGCTGATGTGGACGTTTCGAACGAACCACCTCCAGCCACGGTAGTTTTTTCCATTCTGAAAAGAGCTCATTGGCTGCTGCCGGATCGACGGGGCCATCATGCACATGCAGGAGGTAGCGCAACTTCAATGGTCGCTCCTTTGATGTTTCCAACGGACCGGAGAAGCAAGCGGATGCGCCCATCCACCCATCTTCGCGAACATGCCATTTCGTTGGATGCGAGGGATTCCCAGGGTGATCGAAGTACGTCATGCCGGAGACTGCTTTCGTTTGATTGCCAGCTTCGTCGTAGTCTGCCAATGAACCCGAGTAGTCCATCCAGACGTTCTCCTGACCAAAGAGATCGGGTTCGCCTGTCGCCCCCGAAGCTCCGGTGAGCACTCCGTCTCCAAAATGCACCGAAATCGACTTTGCGACACGGACTGCAAGAAACCCGTAGTTGGTCTTCTGAAACTCGATCATCTCGCTTTCAGGGTGAAAGGTGGACTGCAGATCGAGTGTGTAGCTGGAATCGGGAAGAGAACGAATTTGCACGATCAATTCCTGATGGAGCAGGGGAGTGGGATCGTGACCATCAACCCACTCCAGGCGAACCGCCATTCGGGCCACACCTTCTCCATCTTCGTAAACGAACCACTCTTTCTGGCGAATCTGCGGAAGCCCGTTTGCCCAGAAGTCGATTCCAAGCACACGATGATGTGCGAACCAGACCGACTGATGGTGATCGTGATTGGGAGCACCGGGATGACCCATTCGCGTCAGTGACTGTCTGCTAGAAGAATTCACCGGATAGAAGAACGGACGCGGGTAATGCGATCCAAAATGCCAACGGGTCTTCTCGACTCCATCGATCCGAAAACTGACCTGATCGTCGGGAAGAGGAATGATTTCGCAAAAGGGAATTCGGCTCATCAGCAAGTCTCATCTCGTTTTGGGTCGGAACATCCATCGCCCCCTGCAGCAGACAGTTTCCCTCGCGTTTGTCGACATCTCTTGAACTCAATCGATCTATTCGAAGAGAAGCTCACGAAACGCGCGAACTGATCTCGCTGGGGCCAGAATCGACCTTCATTCGATTCAAGACCGCGTGGAAAAACAACCATCCGCCCCCATGTCACCGTCTCACAGCCCAAGATCGTTCAGATCTCTGAACACGCGTTTCAAGTTCTTAACAACGAAATGCCTCGCAAACTGAACATGGGTTCGCATGCAGTAAGTTTCTGAAAAGGCAAGGGGTAAATCTGCCCAATACTCTCATTTTTCTCAAACTGACGGTTGTAATCGGTAAAACCGATTTCTTAGGGTCAACCTGAAAACGTTGTGTGGCCAGACGGATTGTATATGGCCAGATCCCTTAATTGAGAGAGTCCGCCCAAACATTGAGAGAGAACTCATGAATTGCTTGCTTGAGAAGTTGCGCTTCATTCTTCCAGTATTCAGTTGTGCCTTTCTGCTCCCCGCAATGGCCTTCGCAGACCTGATCGACAATGACGTCCCCGCCGGAACTGTTGGTCATTTTGAAGTGGACGTTGATCCGGGTGGTCAGTCTGAGACCGCGAACATCACTGCGAACGGAGCGATCAGCGGAACAACGACGACGAACGTCGTGTATGAGATGATCAACTACGTTCAAACAGGTGCTGGGGTCTCTGCCCTGAGTGGAACAGGGAGCATCACTACTGAAGACACCTATGTCAGCAGCGGTTCATTTGTCGGCTCGAACGGTAATACGGTTTTCTGGCGCTCGACAGCTTCGATCGCTGATGGTGACTCGGCAATGCGAAATGAAATCACATTCACCGTAAACAGCAACGAAACGCTGGGTGATCTCCGATTCATGAACTACCTCGATCAAGATGTTTTCGGTATCACCGACATCTTGTTCACACGTGGTTCACTCGCCGGTGGAGATCTCGAACTCTTTACCGTCGATCAAGATGAAGAGGCCGGAATCAGCCAGAGCGGAGCGTATTCAGACTCTCAAGGTCTTGTAAATTCAACTTTCGAAGGTTGGGCGGCTGACGAATACTCTGACCTGCAAGATGACATCACAGCGGGAACAGCTGCATTCAGTCTGACTGGGGAAGTCGACATGATATCTCTTCCAGCATTCGTCGATCCGACATTCGGCCCAGCTTTCGGACCTGAAGACATCACCACAGCTCTCTCCTGGGTCATCGATCCGAATGCGAGTTCAGCGACTGTGATCACCTACCTTGGCGGAGTGCCAGACGTGATCGACATTCCTCCCACCAATCCAGTTCCTGAACCATCATCCATGGCGTTGCTGGCCATGGGACTGACCGGACTCGGTTGCGCTTCTCGCCGACGTAAGAACGCTGCAAAATAACGTCCGAATCCAACGAACTCAGAAGTGCGATTAAAGATCAACCCGGCGAAGTGACAGCTGTCATCTCGCCGGGTTTGTTTCATTTTCGACTTGCTGCTGTCAACTCGTCGCAAAGATCCGAAGCCGTCGTTCGAGTAAGTCTCGGGCTGTGAAGAATTTCAATCGAGCTTTGCAGCGAAGACTGACTGGCACAGTGCTTCAATGTGCCGATAGTCCGTTCCACAGCATCCGCCAAGCACGTTGATGTTGTGATCGAGATTGTCGAGAAGATGCCGATGCTCCTGGCCGAATTCGTCAGGATTGCCAGAGTCGAGTTCCTCGGATCCATCGAGTTCTTCGTGACTCAATTTCGACGCGTTGGCTCGTAAGCCTCCAATGCGTGATCGCCAGCCGGCTGCACTCGTGAGAGTCTCCGCGAAGTGTGTCGGGTGAGCGCAATTGATCATGTAGTAGGCTGGACACGAACCTGTCTCTTGATCGACCTGCTCAATTGCTTCTCCCAGCGGTTGGCCGCTTGGCAGACGACCATCTGTTTCCACAGTAAATGAAATTGCAACCGGGACGCGAGCATTCTGACTCGCCAGAGCGATTCCAGCCGCTTCCTCTGCATACGTCAGCGTCATTGCAGTGATCATGTCCGCCCCGCCACTGACAAGCGATTGGATTTGCGTTCCGTGATAGTCGGCAGCTTGTTCGGAATTCATCATCGATCCGACAACGTAACCGTCGCCGCGTGGGCCAACGCATCCGCTCACAACTATCGGCTGGCCAGCTTTTTCGTTTTCTTGTCGCAGCCGCAAAAGCATGTCTACCGCCTGACGATTTACCGAGTCAAGTCGACTCAGGTTGTAACCGACTTGATCTGCCCAGTCTCGATTCGCTCGCCAGGTGACACTTTCGAGGAGGAAGCCCAACGAGAATCGATCCGCAATTGCGAGGTACTTCCTGAAGTAGTTCTGCAGATGTTGAATACCAGCATCCTCATCAAGCAGAAGGTATGCGGAATAAGCGGGGATGTCGAAACCATCATGAAAGACGAGCGTCGATTCCAACCCACCGTCGGTGAGCAGCGTACTCCCATTAAGTTGTGGCAGTTGGTTTCGATAGGAACTCATTTAAAAACTCCGTTCACCCAGATGAAATTCGGGGTACTCAAAAACTTGGAAGCGAAGATGCTCTTCGGAGATCGAACGGACTCGTGCATCCTCAAACAAGATGTCGACTCGGAACGACTTCGATCTGTCTTCTCAGAAGCGTATTCATTCTTGACCTGTGACACGATTTTCGGACACGACATCAGAAATCTCCTAAAGCAAGTTGCTCTTTCCTGTGCACTCAAAATCAGAAAACGCCCTAAATGCGTGGATTGAACCTCGATGTGATTCCTGCCATCATCGACCAACCGATGTGACCATGCTGATCGGTCCAGAGCAACACGCTCTCAACATTTTGAAAACCTCGCTTGCATGTCCAAAGAGACTGGTCGAAACATGAATCCAGACCGAGATGTTGACACCGAGCAGAGCGTGAATGTTCGGGATTACAATCGACGAACGTTCTTAAAGTCGACGTCGCTGGCACTCGGGGTGAGCTTTGGCTTTTCGAAGATCTTTGCAGAGGACAATATGAAGTCAGGCTTCATCGACTGTCATTCCCATGTCTGGACAGATGACATTGAGTTATATCCTCTTCAGGGAACACAGACAGCCGCAGACTTAAAACCTCGAACGTTCACACCTGAAGAACTGCTTGCCATTGCCGAGCCGGTCGGTGTCAGTCGTGTGGTGCTAATTCAACACACAGTTTACCACGACAAAGACAACTCATATCTCGTTGACACCATCAAACATTTCCCCGGTCGTTTCTCCGGAGTTGCTTGCGTCGAACCAAGATCAGAAAACCTTTCAGATTCACTGGTCAGTCTCCACGATTCTGGTTGCCGCGGACTTCGAATTCGCCCGGGAGATGGGGGCGTCAAACTTTGGAGCGACTCTGAGGGAATGAAGGAGATGTGGCGCCGTGGCCCAGAGATTGGGCTGGCCATGTGTCCGCTCATCAACCCGGAGTACCTGCCGGAAGTCGATCGCATGTGCCAGTCGTTTCCAGAGACGACAGTTGTCATCGACCACTTCGCCCGAATTGGAATCGACGGAACGATTCGTCAGTCCGATCTCGACAACCTGCTGCAGCTTGCCAGATTCTCCAACGTGTTCGTCAAAGTTTCTGCGTTTTACGCACTGGGAGAAAAACAGCCTCCCCATCGCGAACTCGTTCCGATGATCCGTCAACTCTATGACAAATTCGGACCGCAACGACTGATGTGGGGAAGCGACTGTCCTTATCAACTGACTTCGCCGAACAACTACAACGATTCACTGGCGCTGATCACAGATCGAATCGACTTCTTGAGCGCAGACGACAAAGACTGGATTCTCAAAAAGTCCGCCGAATCGGTCTTCTTCTCGAATTGAGAAAAAGTTCCTCGCAGCCAACTAGCCAGCGAGGAATTTTTCGAGCTGGTTGATACCTTCTTCGAGTGTTTTCAGATCGGTTGCGAATGACAATCGGACATAACCCGGAGCACCAAAGGCATCGCCGGTGACGAGTCCGACATGAGCCTGTTCGAGAGCTGCGGTGCAGAACTCGGTTGCATCATTCACAACGACGCCACCCTGCAGCGGTTTTCCGAAGAACTTGCTGACATCGAAAAATGCGTAGAACGCTCCTCCGGGAGTCGCGAAGCTCAGTCCATCGATGTTGCCCAAGCGTTCAAGGACGTATTTGCGACGTTCAGCGAAGTGCTTCAACATCTCCTGCACGCACTCTTGAGGTCCGTTCAGGGCAGCTTCTGCGGCAATCTGGCTGATACTGCACGGATTTGAAGTTTGCTGGCTTTGGAGGTTGCTCATGGCCTTCGTGACATCGACCGGAGCAAGAGTCCAACCGATTCGCCAACCGGTCATGGCGTAAGCTTTACTGACTCCACTGACGATGATGGTCAAGTCTTTGACGTCTTCGCCGAATGAGGCAAACGACCGGAACTCGGCACCTTCGTAGATCAAGTGCTCGTAGATTTCATCAGAGAGAACGGGAATCTGGCGTTCGACGGCAACTCTCGCGAGAGCCTCCAGCGTTTCAACCGGGTAGGCCGCTCCGGTCGGATTGCATGGGTTGTTCAACATCATCAGTCGGGTCTTGTCTGTGATCGCAGACTCGAACTGTTCGGCTGAGAGACAGAATCCACTTTCCTGTGTCGTCGGAACAAGAACAGGTGTCGCGCCGGTCAGTTCGACGAGTGCGCTATAGCTCACCCAATAAGGTGTTGGGATGATCACTTCGTCGCCAGGACCGCACAGGGCAGACAGAACATTGTGGATCGAATGCTTCGCCCCGTTGGAAACGACAACTTGCGAGGGTTGATAGCTGAGGTTGTAGTCCCGCTGGTAGCGGTCGCAAATTGCCTGCTTCAGGCTGGGAGTCCCGGCAGCTGGGGTGTAGTGAGTTTCTCCGGCGTCAATCGCCTGCTTGGCTGCGTCGCAAATGTGCTCGGGAGTTGTGAAGTCCGGCTCTCCCAGCGTGAATTCGTAGACCTTAACTCCAGATGCCTTAAGTTCTTTGGCTTTCGTCGCAGCAGCGATTGTGGCGGACGGTTTGAGAGTTTGGACAGCCTTGGAGAGTCGCATGGTTCGGAATCACAACGCTAGAAGGAATAAAGCATCACTGCTGGGTTCATACACTCCCCAGTCAGCTGGATCTTCAGAGAACGAGAGTCCTGAAGTCGAGAAAAGTTCGCAATTCGCACGATAGTCGTCGAAGTCTTTTCCCGGTCAAGCTTCGGGCCGTCAGAACTCACATGTTTTGTCAAGAAAAGTGCAGTGAGATTGCGAAGATCGACGCTTACTTGGCCTGCATTTGCTTCCGGAGAGCTTCGAGTTCGGCATCGACTTTCGACTTTTTCTCAGCGACCGCTGGCGTTTCGGGATCAGCGCCCGTGCTCGATGCGACGTCAGCTTCTTGCGTCTCGGAATCAAGGCTGCGCAAACGACGGCGTCCGTCAGCGAGGCGAGCCTGAAGAGCATTTAGAATCGTTTTGAGATGATCTCGAGTGGAAACCGCGGCAGCGAGTTGTTGTTCAAGCCCCGCGATGAGGTCTTCGACTTCGTGCTTGCGTTCCAGGGCGGAACGTGCCTGATTTTCATTTCCGCTGGCGAGTGCGTTTTGTGCTTCCAGAACCCATTGTTCGGCCTGTTGTCGCTGCTCACCGATTTCGACTTCGAGACGTGAAACGTTCGTGGAAGCCGTCCCGACGCTTCTTTCCGCTCCGGCGAGCCCCTCCGTCATTTCAAAGATGATCTCTTTGAGAACCGCTTCCTTGTCGTCTGCATGCTCCAGGATGGAAGTGAGGTTGCATGTCACGATATCTGTTAATCGGCTGAAATATGGCATCTTTTAGGTATCCCGAACACCCGCTTTCATGGGCAAAGTGAATTGTCAAACGTCAAAGTTTTCATCGCGGATCAATCAGATTCGGTTTCCGAGATAATTTCGATCATTCGATCAACAGTGTGCCTGACTGAAAAACATTGTAAAGAGTTTGTTCGAGTGTTTTCTGCGGTTGATTCTTGTCGACTGCGAACATTCCATCGAATCTGGCCGATCAAACTCAGGTTGTTGTAAATCCTTGAAGCCCTTGCGGGCCAATTCCACGAGCATGAAGCTTGTCGGCGAGCTTCTCTCGAGCCAGCCTCAGACGACTCTTGCAAGTCGCCAACGGAACTTCCATCACTTCCGAAACCTCGGGGAGACTCAGTTCTGAATAATGGTGAAGCACAAATGTCTGTCTTTGATCGTCAGGAATCTCGGCGAGAAGTTCGTCGATCAACGAGGCAAACTCGACATGCTGCACGCGTTCTTCTGGCTGAAAGATCTCCTCAGCAATACGATTCAGGGCGTTGTCTTCAGTTTGCGGTTGCCACTTGACCGCTTGCACCAAGGCATCGTTTGTGCGACGACGAACACTATCGATCAACAGGTTTCGAGCAATTCGAAACATCCAGCCTCGAAATCGTCCGAGTGGCAAATAGTCCCACGCTTGATTATAGACCTTGAGCAGGGTTTCCTGGGCGAGATCTTCAGAAAGTTGGACGTCGCGGGTATTGCGAAGAAAAAACCCGACTAACATCCCCTGATACCGTTCGACGATATCGTTGAACGCATCGAGAGTTCCTGCCTGAATCAGGATCATCAATTCGTCGTCGGTCATGTTCTCGTGGGAAATCCGGTCTGTCATGGTGAACAGAGATAATAATCATTGATGCCGACGGGAATCAAAGCAGTCACCTCGATTGTTTTTGTGAACACTAATCGATTCAAATGCAGCTTTGAGACAACCTTTCCAGCGGTAGGCGCTTCAATCCAACATGAGTAACGAACTGATTTCATTGCATTGCACATTCGGATCAAACGGTTCGTTTCGTGGAGAGATTCTGGACAAGCGGATGCAGTTCCATTTCCTTCCGCGTCCGGACGTGGGAGACGTTGCGAGTGCCATTCGCGACGCATTGGCAAATCCCATCGACTTTCCAACGGTTCAGAAAGCCTGTGTTCCCGGCGACAAGGTTTTGATCGCTCTCGATCCCGAAACGCCTCGGGCAGATGCGATTATCGCGATGCTCTGGAAAGAATTGTCGAAAGCTGGAGTGTCGCCGGAAGATGTCACGATCCTTCAGGCGAAAGCCCGTTCGGGGTTAGAAGTCAACGATCCTCGCGTGCTGCTTGCGCCTGATCCGCGTTCAAAAATTGAGTGGGTCCGCCACGATCCTGAGTCCGAAGAGGGGATTTCGTATCTGGCGTCGTCGAGCGGCGGACAGCGAATTTACCTCGCAAGCAGTGTTGTGCATGCCGATTTCGTGATCGCTGTCGGCGTGGCGGGTTTCGATCCTCTCATGGGATTCCGTGGGGAATCGGGAGTCTTGTACCCAGCCTTGTCCAATGCTGAGGCAATTGAGCAAGCCGTCGGACAAGGACACGACGAACTCACCCCTCAGGATCAGCGGCCGCTGCGGCAACTCGCTGATGAAGTTGGCTGGCTGCTGGGGATGCAGTTTGTCGTCAGCGTCATTCCCGGTCATGGAGACGCAATTCAAGCGGTCTTCGCAGGGGCAAGCGACGCTGTTGCCAGAACCGCTCGTAAAGAACTTGTCGAGACATGTCTCGTTGAGTTGGAACAGCGGGTGGAAATGGTCCTCATCGCCATCGAGTCCGGACCCGCTGGTCAGGATTGGGATCAGGTTGCTGAAGCAGTTAATTCAGCTCGACGAATTGTTGACCGTGAAGGGCGGATCATCGTACTGACGCAACTCGACCAGAAGCTCACTGAAGCGATTGAGTTGATGCGGCAAGCCCGCACTCCGGAAGAAGCGATTCAGATGCTGGAAAGCAATCGTCCACACGGTTATCAGGCAGCGATTCAACTTGCCAAAGTCGCAGACTGGGCGAACGTTTATCTCCGTAGCGAGCTGCCATCGCACATCGTGGAAGAGCTGTTCATGATCCCTCTCGAAAGCGATGAAGAAGTCCAGAAACTGATTCAAAGCGACGATTCGATCGCCGTCATCGAGAGTGCTCAAAAGGTCTTCACCATCTGTCAGTGATCCTCGAAGACTCGCGATTGCTTCCTGAAGGACAGTGAACTTCTGTGTCGACCAGTACTTGATCCGTCAGGGACAGTTGGATTGCGCTGGAACGAAACGGATCAATGAAGTTCAATTGGACTGGTTTTTCCACTGTTGAGATGCGAAACTGAGCCCGTGTTATTCCTGCCGGTTCAATTGGCAGAAATTGTGGCTTTCAGGGTAGCGGCAAAGTTTATGTCGCAGCGTTCGACGATGTGGAGAACACAGAGAATGTCAGAGCATCAGCGAGAGCATCTAAAATTGTCATCGCATCTTTTATTCGCACTCTGCCTGGCATGTGTCGTGGCGGTGGGATGCGGTGGAGGTGATGATGCAAGCAGCACTGCTGCATCGAACTCGACGCCAGCAGCCGACACTTCCAGCAGTCGAGAAAGCGTATCCGAAGATACCGCAGCGGAAGCACCGGGGGAGAGTGAAGAGTCACCCCAGTCGAATGAAATGGCTTCTGCTGGTGGACCTCCTGGTGGCGGGGAACATGGAGACTCTGGAGGAGGTTACAATCCTGGCTACTCAAGCGATGACGACGACGGTGATGACTACAACGGCTACAACCCAGGTTACGATGGAGGAAGTTATCCCGGGAACCAATCTCGGAAGCCGCCTCGTCCGGAAAACACCGCTGAATGGACTCCCGAACAAGTCACCGAGGCAATTGCCGAAGGTGATGTGAAAGTCATCCCAGTTTTCGAAACGTTCTCAAAAACTCAACCCGCCGACGCGGAAGCCGTCAAACAGTTCGAATTGTGGATTGCCGCACTGACAGCTGAACCGGAAACCAATTCCAGCGCGAACAGTGGATACCGCGGAGGGTATGACGGAGGCGATGATGGAAGCTACGGTTATCAGAATCGTGGTCGTCAGCAAGCCAGTCCGAAATCACAAATTGCTGCTTCACTCATCGATTTGCTGGCTCAAAACGGGACAAAAGAAGCCTACACCGTCATTCAGAATGTCTTCAGCGGGACAACGGAGTTGGGGCTTGAGGAAGGCGAGTCGGTCAAGATCGCCATGAACGCGTTGCTTCGAAATATCCCTCACCCGAACAATCCGACTCGACAACTCTTGTGGACAGCACTCACTCAGTCCGATGCAGCAGCCACATCACCGTTCGCGGACCGAGCCGTCGCTCTGCACATCGGTCTCGCAACTTCGGCGATGGATGCACTCGTCGGTGTCCCGAAAGATCCGGTCGAGCCAAGACAAACTTCGCAGTACAACAGCTACGATGACTACGGAGACAGCGCCGGTTACGACAGCAACTACAACCCCGATGGTGGTCCGTCCTCGATGGCTCAAGCACCTCGGCCGCAGGTGAAAGCGGAACCGATCGAAGTTGAATCTATTCCGCTTTCACAAGAGGATGCTGAGTCAATCGTGACTTACCTCTGGACTCCTGAGTTCGTGCAGTTTGCTGCTCAGAACATGGAAAAGAATCCTGAGTCAACAGAAGCACTCTTGCTGGCCGCGCAAATCCCGGCAGTTCAAACTCGAGATGCACTCAGAAGCTTCTTCGCAGAACACAACCTGAAATCACCAGCAGTTCTAATTGCTCAGGAAGCCTTCGAGAAACATCTGCACGATCCCGCAATCCACTTACTGACCAAATCACAAACGCGGGAAGAGCGACCGGAAGCCAATCCCAGAACAGGACAGGGCAACAATCGTCAGTCCGCGTTTCGACCCCGTAAGAACGATGAACCTGATCCAGATCGAGAAGCCCGGATTGAAGCTGGCTATGCCTGGCTCGATGCCAGCGAACAAAGCCTGATCGGCCTGATGGATCGGATGAAACTCGCATCGACAACTGAAAACGCGACCCCTTATCAACCGGCAGAAATTCCGCTGGACCTGCATCGTAACGCTGAGGTGACCGCCTCACACCGCTTCGAAATTCCAGTCGCTGGGAGCGATTCGAGCGGTCTCGCTCCGCTCGAAAAGACGATCGTCAACTACGTCCGCATCGAGTCATCCGAGTTGAACAACACAACAGTTCAACACTACCGCAACGCAGTTCGTGGCGAAGAAGTTCGTACGATTCTCAACGGCAACGGAATGTGGCTCGACGCTGGAGTCAAGAAGGACCGAAAGTCTGACGACCTCCAAAGCGTTGACGTTCTCCTCTCCCGAAACAAGGCGCGCGGTCAAGTTGCTGACCTGATGCAAAAGCCCGCTCAAAATGCCCCTGGAAGTCCCCAAAACTCAGGTGGATACAATGATTCCTCCAACTACGATGGAGGCTATGGAGGAGGACAGCGAGGCGGTTCGGGCGGAGAATTCGTCGTTGAAATTCTCGTCGTGCAAGTTCCAGATACAGCCACGGAAGACGCACAAGTCTCATCCACCGAGTAATCATGTTGGTAATCACAATCGCGAGGCCACTTCTTGTCTAGGAGTGGTCTCTTTAGTGGGACAGGCATCCTTACCTCCGCTCCCAACTTCCTTCCTGATCGAAAACGAATTGGATTCATCGACTATGCTTTTGCCATGCGATGGATAACTTCTCCACACAAATCACGCCCGCTTTTCGTACTTGCCGCACGCCCCACCGATTCAAATTCCAAGTCGTTTTCCAAATCGATCCTGAAACACTGAATCGCTCTGATCTCAGAATCTGAACCTCGATAAACAACTCAGAACAGAAATGGCTCGCATGTTCTCACAGCAACGGAAATTGCTCATCCTGTTGGTCGGAGTCTTTAGTTTTTGGGGGCAAAGTCCTCAAGATGTGAACGCCGCACCTCCCAACGTTGTGCTCATCTACACCGACGATCAGGGGAGTTTTGACGCGAATTGTTATGGGTCGGAAGACCTCGTTACCCCCACTCAGGATCTGCTCGCCGAAACGGGGGTTCGGTTCACGCAGATGTATTCTCCGTCGGCGATTTGTTCCGCTTCACGAGCTGGGCTGATGACCGGACGTTTTCCTGCCCGAGCCGGAGTTCCGGGAAACGTCTCATCGACGCACGGACATGCCGGGATGCCTCCCAGCGAAGTGACCATTGCCGAAGCACTCAAGGCTGCCGGTTACCGAACCGGTCACGTCGGAAAATGGCACCTGGGGTATGATGAAGCCACGATGCCGAATGGTCAGGGTTTTGACTTCTCGTACGGCCATATGGGCGGATGCATCGACAACTACTCTCACTTCTTCTACTGGGCGGGTCCGAATCGTCACGATCTCTGGCGAAACGGGGAAGAAATCTGGGAGGATGGACAATTCTTCCCTGACCTAATGGTTCGCGAGTGCAAAGACTTCATCGGCCAGGAACCGGATCAACCATTCTTTCTGTATTGGGCGATCAATGTCCCGCATTACCCGATGCAGGGGACCGAACGATGGAGAGAGGTTTACAAGGACCTGCCCGCTCCACGTCGAATGTATGCAGAGTTCGTTTCAACGATGGATGAGAAAGTGGGCGAAGTTCTCGACTTTCTCGATGAGCAAGGGATGAGAGAAAACACGATTGTGATTCTGCAGTCTGACCACGGTCACTCGACCGAAGAACGAGCGTTTTTCGGAGGCGGCAATGCCGGAAATCTTCGCGGAGCCAAAGGCTGCCTCTTTGAGGGGGGAGTTCGCGTTCCGAGCTTTATTTCCTGGCCAGAGAAGATTCCTCAGGGCGAAGTCCGCGACCAGATGGTTTTCGGTTGTGACTGGTATCCAACAATTCTTGAATTGTGCGACGTTGAACCGGTTGATCATCACCTCGATGGAAAGAGCATCGCTAGCGTTGTCATCAAAAACGAAGCGTCCCCTCACGAAGAATTGTTCTGGCAACTTGGGTCTGGGAATAAGCCGCAACTCGCACTCCGATCCGGACAATGGAAATTGCTGATTCATCCTCAAGACCGAAGCGATAAAGGCGAACTCACCGCCGATGACGATGTCTTTCTGGTGAATCTCCAAAGCGATCCTGAAGAGATGACCAATGTGGCGAAACAACACCCTGACGTCGTTCAAGAATTGACCGCCCGCATCGAAACGTTGCGTGAGGACTGGCAAGAGTAGACGATCTCGTCACAATGGGTCACTGTGACCTTGTCGCTAAAGGTCACAGTGATTGTGTGAAATCGGCTCAACTGCCTGTTCCTTTAGTTCTCTCGTGAAAGACACTGTTTAATGACGTCACTGTTCCGGCCCGATGTTGAAGCCCTTGCTGGTTACACCCCTGGAGAACAACCTCAAGAAACTGGATGGGTCAAGCTCAACACCAACGAAAACCCATATCCTCCGTCGCCAACAGTTGTTGCGGCGATCAAGCAAGCAGCGGAGGGTCGGCTGAATGTTTATCCCGATCCATTGGGGCGGAAGTTCTGCCAGGTTGCGGCGGAGGTTTACGGAGTCGATCCCGACTGGATTCTCCCTGCGAACGGCAGTGACGAAAACCTGACCATTCTCGTTCGAGCGTTTGCCGACAAGAACGATCTGATCGCGTACCCGTACCCGAGTTACGTTCTGTACGAAACTCTTGCCGAAATTCAAGGAACACGCAGAGCCCGGCTGCAACTCAATGAGGACTGGTCCTGGGATTTACAGCGAAATCGACCGCTGATCGAACAAGCGAAAATGCTGTTTCTTCCGAATCCAAATTCTCCTTCAGGGAATTCGTGGTCGCTGGACTGCATTCAGAAACTCGTTCCGCCGAACGGAGTGCTGGTTCACGATGAAGCTTACGGCGACTTCGCTGCGAATCCGCATCGTATGGAACTTCTCCGTTCCGAGGTGGGCAATCAGGTTGTTGTGACCAAGACTCTCAGCAAATCTTACAGCCTCGCCGGATTACGCTTCGGTTTTTGCATCGCCCAGCCCGACTTGATTCGCGGAATGCGAAAAGTCAAGGACAGCTACAACTGCGACATGATTGCCATGGCAGCCGCTGAAGCAGCACTGCGTGATCAGGACTGGATGCTTGCCAACCGAAACAAGATTCTCAACACGCGCACCCAGCTTGAAGCTGCTTTGACTAAGTTGGGATTTGACGTTGTTCCAAGCGATGCCAACTTCGTTTGGGCCACGCATCCGGTGCTCAAGCACCAGACGATTTACGAAGGGCTCAAAGCTCGCAAAGTCCTGATTCGATTCATGCAGTTCCCTGGTGGAATTGAGCCGTGCGATCGATACCCCGATGGAAAACTCGACGGTTTGCGAATCACAGTGGGCACGGACGAAGAGATTCAGAGTTTTCTGAAAACACTTCGAGTTGTCATCGACGAGTCAGCATCGACTTAATTCGGGAGCAAGTGATGGTCTTTCCGCGACACCTCTTCTCAACCACACTCAGTGTGCTTCTGGCAATTGTCTGGTTAAGCACATCACTCTCTGCGGGAAGCATCCCGGAACGGTTTTCGAGTTGTGCGGTGGTCACGCAGAGCGAACTTGCTTCACAAGTCGGCCGGGATGTGATGCGAGATGGAGGAAATGCCATCGACGCGGCAGTGGCAAGCGCATTTGCCATGGCCGTCACTCATCCCGCAGCCGGAAATATCGGCGGAGGTGGGTTTCTCGTTTATCGCGCAGCGGACGGTTCCACGACAACCTACGACTTTCGAGAAGTTGCTCCTCGCAGCGCGACTGCAGAAATGTGGATCGACGAGGATGGAAAATATGATCGAGATCGCCATCACTCCAGCGCGCTGGCTGTCGGAGTTCCCGGTTCAGTGGCAGGACTTCATCTCGCCTGGAGCGAACATGGAAAACTTCCGTGGAAACGGCTTGTCGAACCTGCCATCCAACTCGCTGACGAAGGCTTCGAAGTAACACCCGGCTTGGCACACTCACTCGCTGAATCTCACGACCGGTTCAAAATTTCACAAGCTTCCCTCGATCAATTCACCAATAACGGCGAGTTATTCGCAGTAGGAGACCGACTCGTTCAAAAGGACCTGGCACGATCACTTGAGCGAATTGCTCTCGAAGGCCCCGCCGGATTTTACGAGGGAAAGACTGCCGATTTGATTGTGGAACAGATGCAGGCAATGGGCGGCCTGATCGACCACGAAGATCTCAAAGCTTATCGCCCCGTGCAGCGATCTCCGGTGACCGGCACGTATCGAGGACACAAGATTATCTCAATGCCGCCCCCCAGTTCCGGTGGTGTGACGTTGATTCAGATGCTGAACATTCTTGAACACGTCAACCTGAGAGAGTTCGGTGCCGGCTCTGCAAACTCGTTACACTGGATGGCAGAGTCGATGCGGTTGGCGTACCTCGACCGGGCGCGTCATTTGGGTGACCCCGACTTCGTCGATGATCAACCGGTCGAGCTGTTGATCTCAAAACCATACGCCCAAGAGCAGCATTCAAAGATCTCCCCAGAACAAGCGGGTGTCTCTGAGATCAAACAAATTCAGATGCTGCAGGAAAGTCCGGAAACAACACACTTGTCGGTCGTCGATGGTCAACGAAACGCTGTCGCACTGACAACAACCCTCGAGTACAGCTACGGCTCTGGAATCGTCGTTGCTGGAGGAGGGTTCCTCCTGAACAACGAAATGGGAGACTTCAATCCTGTCGAAGGAGTGACAACTCTCACCGGACAAATCGGAAGCCAGGCGAATCTGACCGCTCCGGGCAAACGAATGCTCTCCAGCATGACTCCAACGATTGTAGAACGAGACGGAGAACTTTTGATGGTCACCGGCAGTCCCGGCGGTCGGACGATCATCAACACCGTTCTGCAGACAATCATCAATGTCATCGATCACGAGATGAATGCTCAAGACGCAGTCAATTACGGACGCATTCACCAACAATGGCTTCCCGATCGAATTCAATACGAACGTAACGCCTTCTCACCGGACACGCTTAACTTACTGCTCGAACGAGGGCACGTTCTCGATCAACTCGGGGCACAAGGGTCGGCGCAAATCATCGTCGTTGATCCGAAAAACAAAGAGCTTCAGACTGGGGTCGACCACCGTCGACCTGGAGCTGCGGCAGCTGGATTCTGATGGCGAGATTCTTTGTTATCGAGTGCCCGGCCAGTCGCGCGAAACGACAAACACACGGTCCAATTCGTGGCCGCCTGGATCGTTCAGTGATCGCACACTCCACAGTCGGGGAGTTCTGGTCTTAAGAAAGTGATCGTCCAGAAACTGGACCAACTCCGCCTGTGAATACTTCTTCTGATCAGGGCCAACCGGAATCGGACTCAGCCAGTACGGTTTCTCAATCTGGCAGTAACAGCAATTCGGAAAGAGTTCCTGCAGAAGATCGAGTTCATCCTCGTAAACCCAGGTTCCCTGTAGCAGATTGTCGCTCATGTACTTCGGGCGTTGAGCGGGAAGAGCGTCACTTGGATGGATGAAAATCCGGCCCTTCATGAATGCGAATGTGTGTGTTACCTCGGGAAAGTGCTTCTTTCCCAATTGAAGTTGATGGCCAAACAGTCGTGACGTTTTCTTTTCAAAGTTGTCCGCCGAATTCGGACCGATGAAATGGCTTTGATCGTCGCTGACAAACGGTGCATACAGGTAGAACTTGACCGCGGTCTCGCAATGCACGACGTCACCACTCGGAGTACGATAAATGAAGTCGACTTCTCCAATTGTTCGAATCCCATCACTCAACTGCTTCTGCTGATGAATCAGTTCAATGTCGCTGCGTGAACGAAGCCAGCAAGCGATCAGTTCTTCAAAATAGCGGCCGACGCGTCTCGGAGTCTTGGCAATGCTGTAGGTGTCCGTCTCGGCAATCGCAGCAGGGCCAAACTCTTCGGGAATCGGAGTTTTCAGAAGTGAAGGGCTGTTCAGAATCCAATCCAAGTCACGGAGCATCTGATAAGTCAAGGATTGCATTTGCGTTCAATTGGAATGCGTGATAAGAATTTCACTCACTTCGCCGGAAGTACCCAGACCGGGTGTTCGGCTTCGGCTCCGTTGATCATCGAGTGAACCGTGCGAGAGAGAAGGACGAGAGAGGGACCATCATTCGGAAATGATTGGAGCAGACCAGTCAGCGAGTTCGCTGCTTTCGTGAAATCCTTCTGCTCAAAGGCAGCAAGTGCGGTTTCGTAGCCAGCGACGAGTTCCGGATCGCAACTGCTCCCAGCCAGTTCATAAAGCGGAACAGGTTCGTCGATATTGACCACTTTCACCTGACACAAACGACGTCGCGAGATATCTGCATCAACGAGGCGAGACGTTTCTCCAGAGATCAAAGCTGGTGTGCGCAAATACTTTGTCGCTCCTTCCAACCGGCTGGCGAGATTGACGGTCGTGCCGAGAGGGCTGTACTTGAATTTGAAGTTCGACCCCGTATTCCCGGCGCGAACTTGGCCCGAATTGATTCCGATTCCCACTTCGAGCGGTTCGCCGAGTGTCTCGCTCCATCTGCGTTCGATTTCCGGAAGTGACGACAACATGTCAATCGCTGCACGGCACGCGAGGCTCGCATGATCAGTTTGTGGCTTGGGTGCTCCCCACATCGCCATCAATTCGTCGCCGATATAATCAACGAGCACGCCGTCATGGCGGTTCACGCACAACGACAGGACTTCCATCACGTCGTTGATCCACTGGAAGGTTTGCTTGGTTCCGATTCGTTCTGAAATCCGGCTAAATCGGCGAATGTCACAAAATAAGACCGTAACATCGGCGTCCCGACCGTCGATCAGTGTCGGGTTAAGTTCGAGTTCCTCGGCAAGTTTCTTGGTGAAGTATTGCTCGAACTGCAACTTCATATTGATGGCACGAACTTCCTGTTCGATTCGCGAGAGCCCTGACGAAACTCCGCACGACAGAAGTTCCATGAGCCGAGCCTGAACTCGACTGATCACTTCCGGTCCGGATTCGAGCCGCTTTCGTTGGCACTCTCCGTACAAAGCACCGATGACTTCTCCATCGATGTTCAGAACAGGAGCTGCAATCACGCCTTCGACATTGGTCGACGTTTTCGAAGCATCAAAAGCTGTCGAGTCCCAAAACGTTTGTTTGCCAGCATGGACTTTCCAAAGCACGCTTTCGCTGATCCGCCATGGTTGCTGAACCGACTCTGTCCAGTTCGGAATCCATTTCCCATCGCGTAACATGACGACCACAGCCCGATTCATGCCGACCATTGTGCGGGCACCCTGGACCGCGCTTTTGAACAATTGTTCCTGCGTCCTCGCTGATTGGAAGACATCCATCGCTGCCTGCAGCAACTGAACGAGTTGTTCGACGTCGCTTCCAGCCAGATCGAGTTGGTCAATCGACTTGGCAACAAACTGATCAAGATGCTGCCCCGGCGCACATGTCGCCAAACCCAGACTTTGAAGCGTATTCGCAGAAGATGGACCGCCGATCAGAATTCGATGATTGGAAGGCAGAACGACTTCGACGGGAATAGGAAGCGTTTGTTCAGATTCTGGATCGAGTTCTCCTCGCCCCGTCACTTCAACGGGAACGATCGGGCTCAGATTGTGAAGTCGCACGAGTCCATCAGCAACTTCTTCGATGAGAAGCTGTCGTCGTCCGATACGCGTTTCGGCCAAAGGAGCCAGGACGAGTCGCGGTCCTTGCTGTTCCGAACCGGAATTCACTTGAAGAAGTGCAATGTCCGTCTCGTGGTGCTGCTGACGACCGAGTTCGAGCGCATCATCGAGCGCTCCGGTGAAGACCGGTCGATCGTGATAGAAAATTTGGAGAGGAATGGACATTGGTTCGCTAGTTCCCGTGATCGTGAATCGCGTCCGCGATTGACTGCAGGGAATAGATTTTTACCTTCGCTGTTCGGTCATCAAAGAGTGGAGCGACACTTTTCAGTTTTTCCGGCAGAACTGCATTCTTGATGACGACGTAATCGACGTCCACACCTTTCAGAAAATCGCAACTCGCATCATTCGGAAATCGTCTCATCGTTGCCCGCAGATTGCGATGCTGTTGCGGGAAGAAACCCGAGTAACCGTCAGGCATTCGTCGATCATGTTCGAGTGCCAGAAGCATCCAGCGAGTGGTCTCAATAAAGTCGGATGTTTTGCCTCCCGTTGCGAACGGAACGCATGCGACAACTGCATCCGCTGGCGTTTCTGTCTCAATCCATTGCACCCATTGCTCGTTGATTTCCGAATTCGGAGGCTTCGCCCAGATGCAGTGTTTGGGCCAGGTTTCAATCACCGAAATCCCAGCGACAACAACGACGACTCCCAAACCAAGTCGACGCCACCATTTTCGTCGCAGTTCCGACGGGTCGGCATCGCGAGCGGAAAAACACCTCCACCATACATCGACGCCGATGGTCGCCAACAGAACGACAGCGATTTGAACAATGACTCCGAATCGATACGGGCTGCGAATCAGCTGCAAACCAGGAATCCAGTCCATAAACAGTTCGTAATGGTGCCAATTTCCCCAATGAATTGTCGGACCAAGTGAGAGCAGACCAGCGACTCCTCCCCAAAGCAGCAGGAACGACGTCCACTTTCGGCGCGAACGAACAACACTTCCAGCGACGAGACCAGTCGCTGCCAACACCATCATCAATGTTCCACAGCCAACATCTCGTCGGTATCGAACTTCATAGCCGAGAAGAGGGCCAAGTTCGGTCCAGAGGAATCGCCGTTCACTTGTGAACAGATAATCGGTCTCGTCGGCTGACAAGCTGGAGATCAATTGGAGACGTCTCGGTTCGGACATCGGCTCAAGCCAGCGGCATTGAGCCCACAAGAAAGGACTGACGATGGTTAATGCAACCACCGCGGCACACATCATCCCGATCCAGGTCGACCGGAACAGCAACTTCCGCCACAGGTAAACCACAAAACAAGGTGACAGAATCACCATGAACAGGCCGTAGTAATGACATGCGAGATAGCAGATTCCCAAAGCCAGTCCGAACGTCGAGCCAGAGAGGGGAGTGGAGTTCTTTTCGAATTCGATCAGGGTCCAGAGAATTAAAAGGATCGACCAGACCGCCCCGAGTTGAATCACTCCCAGTTGTAGATGGACAAAAGGCAGAGTGAGAAAAGCCAGCCCGCAGAAGATCTGACTGACGAGCGAATATCCAAGGCTAGCGGCGATGCGCCGACCGAGAAAAGCGTTGGCACCAAGAGTGAGCAAAATGAAAATGTTGTACGCGAAGCACAAAGAAAACAGCCAGGCGAACGGAGCGACAACGAGACTTGTCGGCTGCATCTCCGAGAAAGTGAATGTCCCCTGAAGCGGATGGAAAATTGGCGCGTGCCAGTACCCGCGAAAACCTCGCTGGAGCGATTCCGCATTCCAGCCCACGGTCCACATGTTGAAGAAAGAAACGGTCGGATCACGTTCCCATCCGGTCGGAATCTTCTCGCCGTATTCCCAACAATGTCCGAGGACGGTAATCGCAGCAAGCAGGCTCCACGCGAACCACTCGAGGATCCCGATGATTCCATTGAGTAGACGCCGACGCACCTTCGTCAGTCGAGAAGACTCTTGCGGTCTTTGGAGAGGTTTCCTGTTGCCAATGATTCCAGACACGCAATTCTCAAGAACGTGAAGTCACAAGTTTCCCCTCGCCAAACCTCAAGATTCGGTGCCAAACAACATTCAACTTTGCAGCGCCTCTCGAGTCCGTTCAACGAGGTTACTCATCGAGTCCCCAGATCCTTTCAAGTTGAAGACGCTCAACGCCAGAAAATCGTTTCGCCATTCCGGGCTCACTGAATTGAAGTCTTCGAGGACTGCCGAACTGTACTTATAGTCGTGAGTATTTCGTCCTCGCAAGAAAACTTGCCGGCGAGCTTCATCAATCAGTTCGTACGGGTTATTTCCGCCGTTGAGATAGTCTCTGACCTGAATGGAAGCTTTCATTTTGTCGCGGGAAATGTTTTCGCTGAGTTCCGAAAGTTCGTTCGTGGGAGTATCCGACCGCTCTTTCCACTGTGCGAAGGAAAGCTGTTTCAGACTGCCGCGACCTTCAGCAGCACCGCGAAACAGTGGGTTGAACGCACAGGCTTGAAGGACGAGTCGTTTTCGCAAATTCTCGTCGCGAGTCTGTTGATAGATGAAATGGACCGCGTTGGCAGTTGTCAGCCCATGCAATCCAACGATTCCCGGTTGACGCATCAACAGTTCTCCTGCCGACACAAAGACGGCATCCCAGATCGACTGTGGATTCACTCCGTCGACAATCGCCTGTTGAGCCGCTTTGGAGACATCGCCAGCGGAATCTCGATGCATCGCAGCGATCAGATCGCGCGTCGCTGTGCTGTTCAATTCTCCGGATTGCCACTCGATTGGAATTTCTCCCGCGAGCGGATCGTTCGTGCGCCATGGTCGGTCAGCTTCGTAATCATGCTGCGAGGGATCGCCGTCACCTTCATGGTTAAGAATCGCGAAGGTCAGTGATCGAAGCACCGGTTCTGCATTCTGCCAGCCAATGACTTGTAGGGTCCGCCAAGCGTTCGCCAGAAAAATTGCTTTGTGTCCAATCGAACGAAAATCTCTCGCTGCATAATTTGCGTAGAGGTCGAATAATTCGTTGCTTCCGCTGGAACGGACGAGAGCAGCGGTAGCCACGTCCGCCTGTTCTACATCCCAACGTTCCATCGCATCGACGAACAGAGATCGAGCCTGTTCAGGTGCCGGGACGCGTGCTTCGTCGACCGCTTGCATCTGCCAGCCACTTTGGCGGGCTTCGTCTGCCTGTGCCGACTTGAAGTAATCAAGAGCCCAGAAAATCGGCAGCCATCGATCCTCATCCGGACCATGCAAGCTGGCGAGGTGACACGAATTGACGACGAGAACTGTATGAAACTTGAAGCCGACGGACGGACGGGGCTGAACATTTCGAACCCCGGCTAGCAACAACGCAGAAAGCACTTCCTGATATGACGTTCCAGAACGGATTTTCTCGGCGACTTTCTCCAGAAGCTGTCCGCGGTCGGTTGTTTCAATCAATTCGACGAGGGGCTCAATTTGTCCTTTGTAGATGACGCGGCCGGTTTCCAAGCTCGCTTCCGCACGAGACACTCGTGGCAACACACCGAAAAACGATAACCCTGCGGCTCCGAGAACAGCTCCACTTGATTGAACTAGAAACTGTCGTCGATCGGAGTTTGATTGAAAATGAACCATGCTCATCTCCCGGAGTTTAAAGGGTTGGATCATCGACGCCTGCCGATACATCCACCAACTTTGATCGTACACAGATTTTACTTGTTTTCCCATGATCGAACTGACTTCAAGTCAAAGATCTCGGTCGACGGGCTCAAACTTTCGGTCGGTTTCAGGGAATTTTTCTTACGCTCGACCGTCCTATGAATCTCAGGTCAGTCGAGGTTTTCCGTTGAACGGATTCCTGCAATAATCGACTTTTGGTGTAGACGATCTGATATTCTCGTGACCTGATTGGTGCGAAGTCGGATGTTTGAAGAGGCTGACGAGACGATTTCCCTGACGATGATGCAAGAACTCCTGCTGGAATTGCAGGACTATTGTGATTCGGGAAAAGACTTTTCGATCATGCAGATGGTCGAATCGCGGACCGTGCTGAGCAATCCGCGTGAACTGCTCACTGATCTCGTTCGACACCATTACTCCATGCTGAAAGAGCGGCAGCCCGATCTATCAATTGAAGACTACGGTTCCCTCTTTCCGGATCATGCTCCGTGGTCAGGCAAACTGGCAGGTTTGTCGGGTTCCTCGATGGAATCTCAGCTGGACCGAGAGCGTTCAGAAGCTGTTTCGATTCCTCTCTCTGGTTCGGATGAAGGCGTCACAGATTTCGCCTGCGGCCCGCTCGAAGATCTTCCTGCACTGATGCAATCCGCTCTTTACGAGAGAATGCATCGCATCAAATTCAAGGCAGGGGATTTCGTGATTCGGGAAGGGACTCACGGAGACTGCCTGCTCGTTTGTGTCGACGGAGCAGCGACGGTGTCGATCTCATCGACCGACGCGAACCCAATCGAACTCGGCAGTATTTTTCCCGGACATGTTTTCGGAGAAATGGCGCTCATGGGGACGCCAACGCGAACAGCATCGGTTGTCGCCGACAGCGACATGACCGTCTTGAGTCTCAGTAGTTCTGACTTTCACGAACTGTGTCAGCGACACCCTGAGTTTTCCAACGTCATGACGATGATCGTGGCCGACAGGCTTGGCCGTCGCAGCCATGATGCACTTTCGACCGTCACGCTCGAAGGATACAAAATCAATCGACGTCTTGGCCGAGGCGGAATGGCGGTCGTGTACGATGCCTTTCAGCTGGAATCCAACCGTCGCGTCGCACTGAAGATGATGAGTCATCGTCTGGCGATTGATGCGAATGCCCGGGACTGGTTTATCCGCGAAGCGGAGATCATCGAGCGTTTTCATCATCCGGGAATTCCGATCCTGTACGAACGATTCGATGCGTTCGCGACATCTTTTATCGCGATGGAGTTTCTGGAAGGATGTTCGCTTTCCGACGTCGCCCGAATTGTTGGTCCGCTGGACGAAGAAAGCGTTCTCCGCATTCTCGCGCAACTCGCTGATGCACTGAGCTACGCACATCAGGAGCAGATTGTCCACCGCGACATCAAGCCGTCGAATTGCATGCTCGCTCCTTCGGGAAGGGTGAAGTTGATGGACTTTGGGCTTTCGCTGCCGATCTTTCGTGGAGACGACGATCGCCCCATCGCAGCGGGTACGCCGGCATACATTTCTCCGGAGCAGATGCGGGGACAGATTTGCCCAGCTGCGGACTGGTTCTCGCTTGGCCTCGTCGGATTTGAACTCGCAACCGGAAAGAAGGCTTTCCGTCCCAAGAATATGCTTCAGCTCAGTCGACAATACTTCGATTACAAACCGGAGCAGTTGCTGGAGGCTCTGCCTTCACAATTCGGTGATCTGTGCGCCGTCCTGAAGATGATGTTGTCGCTGGATGTCGACGCTCGCGGGAAAGCTGTTGATCATCTTACTGACTTCCGGAAACCGGTCGATGTCGAGCAGTGGTCCTGCTTCCAGGACGATGTCCGTCCGAGCCAAGACGCTTAATTTGCTGGGAAACTGATTCAGCCTCTGACGATCGCCTAGAATCTCTCAGATCTTCGCTTCTCCCTACGTGTGAAATGCTGTCGAGGAAAGAGCTTTCTCTTCGAAAGAAATAGCGTAGGGTGCTTTCCAGACTGGGCCAAAACGACGTAAACCGCTGACTTCAAAAGAGTTGAAGCCGAACAAGCAATCTTTCGGAATTCTTTTTCGAAAATCACGCAACCCTTCCGGGGAAACTCCGAGAATAGGGGTGTCAGCATCAAGCGGGCAACAAAAAACTGGACGCAAACGCGATCCATTGTTCTTGAATCACTCACCTTTTCACTTTCACTCAGGAGACGTTCACATGGCTGCTTTCATGAAACTTGGCGACATCAAAGGCGAAGCAACAGACAACGATCACAAAGATTGGATTATCATTCAGTCGATGAGTTCACCGATCTATCGCTCGATCCCAGAAGGTGCCAAAGACTCTCAGCGAACAAAAGGGGAAACCACCCTCGGAGACGTTGTTGTCGTTCGCGAACTCGACAAGTCATCCACCAAACTTCAGGAAGCTTGTGCGAACGGAACCTTCTTCAGTGAAGTGGACATTCACTTCTGTACGACCGTCAAGAACAAGCAGGAACCTTACCTGACTTACAAACTCAAAGACGTCGTCGTCACAAGCTACGGATTCCACGGAAACGCTGCCGGTGATCCACTTCCAAGCGAAGAAATCACACTCGGATACACCGAAGTCGAATGGACCTACATCACTGTCGATCCAAAGACTGGCGACAAGAAGGGCAACGTCCCTGCGAAGTACAACCCAGGAAAAGGAGCTTCGTAACCAGCCGACTTCAAACGGCAACTGGTCGCATTACACAACTGCCTAACTTGAGCACCCTGAGAGATGATCTGCAGCGACTCGCAAGAGTCAATGTTTCAGACATCGTGAAAGACAAGTTCAGGCGAGTGCAGCGACAAGAGCGAATTGCTCAATTGTCGATTGAATGGTTCGAAGACTTCGATCACTCCCGGAAGCGTGAGCAATCATGTTTCTGGGAGTTTTCTATTTGCTGGTCTGCAAAGTCACTCGGTGGAAACGGTATCGACAATCATAAGTGCCGAGGAAAAGGGAGCTCTGGTCGGGAGTCCGCCAATAATCACTCAAGCTCAGATCCGTTGCTTTTCCGCTCCATTCAACGACGGGGACGCCATCGACTGAAACCGAAACTGCGTCGTCGGTCACCGTCAAAACGATCTGTGAGAGTTGCCCGGTCTTGAACAGTGCGCGATTCACCGTCGTGAAGTTGCCCACGTTTTTTCCATCGACATTTTCTAAGGCAGAAAGCGATTGGTCTCCCTGAGCGTAGTTGAGCAACGTCACAAAACGTGACTCTCCCATCCGACTCCCAAGAATCAGCCCATTCGGAGCATCGAGCGGCTCAACGATCGCAATCAATCGATAAGGCCCGGAAACTTTTCCCGGAAGTTCGATCTTGGCTCCATACATTTTCGGAGAGACAATTCGGTTGCCTTCCTCGACTGTCCAATCTCCCTGCTTCCAAACTTCAGCGAGATCAAGTGCTTCCAACTGATCACTCTCGGCTTTTACCGAGAACGAACTGCTTTCTCGTGGTTTTTGAGCGGCTTCATCCGAGAGAACGGACCGATGGTTGAGAGAAGCGATTTCCTGCGGTGCGCCGACTTGGAAATATCCCCACAATTCTTCGGATTGCCCATCCTCAAGAGTCACGTTTACGCGATAGCTGACCGGAGTCTTCCGATCGAATCGCCCGAGCGAAATCGAGGTCAAATCTGTGCGTGATTCATCTCGAAAACTCGCTGTCGACTCCAACCACGGTCCGCGGACATCGGTTTGAACTTCCGCGACGCAGGACTGCACAACCGCATCACTGGGAAGATCGAGTTTCAGAAAAACTTCATCCCCCGATTTAGGTTCGAGTGGATTCGGGATAGCCCGAAACTGTCGGAACAAATTGTCTTCGCTGTTCTCTTCCTTCGACTCGTTTGGCTGCCATCCCAGGCGGAGTTTTTGATCTTTGTCGAGCCATGATTCACTGATCCAGCCGCGATACTGACCGAAGCTCATCACCGACCCGTTGCCTGGTTCCGGGTGCGGAAGTCCAATCGTGTGTCCGACGCCTTCGTGATAGACGACACAATCACTTCCTCGATAGGGGACGCGCCAACCGTCGGCGCTCACCAGTCCCCAACCTTTGCCTTCGCGAGAGAGGTAAGTCGCTCGTGCCCCTCCGGAAGTTGCACCCGGGAAGTGTTGCGAATCAATCAATTGGCCTTCAAATTCCAGCCCGTTGTCGGTTTGTCGAAGGCGATAGAAATCGTCGAGTGGCCTCCAGTTGATCTCCGACAGGACGAGCACAATGGGAAACGCATCCGAGTCGCTTTCGTCCCAGTCGAAACTCGCATCAACTTCCCGCAGCGTTCGGAAAAAGATGGCATCTCCATCGCCGACTCGAAGCTGTTGAGTCGACATCTTCGAGACGAAAGGCTCTGCTTCCACAGTCGTGGTCAGCACCGATTGTCCGTCGTACTCCTGTGCGTGGAACTGTTCAATTCGCTGGCAGAAATAGTCGACGCGACGTCTCCAATCCGTGAGAGGCTGCCGGTCGTTGGGGACGAAGTAAACGACACGGACATCGATTTTCTCGATCGAATGACGGCTATCCCACGTTCGGACTTCTCCCCAGACCAGATTCACGAACGTATTCGCGATTAAAAAGGCCAGCAGTCCCCATTGACGTCGTCCGAACATCTTCAGCTACTCCACAAGTCATTCAGAAAGCCAGCCGAAAGTTTCGTTCTAATACGAATAAGAGCGCTCACTAGCTCCCGACTTGCAGGCTTCGAGTTCGCTTTAAGCTAATTCATCAGCCCGCATTTCTGCAGCCGCTAAGAAGTGAAAAACGGCGAAAAGCCCTGTTCTGTCACTCCACGTATCTGACGACGCTTGCGCTGAGATTCAAAGAGCTGCACCGGACATGAAGCTGAAGCCAGTTGTCTGATTGATCTGAAATGATCAAGGAGAGTCTTCAAAGCATGCCGCGTTAGAATATGACAGTCGTCGAAGCGAACAGTCCTTCGCGTCGGAGAGCGGGATTTGTTGACCAGTTTTTGATGCCGCGAAGCTCGAAGAACATGCGAGCCGTCATTTTTCGGCGGTATCGTAGTCCCGCTCCATAAATTGGATCAGAAGCTTGCGACTCGAACGCGAACTCAGGGATGATCGCTTCATCCTGATTGTTTCGGAAGAACTCGACACCCGCAGCGACTCCGTAACGTTCCACAGGCGGACTTCCGGCAGCGATGTTGAACAACGGGTTAACCGCAAACGCGTTGCGGATTCGGTCGAGATTTCCGCCTGCAATCGTCACCCAGTTTTCGCTTGCGTAGAACAGGTTGAGGTAACTCACTGCGAGATCGACCCCGGTCAGGTGTTCAATCGTGTGGCCCATCGAGCGGGTCATGTTCGACTCGAGAACCTGGAAATAGCCATCACCACCAGCGTTTTGATCACCCAGCCGATACATCGTTCGAGCAGCCAGACTGATCGGGCCGAAGAATTTTGTTCCGCTCAATGCAAAGTAGTGTGCCCGAAATTCCTCTTCTCGATTGCGAAATAGCGAAACATACTCCGCTTCAAAGAACGAAGTACGATAGTCCGCAGTCACAGCAACACCAGCCAAATCGCTACTCGCGGGGTACGAATCGACTTCGTCCAGCGCATAGAATCCCTGGATGTTCACGTTGCTAAAGCCAAGCGAAAGAATGTTGTTCTTCGCGACTGCAAGCCCGGTGATTTCATCATCCATCAACAACCCGTTCTGAAGTCGGAACGGGAATCGTCCAATGGTGAAGTTGATGTCGAGCTGATGACGCTCATCACCCAGCCACGGCCCGAACAGGCTTTGCAACTCTCCTTCGAACCACCAGCGTTGCGGGACTCCTGTCGAGTTGTCGATGTACTCCGTCGGAGAATTTAATCTCCAAAACGATCCGCCCGAGTTATCTTTCCCGAGTGGTCGGAACTGAACATGAAACCGCTCGGTGCCCGTCAATCTTAAGTCGAGATCGATGAAGAGTTGGTGACCGATTCCATTCTGTTCGGTGCCACCCTGGTCAAAGACAGCTCCGAAAACCTCGTATGCTCCATGACCGACAAATCGTGGCTCCCACATATTGGGATTCGAACCAAACCAACTCCAGTCAGGACTCCACTCAACGATTCCCGGACCCAGGTATTCATGAGGGCGCGAACACCAAGGCTGAGGTTCTTCCCAGCATTCATCAAGTCGCAAATTTTGGGAGTGACTGCCTTCACACACCGGAGCGACAGCATTGAGATAGTCACTCGAGTAGTACATGTGAGCCCCACCATGGGTCAGAAGCTCTTCCTCCAGCGGAGGCAACTCGACGAGTTGTTCCCCTTCGTAGTACATGATCGGAAGGTCAGAATCTGTCGGTTCCGGAGGAACATCGTCGAGGTACAAAAAGCCAGCAGTTTTCTTGTCTTCAGCAGCGCATGGGTGACCGTTCGTCATGCCGAACATGACGATCAAGAAAGAGGTGCAGAGAACTCGACTGCGCTGAAACATTCTGTTGTCAATTCAAGGGATGGATATCAC
The DNA here is from genome assembly GCF_040717535.1 of Thalassoglobus sp. JC818. Lineage (NCBI taxonomy): Bacteria > Pseudomonadati > Planctomycetota > Planctomycetia > Planctomycetales > Planctomycetaceae > Thalassoglobus > Thalassoglobus sp. JC818. The sequence goes on from NZ_JBFEFI010000001.1 coordinate 628,715, forward strand.
TCAACGAACGTCGATCACACTCTCGTATTCATCAATCACAACGGTCTCAATGAGATGCTTCAAATGTGGAATCCCAATCTTGTCGAACAGGGCAGGGGGAAGATTTCGGTAATTCAAACGCACGCGTAAGCGGTGTGGCCCTGCGCAGTCTCCTAAGCGTATCGGATACGTGTTCCCCATCGTGTCGAGTGGAGGCAAACTCGCCTTCGCAACTCGAAAATCTGCCGGGCGACCAAACGACTGGGCTGGAGCCGGATTGGGACGAACAACATTAATCGGCGTCAAATCTCGATTGACCGGGATGATGACGGAACGTTCGGTCCCCTGAACGGTAAGCAGCGTGAATTTGCTCTGAAAATTCAACAGATGGCGATCCCAGTGAAGGTGCCCCGCTTCGACTTCGTGGCTATGTTCGTCACGAAGATCTCCGTTGGAGTCCAGATCGCCGGACGAGAACACTGTGCGTCCAAGCGGATCGACGAGAATCAGTTCGACCCAAACTTGGCGCTCGGCAGTGAATCCCGTCGGGAAGTTATGACCGGCCGTTTTGCTGACGACGTCAACGTGGACTTTCATTTTTCGATGTCGGTTTGCTTCTCGCGGATGCTCGACGCGAATTTCGGCCGCATTCTTGAGAAGTTCGAATCGAAGATTTCGGGCTTTGGCAAGTTGCTTACGGTTCTGCACGCGCAGATGTGTCAATGTTTCCCGTTGATGCGGCGTAAGATTCTTTGTGTCCCGGTAGTCTGTTTCGTACATCCAATCGAGTTTGTACGGAAACTCTGTATCGGGGAGCATCGAATAGTCCGGCCCGACAAATGAGTGATTGGAGAGAGGTCGATCTGGCAACATGTCAGGATCGATGCCCGGGACGACAGCCACTTTTCCGAATGGCCGGTCACAAGCTTTCACCGGAACTCCCGGGATCGGGCCCATGTGGCAATCTTGACAAGAGATTCCCTGTTTTGCAGCCGGGCTGTTTTGCCATTCGCTGAAGGCTTCTTCAAGCCGCACACCAACGGGATTCGTGACGTCGTGACAGGAGCCACAGAACGACGATTTCGTGAGATGGGCTGCCTCTTCCGCGGGGTGTCCTGATCCATCTGGATCAACTGAATCCTTGAACGGACCGTACATGCAGCCGTCTCTGAGCAACCCGGGAGTGACCGGAAGTCGACCGCTCGCTTTGTAGAATGGTTTTTCGAGTCGATGACAGACGACGCAAGTGACGCCTTCCATGGAAATTCGCGACCGATGCACATTCCTCATCGATGCGTCTTCGCCGATGGAGACCCCGATCGGCGTATGGCATCGCGTACAGAACGTGCCAATCGTTCCGCCGGTTCGCTCGACCATCGTCAACGTGAAGGCTTCGAACACGGGGCTATGCTGAGCGTATGCATGCATGGACCGGGACCACTCCTCGTACTGCCGAGGATGGCACTGAGCACATTCACGAGCGGAGACGAAATCGGTCTCGAGAAGTGGACTCGTATCGCAAGTTGGCGGAAGCACGTATTCGAGCGCTCCCGATTCGATCCAACGATGAAGCGTTTCCAGTTGCCCTTTGGAGAGCCATTCGCCCTTGTCATCAGGCGGCATGTCCGGACGTTCCGGAGCATCGGAATCAGGATCGAAAGCGTGGTTCCAGTTCACGTACTTCCAGAGCAGCGACTCTTCAGGAAGTCCGGGGATGACAATCGGCTCCCCGCTGAACTCACCATCAGCCATGACGGCTTCGTATGTCGAAAAGTCATGCTGTCCGGAGTTGGGACGATGACACCCGCTGCACTTTGTTCTGAGAACCCAATGGACTTCGAGCCAGTCTTTGTTGTAGGGCAGGGTGTTGTCGCGCACGACCGGCGGTGCGGCTTCCGCAGAATCTTCGATCGACTCTCCGGTTACCAGAAACGAAATCCCCAGCCAGCCAGCGACCAACAGCAACACGGTCCAGCGGTGGCCACGAATCCTCTTCGCTGGCCGATCCACAGTCGGATCGGTCGCAGGTTGAGTGCAGACTGAGCGCGCAGGCTCATTTGTTGAGTCGCTTTTCATACCCCCCAACGCCATCAAAATCCGTTTCGAAAGGCGTTCGCAGCAGAATCCGCAGATTCGGCTCATTCACCAGACACAACGCTAGTGACCTTCCTTATCATCGGACTGTGCGGGCTTTGGGGTACAGCAAGTTCACTCAGACAAGCGAATCATTTGCTGAGTTCAGGCTCAGATTTCGAGCTCGTGCCACTGCGAGAGCTGACTTAACTCGTTTCTGAACAAGTAGATAACGACAGAAAACATCCCAGCGGCCCCAAGGAACGCTGTTCCCATAAGTGGAAAGAGATACAAGGGCTGTTCCCAATTGCTGAAAATCTTTCCGCCAAACAACAAAACCGCTTCAGCGACCGCCGCGACCACTCCAAACAGAGTCGCTCCGCGAAAGAGTTCCCACTTCGACAATTCTCCGACAGGACGATCGACTAACGGTTGCGCGATGAGCAGGACGACAAACGTCACCGAAGCTGCTGTCAGCGACAGAATCAGGAAATATGGGGCGATCAGCCAAGCGGACTCACGAACAGCAGACAGCCTCAAGACAGCGAGAAGCAGAATGAGGACCCACTGAACGAGAAACACAGCTCCGATTTGAACAGAATTCCGAACCGCGAACGAGAGAGGGGGTTCCCCAGGACGGCGCGAAAACAATGCATCGAGTCGCGCCACCCATTGAAGTGGTTTCGAAATCCCGGATTGCAGTTGTGTTCTAATTTCATCGAGATCACCGAACCGGGCCAGTGAGCGCTCAAGTGCTTTCGTTTCGTCCTGAGTCGCGGCGAACTCTTCCTGATAGATCTGTTCCAGATGCGAATAGAGTTCGTTTCGCATTCTCATTTTGCTAGTCATCGCTGCGTGGATCGGACGAACAACTCGTTCGACTGGAATCATTAACGAAGGATTCATGCGACACCTCCCACGATTGGACCGATTGTTTCGACGAACGACTTCCACTGAGCGCGACCGGCGTTCAATTGCCGTTCACCCCGTTTGGTCAATTGATAAATCTTCCTTCGCGGGCCGCGTCGACCGGTGGTCTCCTTCTCCCACTTCGAACGAATCAGCCCAGCATCTTCGAGGCGATATAGAACGGGATAAACTGTGCCTTCTTTCAGTTCAAGGGCCCCATTCCCGGCGGCACAAAGCCGCTTGACGACTTCGAACCCGTGAGCGGCTTCGGATTCGAGGATCGACAGAATCATCGTCTCCAAATGTCCACGGACTTGGTTGCCTTCAATCGGCGTCGACATTTGTCCCTCCTTTATTCCTAAAGAGACACTGAAAATCTTTCCAAGCATCTGTTGTTGGATGGGCGAGTGTGACTCGATCAAGATCGTGAAAGATATTCCGAACCACGACAATAACGATACCTCACAAAATACCTAGCGTCAACAAGTATATAGCCAGACTCATTGATTGCAGTCACAGCTCAGAACTGGTCTGAACCTGCGAGCGTACCCGAGAGGTTACAATGTCGATTCGCGATCGCTTGCAATATCAACGAAAGTGGATAGCATCAATCGATCATCGGACAGCCCGCAATCTCCAACTCTCAGCGCGTGGTTTCTTCTTTTTGGCTCGTCCATGTGACCGCTTGAATTTAGCGGTCGATCGCTGTTTCAACGTTTGAGATGTTCTACAAACGTTGCCTCTTTTCGTCTTGCAAGTTATCGCTCCACTTGTTTTGAAAGGTGTCCCGATGAGTCAATTGCGCCTCGCACTGCTGAGCCTGGTTTTCGTGGGTATTGCGACTTCGCTTTACGCGGCTGAAGAAAAGAAAGCCGACGCCAAGAAAGCTGATCCAGAAAAAGTCTTCAAACGACTCGACAAGAACGCAGACGGCAGTCTGACTTGGGAAGAGTTCAAAGTTCGTCCTTCGAAGACAGAAAAAACTGCTGAAGAGACCAAGAAGCAGGAAACACGGCTCAAAACACTCTTTGCCCGTATGGATCAGGACAAAGACAAGAAAGTGACTCTGGAAGAGTACAAGAAACCAGCACCAGCAAAGAAAAAGAAAAAAGCTGCCGCTGAGTAAGGTTCCGAGGTTAGGAATCAATCGAACTGCTTCCGATCTTCTGGATGCAATCCAATTGACAGCACTCTGCTACGACATTTCGGAGTCAGAGTGCTGTCGTTTTTTGTTTTCAGATTCCCTCCACATCGATCCATTGCCGAATCGACTCAGGCCGAAGTCGACTCGGGCTGAACTCGACTCTCTTGACTCGCGCATCTCAATTGACACCATGTGCGGTTTGATCGCTCCCGCCCATTTTCTCCGACTCTTGAGACACCCTGTTGCTTGCTTTCACACTGACAGACGGTCTGAGCACCGTTCTGATTTGCGGAATCGTCTTTCTCTCAGCGACGGTTCGATCGACGATCGGATTCGGAGAGGCACTCATTGCGATGCCTTTGCTCGGAACACTCCTTCCTCTCCAGCAAGCTGCTCCGCTCGTGGCGATGCTCTCATTTCTGAACGGCATTGGAATCCTGATTCGGGAATGGCAGCACATTCGCTTCCGTGATGCACTTTCCTTCACGCTGCCCGCGATTCTCACCGTCCCGTTGGGCGTTTGGCTGCTTCAGAGTGGAGACGATCGCATTGCCAAATCTCTTTTGGCGGTTGTGATTTTCATCTTTTCGATGTGGTCGCTCATTCATCCTGACGGATTTCGACTCAAGGACGATCGCTGGGGACCAGTCGTAGGGCTGATCGCCGGTTTTCTCGGAGGAGCATACAACACGTCTGGGCCTCCGGTCGTGATGTACGGAGCGCTGCGAAGATGGCCGCCGGAGCGTTTTCGTGCCATGCTTCAAAGCTTTTTTACTGTCACCAGCATCTGGGTCCTGACGATGCACTTTGTCTCGGGTTCCGTGACAACAACAGTGCTTCATTACTTCGTGACGAGCCTGCCCATGGTGGCTCTGGCGATTTGGACCGGACATCGACTCGCTAAATTGATTTCACCTTCGCACTTTGCCCGAATCGTACATCTCGTGCTGATTCTGATCGCCGTGTTCTTGCTGCTCAACGTCGCGTTTTCGTTCGCGTCAACAAGTGCTCCGAGCGAAGTCCAGAAAGCGGAATCCGTCAAGAGGGTCGCAGCCCCGTCTTGGAATCGATTTTGCCTTCCTTCAGAGCATCAAAGAATGCCTGCTGGGGCGCGACACTGTGATCGTTTTTCTGAGGGAACAGGATCTGTTTCGTGTCGCACTTCAGGAACCCGCACAACAGGTTGAAACCGTTCTCGCGCAAGAGACCGACATCGGGAATGTCGAGCAGTTGATCTTCACGCCCTGAGAAATAGTTTCGGACGCAATCCTGATGACGATGATAAGCCTTCAAGAAGGCTTCGGGATCGAATTCACTTTGCCCGAACGTCATTCGACGAAAGTCCGCCATCGCATCGGCAAACTGTCGGTCTTCTTCGGTCGCTCCGTCGCCGGTTTTCAGCAGTCGCAGCCCGATAAACTGCTTCTCCGCTGATTGCAGCCACGATTGCAGATTTTCATCACGACGAACATTGATGAACAAGCTGTTCGGAAACTGCTGATCGAGCGCTTCGAAAACCTCGGGAATACAGACGGGATAATCAGCGAGCCCATCGCACTCACTCAGAATGTCGAGATTGTAGTCCTGCCTGACAATCTGCTCGTGCATTCGAATGAGACGCTTCGAGTCGTGATGATGTGGTGACTGCTCGCCGAAGATTTTCCCCAGGTGTGCGACCGAGATTCCCAGCGCTCCGAGTCCTTCTGCCATCGAGACAGTCGCGCAGCGTGGGAGTGCGATGACATGGATCTTGTTGAACTCACGCATAAAACACTCCCTTGAAAGCGTTGATCATTCCGCAATCACACACGCCAGATTTTGACAGGAAAGTATTCGACTGATTGGAATCTGATGTCAACGAGATATGAATGAAGTGAAGCCGACAATGAGAGCACATCTTAGTCCAGTGTATGGCAAAATGCATCTTTCAGTACTGCCAGGCAAATCGTTCCATGATCATGATTCGCGGACAAGTCCCTCGACGCAAGATTGGTCGATATTGGTAAACGTCGCCGTCTCAGATCTCAGCACTTCGATGTGAGGAGTGACAAGAAAAGAGGACGTTTAAGGAGAATAACAAAAATCGGCAAATTCGGTACATTTCCACTTGAGCATGGACTCAGCCGATTGTCACACTGGGGAAAGAGTTTGAAGTTCCACCGGAAGTTCAGCGAACGTCAGAATCAAGGTTATTAACGCGTCGCTCCTCCATGACCGGACCTCAGATTTTGTCGACATATAAAAGGGCTGCATGAAAACAGACCGCGTTGAACAAGGTGCGCTGGCCAGTGCTTATGACCCTTTTCCTTGCCCGGGAGAAGGGTCATTGCACTTGAGGCCAACCAAACCTTTCCTGATCGACGTTTAGTCACACAGAAGACCGGAGCAGGGGCCAGTTTGCCCTCATCGCTCAAATCAAGTTTGAATCGATCTACTTGGAGTGATCATCGGTCTCGGGTGTTGGCTTTGCTGTGATCGGTTCCGCATCGAGCCCCATCTCTTTAGCTCGTTTCTCCCATTGCTTTCGCGCAAGCCGCTGCATGTCGTCGGTCCGGTCCATTTCGTCGACAATCTCCATACCGAGGAGCGTTTCGATCACATCTTCCATCGTGACGAGTCCATCCGTGCCTCCGAACTGATCGACCACAATTGCAATCTGTGACCGCTCATTGAGCAGCAGATCAAACAACTCAGAGAGTTGAGTCGTCGCGCTGACCGACCGCAGAGGACGTTTGAGCTTACTGAGAGGAGTCTCTGGTTGATCGTTGGCCTGAGCGAGCAGAATCTCTGACTTCAGAACGAAACCTGTAATGCCGTCGATCGACCCTTCGTAGATGGGAATTCTCGACACGGACAGATTCGGATGCTTGGCCAGCACTTCCGCGACAGTCATGGACTCCGGAAATGCTCGAATCACGGTTCTGGGCGTCATGACGTCCTCCGCAGTCAACTTCTGCAGCTTGAACAGATTCGCCAGAATTCGTGATTCGCTGGGATCGATATGTCCTCCCTGAGCACTGATCGCTGCCATGGCTGCGACTTCGGCCCGCGTGACGATTTCCTGACGGTCCGAGCCCGCAATCAGTCGTGTTAGAACTTCCGACAGAAGAACCAGAGGATAGAGAATCCAGATCAGCCAGTTGGTCAGCATCGCAATCGGAGCAGCCAGGCTTCTCCAGTACACAGCCCCGAGTGTCTTCGGAATGATTTCGGACAGAACCAGAATGGCTAGAGTCATCACAGCCGATGCCCAGCCGACTGCGTGTCCTCCGCCTGTTTCCATCCCCCAGATTTCGGCAGCCTGAGCTCCAACCCCCGCAGCTCCCACAGTATGAGCGACGGTATTGAGAGACAGAATCGCAGCGAGAGGGCGATCGACATTGGCCTTCAGCTTTTCGAGTAACAGGGCAGAACTTTTTCCCTGTTCCTTGAGCGTCGCGATATAGCTGGGAGTCACGCTGAGGAGAACGGCCTCCGCGACGGAACAAAAGAAGGAGAAGCCAATTGCAAGCAGCGCGTAGAAAACAAGAAGTGACATCATGTGATTGTTTTTTCAAGAATGGTTGTGGTTTGCCAACGTCCCGATTCTGCCGAGTTCGCCCCGCAATAACAATTCAGCCCCAACTTCCGTGGCAGGAAACCAGTCTTCACCGTGCTTGAAAACTTCGTAGCTGGCGTGGGTCGTGCTTATTTGAATACCGGTTCCACGCGACTGATGGTCTCACCGAATCTTCGATGTGCGTTCATTCTCCTTGAACCGCCCGGCCACGACGCGGGCTCTCGGATGTCGCTGAGTTCTTCCGAAGGCGCCTCGCAAACTCTTCTCAAAACATCGACTCCTGTCCAATTGACCTCAACCGCACATTAGGATTTCTTATGAAAAGTTGAGCAGAATTGGATAGGCATTCACTGGTATGTCCAGTAATATACATCGGTGAACACTTGTTCGACCCCCCACACTTCCTCCATTTTGTGGAGGCTTTATGACAGCAAACTCTCACCAACTTGGTGCCCACGTTCGCCATCAGATCAGCTTGTCATTTCAAGCGATCACCTTCCACCACTGCGAACGTCCCTCCCACGACCTCACAACCTTGCCTTGTGACCAGCGACGAAAGCGACTCCTTCGTCAATCCCCCGCACATAGAACTGAGCACAAACACTCCAAGCATCCAATCCATATTGGTGCTGTTGCTCAGAAGCTTTTGAAGACACATTCCACGCGTCCCCAAAACAGTTTGCCCCAAACTGCGGTGCGCGAATTCACTGAAGCCAGATTTGTGAAACTTTCTGAGACGTCATACGTCTGTCTCTGAAAAACTGTGAGAAATTCTCCACACCGTGACGCAAAGACACCGGCTGTGACTCAATTTCGTAGTTTTCTGTTTCTTACGGAGTTTTTATCCAAAGAGTAAACAAACCAAACGCGAATACCTCCCGGGTCGTAAGTCTATTGTGAGCTCGGTGGTGAGGAGTCAATAGCCAGCAGATTCAATTCATTTATTCAGGATCAATTGGAACACGCAGAAGTTCCATCAGACACCATGAAGGACCAAATTGATGCCGATGAGAATTTTGCTTTGCTTAATGCTAATTGCGCCGCTTGCGGGATGCGGAGGAAGTGATAACGACCTTCAACGTGTGACTGGAAAAGTCACCTTGGACGGACAACCTCTTCCGGATGCCTTTGTCGTTTTCGCTCCCAAAGAAGGCGGAACAACATCGTACGGAAAGACAGATTCTCAAGGTGTCTACGAGATGATGTTCAGCGACGATGAAAAAGGTGCCTGGGTCGGTGTGAATGTCGTCAAAATTAGCACTGGAGATGTTGGGTCAGGGAATTCAGCGGGGGCCAAAGAAAAAGTTCCTGCTGTCTACAACATGAGTTCGACGTTAACCGCCGACGTCGCAGCCACTGGATCGAATGAGTTCAATTTCGATTTGAAATCAGATGCGGGCAGAATCGTCGAGGCAGATCTCGCCCGCGAAGCTGACGACAGTCAATGAAGGATTGTGTTTCGGATTGCGTCGTCTATCCGTTCGTACTGCGAACGTTATGCAACGCTCATCGCTCAAATGACGTTTTTACTAGTCCATCTCTTTCTTCCCTTATGAGGTGCTGAAGTGTCCCACTCCCCCACAAGACGTCGGCAAGCTTTTACGCTGATCGAGCTCCTTGTCGTGATCGCGATTATCGCAATCTTGATTGCTCTGCTACTTCCGGCTGTGCAACAAGCCCGAGAAGCTGCTCGACGAACACAGTGCAAGAACAACCTCAAACAAATCGGGTTGGCGATGCACAACTATCATGATGTCTACGGCAAGTTTCCTCCCGGCTGGATGTTCCAAAGCGAAGCCATGGCTCTTCAGGCCAATGGAATGAGAAATCGCGGCGACCGCCCGAATCGAGCTCCGGGCTGGGGTTGGAGCATGTCGATTCTCCCGATGATCGATCAGGCCAACCTGTTCAACCTGATCGAGTTCGATGGTCGAGGAATGTGGGAACCACCGAACGATCAGGTGATCACTTCGACTTTCACAATGATGACCTGTCCTTCCTCCACTCAGCCGACTCACTTTAAGATCGGTGCAGCGAACGGAAGCGTCCAATTCAATAATCCTGGAATTGCGTCATCAAGTTACGTCGCTTGCCCTGGATCGTTCGTTCAATCCGCTTACTACACACAGCCAGTCGGTCGTAAAAACGGAGTCATGATCGAAGACCAAAACTTCGGTTTCCGAGACATTACCGATGGCTCTTCCAACACCATTCTGGCCGGTGAGGTTAAATACTGGGGAGTTGGAGCAGATACTGGCGGCGGAGCCTTCCTGTGGGACGCTACTTGGTACGGACACTTCCAGCGCAACAATAACGGTCGCGCTGATGCTCCTGAGTCCACCATGCGAGCTGGTGAGTTCCGAATCAATCCACCATCAGTCGCCAACGACAACACCAAACGTAACTCATACGGAAGTCTGCACGATGGCGGAGCACAGTTCCTGCTGGCAGACGGATCAGTCCGATTCCTCAGCACAAGCATCGACCACACTCAGACGAGTTGGGCTGACGTGAACAACAACGTCATTCCCTGGTCACAAGTCGGAACATTCCAGCGTCTCTGCGCTCGAAACGACGGCCAGATCGTGGGTGAATTCTAAAGTCCGCTGATTAACACAAACACACCGCTGCGAGAACCAATCTCGCGGCGGTGTTGTTGTTTTGTGTGAGAAGTTATTTCAGAGTTTCGAGTTCGAATTGCTCGAAATGTCGACACTCGAGCCACTTTCGCCCCGTGATGTTTAAGACATGAATGACGAAGCTGCTTGGTAAATCAACGGGATCGTAAAACACTCGCTGTCACAAAGGCTGCTGCATGATCGGCAGTCCTACGAAGAACTTGATCACCATTGCATTCAGTACGTCGATAAAGAATGCTCCGACGAGCGGGACGACGAGGAATGCCTTGAATGACGGTCCATACTTGCGGGTAACGGCACTCATGTTGGCGATCGCTACCGGCGTCGCTCCCATTCCGAGTCCGCAGAATCCACCGACGATCACAGCTGCGTCGTAGTCTTTGCCCATCGCTCGAAAGATGACGAGAATTCCAAACAACGCGATCACGACAACTTGAATTATCAAGACAAGAATGATCGTGCCGAAGGAACTCGCAAGCGATGAGAGATCCATGCTCATCAAACTCATCGCCAGAAACAATTGAAGGGCCACTTCGCCGACTTTGTCGAAGAAAGCAAGCGGCAATGGCTTTTGAAATGTGTCTGCCAAATTAGTGATAACGATTCCCACCATCATTGCAGTCAGGAACCCCGGTAACTTGATGTCGTTGGAAAAGAGCCACGCATTCACGACTTCGCCGAATGAAAGGCACAAGGCCAGGACCAACATGACTCGCAGCGCAAGATTCAAGGAGTAGGGCTCACAAGACTCTGACTCTTCAGAGCTGCTTGCATGGCCAGCTGTGCTTTCGGGGACGAGGTTGTTTCGCTTGATCAACCATTCAGCGACTGGCCCGCCGATCACTCCTCCGGCGACTAAACCGAATGTCGCGAACGCGATTCCGATTAAATCCGCATTCGGCAGACCCGCAGCTTCCGCTTCTTTTCCCCAAGCAATCGCCGTTCCATGTCCGCCAGCGAGTGACACACTTCCCGCGAAGAGACCGTATGCCGGATGCGATCCGATGGCTTTCATGACCATCACACCGACGAAGTCCTGAATCACAAGAAAAACGCCGGCGCATATGACCATTACTCCGAGAGACTTCCCGCCCGCTGCGAGGCGACCAAACTTGGCAGAGATTCCAATCGTGGTGAAGAACACCATCAAGAGGGTGTCACGAATTGTCATTTCAAACACGATTTCGGGACCACCCAAAGCTCCGAGTGCCGCAACGAACAGGCTGCACAGCAATCCACCAGTCACAGCGATCGGGATGCTGTACTTCTGTAAAATCGAAACAGACTGAGTGATGCGGTTCCCCACCCACAGCACCGCGATGGCGACGATGACAACATCGACGCCGGTCACCTGAATCTCACTCATGGATTCGTTTGCCTTTGGTTTGAATGTCTTTGTCTAACGGGACAGGCAGTTACTTCATCGCAGCAATGAGCAAACGCTTGATGCTACCTCGAAAGCGATGACAGTCGTCACAGATCCTCATTCAACTTCCGTTGGACGGTATCCTGATGAGGTATTCAGACTTTGACAACCAAGCAATCTTAGGATTGTGAAACGACAATCCTCGCCCGTGCTTGCTTGCCCGGTAGATTCTCAATCGAAGCATTGTTACAACGAAGCGAGTGAGTTCGCCTATCAAGCTTTGGTTGTTCCGAACTTCCGACGTTTGAAGATCCCATCTTGGTTGACTTACGACCAGTTCTGGTTGCCGACACAAATCGTTTCCAATGAAAGTCCGGGGAAAGCATGATGTCGATGATGCAATTCCGATGCTGTCTCGCTGCACTCTTTTTCATACTGGCTGCACATGGGCCGGAGTCTTTTGGGCAAACGCAACTCCCTCAACCAGATCCGCCCTTTGACGGAAAAGTTGGAGAAACGTTGAGCGATTCGACTCCATCTTACCCACAGCCACTTCGGGCTCGTGAGGGTTCTCCAAACGTGCTTATCATTCTTCTCGACGATGTCGGGTTTGGGATGTGTTCTCCGTTTGGCGGTTCCGTGCAGACGCCGAATCTGCAGCGACTGGCTGACAACGGATTGACATACACACGATTTCATACAACGGCACTATGTAGTCCGACACGAGCTGCGCTCCTCGCCGGGCGAAATCATCACACAGTCGGAACAGGTGTGATCATCGAGATGGGAACCGGTTTCCCTGGGTACACCGGGATTATTCCGGAAAGCACAGCACTGATTCCGGAACTTCTTCGCGGCAACGGATACGCCACATCGATGTTCGGAAAGTGGCATAACTCTCCCGAACCAGACATCAGCCCAGCTGGCCCATTTGACCGCTGGCCGACCGGCCTCGGGTTTGAGTACTTCTACGGATTCAATCAGGGCGAAGCTCACCAGTTCTACCCGACACTCTATCGAAACACGACCTGGGTCTCACCACCCAAGACACCGGAGGAGGGGTACCACCTCACCGAAGATCTGACTGATGAAGCGATTAAGTGGATCAATAACGTGCGGGCTGCCAATCCGGACAAACCGTGGTTTACTTATTTCAGCACCGGTGCAGTCCATGCTCCGCATCACGTCCCGAAAGACTGGCGTGGTCGACACGAAGGCAAGTTCGATCACGGTTGGGATCGCGAACGGGAGATCGTTCACCAACGCCAACTCGATAACGGAGTCATCCCACCCGGCACCAAGCTGACGCCACGTCCGAAAGAAATTCCAGCTTGGGACAGTCAAACCGACGAACAGAAGACCGTCTACTTACGTCTCATGGAGAATTACGCAGACTTCATGGCGCATACCGACTTTCATGTCGGGCGTCTGATCGACAGCCTCGAAAACTCCGGAGAGCTTGATAACACGCTCGTGCTCTACATTGTGGGCGACAACGGAGCCAGTGCCGAGGGCGGACTTGAGGGGACATTCAGCGAACTCGCGAGCCTGCTGGGAATTCAGCTCGGGCTGGAAAGTACCGTCAACCGTCTCGACGAAATCGGCGGCCCGTCGAGTGAGCCGCACGTACCTGTTGGTTGGGCGTGGGCCATGGACAGCCCGTTTCAATGGACGAAACAAGTCGCTTCACACTTCGGAGGAACGCGAAACCCAATGGTCGTGCACTGGCCGAAGGGAATTCAAAGCAAGGGGGAACAGCGTACTCAGTTTCACCATGTGATTGACGTTGTGCCCACGATTCTCGAAGCCTGCAAAATCCCCGAACCGAAAACCGTGAACGGTATTGAGCAGCTGCCTGTTGAAGGTGTGAGCATGCTCTACTCGTTTGATGACGAAGAGAGCGAAGGGAAGCGACAGACTCAGTATTTCGAGATGTTCTGCAATCGTGGCATCTATCATGATGGCTGGGTCGCTTGTTCTCATTTCGGCGTCCCCTGGGACACCAACAGTCGGTCGGGCGACTTCCTGAATGCTCCGTGGGAGCTCTACAACATCGAAGACGACTTCTCCCAGGCGGTCAACCTCGTCGAAGAATATCCACAGAAGCTGAAAGAGCTACAAGACCTGTTCACAGAAGAAGCTCTCAAGTATCAGGTCTTTCCGCTCGATCCTAGATTCGCTGAACGATTCGATCCGAAGCTGCGAGTCGGGGGAACGCCTCCCACAAACTGGACGTACTACGGAAATCAGGTGGCGATGCCGGAACCGGTTGGTCCGCAACTCTTCCCGCGCGCTCACAGGATCACAGCGAAGATTCAAGTCCCGGAGAATGGATCTGAAGGGGTCATCACCTGCGCCGGTGGTTTCTCCGCCGGATGGTCACTCTACATCAAGGACTCCAAGCCCAATTTCCGGTACACCTGTTTTGATATCGCGAATGTCAACATTCCTGGAACTTCGCCGATCGGAACAGGAGAAGTGACGATCTCAGCTGAGTTCACTCCCAACGGGTCAAAAGAGGGTGGGGGAACACTGCAGTTGTTCGTGAATGGAAAGCCAGCTGGCAAAGGTGAACTGTCACGCAGCTTGTTCCGTCACGGCTTGGAACCTTTCGAAGTTGGAAGAGACTCCATCACTCCCGTCGACCCCGCCTACGCTGATCACGGGAAGTTTGAATTCACTGGAACGATCGACGAAGTCAAGTTCCAGATCATAGAGTAAGAGTCCTGCCAACGATTTTTCGTTTTCCCCAAATCCTGCCCCACCCATTCAGTGCAGAAAGATACTTATGAAGCCAGTTCTACTCCTGACGATTTCTCAACTGCGTCTTTCACTGAGTCTCTTTCTGACTGGACTCGTGATCATCGTTTCAAATGGCGTGGAGTGTCTTGCCGAGAAGCCGAACATCATTCTCGTGATGGCCGACGACATGGGTTGGGGACAAACCGGTTACTACAACCACCCGGTGTTGAAGACTCCCAATCTCGACGAAATGGCAGCCAACGGGCTGAGGTTCGATCGCTTCTATGCAGGAGCACCGAACTGCTCTCCAACGCGTGCCACTGTCATGACGGGTCGAACAAACGATCGGACAGGGGTTTTGAACCATGGCGTTCCGCTCAGGCCACAAGAGAAGACAGTCGCTCAAGCTCTTCAAGCAGCTGGCTATGCCACCGGCCATTTTGGCAAATGGCACCTGAACGGCTATCGCGGAGCGGGTGCCCCAATCCTCGGGGACGATATTCGCAGCCCAGGAAGATTTGGATTCGACTACTGGCTGTCGGTGACCAACTTCTTTGACCGTGACCCGATCATGAGCCGTATGGGGGAGTTTGAAGAGTTCGAAGGAGACTCTTCGGAAATCATCGTCGATGAAGCAGTCAAGTTCATTGGCCAACAGGTTGAGGAGTCTCAACCGTTCTTCACGGTGATCTGGTACGGAACTCCCCACAGCCCGTTTGTGGCAAGCGACGAAGATCGGTCAGCGTTTCACGAACTGAAAGATCCATCGTCTCATCACTACGGAGAACTGGTGGCAATGGATCGAAGCATCGGCACGCTTCGAAAGGAGCTGCGAGAATTGGGAGTCGCAGACAACACGCTCTTCTGGTTCTGCAGCGACAACGGCGGACTTCCAGAAATTCGCCCCGATACGGTGGGCGGCCTGAGAGGCTTTAAAGGAACAGTCTACGAGGGGGGATTGCGTGTTCCTGCGATCATCGAATGGCCCAACGAAATCGCAAGTGCGCGAGTCACAGAATACCCAGCATGTACAATGGACATCTTCCCAACGATTTCTGACATCATCGGACTGCCGGAAGGCGCTCGCATCACCCCGCAAGATGGGGTCAGCCTGAAGCCGTTGATCGAGAAAGAACTCGACGAGCGCGAGAAACCAATCGGCTTTCGACACACCGGCCGATCCGCACTAATCGACAACGACTGGAAGATCGTCGCTCCCAAAAAAGATGCGGACGTTTACGAGTTGTACAACATCGAGAACGATCCCAACGAAACTCAAAACCTGATCAAAGAGTCACCGCAAGTTGCTACTCGCATGATTCAAGCACTCAAGCAGTTTCATGAGTCCGTCGATCAAAGCATCGCTGGTCAAGACTACCCGGAAGGAGAAGTGGTTCCTGCCGATCCCGGACCGAAGACCTGGACGGAAAGTGATGAGTATCGACCGTACTTCGATGACTGGAAAGATCGTCCTGAGTACCAGCGTTACTTTCAAAAGAAAAAGAGCAAGTAAAGCGTGGAGCCGGTCAGTTGCTCAAGTGGGCTGACGGATCAAACAAAGGCAGGATGCTTTGTCATTTCAAATCAGGCGCTATCAACCGGGTGAAGAAGAGTCGCTCCGGCAGCTTTTCTTCAACACCATCCGGAGTATCAATCGGCGTGACTACTCGTTAGAGCAAGTCCAGACTTGGGCTCCCGACTCGGTTGATCCTGACCATTGGAATGCCCGAATTGCTGGCATGAACCCGTTTGTGTGCATTGCCGATGAGCAGATCGTCGGATATGCAGCACTGCTTGAGAGTGGCTACGTCGATCATTTTTACGTTCACCATTTGTGGCAGAGCAGGGGAGTGGGACGGCAATTAATGGTCGCGATTCTCGAAGAGGCTGCCCAGCTCGATTTGAATGAACTGACGTCCGATGTCAGCATCACCGCACGTCCGTTCTTTGAACGACACGGTTTTCAGGTCGTCACGCCGCAACAGGTTGTCAAAAATGGAGTCGTCTTCGACAACTTCAAAATGCGTCGCACGCTTTCAGGTGAAAACGAACATGGCTGATCACGGATTAAATGCGAAAACGGTCTAAGATTTTCCTTGATGAAACGAATGCTTTAAGGACTCGAGGCTGTTGAGGTCCCCTTTGCAGCTTCGTCACCAGTCTTGATCATCACTAAACAATGACAAGTCATTTGTCACTGACTCGTAAGAAAGCGTCTGATGCCAATCCCGCTACTACTGGCTGAAACCATCACAACAAACGTTGCTCAGACCGGCATCGGGCTCGGATCTGTCCTCGCGGTTGTTTGCTCCTGGCAAAGAAACCGGTCGATCCTGTGGGCCATCATCTCGGCCTTCCTGTCCTGGTTCTACGTCATCTACTTCGCGCTGACGCGACGCCCGGATGAAGTCAAGAACCCGTAATCGGAATCGGCTGAATTATTGCGGCGAACTCTCAGTCGCTTTTCCAGTTTGTGATCCAGAGAGTTTGATACGGAGCGAGCGCAATTTTTTGCGACCGGTCGTCAAATCGTTCCCCGGTGAGAAGATCGAACCAGTTGTCGGTCACGATGAGATTCAGATCCGAGAGCGTCAAACTTCTGCGTCGGGATGTCACATTGTTGATTGCGAAGATGCTCTGCCTGCGATCCCGACTCTGCCTCCAGAATCCGAAGAAGTGCGTCTTGAGATGCAGCGTGAATTGGACAGCACTGGGGTCGAACGCAGGTTGCTGAGAACGAATTCGCATTCGGCGGAGAATCTCACTGGAAACTCTCGACTGCGGAGATTGTGGATCATCGAGAAGTTTCTCGAGCTCGTCAGCGTCCCATTGATGTCGATTAATTGAGCGGGCGCGTCCGGTTTTCTCGACGAGTTCCGTGTCGTTCGGCGTCGCCACTAAGCTGTGAATGTAAAATGCCGGGATGCCTTCCAGGGCCATCATGATTGTTTGCGAGCAGATGAAGCGTTCAACCTGATAGCGGTCGAGCCCTTCCAGGGTTCCCTGAAGTGCATCAAAGAGTGAGACATTCAACTCGTAGACTTTTTCCGTCCCGTCCCCCAGTTTTCGAGTGGAAAGTTTCCCCCCGAATTTCTCGATGGTTCGGACCATTTCTTCCTGCTCCTGATCAGAGAGCAGTCCCTCAGCCGGGCGCATTCCGATTCCGTCGTGCGATGCGGTGAAATTCAGATAAGTACACCCCATCGGAGCGGGGGGCATGCTCATCATCCAGGCTTTCAAGTACTTCGAAGTCCCTGCCAGCAGTGCATGCAGCATCAGAGGAGCAAGACTGAAGTTGTAGATGATGTGGGCTTCGTTGCCGTTGCCGAAGTACGTCAGGTTCTCCTGGTTCGGGACATTGGTTTCGGTAATCAGGATCGACCCCGGCGCGTATTCGTCGAGAACCGTCCGCAGGAACCGGACCATTTCGTGAGTCTCAGGCAGATGAATACAGGTCGTCCCGATCTTCTTCCACAGGTAACCGATCGCGTCCAGACGCAGGATCTCGACACCGTGATCGAGGTAAATTCGGATGATCTTCAAGAACTCAATGAAGACTTCGAAATTACGAAAATTCAAATCAACCTGATCGTGACTGAACGTGCACCAGACGTACCGAGTTCCTTGAGGAGTTTGAACTTCTCTCAATAGGCTCGAAGCACGCGGTCGTACGACGCTTGTCAGATCTTCATCGGGATTCGCTTCCACGAAAAAGCCCGCGCCTGGAGTTCTGCCCGACTGGTAATTCTCGAACCATTCACTCTCCGACGAGACGTGATTGATCACCAGATCGGCCATCAATCGATAGTCGCTGGAAACCTGTTCGACATCATTCCAATCCCCGAGCTTTGGATTGATTTCGCGATAATCAATGACCGCAAAGCCGTCATCCGAACTGAAAGGACAGAAGGGGAGAATGTGGACGGAGTTGATGTCGCTATCGACTGTGGCCTTAAGAAATTGATGCAGTGTCTGAAGCGGTGATTCCTCTAAACGCTGAATCGAGTCTCCGTATGTGATCAGAATTGCATCGCGAGAAGACCACAAGTCGTTTCCGCTGCTACGCGGTTTCTTCACACCTTGCAGAACTTCTTCGATGCGATGTGCCACATCTTCTGGAGCGATATCTGGATAGAGAAGGTCGCAATGGTTCCGTAAACGATGTAGATACGGAGACGATTCGGGCTCGTTCATCAAACAGAATTCAGTTCTCAGGGAGGAAAGTGAGTCGAGCGCGACGGGCCAATTATTGCCGCGACTCAAACTCATCGCAATGTCGAATTGAAGATCGCCATCGAGCATTCGAGTGACGAGAATGCAGGACCAATGAGATCACTCCACTTCAGTCGCGAACTGAGTGTGTCCGCCTTGAACCATTCGCCGCGTCAGAAAGACTTCAGCGACGAGCAATAACAAGATTCCAAGCAACAAGATCCACCACAGTTCAGACCGTGTCAGCTCAGCCTGACTGGCAGCTGTCAGATCACTCATCGAGTCAATCAGTTTCATCCGGTCGTTTCCAGATAGAATTTCCCATTCCACTTCATCGATCCGAGTCAGATCCGACTCGGCCGGATCGCGTAAGACGAGGAACGGAATTGCGTCAGGTTTTCCAACGTCTTTCGGGACAAATTCATACAATCCCGGAACAGACGTTTCAGCATACGCCGCGAAGAGTGACTCACCTTCGCGAAGCAACTTGGGTTCCCCATTTACATCGTTGGGGCCACGAACTGAATAGTCTCGCGGCCGCTCTCCATCTTCTAGCGGAAGTCGCAGAACCGTTCCCGCAGCCACGTTTCGTTTGAATCCCTGCCCGGAGAGTTGGAAGACGAGCTCATGCAAGAACGGAACAAAGTCCGATCGAGCGGGCAGGGTACTCCAGTCTGCATCGAGCGGAACCGAGAGGACCGCCACTTTACCTTCCCCTGATTGCTGCATCACCAGGAAGGGGTCTCCATTGTTAAAACGCCCCGCGACGGAGCCTTCAGTCTTCGACTCAATGATCTCTGCGTTTTCTGGTTCAGTGTCTGGCTGCGCATCAGGGCCGCTCTTCGGCTTCGCCAGCTTCCACCACTTCGAAAAACGTGTGGCAGAGAAATCGACATCGTTGCCTTTCTGAAAGCGTTCCATCCAGGAATCGGTCAAGGTGTCCGTGTCGATCATGACCTCTGTAGAAACGCCGTCGTCATTCACCGCTTCGAACATTTGCGATTCGATCGAAAGAAATTCAACCGGAAGAAAATGCTCCTGCGGTATCTCATCTCCATTCGAGACGAGCCAGTTGTTCCAGGAGTTCGAATCGGTTCGATCTCCCGGAGCAATCAAGAGTCCGCCGCCGCTCTCCACGAAATCGGTCAAAGCCCGTTGTTGCAACTCATCGAGAAATGACACGTTGCAAAGCAGAACAACCTGATTGCCTTTCAACGCTTGTTCATTGAGTTCCGCCGGAGGAATGACAGTCGATCGAACCCACCGCTCCGTCTCACCCGATGACGCAAACGCTGCAGAGACGAAAAACGACTCCGATCGCGTTTCGTCCTGATGACGGGCACCGTCGACAATCAACACCGGAACACCATCCACAACTTCAATCAAACATTCCGCGAGATCGTCGACGGGGAGTTGATCATGTTCGAGAGCAATTCTGATCCGATAAATTCCCGGCTCGGAAAAGACATGTGAAAAGTCGACAGTCGATTGACCGTTGCCAGCCAGAGTTACTTCTCGTTCCGCACCGGCGACTGGCTGATCATTCACATTCAACCGAACAGATTTCGTTGTGCTTGCTCCCCCGGACTGGCTGACGACCGAACGGATTTGAATTGGGAAACCCGGCACCGTGAGAGATCTGGACAATCCAATCTCCCCGACAGAAAAGTTATTGGGAGTTCCGGTCTTTTCCGAGAAATCGACGATGGAAATTGTTGGCGGAACGGCGGGCTGAGACATCAAATCGTCGAGTCGCTGTCGTGAAAGTTGATCGTCCAGCGACCACGGAAACTTCTGCAGATCAGTCAGGACAACCACTTCACGAGAGACATTCGATGTCGTCAGCAAAATCTGCACAGCTTCGATCACAGCTTGTGAAAGCTTGGAGGTCCCATCCGGCGCAGCGATCGATTGCAGTGAATCACGAACGTGTTTGAGATCAGTGGAAGGTGGATGAATAAGACGTCGAGTTTGTGTTCGTGCATCAATCAGCGAAACGGTATCGCCTGGATTCAGTTCTTCCAAAGCATCGAAAACCCACTGAATTGCCCGCTGATGTGGAATTCCATCTTCAGATTCCCATCCCATGCTTCCGGAACCGTCAATAACAAACACGACATCGCGAGAAACTGCCGGGGCGAGACTCCCGAAAATGGCCCCGCTTCCCCATGGTCGAGCGAGAGCAAGTGCCAGCATCCCGAGCACCAGCATGCGAATGAGCAGCAGCAAGAAATCCTGAAGCCGAATCTTTCGACGCGTTCGATGCCCCAGCTTCAAAAACTGCATCGCCCCCCATTCAACAACTTCGAAACGGCGACGGCTAATTAAGTGGGCCAACACAGGTAAGGCGACAGCGGCCAATCCAGTGAGCATCAGGATGTTTAGAAAGCCGAATGACATCAACTCGCGATTTTCTTGAACGAAAACGACCTTCGCCGCCTCACAAAAGGGGAGAACTCAGCCTCAGGAGAAATTTTGATTGCCGCTTTCCCATCACATCAGAGAAAACCCTTCAATCTCTCGTGCAGAGCCATTCTGACGAAAGACCATCACAGAGCAACGGCTTCGCTCCACCATATTGTCCATAAAGATTGACATTTTCACAGGTTTCGTCGATCGCGAGCAGTTGATTCAACACTCGGGGGACGCTATCCTTCCCGTTTCGATTCTTCTCATGGACCACGGACTGGCTCCATCTAGTGTCGGAAGTATCGGCCATTGCAGTAGTTATGCTCTTAATGAAGTAGCGAATTCGTTCCCGGTTTCGAAGGAACGAAGTCAGAATTCGAGGTATCGCCGTGCAAACGGTTCAGAAAACAACACTCGCTCGCGAACAAGACGTCACACAGAACTGGTACGTTGTCGATGCCGATAGCGAAATCGTCGGTCGTCTGGCAAGTCGAATCGCCACTGTCCTGATGGGAAAGCACAAGCCTATCTACACGGCACACGTCGACTGCGGTGACTTCGTTGTCGTTTTGAACTGCGACAAGATCCGGTTCTCTGGAAAGAAACTGGCTCACGCCGAGAATCCAAATTTCACCAAGAAAATGGCTCGGAAAGAGTACGATCGATACACCGGGTATCCCGGGGGTCGTCGTGTCGAAACCGGTGCTGAGTTGATTGAAACCAACCCAACCAAGATTCTGCACGAAGCTGTTCGTCGCATGCTGCCCAAGAACAAACTGGGACGCAAAATGCTGCGAAAGCTTAAGCTGTACGCCGGGACTAACCATCCACATCAGGCACAGCAGCCTCAGAACTTGCCAGAATGGGTTTAGACTGTTCGTTGGCTGACTTCATCGAGCAAGCCAGCCACTCTCAACAGCAGTGACCATTCTTCGAGATAACGTACAAGATAGTCGCACGAGCACAGGCGAATGAAGCAAGCTCGAGCGGACAAAGATATTTACCGACAATTGGCGAGGAAAGACGTTCCTCGCTCGAATCGATTGACTTAGTTTTTTGTTTTTGGAACACACCGGATGTCGACAGATTCACCGAACAACGATCCTGCAGAAAATGACACACCAGCGGAAGGAACCCCGGTCGAGGCAGTTTCTCAACCAGAGATGACTGAGCCGGAAGTTCCAAGCATTCCGTCCGCACCAGCGGCCGCCGCATCAGGCGAAGCGTCTCTCGCTTCCGGCCTGGAAATTGGCGGAACTGCTGTCGTCGAGGATTCAGGTGAAGAGGAGATCACTCGCCCCGATCCAGTGATTCGCGGAAAAGTGGATCGCTACGGAGTAGCTTGGGGAACTGGCCGTCGCAAGACTGCCGTTGCTCGAGTCCGACTCAAAGAAGGTGGCGGAACGATCACCGTCAACGGTCGTGAGTTCGAACAGTATTTCCCGATCCTGCGTGATCAGAAGCTCGTCCTCGGACCACTGTCAGCGACGTCTCTTGAAGGCAAAGTTGACATCATTGTGAACGTCAACGGTGGCGGACCTACCGGACAGACGGGAGCAGTCGTTCTCGGAATCGCACGGGCCATTCAGGCGAAGCATCCCGAACTTCACCAGACACTCAGTGAAGGTGGCTTCCTGACTCGTGATGGACGAATGGTTGAACGTAAGAAGTACGGCTTCAAGAAAGCTCGTCGAAGCTTCCAGTTCTCGAAGCGTTAATCCTCACGATTACGTCGTTCTCGATTCACACTTACAACGTTACAACGGATTGTCCACTGCGGACAAAGCTTTCATTGAGGTAGTGACATGGCACATAAAAAGGGACAGGGTTCAACTCGCAACGGTCGTGATTCAAACGCCAAGCGACGAGGAATCAAGAAATATGGTGGCCAGGCCGTCGTTGCTGGAAACATTCTTGCTCGACAGTGTGGAACCAAATGGCATCCCGGCAAGAATGTGGGAATGGGTCGTGATTACACCCTGTTCGCACTCGTCGACGGAACCGTTTTCTTCGATCGCAACGGTCGTCGCATGAATGTTTCCGCTGCGGAAGAAGCAGCTGCTGAGACCAACTAAATCGGTTCTCGAACATTCAATTCGTCTTCGATAGACGAGTCGAACCGAGCAAAAACTCGATACCATCAACTCCGTCTGCTAGAACGTTAGCAGACGGAGTTTTTTTGTGTCCCGTGCCTGAGACTTGATCGAACCTCAATCTCGTCCGATCATGTAAACTCAAAATCGATATGCCGACAAAGCATCCAGATAGATCCTCATCCAGTTGTGAACCGGAAGTTTCTTCCAAGCAAATGGTGGGAATTGCAGAAAGATAAACCGATGATCACGCGATTGCTCATGTTTCTGACATCACTTTTGATCTGTTGTGCAATCGGCAGAGCACAAGATCCAACGCCCACTGAAGAATCGAAACTCCTCGGCAACGTTCGTCGGGTCACTTTCGGGCTGCCACGAGCTGGCGAAGGATATTTTTCACCGGACGGTAAGACGATCGCCTTCCAAGCGTTTCCAGTCGGCTATCCCTTCTATCAGATTTACGTCCAGGCACTCGACGAGAAGACACCTGTACGTGTCAGCCCCGGGTTGGGACGAACGACATGCGCCTACTTCTCTCCTGATGGAAAGTCGCTGCTTTTCTCTTCCGCACACACAAACCCTGACATGGCTACCATTGAGAAGGAAGCTCGGGATCTTGCTGCTGCAGGCGGTCGGAGACGCTACGAATGGGACTTCGATCCACACATGGACATCTACGTGACCAGGTTCGACGGAGAGGAACTGGAACAACTCACTGACGCGGAAGGGTATGATGCAGAAGCAAGTTACTCGCACGACGGAAAACAAATTGTCTTCACGTCAACGCGAGATGGAGACCCCGACCTCTACATCATGAACTCTGATGGCACGAACGTCCACCAGATCGTCAATCAAGACGGCTACGACGGTGGACCGTTCTTCTCACCTGACGACAAGTGGATCGTCTTCCGAAGCGATCGCGACGAAGAACACATGCTCCAGCTTTATCTTGTTTCCGTCGATGGCCAGACTGAAATCCAGCTGACCGACAATCTTCAAACTGTGAACTGGGCGCCTTACTTTCATCCGTCGGGTGAGTACATCATCTGGACACGCGCAGACTATTCACGTGGACCACAAGGAGCCAACTTCGATCTGTACACGATGAATCTTCTTCATAAGGGTGACGCCGTTTCACCCGGTGCGGTCACACGAATCACGACACACGAGAAAGCAGATGTTCTGCCAGTCTTCAGCCCAGACGGAAAACAATTGATGTGGACATCTTCAAGAACTGAGGACGGATCAAGCCAACTCTACATCGCAGACTGGCACGGCCTGCCAACATCCGAAGAAGACGCCGATCGCTAACTCCAAGGTAGTTGGCGAATTCCGAATCCCACCAGATTTCTCGCGACCGTGAATTCAGCTGGACTGTTGACCAACCCGTTGCTGCCGATTTCATCGACGAATCACCGCAAACCAAAGAAGATGCGAATGAAGCAAGCACAACACGCTTGCAGAACTTTGACATCATCATCAAAATACCGGTCCCGGACGTTTGGCGCAGTTGGCTAGCGCGCTTCCTTCACACGGAAGAGGTCACAGGTTCGAGTCCTGTAACGTCCATTTCTAGAGCGTTTCCATGAGGCATGCTGACGGTTAGTCAGAGGTAGTATCCGCAGGATTTGAAGCAGTTCTGGATTTCCAGGGGAGTGATTGAGTTGAGAGCGGAGGCAGCGACCTCAACAAGTTCGTTCCAACTGCGTGCGGCCAGTTTTCGAAAGTGTTCTTTGACCTTGCTGATGATCTTCTCGACTGGAGCCAGATCAGGAGAGTACGTGGCAGCCAAAGAACACCCGCTCCAGCCGAACGGATCGCTTCCAGGGCTTCCGTCGATTTGTGAGCACTTAAGTTGTCCATCAGCACCAGGTCACCCGGTTCCAGGCTGGGAGCCAGCCAACGTCGACAGAATTCGGCAAAGCAAACACCATTCATCGGAACATCGAGCAGCATCGCGGCTCGAATGCCATCGCAGGCGACTGCTTGAACCAGCGTGGCTGTCTGCCAGTGACCGGCAGGTTCTTTCGTGATCAAGTCGCTCGCCCTTCAACGACCGACCTCGCAGTCGCGACATGTCGGTTCTGACACCTGTTTCATACAGGTTGACGAGTCGATGAGTTAACCGACGTCCTCGAAATCGCTGGCGACGTTGATGCTTGCTGCGTTTCGCCGCGACGTCCGAGCGATCCTGCTCGGCGGCGTGCCGGGACTTTTTTTGTAGGTGAAGCCAAGCTTATGGAGAGTGGAATCCACAGCAGAGGGACACATCGTTTTCCCGAAGTGCTGGGCGATCAGTTCACAGTAGTCATTGAGCGTACGATCCGGTTTTTCATGAACCCATGCAGCGAGTTGCTCTCGCTCCTGCACACTCAATATGGGTTCTGGACCACTTGGCTTGATGGACTCCAGCGAACGACCTTCTTCGTACCATTTAATCCACTTCTTGGCGGAGAAGTAGCTCACCTCAAACACTTTCGCCGCTTCAGCTCGAGAGTGGCCTGCTTTCACAAACGCGACCAGCCGTTCTCGCAAATCCTTGCTATAGGCCCAAACGATTTGACGGTCGTCCCGCTTCGCTGACTTGCTCATGATTCCCTCCCTGGAGCAATCACACAATCTTGACCAAAGATCTCTACTACCAATGCAATACGACAACAAGATCAACGGAAACGCTCTAACCTCTTGCTGAGTCGTCACTCACGACTACCTGCTTTCGCAATGCAGCGACCAAAACTACCGGGCTACTACCGGAGCCGTGTTCATGAGAAAGCAAAAAGTTCCAATGTATCGACATCACAAAGGCATTGGACCGGCCGTTGTCACCATCGATGGCAAGTCCGTCTATCTTGGCTTGCATGGCTCGCCAGACTCTCACCGGCGATACGCTGAAGAGATTGAGAATGGCATCGGCGGAATGAAACGCCGGTCTCTGATCTGACAGTCGGGCAGCTCACGGTTCCCTATCTTCAATAGGCGAAATCTCACTACGTCAAGAACGGAAAGCCGACTTCCAAGCTGCATTTCCCCCATTTGGCAATGAACGTAATCAATTAGAACTACCCTCAACTGGACTCACGCGTCTGTACCTTGCAGCAGCCTAGGAAGGAAATCACAGATAAGTGGTACTGTCGTTGATCACTCGTGTCCAGCGAGACCAAGTGAACTACCAGCAGAGTCCCGTTACGCTCAAAAGGTTCCTACCGTTCAGAACCACGACTCCAAAAGATCGTACTCTCTACGAACCAATGCCAACGGTCTATTGCGCGAGCTGGTCAACTTGCTATGGGTCGTATGGACATTTAGATTGGATCCGTGATGAGTGCGGGGAGCCAAATGAAGCTAGCGAAGTTGGCGGCTTTCTTTTCATAGCGGGTGGCAACTCTTCGACAACGTTTGATGCGGCCGAAGAAGCGTTCGATTCGATTGCGGTTTTGGTCGGTCGTCTTGTTGCAACGCTTCTTCACATTGCGTCGAGGATGCGGTTTGGTACACCTTTCACATTGAGTTCCTTGGCACGCTGGCGAAATGCGTTCGAATCTTAGGCAGCAACCGCAACGATTTCTCCAACGTCGCCAGCTTCGATCTGTTCCAAGAGCGTCTACCTTGCTAGGCGTCACCACATAACCAGCAGGCAGAATGAAGTAGGGGAGCTTCCCAGACTTGCCGGTCGCTGCTTGGAATCTGGTGGTCAGTCTGCCTCGGCTTCTTCCAAGGCGTCGGCGGTTGTCCGCGTCTCCTTTTTCTTCGCCCAACTTGCGACGCCCTGTCGAGGCAGTCTGGTGAGCTTTGGCCGCCGAGGCCGACTGATACGCAAGCGGAACCACTTTGCGATCAACCAACAGGGTGTATTTCACTCCTCTCTTTCTGCGGTCAACAGGGCTCGGACCGCTGCAAGCTCCGCCATCCAAAGCACGTACTTGAGCCGAATCAATGACGACAAACTTGTGCGAGAGTTGGTTGTGTCGCCTCAATTTGGTGAGCAACAGGTGATGAATCATTTTCCAAATCCCAACCTCTTCCCAGTGACGCAACCGGTGCTTGCGGTTTCATCAGAAAAGCCCGATTCCAGTCGAACGTCTTTCCAGCGACAGCCAACAGTCAACACAAACCACATGACTTTGAGAACGGTGAAGTGGTCCGTCGGCGGGCGTCCCCCATTCAGTCCGGGAGTGAGTTGTGCTGGCAATAGATCTTAGACATCCTCGTAAGAGTCATCCTGCAGCCGTGCATCAATGACTTGCTTCTTGATGAATTGTTGTGAAGAAGCAACTCATCAAGAAGCAAATCGCACACCGCCCACAGGGTGATTCTGAGATCAGCTTTTTGTCAGCCTCTGAGAGTTTTCTGAGAAAATTGTGACTTCCTGACGTCGCAACGAGGCTTTCTTAGCGGGTCCGATTGCTTTTCGAAGGCCACAGAAATGTTGCCAATAGGGCACGTGTTGACGGATTTCACCATCTCGAATTCGTGCTGAGATTCTCCTGGATTCTTGCGAAATGACCTCCAATGTAACCTACGATTGGATGCAACGGATTGCGTCGCGTCCCTCGCCAACCTCGTTCAATTTCATTTCTGCTTTCCCCCCTACTTTCTCGAGTGGCAATTCATGTCTACAGTTGATCGCGACGGTATCCTTGCGCCCTGGCTGGCGTTTGCACCGATTGAAACCAGCTTCTTCGCCCCCAAAAAACGCTCTCCGCTGAACAGCCCAGCAGTCCTTGAACTGCTCGAAATGAGAACGCTCATGAGTGGGACACCGACGGACGTTCCCGAGGCAGCCACTTCTGGCACTGAGATCTGGGTTGATCAAAGCTCAACCAACCCGATTCAAAACGGAGATAGTGCGAGCCCGTTCACGTCGATCAATGCAGCGATTAATGCTGCTTCAGAAGGTGACACGATCTGGGTCCGTGAAGGTGTGTATCGCGAAACAATTCGACTCACCTCGGACATCTCTCTCCGCGCCGTTCCGGGAGATCATGTCGTCCTTTCGGGAAGCGATCGAATCACCAACTGGACTGACAACGGGGATGGAACTTATCAAACGACACTGGACTGGCACCCCAGTTCGCTCTTCGTGAACTCACAAGAGATTTCTCAATCGCGACACCCTGACCAGGGATGGTGGATTGTCGATTCGATTGGCGAATCCAAGATCACCGACTCCGAACTGATCGGAATGGATGCGGAAACGCTTCTCGATTCGGAGTTCTACATCTGGACGGCCCACGGCAACGTTCAGTACACCGTAACGATTATCGGTTTTGACTCCACGACAGGGACGATTACCTACGAGTCTCCCAACGAAATCATGACGATCCAAGCTGGTGACCGCTTTTACTTAACCGGACACGAGAACTTTGTCAGCCAACCGGGTGAATATTCGATCACAGAAACCGCTGAAGGTTTTGTGGTCACTTATAAATCCGGGGACATCTCGGACTTAGACAACTTCGAAGCATCCCGAAGAACTGCAGTCCTTCGGGCAATAGGCGTTTCAAATGTTCTGGTTGATGGATTCGAAATCAGCGGATCTGAATGGCTCGGCGTTGAAATTCGTAATGCAACGAATGTGCAGATTTCAAATAGCGTCATCACAAACAATCAGCAAGCTGGGGTCTCGCTTCGCTCTTCTTCAAACGTGGTCATCTCGCAGAACCTGATTACCCAAAACGGCAACGGGATCGTTGCCGTGACGGTTTCGGACCTGCGAATTCTGCGAAACGAAGTTGCCTACAATCGTCAAGACGGAGTTGTCATTGCCTACAACTCAAACAACGTTCTGATCCACGAGAACTACATTCATCATCACTTCGGGAAAGGGCACCCCGACAACATCCAGACGTTTTACAACGTTTCCAACATCGTCATTTCGAACAATCTTCTGTTGGCGGCAACCCAACAGATCATGATGCACGAGACCCAGGGAGTGGTTGTCGATGGCAATGTGATGATCGGGTCAACAGGCAATTTAATGACGTTCGGTCACGACAGTGTTTTCGATGTTCGCATCTCGAACAACACAGCTGCTTTCGCTGGCATGGGCATGATGCGAATGACTGGTGACAACTACGAATTTTACGGAAACATCTTCCAGACCGGCCATGATAAGCTGTTGTATTCCACTTCGGATGTTGAACACACAACTTCCGATTCCAATCTGTACTGGCACAGCGATTTAGTGACCGATGGCCTTCTCTTCTACGATAGTACCGGGTGGCACAAAAGTCTCGAATCATATCAATCCACAAAAGATGACGACCAGAACTCCGTTTACGAGTCCCCTGGGTTTGCGAACGCTCCCCTGGCTGCTGACCTCGTTGATGTCAGAAGGCTGGGAGAGATGCAACTGGATTATCTCCCGATGTGGAGAGGTGGCAAGTTCTTTGAAGTCGGCGATCATGTTGAAGTTAATTATGATGGAATCGTCCGCGAAGTGGTCGAAATCCGTGACGGCGGAATTGTCCTGTCGGTTCCTCTCGACGAGATTCCGTTCGGTCATGTTGCCGTCGCGAACTGGGGAGACAAGACTGACTTTGATCTCAATCTCGATCGCGTCAGTTCGACGAGTGCACTCTTGGCTTCAAGCGATCTCGCTCTGGCTTCAGCAGAACTCACGACTACGTCCTTCGGTGCTTCGATCAACGTTCCAAGCTTCCAACTGGCCGACTTCAACGGAGATGGCCAACGCGACATTCCGGAGTCAGGAACCGGATCGACAGCTCCTCCCGCGACGATCAATCTTCCGCCAACGATAGACTTCGAGCAAAGTGTCATTTCGATCCCTGAGAACACAGTGATTGGGGAAGCGATTCGAATTGGAACGGTGCAAGTGAACGATGACGGTGTCGGCCAGTCAATTGTTTCACTTGCTGGTTCACATGCTCATCTCTTTGAACTTGTCGGAGATGGTCTGTATTTGAAAGCTGGAACCAACCTCGATTATGAAACATCCTCACAGTTGGACGTTTCAGTTCGAGTCAATGATCCAGAAGTGGGCGGTAGCGTTGATGACTCCGTCGACGTCCAACTCAAGATCACAGACGTCGATGAATCTCCGACTCGCGTCGCACCAACAATTGATTTCACCCAGACGACATTCTCGATTGCGGAAAATACCACTCTCGATGCGAGACTGAAGATTGGTACGTTTAGTGTCACACAGGATGGCTTTGGTCAGAGCATCGTCTCGCTCGCTGGGACAGACGCTCATCTCTTCGAGCTGATTGGTGATAGTCTCTATCTGAAAGCGGGGACAGACCTCGACTACGAGACAGATTCGCAATTTAACGTCTCGCTAAGAGTGGACGACCCCGAAGTAGGAAGCAGCGTCGACGATTCCGTAGACGTTCGCCTCAAAATCACCGATGTCAACGAAGTTCCGCCACGTGTCTCCCCGACAATTAACTTCAATCAAACGATAAATTCGGTTACCGAGAACGCAACGCTCGACGCACGTCTTAAAATCGGCACCTTTACCGTCACGCAGGATGGTTTCGGGCAGAGTATCGTCTCGCTCGCTGGAACGGATTCTCATCTTTTCGAGCTTCTTGGCGATGGACTTTACCTGAAAGCGGGAACGAACCTCGACTACGAGACCACCTCGCAATTGAGCGTCTCTCTGCAAGTGAACGATCCTGAAGTCGGTGGAAGTATTGACGACTCTGTCGACGTTCGACTCGCAATCACCGATGTCAATGAAGTTCCACCACGTGTCTCGCCAACCATCGATTTCAACCAGACGGTTGGCTCAATTGCGGAGAATACAACGCTCAGCACACGACTCAAAATTGGCACGTTCACAGTCACTCAGGATGGCTTCGGGCAGAGCATCGTGACGATCGCTGGAACAGATGCTCATCTCTTCGAGCTGATTGGTGATGGACTCTACCTGAAAGCTGGAACGACTCTCGACTACGAGACCGACTCACAGTTCAATGTCTCGATACGAATCGACGACCCCGAAGTGGGAAGCAGCGTTGATGATTCGGTCGACATTCGCCTCAGAATCACGGACGTGGATGAAGCCCCTCCTCGAGTTGCACCAACGATCGAACTCAACCAGACGACGTGGTCGATTGCTGAAGACACCACACTGAACACAAGACTTAAGGTCGGCACATTCACCGTCACGCAAGACGGTTTCGGCGAGAGTATCGTTTCCCTGGCTGGCGCGGATGCTCATCTCTTCGAGATCATTGGAGACAACCTTTACCTGAAAGCGGGAACAAACCTCGACTACGAGACCGACTCGCAGTTCAACGTCACGCTTCGAGTGAATGATCCGGAAGTTGGTGGCAGTGTCGATGACACCGTCGATGTTCAACTCACAATCACGGACGTCAATGAAGACCCGAATGTCATTCAGCAAGCGACTAACCTCGTTGTGGTCAACGGCTCGATGGCTCATCTCGGTGTCATCGTCGATGGCGAACTGGTCATGATCGACTCCGTGGACTGGCAGTCGACTGGGGTCAATGAACTGATCACAGGCGACTTCAATGGTGACGGCCTCATTGATGTCGCAGGCGTGAATGGTTCCAATCAAATCTGGGTTGGACTCACTGACAGTTCAGGACTGGGAACGCCGGAAAAATGGGGCGAATGGCGAAGCAAAGAGGTGAATGGAAACCTCGCAGTCGGTGATTTCAACGGGGATGGTCTCGATGATTTCATTTCATTCGGCTCCGATCGACGATGGCACGTTCAATACTCGACTGGCAATGGTCTCGAGTTGGAAGCAAGTGATCGCTGGGCGGGACGACGCTATTTGAAAGACGCAGTTGTCGTCGGTGACTTCAACGGAGACGGTCACGACGATGTGGCACTGAGCAAGCGGTCCGGCGTCTGGAACATGAGCTTGGGATCCGCAACGGGATTGACCGACAGCTTCGAGGTGATGAGTTGGAACAAGAAAACGACCTGGCTGGACGTTCAGGCTACGGACTGGAACGGTGATGGATTGGAAGAAATCTCCGCCCGCACGAAGTCCGGGGATTGGTACTCCTTTGAGTTTCATTCCACAGGCGACGACCAAGGGACGATGACGGAACAATTCCTCGGAACTTTCAACTCTTTGGACGCCTGGGATAATTTCATCATCGCTGATTTCACCGGCGACAGCACCAGTGAAATTGTGGGGGTCAATGGCTCAGGTGATTGGTTCCTTATGCAATTCACCGAAACGAGCGAAACGCGAATGCTCTCCTTCGGAAAATGGGCTGGGAAAAACCCGTCCCTGATCGCAGCAATTGATATCGATGGCAACGGAACTGCTGATCTCGTCGGAGTTGAGCAGGCCTCTGGAGAGAGTTGGATGGCTCCCAGCCTCGGAACTCAGTTTGACCAACTGACTCATATCGGATCAGTTGGTTTTGACCTCGGCGACAAAGCGGGAATTTATCTTTCGTAACGCCCCCTGAAATCCTGCTGTCTAACCACGATTCTCCGTCTGGCACTGCACAAAATGCAGCGAATACACAGGCTAGAGAAGAATGATTCCGAGAATCTGAGGAAGGATCGATTGCGACCTGCATCATCTGCCGGTCGCAGCTCGCTGATTGAAAATCATCTTGCTGGGGTTTTGAGAAATCTTCTATTCTCTGGGCCACCCCACGCATATGAATCACACCCGGTCGGTTGATGGTGGATCTTCAAATCCTACCCATCCTTCATCAACCAATACCGACAATCGTATCCACCTTCTCGGCACATTCTTTCTCTCATTCATCGTGGTTTATGGCCAGGTCAACACACGGTACGCCTCGTTGGGGGCGAATCGTAGGAATTGGAGCGGTGATCGCGACTCTCGCGACAGGGCTACCGCTGCGCGCTGCCGAATCCTGGCATGCGCATGAAGGTCCATCGGGCACAGAGTCCGTTCGTCCATTTCCTTCGACACCTCAACAGATCAATTCAACCCCTGATTCTTCCGATGAAGAACAGCCAGAAGGTATCGAAGCACGAAAGCCTTCGCTCGCTTTTCCACCAAAAGTGGAGGTCGACGCTGGCTCAGCCAAGCCTGAACTCGCCAGGCCGATGCCGCTTGGTCCCATTCGACGACCACTCGCTGACGATTCTGAATCTGAATCGACAACGACGACACCAAATTCGAATCCGGCCGCTCGTGCAACTCCGGACCCCGCGTTCGCAACAGTTTCTGCAAATTCGGGCCCCGAAACTGTCGGAGTTGTGACACTCGGAGGATCTCAGGCTTCTGAAGATGAGGCCGACGGTGTGGTCTCTCTCCAAAACAATCGCAAGCTGAGACGTCCGCCACCTCTGGCCGTTGAGTCGGCAGCTGCAATTGAGTCACCAGCAGACGACTCCTCGCTCCCAGCCATCATCATGCTCGATGGCTACGAAGAGATGGATATTGATTCAGCAGTCCAGCAACCGCAGTACAACAGTTGGACTTCACCTCGCGGAATCGGGCCGATCGCTCCGCCTTCGAATCGAATTCGTGGAATTCAGGGACGCGCCGGGTATTTTGCATTCGACACGTTTGGGCGAGATAGTTCTCTCAGCGATCTGGAACTGATGCCATACGTGGTCGACGGTGAGAATGTCTACTACGGCGACATGCGTTTCTTTGTCGCAGAGGGTGACCGCATGGGAACCAATGTCGGTCTGGGACTGCGACACATCAACGATACACAAACAGGCTACGTGGGCGGTTCGATCTGGTTTGACTATGACCGCTTCTACGAGAAGTCCTTCTACCAGTTGGGACTAGGCCTGGAAGCCACCCTCGATCAGTTTGAGATTCGCGGAAATGGTTACCTGCCTCTCAATCAGGGGGACCAAGAACTTGGAACTCAACTGCTGACCAGCCGCGTGGAAGGGAGCAACCTCCACGTTTATTCTTCCACCTCCCTGATGCGGCCCATGTCGGGATTCGACTGGGAAGTCGGTCTCACCGTTCCTTTTGAGGAATGGATCTTGAGAGGCTATGTCGGTTCCTACCACTTCTTCGCCGACGACTCAGAGACGATCAATGGCTTGAAAGCCCGCGGGGAAGTCGACTGGGGACACTTGAACCTCTCGACAACTGTGACCCACGACGATACGTACGGCACCGATGTCATGCTGGGAGTCGGCGTCGAATGGCCGCAAATTGCTGACCAACCTCAAGGTCTCAACACTGCGATGACTCCTCTGCGTTTCGCAAGACGTAACCACAACATCATCGTCGATCGAGATTACCGAATTAACGAGACTGTCGTCCCTCTCAACCAACCGGGACAAAATCCGGAACCCTCCATTCCCGCCCCAGGCGGCTCTGGCGGGTCAGGAAATCTCATCACCGATGCACTTCTCGCTCCCTCGGACATGTGGGACGGAACACTCGACTGGGACGGAAGAGACGTTCCAGAAGATCCCGACCGCGTCAACTACAAACCAGTCGCCCACTATGCAATCGTGCCATTCCAAGATGTCACAGGAGACTTCATCGTCCCAGTCGTCGCATTCAGCAAGGGTGGAATCGCCAGCGTGACATTCCACGTTGAAGGCAGCGAGGCTGTCGTTAACGCTCCACAAATTGTATCCGCTTATGCCGGCAATCCCTTCGAAGCATATGTCGTCAAGCTCGATGCGAGCGAGTTTCCAGAACACGACGGAGCGTTCGAAGTTTACGCAACCGTGCAACCAAAGGACCCGAGTGCACAAGCGAGGGTCATTTCCTTACCCCTGTTCTCCAACATCAATGGAACACTTCCGACCGCGAAGTCCTACGTCGACGCGAACAACGGATCAGACACCACTGGCGACGGATCCTCTGCAAATCCGTTTGCAACAATCACTGAGGCTCGTAATTCTCTTGTAGCATCTGGGAAAGTGGATGGAGGAACAATTATTCTGCGCGATGGTGAGTATGAATACTCAAACGCATCAGCAGAAGCTGTTCTCAACGAACGTTGGCTGACCATCAAACCCGACACAGGTCACCAACCAGTCATCAATGCAACTGGGGATAGCTTATCTGGAGGACTCGCGACGAACCGTATCAAGATTGAGGGCGTCACACTTGATGCTTCAAATTCCGAACCAGTGTTCCTGATCAACTCAAGCATAGCAAGGCTTCCAGATTCATCACTCTGGCTTGACAAGTTGACATACACAGGGCGTGGCGCCCATGTCCAAGGACGTGTAGCCAATGGATTCGAGAGTATTTACTACACAGACTTAACGTTTCAAGACACCAAAGACGCAGCGATTCTAGGCGTACTGGCAAGAAACATCACAATCAAGAACATTGGGTCCGATGCTTTTACACAAACGAGAGCTGTAATTGGCGGGAATGTCGAGCAAATTGATCCCGGGGACACAGATTTTCATCCAGACATCTGGCAATTCTGGGGAGACGATCTAGAGAATATTCTTCTCTATGGAGTATGGACTAGCGAAGACGTCGTATCACAGGGTGTGTTCTTTAGGGCCGTAGAAAAGGTGTATGACGTCGCAGTGGTTAATTCCGTGTTGAGGTCATCTGACAATGCTGGAATTTCGTCACAATTTCGCGTCGCTGATGTCTCACACGTATATATGCGAGGAAGTACGTTTGGCCAGTCACTGCATCTTCGAAGTGGTGAAACAACGGACTTCGTTTCTATGAAACACTTCGACATCTCGGGCAACATTTTCACACGAGTTACTGCTGACGAACTTGTCGGAGACAAAGCGTTTGACGAGTCATTCGGAAACCGATGGGTTGACAACTTCTTCATCGATGACAGATACACCGCTGGGGAAGTGGCCGGCATCGGAAATCCGGATTGGGATAATGATTTGTTAATACCGGGGCAAGATGGAAACCTTACCACCGACAGTTCCCAAGATTTACTTTTAGACGTCCTGGGGAATGTAAGAATGGCAGGAAATGACTTTATCGGTGCGTTAACTCAGTAGTGCAGCATTAGGAATTCGAAAAAACACCGAAATCACTCGATCTTGCGTTGACCGTTGGCTGCCGCTGGAAAGATCTTGTAAAGGAATTGGGTTTGGTATGATGGAACTGCGGCGACACAGTTGCTTGATTGCAAAGAGTCCGCAAGTTAGAGGGCGATTCACCACCATTTTTCTCACCGAATGGGTGTGAAACAACCAACTCTAGCACGAGAATGTTGCCACTGGTTCGTCACAAGTACGAGTTTTTTGTCGCGGAGATTGCAAAGGCCGAAGTTATGTTGGCCGCACAAGCATGCTCGGTGAAATGCCGTGGATGGAAGTTTCTCCGACGTCCCTCATCGGGTCGATCAAGGTTTCGTATTCGTCAATGACTTCGAGATCCTGGTCGAGCACGACAATCCCAATTTCAATGACTCGATCCGTGGCTCGCAATCCTGTCGGTTCGACATCGATGACTGCATACTCTTCGCGCCCAGCCTGATTCTGTTCCAACACCCAAAGCCCTTTCGATTGAGAAATCAATTGCCCACGTCGAAACTCAGAATAGCATCTCGAAAGTCTGTCGAGAATCTTCTGGAGTGAATTCTCACTGAGTGACACAACCAGAATTGCAATGCACGTGACTCGCTCAGTTGGACTGTCCTCGTTCGTCGCACTAAGTTTTCGTAGGGACTGAACGCGAGCACGAGGTGCCACCCGCCGAACTTCAGTTGCGAGCGAGAGTCCATGCATCCTCCATTTCGCATCAATCCATAATTATCCATGGATTCAGGGGGCTTCGAGCTTGAGAGTGGTTCCTTGAGGCCTTAGCGTGTTGCCGTTCACTTCTTGTTTGTGTCGATTTGTCACAGCGTCACTCCCACATGCACTGTTGATTGGTCCCTGTCATTTACGTTTTCAGTTGAGACGATCTGAAAACCTGATGACGTGATTCTTTCCAGCGTGTGGATGATTTTGGCCTGTCGCCACTCTCAAATCATGGACAATTCGTCCACCATCTTTCATTGACAATTTTCATCTCGATTCGGCGAGTCCGCGCTCCTCGCAGCCCACGAGTACGTCGCAGTTGACTGTGCCTTCAATGCACAGTTTGCCATGTTGATGTCATGTCTGGCCTGTCCGGAGTCAGCGTCCTCGCCTGAAATGCGCTTCAACTTAAGGCTTGGAATGAGATTCGGAATTTGCTTCGCCACTTGGCTTGCTTGTCTGGTGGCGCTCTCGGTCCGAGAAGTTCCGAGCCTCGCTGATGAAACGGTTCACTCCCGTCTTGAGCTCGTGCACCTCAAGGGCGTCGATCTGGAGGGGCACCTTCATCGATTTGGAGAAGCTGAGGATCACCAAGCTACGGTCGTTGTTTTTCTTTCGACCAGTTGTCCGATCAGTTGTGCGACGATTCCAACATTACATCGGATCTCGACAAAGTACCGGCTGCAAGGTGTCGAAGTCTTCGGAGTGATTTCGAATCCCGGCACTTCTCGCTCTGAAGCAATCGAACACGTCGAAGAATACAGCATTCGCTTCCCAGTGCTGTTCGACTCTTCAGGTTCACTGAGAAACGCTTTGAAACCGACTCACACACCGCAAGCCCTTGTCATTTCTAGCACCGGTGAGATTGCGTACTCAGGAAGAATTGACAATCGATTCACAGCTTTAGGACGTCGTCGCGGAAGGCCGAGCATCCACGATCTGGAAGAAGCGACGAAGGCGGTCGTGCTCGGCCGATCTGTCGAGAACGCTTACGTGGCTCCGATCGGTTGCCTGCTGGAAACCAAGCCGCGTCAGTCTGCTTCGAGTCGGATTACTTTTCATCGAGACATTGCGCCGATCCTGCATGCGAACTGCGTTGAGTGCCACCGAGCTGATGAAGCTGCCCCGTTCGCTTTGCAGAGTTACGAAGAGACCTGCCGTCATGCGGAACAGATAGTTCATGTGACGAAATCGAAATTCATGCCGCCCTGGCATCCCACAGAGGGATATGGAGAATTTCGAAACACGAGAGGTTTAGAGCCAGCAGAGATTGACCTGATTGAAGAATGGGTTCATTCGGGCATGCCGGAAGGAGACATCTCGGACGCGCTCCCTGAGGAAGACGAGGAGTCCGGGTGGCGACTCGGTAAGCCCGATCTCATCCTGACGATGGAAGAGGAGTTTGAACTGGGGCCAGATGGACCGGATGTACATCAGCACTTTGTGCTTCCGATTCAGTTGGAGGACAGCCGTTTGGTTTCTGCGGTTGAATTTCGACCAGGGAATCGGCGAGTCGTTCATCATGCTTGTTTTTACATTGATACAACACACTCTGGCCGCAAGCTGTCGGATCTACACCCTGATTTTGGTTACGGAAGCTTTGTCGGTCCCGGCTTCCTTAATGCTGGAGCACTACGCAGTTGGCTTCCGGGAATGTCACCACAGCGACTGCCAAAAGGGACAGGGCAACCACTTCACGCGCGGAGCGACCTTGTCCTTGAGATTCACTATCAACGAACCGGAAAGGTCGAGAGAGATCGATCACAGGTCGGATTGTATTTCACTCGCGGCGGCCGACAGGTTGTGGGCGAGATTCAAGTTATGAATAAGTCATTGGTGATCCCCGCTGGAGAAGCGAACTATCGACATCAATCAAGCTTCGTCCTGCCAGTCGATGCCACACTGCTTGATACCGCTCCCCACATGCATTTGCTCGGCAAGGAAATGAAAGCAACTGCGACTCTGCCCAGCGGAAAAGTTGAAGAGCTAGTTTGGATCAAAGATTGGGATTTTAACTGGCAGGGGCAGTATCTCTACAAGAATCCGGTTCGACTTCCGAAGGGAACGCGCATCGATGTCGTCGCTGTCTATGACAATTCGGAGTCGAACCCGCTCAATCCGAATTCACCTCCCAAGCAAGTCACGTGGGGCGAGCAAACGCGAGACGAGATGGGAGTCTGCCACTTTCGTTATCTCTGCGACACGCCGAGTGACCTCGAAACTCTCAACAAACATTACCTTCGTTATGCGGATCACGAACAGGCCCGTTACCGGTCGATGTTGTCCGGGGCAGGGCAGTCGCATTGATAAGGCCCCTTCGGAATCAATAGCGGACGATGCAAATACTCAACGAAAACACCACGCCCAACTAAATTGATGGACGTGGTGCGCAATTGATCGTGAGCCTTCTATTCCCGCTCAGTAGTAGTCGATCCAGCAAACCTCTGTGGCGGAACGTCTGCTTTCTCTCTCCAATTGATCAAGCCAATGTAGAAACAGCAGCATCGAGGCTGTTTTAGAATTCCCCGATCGGTTGGCCATCGTTGCGGCTGATGAGGTACTCGTAAACGCTGTCTGCTGCGGTGTTGTTGTTCCCGCCGTTCATTTTGAAGTCCAGGTTTTCCGAGAGGAACCGGACTGATCCGTCGAAGAGGGCGACCTGAACTCCGCCTGAGTGAAGACTGCTCAAACCTTGCTGTCGCACGAATGTGTTGAACACGGCGGTTTGTGTTGGATTGACTGGAGATCGGCCAGTGGCCCAAGAGTCGTCGATACAGTCGTCATGGTAGGCAGCTGCACAGCCAGCCCATGTCGCTGCATGCATCATCGCTCCGTTGACGATGTAAGCTCGTTCGCCGACGCAGATGGTGTTACTTGTTCCATCCACCATGTCGCGGAAGCTGAAGGAACTATTCGGACCGAAACCGCCGGAGTAAGTCCAGCGACCATTGCTGATCTGGTGCACGCGATGGTGGTGGAGCGCAACATAGTTGGATGTTGCGAGTGCGACTCGCGGTCCAGCCTGGCTTCCATCGATGTACCAGTCGGAAGCTGCGTTCGTCAGACCGTAGAGGAAGTGATGTTCGCTCGGTCCATCGTTGGTAATGGGGCCGGTATCGCTCGGGCAGCGGTAGATCGGAAGTGACCGTTGAAGTTCCCTGACCAACACGGTGTCGGCAACGACTCGTCCCATGACCGGTTCAGCCCCGGCAGTAATTTGGTAGAGGGCTGCCTGATCCATAAACGGCAGTATGAAAACACTCCACGTCCAACCGGCTGTTCGAGCCATGTTGTTGTTATGGGAAGTTGGTGGATAAGGGTTCGTATTCCCAGCTTGCGGAAGGATTGATCCTGGAGGGAAGCGGGAATAAGTGTCCTGGTAGTTGTGAATCGCCAGGGCAATGTTCTTGAGATTGTTCTTGCACTGAGTTCGTCTGGCAGCTTCTCGCGCCTGTTGAACAGCGGGCAAAAGCAGGGCGATGAGAATCGC
The DNA here is from genome assembly GCF_040717535.1 of Thalassoglobus sp. JC818. NCBI lineage: Bacteria > Pseudomonadati > Planctomycetota > Planctomycetia > Planctomycetales > Planctomycetaceae > Thalassoglobus > Thalassoglobus sp. JC818. Next base: position 668,989 of record NZ_JBFEFI010000001.1, read on the forward strand.
GATGATCGCAATCACGACGAGCAACTCAATCAATGTAAACCCACGAGAATGACGCTGTCGCAGTTTCTGAAATGACATAAGATCATCTCCTTAAGAAAAGAATGACGAGACTCTGAGAATTGATTGAACGAATGGCAGCAACGAAGGGTGTTCACGTCTGAGTTGCAAGCAGTGAGGTTCCACCAGCGAACAGAAATGTCGTGCGAATCCATCCATCTACAAAGACCTTGAATTCATTCAGCCCTAAAATTCGATCTTCACCTCCCCCATGCCCGGTTTCACTTCGATTTCCATCGTGGAATCGATGCAGGGGAATTTCTTGACCGCATCGGGGTTGTCGACTTCTGTCGCCGAGTAAGGCCCGACGGAAACCCGATGCTTACCGACAATTGCTCCGTCACCGTTTTCATAGGTGGTGAGCTCGAAATTCCCTTGGTCATCTGTCACTCCCAGTGCAGGACGCCCCGGACGACCCTCTTTCCGATCTTCCTGATCGAGCGGAGTGAAGTTGACGAATGCCTTCGCCATCGGCACGCCCTGACAGGTGATGACCCCTTTCACAGGAATTACCCCGTATTGATCGGGATTTTCACCGCACCCGAGCACACCAGCCACAAGAACTCCGGTCCAAATGAACGAAGTAAAACGCCACAATTCTTTCATTTCTTAGTGCCTTATGAATCAAACGTTTTCGTTCAGTATCACCAAACAATAACTAACAACGAAGAAAGCAGCAACAGACACATTCAAACATTCTGATATCATTTCATATCGATGCGTTTTCGCCGAAACGTCTTGGCTTTCCCGTAATCAACATCAAAAATCGACAGTCGGCTGTGATCACCGCAGGCGACGTTGTGAAGCCACGCAGACTTCACTCACCCTGGCCGGAAACATTCTTTTTACAGAGAATTCAACACTTCACAGGCATAAAAGGACCTCAGAAATCATTTCATCCTGCGAAAAGATCCACATTCGCCTACGTGTCGAAGGAGAGACGCGTTGGATCGAAATTCGTTCCCGTCAATTTTCGAGAGAGATCGAAGTTGCCAGAACAGTCAAGAAAGCGAGCTGATAAATAGGCTGAGCGGGAGAAAGTCACTCGAATCGATGGGGAGTGGGAATCGAGCCCGAATGCGTCACAACGAATGGCGCAAACGCGTCTGGTTGCTCTCAGTCCAGTGGATTCAGCGATGAAGCTGGCTCGCTGCTGCTAGCCGATGGCGCTGCCCACCGTATTACTGTTGAAGAAAAGTTTCGATTGCCGCGATCAGTTGTTCGGGCTCATCTTCAAAGATGTAGTGTCCCGCGCTGGGCATTCTCACAGTCGTGGCGTTGGGGAAGCGGCGCTCCCATTCCTCCAGAAAGTTCGTGGTAAAACACCAGTCTTTCTCACCCCAAGGAAGCAGAAACGGGCGGTCTTTGAATTGTGCAAGGTTTTCTTCGACTTCAACGAGCGTTTGATACGTCGGATGAGCTGCGTTGAGGGGAATTTCCTGGACGAAGCGATGTACGGCAATGCGATTGGCCCAGCTATCGTATGGATACAGATATCCACTCTTCACAGCGGGAGACAATGGCTTTTCGACAGCCTGAGATACTGCTGCCCCTGCGAAGAGATTAAAGCCCCGCACGCCAATGGCCCCCAGAACTGGAGTTCGACAGACGGCAATTCTCCAAGGCATTTCCTGCGAACGAAAGGCTGCTGTGTTCATCATCACGAAATTGCGAAAGCGGTCCGGCAGTCGGCCCGCCGCTCCCATTCCGATACAGCCTCCCCAGTCGTGGCCAATCAGCGTGACGTCCTGCAGGTCTTGCTCCTCAATAAACCGACAGAGGTTCGAGATGTGCTGTTCGATCGTGTAGGCGTAATCTTGCGGCTTGTCAGAGAGTCCCATGCCGAGATGATCGACAGCAAGGCAGCGATAATTCGGCGAGAAGCGTGAGACGAGTCGACGCCATGCGAAGCTCCAAGTCGGGTTACCATGCACCATCAGCAGCGGACGACCTTCTCCCTCGTCGATGTAAGAGTAGCTGTGACCATCGATCTCCAAAGTCTTGGGATTGAATGGATACTCGTTTCGGAATGAATCGGGAATCTGGGGCGTCGGCACAGCAAATCAATCAATCGTTAGAGCTTGGTCCAAAACCGCTTCGAAATCCCTGAAATTCAGAAGAACAATCCGAACCGTGGCTTTTGGAATCACATCAATTACTGAGGGAGCAGGGTACTGTATTGAGCGCAGGTTGTGAGGGCTACGATAGAACCAAAATTCCCAACAACTCTGTCGGTCAATCTTGGATCAACCGTGACTGTTGGATTGGTGCGATGTGGCTGATTCTCTAAGATGCGGACCTGTCGAACTGCAATTTTCCAGTTTTCATGAAGATGAGTGATGCAAGAGCCTGAGCTTGCGATTGAATTCCGCGACGTCACTAAGCGGTTTCCGGGTGTCATTGCACTCGAGAACGTTTCGTTCGATGTGCGACGCGGCGAGTTTCATTCGATCTGCGGAGAAAATGGAGCTGGTAAAAGCACTCTCATGAAAATTCTCTCCGGAGTTCTGACCGACTACGAGGGAGAATTATTCGTCTCGGGCGAGCGAGTCTCACTGACTGGAACCCGGGCTGCCGAGGAAATTGGCATCAGCATTATTCATCAGGAACTAAATCTGGTGGAAGAGCTGAGTGTGTCAGCGAATATTTTCCTCGGACGGGAAATCTCACACGGCTGGTTCCTCAACGATGGAGCTATGGACTCGGCAGCGTCAAACCTGTTTCAGCAACTTGACTGCGACATCTCCGCCCGCGAGCTTGTTCGACAATTGCGAGTCGGCGATCAACAGCTTGTGGAAATTGCCAAAGCCTTGTCGTTGAAATCTGACATTCTCATCATGGATGAGCCGACGAGCGCGCTGACGGAAACGGAAGTTGAACGGCTGTTTCGCGTCATACAGAAGCTTCGCGACGACGGCGTCACCATCCTCTATATCTCCCACAAAATGGAGGAAGTTTTTCGTCTCTCTGACCGAATCACCGTTCTGCGCGACGGCAAACATGTTCAGACATTGAACCGAGAAGAGACCAATCCTCAAGAAATTACACACCTGATGGTGGGACGCGAGATCGAATCGGTCAAACTCGGTGCGAATCGTGCGGTTGGAGAAACGATCCTCGAAGTGAAAAATCTGTCGCTTCCATGGCCCGGGCATGCGCGAGAATGGAGACTCAAGGACGTTTCATTTTCTCTGCGCCGGGGTGAAGTCGTGGGCTTCGCCGGATTGATGGGGGCAGGGCGAACGGAACTCCTCGAAGCGCTGTTCGGTGCGAGCGAAACTCCTCCTCAAGGAGAAATTCTCCTCCGTGGAGATGCTGTTCACTTCGAACATCCGGCAGATGCGAAGGCTGCAGGGATTGCGATGGTCACCGAAGATCGCAAACGTCTGGGGCTGTTTCAGCAGATGTCCGTGCGGGAGAACATCACCGTCTGCACACTCGATGAGTCTTCTGTGAGTGGCATGATTCAACCGGGTCGCGAGCAGACAGCGGCTCGCGAGTCCATCTCCGAATTGGGAGTGAAGACAGCTTCAGCCGAAACACCAATCACAGCGCTCTCCGGCGGGAATCAGCAGAAGTGCATCATCGCACGCTGGCTGAGAACCAATCCCGATGTTCTCCTGCTGGATGACCCCACAAGGGGCGTCGATGTGGGAGCAAAGGCGGAGTTGTATCAGGTGATCGATAAACTGTGCCGCGACGGTTTGGCCATCATTGTGACATCCAGCGAGCTTCCGGAACTGATCACTCTCTGCGATCGAATTCTCGTTCTTTGCGAAGGTCGCCTCACCGGAGAACTCACCAGCGATGAGTTCTCCGAAGAGCGAATTATGGAATTCGCCACCGAAATGAACTGCTGAAGTCGCCTTCGTCTTCAGCGATTCCGCGACTTTTCCGACTACCGAATCGGGACAACGTGTTCGACTGGCCAGTTAATTTCCCAAGCTTCCTGAGGCGATCCCATTTCCGGAAAGGTGATGGTCGACCGGATAATTTCCGGGATCACAATACGTTGCCACTGCGGAGCTGGCGCAACCCAGGCTTTGGAACTGTCCTCTGAAGACGTCACGCTTCCGATCAGTTCCTCTTCTTCTTCCTGAACGATAATTCGCGGGCAAAGTGCGAGGAAGAGATGGCGGTCGTCGGAATCGGGAACCTTCACACCTGCGTCTTGCAATCTTCGGCGATCGAATTGTCCCGAAAATTGCATTCCGTTTCCGTCGCTTTCGATTCCGAGATACAGCACGAGAACGTTTCCGTCGCGAATGGTCTCACAATGTTGTTCCACGGTCCGTCCATGATCCTGGATCGAAACGAACGATTTCACGTCGCGTCGATCGGAAGAGATCTTTCCGCAGAGTTCAAGTGTGAGCCCGTTGCTGGTGATTGAAGCTGTCTGGTTGTTAAAGAGAGTCACTTTAGGGGCAAAGAATGACTTGAAATCCGTTCCTGAACGGAGAGCTTCAAGTTGGCTGTCCCACTGTTTTGCTGTCTGGATTTTGCTGGACGGCCATGACTTCGCCAGGTTAGCAGGGATCGACAGAAATCGTGCCTCCATCGAAACCTGGAGGTCCTGCAATCTTCGCAATTGCTCAAGCAAACTGGTGATGCTGTCATGATTTTCAGTGGTCTGCCGAATCAGTAGCGAGAGAGTCGATTCGTGAAAGTGGATCTCGCCGATTCCGTCTGCGATCCGCTTGTCTGTCCGCGAGTCATGCCAACTGTCGGGGCTGACGGTCTGCCTGATCAGATCCTCTAATTGACCGGCGTTCTGGGCAGTCAACTCGGAAGTCTGTCCGTTTTCGACAGGTGGAAGCGGAACAACCAGATCGGCCACTGCGTAAACCCTGATGATTTGCTGCTGCTCAGCCGTATCGGAATTCTTTGAGTCAGGACGGTTTTCGCGAGTCAACTTCCAGTGCGAAGTGACGAGTTTGGTCAGTGAATCGTCGGGAAATTCCTTTCGCAATTCGTGAAAGAGCGAGCGAGCACTTTCATAGTCGTCGTTTTCGACAGCTTGGTAGTACGACTTGGCAAGCTGCGATTCTTTGGAAGTTTCTTCAGTTTGCGCAAATAGAGTTGCTGAGAATCCAAGAGCTAGCAAGAATCCGAACGTCCGTCTCATGTCACTCCTCCATGTTTCGTCGTAAGCGGCTCGTGGCGAACCACTTGAACGGGTCCAAAGGCTGATTGCGACTCATCAGGGGATTCGGAATTCGGCGCGGATTTCAGATTCGAGATGTTTTCGGAAAAGCAGAAGGCCCCCGTTTCACTCGAACATGACGCGAGTCGAGATTCCTCTTGGGTCCCGGAAGAGAATTAGCGAGTCACTTGCTAGAGTACGATGAAATCCTGTTAACCACTACCCCAGTTTCTCCACCACTGCCAACTGACAATGCCTGAGTTTGATGCCAAATTCCCAACGACTCTCAAGGTCATCGAACAGGGAATCGAACGCGAACACCATCTCGGTGTTCAGATTTACATTTCGCGAAACAACGAAACACTTCTCGATGACGCTGTCGGTGAGAATCGCATTGGGGATCCGATGACCAATGAGACGTTGTCTCTCTGGCTCTCATCGGGAAAGCCGCTGACAGCTGCGGCGATTATGCAACTGGTGGACCGCTCGAAAATCGACATCGAACAAACCGTCGCCAGCATCGTTCCAGAGTTCGCTGAAAAAGGGAAAGAGGCTCTGACGATTCGGCAACTGCTCACGCACACAGCAGGATTGCGACCGGTCTCGACTGGCTGGCCTCAGCAGGAATGGGATGACATTCTCGCAAAGATCTGCGGGGCATCGCTGCGGATGAACTGGGTTCCCGGAGAACGGGGAGGGTACGATCCCGCTCGTTCGTGGTTTGTGTTGGGAGAGATTATCCGGCGTATCGACGGACGTGGAGTCGACCAGTACGTTCGCGAAGAGATCCTCGAACCTCTCGGAATGCTCGATTGCTGGATGTCGATGCCTTCATCGATCCACAACGCTTACGGCTTGCGAATTGGGATCATGTACACCGTTCTCGATGGTGACCTCAAAGCCACTCATGGCCATCGAGAAGACTACTGTACTTCGCCTTCCCCCGGTGGCAGCTTACGCGGTCCAGTCTGCCAACTGGGTAAGTTTTACGAGATGCTTCTGGCGAACGGGCTCAGTGCTTCAGGCGAAAGAATCCTTTCGGAAGAGGCTGTCGAAGTCATGACCCGTCGACAGCGTGAAGGGATGTTCGATGAAACGTTTCAACACAAGCTGGACTTCGGACTCGGTGTGATCGTCAACTCAAATCGCTACGGAGCAGAAACAGTTCCTTACGGATTCGGTCGATATGCCAGCGAGAACAGCTTCGGTCACGGGGGAGCCCAGTCGTCGATTGGGTTCGCTGACCCCGAGCATGGACTGGTCGTTGCAGCAGTGGCGAATGGTTGTCCTGGGGAAGAAATTCACAACGAACGCTTCCGCGAACTGAACTCCGCGATCTATCAAGACTTGGGCCTGGCAGGGTAAGTACACGTGTCGGTTCTGGAAGTGATCAATGACTTCGGTTTCCTCAGCTTGCCTGTTTGGCTGTGGGGAGTCATCGGAGGTGTGGCGACGGCAGTTCTAACTTGCCTGGGAGTTCGAAGGTCACTGTCGGATTTTGGGCTGCCGTACGATCGATGGCCGTTGCTTTCGTCGATTGTGAATGGCCTGCTGGGAGCCGCTCTGGTTGTTTGCGTTTTGGGATTTCAAAGCCAAACGACTCCAGAGGTCATTCCCTCTGAAGCGGGACGCAACCTGCGACTCATCGGGCACCTGACTCTGCTTGTCCTACTGATGATGGTGAGCGTCACCGACTTGCGGACGTATTCAATCCTCGACTGGAACTGCAAGGTTGGAATTTTGCTGGGAGTGAGTCTGGCGTTTCTGTCGGGAGATACTCAGCTCGCGCATTTGTGGGTCGACTGGAATCAGGAAGTTCCGCAATTGAGAGGTCCGTATCTTCCAGCTTGGCTCTCTGCGCATCCCCACCTGCATGGCCTCACCTGGAGTGTTGTCGGCGTTTTCACCGGGGGGATTCTGGCTTGGGGAACACGTTGGATCTCCGCTCGACTTCTCGGACAACCAGCTTTGGGGTCAGGCGACATTCTGCTCATGGGCATGATTGGAGCGTTTCTCGGCTGGCAACCGACGCTGATCGCTTACGTGCTGGCCCCGGTTTTAGCACTCGTGATTGGCTTGATTATTCAGGTCACGAGCAATCGCCCAGCGATTCCTTATGGACCATTTTTGGCACTCGGAGCAGTTGTCGTCCTCTTTTGCTGGCAACCGATCTGGATGCTCGAAATTCCACTCACGCTGGCAGAGAATCCTGGTCGCGGTTCCATATTCGCGATGCGACGATTCTTTGGCGACCCGGTTTCGATGGCAATCACTGCAGGTTTGAGCGTTGGATTGCTCGTCATCATGTTGAGCCTACTTCGCTACTACAAGTCGCTCAGCTTCGTCGACGCAAATTCAGAATGAGCGTTATGCTCATCGCCCTTGTTGCTGAAGATAGGTCATCTGTCGGCGAAATCCGGAGAGTCGATGGGCGTACTCTCGCGAATTTGTCATTCGAAATGCCTCATACTCGAGAGCGATTGCTTCGTTGAAATCGCCCCCTTCGGCGATTGTGCAAGCCAGAGTATCGAGAATGTTGGGGTCTCGATCGGTCTCCAGAGATCGCTGTGCAAATTCGAGAGCTTCTGAATACTCCATAACCTCCTGAACTTCGGGATTCGAAACATACATCCAGGCCAGATTGTTCGCGGGTCGCGGATGCCCGGGATCGATTGCGGAAGCCCGGCGATAGTCTTGAATCGATTTCAGCGGGTTTCCCTGTTCATCCCAGGTTTTGCCGCGCATGAAGTACGCGTAAGCCAGCAGTCGCTCTGAAGAGAAAGATCGGCCATAGAATTTTCCAACCACGGCAGGACGTCGAACGAAGCGGCCATTGGTATCCCAATCAATTCCGGTGGAGTTCCCGAAATCCCAGCGGACGTAGTTGTGGTTGACGGTGCTACCAGGAATTTTGCTTTCCACAAACGTGATCGGCAGGCCGAGACGTTCGCCGATCGAGACATAGAGCAAGCTGCTCGTGTCGCAATCGTACTCGTAATAGATTCTCCCGTATCGGTCACTTCGACGCGTCAGCATCTCTGAAAGCGAATTGACTCCCAGCCGCAATCGAAATCCGTGGCGGGCGAGAAGTTGGCCAATCGAAGCCATTGCTCGCATCGCTTCATTCCTGGAAGTTGTTTTTGACAGCTTCTCAGGATTCGCAAACAGCGACTCTGCCTCGGAGAGAAGCTGTTCGAGGAATTCGTAGTGCGTGTCAGTCACCTCTGACACTTCAGACTCGAGATCGAGAATCTGATGAGCAATCGTCTGCGGATTGGCTTCCGAGTCGACAACGGTCTCGTCGGCACAAGCACTCGATGTGCAAAATGAGATCGCGAAAACTAGGGGAAGAATTGGACTTTTTGAGTTCATGGCAACAGGCCGTGACTTGAAACGCGAACGGGCTCAAGAAGTGAATCCACTAATTTCAAGGATAGAAATCCGTGGACGAGCGACTGGATCGATGCCTGTCGAAGCCTGTCGAAGCCTCGCTAGTTAATGTTCGAGAGGGCATCTCTTCAGAATGTAGATTCGCAATACGCGGTTGCTGAAAGCGTGAGTTCGAAAACGACGAAAGCGACGGGACTGAATTCGACGCGAGGAATGTTGGGAGAGTTGAAGAGAATTCGCTGGCTGAGCCGATGATGAGGGTTTGCTCTGATGATTGAGTTGAATCGGGGATGGTAGACAGCGACTACTTCTTTCCTTGCCAAAGCCGCAAATCACCCGCAAGACCCGTCGAGACGACGGTATCTCCGTCTTCGGAAATCGAAATCGAGAAGACCTGCTTTTCGTGCCCGTAAAGATTTGTGATCGGCTCAATCCTCTCCGCATCCCAGATGGTCAATAGTCTGTCGCGGCCCGCAGTGATAAATCTCGGCTCATCCGGGAACGCGGTGATGGCATTGATTCGCGCGGTATGTCCCGTCACTTCTTTCACTGTTCCTGACAGTCCTCGATCCCAAACAAAAATCCCTCCTCGTTGATCACCCAGCACGAGACGTTTTCCTCCGTTCAGAAAACACAATGCTTCGATCGGAGTCGGAACTTCAAACGAGTGCGGAAGTCGCTCTCCGCTTTCGACGCTCCAGAAGCTGACTCGTCCATCCTGATGAGCAGTGACGAACTCGCTTCCATCGGGAGAGAAGATCGCTGACGAAATGATCACCCCATCGGACGGGACATCAACGAGGGAGGCATTCAGGTCCGACCAGTCTCGCATCGAAATGTTTCCATCCTGGTCGGTAATGATCAGTCGCGTTCCATCGGGAGAAACGGTAACGCGAGCTTCGAGATCGGACAGCTTCTGAATTCGTGATTCAATCTCGTTATCTCTTAGATCCAGAACAATGAAATCGGTGCCTCGTCCGGCGAGGACGACCTGGTCTCCTTGTGGCCTCAGTGCAAGCGAAGTGAGAATCCCTTCGTCGGCTTCATAGATTTTCGTGGAAGTGACCGAATCGCCGTATGCGTATCTCCAAACCGATTTGTTCCCGACGAGAAGGATTGCCTCGCTCTTTGACGGGAGAATGGCGGACTGGCTGATAAAATCATCTGCCCAGAGCACGCTCGGTTGAACCAGCGCAGCTGTGTCGAAAAGCTTGATGTCACCGGTTCCGCTGCCGACAGCAACGACCTTTCCATCGACGGTCTGGTCCAGACACCCAAAGCTCAGATTGTGACTTGAGACCGAGTTCACTTCTTTGTGTGAAAGTGGATCATAAACATTCAGATTTCCTGAACTGGCAACGACCATCAGGTGATTGGACTGGTGTGCAAACCCGAGATCCCCAACGGCACCTAGCTGAATCAGTTTCGTTTCAACCTTTTGATCCCCAGCCAGATCGAGATACACAATCGTCCCTCCGGCCGTTCCCGCGGCAATCACGGATCCGTCTGAAGTGTATTCAATTTTTTCGAGCATCATGACCGGTCCGAGTCGGTCTTGCTTGATCCGGTCGGCATATTGCCAGAGCTGAATGCTGCCCTCGTGCGTCATTGCATCACGCGTTCCGACAGCGAGTTGCTTGCCGTCGGGTGAAAACTGCACATCCATCACAATGTTTTTCGCACCGGTTGGGATCTCGATGATGTTCTCCATCGTCCGTGAGTCCCAGATTCGGACTGCTCCGCGTGTCCCTCTTGAAAGAAAGTGCTTCCCGTCCGGAGAGTATTCCACTTGAGCTACTGCGGGACCATGCTTGGTTTCGTTTTCGACTTGATCGCTGAGAATCGGATTCCAGATGCGCACGAATCCGTCAGAAGACCCCGTCACCAGGTTTGCATTGATCGGAGAAAACTCGACAGAAAGAAATTTGCCAGCTTCAATTTTCAGAGTTCGTACCAGTCGACCAGTCTTTGTTTCCCAGACGTCGACTGTGCGTTGATTGCCCACACCTGCGACGTATTTTCCGTCTCGCGAAATCGCGATTTCACTAATCGGCGTTCCGGTCTTGATGCGACCGATGTAAGGAGCCAGACGATGATTCAAATAGTCCCACTCAAAGCCGCGCAGGTCGGCAAGTCGTTGCTCTGGTCCAAACGGTGAGAGGCTCGCCTTTACGCCATCGATGTCGCCTCGAATTTCGTACTCCGCTCCCAATCGCATTTGCGAGCGATAGTAGGCCTGATCGGTGAGTGCAGCGTTCGTCTCAGATCGATACCAGAAGTAACTCACGCCGACCAAGCCGAACGTCAGGCTTGAGATCAACCCAGCGATGAGAAGGGCCACTCCTGGTCTTCGTCGGCACCATCGCCATAGTTTTTCGGCTGACGAGACTGGACGGGCGAGAATTGGTTCGCCGCGTTGAAAACGCATGAGTTCATTCGCAACCTCTTCTGCCGAGGCATAGCGTTTCGAAGGATCGCGTTCGAGACACTTCAGGCAAACCGTTTCCAAATCCTTGGGAATGTTGGGATCGAGTGACCGTGGGGAAGGGGGCTCTTCATAGATTTTCTGATGCAAGACAGCCCGCACGTTGCCGCGAAAGGGAGCGAAGCCGGTAATCATCTCGAAGAGAATCACCCCCATCGCATAGATGTCTGAACGATGGTCGGTTTCCTTTGTCTTCCCGCTTGCCTGCTCGGGAGACATGTACTTGGCTGTTCCCAGAATCTGCCCTTCGGACGACACGGACTCTTCCACCGAAATGTTCTTCGCCAGACCGAAGTCCATGATGACCGGTTGTCCGGCGGCGTTGATCATGATGTTCGATGGCTTCACATCGCGGTGAACGACTCCACGCATGTGAGCGTGATGGAGTGCATTGGCGATCACTGCGATGTACTCAACGGCGAGCACCTGCTTTGGCTTGCCGGCACTCAGCACGTCGCGGAGTGTCAGTCCCTCGATGTACTCGCTGGCAATAAAGATCTGATCGTCGCTTGTTCCGACTTCGTAGACCGAAACGATGTTTGGATGATGAAGATTCGCCGCAACCCGGGCCTCGTGGACGAGACTCGTCGATTCCTCTCTTTGCGAGATTGGAAGCTTAAGCGCGACTTCGCGGTTGAGGTCAACGTCTCGTGCCAGCCAGACCGAACCGAACCCGCCGCGTCCGAGAAGTCGAATTAATTCGAAGTGAGCAATCCGCCCGTTGTCTTGCACTCCCACTGCGGAGTTAATGCGCGTCTGGACTTCCGCGTCAGGCAGATGGACCGTTCCGCAGTTCGGACAATCAACACTCGACAGAGTTGCGAAGACATCTGAGGTTTCGAGTTGATCGTCGTCGGCAAATTTCAGGGGGTGCTGGCAAATCGGACACAAGAACTCCATGTCTCCCCCTTCTGATTGTAAGCTTGCCCAATTCAGCGGAGCACCGGTGAAGAATCTTCGTTCGATCCAGTTGATCTGCTGAACAATGAGAATAACCTGATGCGTCGAAAAGAGGAACCGCCTGCCGATTTGGAAACCGCTTCGACTTAGATTGGTTTCTTGTGATTTAATTGAGCGGAATCGAAGTTGAAAGGAGTTCCTACAAATGCAAGACTACACTTCTGCAAGTTCCGCACGCGAAGTTGAATTGAGCAACGGAATTGGGAGCGACCTCGTGACGACACCGAAAGTTGGGATGATGCGAGCCAGAATCAGTGCTTCACCAGTGTTATCGATCACTTTGATTTGCGTTCTGTCCGTTGGGTGTGGTGATGGTTCCAATCCGGGCGGAGCAGTCGATCCGTATGCGGACGCCACCGGTTCGAGCCAATCAGATTCGCTCGTGACCGGTGCTCAGTCTTCGTTTGCATCGGGCGGCTCTGCCGATATCCCAGCCTTGAAAGAGGCAGTTCGGGAAATCACCAACCTGCTCAACGGAATGAGTAACGAGTACGAAGGACTCGCTGGCAGCGGCAAGCAAAGCATTCAGCTCACTCAAACCGAGCAGCTCTATCAAAAGATGAGCCCCATTGAGAGCCAGCTCTCGAACATGCAGGCTCCGACCGCCGAGGAAGCCCGCACGCTGAAGAGTGAGGTGCTGGAGAGTTTGCTAAATGCAATCAAACGCGCGGAAATCGCAGAACTTCATTTGGAGCGGCAATACGACTTCAATTCGTTCGGATCATTCGCGAGCTTCGGAGGGAGAGGGCACGACATCAGCGACGGCATTTCGATTGCGAGAAGTGCTTTGAATCTGAGTCAACGCAATCTTCCCGTCGCCGAAAAACTGACGACAGGCCCTCCCGCCTCGATTGGTGGAGCCCCTCCCACAAATCGTTCGTTCGGATATCTCCGTGGACTGGGGGTCAGCGAAGCACAGTACCGCAGCATCAGCCAGCGATCTCCCGGCAAAGATCCAGTCCCGTGGCAGATGCAGGCGGACCCAGCGATCTATTCGTACGAATTGAGTGAAGAAGCTGCCCTCGAAATTGATGTCCCCTCGACCGATTCGCCGCCAAGCGCGTTTTATACTCCGCTGAGAATTCTCTATCCGCAAATGCCGTCGCTTGTAGTTGGTCTGGGACTCAACGAACGGACTGGCCACCAACGTGTGATCTGGGAACTTGATCCGAAGAAGCGAATTGGGGTCGTGAAGAGTCTTCAGCTTCAGGACAGCCATTTGATGGCACTCAGCCCGGATGGACGCTACTTCGCTGCTCAGCCAGAGAAGACGAACATCATCGGCCTGTACGACATTGATCAGAAGAAACCCGTCGCTCAAACAACACACGAGGTGCCGCTCGGAGGAACAGCTTACTTGATGTTCGGGGCAGACAACCGCCTCGTTCTTTACGATGGCGCAGTGGCGAAAGTTTGGACAGTTCCAAATCTCGAACTTGAACACACAATCGAAATCGGACGCGATGCTCGACGCTCCGTCTGGTATCCGGGAACGAATTGGGCGCTCAGCCCTGGCGGTCGCTATCTCGCCGTTCCGGGAAGCGCAGGTTTTGCTTACGACATCATGATCTACGATCTGACGACCGGACGACCGGCCGCACAGATCGATATGTCGGGAAGTCGCTCCATCAGTCACGTCGCTTCGGCGTTTTCGCGAGACGGAACCAAACTCGCGGTTTTGATGGATGGTTCCTGGAATACATGGATTCAAATCTGGGATATCGTCTCGGGACGCCTTTTGGCTTCCTATGAAAACGAAGGCTCACTGAGTCGAGCAGTCGACGGCGAGAGAAAATATCAGGGACCAGCTGTCGACTGGTTCCCTGACGGAAAGCGAATTCTGCTGTACGGAAAGGGCGTCTTTAATACCGAAACCGGTTCCGGGGAAAAGTTCCTGACGTCAAACGTTCTCTATCGCATCGGATTGTTGAGCGACCAGCATATTGGAGTCGTTCAGCGCGATGTCTTCGACACATTCGACCTCGAAGAAGTCCCGATAAACCTGACACGTTGGAACAGTGAGCAACTCGCATCTGAAGCGATGGTGGCTGACAATCCTTTCGAGATCACTCCAACTGGTGGGAAGAATATCGCGACGGTCACAGATCGCTCACAGGTTCGATACGTGCATGTCGAGCGGCAACCGCTGTGGAACCTGCATCCCGATCCGGCTCAGAACCTGTCTGCTTCGACGGGTCAAATCAACGGTTTCACCGGACAGAATGTCTATCACGTCGCCCTCACTCCGAGCGAAAACATGGCTGTCGCGGGGTATACCAATCAGGCGATTCGTGTCTGGAACGGCAAGACCTCCGATCTCGATAAACTGAAGAGCTGGGTGGAATACAGCGACATCTCATCAGGCTCTCGTCCTGAACGGTTCGACTTTTCCTTCCCTTCAGGATTTCACGGGATCTCTCCTTCCGGGAAATTTGTTGTCACTCGAGACCTCGAAGGCTTTAACCGATTCGACCTGTGGGACCTTGAATCGAAGAGTCACGTCGCTGGCTTCTTCCCGTATGATCAGGGACGAAGTGACGGTGGCGCCCCGATTCTGTGGTGCGAGTTTCTGGACGACAACCATCTCTACACAATGGCGGAAAAACAGCTGACGCTGTGGTCCATCCCGGACGGAAAAGCAGTTTATGAGGTCTTCCTCGACTCCGTACAAAACTGGCCAGTTTTTAGCCCGGGGCGGAAACAGCTGGCACTTCTGGAGGGGGGGGGACTCACAGTCATCTCGACGGAATCGGGCGATGTCCTCGCACGAGGTGATCAGCTTGGACTCTCAGGAAAACTGTCGGCTGTTGCGTTTTCAGCAGATGGTGCGTCGCTGGCGTTACTCAGTTCTCCTCCTGGAGGCGGGGAAATGGCAGTCATCGACACAGCCACCGGGCAACCAATGACGTCGTTCCCGCTTCCGATGTCCGGAAAAACTCTGCAATGGTACGGAGAGGACTTTGTGCTTGTTGACGGTGGATATCTGGTCTCAATTGATAAGAAATCCGTGGCGTGGATCTACAACCTCGAAGGTTTGCGAATTGCATCACAAGGTGGCGAGAGGAACTGGTTTCTCTCACAGATTAAATCCAACGATCCATACCAACTGCTGAGTACAACTTTGCCGACTTCTCAGTTGGTGAATGCGCTCGCGACAGCTGATCCACCGATCGACCTGCTGCTGCAACCGGGTGGATCGATCGCCCTCGACATTCAGGTTCCGACTCCTCCAAACCGGGGTGGGTTCTCGCAGGAAGTTTCAGAAGCGATGACTCGACAGTTCGCCAGTCATAACGTTCGCATCGATCCGTCCGCTCCGTTGAGGCTGGTCATTCGAGGAGAGCATGGGAAAACTGGTGACGGAATCAGTCTTGGCCATTACGGTTCGCTGTTCTCAAGAGACTCCGATCTCGACGAAGAACGGGTCACGTGGACACTTTCAATTCGCCAGGGCGAACAAACGCTCTGGCAGCGATCGAGTTCCTCCAACAACACCGGCAGTGTTGACATTGAAGACGGCGTGACTGGAGATGCCGCCATCCAGCAGGCAGCGACGCAGCTCCGCGAACGAATGTGGAGCAATGCTGCTGCTTCGCTTCTGAAGTTTCAGCTACCGAAATACGTCTTCGGTCAAAACGCCGGGCGCGGACTCGGGTCGAGCAAACTCGGTTCTTCACTTTAAGTCCCCGCGTTTGTCTTCCTCACTGTTACGAAGTGGACACGCGTCATTTTGTCTCTGTGAGAGCACACATATTGCTGGCGACAGAAGGAGAGGTTGAATCAATAGATGGAATCGAGCGTGACGAGTGCGAGCATGATCGCGCCTACGATCAGCTTTCCAAACGTCCCAAGGAGTCGTCCCCAGAACGCTCCCTTTCCGATGGCGATGCGGTCACCATGCAGGCGTTCTCGTTCGCCGAGATACGCCCCGCCGAAAGCGCCGAGTGCTCCGCCAAAGACAGCTGCAACAACACTTCCAATGAACGGGATCGGAACGCCGACGATTGCTCCTGTGAAAGTTCCGACAAATGCTCCCACGATGGAGTAAAGTGCTCCCCGCCGGGTCCCTCCCAATCGTGTCACTCCAGCAGCACCGGCAGCGGACTCGATAACTTCGCCCAAAACGGCGAGTGCCGCGAGGACTCCGACGACTTTCCAACCGACTCTCGGTTCTAATTCCAGGGGCAGGAGATAGGCATACAACGCCGAAAAGAGAAGAATGAGCCAGTTTCCCGGTCCCATCAACAATGTCGTGCCCCACGAGCAAAGGTTCGCGATGAAGAGAACGAAGATATAGACGTAAATCATACGTGTCACACAGAGCGAAAGGCGGACCATCCGATTGTTGTCAGAACAGCATTTCAAGGGCTTTTCGAACTGACCATGAGTGCTACTGTGACGATGTCAATCACGTAGTAAGATAGATACCCTACGAACGGCCAAACAGTTCGTCCAACTGAAATCTCGACGTCCGCCGCGCAATTTTGAAACAAAGTTCTTTATGTCTGCGATTGTCCTGTCCACCTTGAATGCTCGTTACTGGCACAGTTCGTTCGGGCTGCGCTATTTGATGGCAAATATGGAGGAACTGGCCTCGCAAGCGGTCATGCTTGAGTTTGGAATCAAAGATCAGTTGAGTGATGTTCTGGAGTCCATTCTTCAACAACACCCCAAGGTCGTTGGTTTCGGTGTGTACATCTGGAATCTCGAACCGACGACGCGACTCGTCGCCGACCTGAAGCGGCTTGCTCCAGATATCAAAATTGTGCTGGGAGGTCCTGAAGTCAGCTACGAAGCCGACAACCTCGACATTTGCGAACATGCCGATCACGTCATCTCCGGCGAGGCCGATTTTGCATTTCCCAAGCTGTGTCGAGCAATCCTGAACGCAGAAGAAGCCGCGCCGAAATGGATTGCCGCTGGAGTTCCCGAACTGCCGAAAGTGAGTTTGCCGTACGAGCTGTATACCGAAGAGGACATCTTGCAGCGCGTAATTTATGTGGAAGCTTCCCGAGGCTGCCCGTTCACCTGCGAGTTCTGTCTCTCCGCGCTGGAGATCCCGGTACGCCAATTCGACATCGACGAATTCTTGGCAGCCATGCAAAACCTTCACGATCGAGGGGTGCGACAATTCAAATTCGTCGACAGAACATTCAATCTCAACATGCGTGTCAGTCGCGCCATTCTCGAATTCTACCTCGATCGAATGAGCGATGATCTGTTTTTGCACTTTGAAATGATTCCGGACCGACTCCCGGACTCGCTCAGAGATCTAATCGTTCGCTTTCCGGCCGGCTCTCTCCAATTTGAAGTTGGCGTGCAGACGTTTAATGACACTGTCGGAAAGTACATCAGCCGTCGGCAAAACAATCAGCTGTTGGAAGAGAACTTCCACTTTCTGCGGACTGAGACCGGCGTACATATTCATGCGGACCTGATCGTTGGCCTTCCGGGAGAATCGCTTGAAAGCTTCGGTGAGGGATTTAATCGGCTCGTTCGACTCGATCCGCAAGAGATTCAAGTCGGGATGCTGAAACGCCTGCGAGGAACTCCGATCACGCGGCACGATGAAGAATGGCAGATGATCTACCAGTCTGCTCCACCGTATGAGATTTTGAGCAATCGACTGATTTCGTTCGAGACGATGCAGCGGATGCGTCGCTTTGCGAAGTACTGGGATCTTGTCGCCAACAGCGGCAACTTTCGTCAGTCGCGCAACCTCATCTGGGAAAATCGAGACTCAGAATTCGATGCGTTCCTGAGTTTCAGTGACTGGCTTTACTCGCTCGAATCGCAGTCGCACGGAATTCCGTTGACTCGTCTGGCGGAGCGTTTGTTTCACTTTCTAATCGATGTTCAAGGGCTCGATGAAGAAATGGTCGCCCGATCCATCTGGGACGATTACACGAGCGGAGGACGAGAAGACCGTCCACGTTTCTTGAAGAAGTTCGATCTACCGAATCCTCGCAATCGAGCGGCTGGCGAGTCCAAGCTCCCTCAACGCCAGGCGAAACATACACCGCAGCCCGAGCGAACATCTTAGGGCCACTCAAAGCCTTTGGCCTCATCGCTGCATGAACAGAATTTCAGTCACTGGCAGACGGATTTGCACTCGCATCTTCTGCTCCGGTGGTCTCGTCGCTGCTTAACGGTACGGTCTCTAGTTCTTTCGTCGTAGGTCTTGTTCGACCATCCAGCAAACAGGCGACGTTGACGTCTCCAAGCACGTTGATCGTCGTGCGACATCGGTCGAGGAACCAGTCGACTGTCAAAAGCAACGGGATGTAGCTGATCGGAAGTCCCACGGCTGAGAAGACGAGGGCCATGGTGACGAGCCCCGCTTCGGGAATTCCTGAAGCTCCAACGGATGCGATGATCGAAGTGAGCACCACCGTCGCCTGTTGAGCGATCGAGAGGTCACTCCCTATCAGCTGCGCAATAAACAGCGCAGCCATTGCTTCGTAGAGGGCTGTTCCGTCATTGTTGAAGTTGGCCCCGACAAGTGCTCCAAGGCTGGCGGATTCCTCCGAGACTCCAACGTTCTCCTTAAGATTGGCATAAGTGACCGGCATCGTTGCGGTGGAACTGTCGGTTGAGAATGCCATGATCATGGCATCTCGAACACCACGAATCGCATCAAATGGTTTCACCCAAGAGAAGAACTGGATGCGGATGAGATACCAGACAGCCTGCAGCGCGAGCGCCACAAGCACTGCGACGACGAAGTTGCCCATCTTGAGTAGCTCGCCAAGTCCCTTTACGCCCACCGTTGTTGCCACAACCGCGAAGACTCCGATCGGGACGAGCTGGATAATCCAATGGAGAACCTTTAACAGCACTTCGTAAGCGATTTCAACGAGATCGACAATATTCGTAATCGGTCGATCGCGGTAGCTGCGGAGTGCGGTTCCGAACGCGACGGCGATGATGATAATCCCGATCACATTCTGCTTGTCACCCAGCGGTCCCAGAAGGCTTTTGGGAATATTGGAGACGAGAAGTTCGATGGGCGACTTGTGAGCGTCTTCTTCTTCCAGAGAGACCTCAGATGATTGCTCTTCCCCCGATTGCGCTCCGGGCTGCATGAAGTTGGCGACACTTAAACCGATGAAGATGGCGACAGTTGTGTTGAGAATCAGCAAGCTGGCTAAACGAAGAGCTTTGTTGCTGGAAATTTCAGTCGTCATCAGGACGTGTGTGACCGCAATCAGGATCAGCGGAGGAGCCAGCGCTGAGAGCAACTTCAAGATGACCTGACTGGGGATCTCAAAGATGATGGCACGCTCGCCCATGAGGAGGCCAACGACCAATCCGATTCCCATGGAAATCAGAATTCTGAGATAGAGCGGAATCGCATTCCAGCGACCGAGGAGACTCTTCGATGCAGGCGATTCATTGGTCATCTTGAACTCCGAATCACATGGGAAACGTTCTTGTTATGCTCATCGTCCGTGGCAGTACGCTCTACCTGGATTGACGACACGATGATCGATCGCGAAGCAGAGTAGGGCGATGCAATTCTATTCGGCAAGTAAGGACAGTCGCGTTTGTGACGGGGCGCGAACTGATTCAACACAGAATTGGTGCTGCAACGGAAACGCAATGAGGATGACTTTGGTTCAAAGCAATCTTGAATTCAATTTCGCTGAGATAATTTTCGCGGCAAGATCTTCAACCATGTTTTGTGGCTTTGCAGAAAACTCGGAATGCGAGTTCGCCGATCGAATGGAATCAGCATGTCAATTTCTCTAGGATCTGAATCTGCCAATAGGTCTCGTTCTCATGGACTCATCCCCAGGTACAACGTGCGATCAATCATTCCTCTCTCGCTTGTCTTCATTCTCTGCCTGCCTGTCGACGGATTGCGGGGACAAGACGGGTTTTCGCTCGGAAACGGAGTGACCGTCCCGGGACGCATCAGTTCGCCGTTCAACACTTGGGTCCCCATCGAATTCTCTGCACGAAACGCTTCCGATGAAGACCAGACGGTTCTGATCACATCGTCGCTGGATGGGGAAGCGAGTCAAAGCTATGGACGAAGACTCTGGCTGCCCGCAAACTCTGTGCGACGTGGTTCCTATCTCGTCCGAACACCGGCTCTTCCAAGTCCTAAGAGCGATCCGGTGAACGCCGAGCTGCGAACAATGTTTCTGCTTGAAGAAAACGGAGTGGAAACGGCAGTCACATTCTTCGGCGAAGGAAAAATCAACACACGTCCGATTCGCTGTGCGCGCGATGCAGCCACAACTCTCATTTTGACCGACCATGGGAAGATGGAAGCGGAGTCGCTGGTTCGATCAATCACAGATTACAATCAAATCTCGTATTACGCGATTCGAGGACAAGAGAACTCCCAGCGAGTCATGGATTACGACGGGCTGACTCACCTCGTTTTGGCTTCACGAGAAATGGAAACAAATCCGGAAGCAATTGATGCGCTCCGGAAGTGGGTTTTCTCCGGTGGTCGACTTTGGATCATGCTCGACCAGACGGGAGAGTTTCTCGCAAATTCGCTGCTCACCGATGGTGGAAGTCTCGTTACTGTGGACGAAACGGAGTTGGATTCCATCGGCATTGTTACGCATCCCGGCAGTTCAAATTCTGGAGACGCCGGCGAAGTCGTTTACGAAACTCCTGTCCCGATGGTGAACGTCCTGGCGGACCAGTTCGAAACGATTCTCGACTGTCAGGGCTGGCCAGCCGCACTGATGAAAACGTTCGGACGCGGAGAAATTCTTGTCACGACAGTTGGTGCTCCTGCATGGCACTTAACCAAACATCTTGAAGCACGTCGAAGCGAAGAGAAACCGGGACTCACCCGCGCGGGACTCACTCTCAGCGAGCGGTTTTATCGACCGAAGACATTCATCAAGGTCGCTGAACCGGACTGGTCAGAGCCGACAACGAGCCAAATCGGTTACGAAATTCCGAGCCGATCGATGGTCGTCTCAATTCTGATCGGATTCTGCGTTGCGTTGATTCTCGTCAGTTTGACGCAATGGAAGCGTGAGCAGTTGATGTCGATGACGATCTACGCCCCGCTTCTCGCATTCGCAGCAATGGGGGCGCTTGTCGCAATGGGGGCCAGTTCCCGAACGGCAATCCCAACGACGACTGCGACGATGTATATCGCCGAGGCAGATGAGTCTGGACATCGACTTCTGGAAGGTGCCCGCACCATTTATCGAGATGATGCAGGCGACATTCCAATTGAACTGCAGGCTGATGGATTTTACGAGTTCGAGCCGAGTCTTCCGGGAGCTGCAAAACGAATGATCTGGACTGACGCCGGATCAGTGCGTTGGGAAAATCTGGATATCCCCGCAGGAGTTCAAACTGCGAAATTTCAACTCATGCAAGATGACCAGCCGACGGCTGCTGTGCTGAGTTTTGGAGAGGACGGACTTTCAGGTCGGCTGACGAATATGCCCGACTCCGAAATTCGAGAGAGTTTCATAGCTTTCCCGGGGGGGCGTTTTGCGAGAGTTGAATTCGCTGACGACGGAGCCATTCGATGCCCACTCAGCGGAACGCTTGCCGACGATCAATTTGTCTCCGGGGATGTTCTCGGGGATCGTGAGCGACGGTACGTCACCGTTTCCAAAGACCTCTTTCTCACCCACCGGCGACTTCCCGATACACCACGTTTGTATTTCTGGACTGACTCTTCGCCGATTGAAGTCGATGACCTTTCTGCCAAACGCCGGGTCGGCGATGCACTCTACAGCGTGCCGGTCAGTCTTCATGCACCAGCGCCAGGCTCATCCTTCGCCGCTTCTCCTGCCATGATCGGCTATCGAGCTGTCAACCATCCACTCTATGGGACATCGACGGTGTATGTGAATCAGGATGGAGCTTGGAGAGCTTCGACGTCTCAGGAGAGTTACACCACACTCCAGTGCTTTCTCCCGACCGACGTCGGTCCGATCGGTGTTTCCGAAATCAGGGCAACTCTGGACCTGAGAGTCGCAAACCGGAATGTCAAACTACTCGTCATCCGACCTGACGGACAAGAAGTCGAAGCCGCGACATGGACGAGTCCCGTCGGACAAAAACAGGTTGTTCTACAAGACGAAATGTTCTTCTCAGAAGACTCTCAAGACTTCCTGACTTTGATCCTCCATGTCGGCCCCCCATTACAAGAGATTGAGGGTGACGGAGAGAATGCTCTGGGATGGAGCATCAACGACGTGACCTTCGAAGGAGAATTTGTCGCTCGATAAATACTTTTCTGAGATCACCTGATACATCCCGATCAGTCCTCAACTTTCCCCGCCGTTTCCCGCAATCAGACTTCGTGACAGTGAATCATATGAACGACAGCGAGCCTTTAGTTGAAATCAATCACGTCACCAAAAGGTACGGCGATTTCGTCGCTCTGGACGATCTGAGCTTACAGCTTCAACGGGGCCGGATTCTTGGTTTCATCGGGCCAAATGGCGCAGGAAAAACTACAACAATCAAAATACTTGTGGGCCATTCCAAACCGACATCCGGGTCAGCCAAAGTCGCTGGGTGCGATTGCACAAGTGAGGCGCACAAGATCAAACGGCTCGTCGGCTACATGCCGGATACGTTTGGATCTTACGAACACATGCGTGTCAGCGAGTACCTCGATTTCTTCGGTGCCGCCTTCGGGATTCCACGCAAAGAAAGGCGCCGCCGAATTGAAGAAGTGATGGAAACTGCCAGCGTCACCAGAATGAAAGATCTGTTTGTTGAAAGCCTCTCTCACGGGATGCGTCAACGTGTTGGAATTGCCAGAACGCTCATTCACGACCCGGACTTGCTGATTCTCGATGAACCGGCCAACGGGCTTGATCCACAGGCGCGGATCGAAATGCGTCTACTCCTGCTGCAACTTGCCGAGATGGGGAAAACGCTGATTGTGACCAGCCACATCCTTCCGGAGTTGTCACGCATCTGTCACGACGTCGCTGTGATCACCTCCGGGAAGCTGCGTGCCTTCGGAACTTTGGATGACGTCCTGCGACAAGTTCATCAGAAACGTGTCTTTGAAGTTCTGGTGACCGACACGTCTGATGTTGCAGAAGTGACTCGACTCATCAATGAACAACCTGAACTCGAAGCAGATGTTGAAGCCTCCGAGACGGAATCGACCGTCCGTTTTCAAACAACCGCG
This sequence comes from Thalassoglobus sp. JC818, assembly GCF_040717535.1. NCBI lineage: Bacteria > Pseudomonadati > Planctomycetota > Planctomycetia > Planctomycetales > Planctomycetaceae > Thalassoglobus > Thalassoglobus sp. JC818. Next base: position 692,167 of record NZ_JBFEFI010000001.1, read on the forward strand.
GACGATGCAGCGATGCAACGCTTGCTGGGCCAGGCGATCACTCAGGGATTGTCGATCGTGCAGTTCCGTGAAGTTCAAGTCGACCTCGAAGACACATTCATGAGTGTCACCAAGTCTGAAGAACAAAAGTCGCCGGCAACTGAAAGTGTCGTCGCATCTGGCGGGGGTGCGGAATGAATAATCCCGTCGTTGATCGTGAACTGATGACGACCTTTCGCTCGCCGCGGTCGATCATTCTGATGTTGGCTCCCGCGTTCGTGACATCGTTGCTGGTGGTTCTTCAATGGCCGACTGACGCAGTCGTTTCTGAGTCGGGTCGACGCGCACAGGAAGTCTTCAGCATCTTTGGCTATGGGCTGGGAGCGTTGGTTTGCCTGCTGACGCCGGTGACACCTGCTGTCTCGATTGTGCGTGAGCGTCTGAAAGGGACTCTCAATCTTTTATTCCACACACCGCTTGGACGAATCACTATTTACGTGGGCAAGCTTGTCGGAGCGGTCGCGCTCTTCATTCTCTCATTGATGATGACACTCCCCGCTGCAGGGGCTTGTTATGCAATGGGCGGGATGACCATGACCGGTGATCTGATTCCGCTCTATCTGGTTTTGATTGTCGCTGGAATTCAAATCTCTGCACTCGCATTGGCAGTCAGCAGCTACAACAAGAATATTGACTCCGCTGTGCGCACTTCTTACGCGTTGACGCTGCTTCTGGTTGTCGGTGCGTTGGGGCCGTATCAGATTCTCCAAGGGTCTGAAAATCGCCTGCTTGCCATCGGCGCTGACTGGCTACGACACCTCTCTCCGCTTCCTGCGTTGTCTGAGGTTTTAGGACATGGAGATGTGGCGGGGCAGGGGATCGTTTCGCATGCCAACTCGGTGTGGAGATACTTAATCGTCGCTGGTCTTTCGACACTTGCTTTCGCAGCACTGACAATCAGACGTTTGAGTGTTTCGATCTTTGATGAGTCACGAGACTCTGGAGTGATGACCGACGATCTCGAACTGTCCCAGCGGATGTCGCGACGAGTTTTCTTTCTCGTCGATCCGCAAAAACGCTCAGCAGGCATCGCCGACTGGTCAAATCCGGTTCTCGCGAAGGAGTTTCGTTCTCGCAAATTCGGACGAGCCACTTGGATGCTGCGACTCATCGCCGTCTGTGCCGTTGCTTCGATCGCGCTGACCTACTTTGCAGCAACAGGAGTTGAAGACTGGTCCGTCGAGATGATCGGCGGACTGCTCGTCATTTTGCAAATGGCTCTAATCGTGTTGTTGGCTCCGGGAATGTCGGCTGGTTTGCTCGCTGGCGAGATTGAGTCGGGCGGATGGACGATGCTGCGCATCACACCGCAATCGTCCATGGCGATTGTGATTGGAAAACTCCTGAGTGTGAGTTGGACAATGGGGATGATTCTGCTGGCAACTCTCCCCGGCTACCTGGTCATGATTTATGTCAAACCAATCCTTCAACAACAAATCCTGCTCGTCATCGGCAGCCTCGTTCTGTCGTCGATCTTCACGGTCGTTGTGAGTGCCGCGATTGGATCGTTCTTTCGCAAAAGCACGCCTGCGACGCTCACCTCGTATTGCATTCTGACTGCGGTCACAGCGCTTCCAATTTTGATCTGGCTCGGAAGAGACGCTCCATTCGGTTTTCGAACCGTTGAGACAGCTTTGATCATCAACCCGATGTCCTCGGCACTCTCTCTGATGGAAACTCGAGGCTTTGAGCCGTATGCGATCGTTCCTTGGAACTGGTACTTCCTCATCGCTGGTTGCGTCATCGGACTCATCATTTTCTGGCGGAGGGTGGAACAATGTCAGAAGCCCGACTGATTTGATCCTCCTTCACTCGAATTGATCTTCACTGCGTTACTGGAGAAAGAAACATGTTGACGGTTGGTCAGGGCAGCAAGCTTGGTCGGACATTTTTACTCGCATTTATTGCGACGATTTCTGCGACATGGACGTTTCGTTCGGTAATTGCTCAAGAGAAAACCGATCCGGAACCAGGTCCTCGTCGATCAGTCAATTTCCTGACGGTTCCTGCGTTCGAATTGCGTCACTCGTCGATTCAAGAGCGCGACGTGCCTGCTGAGTTGTGGTTCAAAGCTCTCAATCAGAAAGAGCGCGCCCCGATCTGCCAGGCTGCCGAACTATTCGTTCTCGCCCACCGTGAGCAACTCCCCGGAATCCCGAAAGAGACAGGGCCTCTCTTGGAAAAAGTCTTCTTCGAAACTGATGATCCCGTCGCACGAAAGTGCCTCGCTGTTGCCATCGTTGAGCTGGATGCAATCACCGATATAGAACGATATGAAGGAGTCATCAGAAACGGAAATTTTGCCCTCGCGCAAATTCTTGAACCTGCACTCGCAAAGAGAGGGTCGTCAGCCGCAATTGAACGCAATTTGCAGCGTCTGGCAGATCCCCTCACGATTCGCCCACTGATGCAGTTGGCCATCGAAGTCGTTCAAGCTGGGAAAGTCACTGAAGCACGAGAGTCGTTGGAGTCGATCGTTCTCAATCGTCGCGCGCGATCTGACTTGAGAATGAAATCGGCTCAGGCGTTGGGCGAGATTTTCTCAACCGGCCTGATTTCCAATGCGACGGAACTCGCCGGCCGAACTGACGACGCGACGGCGCCGTTGCTGGCTGTCGAACTGATCGAAAACCACTCTGACGATGAGACCCTCCCGGTTCTTCTGGGGCTCACCAATACTCCCGTACCCGTGGTTCAAGCGAAGCTGCTCACTCTCTTGACGGAGATTGACCCTCAGTTGGTTGTCGATCTCTCTCAGGAAGATTTTGAGCTGGCGCCCGGCATAAATCACCCACACGCAGGAGTTCGACTTGCACTGATTCGTTCCGCATTTCGGGTCGGCGATTTCGACACCGTCGAGATCCTCAGCAGCTTTCTCGACGATCCCAACCCGACAAACCGGCAGATCGCAGCTGATGCCTTGTTCTCGCTGAGTTCTCAGAACGAACAACTTCAAGAGGCTGTGGTCAATTCAGTTTTTACATCGCTCCAAAGTGACTCGTGGCGAACACTCGAACTTGCTTGCCTGCTGGCTACGGGACTCGAGATGAAAGAGACCACGCCCCGAATGATGGAGTTGCTGGGGCACGATCGCCCTGAAGTCGGTGCTTCCGCAGCTTATGCTCTGAAAGAATTTCAACAGGAAGAATCCCTGGCAGCGGCAACGGAGCAGATCGTCGAAAACACCCCCAAAATTTTCGACTTTCTCGACCCGCGAAACCGCGTCGCTTTCGAATTGACTTGCGAGCAGACACAGCATCTCGCGGAACTCGTGGGAATGATGAAATATCGTCCGGCTGACCAGCCGCTCCGTGCATTCATCCCGAAGAAGGAACCGGGAAACATTGTGATCACCGATGATCTGACGCGAGGAGTGGCAATCTGGTCGCTCGGTCAAATGCATGCTGGTGAACCGGATTCTGAATTGATCGACGCTTGGATCGACCGCTTGAACGACACAACCTCTCTCGTCCCGGAATTTGAGTACATTCGAGAAGGGGCCGTTTACGCCATCGCTTGGTCCGGCGATCCCGAACTGATTCCGTATCTGGAAGTTTATGCTCTGCGAGACAGCCTCTCGCGTGGAGTTCCGACCGCAAGTGCATGGGGAGTAGCTGAGTTGGGTGGAGAGAAAATTCCTTTGCCACCACCTGTTGAAGGATTCAACGACCGCAATTGGTCGCTTCGCTATGCTGAAATTCCAGAATCAGGTCAATCGTCGGACAACAACTCACCGTGAGATGAGTCATCCGGGTAGAACAACCTCGTCGAGATCAGAATGCCAACCGAGGTGCGACACGGGAATTGACGGAATTGAGCATCAATCCGGTCTGAACTATCAACGACACGGGGTCACCCGTTCGAAACCAATTCACTCTTTGATCGAAAGAGATAATTATGGGGTTCATACAAAATCGTTTCACCATCGCGGGCTGTCTTTTGTCCGCATGTGCTTTCTTGAGCAGTCAGACCTTCGCAGCTTCTGAACTGCCGCCGAACGTTGTAGTCATGATGGCTGATGACATGGGACTCGGTGACACGAGTGCCTATCAAGACCTCACCGGCAACAGCGATGAAGTGCAAATTCTGACTCCCAATATGGATCGCCTCGCCAGAATGGGTGTCAGGATGACCGATGCTCATACGCCATCTTCTCGATGTTCTCCGACACGATACGGACTGCTCACTGGCCGCTATCCTTGGAGAAACCGGCTCAAACATTGGGTTCTGTTCGGTGCTCAAGGGGATCCGATGATCGAACGAGATCGACCGACAATCGCCACTCAATTTCAGGATTTTGGCTATCACACAGCGATGGTCGGTAAGTGGCATGTCGGGCTGCGATTTCGCAAATCAGATGATCACCCCGCCGACGGATGGGACGACGCGGACCTCAGATTCCCGCTGTACGACAGTCCGGTCGATCATGGTTTCGACGAATCTAAAGTCACTTCACGTTCGCACGGAACGTCAGGACCGAAGTCAAACTCGCGTCAAAACACTCCCGAACAAACTGTTGGCCCCGGCCATCTCGATGGTCGAACTGCAATCGGTGCGACTGAGAACGGGAAGCAACTCGTCGAGAGTGGTCCCAATGCTTACATCCTCGAAGACCTGGGAAGTCGGCACTCCGATCATGCGATTGATTTCCTCAATCGGCATCTCAAAGACTCTGAATCTAAAGCCACTCCATTCTTCCTCTATTATGCCTTCAACTCCAATCACTCGCCTTACACCCCCACCAATGCGATCGATGGCCGACCAGTCAAAGGGGCCGCGACGAGTGTGAGTGGCCAGAAAATGGGCGACCGAGAAGATTTCGTCTATGAAAATGATGTTGCCATCGGTCGAATGCTCGACTTCCTGGAACAGACTCCCGATCCGCGACGGCCAGGTCATGCATTGATCGATAATACGCTTGTCATCTTCACCAGCGACAACGGGGCTGAAAAGAATCGAGACACTGCGACCGGCCCGTGGAGAAGCAATAAAGGGTCGTGTTACGAAGGTGGCCATCGAGTTCCATTCCTCGCTGCCTGTCCCGCTGTTGGAATCGGAGACGGAAACGAGGAAACTCCGGGAGTGACGAACGATTCGCTGATCTGCCTGACCGATCTCATGGCGACATTCGCAGACCTCAACGGAAAAGACATTTCCTCAACTGCGGACGGAGCCAAGGGAGCGGAAGACAGCATGAGCATACTCCCTGCGCTGCGAGGAGAAACACTCTCTCCACGACCGATGTTCTACAACGACCATCGCGAGGCAGATGATCCGGCAGCTTGTGCGATGCGTTTGGATGATCCCGTCGTCAATGGAAACCGAATTGAAGGTCAGTGGAAGATCTTCTTCGACGCGAACCTGATTCGCCGAGGCATTCCTCAACCGTATGAGCTGTACGATCTCGCCGTTGATCCGTATGAGCAAGTGAACCGAATCGACGACGAAGAGCTGAAAGACTTGGTTGCTCATCTGTCGGCGGTTGCTGAGCAACACAGGAATTCCGGAGGACATCGTCTCGCTGATATCGCCAGCGATCGGAGAATTGCGTTCAATTGGGCAGAGATGCCGATGATCCCGGAGACTTCCGGGCTGACGCTCGTCGATCTCAATGAGCGCTTTCAGAACGAGGAACACGCGACTGTGACCGTTGAAGCTGAAGGTCTCACCTCAACCTTCACCGCTATTCCGGGATCGTCAAACAATCCTGCTCGCTTCTCTGTGAATCCACGCGGAGTCGGAATTGAAGGCGGAGCTTTCAAACAGGTCGACGACGGTGAATCGGTGATTGTCACGTTCGATAAGGACGTCATTGTCGAGTCTGTCGCGATCGTCGCTGGCAACGGTGTCTGTGGCGGATTCTATCGAGTCGGAGAGGGATCTCCTCTGGCGATCTACTGTGTCGACGCGGATATTGATGCGAAGGATCAATCAGGGATTCTCAGTGACATTGGTCTGCTCAAAGCTGGCACGCCACTTCGGCTCGACAGTCATCCACACTTCGGAGTGGAAGCACCCGGTCAGTGGAGAATCGAGTCGTTGACCGTCCGATTTCTGAAGTGACGAATCACGATTTGGGTAACCGCTCACGAGGCTGATGCCCTCGCCATTTGGATGGCGAGTTGATTTCGGTCCAAACTGTTCAGTGTCGCGACACTGCACGCACAATACTTTGTGTTTTGACTTATTGCGGAGATTCAGGATGCGGTTCATCAAGAGTGATCGTCAGTTTCTGGTAACCCACATCCTCGGCAGCTTTGCGTTCGTCATCGGATCTCTGATTGCCTGTGTTGCCAGCGCCGGCGACGTTGGATTCACGCTCAACGTTGTTGATGCGGAATCGAACGATCCTGTCGCTTCGCGAGTTGTTCTTAAATCGGAAGATGGCGAGTTTTTCTATTTCGAATCACTCGATGGGGCTGGCAGTTCCGCCCGGTATGAAAAACGCAACTGGAACAACCATGACTCGCAAGAGTTCTACACCAGTCTGTCTGCTCATCCCGCCCATGCGAAGATTCCGGAAGGGGCTTATCAACTCTCCGTCTTTCGCGGAAAAGAATACCGCTCTCACAACGAGCGTCTCGAACTGAACGAAGACACAACTCGGACTGTCTCGCTGGAAAGGTGGATCAATCTAGCCGAGCGAGGATGGTACTCCGGCGATACACACCTTCACCGAACGATTGATGAACTCAAGACGGTGCTTCTGGCAGAGGATCTCAACGTCGCCTTTCCGTTGACTCACTGGGTGACTCATTCGGACAGGATTCCGAGTGCCGGTGATAAGAACCAGCAGACGGAACTTCCAGATGGACTCGTGGAAGTTGATCAGACGCATGTGATCTGGCCGCTGAATACCGAATACGAAATCTTTCGTGTGGCCAATCAGCCACACACGCTCGGAGCACTGTTTATTCTCGGGCAAGAAGTACCATTGACGAAGCCAGTCCCTCCGTGGCGTCCAATGATCGAGTCCGCGACACAGCAACAAACTCCAGTTCTGTTCGATATGGACAAGCTCGACTGGCCGTTTGCGATGGTCTTGCCGACACTCGTTCCGGAATCAACGTACGAACTCGCCAACAACCACATGTGGAGAACCGAATTCGCATTTCGAAATTGGAACACCGCAGCCCCACGCGAAATGTTTCCTCCGTACGGAAGACAAATCGGCGGTGAACGCGAGTGGATCGATTACACGATGGGGATGTATTACACATTGCTGAACTGCGGATTTCGGCTTCCTCCCTCCGCAGGGACAGCCAACGGAGTTCATCCCGTCCCTGCTGGATTTGGGCGAGTCTACGTCTATCAGCCTGAGGGGTTTGACTACTCCGATTGGAAAGGAGGGCTTCAAGCAGGTCGTTCGTTTGTGACCACCGGTCCAATGATTTTCGCAACAGCTGACGGTCATCAACCTGGGCATCAATTCTCCTGGTCGACCGAGTCCGATCCGCAACAGCCGACGATTCCGCTTTCGATTGAGGTCTGTTCTGAGAAACCACTGCTCTACGGAGAAGTTCTGATCAACGGCCGGCCAGAACATTTACTTCGCGCCCAGAATCAGCAACTCCCGAATGGGAGCTTTCGATCGGTTATTGAACTTCCCATTGAACCACAGCGGTCGGGTTGGTTTGCGATTCGATTCTGGGAATCACGAGAGCAGGGGAGAATTCGATTTGTCCACACCGCTCCCTGGTACGTGTCCGTCAACGATGAACCGGTTCGCCTAATTGAACACGAGAGAGCTTACCTTGTGCGTCGAATGACAGACGAAATTGCTCGCAGCGAGAAAGTGTTGTCCGCCGAAGGGATGGCAGAGTATCGAGAAGCTCTCGAGTACTATCAGAACCTCCCGGTCATTGATGACACGCAGAGTGTTGCGATGACTTCCCGGTCATTCAAAGACGATGCAGATCGGAATCGATGGCTGCGGACGATGGTGCTTGATCATCATTACTCAGCTGGTGAAATTCGCAAAGCGACCGGAATGTCGATTGACGAAGCCCAACAAGCGATCGACGAGTTGGACAGCGATGAAACTCAACACACTGAAGTGAAAATTCGGCCGTATCCCGGTGGCCGCCATCCTCGTTCCGGTTTTCTGGAAGGAGCCATCAACCCGCAGCGAGAAACCAAAGTCAGCATCTTTCCGCCTTGGGAAAACGGAGGGTACGTTGTCGTCGACGTCCCGGAAGCGATCTTCTCGAACCTCGGTCTCACATACCTTGCTCACACGCACATCCCAACGATCTGGGATACACAGCAGAAGCAACTTCCTCAACTGGAATGGAGCGCTACCGACGGAGGTCTGTTGGTCGAGCGCACTCTCCCAAATGGAATCAGTTTTACCAGCTCGGTCGAAACGGCCGAGACTGGGGCTCGGATGAAAATTTCTCTGACGAATCGAACCGAGAAACCGTTAACCGAGATGCGGGTTCAGGTTTGCACGATGCTGAGTGCTGCCGTTGGATTCGATCGGCAACAGCCTCTTGAAAAGATTGAACGGGATTCAATGATCGCCATTCGATCAGCAACTGGAAATCGCTGGATTGTGACAGACTGGAGACCGAATCATCGCGTCTGGTCCAATCCTCCAGTCCCGTGCATCCACTCTGATCCCAAGTTTCCCGATTGCGCGCCGGGTGAGACAGTATCAGTCGAGGGCGGCTTGTGGTTTTACGAAGGAGATGACGTTGTCCAAGAGATGGATCGGCTCATCCAACAGTTTGAAAATCTCGACGCATCACATGCGGATAACTAGATCATTTTCAAATTCAGTTTGCACCGACTCGCTCGAGCAAACTCAGCTTCTCGATGAGTGAGACCGCTCGCGCGAGTGCACAGGTAAGAGCAACTTGCTTTCGCTCGCCCAAAGCTTGGAATTGAGCGTCTCAAAGTACGCGATCCTCAAGCTTCTTTCGGTCAATCAATGCCCAGGTGCCGCTCCGCTTTTTGCGAACATGCGAGGAATTTGGCCCTCACGCATGAATTCTCTCAAGTCGATCTCAGCTTGTTGAAACAATCGCTACAAGCGGACCTCGGGGCTTCGTTCTTAGCGCTGTTCGTCGAAGCATTTCTACTGACTCGAGATTGTATGACCAACAGTTGAATAGCTGGGCAGAGCAACTTTTTCATCAAGTCGCATCGCGGACACGAGTTGTTTTCCATGTGAAAACGATTTCTTCCCAGTGCTGCGATTCAAGGAATGCTGTCGAGATTTCGACTCCAAGCTGTTCTGACCTGTCGAGTGTTTCGAGAAACAACTCGGCTCACCGGTTTTCGGATCGCTTCAAGAACGGACATCAATCCGATGAATAAAATCATCATTGCTGGGCAAGGACACTTCCATCTTTCGAAGGCGAAACAAGCTCTCGAACAGTGGAACCATGTCGTTGTCGTTGAAGCCGAAAGCGAACAATCTCTAGCTTTGGAACTGGCCCATGCGCCAGCGACGATTCTGCTGACGACATTCTCAACACTTCGAAGTTGGCAGAAGGGACTGTTCGATCCACTGACAACTCTCTCGCCGGCAACTCTTGTTGTTGCAATACAGCCGCTGCATCACGGAAGCTTCACGGTCAAAACATTTGACGGGGCAGCCAGTAATCGCGACTGGTCGACGTGTGACGTCCTTCGTCTCGTGCTGCACTCACTCGATCCAGAAAGCGTCTGCTGTCAATCAAAGCTTGTGAGTAACCGACGCTTTGGGTTTCTCGTCGATAGTGATCCTGTTGAAGTCACGAAGGCGACCAATCTGGTGAGAAGCATTGTGAACTTTCAGCACTCGCTAAGCGAGCAAGAACGTCTCGCACTGGAAATGGGGCTGAGTGAATCACTCACGAATGCAATTGTACATGGCAACCTTGAAGTCTCGTCTCAGCTTAAGGCTGTGGAACCGGATGCCTTTCAGAAGCTGGTCAAACTTCGCAAACAGACGAGCCCCTATTGTGACCGCAAGGTGATGGTGTGTGTCGATGTTCATCCGAAGCGTTTTCAATGTACGATCACGGATGAAGGGCAGGGCTTCTCGCTGGATGACGTCTCCAATCCACTTGCCGAGGAAAACATCTTGAAGCCATCTGGCCGCGGGCTGCTGTTGATGGAATCTTCAATGGATCAAGTCGAGTGGAACACATCTCGAAACGAAGTGACGCTCACCAAATATCTCGGGAGCGATACTCAAGCTGAGGGAAGTTCACAATCAGCGGAGAAGTCTCAATTCCAACCGACTCGCACCAGCAACTCGTTAAAAGAGAAACACGCGAACTGTTGAGTCACGGCGAGGTAGTCATTCAATCACCGGAAGGAGCGTGAACGAGTCCTGATTGCAATCTTTTATCGCAGACGATTTGACTTGCAATTGGGATGGCCGGAATGAGAACATTGGGTCGATGAATATCGGATTCTTCGGAGAAGAGTCCTCACCCAAAATGTGATTTTTTATGCGACTCCCCATCGTCTCGTTTCTACTTGGATATCTCGAAAAGCTTCGGTTTCCCTGGCTCTTCCTGATCGTTGGAGTCCTGTTTGGTGTCGACCTCGTTGTCCCGGACTTCATCCCGTTTGCCGACGAACTTCTGCTCGGAGCGATGACCCTTCTTCTAGGAGCGTGGCGTGGGCGCAAGTCAGAACGCAAACTCGCAAAAGATCGGCAGAAGATCTCTGGGCCCGATCCTTCATCAAACAATCAATCCGAAGACCGCGAGAGTTAGCTCCCGCTCATCTTGTCTGTCCGGTGATCTCAACCCACTCCTTCAGCGGACTCACGAATCCAGGTCTTGGCTTCGCTGAGGTCCGAGTAGGGAAAATGTTTGATTTCCGCTGCAACGAAATGACTTGCAAGTTTTTCAGCAATGTCGGCCATTGACGAGTCCGTCACCAAGGCCACACATCTCACCTTTCGATGGTGTTGCTTTACAAATTCGAAGTGGCTTGTAATCGCGGAAAACGAATCCCATCCGGGAAATTTTCTGACGTAGATCACCAGTCCGTTCAACATCCCATGCTGCTCGATGACAGGGTCAATCTCTCTCGCTGCAGTTTGGAAATCGCTGGCATCGAGTGCGCCATCGGGAGTCAGAATCGCAATTAAGTCATCATGATCGACTTCAACGTTTAGCATGAGAACTCCCATCCGCTACAGATTACAGATTGGATTGTCGCCTGAGAGAGCAGCATGGTAACTGATTTGTCGTTATTCGACTTTGAGCTCGACGATCTCTGCGTTCTGGATTTGCTGGGCAGTAACGGAATCGGTGTAGTCGCTGTGGCACGACGCTTTTCCATCGGTCGCGCCGACGGCTTTCTTTGTCTTCGATGCCAGCTTGTGAATTTCGTCTGGCGAGAGCACGCCCCGTTTTTCGAGGATCTCTTTTTGTTCTTCACTCAAAGCTTCAGAAACTTTGGCTCGATCCCATTTGTAGATCTCGTCCTTACCTGAGGCGAACTCCACGATTTCCTTGCTGATACGAACACTGCACCAATCGTGTCCGCACATTGCGCAGAAGTCGGTATCGACATCGAGATCTTCGTCGTGATAGGCACGAGCTGTGTCCGGGTCGAAACTAAGTTCGAAGTGCTTCTCCCAGTTAAGAGCTGCTCGGGCTTTCGTGAGTTCATCGTCGCGGTCCCGCGTCCCCGGAATTCCAAGTGCAACGTCGGCGCTGTGAGCAGCGATTTTGTAGGCGATACAACCCTGTTTGACATCGTCCTTTTTGGGAAGCCCGAGATGCTCTTTGGGAGTCACGTAACAGAGCATACTGGCGCCGTGGTAAGCAGCAGAAGTCGCACCGATGCAGCTTGTGATGTGGTCGTAACCCGGGAAAATGTCAGTCACGAGCGGTCCAAGTACATAGAACGGAGCACCGTGGCAGAGCTGTCGTTCGAGCTTCATGTTGTATTCGATCTGATCGAAGGGAACATGCCCCGGCCCTTCGATCATCACCTGCACGCCTTTTCGCCAGGCACGTTCAGTCAATTCGCCCAGCGTTGAAAGTTCGGCGAGTTGTGCGTGGTCGGTTGCATCCGAAAGTCCACCCGGACGAAGCCCATCGCCGATCGAAAATGTGACATCGTATTCTCGCATCACATCGCAGATTTGCTCCCAACCGGTATACATCGGGTTTTGCTCGCCGTGGTCGATCATCCATTTGGCAAGCAGTGAACCGCCACGAGAGACGATTCCGATCAAACGATCTTTCACGTACTGAAGATGTTCCTGCAGAACTCCAGCATGGATGGTGAAGTAGTCAACGCCTTGGGCTGCCTGATGGCGAAGCGAGTCGAGAATGATGTCCATGTTGAGATCGTAGAGTTTTCGCCCGATGATCATCGAATAGATCGGGACAGTCCCGATGGGAACTCGTGAGTTCTCAATAATTGCCTGTCGACATTCGTCGAGGTCCCCCCCAGTGGAGAGGTCCATAACGGTGTCCGCTCCCCACTTCTCAGCCCACTTCAGTTTCTCCACTTCTTCATGAGTCCCCGACGAGACCGGCGAGGCTCCCATGTTCGCATTCACTTTGGTCTTCGAAGCACGACCGATGCACATGGGGTCAAGTTGATGCTCAAGATGCACTCGGTTGGCTGGAATGACCATTCGCCCGGAAGCAACTTCGTCTCGCACCTGTTCAGCTGTCAGGTGAGGTTCACGTTCGGCGACTCGCTTCATCTCCGGAGTCACAATTCCGAGTCGAGCGGACTCAAGTTGTGTGATCGGCTGAAAGTCGGCAGGGAAGGTGACTTTGCGGAATGTTTCGTCGGATTGACGGAAAACAATCTCTCCTGGAATCGATGAGCTTGCCTGGCCAACAATCTCGGTTGTCCAACCATCTGGCAGGAAGTCCCAGGCGGTCTTCGATGATGGCTCCGGCATGCCCGGAGTATCGGGCGAAGCGAATGTCCAGCGTCCTTCAACTCCGGGAGCGATGTGAGACTTTTTCGCGAAACTTCCGGGAGTGGTTCCGGCAGCTGTGGATGATGGATTGTTTCCAAGATTTGGCAATTTATATGACATTTCGTCATCCTTTCCGTGGAGGACGCCGTAATTGAAAGGCAAAGCATTTTCGGCGACTGATGAAGCACACTCAACAACTATCGTAGCTGTGTCGGTTTGTGTCGTCCATGCGTTGAAGAGGGAAACCGATGGGATGTCCAGAGATGCGAGCTTGCAATCGGCGATATTTGATTTGGACATTGGGAGGGATGCTGGCTGCCTCTAGTTGCTGCCCTGAGCCAAAACGGATTGAGTACTTCGACCTGGCTGCCTTGGAAATTCTAGATTTTGACGCCGTTGATCCGCTGATCTGGAAATTTCTCGAACAGGCACTCCGGCACGAAACGATTGGAAAACCAGTTACCGAGTTCGAAGAAATGCTCGCTCAGGCAGATTTTGTTCACGATTACACAGAGTCACGACGGAGAGGTTACCAGTTCGTCCTGCCATTGACCTCAGAACAACGCGAAAACAATGAGGCCGGTGGAATCATGCGAGCTGTGCAGCTCACCGTTCGAGTCGATGTCGACGAGAAGAAAGTGGACGCGGTGGCGGTAGTGCGACTTAGTCTTTGAGGGGTGAAACCGCACTCGAATCCGGTGTTGCGTGGGGGACTTGACAAGCTACAATGCCCGATTCCCCATTTTTTCGAGCCGCAAGCTGAGCGAGCACTTTGCGGCCTTTTTTATTTGATGTGTGGCCTCGATGAATTCACCTTCGCATTCCACTCCATCTCCTGAAACCAGTGCCGGAGATATTCAGCAGGAAACCGTTCTCGTCTTAGACTTCGGTTCTCAAACTGCGCAGTTGATTGCACGTCGTGTGAGAGACCAGCAAGTCTTTTGCCAGCTGGTTCGTCATGACCTTTCCGCGGAACGCATCAAAGAACTCGCTCCCAAAGGTCTGATTCTCTCGGGCGGACCGGCCAGCGTATATGCCGAGAACGCTCCGCAGGTCGATCCTGAGATCTTCAATCTGGGAATCCCTGTCCTAGGAATCTGCTACGGAATGCAGGCGGAATGTCGGGCGATGGGCTGTGAGGTGAAGCCAAGCAAGTCTCGGGAATTTGGTCACACCGAGATGAACTGTGACGCCGAAGACCCGCTATTCCGCGGCCTCCCCAAAAACTTCACCGTATGGATGAGTCACGGGGATCGAGTCGAAAATCTCGACGAGAGCTTCGTTGTTCTTGCTGAAACAGACGACTGCCCCAATGCAGCGATCAAGCACAAAGACCGTCCGATTTACGGATTGCAGTTTCATCCGGAAGTGACGCACACCCAACATGGTGAGCACCTGCTCGGCAACTTCATTCGCAACATTTGCGGTTGTGAAGGTTCGTGGAAAATCTCTTCCTTCATCGAGCAGGAAATTGAATCGATTCGAGAGCGTGTGGGCAAATCGAGAGTCATCTGCGGTCTGTCCGGAGGTGTCGATTCATCGGTGACAGCTGCCTTGTTGTACAAAGCACTCGGGGCACAACTGACCTGTATTTTCGTCGACAATGGGCTTCTGCGAAAAGGAGAGCGTGAACAGGTCGAATACGAATTCGGTGAACACTTTAAAACCGACCTGCACGTCGTTGACGCTCGGGACAGGTTCCTGCAAGCACTCGCTGGAGTGACCGATCCTCAGCAGAAACGAAAAATTATCGGGAAGACGTTTATCGACGTTTTCAAAGACGAATCAGCCAGCATCGAAGATGCCCGTTTTCTGGCACAGGGAACCCTGTATCCCGATGTGATTGAATCAGGTGCAAATCCAGACGGCCCAGCTGCGACGATTAAGTATCACCACAACGTCGGTGGTCTGCCTGAACAGCTTGGCTTCGAACTCATTGAACCGATGCGGATGCTCTTCAAAGACGAAGTCCGCCTGATGGGTCACGAGTTGGGCTTGCCTGAGAAACTGATCTGGCGACATCCGTTCCCAGGTCCCGGTCTCGCAGTGCGATGTCTCGGGGAAATCACCCAGGAACGGCTGGAGACCCTGCGTGAAGCGGACGCGGTGTTGATCGAAGAGCTCTACGATTCCGACTACTACCACAAAGTCCAACAGGCCTTTGCAGTGCTCTTGCCATTGCAGACAGTCGGTGTGATGGGCGATGCACGCACCTACGAAGATGTCATCGCTATTCGATCGGTCGACACCGACAACTTCATGACCGCAGACTGGTCGAGGTTGCCGTACGATCTTCTGCAACGAGTCTCAACGCGAATCATCAACAGCGTGAGAGGTGTCAACCGGGTGGTTTACGACATCAGCTCCAAGCCTCCAAGCACAATCGAGTGGGAATAGCTCTCGTAATCTCAAATGCTCCTTCTTCGAGAGATACTTGCTGCTCGGCAAGAAAATCGAAGTCGTGCGAGTAAATCGCTGTCAGCGAATCCATTTGAGTCCGTTGTTTTGTACGTTTCCGTTTGAACTTAACTCGCTATTCATACTCGCCAGTCTCACCGAAACTATCTTCTTCGCTACAGTGGCAGATAGTTCCTGGGGAGACTGCTCGTGGCCAGCACCGTAGCAATCGTTGGTTTCTTACTCGCGGCTTATTCGATTGTCGCTAACGATGCGATTCAAACACTTGGGACGTTCTTAAGTTCCAACTCCAAACGCCCCTGGTGGATTTTGTGGGCGTTTGCCTGCACGGTTCTCCTGTTCGTTTTCGTATATGGCTGGATCGTCAACGACGGTGATGTTTCCTTCGGTCGTTTGTCCAAATTCCCGGAACCAACGGGCGGGTTAACGTGGCTGCACGCGATTCCTCCGTTGGTGATTCTGTTGCTGACTCGTTTCGGAATCCCGGTAAGCACAACGTTTCTTGTTCTCGCTGTCTTTGCTCCGACGAACATGGGAGCGATGCTGACGAAATCGCTGGTCGGGTATGTGCTTTCGTTTCTGGTTGGCATCGGTGTCTACACGCTGATCTCGAAGTCTTTCGAAAAGCAAATGATCGATTCGTGTGACAAACCTCCAAGCTCGCGCTGGATTCTTCTTCAATGGACGTCCACGGCGTTCCTGTGGAGCCAGTGGTTGATGCACGATCTCGCGAACATTTTCGTCTACCTTCCAAGACATCTGAATTCGGCGTACTTCTTCTTCGCCACGATTGTCATGCTCTTTCTGCACGCGATCATCTTCTCACGTCGCGGAGGGGAGATTCAGCACATCGTCACAACGAAGACCAACACCCAGGATATTCGTTCCGCGACGATTATCGACTTTATCTATGGACTGATCCTGTTGTACTTCAAGGAGTACAGCAACATGCCGATGAGCACGACCTGGGTGTTCTTGGGTCTCCTAGCTGGCCGCGAAGTTGCGATGTCACTGCTGTTGAGATGCCGTCCGCTGAAAGAGGCATCCGGCATCGTCTTCAGCGACGCTGGTAAAGCGATGACCGGTTTGATCGTCAGCGTCGTGCTCGCTTTCGGGATGCCGGTTTTACTCGCCACCTTCGGGACAACCTCTGCTGACGCGACTTCAACTTCTAATCAACCCGAACCGTTGACGAAGGACTCAATCGCGATTCTTCCTCCCTACGAAACCGAAGCGGGTGTCACAGGTCTTGTCCGCTGTGCTGGGTCCGACACTTTGCGAATCGTCTTCGAGAGAGTTCAAAGTGAACTCGCCGAGGTCCAACCGGGGCTCGAACTGGCAATTGAATCTGCTGGAACTGAAACCGCTCCAGGAGCATTGATCTCTGGTAAATGCGAATTGGCCCTGATGAGCCGCCGAATGACTTCCGCTGAGAGACTGGCGTTTCGGAACGAGTTCTCTGAAAACCCGGTCGAGTATCGGATTGGCCTCGACGCTCTGGCTGTTTTTGTCAATCAGTCGAATCCCATCGAAGGACTCACTCTCGCGCAGATTCGGGACATCTACGGGACAGAATCTGAGAGTTGGGGAGACTATGTCTTGCCGCCATTCCCCAACAAACCGATCGTGACTTACGGACGAAATGAAAACTCCGGGACACGGACGTTCTTTCACGATGTCGTCATGCAGCGTGAATCGTTCCGCTCGGATCTGATTGATGACGAAGATTCTGCTGCGGTCGTCGACGCAGTCGGAAGAGACGAGTTCGGGATCGGATTCTGCGGAATGGGATACCGGATTCCAGCCGTCAAGTCGATCGCCATTGCTCCTCATGAAGACGGCCAATACTTGAACTACTTTGTCGACGATTACAAAGACTCGCCGGACCTCGCCAAGCGTTTTAAGAATGTCTACACCGGCGAATACCCACTCTCGCGAATGCTGTTCGTATACGCACGCAAGCCCGCCGGTGAAACGTTGCCGCCGCCTGTGAACGCGGTCATGAAGTTCATCCTCTCGCAGCAAGGACAGCATGCGGTCCTCGACTCAGGCTTTGTGCCTCTGACCGATGAACTACTCAACCGACAACTGCGAAAACTCTCCGCAGAATATGTCCCGGAGTGGTACGAGTAGAACATTTTGGGAGTCGAATTGGTTCTTGTGCATGAACGGTGAGGAAGGAGATCACAAGTTCTAACACTGTTCGCGTGGCAATTCGAAGAGACGACTTTCGGATGGATTAGTGACTACTTCCAATAGCAGTCACGGCGAACTCGCATGAACAAACGCGTAGCCTTGGAACTGTAACGTGCTCGAGCCCCTTCAACGAAACGGAAAGACCATGTCTGAAGAGAATCAACAATCCGACATCGACCGAACTCGTGAAGAAATCCTCGACTCCCTCGACGAAGAGTTTGAGGCCGAACTGGGCGATGCACTGGCTGGATTCGATGGTCCGCTCGGCAGCCATGATCAAGAGGGACGCATTCCGAGAAAGGTTTACTTTCGTGAGCTTCTACGCTTGCAGCGGGAACTCATCAAATTGCAGGACTGGGTCGTCGAGCACAAGATTAAGATCGCAGTCCTGTTTGAAGGTCGTGATGCTGCCGGAAAAGGGGGAGCGATCAAACGCATCACCCAGCGACTGAATCCACGCGTTTGCCACGTTGTCGCATTGCCCGCTCCGACGGAGCGTGAACAGAGTCAATGGTACTTCCAGCGATACGTCCAACACTTGCCGGCTGGTGGCGAAATCGTGATCTTCGACCGCAGTTGGTACAACCGGGCCGGGGTTGAGCGGGTCATGAACTTCTGCACCGAAGAACAATGCGAAGAGTTCTTTCAAACGGTTCCAGAATTCGAACGCATGCTGGTGAGGTCCGGAATCCACCTCCTCAAGTATTGGTTCTCGATCAGTGACCAGGAACAAAAATTCCGTTTCCAATGCCGGATTGACGATCCGCTGAAGCAGTGGAAATTGAGTCCGATGGATCTGGAATCACGCCGCCGCTGGGAACAATACACTCTCGCCAAAGAAGAAATGATCGAACGAACCAACATTCCCGAAGCTCCGTGGTGGATCGTCGAAGCAGACGAAAAGAAACGAGCACGCCTGAACTGTATCCACCACTTGCTTCAACAGTTTCCCTACAGCGAAGTTACACACGATCGGATCACTCTTCCTCCACGGCAACACGACGAAAGCTACCAGCGATCCCCAATGCCGCCCGAAACAATCGTCCCTGCAGTATATTGAAGCTGGATGTGCTTTCACTGACGCTTGAAAACTCTTCAGTCGAATCTGAGAACTGACCCAGACGGTCATTTCCAACAAAGATCAGTTTTTGGGAGGAGCGAGTCCGCCTGCAGAGCGGCGGACTTTGGCGGGCTCGTCGACATGTTGCGGAGCTTCGAGTCCGGAATCAGTCAGGCATTTTGAAAACTCTGGGAACGTTGCGTTCAAGACGCTGCAAATGTAAATCATCAAGTCTTTGCTGGGGATTTCATCGGCACTCGAAGAATAGAACCTCTGATAGGCTTTCGCAGCTGTACCTGCAGGGTCAGCTTTCATCCGCACGAAGAGACGATCAATGGTCGGGGCGGTGACCTCCGTAATTCCGAATGTGCGACGAGCTTCGTATTCCAACTTCCACCCGGCACCGCTTCTGTCTCTCTCAGTTGTTTTGAGATCGAGAATGTTGGTCTCCCAGTTGGTCAGGGAAGTCGTTTCGCGATCGAATTCGTAAACTTGAAACGCGGGATTGTTCCCGAAGACCGGACTCACTGCCGGGGCGATTTTGTGAAGCAGGACCGGATGATCTGCGTCACCAATGACTCGATAGTCGTCCATGTGCGTATGCCCGGTGAAAGCAATGCGAACCACACCTTGGAAGCGACGAAGCAGTTGTCGATATCCGGTTGAAAACGGATCTTTCCAAAGTTCAGCTGTCGAACTCCGACCACTGTCTTTCTCCTCGACATAACTGTCGAGTCCCGGAGGAACATGCATCAGCAACCAGACCTTCTGCCCGCGAGACTTTGCAGTCTCCAATTCAGCTTCGAGCCATTTCAATTGAGCGAGACCGGGCGAGTTGCCACGAGGTGCGCACTCGCAGCAGTTCTGCTCTTTGGGATCGTGATAGTCAGTGCAATAGCTTCCGCTCCAGAGGACAGTATTCAGGACGATCAACCGTTCACTTTTGAGGCTGGGAAGATCGACGGCATAGGCTCCCCACCTATGAAAGGTTTCACGAAAGGTCGTTTTATCCACCGTCTCGAGTAGCAACGGTTGCCAGATGTCTGCAAAGACCGTCAGGAACTGCCCTCCCGGCTGAATCCAATAGTCCTGGCAAAAGGAATCATCGTTTCCAAGAGTCGCAAAAACTGGAGTCTTCGGAAAAGCTTCCTGGAACTCGTTCGCAATCAGTCGGAGCGTCTTCTGTGTAAATTTACGGTAGGCTTCGGCATCTTCGGCGATCGGTTGAGGAGCCAGTGCGTTGTACTTGGCTTGCCAGTCGTGCGCGAGGAAATCGCCCGGATAGAGAATGAACGGCGGGTCTGAAACTCGACCTCGAGCTGCATCGATTGCCGAGACGAAAAGCGAGTAGTTGCTGTCCGAACCATATTGGCTGGGGGGCTGCTGCAATGAACGGAAATACTCCGGCCATTCATCCTCCGGAAGTTCCACCAGCTTCTCAAACGCTTTTCGATCGAGTCCTGAGAACGGATCGAAATGGATGTCTGAAATCAGCAGAATTTCTTCTGCGGGCAAAGATAATGTCCCGAAGAACATTGCGATGACGACGACAAGACTCCGGAAGAATTGTGCTGGCATTCGGTTTTCAAACTCTGGGATTTCATTCAATGGGTTGGGCACTTTGTTCCTTCCGACACTGGCTTTCAACATCATTGCAAAAACCTCTTCGACGCTCGAAGCGAGACAGTCTCGAAAGCCATGCGTTGAGGTCCGGCAACTGAATGTATGGGCTTGGCGAACTCTCGATCAATCGTGAATTGTCCGCAGCTATCGCTCAACATGGTCCGAAATCGAATCGTCAAGTGGACGACTCGTCGATGTTTCGTCATGCTCTGAATTCTTCTCCGCGATGTGAGGATCACGTCATGGATAGATCGCGAGTCGATGACAGATCGAAGCGACGACGAGTCACTTCGAAAACTGTCTCATCACTTCAGCCGATCAGCAATAAAGTCAGTTAGCGTTTGATGGAGTTTTCAGTGAAAGGATGCATCACGGGCTGGAACGACGAACGAGGATTCGGTTTCGTCATTTCCGAAGATGATGAAGCGGACCGCATCTTCGCTCACATCAGCAATTTTGTGAAAGGCTCTCCACGACCACGCGACGGTGATCGCGTCGAGTTCGCGATTGAATCGAACGGCGAGCGGGGGCTGCAAGCGGTTCAAATTCAGCTCATTCGCAGTCCTCTGGAGTGGTCTCGGGCGGAAACAATCAACTTGCTCATCTCAGTCGGAGCACTCGCAGCGATCGGAATCTACGGAGTCGTGACGGGCATCCCATCAATGATGAATATCGCCATTCTGTTGGGCTACACCATCTTGAGTCTCATCACGTACGTGATCTTCGCGGATGACAAGCGCCGCGCACAAACCGGGAAGTGGCGGTGGGAAGAACGCCAACTCCACATGCTCAGTCTGTTTGGAGGTTGGCCCGGTGCGTTGGTGGCGCAAAGGAAACTACGTCACAAGAACCGCAAAGTTGCGTTTCAAGTGACGATGTTGGCAATGATCCTTCTCAACGTGACTGTGGTGATCACTGTGTATACTTTCCTTCCCGAAATGACTTCTTACGTTTCAGCAAACTCTCGACATGTCGACCAACAGCCTGACGAGCACGCACTGCCCGTAATCCGACCGCGCCGTTGAAACGATTCCTCGGAGCGACTTTCGCATGGGCGAAGAACTCTTTAGAACAGGTCTTCGAGCTGTTGAACTCTGAATGAAATTCGGATGAGCAATCTTTACTGATCCGTTCTCATCGACATCAAAACACTACAATTGCTTCACAATTCTTACCAACCTGAGTGGAATCCGATGAAAGTGCTCCAAGTCATCCTTCTCGTTCTGTTTGCGTGTGTTGAAATCCACGCCGACGAACTCTTGTTTCCCAACGCGGACTTTGAACAGGGAACCCTCGAAAACTGGACGGCTGAAGGTGAAGCGTTTCGCATTCAACCCACTCGAGGCGACAACACTTCCGCCCGAAATCGTGAACCATCGAACCTTCAAGGGAGTTGGTGGATTGGCGGATATGAGCGATTCAACGGAACAGTCGGTGAACCGGGTGCGACTGCCGGCGATCACCTGACGGGGACATTGACATCTCGCGAGTTTGAGATCAAACACCCGTACATCACGTTTCGCATCGGAGCAGGGCACCTGCCCGGTGAAGTCGGTGTGAGATTGCTCGTCGACGGAGAATCAATTGATCTTGCCACTGGGGTCGATCACGAAACGATGGTGATGGAGAGTTCTGACGTCCGCCAGCACATCGGCAAGCTCGCTCGACTTCAGATCTACGACACAGCGACCGGTGGCTGGGGCCACATCAATGTTGATGACTTCCGTGGAACAGAATCGCCAGCCCCCGAAACGTCGATGGACTTCGTGCTCGACGCACGAGTGAAACCCTCAAGCTATCCGGACACCTCTTACGATCAACCACTTCGTCCGCAGTTTCATTTCGTGTCGAAGAAGAACTGGTTGAACGATCCCAACGGAATGTTGTTTGACGGTGAAAACTATCACTTATTCTTCCAACACAATCCCAATGGAACCGAATGGGGCAACATGACATGGGGTCATGCGATCAGCCAAGACATGATCCACTGGAAACAGCTCGAGCACGCACTTCTTCCCTATCGTGTCGATCGGCGATCGGGAACCATCTTTTCCGGAACTGCTGTCATTGACCACAACAACAGCTTGGGAAAACAAGTTGGAGACACGAAAACAATCTGCGCATTCTTCACCTTCGCAGCCAACCCTTCATTCTACCAAGCGATGGCTTACAGCACAGACGGAGGATTCACGTGGACCTATTGGAATGAGGGGCGCGCCATCGTTGACAACCAGGGGTTCGATCAAGGTGAACGTGATCCCAAAGTCTTCTGGCATGAAGCTTCACAGAAATGGGTGATGGTCCTCTGGGTTCAACAGAATCCGGGACGCGTCAGGTGGTTCACTTCGACGAATCTCGTCGACTGGGAATTCGCGTCGGACCTGATGCGAGACTGGGCATTCGAGTGCATGGATGTCGTCTTCTTGCCAGTCGATGGTGATCCAGAAAATGTCAAGTGCGTGATTTACGACGCCAGCTTCGATTACGAGATCGGCACGTTCGACGGAAAGCAGTTTCACGCGGAAACCGAAACTCTCCAGAACGTTCGCGGCAATTATTATGCAGCCCAAACCTTCTATCAGGCACCGGACGGACGTGCTGTGCAGATTGGATGGATGCGAGGCGGTCCAAACTCAGCCAAGCTGTTTGATGTCCCTCACAATCAGCAAATGGCCTTTCCGGTTGAACTCGAATTGAAATCGACTCCCGAAGGAGTCCGCCTGTTTTGCTCTCCGATTTCCGAGATCGAAACACTCGTCGCTGAGACTCACGAGTTCAAGAATTTGTCACTTCGCGAAGGTGTCAATCCGCTCAGCGATTTGCAGGATCTCGACCTGGTTGATTTGGAAATTGTTTTCAGCCCCGGTGAGGCAAAGGAAGTTGTGTTCGATTTGCCACGAACACAACTTCGATATGTCGCAGAGAACCACCAACTTCTTTGTAATGGTGTGACAGAGAGTGGTGAGCGCCGTGAAGAAGTTTGCCTGGAGCAATTCACCGAGCGTGATGGAAAAATTCACTTGCGAGTGCTGGTCGACCGCCTTTCCGTCGAGACCTATGCATTCGGCGGAGAAGCGTTTTCAGCAAATTACATCTCTCCGATCGACCAAGAGACGCTCTCGATCCATAGCCTCGGTGGAACTGCGGTGATCCATGACCTGAAGATCCGCGAACTCAATTCCGCGTGGAAATAGACCGCCAATTTGAGGAATACTCTTCAACCGACTGGTCTCATATCGCGGATGAAAGACCAGTCGGTTGTTGCAAGAGATCAGCAAGAACGACTTCAAGATAAAGCACTCATCCAAGTCGCAGGACAAACTTTGATGAGTGGAGATAAAGACTCTCCTTAGTCGGTCTCATTATTCAGCAGAGTCACCATCGAGATTGACGGGATTGTCATTCTCCCTGAATAGATTCTGGGCGAAGGTGTGGAGATACTCGCGCCAGTTCTTCCAGACATGACCGCCATCGGTTTCTTCATAGATGACGTCAAAGTCATGCTTCTTCAGCATCGCGACTGTTGCGCGGGATGTTTCCAACAGGAAGTCCTCTTTGCCCGTGGCAAACCAGACCAGTTGCAAGCTTTCTTTGGCTGAAGCATTATCCAAAGCTTCCAGATACTGCTCTTCCCAGGAAGGTCCTGAATCCTGTCCCGGACGTTGATTCGCAATCCCGAAAACCCCAGAACTGAAAACTCCAACGTATCCGTAGCCCTCAAGATTTCGGATCGCGATGTTGAGCGTTTGTGCTCCTCCCATCGAGAGGCCAGCAATCGCACGGTTATCCGGACCCGACTTGACTCGGTAGTGAGATTCCACAAAAGGGACGATGTCGTCCTCAAAGTCTTTTGTGAATTCATCCATGCGAAGTCCGTCTCTCCCGAACTGAAAACGTCCGGTGTGACCATTTGGCATAACGACAATCATGGGTGCTGCGTGTCCTGACGCGATCAGGTTGTCCAAGATAAAGCTAGCTCGGCCGACACTTGTCCATGAATCGTCGCTATCAGTGGCTCCGTGCAATAGATAGAACACGGGGAACTGATCATCGCTGCCGCGTTCGTAACCAGGAGGAGTGTAAACGTGCATTCGTCGGGATCGACCGAGTGAAGAGGACGTATAGGTCACTTCCGCCACGCTCCCATGTTCGATGTCGAGAACATCCATCCACGAACTTCCAGGAACCACGAGCAGGCTTGAGGCCGAACTGTTCGATTCACTCGTCAGATTGTTGACGGGGTCGTTAACCGCAACGCCGTCGAGATCAAATCGGTATCGATAGGCTCCAGAAGGAACCGGGCCGACAGTTGCTTCCCAGACGCCTTCCCCGCTTTTCTTCATCTCAACGCCGCGACCAATGTTGGGAATGTCGCTGCTGGCGAGTCGAACAGCGTCAGCATTCGCTGCTCGAATTCGGAAGGTGACCTGTCCATCCTCGGCGATCTCCGGTGACTCGACAGGAGGAGCGAACTGTGGAGGCTGGGCAACTCCCTCTTCAGAACTGATGACGCACAGGGAAACCAAGCACATCAAAGTGAGTACTTCAGCTCGCCACTGACGCTGCGAAGTCATCAGCTCCTTAAACTTCTCCGCGATCTGTTTGTGCATTTTTAGACCTTTGTCGAATTGAGAATTAATGAATCAAAAAGCGGTATCGTAGCTGTTCACTCGGAGTCAGTTGTGACTCTCTGTGCTCCGGGTTGCATGTTCAGAGTCACTTGATTCAGCAAGTTGATCAGACTACGGACATCTTGAGGGGGCAATTCTCCGATCAATTGGGTGCGAAACTCCTCACTTTCGTTTCTCATCTTCGCAAACGCTTTGCGTCCCGTCGGAGTGATGTGTACAGAGCGTGCTCTTCTGTCGGTTGGATGTGGTTTTCGACGGATGAAACGTTTTTTCTCGAGAGCTACCAAAATTGGGCGAATCGTGTTTGGATCAGAGTTCACTCGATCAACGAGGAGTTGCTGAGTGATCCCGTCTTCATCGTCAAGCACAGACAAAACGACATATTGATTGGCAGTCAATCCGAATGGTTGCAGCACACGATCGGCTTGCCGATGCATCGAGAGATACGCCGCCCGGAGCGACATCGCCAACTCATGACCACTCACACGCACCTCGCCGAAACATTGACAATTGCCTCCATTCAGTTGGACATTGCGGTTGCTCAAAGACTGAATCTTGGAAGACCGTGCAGACCAACTAGTACGTGAACGTATTAGTTTTACATGGAACGTCACTGATACTTCAAGCGTCAGAGGGCTCTGACGTCAGTCTTGATTTCCGGAAGCTGCTGGCACGAGAAGTCTGGTATCGTGCTCTGAGTCCGCCTGCAAATCTTCTCCCTGCGATGCCCATTTCACTGCTTCTGCAATAATGGTTTCCAGACCGGGAGTTGCTTCCGGATGCGGGCTGATCGAAACGACTCGGCCGGAACCAAACGGAGCCACAACGATTGCAGGGCTGTCAATCATTGTCCCTTCCTGAGGTTCATACTTCGCGACTTCCGAGCGAAACCAGGCAAGGGGAGTCCACTCCGGAAGATGAGCATCCGGTCCGAGGCCCACGATTGGACCGTTCTGGTATCGAACGGTCAATTTCCCCGACGGACTGAAAACTTCTTCGCCGTCTGCGGTCAGTTCCATCTCGACATCCAATGGACCTCCACGAAACCACATTGATTTTTTGCCGACACCAGGGATGTCGATGGTCTTGTTGAAAACGGACGTATTGATCACGTGCAGCGACCAGTCGTAATGTGCAGAGCAGAGATAGGCTCCCGCACAGATCCCAACAACTCCACCTCCCTGATTCACATAGTCACGGATCACTTCTCGACCATCTGGACCAATCGCTCGTCCCTGACGGCTTCCGCTTCCGCCCGGAAAGATTAAGACATCGAATTGCGAGAGCGTCGCAGCAGACAGGTCTTTAGGGCCGAAACGAACCACTTCAAATTCTGGACGGGACAGCGCCTTCGAAACGTTCTTCAATCCATTCGTCGTCGTTCCAGCATCGTCAAACAGCCCCGCAGACAACTGTTCTCGATCGTCAGATGCCGTTAGTTGATCAGACCAGTCGGAATCAAGGAGTCCGATTTCCTTCAAAGCTGTCGATACCATCACCCGATGCTGGAACGTACGAAACGAAAGAGGCTGTTCTTTGAAAGTCGTCTCGAGAATGAAACTCCGCACTCCGAGCACGTCAGCACATGCTCTGACGAGACTTCCCTGCGCTGCTCCGCTGCGCGACAGGGCCACAAAAAGATGCCCATCGTCATCAACAGTCTGATTCACCGCGTCGAGCATCTTCTCTGCAAGTTGATGCTGTTCATCAGAACGAGAGAAAATGACACTCGAACCGACGGACTTCGAATTCGACACATGAAAATCAAATCCCTCGTGGAGATCGAACACGAAGTCCGGTTCGACTGATTCCACAAATTCCCAAACGGTTTCACACAGCGGAGTTCGAGGGTGAAGGTTCGTGAGTTTGGGAAAGTTACGGTTCAAATCCCTCTGCGAACGGTCGTTTCTCTGTTCGGGAAACCAACGCATCTCGGCTTTCAAACCGAGTCGATTCACACTTGGAATGACAACGAGTTTGCCACGCGCAATCGACCAGTGACGAATCTGTTTGGCCGCTTCACTGCCAGCCGGTTCGTTTCCGTGCATGCCTCCAGTGATCAGAACAGTCGGTCCGGTGTCATCCGAATCAATCGCATACCAGGGAGTCGCCCAACTGGTCCCTTCTCCAAGCATTCCACTGGACCGACGAAGGTCACTTTCTCCAGCATCAGATGAATTTGAAGCCGAAGCTGCAACAACGGCGAACAACAAAATCAGGTAGCGGAGCCATTCACAAAATCGAGTCGAAGGTAACTTTGCGAGGCGGGTCATAATTGTGCTCATAATTTCTTAAACGACCGGTTCGTAATCGACAACGGGAAAGAGACGCGTTTCGATGGGAAGAGACTTTGGCCCCTGTTCATCTCGTATGTCTTGCATGCAGCACCACACCCATTTACCGTAACCGAATTGAACCTCACTGAAAACACGATCGATCCACTTTCCTCAAGTGTCACTCCGCTGCCTGACGTTGTCGATTTGCTCCACGCGAAATCGCACACCCTCCCTGAACACACGCGTTGTTTATTCTCTGACGATTTCTCTCAATGGAAGCCATTCCATGAATATCACCAGACGCAGCTTCTGTTCGGCAATTGGTTCCGCAAGTCTTTTGACAGCCGGTTTTCCATTGTTTGCTCAAACGAAAAACAAACAATCACTGCGGGTCATCGCATACAACATTTACGCCTGCAAAGGATGGCCGTCTGAACGTCCATTGGCCCAAAAGGCAGTCGCTAACGGGCAAATGGCGGAGCGCCTGGCGATGGAGTTGTCGCTATACGATCCCGATGTTATCAACTTCTCTGAGTCTCCGGACGAGAAATTGACGCGGCAGGTGGCTGAACATCTCGGGATGCATCACGTTCGATTTCCGAGCGGAGGCAACTGGCCAGGCACGCTGTTGAGCCGATATGAAATCACAGACTCCGAAAACGTTCCGTTGGGTTACGAACGGCCGAAAGATCTTTTCACTCGACACTGGGGACGTGGAACTATTCAGATTCCCGGATATGGTCCATTGATTGTTCATTCCGCACATCTCTATCCCGTGGCAGACCCAACAATTCGACTGAAAGAAATTCGAGCGATGTTGGCCGCCATGCGACAAGATCTTGAATCCGGGCAGTCGATGCTCCTGATCGGCGATTTAAATCACAATCCTGACACCGAAGAATATAAGCTTTGGATGGAAGCTGGCTGGAAAGATACATTCGCTCAAGTCGGAAAGGGAGAAGGGCTGACGATTAAAGCGGACATCCCCAAATACCGAATCGATTATGTCATGGCATTCGGTCCGATCGCTGAACAAATTCAAGAGTCGCGACCGCTCTTTGAGGGAGCCTTCCGCCTCAATATTCAAGATGAAAACTCATTCGCCCTCAGTGACCATCTTCCTCAATTCGCTCTCTTTGAAATCGAATCATAAACAGTTCCTTCCCGCGAAATCTCACCGCAGCGTTTACGCTTACTCAAACCGTTGTCTCGCCTGAATTCGCTCGCTCACCTTATTTCTGAGGAAACACTCTAATGAGTCGTCCTGATGTCTCTCGTCGTCAATTCCTTCAAGTGGCCGGACTCACGACGGTCAGTTCATTGACGTTGCCTGTCTGGGCACAGTCGAAACCATCCTCATCTGAAGTGAACTGGCACGATGTGCGCGACTGGGGGATCGAAGGCAAAGGCTGGGACGATACTGCGAAGTACTTTGACCGCCTCCCCGCTTTGGCTGAGGGTGTTGTGCGAAGCAACGTCTGGAATCTCAGTCGACACTCTGCGGGGATGCTGGTGCGATTCAAAACAGACGCGACGGACATCTCCGCTGACTATGCCGTCACATCTTCAAAACTCGCGATGCCTCACATGCCTGCAACAGGAGTGAGCGGGCTCGATCTGTATGCACGGGACGACGAAGGAGAATTACGCTGGCTGTCGGTCGTAAAGCCAGACGCTCAACATGTTGTCACGAAAATGTGTTCCGGAATTATCCCCGGACCGCGAGAGTTCTGCGTATATCTCCCGCTTTACAATGGAACGGAGTCGCTCAAGATCGGAGTTCCGAAAGGTGCGACATTCGAGCCGATCGAACCGCGACGGGAAAAGCCGATTGTCTTTTATGGCACATCGATCACACATGGGGCCTGTGCTTCTCGTCCAGGAATGCCTCATCCCGCGATTCTCGGTCGCCGCCTGAACCAACCGGTGATCAATCTCGGCTTTTCAGGAAATGGTCGACTGGAGAAAGAAGTCGGTCGATTTCTCGTCGAACTCGATCCGTCTGTTTACGTCATCGACTGCCTTCCCAACCTGCTGGGACCTCAAGTCGAAGAGCGCGCAGCCCCACTCGTCCGACAACTCCGCAAAGCACGTCCGACGACACCGATTCTCCTCGTCGAGGACCGTACTTACGCCAACACTCCGTTTTACGTGGAACGGCAACAGCGTCACGAACACGCACGTGAAGCGTTAAGGAAAGCATATGAGACGTTAAAGGCTGATGGGGACGATCAACTCTTCTACCTGCCTGGTGAAGACTTGTTGGGAGAAGATCGCGACGACACGACCGATGGTTCACATCCGAGCGATCTCGGTTTCTACCGGCAAGCGAATGCCTTCGAACCTGTGTTGCGAAAGATTCTCGCGAGCAACACCTGACCATAACCTCGCTGTCGAGAAGACACCTAGTGGACTCAGTCGTCTCACTTGTCCCAGTTGTTCTACAAATGATCACATCAATTCTTGTTGAACGGTCCTCGTGGAGGTTGGAATTCGCTAAATTCAGTCTTGCTAGCGTTCGGTATCTCTCCATGCTGTTGACCTGATTCGTCACTCAGGAAACTGACTCCCGCAGAACAAGGAACTTTCGTTTATGAAAAGAGTTTACGCAGCCCTCGCCGTACTCGTTGCCGTCCTTTCCGTCTGTCAACTTCCTGCTGACGACAAGAAACCGAACTTCCTGTTCATTATCGTCGATGATCAGTCACCGTTTGACCTCAAGATCTACGATCCGAATTCGATCTGCGAAACTCCCACAATCAATCAACTCGCTGCTGAAGGAATGGTCCTTGACGGGGCTTACCATATGGGTTCTTTCAGCGGAGCAGTTTGCACTCCGTCGCGTCATATGGTGATGACAGGCCGAACCGTCTGGCACCTCCCCAACTGGCAGTCCGGACAACATTGCCCCGAAAACATCCTCGACAATGTCATGGCTGAGGTCTTCAACAGGGCAGGGTACGACACGATGCGAACCTGCAAAAGAGGCAACAGCTACAACGACGCCAACCTGAAATTTCAAGTCGTTCGCGATGCGACCAAACGTGGCGGAACAGAAGAATCAGGGAGTGCCTGGCACGGCAAACAGGTCCTCGATTACCTCAACGACCGGGAGAGCGCAAACGATGAAGACCCGTTCCTGATCTACTTCGGGTTCTCTCATCCCCACGATACGCGCGACGGAACAGAGGAACTCCTCGCCAAGTATGGGGCGGTCAATCACGCTGATAAAGATTCTTTCCCACCATCCAATGACAAGCAACCACCGCTGCCCGTGAACTATCTGCCTGAGCATCCATTCCACCATGGTCACCCAGGACTGAGAGACGAGGTCGCAGTGTCCGGAGTCTGGGAACGTCGCGATGAAACAACCATTCGCAACGAACTCGGTCGAGAATTTGCTTGTAACGAAAACATCGACAATCAAATCGCAAAAGTTCTTCACAAACTCGAAGAGATGGGAGAACTCGATAACACGTACATCGTGTACACCGCCGATCACGGGATGGCCATCGGTCGGCATGGGCTGCAGGGCAAACAGAATCTCTATCAGCACACGTGGCGAGTTCCGTACTTTGTCAAAGGTCCCGGAATCAAACCTGGACGCGCCGTCGGAAACGCCTACTTGCTCGATTCTCTTCCAACTCTCTGCGATCTCGCTGGAATCGAGATTCCTGAAACGGTCGAGGGGAAAAGCTTGAAACCGGTTCTGATGGGAGACGAACTAACTGTTCGCGACACTCTTTACGGAACCTATTCAGGTGGCACGAAACCTGGAATGCGTGCCGTCAAACATGGCGACTGGAAGCTCATCAAGTACGATGTTCTCGACGGTGAAGTCCACGAAACTCAGCTCTTCAACCTGGCTGAAAACCCGAATGAGTTTCTCGATCAAGACCTCGCAGAGAATGCGGACTACGCTGAGAAGCTTGCGGAAATGGAAGGTTTGTTGCTCGCGGAAATGCGAAGGCTGAACGATCCTTACCGGTTGTGGAATCAGCCTGATGACGGACTTGAAGCTCCGAAAGAACAAAAGAAAGCGAACAAGAAAAAGAAGACCGAGAAGTAGTCGATTCCGTCACCGGGATCTCCTTCGATCTTCGGATCGCCTGGGCAAGTTCTGATTTCGCGATGTGTTCCTCTTCTCGCATGACCGGGAGGAGGAACACTTTTTTAATGCCCATGACGCTGCTTTTACTCAGCCCACGTGTTGCTCGAAGCTCATTCAGTTTTCGCGCCAGCGATCGCGATGCATCAACACATGTTCAGAGAAATCAGGGTAGAGGACTTAAGCAAAGATGCCTTCCACAACGTGACCGGAAACATCTGTGAGACGGAAATCTCGCCCAGCATGTCGATAGGTCAGCTGCAAATGATCCAATCCCAACAGATGCAGGAGAGTCGCGTGTAAGTCGTGGAGATGAACTTTGTCCTGGACGGCATAATACCCGTAGTCATCTGTGGCACCATATTGCATTCCGCCTCGCACTCCACCTCCGGCGAGCCACATCGTGAACCCTTCCGGATTGTGATCGCGCCCGTTGTCTCCAGCCCCCTGACAAGTTGGAGTTCGTCCGAATTCTCCTCCCCAAAGGACGAGGGTGTCTTCCAGAAGTCCTCGCGATTTAAGATCCGACAGCAGCGCAGCGATCGGTTGATCTACTTCTGCCGCATTCTGCTCATGACCTTTCCGCAAATTACCGTGTTGGTCCCACTGCACATCAGTATTGCTGTGCGTCACCTGGATGAATCGAACACCTCTTTCAGCGAAACGACGGGCCATCAGACATTGTCGTCCAAAATCAGCTGTGATCGGATGATCTGTTCCGTACAGCTTGTGCGTGTTCTCAGTTTCTGAAGCCAGATCGAGTGCTTCCGGCATTTCCGTCTGCATTCGAAAAGCCAGTTCAAAGGATTGAATTCGAGATTCGAGTTCAGCGTTCTCGCCAACAGATTCAAGAAAGTGTCTGTTGAATGTCTGAGTCAAATCAAGCTGCGTCCGCTGCTGCTTGAAGTTCATCTCTTGATTGTGGATGTATTTCACCCGCGCCTGCTCAGAAGACTGACTTGCCAATCCTAAAGGAGTTCCACTGAAATTCGCTGGTAGAAAAGCAGCTCCCCAGTTCTTCGTTCCTCCATGAGCCAACGTCGGACAAATCGTAATGAAGGCAGGTAAGTTCGCGTTTTCAGTTCCGAGACCATAGGAGATCCACGCACCCATGCTGGGGCGAACGAAGGTGTCACTCCCGGTATGAACCTTCAGACAAGCGCCGCCGTGTGCTGGATTGGAACCATGCATGGAGTTGATGAAACAGAGGTCATCAACGCACTGGGCCACATTCGGAAACAACTCGCTTACCGCGATTCCGCTTTCTCCATACTTCTTGAACTTCCACGGTGAACCGAGAAGATTTCCAGTCGGAGCAAACTGAACGCGAGGTTTTTCAAAGGGAAGTGGTTTGCCGTGATCTTCCTGAAGCTTCGGTTTGTAGTCGAAGGAATCGACTTGCGAGGGACCGCCTTTCATGAACAGAAAGATCACCCTCTTGGCACGCGGTAGGTGATGCGTTTGCTTGGCCTGATCACCTGATTGAGCCTCGTGTGAAAGCATCGAAGCCAGCGCGAGCGAACCGAAACCGATCGATGATTTCTGAAGAAGCTGTCGTCTTGAAAGAAACATTTCTTCTCTCTACTGGTTTCACAATTCGTGATTCGAGGATTGCCAACTGGTAAGTGATTGGAATGCGAGCTAAACGGATTCAGTCAAATCGATCGCATGAAATACTCACGCTAACGAATGTAAAGGAACTCGCTCGAAGCCAGGATCGACTGGCAAAGTGCTCGCCAGGCGCGCAGTTGAGCACTCTTTGTGTTGTCAGGTTCGGTGACACTTTCCGCTTCAGGCGCACCTGTGTCATCGTCGAGCAATGAGACCTCCATCCCTGCGCCATCTTCAGAGTTGTTCAATTCGAATGCCTTGAGGAAGTGAGAAACTTCTCGCAACTCCGCTTCTGTAGGGAGTCGCCCATAAGCTTCTTCGAACAGGCGAGTGATTCGTTGATTCGTCGTCAAATCGCGACTCAGAATTCGCGCGGCCATCGATTCCGCCATCTCATTCATGAATGGAGAGTTCATCAAGAACAAAGCTTGCGGTGAAGTTGTGCTCGAATCTCGATCACCGTTGAGCACACTGGCGTCGCTGTAATCGAAGAGCTGAAACATGTCGTACAGATGATTACGGATGATTGGGATATAGAGCGATCTCCGTTTGCTCTCATACGCGGTCGCATCCTGAGATGTGTGGTTGAAGACAAGTTCCCTGTTTGGTGTCGTGATGACGGGCCCCCCGATTGTGCGATCGAGTTCTCCGCTCGTCGCCAGAATCGCATCACGAACAGCTTCCGCTTCCATCCGTCGGACATCAAACCGACCGTAGCTTCTGTTCCCGGGATCTTTCTTGATCAGCGTTGCCCAATCTCTAAGTGCTTCAGTTCGGTTTTCGCTGTCGGGAAGCTGACTCGGATGGCTCGCTCGTTGATATGTCTCTGAGAGCATGATGTGACGATGCATTTCTTTCATCGACCATTCATCATCGATGAAACGCGCTGCCAACCAGTCCAGAAGCTTGGGATGAGTCGGAGGTTCCCCCTGTATCCCAAAGTTATCGATAGTCGCAACGATCCCTTTTCCGAAATGCCATCGCCAGATGCGATTCACCATTACACGCGCAGTGAGTGGATTCTCGCGCGAGGTGAGCCAGCGAGCGAATTCTAGACGACCACTTCGATCTTCCGGAATTGACGGTTGATGATCGCCGACAAGAACCCGAGGAAATCCTCGCCGAACGTCCTCTCCAAGCGTGAGATGACTTCCGCGAATATGGATCGAGGTGTCCTCAACGGTTCCTTCTGCGACCGCCATTGCCGATGGAATTTCAGGAGCAGACTCTTCGAGCTTCTTCAACTCCTCCCGGAGTCTCTTCAGATCTGAAGCAGCTGCCTCAGAGAACTCTTTTTCTTCAACAGCTTTAGGCTCCGAATTTTCATCGACCGATTCTTGTGACTCAGACTTCGCAGCAGCTCGCTTGTCGATGACTTCACGCTTGGCAGCATCAATGCGCTGAGCAATTTCTTCGTTCTTCTCAGCAACGGTTTGCTCATGGGCTTGCTGATGCGACAACTCTTCTGCATTCGGGATTGCAACTTCGTTCCACCGGGCGATGAGCTTGAATGTCTCCATCGTTTTGGTGCTTTTGAAGATCCCGGCCAGAGCGTAATAGTCCGCATGTTCGATCGGATCAAACTTGTGAGTATGGCACCGGGCACAGCCGAGTGTGAGTCCCATCAAACCGCGACCGATCGTGTCGACCTGTTCATCGACGATGTCCATCTCCATCTTGCTTTCATCGACCTCAGCCAGAACCTTGGGACCGATGACGAGATAACCGGTGGCAATTAATTGCTCGTGTCCGGTTGTCGGTTCCCGATCAGGAACCAGCAAGTCTCCAGCGAGTTGCTCCACGAGGAATTCGTCGTACGGCTTATCTTCATTGAAAGACTGGACAACATAGTCACGATACCGCCACGCATTTCCGTGGGCAGCATTTTCATCGAGCCCATTGGAATCGGCATAGCGTGCGACATCCAGCCAGTGCCGCCCCCAGCGTTCGCCATAGTGCGGCGAATTCAGTAAGCGTTCGACAACCTTGTTGAAAGCATCAGGCGAATCATCTTCCACGAACGCTTGGATCTCTTCGACAGTCGGAGGAAGTCCGACCAGATCAAACGTCGCTCGTCGAATGAGCGATCTTTTGTCTGCCCGGGGCAGGGGATTGAGCCCTTGACTGTTCAAATCCGCGATCACGAACGCATCGATTGGATGAGTCGCAGCCTTACCATCGATTGATAACCCAACGTCTGGCACTTCCGGCAAAACAATCGGTTGAAAAGCCCAGTGTTGGCGGCCCGCTTCCAGATCGATTGTTGAAGTCGGTCGAACCTGTTCGACCTGACCAGTTTCGGGATGCGGCGAACCTAACTCGATCCAATGAGTCAAGTCTTTGATCTGCTGGTCTGTCAGCCTCTCATCGGGAGGCATGCGAAGATCACTGTCTCGATAGCTGATCGCATTGATGATCAAGCTGCGATCCGGTTTGCCTGCGACCATTACCGGCCCCGCGTTTCCGCCTTGCAGCATGCCTGTGAGATTATCCAGTCGCAGCCCGCCTTCCTGTGTCTCCTCACTATGACAGTCGTAGCAATGGTTTGCCAGAAGTGGTCGAATTTTGTTTTCGAAGAATCGAATTTGCTCGGCAGTGGGCTGCTCCTGCACCTTCGGCTGAGTTTCTTCTGCTCTTGTCATCGTTGTGAGAGAGCAGAGAATCAGGAGCGCAACGCTTTTGATAGCACCAGTACGATTCATTCCCGAAGGTCTTCCTTCGTTAAGCATCCCAGAACATGACTTTATCACTCATATTTGGCGACTCAGTCGAGGAGCACGTCTTGTCGCTGGGCAGATTTTTAGAATAGTTGGTGAACGCACCCATAAAATCCAAAACAGAGACCATCACCTCAAACAGGTAATGGCCCCTGATTGGACGCAAGAAGTTTCAGAGCGAGCGATTCCGTTTCGGGATTGCTCGCTGGTTCTCAACTTACATGTCGATCTCAAAACCCTTTCGGTATTCTCGGGAGAGGAATGTGTTGGCTTGGGAATCGCCGACGATCTCTCGTTTCTCTGGATCCCAATTAACTGCCCGTCCCAATCGCATTGCGATATTGGAAAGATGACAGATCTCAAGCATGCGGTTGTGCGACCACACATCGGAGATCGGCTGTTTTCGCGAGTTCATCGCATCGATGAAGTTGGCGGTATGATTCTCGCTGACCGGGCCGCCGTATACTTCTTCAATCGCTCCGCCTGGAAGTGGATTCGATTCGAGGTCTTCGACAGGCTTACCGGTGATTTTGCCTCGGTTAACGAAGAATCGACCTTTCGTGCCTTCGAAGAGAATTCCATTGTCGCCTTCGCTGGTGATGATCATCTCGATGTCATTCGGCATATCGACTTGAATGTTGAACTGGGTCGCTGCATTGTATTGATCATCAACGACAGGATTTCCCTCTTTGTATTCAACGGGCAACGTGTAGTTGAGTGGGGTCACGCGACTCGGCCCGGTCTCGCTGGCACCGATTGCCCAGCAGGCAATATCAACATGGTGAGCACCCCAGTCGGTCAGCTTGCCTCCGGAATACTCATGCCAGTTTCGGAATGAATAGTGGCAATTGCTGAAGAGCGGAACTCCTCCGCCGTAACCTTCGCGCATTTCTGGCAGCGCGCGATAGTCGACTTTTGGTGCTGGCCCCAACCAGAAATCATAGTCAAGCCCATCAGGAGTTTTGACCTTTGGAATGACCGGAGATGCTTCCATCCCGTTGATACCGCATGTCACTTTCTTCACGGTTCCAATGCGACCATGGTTGATGAGCGCAACCGCCTGCAGGAAGCGTTGTTCTGACTCGGTTCGCTGCATCGTTCCCACCTGGAAAACGCGCCCGGTCTGATCAACGATTTTCTCGATCAATTTTCCTTCGTCGATTGTGAGAGTCAGCGGTTTCTCGCAATAAACATCTTTCCCGGCGAGCATCGCTTCTACAGCAATCTTCGTATGCCAATGGTCCGGAGTCGCGATCATGACAGCATCGATATCGTCGCGATCGAGAATCTTGCGATAGTCTTTGTAGCCGTCTGGTTTCTTCGACTGATGTTTCGAAGCTTTCTCAATGTTGTCACCAAGCACGTTCGCATCGACATCCGCAAAGGCCGCGAAATCGGCGAACTTGAATGACTTGCTCGTGATCGTCCAACCCTGGTTGCGAAGACCGATTGTCGCAAAGACTGGACGTTCATTCGGCGACTGGTAAGCAAACGAGCGGCTTGCAAACGGGACGAGCAATCCGGCTGTCGCAGCCGCTGTCCCTTGCAGGAATTGACGACGAGTTGTCTGGTGATGAAGAGTCATTCGAGATTTCCTTTTTCGGCTGGAACGTGAATTGTGAGAAACACTCACTCACACTTGGCGAGACGTCGTCGCTCGGTCTATGACTTCATTCGGGCAACGTCTTCTTCTCGCTCGGTGGCGGAATGATGAATCAGGCAGGATTGATCAATTTTGACTGCTTGTGCAAGGACTTTCAATACATGAGGACCGATCTGTTCCGTGATGCCTCCACTTGGAGAGCTTCGAACAGGTGTATGACAACTCATGAAAAACGTTTCCAATTCGCCAATCAGTTCGCCAAAATTGCTCAACTCGAAGTTTCCCCGTCTGAATTCGGGATGCCGCAGCCATAAAGACCAATCACGACTAAGTATCGATAGAAACATGCTTGGCCGGTGCGCTTGAGCAAGTTGAGCACTCATAAGCGCATCGAGTGCAGACGCACCTTTCGAACATGGTCAAAGGAACAGAGCTGATGTCGGACACAGCACGCAAGAAACGCTCCCGCAAACGAAAACGCTCGCAGAAGGGACAGCTTCGCTGGGTCCTGATCGCTGTAGCGGGACTTGCAATTGGTGGCGGGTTACTCTGGACGATGGGTTCCAAGCTGTTGGACGGATTTCAGCAAGCCCAGCTACACAACCAGATCACAGAAGTTCGAAATAAGAATCTTTCTGGAGAAACCGTTCGCGAGATTCATCTTCCCTCCGGCGTTTCATTCGCGATTCCTCAAGACTTCAATGGTCGACAAATCACACCGAAAGGTGACGTCAACCTGTTTTCTGTGACGCACCTGTTTTCTTACGGAACGCAAAATGCACCCGACCGACTTCTTCTCTCCTACGGGACTCTCAGTTTTCAAGGGCAGGGCGGTTCTCCTCTCGAAGCAGTTATGATGCATTCGCCTGCCAGTTCGCTGCTCGCCAACAGTGACCTCACCAATCAACAAGTCGTCTCGGACGAACAGGGAGATTGGAACGCGTTTCCCTACCGAGACATCCTGGTCTCAGGTGCCAACAACCTCGAAGCCCGGGCTCGCTTACTTTTGATTGAAGGGAGCCTGCTGATTCTGGAAGCAACCTGGACACCGCAAAGCGCTCCGCGAGCGAAGAGTTTCTTCGAGTCCATTTCCTACAAGCAACCTGCTTCAGACGTCGCCGAAACCAAGGTCTTACCCGAAGGCGAAACAGACCTTTTGAAGCTCATTAACGTTCTCACTGACTCCTCAGTCGGCGACTGGATCGATTTCGAAGGTGGAGTCGTTAGCCCTCCTCAGACTCAGGCAGCAATTCTCTCAATCCCGATTGAAGCCCCCGAGTCTTACGAGATGCGCCTCAGTGTTCAACGTGCATTTGGAAACGAATCGTTTAACGTCGGTCTCCCGATCGGTGACTCAATGGGACTTCTAGTGATCGACGGATTTGGCGGCAACATCTCAGGACTCGGAACAATCTCCGGAGCATCACTCGACCAACGCTCAGACGCAGTCACCGGCTCCTTCCTCAGCCTCGACCCGTCAGATATCGTGATCAACGTCACTCCCGACTCCATTCACGTCACCTGCAACGACACAATTCTCGTCGACTGGACCGGTGATCCTTCCACCTTAGAAGTCCGCAAACAATTCTGGAAAGTCGACGAACCCCAACTCTTCTTCGGAAGCTGGGAATCCGAATTCGTCATCCGCTCCGCTGCGATTTGGAAGAGATAGAGGATCAATGCTCGAAGCACTCGAATTCTGTTGAGTCTACAACAAGAAATAGAACGCCTTTCGACAACGATTGGGCTAAGCGTTATCTTCTCAGAACGGAATTCCGGGTGCGAAGTTAAATTCTTCCCACAAGCCGATTCCGGGTCTGTTTGCTGCGAGTACTTCTCTAAATGTGACCGTAAGTTGGGGATTGCTCCCGTATGTGACTCTAATCTCGTCGTCTACACAGACCCACTGATTATTCTTGAGAGACTGAAGAGCTAGAGTTTGAAGATCGCTAAAGTGGAGCTTGAATTTCTCCCCATCTCCAACATTGGTGCTTGTAGATGATAGTACATCCTTCTGGCCCAGCGAGACATATTTCCCATTGCATTCTGCTTTAATCGCGTAGATCCCCAAAGATTGGTCCACAGGGATAAAGGTGAATTTCTCTCGCACCGAGTACTGGAGGCTTTTTGCTAAAAGCACAGAATACTTTTCACTGACCGCAACATACCGCCCATTCTTCCAGCTCTTGATCCCGGTGGTGAATGGACCTTCGATTGGGATAGTCTTTTCCATACAGAATTCTCCAAAGTTGAAACGCACCAGAAATGCGTCATCGAGAAGTGGCGAAAGGAATTTCGCAAAATCTCCGACGACCGACCGAACACATTGACATCTCTCAAAGTGAAGCAATGCGGATAAACTCAACACGGCAGCCAAGTCGAAACCTTGGTATTCAACTTGTAATATCGCGTAGGTCATCTCGTCAAGCGTTGAATTCATGGACCGCAACAAGTGGTCAAGAGAGGAGCATTTTCTCCAGAATTGCGATCTGCAGAGTTCTGGCTGGCCTAGAATAAGATTATTGAAGTGTAAAGAACCTCAACCATTTTGCGTGTGCTTGCGACATCGGAAAGGGTCGGCCAAAACCTGAGCGTCAGGTATCTTCAAAACACGAAGACCAAAGAAAAAGACCTCTCGAGAATCTCCCGAGAGGTCTTTGTTGCTGTACAGATATCTAAAAACTGTTCCCTGTCGAACTTCCTAAAATAGCCCGAATGATCAACCCTCAAGTGTCCGTGATCTTAAAGGTTGAAATCGAAGATCGTCTTAGTTGTCTAAGTCCGCGAGGGTCTTTTTGATCAGGTTTTGGACGTAGGAGTTTCCGCGCGTGGGGGTCCAGTCTCCTTTTTTCGGGAGGCTTTCGATTTTAGTTTTGATCGGAGCTGCGCGGTCGTCGAGGAAGTCGATGGAATTGAGAGCGAGCATTGCGACGTATGCTCCGTGGTTTTCGGCATTGGCACACTCGATGAGAGTGTTCAGCGCGATCTTTACGTCTTGCTCGTCTCCATATCGACCGAGACCTTCGGCAGCGATCACTCGGACGCTGGGGGAGGGGTCTTGTTTTGCCATGCGTCGAAGGAGTTTCTGGGCGGATGAGACGCCGGTTGATTCGCGAATCAATAACCCCATGGCTGCCCAGTAGCGGACCGCCGACGTGTCGTCTTTAAGCATGTCGACGAGGAAGGGGATCTCTTGCAGATCTTGTGAAGCTGCCGATGCTGCGACTGCCTGAATTCGTTTGATGGGGAAGACTTCCGGTCCCGCATGCCCGATCTCGTAAGGAGTGAGATTTGGCCACGCGTTGTGCAGTTCGTCTTCCGGGAGAAAACCGACGTCTTTGACATCGAAGACCCAGTCCTCGTGAGCTTTTCGCAGTTCCGCGAGGACTCCTGCGTGCTCGGCTGACTCAGCCAGATTGTTGACTTCATCGGGATCCGCTTCGAGATCGTAAAGTTCTTCGTAAGGCTTTGTCTGCCAGAAGAGGCTTTGCGCCGCGGTCAGTTCTCCAGCATCGTAGAGTTCTTTCCACTTGCGAGTCGTTGGCGTTACGAACATGTAATCGATGTACTGTCCGTAAACCTTG
Organism: Thalassoglobus sp. JC818; assembly: GCF_040717535.1. Taxonomy (NCBI): domain Bacteria; kingdom Pseudomonadati; phylum Planctomycetota; class Planctomycetia; order Planctomycetales; family Planctomycetaceae; genus Thalassoglobus; species Thalassoglobus sp. JC818. Next base: position 732,931 of record NZ_JBFEFI010000001.1, read on the forward strand.
TGGGGCATGTAGTGCCGCAGGTAAATGTATCGCTTGTTGCGGACGGTGCGGACCATGTCGTATCGCTCATCCATTCGCCCACGGAATCCGAAGGCATATTCCTGAGGAGGATCGGCGAAGGCTCCCATGAACGCATGGCCCTGCATGTGTTCTGGAGGTTGTGCTCCAGCGAGGCTGATGATGGTCTGAGCAAAATCGATGAAACCGACGAGTTGGTCAGACTTGCCGCCGGCCATGTAGTCGGTCGGTGCGAGGCCCCGAAACTTCTCCGGGACATGAATGATCAGTGGAACGCGAAGCCCGGAATTGTAAGGCCAGCGTTTGTTTCGAGGCATCCCGGAACCGTGGTCTCCGTAGAAAAAGACGATCGTGTCGTCGGCGAGACCCTGGCGTTCGAGTTCGGCAAGCTGATCACCGAACCATTTGTCCATTTTCGTGATGTTGTCGTAGTACTGAGCCCAATCCTGTCGGACTTCTGGTGTATCGGGGTGATACGCCGGAACGCGAACACCAGCGGGATCGTGTACTTTCTCATGCGGTCGTGTTCGAATCTTGCTTTCGTGTGTGTTCGTCTGGTTGAAGACAGCCATGAAGGGCTGGTTTGCTTTCAGTTTCGCATACGGATCTTTTTTGTCCGCTTCGTCCCAGACTTTTCCGACCTTGTCGAGGTTGTAGTCTTCTTTGTCAGGATTGATGCAGAAGTATCCCGCATTCCGCATGTAGACAGGATACATGTGAAAGTTCTCTGGAAGCTTCGTCAGGCTTCTCATGTGCTCCGATCCAGTGCTCGGAGGATACATCCCGGAGATGAGAGTCGTTCGAGCCGGTGCACAGACAGGTGCTGTCGACCAAGCATTGAGATAGGTCAAGCTGCGATTGGCAAACTCATCGAGATGAGGAGTGTCAGCGTAGTCGTCTCCATAACATCCGAGATGCGGACCAATGTCTTCAGCAGTCAGCCAAAGAATGTTCGGCTGTTGAGCCGAGAGTGAGTCCGGAAGAACTATGAGAGACGCCAGAAGAGCGAAGCACATGATCGAGGAACGCATGATTTTTTATCCGATCTATCAATAAGCAAATGTCGATCTGGAATCATGCAGATACGAAACCGACAACGCAAGCGACTTGGATAAATCACACGATCATCTGTTGAAGATGAATTTCGACTCGACGTGAGTGCATCCTTGCTGAAGAGAAAACTGCTTCACGTCAAGCTTGGGGGTTTTGCAACGCGTCCCTCTTCGAGGATCTCAGCGGGAACCGGTTTGAGTTTCCAGACGAGACCGAGTTTCTCGAGGCACTTGAGAATCAGGTAGGTGATATCGATCTCCCACCAGTAGAAACCCTGCCGGGCGGAGCCTTGGTAGTAATGATGGTTGTTGTGCCAGCCTTCACCGAAAGTGACGAGTGCAATCAGCCAATTGTTGCGACTGTCATCACCAGTGCTGAAGCGTTGCGTTCCCAGAACGTGGGCCAGCGAATTGACGAAGTAGGTGATGTGATACAGGGCAATCGTTGAGAGCAGGAATCCCCAGACCAGCATCTGCCAGGGTCCGGTATTCATCGATGGTGCCCACTTCTGCAGGGCGGCACCGAGACCAAACATCGCGAAGGTCAACGCCAATGCTGGCAGCATGTGATACCGCTCAAGCCAGCGGAGTTCTGGAAACTTCAGCCAGTCCTTGATCACTCTTTCGTCGGTCTCTGAGTTTTCCGGAGTCAGAAACCACCACATGTGACTCCACCAGAAACCATGATGGCGTGGCGAATGCACATCGGCAGGCTGATCTGATCGGCGATGATGATGCCGATGATGCGAAGCCCACCAGAGCGGTCCACGCTGTGCCGCCATGCAGCCGACCACGCCCCCGATGAACTGAACAACCCGGGAAGTTTGAAAGGCCTTGTGTGAGAAGTAGCGATGATAAAAACCAGTCAGAGCGAACACGCGCATGTAAAGCGTGAGGAAGAAAACAATCACCGCGATGGGACTGACTCCGACCCAGAAGACGGAAAAGCAGAGCAAATGCAGGAGAATGTACGGTCCCGCGTGATTCCAATCGATCGCAGCCCAGCCCGTCGGCACTGGGACATCACTTGAATAATCAGCTGTCTTGTATTGGTGAGCGGGATCGATCGATCTCGGGTCTTGTGGTGCAGCATCCTTCTGCAGCATCAAACAGTTCCTCATTGCAGAGTGACTTGTCTCACTTCAAAGACATGGTGCGACTCATGTTGATGGGATTTCGAAACCAACGAAATCAGTAGGAGAGTTCTAGTGGAATCGCACCTCTCTTCCAATTGAGTCTCCTCGTTTTTCGCAACTGCAAGACGCAATTTCGAATCTGACGCACACCTCCTGAACATCAAGCGATGGTGAAGTTCTGCCTGTTCTGCAACGATTCGACAGCCACTTTCCAGGGGTCTGCTCTGAAATCTGGAAAACGCCACCGTTTGCATTCTGGAATTGTCAAGTTTTTTCTCAGGCCGCAGAGTTTCCCGGCAACAACGCGTCTCTCTTGTGCAACACAGATTGGTAAAACCGGTAATATGCAACGGTTGTGTCAAATTCAACGATTGAGTAGTTTGCCCGAACTCTCGCCCGAAATGCAGGCATTTACCTACTGATTTAGCAGTCCACGATCGGAAAAGGGTTGGGAACGTAGCGGTTATCCCGATTTCATAGACTGCAGCAACTTGATCAGTGACTTAGGGTTTTCCCTTAAGGGAAAGTCTTTGTGAAGGGTCTGCGGCTCACCTAACGTCGTGCTTCAGAGTTGGTGGAGAGTGACTCCTCCCTCAAAAACTCTCGCCAAAACGTGTGCTTCAAAACTCGGGATGAGTGCACGGCTGGAGCAGGAACTTCTGTTGATCAACTTTTGACGAAATGGAGATGTTACGTTGTCACTCACAAGAGCTTTACTTGCAGCCGCAATCATTGGTGCCGGGATCAGCACTGGGACTGCGAACGCCGGCTTGGAGATCGAGGCCTACTCACAGAATTTCAACGGCCTGAATGGCAGTCAAAGGTACGTTGATGCTGACTCAAAACTTGGACCGGAATGGTCGTTCAATTCGACGAATGAAGGTCGGTCAAGAATTTATGACTGGGGTGGAACACGAGGAGGCGTACTGGTCCTCGACGACAGCCGTGGAAACAGCATTTATTCATTGAACGAAGCAATCGTGACCGTCAATCTGCTGTCCTTGACGGACGTGAAACTGTCGTTCAAACATTACGACTCGTACGACGAAGAAAACCCCATCGGTACGCAGATGTTCACAGGATCAAAGAATGCTGACGGCGTTTCGATCAGCAGCAACGGAATCAACTGGTTTCCGATTGTCAACTTCGATCAATGGAACGGAACCTGGAAGACCTACGACGTCAACTTGACTGACTTCGCAAACTCTGTCGGGTCAAGCTTGCTCAACCTGAGTGGAAACCTGCAGATTAAATTTCAGCAGTACGACAACTATCCGCACGGGTCTGACGGACGGAAATTTGACAAAATCGTTGTTACAGGTAAGTTACCAAATCTGACTGTTCCAGAACCTGCGACTGCATCATTGTTCGTGATGGCAATCGGTGGTTTGGCTGGATCGCAGACTCTGAAACGACGCCGTCGTTTGGCTCAGCAATCCTGAGGACCAACACCTTTCGGAACAAATTGCTTCTCTTGATGAACACCTCGTTGAAGCATTTAAGCACTCGGTTCAGAAATGGACTGAGTGCTTTTCTTTGCGCTGAACTCTGACCGCACCTCTTCTCTCTGGTGCACGGAATTTTCTGGATTTCCGATAACAATTCTCGAGTTGTTCAAACTTCGTCTTTGTCGTCGATCGCTTCTTGCTCGAACCCTCCAATGTGAGCGGATGAAAGCAATGTGAATCGACGAATGGGCACCGAAGAAAATCTCTCTGGACGATTGCAATTCGCTTTGGACGGGAGCAGACTACAGACGCAACAGGGCAAGGAGTGCTCTCATCTTGGATTGCGCTAATAACAGCACAATCCGAGATCAAACGGGCAGCCATGGAATTCGCGCTGTCTCAGTTGAGTTTTCCTGTTTCTTCAACCCAGTGATGTGTTTGTGATCTCTTTCGGATCACTTTTCGACATCGATCATTCATGTCTCGACGACAATGATGCCTATCCGGAGAAAGCCCATGTGGTGCAAATTTCGATCGTCCTGCTGCGCGATCATTGCAGCTTTCGGTGCGACGATGCTGGGACCCGTCGCAGTCGCCGACGAAGCTGCTGTCCGCGAGTCGCTGAAGTCATACGTCATTGCTTTCAACGAGCAAGATGTTGAGAAGGTTGGGCAATTCTGGACAGAAGACGCTGAATACGTCAATCGGGAGACGGGCGAACAACTGACCGGGCGAGCTTCGATTATTGAAGACCTCAAAGTTCTTTTCGAAGAAAACCCCGGACTTCAACTCAGTGGAAGCACTTCACGCGTGCGAATGATCAGCGATCTCGTTGCGCATGCTGAAGGAGTCACAGCCGCTGTCATTCCGGGACTTCCTCCGACCGAATCAAGCTTCACAGCCATCCTCGTTCAGCAGGACGGCAAGTGGTTGATCGACACCATCGCCGAAATGCCAGTGCCAGCACCGGAATCACCGATGGATGCCTTGGCGGAACTCGACTGGTTTGTTGGTCGCTGGGTGGATGAAGGCGAAAATGCCTCAGTCGAGTCCAACGTCCGCTGGTCTCCATCGAACGCATTCCTGATTCGTTCTTATTTCATGATTGACGATGAAGGAGTCACCCAAGAAGGAACGCAAATTATTGGTTGGGATCCTCGCAGCCGTGAAATCCGATCCTGGACATTCAATTCAGACGGTTCTTTCGGAGATGGAATCTGGTCGAAGAATGGAGAAAAGTGGCTCATCCGATCGAGCCAGACACTCCCCAATGGAAATGCTGCTGCGGGCACTTATGTCTTGACCCCCGTCGATGAGAACACCGTCTCCGTTCAAGTGATTGGCCAGGAAGTTGAAGGGGAACCTCAACCTGCCTCGGATGTTGTCACGATGTTCCGCGTTGAAGATGCTGGAGTGGATGCTCCTGCCGAAGAGTCTGTTGAATCTGATGAACCCGGCGATACTGACGAATCGAACTAAGGAGCGTTCAGCATGTTATTGAATAAGAAATCAATGGCTGCAATTGCAGCTTTAGTGATGCTGACATTCTCCACGTCCGAACTGTTGGCAATCGGAATTCGCGGTGGTGGAGGTGGCGGAAGCCGCGGAGGAAGCAGTCGCCCCAGTGGTGGAGGCTCTCGTGGCGGAGGCGGATCGAGTCGTCTCGGCGGCGGTGGATCACGACCATCCTCTCGGCCCAGCACTCCAAAACTCGGAGGCGGCGGTGGCGGAAGCCGCCCGAACATCAGTCGCCCCAGCGGTGGAGGAAGTCGTCCGAGTATCAGTCGACCATCAGTCAGCCGACCGAGCCCAAGTCGGCCCAGCCCATCTCGCCCAAGTCCGTCCAGACCCAGCCCGTCACGTCCAAGTTTTGGGTCGGGATCGGGATCACGACCGTCGCTTGACCGTCCGACAGCTTCGCGACCAAGTCCAAGTCGGCCATCAATTCCAAGTCGACCGAGTGGTGGATTAAAACCATCGACTCGACCCTCAACACCGAGCACGAGACCAGGATCCAGCCGCCCGAGCTTCGGGAATATCGGAAGCGGAAACCGGCCCGACATTTCTCGTCCCGGGTCTGGCAGCCGACCATCGACCCGTCCCAGCTTTCCAAGTATTGGCGGAGGAAGCGGCAGCCGACCTTCAACTCGTCCCGGAATCGATTTAGCCGATCGTCCTGGAAGTGGAAGTCGACCCGGCAGTGGAAGCCGACCAGGAAGCGGGACTCGTCCGACTCAACCGAGCCGTCCCGGCAGTGGCAGCAGGCCCGGCACGAGACCGACTCCCGGAGGGATTGGAGACTTTCTCGATCTGGACCGACCCGTCCGTCCCGGCACACAGCCCGGCTTCACGCGACCTGGAGGAGACCGTCCGAATGTTTCTCTTCCATCTCGTCCTGGAGGAAATCAGCCGCCACGCCCCGGCGGCGATCGACCAACGATCCTACCCAGTCGCCCCGGCGATAATCGTCCACCAGGACAGGGAGGCAACAGACCTCCACGACCGGGCGACGGAGGAGACCGTCCGACAATCCTCCCAGGCAATCCAGGTGATGGAGGAGATCGACCGCGACCCCCACGACCTGGCGGAGGCGGGGATGGAGACAATCGACCACCAAGACCCGGAGGCGGGGAAGACCGCCCCAGCATTCTACCTGTCGATCCTGATAACAACCGACCACGCCCGCCGCGACCCGGTGATGGCGGTGACCGACCTCGTCCACCACGTCCCGGCGGAGGGGGAGACGATGACCGCTTCCCAAATCGGCCAGGACGTCCAGATCGTCCCGGTTATCCAAATCGACCAGGGCGACCGGGTGGAGGAATCGACTTCGGAAATGTCCACTGGGGCAACAACAACATTATCAACAATCGTCCGACCTGGGTGAACATCAACAACAACCAGATCGTCAACATCAACAACCGCTGGAGTAACCAGATCGGGGGCATCTACAACTGGAACACGCGATACCCAGCACGGGCTGCGCGTTGGAACAATTGGGGAAATGGTGTCCGGAACAACTGGTGGCACCACAACTATCACGATCATTGGTTCGACAACACATGGTGGTCCAGGCACTCATACAACTGGGGTGGTTGGCACTATGGCTACAGCCTCGGCTCGTACCCGGCCAATTACTGGTGGGGCGTGCCGACTTTCGCCAGCTTGACGAGTTGGTTTAATTGGCAGGCTCCAGCAACGACCTGGTCACAACCCGTTTACTACGACTACGGACAGGGCGGCAACGTCTATTACGACAACAGCACTGTTTACATCAACGGGGAGCAAATCGCTTCAGCGGACGAGTTCGCTCAGTCAGCAATGCAACTTGCAACAGTCGAAGCTCCACCGTCTGAAGAACAAGCTGCTGAATCGGAGTGGATGCCGCTGGGAACGTTTGCAGTTTCCACTGCTGAGGACGATGCGAATCCAATTCGTGTTTGCCAACTGGCGATCAATCGAGATGGAGTCGTTAGCGGAACGCTCTACAACAACCAGACCGATCAGGCATTCACCATTCAGGGACGAGTCGACGAAGAGACACAGCGCGTGGCTGTCCGAGTTGGGGAGAGCGAGAACATCGTTGTTGAAACGGGTCTCTACAATCTGACTCAAGACGAAGCTCCAGTGCTCGTTCACTACGGACCGGGAGACGTCGAAAACTGGCTGCTGGTTCGTCTGGATTACCCGGAAGACCAGGAAGATCCCGGAAGTCTGTAAGAATAGTTTCACCGATCATCGACAGGGAATTTCCCCAACTGTGCTTCACTGACATTTCATTGTCATTAACCAGGAACTGAAGAAATGATCTCACTTTCTACGTTCGCAAAACGCGTTTGCAACGCATCCAATTGTCTTGCACTTTTGGCTGTCGGAACTTTGTTCATCTCGGGCTGTGATCAAAAGCAGATGGAGGACGCTGGAAACTCCGTCAAAGAAAGCGCCAGTGAACTCGGAGAATCTGCTTCAGATGCAGCTTCCCAAATGGGCGAAGCCGCTCAAAACATGAAAGACGCAATGGGCGAGAAATTCGCGGCAGCCTGGGATCAGGCGAGCGAAAAGCTGAAAGAGGTCGAAGGTGGCAGCGAAATGCTGACCAACATCAAAGACTTCTTCAAGAACGCAGGCGAATCACTCTCCAGCATCACTGACGAAGCATCCGCTGAGAACGCGAAAGCGAAATTCGCCGAAATGACAGAAACCGTCGAAGGCTGGGGCCCAAAACTCGCAGAAATGCCGGAAGAAGCTAAAACTGCCTTGAAAGGCGTCTTCGAGTCGGGCATCGCCCACCTCAAGACTCTCGTCGAAAAGGTCAAAGACAACGAACTGTATCAGGAACATGTTCAGCCACAAATTGATGCTTTGATGGAAAAATTGCACGCCCTCGCAGGCTAATCCATCTGTAGCAAATTCCTCTCCTGACTTTCAGCATGCAGACGCAACCGATGGCGGTTTGCATGCCTGCAGGAGAGACCTGAGAAAAGAGCAATTCGCTCGATGATTTCATGACGGGTTGTCGAAGATCCATGACGACAAATCGGCAACCCGTCTTTATTCAAATTTGTGAAGTGGAGCGAGAGAATGCGTTGGGAAGGCCGTCGCGGTAGTGAGAACGTTGAAGACCGACGCTCAATGCGTGGACCAGTTGTTGCAGGTGGCGGAATGCTGGGACTTGTCCTGATTCTGATCATCATGTGCGCTGGTGGCGATCCGCGACCAATCATGAATCAGATGCAACAGGCGCAACAGCAGCAACCTCAACAGGGACCGGTGGAAACCGATCCGGAAGAAGACAGACTCGCACAATTCGTGTCCGTGGTGTTGGCAGACACTGAAGAAGTCTGGGACGATTTATTCCGCCAGGATGGTGCCTCGTACCGAGCTCCAACACTCGTCATCTTCACAGGTGAAGTTGCATCAGCGTGTGGGTATCAAGGATCGGCAACCGGTCCGTTTTATTGCCCGCTCGACGAAAAAGTTTACATCGACTTAAGCTTCTACGAAGACATGAAGAACAAACTGGGCGCTCCGGGAGACTTCGCTCAGGCCTACGTCATTGCACATGAAGTCGGGCATCATGTGCAAAAACTTCTAGGGATCAGCGAACAGGTCTCCAGCCTCCAGCAAAGATCGAGCAAAGTCGAAGCAAATGAACTGTCAGTCCGTCTGGAACTGCAGGCAGATTACTTCGCGGGAGTTTGGGCTCATCACGCTCAACAGAACTGGCAGATTCTGGAACCCGGTGACATCGAAGAGGCTCTCACCGCAGCCACTGCGATCGGAGATGATCGTCTTCAAAAGCAAGCTCAAGGGCGTGTCGTTCCTGAATCGTTTACTCACGGAACGTCCGAACAGCGGACAAGATGGTTCGTGCAGGGCCTGAAGAGTGGTGATATGAACGCGGGTAATACGTTCGAAATCCCTTATAGCCAGCTCTAGTCTTTATCATCCATACTGAGAACCCGTGGTCCACTGAGTACTGCCGGAATCGATTCATCGATGGCCGGCAGCCGCGCAGTTGGACACGTTGATGAGCTTGCACCAGCGACGGTTGCAAGTCCTTGATCAATTGCCTCGCTACACACGCTGTCTCGAACATCGTGGGGCATCAACCGTTCATTTTGACTCTTATTTCGAGGAATTAGATGTTATCAAAAATCGTTCATGGACGATTCGACAGTCAGGAGCTTTCGCGTTTCGGTTTTGCAACTTTTTTGCTTCTTGGAATGTTATTCTTGCCTCCCGCGAGCATCCACGCTCAGGAAGCAGATTCAGATCCACCAGCGACTGCTACGAGTTCCGACGAAGAGAGCCCAAAGCCGACGACAACTGCTGATCCGGACATTTCGATTGAAAGCCTCGAACTGCTCGTTAAGCCGCTGACACAAGACGAGTTGGTCGTCGAAGCAGAAGGTTGGAGAGATTTTCTTAAAGACCAGGTCTCGGAAATCGCCAAGCTTCGAATCAATATCATCAACAAGAAAGAAGAAGAGGCTGCACAAGCAGAAGCAGGGACTGCAGAGCCAACCGCCGAAGCAGATGCGAATGCAGACAACGCACCTGAAGCAGACGAAGACGGTGCTGCGCCTCAAACAGGTGAAAGCCTCGCAAAACTTCAGGACGAAAAGACTCACCTTGTCGATCGACTGAATGTCGTCCTCGATGAACTGGAACTCAAAGGAGGCGACGTTGAAACTTTCCGACAATACGTGGCAGCCCAGTCCGGCGTCGCTGTCGATGTGACAGACACTGCGACAACGATGGCAATGATTCGATCGTGGTTGGTTTCCGACCAGGGCGGAAAACGCTGGATGTGGAACATCATCAAGTTTCTGGCGATTCTTATTTGCTTCTACTTCGGGGCAACAATCATTTCGAATTTGGTTCGCTCAGCCGTTTCGCGTGTCAAAGGAACGTCTCAGCTGCTGGTCAATTTCATCGGGAAGTTCGTCAAGCAGCTGTTAATGATCGTCGGCCTGATGATCAGTCTGGCCGCCTTGGAAGTGAACATTGCACCGCTCCTCGCAGCAGTCGGTGCGGCTGGTTTCGTGGTTGGTCTCGCTTTGCAGGGAACGTTGAGCAACTTCGCGAGTGGCTTGCTGATTCTCGGCTATCGCCCATTCGACACAGGCGACGTCATTGAAGCAGCTGGCATCTCGGGAATTGTCGATTCGGTCTCGCTCTTCTCAACTCACATCCGAACCTTCGACAACAAACTCATGATTGTCCCCAACAATGAAATCTGGGGCGGGACAATCACCAATGCAACCGCGAGTCAAACTCGCCGAGTCGATATGGTCTTCGGAATTGGCTACGACGATGACATTCATCAGGCGAAGACCATTCTGGAAGAACTCGTCAACGAACACGAACTCGTCCTGAAAGATCCAGCACCAGTCGTCAAGCTGAACGAACTGGCTGACTCGTCGCTGAACTTCATTGTTCGCCCCTGGACGAAAACCGGTGACTACTGGACCGTTTATTGGGACCTGACAACCGCAGTCAAAGAGCGATTCGATCAAGCTGGAATCTCCATCCCGTATCCACAACGCGACGTTCACGTTTATCAAGAAAACGGAAAATCTGAGAACGCCTAATTTGCCTGCTGAATCCAAAGCCAGTTTGAGGTCACCTCAAACTGGCTTTTTTTTCGATACGCCCCACACGCAGTAGCATTCGCCGCCTGTCAAAACAGCAACGGTACAGAGTTGATCGGAAAGAACTGATTTCAGATCATTCAAGCGGAAGTTTCACAACCATCTCTTTCCGCTATCCAGAAAGCATGCACGCTCACATGAATTTTTCTCGAACGCTTCTTGTACTGATCGCCGTGGTGATCAGTTTCGGTAATGACCAGCTTCATGCTTTTCAACGAACCGCAGAGGCGGTTTCTGTTGAACTTCCTGAAACTGACGAAGGACTTCCCGGTGCGGGGCCGATTCGTCGATATGACTGGTTCCGCAACCTCTGGAAGAGTCGGCGAGGCCAGTGGGCGAAAACACAAGCAGAAGATCAAAACGCCGTCGTTTTCCTCGGCGATTCGATCACTCAAGGCTGGGGGGACAAACTGCACAAGAGTTTTGGTGAGATGAAAGTCGCCAATCGGGGGATCTCAGGAGACACGACACGGGGAATGCTGATTCGGCTTGAGGAAGATGTTCTTTCCCTCAATCCGACAGGCGTCGTCATGCTGATGGGAACGAACGATCTGGAGGAAGGGGCAGACCCGAAAACCGTCGCTAGTAACATCCAGCTCATTCTCGAAGCGATTCACGCTCATCAAAGCGAAATGCCGATCATCATTTCGCTCGTCTTTCCGAGTTCCGAAACAAAGAAACGACCTTCCAACAAGATTCAGGAATTGAATCAGCTCATCCGCGAGGCAGCCCGCAACTTTGAACACGTCACCGTTCTCGACACCTGGACTCTGTTCGCGAACTCCGAAGGGGACGCGAAAGTGGAAGAGTTTCCCGATCTTCTGCATCCGAACGAACTGGGTTACGAAAAGTGGCGCATGGCATTGATTCCTCTGCTGGAAACGAATGGGCTTCTGGACGTTCCTGAGGACGATTTCGAATTGGAAGCGGGTTTCGAGTCACTCTTCAATGGACAAGATTTGACAGGTTGGGGATTTCTGCCGACTCCTCCTGCGAACCCCAACCGAAAGCGGAATCCAAACGCTCCACACCGTCCGGAAGTCGCAGAAGCTGTCAGCTTCGATGGACTGACCGAGAGTTCAGATGGTCGTTACGTCGCCAAAGACGGCCGATTAATTGTGACAACGCCAATGGAAGGACGCCGAATTCAACAGCTGTGGAGTCATAAGTCGTTTCCAAATGACTTCACTCTCAAGCTTGAGTTTCGTGCAACTCCCAACGCTGACAGTGGAGTTTTCATTCGACAGCCACAGCTGCAGTGTCGCGATTACTTGTTGGCGGGACCATACAACTCTCTTCAGAAGTACCGCCCTCAGGACTGGAACGAACTCGTCGTGGAAGTGAAGGGGAACGTCGCACGCTGCACTTGCAACGGTGAAGTCCTCGAAGAAGCCTTCGAGCTCCCAGCGACAGGACCGGTTGGTCTCGAAGGTGATCGTGGGCAGATTGAATACCGACGAATCCGAATCAAGCACGCTGGCGGAAACTGAGCCAATTCCCAAACCAACTCATTTCCCCTGAGTGACTTCAAAAGCTGATCTTGCTTGGGGGAATTTGAGGGAGCGATTCACGTTGATGCAAAGGCATTTTTGTCATTTCTGATGTTGGTCTCTTGATGCTCAACAATGATCTGGCGATGATTCAATCAGACGGAAAGAATCAGAGACTTTGCTTTCTGTGACGTGAATCGCTTCTTCAGTTTTCGCGATTGCGTTTTTCAGAAGTTCAGAAGTCAATCTGTGCAGTCGCAATGGAGTGTCGGTCCCCTCGTTGACTCAACTGAGTCACAGTGAAAGTGGCAGCCTCTCATGAATGAAGTGAGGCTTGTAGGTGGACTGAGAGACTGCTGATGCATGCGATAAACGATCTGTGACAACAGAACAGGTAACTCTTTCTCTTTGGCCTACGGAGCGACAGATGATTGAAATGATCGAAGAGGGCAATGGCAAAGTCATTGCATTCAAGCTTTCGGGAAAGCTTCACGACGAGGACTACAAAACCTTCGTTCCAGCTGTGGACAATGCGATCGCTGAAAATGGAAAGACGCGAGTTCTGGTCCAGTTTCACGATTTCAAAGGTTGGGACGCCCACGCACTTTGGGATGACATTAAATTCGCTACCACGCACTGCACCAAGATTGAGCGAATCGCACTCGTCGGAGAAGATTCTTGGGAAAAATGGATGGCGAGCGTCTGCAAACCATTCACGATGGCCAAGATCCAGTACTTCGACGTCAGTGACATCGACGCTGCCTGGCGGTGGGTCGAAGAAGGCCTTTAGGAACGCAGCTTCGTGAATCGCTAGAGGCCATTCCTTCAGCACTGACTAATTCGGTCTGGAATCAGCCTCGCTCCGGTGAAATTTCACATGCTGGATCATTACTTGGTCCAGCATGTTTTTTTGCATCAGCGCTCATTCATCGAGAGACGGTCAGTCGATCCAGTGCAACACATCCCGGAGAATGCACCAGCGAGGTGTTCGGTCTTTCGCACCGCCGCCTTCGATCCAGTACCGCTCCAGTCGGTCGAGTGTTCCGTCTAACCTTTCGATGTCGAGCCAGCGATTCAATGTGATCATCCAATCCATATCATCCTGCTGGACAACAAGACCGACCGGTCGCTGAATTGCCGGTCGAGGAATCACCGTTGTGTATTCCGGATGCAGAACGGTCCAGGCAGCTCCCTGTTCTGCGGCAATCATCAGACCATCGATATCTTCATGTCGCCCATCGAAAAAGTCCTGCAATGAATCGACAGTGACGATTTCGGCGTTCGGTATGAACTGCTGAGCCGGTACCACAAGATCCGGTGAAACCACTCCCAAGCGAAGTTCCCGGTAGTCAACAGCATCTTCCCAAGAAACCCATTCATCACGACGGTGATCCTTCAGAACAACGGAAACCGTCGCGGTTTGATATGGCTCTGTGAACCCAACTCTGAGCAGGCGAGCCGGTTTCATGATCAATCCGCCGATCGCGACGTCCACTTCATGCGAAGCGAGTTGTTCTTCGATCGTCGATTCCGAGAACGGAACAAACTCAATTCGAAGATCCATTTGCTTCGCGAATTGATGGATCAGTTCAACGTCGTAGCCGACCAAATTTCCTTCTGAATTGAAGAACGAGTAGGGCAGGTGATCCTGGAGATACCCAACTCGCAAGATCTTTTCTTCTTGAATTCGCTCGAGTGCCGTTGATCCAGTCGTTTGCCGTTTCGGAATCTGTGATCGATTCCGAAAAACTTCGTAGTCTGTCACAGGTGCAGGCAGTGAAAGCGACAAGAATCGTGAATCGAGTTGATCGCTGAATTTCACCGAAGCGAGGTATCGAGACATGATCCCGCAAAACAACAACAGTGTCAGCGAGACCACTGCTCCCGAGATCATCAGACGTCTCCACCGGATGCGAAGTTGGTCGTGAACGACCGCATTGACGATCAGCGTGAGCGCCATCAGGTGCATCACCCCCACAGCGTCTGCCATCCTCGTTGTCAAAAACCCAGGAAGGATAAACAACGTCATCAGGTCCTGCGGCAATCGATACATGTCGAGCAAGAATGGGATCGTGACCAGCGGACTGGCAAAGCTTGAAATCGTCCCAGTGGATGCCATCGAAAGAGTCTGCCCCCACGAGAGATCACGTCCGGCGTACCATGCTGCAAACGGGATAAACAAAAACGAAAGCACTTTGCCGATGTGCGGAAAGGGGTATGCAAGAGGCACAACCACGCTCGGCGTCAGTCTTTCATCGAGCGAATCAGAATCTGACTTCCCTTGCAACAGACTCTCGCAGCTTTCAGCAATCAACGGGAGAACCACGAAAAGCTTTCCAGTCGCCAGCGCAGTCAACAACGGTTCTTGGGCAGATCGCAAAAGCTCACGAAATCCAATCTTGGTCGTGCAGGTCACAAGCAGCGGTAGAAAGAGAAGGGCAGCCACACCGCACGCGATCGACACCATCAAGAGATAAGCCTGCAGTCGCGAAATCTCCTCGACCCGCAAAGTGCCTGCCGCTGCGGCTGTCAGCGTAAAGAGACCGACCGGAGCCAGCCGAATCAGAAACGCGTTGATTTTCGAAAGCGCTTCAGAACACGAATCAAGAAGATTTAGGACCGGCTCTCGGTTCGGAACTGCCATCATCGCTGCTCCAAAAAAGAGACAAAAGACCACCACAGCTGGGACGAACTCGTTTGCCAGAGAATTGAAAACGTTGCCGGGAATCAATTGATTGAGAAAGTTGAAACCGCCAGCCACATCAGCCAAGTCACTCGAATGAAAGAAGGCGCCACCTTTCAGCGGGGGTAGAAATGCAGACACCGTTGCGACCAGAACGATACTCGCTCCCCAGAACAACAGCAGAATAATAGCAGCAGCCCATCCGATCCGTTTCGCTTGAGCAATATTCAATCGCCCCAACTTCGAGATCAGTGCTGTGACCAGGTACGGGAGAACGGTCATCTGCAACAGGTTGACGTAAGAGTTACCAACCACTTGCAGCGGCGCACAAAGTTCTCCGAAAAACACACCACACAAGATCCCCAGGACCAACCCGATCCCGATCCATAATCCCAACCTCTTGGGATGTGATGAAAGCTTTCTCGCCCGCTCCGGTTGATCGAGTTCCGGCCCCTTCAACGTTTCTGACATGTGACTCCAGTGATCCAGTTGCGACTGAGTTAGGCTGCAGAGTGTTCTCCCTCTCCGATCCGCCTGATTTCAGTGAAAGGGCCGACAAAATACAACACTCGGCCAACCACGACAGCCCTGTTGATCACGAAATTAGCGACCTTCAACAAGCAGACATCAAGGAGAGATTCGCCCATATCCTTGCACTCCTACTGATCAGCCGATGCCAAGTCATCTTGCTCTTCACTCCGGATTCTTTGGCGGTCGTGCTCGACCGGATTGACAGAGCGACTGTCACTTTTCACCGTACGTGTACGCACAATCCCACCTGAGAAAATGCCTTCGCTGGAGTTTGCAATGATATCTCGTGCAGTTGTCCTTTTCGCAGCGTTTGCTTGTTTCGCTCAATCGAGCGACGCACAGCAGTCCGAGCGATCTCCCAACGTTCTTCTGATTGTCAGCGACGATCTCCAAGCATGCCTTGGTTGTTATCAAAACAGCACCTGCCAAACTCCAAATCTCGATCGCCTCGCGAAAGAAGGAATTCTCTTCGAACGTGCCTATTGCCAGTACCCGGTCTGCGGTCCTTCTCGCGCGTCGATGATGAGCGGGCTCTACCCGAATCTAACGAAGATGCTTGGCAACAAGACAACGTTGGGAGCTTTTCACGAAACGAACGCCGACCTGGCTCATCACCCCAGCATCGGTGAGTTTCTGAAGACAAACGGATACGTTTCGTTGCGGGTCTCAAAGATCTATCACATGGGAGTTCCAGGCGGCATTGAAGCCGGCGACCGCGGTGGTGACGATCCTCTTTCATGGGATCGAGCTTTCGACATCATGGCCCCCGAGACAGCGAGTCTCGGTGAACTCGAATTGTTGAGTCCGATTCGAAAACACTACGGTTCAAACTTCGCCCGGATCATCACACCCGATGAAGCAGCGACCACTCAGACCGACTATCTCGCTGCTTCGCAAGCGATCGCGATTCTCGAAAACCGAGCACGAGGCCGAACCGACTCGCGTTTTCTTCGACCAGAGCAGCCGTTTTTTCTCGCAGTTGGATTTGTCCGCCCGCACGTTCCGCTGATTGCGCCGAAACGAATCTTTGACAAGTACCCCGTCGACTCAGTGGAGTTGCCGAACGTCCCTGAGAACGATCTGGACGACGTCCCTTCCGCTGCTGCCGGGATGGAAAACTTCGGTCGATACGGAATGAACGAGGAACAACAGAAAATAGCCATCGCAAGCTACTACGCAAGTGTTACGTTCATGGACGAACAGGTCGGACGACTCCTCGAAACTCTCGATCGACTCAATCTCCGAGACGACACCGTCGTGATCTTCACGTCGGACCATGGATACAATCTCGGAGAGCACCACTGCTGGCAGAAGCTGAGTCTATTTGAGGACAGCACTCGAGTCCCACTGCTGATCTCTTCACCTGACCACACAGAAACAGCCGGTCAGACGAACAGCGAGATTGTTGAGTTGATTGATCTGTATCCCACGATCGCCGATTTGTGTGGACTCAAGAAGAAGTCTCCTCAAATCCTTCAGGGACAAAGCCTCGTCCCGATTCTGGAATCGCCAGGCAATGTGATGGACGCAGATGCTCATGCTTACACCGTCACCTATCAACGCGGAGAGTCATTGCGAGCTGGACCCTGGAGATTCAACCGTTGGGGCAATTCGGGAGAGGAATTGTATGACCACGAATCCGATCCCGGCGAATTCACAAATCTTGCGACTGATCCCGACCACACAGCTGCTGTCGACTCCCTGAGAACACAATTGACTCAGGTCCGCGAATCGAGCGAAAAATCGACTGGCTCAAGCGACTGATTTCTCGAATTGAATTGATTTATCACGTATCACTTCAGAGGCTTACAACGCTGTCGACAAGATCGCAGATGATCTTTTCATGGAGATTTGTGTCAGATCGTTGCTGCGACACACATCAGCACTGGCTGATTCCAAAGTCATGATCGGTCGTAAGCTATTGAGAAACCCGAGGGAAAGTTTTCGCAGCAGTTGCGGACCGTTCCCGTATGTATTAAACGACTGAGACGAGGATACCGACAGACCGTTTTCATTCCTCTCGACTGAAATTCCGTGATCTCGGAATTTCATCAACAGTTCGTGATTGGTCGCGTGATGTCGTGAACCGATCAGATAGCAACTTCGTGGCTGCGCTGGGTCGCAAGTTGCAATTTCACTGGCAAAACCGCCGACACCCATGGAAAGGTGTGAGACTCCGATGAAAGTCCATCAGTTTCTGGATCATTATGGGATCACCGAAAATCCTTATGCCCAAGAAGACGCTTCATCAGACAGAGTCTTCATCGAGCACTGTCTGACCGGGACATACCATTCCGGTTGGGACAAAATCTATGGCGATCCCAGAGCCCCATCGACGTCGGTCGTCTTCGGAGAGCAGGGGAGCGGAAAAACCGCATTGCGGCTTCAAATTGCCGGACGTCTGCGTGAGTTCAACGAAACTCATCCTGAAGAACGCGCGTTCACAATCCACTACGACAACTTCAATCCATTCCTCGACAGCTTCCGTGAACGTCTGCACGGTCGGCGACGCAAAGCTGAGAAGGCTCTCCAGAACTGGAAGCTGTGGGATCACATGGATGCGATTCTCACTCTCGCGACAACCCGACTGGCGGACATCATTCGCAACGGCGGCGTCGACGCGAAAGACCCTTCTCAATCGGTCGACCCTGCCAAAATCGACGATTTGAAGCCAAATCAACGCCGCGACATTCTCCTGCTCGCAACGTTCTACGACCAGAACCGAGATGAGTCAGCTGTCCGCCGCTGGAATCAATTGCGTCGGAAATTGAAAGTGACGACCTGGAAGTCTTACTGGGACATCGGGCTCGGAGCGATTGTCACCCTCGCCATCATTGGTGGGGTGTTTCAGGTTTCCGAAACTCCGTGGAGTCAGTTGTTCTCCGGCTGGACGCTGGCGATCATCATTGCCGCTTGGCTGCCAGCCATCTGGAACTTCATTCGAAACTTCTGGACAGCCACACGCGCAGCAAGCCAGGTTCGGATTTCCGATCAGAGTCGGACTGACCTGCGACGAATCTTGGCCCGCTTCGATCGATCTCAGATCAGTGGCCAACCACTCCCGACTCGTGCGCGCGGAGACGATCGCTATGAATTGCTGCATAAGTTGCAGTCAGTTCTCACCGATCTCGGATTCCAAAGCATCGTAGTCCTCGTCGACCGAGTCGATGAGCCACACCTGGTCAACGGCTCCCCAGAGCGAATGCGCGATCTTATTTGGCCGCTCTTTGATAACAAGTTCCTGAAGCATCCAGGCATCGCCTTCAAACTGCTTCTCCCCGCGGCACTCTCAGGATTCTTGAACCGACAGGAAAAAGAGTTCTATGAACGTTCTCGACTCGACAAGCAAAACTTGATTCCGTCCCTCAACTGGACTGGACAAGGTTTGTACGACGTCGCGAATGATCGACTTCGAGCCTGTGCAAAACTGGCCGAGAACCGGCCCAGCATCAGTGATCTCTTTGATGACTCAATCAGCGAGCAGGAGTTGATCACCGTCTTTGATCGACTTCGCGCACCGCGTCATCTGTTCAAGTATCTCTACCGGCTGTTCATCGATCACTGTTCAAAACATACAGAAGATTCTCCAGAATGGAAAATTCAGCGTGAGACAATGCAGTCTTCTCTCGCCGTATTCATGAAGGACCTCGACGCGTACGACCAAAAACTCGGCACGGGGTAAACGGCAATTCATCTCCGGACGAAACAGGATTTCCCAAATGCTCCGCCTGACCAATGTCTCGAAAACCTACGACGAGAAGTTGGTCCTGGCTCCCACTTCCATTGAGTTCCTACAGGGCAAAACATCTGTCCTCCTGGGAACGAGTGGCTGTGGGAAATCGACACTACTGCGATTGATGATCGGTCTTGTCGAGCCGGACAGCGGAGGAGAAATTCTGTTCGATGGAGAACCGCTCACGCGAGAGAACATCGCTACGATCCGCCACCGTATCGGATACATGATTCAGGACGGCGGACTCTTCCCGCATTTGACAGTGCAGGGGAATGTTGCGCTGCTCGCCAAACACCTGGGCTGGCCTGTTCAGAAAATCAGTGATCGCATGCACGAGCTGTTAGAACTCGTGCATCTCGATGACGAAACGCTCACGCGATACCCACGACAAATCTCCGGTGGTCAACGGCAGCGCGTGGCTCTTATGAGAGCGCTGTTTCTCGATCCAGATGTCTTGCTGCTCGACGAGCCAATGGGTGCGCTCGATCCGGTCATTCGCACGAATCTGCAGGCAGAACTGCGTGAGATCTTTCGCACGCTGCAAAAGACGGTCGTTCTCGTCACTCACGATATCGGAGAAGCCGCTTTTCTGGGGGACAGCATTAGCGTGCTCAACTCAGGACGTGTTCTGCAAACAGGTTCGTTCGAGGACCTGCTGAATAATCCGACGGACTCTTTCGTCACAGATTTCATCCGAGCACAACGCACTCAACTTGATTCTGTGGAGGAACTCATATGAGTATGAAAAATGTCGTATGGTTTGCCTCCGGTTGCGTCGTTCTCCTGGTCGTCACATCTCTGATGTCTGCCTCCGGACTTAGAGTCGCTGCCAAAGGGTTCACCGAGTCAGTCACTCTCGCTGAAATCGCCAGCGCTCTGGCCATCGAGAGTGGAAATTCTTCTGAACCGGTGACGGAACTGGGAGGCACCCAAGTTCTCTGGTCCGCTCTCGTGTCCGGAGAGATCGATGTCTATCCCGAGTATACCGGAACACTGCGGCAGGAAATCTTTCGAGGACAACCTCTTCCCGATGATGAGTCTCTCGAAAAGAAAGTCGAAGAGAGTGGAGTGTCGATGACCGCACCTCTCGGCTTCAATAACACATACGCGATTGCGATGAAGCGATCGCGAGCCGAAGAATTTGGCATCGAGAAAATCTCCGACCTCAGCAAGTTTCCTCAATTCAAATACGCTTTCAGTAACGAGTTCATGGATCGTGGAGATGGATGGCCCAGCTTAAAACGAACCTACGATTTGAGTCCCGCAGACATTCGAGGAATTCAACACACACTCGCCTATCGTGCTCTCGATGCTGGCGAAATTGACGTTGCCGATGCCTACGCGACCGACCCGCACATTCTCGAAATGGACTTGAAGCTTCTAAAAGACGATCGAAATTACTTTCCGAAGTACGACGCGGTTTACTTGTATCGCACCCAACTCGAAGAGACGAATCCCGAGTTTGTCAAATTGCTCAAATCGATGGAGGGCAAACTGTCGGATAGCACGATGCTTCGGTTGAATGAAGCTGTCGAAATCGACGAACTGAGTGAACCGGACGTCGCCAGTCAATTTGTGAACAAGACTTTCGGGTTCAATGTCAAAAGTGCTTCGCAATCGCTCACCAGGCGGATTTGGAAGACGTCGTTGGAACATCTGTTTCTGGTCGTGATCTCGCTCTCTGCTGCGATCCTCGTTGGAATTCCTGCCGGGATCATTGCGGCGAAGACAAAGCTCCCCGGACAAATCATCCTCGGCACCGCTGAAATCATTCAGACCATTCCCGGACTGGCTTTGCTTGTCTTCATGGGAGTTCTATTCATTCGCGTCGGCCTTCCATCAATTGGTGCCTTTCCGGTGATGGTGGCTCTGTTCCTGTACAGCCTGCTCCCGATCATTCGCAATACGATGACCGGACTCACTGAAATTCCAAAGTCGTTAATCGAATCAGCGACCGCTCTTGGCCTTGGCCCGGCAGCACGATTGAGACTTGTCGAACTCCCTTTGAGTGCCCCCATGATTCTCGCGGGTATCAAAACGACCGCTGTCATCAATGTTGGATATGCCGCGCTCGGCGGTCTCATTGGGGCAGGGGGCTACGGTCAGCCCATCATGACCGGCTTAAGGCTGAACAGCGAAGCACACATGCTTGAAGGCGCCATTCCCGCTGCAATCATGGCGATCTCGGTGAAGTACGTCTTCGAAGCTGCGGAGAAGTTCCTCGTCTCTCCGGGCCTTAGAGTCCGCTAAGACACATGGCTTCTGTTATCCTCAATGTTCGACGTGGATTGAACTTTTGAGTGTGAGTTTCTGGAGGACTTTTTCAGTTCCCACTCACCAGAATTCTTAAGGATTTTCAGGACATTCTCAGATCGAAATCGGTCTCGGCCAATGGGTCGTCTTCAATGCTCTCTGGTGCGTTTTGGACCTGACTCATCAGTTCATCAATGTTGACCGTTGGGGCATCGAAGTCTTCAACAGTCCCCACTTCTGCAACTTCCTGCGGTCTCACAGAGGTTGTCGGCTTTTCGATGACACGAAACAGGTACGACTCAATCTGAATTTCGTCTCCAACTTCCAACTCCCAGCCGACGTCGGGCAAAGTTCGTCCATTGACCTGAACATCTTCACCTAACCCAAACAACGTCCAGTTGAGGTCCTTGTTGAATCGCACGCATACCTGAGGAGTCAGCGTCGAAAGCTGGTTCAATTGCAGTGGACAGCACTTCCACTTTCCAATGAATACGCCAGCGCCGAGCAATTTCTTACTGATTCCGATTAGTCGGATGGCCGACGTGACGCTGATCGTTTCGCGGAAACGTCCCGAGCGCTGAATCGTCTGCATGTCTCCCTTGATCAACTCAAAAAACAAGTTCTTTGCCCGGCGGCGCGTGGGCTGAATTGACATTCGGAATCGCTCCATCCTGGAGTAGGTAACAATGGTGGGTCATCGAACCGACCGAAAATCGACGTATGATGGAGAGTTCAGTGAAGTTTGCAATTCTGGAGAAGAGGAGTTGATTGGAATCGAGCCGGACTTTCCAATTCCTTCACACGAGTTTCTTTGTTTTTTCGCTGGCGCACCTCAATTTGTCGTGCGGAGGTGCACGAAGATTCTCAGATGTCCCGGACATCAATCGTCACTATCACATGCAAAAACAAAGCAGATCACCGGTCGCTACTTCTGACGACAATCAAAATCTCCACATTCGCCGCTCAACAATCCTCGCCGGCAGTTTTGTCGCTCCTCGAGAAGATTGACGGGAAGAAAATCGGAGTGACCGAACGAGACTAAAAGTCCCGGAAAGGACCGCGTGGTTCCGCAGCCTCCATCTCGTCGAGCCAATTGGCGAATGCTTCTCGCAAGCGGTCGGCCTGATCCGGCATCTGCTCAATCAAATCGTTCTGCTCTGCCAGGTCATCGTCGAGGTTAAACAGAAATTGGTCATCGCCGTGTCGAACCCATTTCCAGTTTCCGACGCGCGCTCCTTCTTTGTTCTGTCGCTTCCAAAACATCTCTTTCCGTTGCGACTCCGTTTCACCAGTTAGCACTGGCCACATGTCGAAGCCATCAAGCACGATTCCTGAATCAGGTTGAACACCAATTTTGGCTGCGATTGTCGGAAGCAATTCCAAGCTCGTTAGAAACTCATCGCAGACTGAGCCAGCGGGGATTCCCGGACCTCGTACCGCAGCACAGACACGGACGCCCCCTTCAAACATCTGTGACTTTCCACCTCGCAGCGGACTGTTCTTGCTTCCTCCTCCGCCTCCGTTATCCGAAAAGAAAATGACAATCGTATTGTCCGCGATTTGATACTCATCCAGAAGTTCTAGCACGCTCCCGATCGCATCATCCATCGCTGTCACTGCTCCGAGGTATTCGAGACGCCGCTTCTCCGGAGTCGCAACCATGGCCGGTTTCCCGTACTTCGTGCTTTTACGCAATGAGTCTTCCAAATGCGGGTACAGCTTCTTGTATTCCTCCGGAGCCTGGGCTGCACTGCGAATCGCAGGATCAAGATTGGACGCACCATGCGGAGCATTGAACGGGAGATACAGAAAAAATGGTCGCTCGTGATTCTCCTTGAGAAAGCGGACCGCCTCACGTTCGAACAGTTCTGTGCAATAAGTTCCCTTGTCTTCCTCCGTCAGATGGTCTCCGGAATACATGCTCGGAACGCCATAACGCTCATGCGTGAAGTAATCGATTCCGGTATTCACCAGTCCGTAGAATTCATTAAAACCACGCTGCTTGGGAAGAAAACGTCGGCTCATTCCCAGGTCCCACTTGCCGAAGATCGCCGTTTGATAGCCAGCTCCCTGAAAATACTCAGGAAGGAGTTTCTCCCTCAAATCCATGCCGCCGATCCGCTCCCAGGTCACAGAGTATTCTTCAGGCGTATACTTGTGACCATAGTCCGGAGCTTCATTGCGGATCATGTCGTACATGCCGTTTCGTTGTGGATAACGACCGGTCAGAAACGCTCCTCGAGACGGAGTGCAGGCTGGCCAGGCCACGTAGAAGTTTGTCAGCAGCACTCCCTCTTTCACGATTCGGTCGAGGTTCGGGCTGATGACTTCGTCGTTCAGTATTCCGAGATCGCTATAGCCCTGATCGTCACTCACGATCAAAACGACATTGGGAGTCGAAGCGAACGCCGACGACATTCCAATCGCGACAAAACAACAGGCCAGCGAGCAAAGAGATTTGTTCATGGGGCTTCCTGACGGGTGAATCAGTTGTCGAACATGTCCGACCAAATCATGGAGACTCACGGACTGAAGTTCAAACATCACGCGCACATTTCGATCAGTTGAGGCTCGCCACAAAAGCTGTTCAGGTCGGAAAAGTCGAAAAGAAATTACCAAACTACACTGTTGAGATCAGGTGACCAGCGCTTAGACTCAAACTAGACACCCTCATTTCATCGAGTGAAATTACGATCATGCAACGCGGAAAGAATGTACTTGGCGGCGAACTGCAATCCTGTTCAACAGACCCGATGACCGGATGGTTTCGAGACGGCTGTTGCTCGACAGGCCCCGGCGATCTCGGAATGCATGTCATCTGCTGTCGAGTCACCAAAGACTTCCTGGAGTTCTCAAAAGAAACCGGAAACGATCTCACAACACCGGTTCCAGAGTTTAAGTTTCCCGGCTTGAAACCGGGCGATCAGTGGTGTGTTTGCGCCGGTCGCTGGAAAGAAGCATACGACCACGGGCGAGCGTGTGGCGTCGTCCTCGCGGCAACACACATGTCGGCCCTTGAGTTTGCATCACTCGAAGAACTCGAGGAATACGCCGTCGATGAGGTCGACACCGAATAGGTCACGGCTCAAAGAGTGACCGACCATGATTGGACCACGGCGTCGGATCAAAAAAATCTCTTGGAGAAGAACATTTAGACCAAAAATCGCGTGAGCGATCGGCTCCTGTTCCGCCTGTTCAGCTATTGAAGCACTCCCATTGCTTCAGGTTCAACAAGCTGTGTTCGGAGCCACTCAATGAGATCGACACCAGAGCAAGACACTCCTTCGGTCGTCCGCTTTCTTGATTCCTTTCTTCAAGAGGGAAATATCAAGTGGCTGCTGGGAGTGGGAACGCTGATCCTTTTCAGCTCTTCAGCGATGCTTGTGACGTCGCACTGGGATTCTTATCCCCCTCTCTGGAAGTATGCCGTCCTTCTGACGTACACAGTCGGGATTCATTTGAGCGGGCAATTCGCCTATCACCGTTTGAGTCTGCGCAAGACTGGAACGGGGCTGATGGCACTGACGACGTTGCTAATTCCCTTGAACTTCGTCGCGTATCGCTGGGTTCAACCGAACCAAATGCTCACGATTCACGGGGTACTCGCACAATCTGGTCTCCTGTTTTTGCTGGCAGGGAATTGTCTTTTCTCACTGTTCGCAGCACGCAGAATCTTCACTCACTTTCTGCGAAAGCCGCAAAACTCTTTTCTCGTCAGCTATTTGGTTCTCTCCGTCAGTGGAGCAGTGATTCCGCTTCTCCCCTCGACAATTGCTCCACTCTCGGCTCTCTTTCTTTGGCTTGTCTTTGCCGTCGGATCAATCAAAGTCAATCGGCATGCCTTCTGGCTGGCTGAAGAGTTTCGAGCTCCTCGGATCTTCGGATTCTTTCCGATCATTCTGCTTGGTGTTCAATTCTTGTTGCTGTTTGCAACGATGCTTGCACCGCAGATCCCCGCGCAATGGATTGGGTTGGGAATCGTCTTAACCGCCATCCCGATCCTCCAGGCAGCCGACTCATTGGCACGAGTTATTCAGGCACGCTCAGAAACCGCTCTTCCGACTCAACCGACAAGTGTTGTCCTGGCGTTGCTGGGCGGCATCGCGATGGTCATCGCGGGAGTTGCGATCTCTGCTTACGGATTCCCAGCGACAGTGGCAATCGTCCCAACATCATTGCTCGCCGCAATGGTGATGGGGTTCGCTGCCCGTCGAACGCAGAAGAAAGAATTCGTATGGTTGATGATGCTCGCGATTGTGGTCTCGTACCAAACGTCGCCAGTCTTCATGAAACAACTCGTGAGGACTGTGCTGGATGCCGGGTCTTCAGCAATCGGCGAGAGTCGAATGCCGTTCGCCTTCTATGGACTGACTTACCTTCCGCTGTTGATCGGAACTTCCGGGATCTCCACTTGGCTTAAACGACGTGGCGAGACGTTGTTCTCTCCTCAACTCCAGTCTTTTTCTTTCGGCCTGCCGTTGCTTCTCTTGCCCGTCGCGTGTGCCCATTCAAAAGCCATGTTTCCGGTGTGCGTGTTGTTCACCATTTTGTTTGCCGGACAAGCTGTTCTGTTTCGTCTTCCCTTCCTCAGATTCGCGACACTTCTTTCAGCGTTCTTCGCAACTCTCGGAGCGACTCCATTCCTCCAGCAGGTCTTAAACGTAAATGGAAGCATTGGACTTTCGTTAACAACCTGGGTGATTGCCGGAGGGCTCTTCTGGTTTCCCGGAGTCTATTTCGACCGCAAAGTCTCCCGCTTCGGACTGAAGAGTGACTCAGAAGTTCAATGGAATCCTCCGGAAATTTTTCGATGGAGCAGCATCGGCATCATCACAATCTGTGCGATCATTTTCATCGCCTTGGCTCCCAGCGGATCGATTCCAATCCTCACCGGAGTCCTTTGCTTCGCTTTGCTGTTGGGACATGCATTCGCTCTCAAGTCGACTTGGGTCAGCGCTCTAACACTCACACTTCTATTGAGTCTTCCGATCACGTTTGCGAGCCACAACAACTGGTCGACAGCCTCATTATTCACTCTCACCGGAAGTCTTCTCGTCGCGCTCTGTGCGAGTGCAGCTGTCTTAAGAAAATTCCCGAAGTGGACGCTCTCGATCGTCTTCGCCCCTGCGGCAAAGATCGTCACGAGCATTGGAACCGTTGCCCTACAGACGATTCTGGTCCCATACATCCTGGCTCATATGCAGGCTCACTTCTCCATTGAAGTTTGGCTCCCGGTCGCCATAGCGTTCTTGACCGGAGCTTACCTGGCCTGGAAGAACAATTCTGCCGTCCTCGTCATTACGACTCACGCGTTCGCCCTCATCATGACGGCAATACTTACGCCGAAATTGCTGGCCAATTTAACGCACATCACAGGTTTCGACCGAGTGCTTTGGATTCCTGTCACATGGGCCACTCTCTCGACACTCGGAACAGTCGCACTTCGCTTCACCTCAGTCGACAACAAACGCACTGACGGCGAGATCTCATATGCCGTGCGTGCCATTGAGTGGTGTTTCGCAGCGACACTGGGTGTCATCGCCGTCATGACCATCCCGTTCCTCGTCGGCCCATGCCGCATCGCTGGTCTCATCAGCGTCGCAGGCGTTTTGCTTCTGACCGTATATCGACGTCGCAGCCAGTTTTCAGAGATTCTTCTGCTGATTGGAAACGTACAGCTTCTCGTGGCTGTGGTGCAAATTGTTCTTCCCGACTCGCGATTCCTCTTCGACATTCCGCCGGAGAAACTCGCCGTCGCTGCACTCCCGGTTTCATTGGCTGCGGCACTCTCTGCCTGGGGATGGTCGGGTGCAATTCCGACTCGTAGCCAATTCTCAGACCTGACTTCAGAACTTTTCCAAGCACTGAGTCTTGGAGCTGTTCTTTTCACACTCTGGAGCGACTTCACTCACAATGGCCTCGCACTTTTCGGAACGACGAGCCTCATGATTGTCGCTGCGTTGCAGGCTCAACTCGCTCGCAAGATGAGTCATCACTCCGCTTTAGCTGCTGAGGGCACCAATATCAGTTGGATGTTGGCAGCCCGTGCCACCAATCGAGCTTGGCTGGCCATCGGACTTGTTGTCGCTGCGATCGTCCATCTGCGGTGGACTGGATTCCTACCTCTGGGTGTGACGTTGAGCAGTTTCGCCCCGACGATTCTGGCCATCTGGACGTTAGGACTCGCACATCAAGCGAAGTCTTCGGTCTCGTGGACTGTTTTTTCCGGGCCGCTTCGAAAGACCGCGACTGCACTTCCAGCAGCAACGATACCGATGGTCATTCACCAGCTCTTTGCCTATCCAAACCCTGAGTGGTTCGGAGTTCAGAGCCTCGCGCTGTTGTTGACTTCAGCGTTCTACTTCTGGAAAGGAATCGAACACGATCGTCCCTGGTTCGTCGTCGCTTCCGCTGCCATTTTCAACTTCTCACTGGCCATTTTTTGGAAAGAACTTCGCTGGACCGATCCACAACTCTTCCTCATCCCGGCCGGGTTGTCGGTCCTGGTTCTCGTGGAAACATTGCGGTCACAAATCCCGAAACGACTCCACAATCCACTCCGCTATGTTGGTGCCCTGACGGTTCTCGTCTCGCCGACGTTTCAGATTGTGGGAGGAAGCTGGCTTCACATCGTCACGTTGATGGTGTTGTCGCTTCTGATCTTGATCGTTTCGATGGGGCTGCGAATTAAGGCCTTGATGTACACCGGTACGGCGTTCCTGATTGCCGATCTCCTCGCACTCGTCATCCGTGGGACGTTTGATCATCCGAGCCTGCTCTGGCTGACCGGAATCGTCATTGGATTGGCCGTCATCGGGTTGGCAGCGTATTGCGAACGTCACCGCGAAACGATGCTTCAAAAGTTCCGCTTCATCGCTGCCGAACTCGAAACATGGAACTGATTCTTCTGCGAAGCACGCATTTGTGGCTGCTTTGCGATCTTGATGCTGCACTCTTTCTTTAACTATCGGAGAATGACAATGTCTTGGTTTCAACAATTTACTTTCGTAATGCGTTCGAACATCACCGCCATTCGGGACAAGGTCGAGGACCCCGAACGAATGCTTCATCAACTGATCTGCGATATGGAAGATGAACTGCGCGCGGTAAAGCAGTCAGTCGCAGCTGCGATTACCGACGAAATTCAGCTTGGCAAGGAAATCGAGTCCATTCAAAGTGAGATCGGAGAATGGGAAGGGCGGGCGGAATCAGCTTTGGAGAAAGGCAAAGAGACACTGGCCAAACAAGCCCTCGATCAGAAGTTGCGCCACGAAGAACGACTTCAAACGATCGAGAAGGTGTATGAATCTCAATGTACACAGACGGCGAAGTTGCAATCTTCGTATCGGGACCTCGAAGACAAAATTCGACAGGCCCGGCATAAACGAACGCTGCTGATCGCTCGACTTGCACAAGCGCAGTCTCGTCAAAAGATCAACCGCGCGATCGACTCCGCAGAATCCAATTCTGCATTCGCTCAGTTTCATCGTCTGGAAGAGAAAGTGAATCGGGAAGAGAGTCTGGGGCAGGCTTACGATCGTCTCGAGGGAAAAGATCCCGATGCCGACGAACTCGCTGCTCAGTTTGAGGCTGACGAACGTCGAGAGAAACTGGAATCAGAGTTCGCGGAACTTAAGCGTCGGTTTCAAACCCCGGCTTCTTGAGATCCAAAGCCTCGATTGGTCACTCACTTAAACTAAATGCAGAGGCGGTTGCTGGAGGGAGGTTCGGCAATCCGGTCGCTCCTCCAATCGCCGTGAACGACTGAACTTTCCGTTCGCACGCAGAGCACAGGCCAGAACATGAGACAACTTCGCCTCTTATTCCGCGACCTTTTTCGGCTGATTCGATCCTGGTGGACAGTCGATCGTATCCGTCCGTAAAAACAACATCTGAAACTGTCTTCGCATCAGTTCAGGTCGCGCGAAGACCTTCAGTCATTTTTTCGAAATGCCATTGCGATCAAAGCACCAACCAACAATACACCCCCGATCAGCAAAGGAAGTCCCAACATTGTCATCATGGATTCAACTCCTGAACTATTTTGTTCTCGACTGCATTCCCACATCGAATTCATCGCAATGTGAGCGAAAGCGATGAAACTCTAGGAATGGTCGGTCCAAAACCGATTCGTTCTCTGAGAGAAATGATTTCATGTCACGTTTCTGCATGCCAGCCTGATGATAGGTTTACGATCCCCGTCTCGTACACTATTAAATTCTGGTTTGAGAACTTCGAATGAGTTTTGCGGCAACACTGATTGACTGCGGGTAAATCTCTGGAGAGAGCCCGTTAACGAGCACTGAAACGCTCGAAAAACACGGATCGACATAATTTGAGAAATTGCGCAAAATAGCCGCCCGCCATGAGGTTCGGGTGCTGGCAGACCTTTGAAAACCAGAGTTCATCGTCTGCACGCAACCGAAACGAACGACGTATGAAGACGTGAACGGAGCACTCAGTTGTCCGGATCACGAAAATTTTTTTCGTCGACAAACGTGAAAATCGTTGAACCCTCGCGCTCAACCGATCGAATCGTTAGGAAAATACTGCCTTCAGGGCTGATCAAATTCGTCAATTCAGGGAAGGGGTGACGATGTTTTGTTCACAATGCGGCGTGGAAGCTGACGGGAAGTTCTGTTTTTCGTGTGGGCATCCTCTCCATCAGGGCGATGGGATTGCTCCTGAAACCAACGTCGTTCCGCCTCAGAATGAATTGATTTCTCCTCCGACTCATTCGGTCAAATGGGAAGACGACATCTGCTACGAACAGGTGTTGAACACAGACATCGTCCGCTCGGCAATCGCCGATCATGGGTCAAAAGCGATCAAAGGTTTTTCCGGAGAAGACTGTCTCGCGATTTACGACAAGATTGTTCCGTCGCCGATTCCTCTGGCGAAACTGGCCACTGTCGTTCAGCCTCTTTATGCCTCCTTTGGTGTACGCACCGGCAAAACACGAGAAGGGACAGTGAGTGCCCCTCCCGGAGTCGTTCTCGCGAGAGCTCTCTGTTCGCTGGCAAAACACACACAACCTTTTCAGCGTGTTGAGCAGGCAGATGACCGCTGTACGCTGATTGCTGAGTTTCCATCTTCGATTTGGGCCCTCAAAGGTGAAATTCGAATCACCGTCACAAAACAGTCCAATGTGGCACACGTCAGTGCTCTGACAAACATTCCGGGACAGGCCTTCGACTGGGGAAAAAGCACCAAGGCGCTCGAGAGGCTTTTCTCCGACCTGCACTCCGACATGGGGATTCCGGTGACCAGCCAGTATCGGGCTGCCTAAAGAATTCCGAAGAGCCGCGAACTATTGAGGATTGAAGACCGAACTACTCAGTTCGTCGTGTCCGCTACTGATCTTCTTCTTGCAGGAACCGCTCGACCGAAATGGTTCCGGATCGATCAATGCGTAGCGTTAACGCTCCCGACTCGACTGTCGTCTCGACGTCCACGCCACTCGGCACAAAAGAACGGAGTCGCGGACCAACCGATCGATCTGAAGTGCTCACGACCAACAGCTTGGACGAACTCCATTCGAGGAGATCCAACGGATTGGAATTCTTCGCCCCATGATGCGGAGACATCAGAACGTCGCATTGTTCTTGCGGCAGATCCAAGAGTCGATCAAGACCTTCCTCTTCGACATCTCCCGTCAACAGCAACGACCGATCACCGTACGAGAGCTTCAAAACAAGACTTTGAGCGTTGTCCGATTTGGATTCGAAGTCACCGGTGGGATGAAGCAACTCGATGCTAACGGGCGGATCGTGATCGCTGGTCTTGAGTCGATCGTTTGCCTGAAGAAGTTCGATTGTGACGTCGCGTCTGGAAGCTGCTTCACACAGCTCAAACGTCCCACGTTGATCAAAGTCGAGGAAAGACTGGCTCAGCAAAAGTTTCCCGACCGGGAAGTGATCGATCACTCCGAAGAGCCCGCTGAAGTGATCGTGGTCTGCATGAGAGACGAGAACTGCATCGATGTGATGTCGATTTCGACACCAGAGATAGTCCTTCACCGCATTCTCAGCCCGTGAACCATTACCGGTATTGCCAGCGTCGTACAGTAGAACTTCTCCGGATGGAAGTTCGATCACCATCGCAAGTCCATGGCCGACGTCTAAAACAGTCACTCTCAACTCATCGTTCTTCGTCGGGAGAATCGCGTACCAGGCTATTGCGAAACACCAAACACACAGCGAAGCACAGCTAAATTTTTGCACCATGGGCCATTGACTCACCGACACACAGACCGGCAGCAGCACATAAAATCCGGCGAGCCACCAACTCGGAAAACCGGAAAAACAAAAGTGCCCGCCCGGAAGATCAGCTCCTGATTGAATGATCCACAGAAACCATCGCAGAGCAGTATCGAAGACTGTTCCAGTGAAGTGACCGAGCACAGGCAGGAACCATCCGGTCAGCAAGAAGACATACCCGGCTCCCAATACCAGCCCCGCAACCGGGATCAGCAACAGGTTCAACAGCAATCCGATGGGAGCCACGATATGAAACGAAGAGAGAATCAATGGGAACGTGACAAACCAGATTGTGGCAGTGATCACAGTCCCTTGCGCAAGCCATCTAAGAGCAGGCTTGGTCCGTTCGACCCAGCGCCAGTTTTCTGAAAGAAGAACGTCACTCTTTGAGCTGGTCACTCGGAGACGTTTCAAGAGATCAATGCTCCAGATGATCGCCAGGACGGCCAGAAACGAGAGTTGAGCGCCGAGGTCGAAGAGATCTTCGGGAGAAATCAGCAGCAGAATAATCGCACAACAGGCTAAAGCATTGAGTAAGTCAACATGTCGGCGACGAGTCGTTCCAAAGATGACGAGACAAATCAGAAGAGTTGCCCGCAGAACCGGTGGACGGTGATTCGTCAGACCTGCATAAAGCACGGTCACAACGAGAATTGCAACCGCCGTTTTTCTCTCTGACAAACCGACCAGCCGGGAGATTAGCGTCACAAACCCAGCAAGAATTCCGACATGCAGACCGGAGATTGCCAGCAGATGCATGGCACCGCTCTCTTGAAAAATCTCACGGTCCTGCTTCGTCAGTTGCGTTCGATCCCCCAGCAGCATGGACAATGCCAGCGACTGTGACTTGGGACTTAAGTATTCGACAAACAGACGTCGACATTCATTGCGAACAGCCTCTCGAACTCGAAGCAGTTTCCACCATAGATTCGACGGAGTCGAGATGACTTCAACAGCTGCCGGATGAGAAACGCTGAGAAGAGCGCTGATTCCTTCTCTTCGAAGGATTTCGGCGTAGTCATAACCGGAGGGATTGCTCACTGGCTGAGGAAGTCGTAGCGTCCCGACGACTTCGACAAGATCACCCACCTGTGCGGTCGTGAGGTGCCCACTGACGCGAACTCGCACAGTCCCGGAAACAGTTTCCCACTCTTGCAATGCTTGGAGTTCATGAACTTTCAAGTCGCAAATTGAAGAGTCGAGTTCGAGCCACGACGGAATGCGGGGACCATACTCAGCTTCATCGATGACAACACTCGTTTTCAGTTGTCCACGAACTCGAACGGGATCACCTTCGGCATTCGCATACGCTCGAACGGTCGCTTCCTGTTCAAACTCGGCAATCTGGTGATGTCGGATGGCTCCGGCCATGACGCAGCAAAGCAGGACGGCCCATGTGGCCAGACGCTCTCTCTGAGTGAAGATCGCAGTTGTTGCGATCAACAGACACAGGCATCCAGCCCCCCAAACTGCCTTGAACGAGATGAGATCTGATGCGAAGAGAATCGAATCGAGTGCGATGCCCGTTCCAAGCGCGAGCGCTCCAACCAGAGCAGGGCGGTGAAGGTGTTGAGACTTCCGGTGATTGGAATCTCGCAATGAATCAATCACTCGATCAACCTATCCACATTTCTTAGAGCAAGTTGCTCTTTCCTGTGCACTCGTTTGCACTGTTTCGTAAGTTAAAAGGCTGTGCTTGCTCATGCGAGATCGTGCACACCAAATCAGGCAATGCTCTCGCTCGGAAAGTACAACTCGTCCCGACGAAACTCATCTCCTCGAACAGATGCTGTCTACGCACGAAGCAAGGAATCTCACTGATCAACCGATTGTTGATACCGTCAAATGACCATTCACGGGAGTCGTTCATTCGGACTGCGCTCCGTCATTCAGAAGCTCATCGATGCTGGTCAAACTTGCACCGAGGCTATCCGCAATCCGGACGTCGGCCTGATGATCGAGTGGCGTTGGATCACGATTAATGATCACCAGTCGCGCCCCATATTGCTTTGCTCGTTCGGGAATTTCTGCTGCAGGATAGACGACAAGCGATGAACCGAGTGCGAGAATCAAATCCGCCTGCAGCGCCGCTTCCATTGCTGATTCCAACGTTTCCATCGGAAGTGCTTGGCCGAATGAAACGGTGGCATGTTTGAGAAAGCCATTGCACTCAGGACATCGAGGAGCCCGATCGGTCTCGAGAAACTCTTCAATCCACGAGTCGGCACGCCAACGCTTCTCACAACTTAAACAACCGACTTCGCGGGCTGTTCCGTGCAACTCCCAAATTCGGCGACTGCCTGCTTCCGCATGCAGACCGTCAATGTTCTGAGTGATCACTCCCTCTATCAATCCAAGCGATTCCCATTTCGCCAGAATTTGATGAGCGCAGTTCGGATTCGCTCGGCTGAATTCAACATGTGTCTGCGACTTCTGCCGCCAGTACTCGTGCCGCTCGGTTTCGGAGCTGAGAAAGTCGTCGTAATAGACAGTTCGATTCTTCGACCATACTCCACCGGGAGACCGAAAATCGGGAATTCCACTCTCTGTCGAGATCCCCGCTCCGGTGAACGCGATGACTGATTTCGCAGAACGCATCCAGTGAGCGACTTGTTCGATCTCACTCATGCAATCCTGACCTTTCATTCGCGACTTCATCAGAGTAGCTCGGAATCATCACTTGAATTCTTGAAGCAACTTAGGCCTGGCATTGTCTATTGTGACGAGACGTCTTCTGACTCAACGACCGAAATTCCGACGACGTTCGTATTCGGCAAATGCTCTTTCGCAAGGAGTTCAAGCGCTGCCCGACTGCAATTCGTACCGGTGAGATCTAACACTTTCAGTTGCTTCATCGTTCGAATCGTGACAAGAGCACTGTTAGTGATGCTTTGACATCCCGCGAGTTTGAGTGTTTTGAGTGTCTTGAGCTTCTTCAAATGTGCAATCCCGGCATCGCCAATTGTATTTGACGAAAGATCCAACTCTCGAAGCTGCGGACAGCCTGAAATGGCCTCAAGTGCTCCATCGTGAGCTCCAGAATTGGAGATCCTTAGGACTTCCAAATTCGCCAGTCGATCAGCAGTGCGGAATCCATAAAAACCGAGTTGGGAGTCGGCCGCTGTGAGCTCTTTCAACGATTGAAAATTTCCTTGCTCAACGAGAATCCCGAAATCCTTCCCGCGCAGAACCTTGTTACCATCGAGGTGCAACACTTCGAGATGAGGTAACTTGGCAAGCGAATTGAAGACCTGATCAGAAATCCCCGTCTGTCGTAAACTCAGAACCTTTAGACTCTGCATCTCTTTGAGAGCGTCACCGACATCGTCCCCGACCTGTGTCGAATCAAGAATCAGCTCTTCCAACTGGCTGAGCCCAGCCAACTCTTTCAACCCCGCTCCCGTGATAGGTACTTTGTTCAAATTCAATGAGCGAAGATTCGAAAGCTTCGAGATCGGTTGAAGGTCCGCATCCCCCAACAGCCCATCTGTCAGGTCGAGTGTCACAATCGTTTCTTGACCTTTTGGAAGCTCACTCACTTCAGCAATCTGTTGTGCCGTGCGTTGGGACGGAGAGAGTCCTTCAAAAGCAGCGACAACTTCTTCCGGAGATTTTTGCGCAGAGTCCGTCGGTTCGTTCGCTCCCGATGCCGGTGTAACTTGTTCTTCGGGATCAACTGGTTCGGCTGTATGATCAGCTCCATCACCTGAAGTCACGTCTTCAGACTGAAATCGCTGGCATCCAGAGATCAGAAGCATGCTGACACACAGAAAGATGCCGAGTCGAAGGTGCGTTCGATATCGTAAAATCACGGAAGGTTAAACCTCATGTTGAGAGTAGATGCCCATCATATCGACCACACGACAAAGTGAAACTCTTGCCTGCTGATGACTGGCATTCGACGTGCGAGACTGACGCAGACTTTTGACCGCTCGAATGCTGATAACCGACTCTGCGACAAAGCAGTCACCCGTCAAACATACCACTTAAAATCGACTCAGAGAGACTGAACATGGCACGCTATCACGAGTTCTCGCACACAGTGCGTGACGAGGATATCGACCCGCAGAATCACGCGAACAATGTTGCTTACCTTGAATGGATGCAGTCGGCAGCGATCGATCATTCAGCGACTCAGGGTTGGTCGACGCAGCGCTACCGGGAGAATGGTTGGGCATGGGTCGTCCGGTCGCACTTCATCGAGTATCGCCGACCAGCACTTCTGGGCGATGAGCTGACGATCCATACCTGGGTCGCGGACATGAAGAAATTCAGCTCTCTTCGCAAATACGAGATTGTCTTCAGTGAGTCCGGGAAGTTGGTGGCCCGGGCTGAAACGAACTGGGCGTTCGTAACGACGGAAGCCGGTCGGCTCATCGCGATCCCCGATGATGTCGCTCAGTCTTTTGAAGTCAGTCCTGATCGGCCGCCGGCATGATCTGTTTGATCAACATGGTCGCGTAACTTCCTTTCGGCAGAGTAAATTTCAGCGTCAGTTTGTCTCGCCCTTCAAAAAGATCATCTTCAGAAACCTTCCATGAAAGATCGTTGACCGGGACGATCACAGAGCGCAACCCGCGTGAGAAAAATCGATCCCGCGGAGTTCGCACCTTGATCTCTTCCAGTCGCCATCCGAGTTTCTCGATCCCGTTGTTCACGATCTCAAGTACGTTCGGGTCAGTGTCGTTCTGTTTGAGTAAGCGAGCTGAGGGCAGGGGAATTTGCATCTCCCAAAGGTCGCCCAGCTTCTGCTTCTCGACGAGATCCGGACAAGCCAACGGGCCAGTGACAATGTGCATCTCTCGTCGCGATTCATCGGCCAGTTGCTCGCGCATCAAACCGTCGACAGTTCCGTTCCACAAATAGCTTTGAAAGGCGCTCAGGCAGAGCCCGCGAAGATCTGCATTCACTCGTTCCCAGGCACCCTTGAAGTCTCCTGGTCGATCGTCGAGGAACGTCACAATACTGCGACGATGAGACCGTTCGAGTTCCTGTTTGCACTGCGACCATTGATTCCAGTGTGTCCTCAGAATCTCTCGCTGCTGACGTTCGTCTCGACCATCTTCCTCTCGTGGCTCTGCAAACATCAGCCACAAAGCTTGTTCGTACTCTCGACGAATCCAATGCTCCGCGATGAACGGATGACCGGGGATGTATGATCCGAATCTCTGGTCATCGAAGTAGTTCATCAAGCCAGTTGAATGAACGACTGGCAGATAAATCTCCGCTTGAGAACGTTCGCTGGCTGTGACCGATCGCACGACCAATGAGAACGTATTCCCCTCGATGTCATGCGCAGTGACAGCCCGTTGTGCCTGACCCTGATACAGAATTGAAAAACTTTCAAAGTGAAAATCACGCTGTGGTCCACGCTCAATCGTGATCACTTGAGATGTCTCAGCATGTCGATCTTTGAGCCCCGCATGATGAATACGTCGACGATCCAACTTCAGATCGCGGGCAAGCTTTTGCAGAACATCAAGTGTCGTCCAGCCGGACTTCTTCAATCGGTAGACTGCGAAGCTTCCAGTTCTTCCCACAGCGAGTGAGTTGCATTCGTCGACACAGAAGTCAGAGGGGTGACAGCGAAGTTTCATGAGAGAATGTGTCTTGAGAAATCGGGAACATGGTGCCAAAGGTGGCACACATTTTTTTTGAAAGGTTGACGGATTTTCAGTTGGCGAATCTCTTCGACCTGCGTTATAGTCCGACCTTCAAAGCAATTCAAAAGCATCGTTCGTCAGTCTTCATTTCTGGCAACTCAGCTTTCCCGCTCGTGGAGATTCCTAGTGCAAGAGCATCTTATCGAATTGTCGGTCGGTGAAACGTTTCAGGTAGGTGAGTACACAGTCACACTTCTCGATGTCGAAGGAGACGAACTCGCTTTGGAAATCATGGAGGACGGACAGGACGAAGGTGTGATGAGCGCAGGTGAGTGTCAAAGCCGGGAACTCGTCTGATCAATCATTGATCGTTGAAGACGAACGCGAAGGAACTCTGAATCAGGTGGATGCTCTCATGTCATCCACCTCTTGAGCTCGATCGATTCGATTTCAGTTCACCTTCAGTCTTCACTCGCTGAGCAATAGACTCGAAACTCAACTCTCGTGGACTGGTTGCCATCAATTCGTATGAGGAAACGAGCCATTCCCGTGGTGAAATCGCAAGACTTCACATGGCATGAAGCCGAGATGAGCGAAGCATAATGCGAACCGCAAATCATTAATCAGCATGAGAAATAGATTGCGAAAGTGGCATCAGCACTTACTCCCAATCAGGATCTCGCTGGTTGAACCCTCAGCTTGCAGCTTCATCGATTCGTTTCCCCATGCTCACGCGCTGCTCAGTCTCGTAACCAAGTGATTGATAAAATGCGACGACCTCTCCATTGTCGGAGCGCACTTGCAAATTGACCTTGGGACATCCGAGTTTCGCCAATGCAACTTCAGTGTGCTGGATGAGTAATCGACCGATTCCCTGTCTTTGGCGAGTTGGCAAAACTGCCAGAGAATAAATCCAGCCACGATGTCCGTCGTAGCCACCCATTGCGGTACCGACAATCTCTCCGGTATCCTGAGCGACAAAGAAGAGACCGTCATCGTGCTCGCATTTTCGGTCAATCGATGCTTCCGGATCATTGTGTCCCGTTGAGTTAGGAAAGACTTCATTCCAAAGCGAAACAACAGCACTTCGGTCTGTGCTTCGGTAGTTTCGAATCTCAACGGACAAGTTTCGACTCCTCGATTTGTTGAAGTGCTGGCCGGAAGAACAAACGGCGAAGAACGGTCCATTGCACCAGTGACGTCAGTCAACGAAAAGCTCACGCTACTCGCCGTTGAGTTCTTTTTCAATCCGCTTGCTGTTTCAAAGACTGTCTCATCCAATCGGTGACGAAACTCACTCGTGAAAACGTGTTGAAACTCAGTCTTCTCAAAGAAAAAAATTGCTTTGCTGCTTTCGATTCAGCAGACTCAAGTGTTGGCATTCTCAAAGATGCTGGTCGGAGGCGAAAACAAAGTCTGCAACTGAGGCGAAACGATGAATCACGCTCAATTCACGCTGCGATCTTTTCTCGTCCTGTTACTTTTGCTGTTCTTCAATTCTCAAGCAACGGCCAACTTCATCGATGCTGTTCCAGCACGGCCCGGCGTGCAGAGTTACAGTTGGTCGGAGCCGACGACGATCATGATCTTTATCCCGGCGGGACTGGCAGGCGCGGACCGCATGAACTTCGAAATGGGCATCAACTCGGTTGCCTCCATGCTTCCGAAGATCACCGTTCAATTCAAAAATGGTGAACCTCCCGCAGGTGCCACGAACTACGTCGATGTTGACATCAAGCCGATGAACACCGACGCAGGTGGCTTTGGAGGTGGATTCGTCCCTGACCCATTTCCAACCGGTATGGATCATGTGAACATCACTGAAGGCTTTATCGAAATCTTTGGCGGCTCACTCGGGCATTCAGCCGTGGCTCCGACGTTCATGAAGAACTTGGGCGCTCACGAATTTGGTCATGTGTTGGGACTCGATGACGACCCACGCGCCAGCGGAATGCGCATGAATGTCATGGACCCCGACTTCAACCTGATCGATGATGGCATGGGAACCGTAATTCGAGCTGACCCATTTGTCGGCCTTTCCAAGCGTGACAAGATGATGCTCAGCAGCCACTACATGGTTTCCGTTCCCGAACCATCGACATGGATTCTGTCGGGACTCGGTTTCTTGATCGTCGTCATTCAACAAAGATTGCAGTTTGCTCGCAGAGAGACTCTTTCGGCCGAAGAAGCGTAGGCAGCGATCAATTCAAGACTCGAAAATCTCCAACCAGCCCGGTGAGTTAGTGACGAGTTCCTCGTACGGCTCAATTGACAGGTCAGGGGACTGAGAGTTCTCGTGGAACGAAGGCTTCGATAGAACTTCCCTCAGTCGGTTTGCGATGAAATTCTGTGGCGAGTATTCTCGAACGATCCCACGGCCCGCAGAAATCTTGTAACCGAAGAGTTCTCAAGTTCGGGCGTGCAAAACGCGTTGTCTGACTTTCGATATCCATTCCGCAACCGACCTCAAACGGAACACCACTCGATGTCACGAATTGAACTCCTGAAGCGTGCCGGAAAACTCT
The DNA here is from genome assembly GCF_040717535.1 of Thalassoglobus sp. JC818. Taxonomy (NCBI): domain Bacteria; kingdom Pseudomonadati; phylum Planctomycetota; class Planctomycetia; order Planctomycetales; family Planctomycetaceae; genus Thalassoglobus; species Thalassoglobus sp. JC818. The sequence continues at coordinate 772,819 of NZ_JBFEFI010000001.1, forward strand.
TAGCCACTCGAACTCTGGCGCTCCTTGTTCTATGCACTCCAGCGTATTCCGCTGAGCCTGCAGTCGCCGACGCGGAACCTCAACCGCTCATCGTTGCCGATGTCGTCTATGGCCACAAAGATGGTCTCGCGATGACTTTCGACATCTTCCGCCCGGATTCCAAAACGACCGGGAAACCCGCGAACGGTGCGGCGATCGCCTTCATGGTGAGTGGCGGATGGTACTCGAAGTGGGCTCCGCCGCAGCAGGCACAAGCATTCTTCCAACCCTATCTGAACGAAGGCTACACTGTGTTCGCCGTGCGTCATGGCAGCAGCCCGGTTTACGGAATTCCCGACGCTGTCTCAGATGTTCGACGGGCGATCCGTTTCATTCGGCTGAATTCTTACGATTACGGAATCGATCCTGATCGACTCGGAGTTATGGGAATGAGCGCCGGCGGACATCTTTCGCTCATGTTGGCAACGACGGGAGATGATGGAGATCCCGCGGCAGTCGACCCTGTTCTGCGAACCGGAAATCGCGTCGCTGCTGTCGCTGCACTTGTTCCTCCATCGGACCTTCGCGTGGCTGTCTGGGAAGCAGAAGAATCGCTGCCCGCTTACCGAAACTTTCCTGCGCTTGATTTGAGCGTTGAAGAGGCTGCCAAGTATTCGCCGCTGCTGTTCGTAACCGCAGATGATGCTCCAGCCCTGATCATCTCCGGAACACTCGACGATCTCGTTCCGCCCCGACACGGTGAATGGATCGCTGCCGAATACGAAAAGAACGGACTCGACCATCAGTTGCTGCTGCTGGAAGCCAATCACGGTTTAAATGGCAAGCAAGGAGAAGCCTTCCAAGCTGTCATCGATTGGTTTAACGAACACCTTCTCGACTCCGAATTGGAATCAGGCAGCCAATAACTCCTGAGTCGAACGTTGCGAGTGCAGAATCACTGCGAAGCCTCGCCTACAGCACACCTTTGGAAGATGGAACTCCGGTCTGTCGAGGATCGATAGTTACAGCAGTCCGCAGTGCTCGAGCTGTCGCTTTGAAGAAGCCTTCTGCGATGTGGTGGCTGTTCTTGCCGTGATGAAGTACGAGATGCAAATTCATTAGCGCGTTGGCCGCCACAGCTTGCCAGAAGACTTCAACGAGCTGCGAATCAAAGGTCCCGATCTTTTCCGTTGGAATCTCATAGCTGTCGACAAACCAGTATCGACCGCTTAAATCGAGAGCGGAAGTCACCAGCGTCTCTTCCATAGGAAGCGTCATCGACCCGTAGCGTGTGATTCCCTGCTTGTCTCCGACAGCCTGTCGAATTGCCTGTCCCAAGCAGATCCCCGTGTCTTCCACTGTGTGATGATCATCGACGTCGGTATCACCCACAGCTTTGACTGTGAGGTCGAACAATCCGTGCTTGGTGAAGAGTTCAAGCATATGGTTGAAGAACCCGACACCGGTATCAATCGACGCCTTCCCTGAGCCATCGAGATCAAGTGACAGCTCGATCTGCGTCTCACCAGTGGTTCGTTGAATCGTTGCTGTGCGTTGAGACATGCCGTTTTCCGAGTGTGTGTTCTTCAATTCAGTCGTCAGTGATTCGTAACGACAACCGCAGCCTTCGAACAACGTTGCAAGTGCCGGCGATTGTGGACGAATCACGATAATGCGATCGACAAGTATGGCGATCCGGGAGATTTCGTCGACTGCTCCTGAAAGAAACCTATCGAATTCCTCACGATCAGCAAATGCACTGACCAAACGAATCGTTGGAATCGGAAATGACTTTCATTGGGATGAGATCATCTTTACCCCATCAGCACGAAAACAGCTTACTGATGCACTTTCTCTGGTGCCGTCGAGAGGATGTTGAGTTGCCCGCAGCTCCCGTTCGGACAGCGGTAGAGTGTCGGCGCAATCATGTCTTCGTCGGAAAGCTCCGTTTGGCAATAGACACACGCATTCTCCGGGCCGTCTTCTGCGTCGTCATGTCCATAGCTGTATTGAATTGATTGAGAACTGAGCTCTTCCTTCGCAGCTCGTTCTTTGGCTGTCGCGATCCGCAATTCGCCAGCTCGCTCTTCAAGCTGAGCGTCGTTCTCATCAAGCATCCAGCACAAGATCATCCCGATGAAAAATCCACTCAGGTGACACATCCATCCCACACCCGGTTCGGATGGATCGCTCGTGAAGTGCCCCCAATACTGCATTCCCAACCAGAAGGCCCCGAACAGCCACGCAGGCATCGTGAAAACAAACCCTCGAATCACAAAGAAAAAGAGCATCTTGAATTTCGTCGCCATGCCGAATTTGAATAGGTACGCACCAAACAAACCCGAAATCGCTCCACTCGCGCCAATGCACGGAATCTCAGACGAAAAGTCCAGCGACGCTTGAGCGACGCCCGAAAGAAGCCCGGAGCCGATGTAGAGCGGGGCAAATCGAAACCATCCCAAGGAAGCCTCAAGCGACCACATCAGCGTCCACATGAAAATCATGTTGCCCAGAAAATGCATGAACCCGCCATGAATGAACATGGAGGTAAACAGGCCAACCACTTTTCCATCTGCCAGATCGGTCGGGACGCATCCCCAGTCGTTAAAAAACTGGACAGTCGTCCGCATGGTTTGGTCATCAACGCCCATCCGAGCCGTGTAGATCCAAACGTAAGCGTTGAGCACAATGAGCGCAAACCCTGTGATGGGGAGATGCTCTTTGTCGACGTTGTCGCTGAGAGGAATCAACATGAGATCGGGGGAATCGTCTAGGTTGAGAAAATGAGACCGACAGGCTCGACAGCCCACTTCTCAACCCTATTTCACGCCTGACGATTGCGTCGCTGACTCAACTCCGCAGACCTCCTGGAAGACGATGGACGATTCCGATTACAGCGAACATTCCGAATGTAAACACGTCGATGAGAGCCATCACCCGCGCAGATCGCAACAAGTCACGGCGGAGCACCATCTACAAATCGCAGTGAATACAGCTCTGAGTGTCCTCGCAGCCCACTGAACTCGGGTAGAAGAGCTTAGTAGACATCTCGACAGTATCGCTTTTCTTTAGCAAGTCCTGAGAGAAATGCCGCTGCATCCGCTTCACTCAGCCCACCATGCTCGCAGGCGATTTCCCTCAGAGTTCGATCGACGTCCACAGCCATTCTCTTCGCATCGCCGCAGACAAAGAAGTACGCCCCAGAATCGAGCCATTGCCAGAGTTCGGCTCCACGCTCACGCATACGGTCTTGAACGTAAACTTTCTCTTGCTGATCTCGACTGAAAGCGACATCGAGTTGTCCCAACAATCCGCTGCCACGCAGACTCTCGAGTTCATCGCGATAGAGGAAATCGCACGACTCTTTCTGGTCTCCGAAGAACAACCAGTTCTCGCCAGCAGCCTTTCGAGCTTGCCGCTCCTGCAGAAATGCGCGGAAGGGAGCGATGCCCGTCCCTGGGCCGACCATAATCATTTTCGCGTGCGGATCTTCCGGAACAGTGAAGCCGTGCGACTTGTGAACAAACACGCGGACAGTACTGCCGATTGCCATTCGATCCGAGAACATTGTCGACGCGACACCTTTTCGGATCCGATTGCGAAACTCCCAACCAACGCGACCAACCGTGAGATGAACTTGATTCGGATGAGCTTTGAGAGAGCTGCTGATTGAGTACAACCGAGGCTTCATCGTGGATAGAGAAGCTGTCAGTTCCTCGGCGGTCAGTTTCGCTGATCCAAATTGCCGCAAGAGATCCAGCACATCCCAGCCGCTGATGTCTTCGTCATCATCGATGTAGTGCTCAAGAAGTTTCGCCTCACTCAAATTCCCACACTTACCAATCATCGCCGCAAGCAAATCTTCAGTGATCTCAGTCAGGCAATAGTGGTCAGTGAGGGCTTCCACGAGCGGCACAGACTTGCCATCGATCGCGACGGTCTCATCACCGGTGGCTCGCAATTCGTTAATAATCTCAGTAACGAGTTCTGAACAGTTGGTCGGGTAGACCCCAAGCGAGTCACCAACTTCATAAGTGATGCCACTCCCGGTCAAATCGATCTCAACGTGAGAGGTTCTCTTTGCAGAGTCGCTTCCATTGAGATTTCGAATGGCCGCAATCTTGGCCGGAAACGGATTTGCGCGGGTGTATCCCTGTTCTGCCGCAGTTCCGTTCGAAGCGGTTCCGTTACCGTTCGTTGCAGGACTCTTGCCGTTTGAGGCTCCGACGGAATTGGCGTTCAGCGAAACGAGTTCCTTGAGCTTCTTAGCCGTCGCAGACCCCCCAGGCGAGCAGAGTTTCAAACTCTTCTCTTCTCCGTTCACGATCGCTTCAGCATAGCGTTGACAGTCGTACCCGCACGAACCGCAATCGAGTTGTGCCATCGCCGCCATCAGTTGACGCTCGACAGGACGATCTTTCGCCATCTCAAGGCGTTCGTCCATCTCAATGGACGGATCATGCCAGGGATAATCTTCTTCCTCGACTTCTTCTTCGGGAGCAAGGGGAATTGCATCCATCACAGACAAGGCGCCACCCTGATCTTGGATACCGAGCCATCCCGACAGAAATCCATCAAGCCACGCTCGCTGTTCTTCGGAAAACGGAGCACTTTCAGGAAGCAAGGAGACAGGGGGCATGATCGTCCTCCAAATTTCGTAGTACAAACTTAATTCTGTGACGTGTTATAAAATTCTTCAGGGATCAATTCGTTCACTAAGTTGCATGCACCAGCGGTTCGACAATTGAACGAAGGTCTTCCAGTTCGTGTCGATTCGCGAATTGAGCAAACGTTTCGCCTGACTCTCGCTGATCGAGATAGTATTGAAGCAACCGCTCAATCAGGGGGGGAATGTCTGAAAACGCTACACCGGCGTACAACTGACGGCCGATTGCCTGAGCAAATGAATAACCGCCACCCACGACGATTTCGTAGCCCTCAACCATTTCTTCGCCCTCTTCGACTTTCGTCCCGCGCATTCCGATGTCGCCAATGTAATGCTGAGCGCAACTGTTCGGGCATCCGGTGAAGTGGAGGTTAATCGGGACATCTAAATCGATTCGCTCTTCCAAATAGTTGGCCAGATACATCGCCTGACCTTTCGTATCTGCCGCAGCGAATTTGCACCCCTTGTTCCCCGTGCATGCCACGAGTCCGCTGCGAATGGAAGATGCACTCCAGTCGAGTCCGAGGTCGACGATCTCCTGCTTGACAGCTTCAAGATCTGCTTCGTCGATGTCCGGAAGGATGAGGTTCTGCCAGACGGTCAATCGAATTCGACCTGAGCCGTATTTCTCAGCGATACGCGCCAGCCCACGCGTCTGATTACTCGTCGACCGACCGACTGGAAAAATGACTCCGACGTAATACTTGTTGTCTTGTTTCTGTGGATGAACGCCAACATGAGCCCATCGATCCGGCGGGAGTGGATCAACAAACCGTTCGGATTCCACGCGGGGCAGGGTGCGCCCCATCTCCTCCTCAACAGCTTTCAGGAACTTCTCGAATCCCCAATCATCGAGAACATACTTCAGCCGGGCTTTCTCTCGATCGGTCCGGTCTCCCGATCTCAGAAAAACTCTCAGTACAGCATCCGCGACAGGCACACAATCTTCGTGTCGTAACAGAACACCGGTTGAACGTGCGAAGTCTTCGTGACCGGTGATCCCCCCCAACGCCAACCGAAAATAGACTCCGGCAGGAAGCTCTTCCGATGCAAATTCTTCGGTCACCGTGACAGCTTGAAAGGCGAGATCGTTGGTCTCGTCTAGCGTTGGAATCTCGCCGCCTCCGTCAAAGCTGATATTAAACTTTCGCGGAAGACGATAGAGGTCACGTGTATTCAAAATGTGATGGTGCATCGCCTTGGCCAGCGGAAGCGTTTCGCATAACTCGCGAGGATCAATTCCGCTCGTCGCCGAACACGTAATATTTCTGACGTTGTCCGCTCCCGACCCTTTGTTCACCAGACCGAGATCAACAAGCCCTTCGAGCAACTCACAGCCGCGGCTCGCAGGGATTTCGCGAATCTGCAAATTGGCACGAGTCGTCAGGTCGACGTATCCGCCACCGCATCGGTCCGCAAGGTCGGCAACTCCACGCAATTGCCAGCTGGAGAGATCTCCACCAGCGATGCGAAGCCGGCACATGAACGAATTCTGATTGGGCGCGACATAAAACAACCCGTGAAACTTATAGAGGAAAACATCATCACCTTTTGGATACTTGTCTTCCGCAGCAGCTTCCCTCATCTCTGCCCACATCGAGAAGGGATCCTTCTCACGCTTGGCTTTCTCCTCTTTCGAGAGCTTCTTGCCTGCATTCAGAAACTGATTCTGAGCAACAGTCTGCACATCTTCCGGACTACTGGAGCTATCGGTGATCTTCGCCCCTTGAGGTCCGAGTTCCAAAGCCAATCCCGGCGGCCCGCCTCTCTGTACACCTGCAATTCCACTGTTTGAGATAATTGGCAGCCCTTGCACTTTGCGGGCCACGTCTGATCCCATCGCGAATCCTTGAAGGAAGTTCTTCTGAGACTCAGTAAACTCTTTCTCTGACGCCATAACTTACACCGACATTAAGAAATTAAATCCATTAGTAATCTGACTGAGGTGTGATAACTTCAATGAGAACGGGTCGCTGCTGCGGAGTTTGAGTCTTTCGAAATCCGAACAGCACAGGCTTTGTACGATGGCTGTTTTGAATACGGATCGAAGACCGCATCAGTCAGCTGATTCGTGCCCTCGTAGTGCATGGGAATAAACAGTTGCCCGGCAGAGACAGAACGGGTCAGCAGTGCCATCGCTCTCATTCTGCCTCGTTGTGATTCGATGATGACCCACTCGTTTGGACGAATTCCAAGCTTACGTGCATCGTTCGGATTCAGCTCAACGAACGGATCGATTGGATAAAGCTTCTTGAGGACTGCGGAACGAGATGTCCGCGTTTGTGTATGCCATTGCGAAGCCGAACCGCGCCCGGTCAGAAGAACGAAGGGATACTTCTCGGAGACAGGTTCCGAGAGCGTTTTCGGAGGCTCGAACTGAAACTTCGCTCGTCCGCTCGACGTGTAAAACTTTCCGTCAGAAAACAGCCGACGCTCCTGATCAAACTCAGTCACTCCCTGCTTAAGAGGCCATTGAATTCCGCCGTTTGCCTCAATCATCTCGTAGTCTTCAATCCCTGTGATGTCACAGGGCATATCACGTGTGCATTCCTTCAGAAGCTGAAAGACCTTCTGCGGCGAGTCCCAGTTCGCGAACATCTCTCCGCAACTGTACGACTCGGCAATGAGCCGAAAGATGCTGAAATCGGAAAGTGCTTGCCCCGGTGCCCGACGAACTTTCTTGATGACTCCAAATCGCCGTTCGGAATTGACGAACGTCCCTTCCTTCTCGCCCCATCCAGCAGCTGGCAGAACGAGATCGGACATTTGTGCTGTCTCGGTATCGTGATACATATCCTGAACGACAAGAAAATCGAGTCGGTCGAGAATGTCTCTCGCGAGGTTCTGATTGATCCACGAGTGAGCTGTGTTCGTGCAAATGACCCACAGCCCGCGAATCTTCTTCTTCAAAATCCCTTCCATGATCTCGTTGTACGCCCAGCTCCCTTCATTCGGGATGCGCTCGGCGTCGATCTTCAAGATGGAAGCAACTTTCTTTCGGTGCTCAGCGTTTCCGAAGTCGTGTCCGCCGAGCAAATTCGTCGTGTTGCTGAACAACCGCGATCCCATCGCGTTACATTGTCCGGTGATCGAGTTGGCTCCGGTTCCGGGTCGTCCAAGACTTCCGGTCATTAGTGCAACGTTGATGATTGATTGAGCAGTCCGAACGCCTTGATAACTCTGATTGACGCCCATCGTCCACCAGAAACTGCATCGCTTTCGCTCGTGAATCGTCTCGGCGAACCGTTCGATCTGCTCGGGCTTTAAGCCTGTTTCCCCAGCGACACGAGAGACCGTAAAGTCTTCCACAAAGGCTGCGAATTCATCGAATCCTTCAGTCGAGTCCGAAACGAATTTCTGATCGATCCATCCATTCCGAATCAGTATTCGGGCGACGCCGTAAAACAACGTTTGGTCTGACTTCGGAGCGATCGCGAGATGCTGCGTCGCGTACATCGCTGTTTCCGTCGACCGTGGATCGATGACGATGATTTCCGGAGAACAGCGATTTCGCATAACCCGTTCCCACATGATCGGGTGGGCAATGCAAGGATTGGAACCCACAAACGTCAGGCAGTCTGACTCTTCAAAATCTGCATACGTATAAGGCGGAGCATCGAAGCCGAAGGCTTGTTTGTAAGCTACTACTGCTGTTGCCATACATTGGCGGGTGTTTCCATCGCCGTGCTTGATCCCCATTCCGAACTTGGTCAGCGCCCCAAGGAATGCCATTTCCTCGCACGGGATTTGGCCGGTGCTGAGAAAGGCGACGGAATCCGGACCATGTTCTTTTTGAATCGATTGAAAGCGACTCGTGAACTCACGCAACGCGACTTCCCAGTCAACGGGAACAAACTCGCCGGAGGCATTCTTCAGAAGAGGAGTCGTCGCCCGATTGGGAGCATCGAGAACGGTAAGTGCTTCCCAGCCTTTCGGGCATGCCATCCCGAGATTGACCGGATACTCGGTTGTGGGCGTCAAATTGATTCCAACGTTGTCCTTTAGATGAACACGCAAACCACAACCGGTTGAGCAGTAACCACAGACCGTTTGAGTGGTCCCGTTGGGAGCGAGCGTGGCCGGGACTTGTCCGAGGCCATGAATCCCCGGTTCCCGTAGGAGTTCTCGAGTTAAGACTCCATCCTTTTGATGGAGCAAAGAGAATCCTGGAAGCTTACGAAGTTGATCGATCAGGGTTGTCATCCTCGAACTCCTCCTGGCATACGTGGAGCGGAAACGGCCGCGAAGAAGAGGTATCGCTCGAGAAACTCTCCCGTCAGACAAAGTGCCCAGATCCCGAAAGCAACGGCGAGCAATCCACCTGAGACGCTCGACATTTCTGCAAATTGATTGAGCAACAACGCTGGCAACAGGATTCCGCCAATTGCTCCCACAGCGAACCGAGTCACCGTGATCCAGCGGAGCGGTCCCGCACAGAGCATCGCCGATCGCTTCATCGGGGTGTATCGAAAATCAAGCAGGTATCGGAACAACATCGCGTCGTAAACAAGCTTTGCTGTCGCTCCCACGATCAGCGCTCTCGTCAGCGGAATCAGAAGATGATCGGCGAGAGAAGAGAACGAAATGTTCGGCTGCATCAGTGGCATGGCAAACGCGGTCAGCATTGTCGTCGCGACTCCCAGCACGAAACTGGTGAACAGAAATCGAATCAAAGTCCGGTCAAAATTCCAGAACTCACGCTTCGTGAAGACATAGATCATGACCGAACAAAGCACACCCACAAATCCCGTCACAGCCACAAGCATGCCCATAGAAGGCAGGGCGGTCGCGATCCAGATATCCGCAATGGACATCTCAATCGGAGGCTTGAGAGTCATCCAAGTGAACAGCGAATAGGCCACAGCCAGCCCCGCGAAGAGGCCGAACGCCACAATTTCCCGGCTGAGCCAAGAGTGTCGAAATCCAAGGATTCCGCGAAACGCATATTGAGGTCGTCCGAGATGCAGCGTACTTGCGGCCAGAGCGAGCAATCCAAAGATCAAAGCATTGGTCGCCTGCAACGGTCGGAACAAGTCCAGCAAACTTGAGCCAGTGCTGGCATCAATTGCACATCCCACCGTGAACGCTCCGACGGAAAGTTGCGTCAGAACAAGCATGATGATCAGAGGCAAATGCGGATGTTGAGCACTGATCGAAAAGTAATCGGCAGGCAACGTGTTTCGAGGGAAAACGCGAGAGGTCTTGTAATTCGTGGTCGGCAATGTGAGATAGGGTTCCGGCGCAGCTGGCAGAAATGAATCTGCTTCAGCGTTTTCCTTGACCGTCTCGATATTGACGACCTTGATCGAGATCGCTTCATGCGGACAAGCTTGCACGCAAGCAGGGGCTTCCCCCACATCAAGCCGACTCGAACACATGTCGCACTTGCGAACGATTCCCTTTTTGCTGTGATACTTGGGAACGTTGTAGGGGCAGGCGAGGGTGCAGTACTGACATCCGAAACATTGATCGTCCAAGTGCCGGACAATGCCCGTTTGCGGATCTTTCTCGTAGGCATTCACCGGACAGGCAATCAGACAGCCCGGCTCAACGCAGTGATGACAAGCTGTCGTCACGTGTTGCATCACAGGGTTGGATTCCGTCCCGCCAATCAACAACCCAACGTCGCGCCAGGTCTCAGACTCATCGAGTCCATTGAGTGAATGACAGGCAGTCACGCAGGCTTTGCAACCAGAACATCGATCGAGTTCGACTTCGAAGGCGTATTGCTCACCTTCTCCCGGGACCGAGATTGGCATCAGCTTCGAATAGTACTGCGACTGAGCCGGAGCAGACTCCTGATCGTGACTGAACGAAAACTCTTCGACCGCTGTCAACGTCCTCTGTTCATTCAAAAGCAGCGTCAGCAGTCCCCCTGAAGATGACGGCACTGGGTCGTCACTTTCAAAGTCTTCGAGTGTCAGAGGACGTGTTGTCGTCACCATTTCTGGAGCAATTCATTCAGTTCCATGAGGATTCGCGTCCAGGGATTCAAAGTCCTATTTGCGCATGACCTCCGTTTTGGAACTGCGAATTAGCAAGTCACATACCGCTCCCCCCGGGGGAGCGTCCCCGACGAACCGGTTGGCAAGTTGACGACCGCTACGATTTACAGAAAAAGTCGCCAAAGAGCGTGTTTCAACATCGATCCCGACTGTGGACTCGGGCCCCCATTTGAAAGGGAGAACTTCAAGAGGTTCCCTCGCCCCACCAACCCATCAAACCCTGCCGATACATTTTCCGGACATTTGCGTCCGAATTCAGCAATTCTGCTGCACAACTGGGCATGACGGTCACACCGCTTGTAGGAGTGTTCCGATTATTCCGGTTTCTGCGAGAAATCACTTTCGAACGCTTCATTCTACTTCGAACTTCTACAGCAATCGCATCAACTACGCCGATTCGAACCGTCGTCAAAGCCCTTTGAAGGTGAGCCCCAACAACGCAGATCTTGCGTTGCGCGTTCAATGGATGGTCTCACCTTTCGTGGAAATAGAGACGGAGTAAATCAATGTTACGCCGAGTGGTTTGTTCTCTTGCCATTGCAGGAATGGCTCAGGCCTCGCTTGCGTCGACGTCTCTTGCGCAGGACTTCTACCATCCGCCAACTCAAGCGAACTTCGAGCAGGTCTTCGAACAGGAGACCGACCAGGAACTCCTGAGACCGATCAATTTCGAGTACCCGGAGATCGCACCAGCCTCAGCGGAAACGTTTTGTGCCCCTGATCCCTTCTCCGGTGTTCCTGATCCTTGCGATGGATGTCTTCCCGTCGCTGGCGGATGCGATTCGATCGAATGCGAAGATGAAGGCTGGTGCAGCGTTCTTTGCAGCGACAAATCCGTTCTCGACTGTCTGAAAGGGAATGAGATTGGGCCGTTCACGTACTCAGCCGGTGGAGCCCTGAGATACCGCTATCTAAGCGAACGAAATCGCTTGCGACCTCCGCTCAACGGAAGGTATTCCAGCTACGATCAGTGGCGACTCACTCCGTTCCTCGAATTGAAGATGGGAGACGACTTCACCGCGCGTGTCGAAGCGATCGACGCCTCGACGTTCAACGAAGAACTTCCACCGCTGCCGATTGATGTCAACCGCACCGATTTGCTGCAGTACTTCGTCGATGTGAAACTTCTTGATTCGGGAACCGGAGAAAAGCTTCGCGTCAAAGCGGGACGTCAGTTGCTCCTCTACGGTTCACAGCATCTCGTGTCGCCACTGGCGTGGGCCAACACCTATCGTAACTTCGAAGGTGTCAAGCTCTACTACACGAGCGACGCCTGGAACATCGACGGATTCGCAACTCGCCCCGTCAACGGAGCATCGGGGAACATCAATCGACCTCTGTCCTACGACACACCCGACCAAAGTCGAACCTTCAGCGGTGTCTACTCGACGTACAAGAACGCCCCCAACGGAGTTCTCGATCTCTACTGGCTGTGGCTGGACGAAGATGACGACAACCCATCTTTGATTGACGGAGATCGACACACGTTCGGAAGCCGTTACGCGGGGGCTGTCCCGATCAACGATGAATGTGGCGATCTCTGGATGACTCTCGGTTGGGACTACGAAGGAGCTATCCAAACGGGAAGCGATGTCGTTGGTCCCGGACCTGCCCGAGATGTTCTCGCTGGGTTTGTGTCGACGCGAACAGGATTGACCTTCAACACCATGCCGTGGACTCCGACTCTCGACGGCGTCTTCTTCTGGGGCTCAGGTGACAGCGATCCGGATGACGGAACCATCAACACCGTCAGCACGCTCTTCCCACTCGGCCACGCCTACTGGGGACAGATTGATAACCTCGACGGTCAGAACCTCTTGGACTACAGCGTTCAACTGACCGTGAATCCTTCCAAGAAATTGAACTGCCAGGCTCAGTGGCACTGGTTCGACAAAGACAAACGGGAAGACGCAATTTGGAACGTGGCTGGTGCCCCATTCGGTGGAATTGTCGCCACTGAAAGTCGACACATCGGTACGGAACTCGACCTCGTCGCGACATATAAAGTGAACAGCAACCTGACACTCCAGGGTGGCTATTTCTGGTTCTTCTACGGAGACGCTGTCACCGAGAACCCGAATCCGCAAGTTGCTGATCGAGGAAACGCCGAGTCCTACTACTTCTTCGCCGACTGGAAATTCTGAGATCGTTTTCAACATCCCAGAATTGAAATGGCCAAGATCAAGAGAAACCTCAGTTATTGCAATTCCGCTTCCGTGGATGCTTCGACAGGAAACTGGAATTCACTGAGAGGCTCTCCGTCAACGGTGTAGTGACGAATCGTGAGCTGAGGTTTTTCATCGACTTGAACGACTTCTCCGCTTAAGAATCCGCCAGCGACTCGCAGGAACTTATGGTTGGGGCGGACATCTCCATCTTTCCAACCGAGTTCATGCGTTTCACTTCCCGGGCCGCAGCCGAACTCCCAAAGACCGGTTTCGTCGTCCACTGACGCATACTGCCAGTGTCGGTCTCCGCAAAAGACGATGACGCCCTCGATTGAACTGAAGAAGTCTCTCAGCTCGATGCCTTCGGTGGTGAAGGTCGTGTTGGCGTGATTGTCCTTCTTGTTCGGTCGATCCGGACCTACGATCGGTGTCGGACTGAACACGAGCTTGAACGCGGCTGAGGAGTCATGCAGAGTTTGCTTCAACCAGGCTTTCTGTTCCGCTCCAAGGATACTCTTCTCCGGACCGTCTGGCATGTTGTTGGGGCTGCGAAAGTCGCGTCCTTCGAGAATCCAGATTTGAACGTCGCTGCCCCAATGAACGGTTGCGTACCGAGGAGACCGGCTGGGGAACTGCTCTTCATTGAAGAGTTGCACACCCTCTTCAAAGGTGACATTTCCATAAACTTGTCCGGGCCATGTATCGTTCTTTAATGTATCGTGATCGTCTTTAATAAAGTAAGTTGTGTGAGTCGAGTAGTACTCTCGATTGCGAGGCATTGAAAAGATTCTGCCCCATTTAAATCGCATCAACTCTTTCGTCCAGGCCCAAGGCTGTGGCTTGTCGTAGTATTCGATATCCCCAGCATGCACGGTGAAGTTGGGATCGATCTGCGTCATCGACGGGTAAATCTTATGCCCGATCGTTCCATCATCGCGTCGCAGAAAGTCGTGACAGGTCGTCACGCAAAACTTGACGTTCGCATTCTCCTCAGCAGGCGGAGCTGTTTCGAAGCTTCCATTCAGCGTCGCGGTCACATCACCGCCCCCCACAGGACGTGCTTCAAGTTTCGTAAGATACTTCGTCCCCGGCTTAAGCTCTTCGAGCTTCCACTGGGTAGTGAAGTCACTATCGCCCTTGGTCTCGACCCACTCGGTTGTCACGACATGATCTGAGTCGTTCGCAGCATGATAGCTGAGCCTCACTTCGCCAGCTGCCCCCGGACAGGCTCCGATCATTTCATCGAGGCTGGCTCCTTCTGCTAGCTGGTCCGTGACATATCTCTCTTCCTCTCCGGACTCCTGAATCTCTCGCTCCAGCTTCGCTGAAACTTTGACGAATTCAGGTCCCTCGGCGGCCATTCCGGCGTTCCGGGTGGTTCGTGTCCAGATCACGATCGATGACTGATCCGCCCAGCCATTTCGCGTGCCGTTGCCAAGTTGTGGACTCTCAGCCGACTCCCCCCAGACAACCCCACCACACATCCAGAATGTCATCAGAGCAATGACGGAAAGTTGAGCGCGAACTCTCACGGTAGACACCTCTATCACACTGGCGATTGTCCTCAAACAATCGCGGGACCTCAGGACGAAGCAGACTCAGCCACGACAGAAAATGATCGTGACAGCTTGCTGTGATGATTGCAACCAGCGACCGACTGCTCGAGACATCTAATCGGTCACTCTGCGAGTGAAGAGCTTTCCATTCAACGTCGAATTCCAGCATGAGTTCTCGTTGTGATCTGATCGTGAACAGAGCAGGGCGGTCGATCATCCACCGGCCACAACGCTTAACGGCCAATCAAATCGATTCGTATATTCAGACGTGCCTGAGATTTGTCGTCATTTCACGCTGAATGATTTAGCTGGCACAGCGCTTGCGTTTTCTGCTTTGCAATCAAAGAACGTCGCTTTCAAAAGGTGATCACTCTTCGGAAGCGTGTGCGAATTCGCTTCCCGATTTGGAGGACTCAACAATGCCGCAGTGGACTCAAAAAGACGAACGACAGTACGAGCACGTCAAAGAGAACGAACTCGAACGGGGACGATCAGAAGACCGGGCGGAAGAGATCGCTGCACGGACTGTGAATAAGCAGCGACGGAAAGAAGGTCGAACTCCCAACAAGACGACACAAGGCACGGGCAATCCAAACACTCGACTCGAAAAACGAACCGTCGCCGAGCTTCGAAATCTCGCATCGGAACGAGACATCAAAGGCCGCAGCAAGATGAACAAGTCGGAGCTGGTGGAAGCACTGCGCTCTTAGCCCATGCTCACGATACTGCATCATAGACCGACGATTTGCACCAAGAGCGAACGAAGCCTCACTCTACGAATTCTTGACTCTTGAACAGGAGATGAAAATGTCCAAGCGAACTGACTGCATCGAAGCTTGCTTGCGTTGTGCCACGGCGTGCGAACGTTGCCTGCACGAAATGATTGGCAAAACCAGCGACAACGACTGCCCTCATTGCTGTCGAGAATGTATCGACCTCTGTCTGCTCTGTGCTCAAGCGATGTCGCGTGATAGCCGCTTCGCAGAACAAATCTGCCGCCTCTGCGCAGAAGCTTGTGAATGGTGTGCGGAACAATGTGGCCAGCACGAACATGATCACTGCCAGAAATGTGCAGAAGCATGTCGTGAGTGTGAAAAGACGTGCCGCCTCATGAGCGCCTAATCTTTGGTGGATACTTAAACCAACAAAGATCTCTGAAGAACAACGAGAAATGAGGCTTTTCGAAGAACTTCTTGAAGTTGAAAGAAAACTTGTTGACATCCGTTTTCACGGATCAATACGCTCCGATCAACCCTTCAAAGCACCAGACACGGATGATCACATCTCACAGTTTTCATTCTGGAGTTCGAAGTGCCGATTTCTTTTCTTCGAAGCGCAATTTGCCTCGGTGTTGTTCTTCTTTTCTCTCAATCATCACACGCCGGAATTGAAACGCGTTTAACAGTCGTCGACAGCTCACCGACGAGTTGGGTGGCTCGCGGTCTTCAGAATTATACAGTCTCACCTGCAGACGGATGGACGTTCACTCCGGATCGTAATTTTGACAACGGAATCGGTTTTGGGATTACCGGCCCTGCGCTTGGCGGGACGACAATCGACCACTGGTTCCTGAACTTCGCCGCTCCGTTCAACGCAGAGCTGGCCGTTGGAACTTACGACAACTTCCAACGGTTTCCCTTTCAAGATCCTGACCGGCCCGGACTCGAATTCGGAAGCACCGGACGTCTCGACAATTTCGCTGCCGGCTCATTCACAGTTCTCCAAGTCGAATATGGAGCTGGAGGAGAGGTCCTTTCGTTCGCAGCTGACTTCACTCACTATGGTGAAGCGAATCCAGACAACTACGCCATCGTCGAACTCCGCTACAACTCAGAACTCAATACAGTTCCGGAACCATCGTCCCTCGCTCTTCTCGGCTTTGGAAGTCTCGTACTCGCAGGAGTCAAACGCCGCAAAAGAAATTGAGCCCTATGCTCGAGCGGGAACACTGAATGCCCGCATGTTCATCGCCAGTTCTGCGACTACAAAGCGAGACTTGATCGATTGAATCGATCGAGTCTCGTTGCATATTCGCCTTAGTTAACTCGCCTCAACGCGATCGAAACACCTCTCAGAATCTTCAGCAGCATCGTTCCGCTCGACGGCAGCTGTTGTCACCTCTTGGCAGTCGCGACACCAGGCAAGCGTTCGCTGCACGTTGCCCACACTCATTTTGCCCCATCGAATTCCGCCAGCGTCCCAGAGGCTGCGAGAGTTGTCGCAGCGACAGCATCGAACCGACCACCGCTCTGTCGATTTCTGCATCTCGTCCATCCAGCTTGATGGAAGAATCGCCGCAAACAGGTTCTGCACAAACGACATTATTGCCCCTCATCGCTGTATCGAGTTCCTTCGGAATCGCTGAGATCATGGCAGAGACTCCACTGAACCATTCAACTCGCGAACCTCAGAATTATACCCGTTGCAATAGCCGTTCTCCAAGAAGAAACCCGCTTCAACCCTTGGCGATCAGCCAAACAGCCGTGCCAAAACGGCCTCTTGCGTCGACAGGATCAAAGTGGAGTTGCACCATGCCCAATGTTGACGCGTGGTCAGCTTCTGACGACTCGAGCTTTCAACCCACCGCGACCGGCTCACGAACTTCAGTTTCGACAACTGAATGACGCTGCTGATGCCTTTTTCGTGACGTGCGTTTCCTCCACCAGATCACAACCCCTGTGACGTACAAGATTGCGGGAGTCAGCCCGAGAAAAAACACGACCCACCGACCAAAGAGGCCGAAGGCTTCTCCGTTATGCAGTGGAAATTGCCAGGCGAAGAAAATGTCGGCAGCAGTTTCCGTTTCCGGCGTCCGCACAGCCACAATTTCCCCGCTGTAGCGGTCAAGAAACACTTGCGTGCGCCCGTAGGAACGCTGAACTTCATCCGATTGTCGAAAGGCAACTTCATAGACACCATCTTCCCGACGCGGCGGATGAAGATGATCCAGCTTTGCATTCGGAAAACGCTGCGAAGCAATCTCGATCGCTTCGTCGAGCGTAATTCCATCCTGGTCTTCCGATGGGGCTGATTTCAATCTCCGGGGACCTTCCGTCGTTGCAGCGAACTTCGAAATAACATCCCGGAAGACGCTCGGAAACTCCATATAGACACCAGTGAAGGTGATCACAAGGAGAAACACCGCTGAGAACGCCCCAACCGATTTATGCAGGTCGTAATTGAATCGGGGACCGCTTCGAATCGCGATCGCCGCGCGAATTCCACTCTTCAGGAGTGGCCACCACAAATAGAGCCCGGAAAGAAGTGAGTTCAGAATCAACAGGCCGAGCACACCAACAATGATTCCACCAACTGATCCAGCCAACAACCGGAAGTGAAGCCGATAGATCCAGGTCATCAGATCTTCGCCCCAAACACGCTGGCCGGTAACTTCCGCCGTGTAAGGATCGACATGCACTGCGGTAAAAACGAGGTTTCCTCGTGATCCCCCCGTGAACCAGACCGTCCAGACTCCATTCTCGACCCGTGGAACCGTCGCGGAAGTCGCCTTCCGATCTCCGGGATAAGCGGATTCGGCAGCATCAATGATGCTCTGAACCGGTTGCTTTTCCCCTTGTCCCTGTGTGAGAAGGATATCTGGGTTCAACCACTCATCGATTGCATGATCGAAGACTAAAATGCTCCCCGTCAGCCCAAGGAGTACAAAGAAGAGGCCAACAGTCAGTCCAAGCCATCGATGGACTTTCAACCACATTCGTCGGAATTTTAACCGGAAGTCTCCGGACCGAGACGCCGTTTCCGTTTGAGTCGTTTCATTCACAGGATGCTATCTCGCTAAATCCGGTCCGGGAACTCTTTTCCGCCTCTTGCCCGCCTGCTCGCTGGAGCTGACTTTTGCATCAGTGATCTCTATGGCAGGAATCTCGTTGTCCTCCTCCGCGATCGTCACCGTCCACTGAGATTGGCCCGGTTCGCGGAAAGCACCGTTCAACCGATCCGCCAGAGTCGGAGAATTCACATCGGGTGACCACTTGATGGTGACCGCATACTCACCGGGCGGCGCCCCGTCCCCCATTTCGTAAGTGGAAAGCGTGAAGGTCCCATCCTCTTCCACGAGCCCCCAGGGGAGTGAATTGCGAACGTCCGTCGCCTCACCTTTTGGGTGCAGTTCCACGAGGGCGCCGACGGGAGTCTCTCCATTGATTGTGAGAGTTCCCATTGCAGGGTAAGTATCAGCCTGCCAGTCGGCTTTCCCACATCCAACAGTGAAGACGAGAGTCACCGCCAATAGAGAGACTGAAAGTCTTTCGCGAATCAATATAAGTTGCTGCGGGAACATTCTTTAGAATTCCCCTACGATTTCGTTGCCATTCACCGAGGTCAACGCGCTGAGCAAATTCATGTCAATATTCTCGCTCAGAAAACGCCCCGATCCGTCTGCGAGGCAGATTTGAACTCCACCGACGTGGAAAGAAAATGCAGCGCTGTAGAGGTTGCTGACGTTGATGATTTCGTTGCCCACGTAATAGCTGACATTCGGTGGTCCACCGCCTGAATCGGGTGTCACCCGAAAGTTGTACAACCATCCCGAATTAAAGTAGCCCGTCCAACTTCGATACTCGCCATCCCAGCCGTCAGGAGCTGTCGTGGTTTGCATTCCGACATAAAGCGAAGAGCGACCGGCGGATTCGTAAATCATGATCGTGTTGGTCAATCCGTCGGTCACATCGCGAAACCGTCGAAATGTATTCTGATCGAACATCGATTTTCCTGGGCTGTCATCTGTGAGCCATCCGGTATCGCTCCGAAGGCAGGTATAGTCCGACGTCTGGAATCCACTGTTGGGTTCAGGAATTCCCGCTCCTGGAGTCGACGGACACTGATAGGCAACCGGCATCAGCTGCGCCAGGTCTTCGTTGTTCTCATGATCCCAGCGAACATTGAAGTCGTAGAGATTTGCTGTGTTTCCGGCGTCCAGGTAGGGAAGAATCGCAACATTGACATGGGCGGTGCGAAGGGGATCGGCCCACAATCCATCCCAGTCCACCCAGCCCGGAGCCAGACTGTTGTAGGTATCGTGATAATTGTGCAAAGCTAAACCGATTTGCTTCATGTTGTTCTTGCACTGTGTCCTTCGAGCAGCTTCACGAGCCTGCTGGACAGCCGGGAGCAACAAAGCAATCAAGATGGCGATAATAGCGATCACCACCAGTAGTTCGATGAGCGTAAAGCCAGGACGGCGCATAGAAGAATTGCGATAAATCATACGAATCGCCTCTCGGAGAACATGTGAATAGACTCGTCGAATGAAGGGTTTGGAACCGGTCATCCGTTATTTCGAATCCACCTGACTCGCTTTGGCTGGCGATATCGCGCTGGCTAATCACTCTCAGGAAACCTACATAACACTGAGACTCAGTCTCAACAGGGCACGATTTGACAAACCCGAGCGGCACATTGCAACCGCTCAACCGCACATTTTTGAAGTTCGTAAAAGAGCGATTCAGAACAGAGAATCTCGATATTTCCCGTCAATGGTAAGCCCGAACACCAGAGGGGAAATCTGACCAGAAAATGATCTCGCCGACCGAAGCGAAATCTCCCGCGCTGCCGATCTCTCCAGACACCTGGGTGAAAACAGCTTAGTGTCCGCAGAGACGTGCCCATCAAGAGTGCCCCCGCAAGGACTCGAACCTTGAACCTACTGATTAAGAGTCAGTTGCTCTACCAATTGAGCTACAGGGGCGTGCACATCAATTCTGCTGCCAGAAACACCTCGAAAGAGATGCAAAGTCGACAGCTGTGAAGCATTTTGCAGCGGGGAAGTGTAGTTCTTTCCGAATCAGTCGTAAAGGAATCGCTGTCGAAATTGAACTCGGCAAACCGCAAAAAGATCGCAAGCAATTTCGGCTGACCGTCTCATCCGAATCTTGTCGGCAAATCCTGACGAACCGAACTTCGCTTTGGTGCTTGTATGACGTACTTTTGAGTGCTTTGAAACACGATTTCTTCATTCAAGACAAAAGTTTGATCAATCGGTTCGCGGCTGTTCAGCCACAAGCACGCTGCTAACATATTGTTTGATGCATTCGATCGTCGCCGGCGAATCGAATAACATGGTCGAAACCTCAACCATTCACCGAACTCCCATCAATAAAATTCCCCGTGATTCACGGGCAGATGCCTCGTCATGTTGAGCTCTACAGAATCGTCCAAGCCCGAAACTGACGCCCAAGAGACTGAGAACCAATCAACTGGTTCGACAGACTCTCGGAGCATTTCGCGCCAAACGATTCTTCGTCGTGGAATTTTATTCGCGGTCCTCTTGGTGATTGTGCTCGGATTGAAGAATCCCGTCGTCAACGCGGTTCAGAGCTATCGGGCTGCCCGTTTCAAATTAGATTGCAAGGCTCAAATCGAGGCGGAAGACTGGACGGGAACACGATCAACAGCGCTCGCTTGGCGAAAGATGGATCCCGACAGCGATGACGCTCTCGTCTTTCTGGCGGAAGCGGCGGTTCAACTCGATGATCCGGAAGAAGCTGCGGAATCACTCTCGAAAGTGAGCGATGACTACCACGGAGCACTCCAAGCGTTGGCAGTCTGTGCGGAACTTCAGTTCACCGACCTCAATCAGCCGTATGCAGCAGAAGCGACATGGAAGCGGATGCTCGAGATTGACCCTCTTGCCGATGTCGCCCATCAACGGTTGATCTACTTCTACGCGATGACTCTTCAGCGCCAGGCGATGCGAGATCAAATTGAGCAAGCCATGGAATTGGGGTGTGAACCACCTGAATCGTATCCGTACTTGCTCTTGGCGAATGTCCTCAACTTTTCGGATGGTCTGAAGAAGGTCAGCCGCTGGCGTCAATCGGACCGAGATGATGAGACTCTTGAGGTTGCCCAGTCAATTTATGCAGCCAAACGAACCGAAGACAGCGGGATGGCAACTTTCGGAATCCAAACCATTACACCCGGAGACAAAACGCTCCTCGATCGCTGTATTCAGAAGTATCCGGGTAATCTTGAAGCATTGTCGCTGCAAATTGAGTTTGCGATGTTCGGCGGAGACCCCAAGACCGTCGCCAAACTGCTCGTCCAGGCTGGTGCTGAAGCTGAGTCAGATAGTCGATTCTGGAGGTATCGCGGATGGCTGTTTCAGGAGCGGGGCCGCGATGAAGAAGCAGCCAAATCGCTGGAGCGAGCACTGGAAATCAACCAATTCGAGTGGCAATCACGATGGCTCTTGGCAGACATCTATCGCAAACTAGGAAAGAGCGAACTCGCTTCCAAACACGCCAAGATCGCCGCACAGGGAAAAGACCTGCAAACTCAACTCTTCGAACGCCCCAATGCCCGCGATCTCACACCCGAATTGATGCAGGAGATTTATGACTACCTGCACTCGATTGGACCATCGATTCCTCTCGACGCGATCGAAAAAAGAATCTAACAGCCCACTCTGACGTACGCTTTCATCCGCCAAAGCTCAAGGCGAATAACAAATATTGTCACTGCGAAATTTGTTTTCAAAAATTTTTTGATTGCGTCGAATAATCTGAATCAAACGGTTCTGCGAATTCTTTTCCAAGTGTCTCGGTGCTCACTTGAAGGCTTGCCGACCGTCTCCGCTGGGCAGTTCATGCAGGGATCGCTCGCTCCGAAAAAGTAATGTTTTCGGAATTCCCGAAACGTCTGCCCAGTTCGAGAGTTGAATCATTAGACGAGACGAATCATCGACTCAATTCAACTGCGATTGTCTGAGCCTCGATGTACGAGAATCGAGTCATTGAGTGCGTCTTGTACCGTTTTTTCCTAGTCAAAGTGAGGAGACGCCGACTCTGGTTGAATTTCGAACCTGCACTTCCATGTGTCTGCATCGAACAGTGAAATAGTTCGAAGAGCAGTCAACTCTCAACGACCAGACATCTGAACACCTGCACAAATATTCCAGGAGCACAAATCAAACCCTCAATTCATTTCGAAAATCCTAAAACAGCATGAAGCGGAATGAATGCTTCATGTGACCAGTAATCACGACATCGTGGTTCCGGTTTTCATCTGGAATCGTTCAGGTTGACATGGTCGTTTTTGCAGTCAGACACACATCGATTCAACAAAAAATTCATTACAACCGACTAATAAACAACTACGATTCTGTTGTCAGCTTGAGATCTTTGATCTACACTTTTGAATTGGTTAGGGGAGTTTTTATTCTGAAACTCCCTTGGTTTCATTTCACACATTTTGCCGAAAAGTATTTCAATGCGTCTGAAAGCCTGCCATTTTCTATTGATCGCCTTGCTTTCCTGTGTGATTTCCGGATGTGGCGAAGGGGATATCCCAGAGGATCTCCCACCAACCCCGGAAGCCGGAACTGATGACTATGATCAGTACAACAGTGCTGGCCGTCGTGGTCCCGGTGGTGGTAAGGCTGGCAATAAATAACGAACTCCATATCGCACACTGTCTGCGGTGGTTTCATTTATGATCTCGCGCCGGTGACTTCACCATCGTCGCTTTTTTTTCATTGTTTATCGAGGATGGACTCATGAACACGCGAAGACGACGTCGGTCGGCATTTACGCTGATCGAACTTCTGGTCGTGATTGCGATTATCGCAATCCTGATCGCACTCCTGCTGCCAGCTGTGCAGCAAGCTCGGGAAGCCGCCCGACGAACTCAGTGTAAGAATAACCTGAAACAAATCGGGTTGGCTCTGCACAACTACCACGACACCTACGGGCAGTTCTCACTCAACTACGACGGAACCTTGCCGATCTTCAACAAGGTGACCGGACAAGAAGATGGGCAGATTGGCCGAAACCAGTCCGCGATCTCTTGGGTCACAGCCTCGCTCCCATACCTTGATCAGGCTCCGCTTTATCAAGAACTCGATTCACTCGGTGCGTTCACCTCGGCCCCAGCAACTTGGGCGAGTGGAAACGGATACGGGAATCCTCGCGTCCAAGAACTGGCTCTGACCATCATTCCTGCACTGCAGTGCCCAAGTAATCCACAGTCGAAAACAACTGAATCGAACGAAACATCGTTCTGCTACCTGAACAACGGCGGATTCGCCGATGGTGGTGGCGGTGGTGGAACTCGTTACCCAGGTGGACGCTGTGACTACGTTGGTAACCTCGGATTCGTCTTCAGCGGATGGCGTGACGTCGGTACCGGAACAACTCACGATGCCCGTCACGGAGCTCGCTGGGTCAGCCCTGAGTGGGTCACAACCTACGACGAAGACTGGGACGATTACACTGACTACCGTGGATGCTTCTGGCACCGTGGATCAGCTCGTATCGCTCAGATCACCGACGGAACTTCAAACACCGTCGCTGTCTTCGAAAACCATCACTGGCGAATTTCGAAGGATCGTCCTTCACGTTTTGCTCGTAACGCGAGCTGGATTTCTCCAATCAACGTGCTTGACACACTGAGCAAGAAGATCAACTCCGACAACGTCTACAACTTCCGTGGTGACAACGACAACCGCGGAGCTTCAATGTCAAGTACTCACCCAGGTGGTGCTCACGCATTGATGGCTGATGGTGCTGTTCGCTTCCTGAGCGAGAACATCGACATCGGTGTTGCTGGCCACGAAGGAACAACCTACCGCGAAGGTGTTCAGCTCGCTCTTTCAACAGCAAGTGCAGGCGACCTCGTCGGCGACTTCTAAGACTCGTCAACGCCAACAAACTTGACGATTGAATTTGTCTAGTTGATAGACTTCCACACCGGCTCGGGACGAGAACCTTCTCGCCCGGGCCGGTTTTTTGGTATTGAGCTTTGAATTTGCAACGACGAACAAGCATTCTGCACAAAGATTCTGTCAGGCCGAACAGAGTCAGCGAGTGCATCAAACGATCATCTGGGTCGAGACATCTTATGTGGCAATCTCAGCGCGGGATCGGTCCGCGCCTCTGTCTCAGTCGCTTTCGATCTTCAATGGCATCGCCGTTCGCCATTGTTTCGATCTGTACGCTTCTCGCCGGGTGCCAGCAATCTTCATCACCTGAACCGGCTGAAGATCCCAATAACACGCCCAGCGTCGCGTCCATTGAAACAACGGACACTGAATCCAGCGAAGCTTCGCCAGATTCAAAGTCACAAAACAAGTCGAGCCTGTTCGACGATCTTGACAGCATCCTCGTGGACGAAGCGACTGAGCAGGATCTCGATTTCCCGATTTTCTTTACTGACACGCACGAAGAAGCGGGGATTGAATTCGAGTTCGAAAACGGGGACTCACCCCAAAAACTGATGCCGCAGTCAACTTCCGGCGGGATTGGCTGGGTCGACTACGACCGTGATGGTTGGCCCGATCTTTATTGCGTCCAAGGAGGTTACCCAGCTGCTCCTACGCGAGAAGGAGAACCGATTGACGAACTGTTTCGAAACATGCAGGACGGCACCTTTCGATCAGTGACCGAAGCAGCAATGCTCAAGGACATTGGGTACGGACACGGCGTCGCTGCGGGAGATTTTAACAACGACGGCTTCGAAGACTTATACGTTTCGAACGTCGGAGAAGACGCTTTTTACTTCAACAACGGCGACGGAACTTTCGAGGAAGTCGCGGCTGCGAGCGGAATGTCGAATCCTCTGTGGGCGACCAGTGCTGGGTGGGGTGACCTCAACCAGGACGGAAACCTCGACCTCTACGTTTGCAATTACGTCGACTACGATCCGTTCCATCCAACTTCGTGTGTTGGTGAGGAAGGCGAACCATGGATCTGTCACCCGAAAGACGTCGACCCCATTCGAAATGTTTGCTTCATCAATCAAGGTGACGGAACATTTACTGAAGAGCTCACCGCTCGCGGACTGGAAGCAGATGGAAGCAAAAGCCTGGGAGTCGTCATCGCTGATTTCAACCGTGATGGCAAGCAGGACATTTATGTCGCGAATGACACAACAGCGAATCACCTGTTTGTGAATCAGGGTGGTGGCAAATTCGAAGAGCAGGGGTTGGCTCTCGGATGTTCGATGAGCGGACTCGGGCAATTTCAAGCAAGCATGGGTCTGGCCTTTGGCGACTTCGACCGGAATGGCTGGCAAGACCTGTATGCTGCCCACTTCACCACTGACTCAAATACGCTGTACCGCAACCTGGGCGAGTCCGGTTTCACAGATGCGACTCGCGAAACAGGATTGCATCTCCCGACGCTCCCATTCCTCGCCTTCGGAACGGTCATGGCCGATTTCAATCAAGACGGCTGGCAGGACTTATTCGTCGCCAATGGACACATCGACGACTGGAGAGAAACGACCGGAGACGCTTGGTACATGCCGCCTCAGATGTTTCGCTTCAACGGGTCTCAGTGGATTGAGTGTACCGAGACAGCTGGACCGTATTTTCAGGGAGAGTATCTCGGACGTGCTGTCGCCTCAGCAGATTTTGACAAAGATGGTGACCTTGATCTGGCAGTTTCCCAACAGACTGCTCCAGTCGCGTTACTGCGAAATGATTCGGAAAGCGGCCACTGGCTGCAGCTTGAACTCATCGGGACGGCGAGCAATCGACAAGGGATTGGTGCAGAGGTCATACTGCGTCAGGGAGATTTGGAACTGACTTCCCAACTCCCCGGCGGCACAAGCTACTGCGCAAGCCATCAGCCGATTATCCTTTTTGGTCTAGGAAATAATGAAGGCAGTTGCGAAATCGAGATCAAGTGGCCGAGCGGTCTTCGACAAGTTGTGTCCGATGTCGCTGTGGATCAATTGTTGACCGTTATCGAAGCCGATTCAGACACGCAGGAAGAATAACAAATTCAGATGAGACAGTTTGACCGGCCAAATTTCTGGCCCCTATTCACGATCGCTTTACTGGCTTGTTCGATGGTGATCGCCGGATGTCAGAATCGTCCGGAACCGTCAACTGAAACGGATTCTGAGGCAGAAGCCGATGATACCGAATCGCGATTTGCTGCTCCGTCAGTTCCAGCCAAACCTGCAGATGGCTTCGTCGGAAGCGCAGCTTGTCGTGAGTGCCATGCTGAAATCTCGGACCATTTCCATCAGCACCCCATGGGTCAGTCCCTGGCGGATGTGATGCATGCTTCTCCTCTTGAAGATTACGAAGAGAACGTCAAGTTCGACACACCTCGAGCACCCCGATCGACGGTCACATTGTCTTATGAAATTGAGAAAACTCCTGATGGAGTGTACCACCACGAAATCCTGACGAACGAAGATGGCGAGGTCGTTTACGATCTCCCGGTGCCGGTTGCATTCGCTGTGGGCTCCGGAAAACGTGGGCGTTCGTATCTCATTGATCGCGGCGGATTTTTGTTCATGTCTCCGGTCACCTGGTATTCGGGAGGAGAGCGATGGGACCTTTCACCGGGATACGAGGGTCGAAACCTGCACTTCGATCGTCGCATCGTTGACGGCTGCCTGAGTTGCCACGCTGGACGAGTCGCGGAAATCGAAACAGCTCCCGATCAGTACAAACCGGAACCGTTCCTGGAAGAATCGATCGGCTGTGAACGCTGCCACGGTCCGGGTGAAGAGCATGTCGCCTTTCACGAGGGAAAACTGCAATCGGAATCCGATCCGATGCTGGACTTGTCCACTCTTTCTCCACGCGCCCGCGATCACATTTGCTTTCAGTGCCACCTCATTGGGGAAAGCCGGGTGACGCTTTACGGTCGAAGCGAGTTCGATTTCCGCCCGGGCAACACCGTCGATGAAATCTGGGCGATCATCCTGAAAGGGACCGGAGTCGAATCGGATCAATCGACCGCTGCAGTCAATCAGGCAGAGCAAATGTTGAGCAGTGTCTGTTACCAGAAAAGCGACGGACAGATGAGCTGCACGTCGTGCCACGACCCGCACCGAATTCCTAAGCCTGCTGAGCGAATTGAGTTTTATCGCTCGAAGTGCATCGCCTGCCACGGTCCCGATGACGTCGAGTGTACGGAACCAGTGGCTGACCGCTTAAAAGTCACCGAAGAAGATTCCTGCATCGTCTGCCACATGCCTTCACTCGCGGCGAATGATGTCCCTCACACCTCGCAGACTGACCACCGTATCCTTCGTCGGCCACAGAAAACCACGCCTTCCAAGAAGACAGATAATGTCTACTACGTTTTCGGTCAGGAAGATGGTGTTCTCACTGAGGCCGACCTGGAACGGGCGTCGGCGATTTCCATCATCCGCTCCGCAGAGCAAACCGGGAATGATGTTCTGGCTGGCGACGGTATTGAGATCCTCGAGGAGTGGCTCAAAGCTGCCCCGGACGATCTCAAAGCTCAACTTTCGCTCGGCGTTGCCTACTGGCTTCTCGAAGATAATCGCATGGCAGCCAGGACGTGGGAAAAGGCACTCGAGTCGAATCCCGACAACGAATACCTGTTGCGGCGACTCTTTGTGCTGTATCACGATTCCGGACAGCTGGATCTCGCTTTGAAATACGGTCGACAACTGGTCGAGATCAATCCGTACGACTACGAATATTTTGGCCGGCTCTCACACATCCTTGCTCAAAACGGTGAGATGTCGGAATCAGCAGAAGCCGCTGAGCGAGCACTCGAACTGAACCCGTCGGCTTCCCAACTCCACCAGTGGTTGGCCCAAGTGTACGGTTCGACCGGTGAGACTGAGCTACGCGATAAACACATCGATCTCTATCGAAAGAAAACCGGGCAGTAGTCCCTTTTTCTGATGCGATTGAGAGCTTTGAGATTTGCTCAGATGACCCGAGTAAACTTGCTCAGTTTGTTGAAGCAAACCGCTAGAAAAGTCTCTTCGCCGGATACATCAGCTGTGACTGATTTGCTAGACTCAGCGAGTGGAGTTCTTCGAACTCTGGATCGTTCTCCTGCGCGTCTCCACCCTCTGGAGTTTCACGAATGCGTATGCTCTCGCTCTTCTCTCGGCTGCTCAACTCAGCCCGATCTCTCCATCTCGTCGCCTGCCTTCTGACATGCAGCTTATTCGGCATCTGCGGTTCTGCCGCAATCGCGATTGATGCCGAAGAGATCCTCTCAAAGACCGGTGTTCGTGGTGGCTTTGTCGTTCAACTTGGGTTGGGCGATGGAAGACTGACTTCGAACTTGAAAGCGAGCGACTCGTTTCAGGTCCACGGGCTTGATCGTGATCCCGCCAAAGTCCAGAAGATGCGAGAGCAACTTCACAAATCGGGAGTCTACGGTGCTGTCTCCGTCGACCAACTTTCGTCGACTGAACTCCCTTACATCGACAATCTAGTCAATCTGCTGGTGGTTGAAGATCTCGGCGATGTGCCCATGTCTGAAGTGATGCGAGTTCTTGTTCCAAATGGAACCGCTTACTTGAAAGATCAAAACGGTGACTGGACCGCGACAGTCAAACCTCGCCCCGACAACATCGATGAATGGTCGCATTACTTTCATGATGCGTCTGGAAACGCAGTCGCTCATGATGATGTGGTCGGTCCGCCTCGGCACTTGCAATGGGTCGGTAGCCCTCGCTGGTCGCGACACCACGATCGAATGGCGAGCATGAGTGCTCTCGTCTCATCAGGCGGACGACTTTTTTACATTCAGGACGAAGGCAGCCGGATCTCAATTCAGCTTCCTCCCAAGTGGAAGTTGATCGGGCGTGACGCCTTCAACGGAACCGTTCTCTGGAAACGTGATATTGCGTCGTGGCAGGATCATTTGTGGCCGCTCAAGAGTGGACCAACACAATTGTCGCGCCGACTCGTTTCCACTGAGGACGAGGTGTATGTCACGCTCGGAATTGATGCTCCCGTCTCAGTCGTTGATGCTGCCACTGGAGAAACGTTGCGAACTCTCGAAGATTCCGACGGCACGGAAGAAATCATCGTTTCAAATGGGACGATCTACCTCGTCGTCAACAAAGAGGGCACAGCCCGCGACGCTTACATTCCACTCAACGGAGGCGTTGGAGATCAGGCACATGTGCGGGAGAATTTCTTCTGGAACGAAGAACCTCGCATCGTGATGGCCTACGACGCAGAATCCGGCGAACAACTTTGGGCGAAAAAGACTGGCATTTCTCCGCTCACTATGGCTGCGGATCAGGAGAAAGTTTACCTCCACGATGGAAGCCAGATTGTCGCGATCGATGGAAAGTCCGGAGACGTTGCCTGGCAGACATCCTCCGTCACGCGGCGGAAAGAATACACGTTCAACTTCGGTCCTCGGCTGCTCATTCACGAAGGCGTTGTCCTTTATGCTGGGGGTGACAACAAAATGGTGGCCCTCGAATCGAGTGACGGAAAAGAACTCTGGAGCTCGGAACATCCAAACTCCGGATACCAATCGCCGCAGGATTTGATGGTCGTCGACGGCCTCGTTTGGGTCGCTCCCACGACTTCCGGGAAAGACACTGGTGTCTTCACCGGACGTGATCCTCGAACGGGCGAAGTCAAAAAGTCGTTTGAGCCGGATGTCGACACGTACTGGTTCCATCATCGCTGTTACATCTCCAAAGCGACCGACAACTACTTGATGCCTTCCCGAACCGGAATCGAGTTCGTCGACTACGAAAACGAACACTGGGACATTCATCACTGGGTTCGAGGCGGATGTCTCTACGGGGTCATGCCTTGCAATGGTTTGACCTACGCTCCCGCTCACAACTGTGCGTGCTATCCCGAAGCCAAGCTGTTCGGGTTCAATGCACTTGCACCTGCTGCTCCAACTCGTCCTCGTCCACTCGATGTTCCGGAGGAAGGACGACTCGAAACTGGACCGGCATATGATCGTCCACTCAGCGCAATCGACGAATCTTCAATCGGAGTCGACTGGCCCACTTACCGAGGTGACTCCGGTCGGTCGGGTGCCTTGATGAGCCGTGTCCCGTCGAAATTGAAAGAGGGCTGGACGACTACTCTCGGTGGGGAACTGACTCCGCCTGTCATCGCTGAAAACCATGTCTATGTCGCTCAGAAAGATACTCACACGCTGTTTGCGCTCGATGTTGCGACAGGAGAAACTGCCTGGCAGTACACGATCGGAGCGAGAATCGATTCTCCTCCGTCGATTCAACAGGGACGCGTCGTCTTCGGAGGGAATGATGGATGGGTCTACTGTTTAGCCTCAGACGATGGATCTCTCTGCTGGCGGTATCGGGCTGCTCCACTCGATCGTCGAACGATGGCGTTTGAGCAACTCGAATCCCTCTGGCCGGTTCATGGTTCTGTTCTGATCGAGAACGACAGCATTTATGCCGTCGCTGGGCGGTCCAACTTTCTCGACGGTGGGCTACGACTCGTCCGACTCGATTTGAAGTCTGGCAAGAAATTGAGCGAAACGCTCATGGATGAAACCAACCCAGCGACCGGGAACAACCTGCAAGAGCTTGTGAAGACTCTCCAGATGCCTGTGGGTCTTCCGGATATTCTTTCAAGCGATGGCGACAAGATTTACATGCGATCGCAGAAGTTTGATCAGGACGGAAATCGACTTGAAATCGGCCCCGTTTCTGGTGACTTTGTCGAGCAGGGTTCCGCTCAGAGTGGCGAAGGAGTTCATCTCTTCGCGCCGATGGGATTCCTCGATGACACCTGGTTCCACCGCGCTTACTGGGTCAACGGAAGAAGCTTCGCAGGAGGACACGCGGGCTACTATCAGGCAGGCAAATTCGCTCCCGCCGGTCGCATTCTCGTCAATGGCGGCGGTTACGTTTACGGGTACGGTCGAAAACCGCAGTACTACAAATGGACGACCGTACTCGAACACCAACTCTTCGCATCTCCTCCGGAACCACCGGAAGTGAAAATTGCGAAAGACACAGGGAGCGACAACAACGGATCGTTCGCCCAGTTCAAACCGACTGCCCATCTCGATCCAACTGGGAAACCGATCACCGTCGAAGCCTGGTTCAATGCCACAAAACCGAACGGTGTGATCCTCGCTCGCGGAGGTCCGACTGACGGATTTGCTCTCGCATTAAAGAATGGACGCTTGGAACTCCATATTCGAAGCGACTTCGAACACGCTTCCATCTCAGACAGTAAGCGTGTCATCGGTGGGTGGCACCACGCTGTTGGCGTCTTGAATGATGATTCAACGATGACACTCTATGTGGACGGCGAAGAAGTTGCCCAAGGGACAGCGAAAGGACTTCTCGCAACCAATCCGAAACAACCACTCGAAATCGGTTCCGACGAAGGAACTGCCGCTGGAGATTACAAAGGACAAAACGGGTTCACCGGGTCGATCGACGAAGTGCGGCTTTACTTCTCAGCCGTCTCCGCCGACAAAGTCCGAGAACGTTTCCAGGATGGCGTCGAACTTTCAGACAATCCCGTCCTTTCCGTTTCGTTCGACAACGAGAAAGCCCAAGACCAATCAGAATACGGCAACCCGGGAACTCTCAAGAGCGGCAAGTCCGTCCCCGGAAAATTTGGGAAAGCGATGATGTTCGTAGCGAAACCTCGCAAATCAGGCGGGAACCGCAACGGGATGGCGTCTCAGCTTCAGCCGAAGTGGACGTCCGATGTTCCGATCTATGTCCGGGGAATGTGTCTTGCCGAACGCACACTCTTCATCGTTGGCCCTGCGGATATCATCGACGAAGAAGAAACATTCAAACAGATTACTGAACAGGATCAATCGGTCGTCGCACTACTGGCTCGACAAGACGAAATCCTCGCCGGGAAAGAAGGCTGTCAACTGCTGGCCGTCAATGCGGACACAGGAGAGGTTGACGGAACGGTCGACTTGAAGACATTGCCAGCCTGGGATGGCTTGGCAGCAGCACAGTCGAAGCTGTTCCTATCAACGCTCGATGGAGAAGTGATCTGTTTTGTCGGCGAGGAAGAGTAATCTCATGCGTTTCTTGATCGCCATCATCACCGTCTGCACTCTCATCTGCAGTGCGGATTGCGCACATGCCTGCAACATTCCGGTGTTTCGGTTTGCCTTGGAAAGATGGACTCCCGACGCAATGGAAGTCATCGTCTTTCACGAGGCACCGTTGTCGGAATCGGAACAACGTGTTGTGTCCCAACTCGATTCAGCTTCCGGTCATTCCAACGTCAAAGTCATTCTCCGTGATGTCAGTGACGGAACTCTCGCAGAATCGTTGCAAGTACTCGGAATTGAATTGCCTGACCTCGATTCATTCAGCGGTTCGACCGCAATTGTTCGATCGAGGGCAGGGCGGGGAAAGTCGCTGACCATCTGGACCGGTCCAGTGAATCAACTCGCGGTAGACGAGATGTTGACATCTCCTGTTCGCAAGGAACTGAGTGAGCGGCTCTTGAGTGGTGACTCGATCGTTTGGCTCGTTTTGAAATCGACTGACGACGAAAAATCGGCTCAGGTGGTCGCGCAGCTGCAGGACTCACTGCCTCAAATTGCTCGACAGATTCCATTCCCGGAAGGCATCGGACTTCCCGGATCTGAGCTCTACGCGGCGATTCCTCTCGACATGAGGTTTACAGTTCTCGAAGTCGATGCTGACGATCCGGAAGAAGCTTTCTTGAGGGAGTGGCTTACGAAGTTCCATCCGGAGGCTTACGACTCGGGAGATCCGTTAATCGTCCCTGTCTTCGGACGCGGACGTGCACTCGAAGTGATTCCAGCAAGAGCTCTGAATCCAAGTCTGATTGACCAACTCTGTGTGTTTCTTTGCGGAGCATGTTCCTGTCAGGTGAAAGATCTGAACCCCGGTTTTGATCTCCTCATTTCGACCGACTGGCATGGTGAACTGTTCGGTGAAGAAGACCCGGAGTTTCTTGACGACGGGCTGCAGCGCACATCCCCAAATGCGGAGCCAGAGCTCATTGAAATTCCGCCCGGGCTTCCGCAGGAGCGCTCGGAGACCAGCGTCATTCCGGCGCGCGAAGTCACTCCTCATCTTCTCTCCAATCGACAAACGCAACTGACTCTCCGAGGAAGTGATTCATGAATCGAATGTCTTTGGCGTTGCTCGGCTCGCTGATTGTGATGGGGCTGCTGCTCTACTCGTTAGCGACTGAAAGTCCTTCGCGAAAACATCATCAGCCAGCGACAAGTTCCACAACAGAAGCATCTGGCTCGCAGGCGAATTCCGATGATGCCCTTCTAATGTACTGCGCCGCCAGCAATCGCGCTGTAGTCGAGAAAATCCGCGAAGACTACGAAAATGAAACCGGTCGACGCGTAGAAATTCAGTACGGGCCATCTCAGTCTCTGCTGTCATCGCTCGAAGTCAGCAAGACCGGAGACCTTTACCTTCCGGCGGATGACAGCTACCTCGACATCAGCCTTGAACGTGGACTCGTCGAGGAAGTCATTCCACTTGCGGAAATGCAGGTTGTCATCGCGGTTCGCAAGGGAGAAGAATCCCGGATTCGGACATTCGACGATTTGCTTCGTGAAGACATTCGCCTCGTTCAGGCAAATCCTGATGCCGCCGCAGTCGGCAAACAGACTCGAGAAGTCCTCGAAAAGACAGGGCAGTGGGAACAACTCGATGCAGCGACGGTCGGTTATCGAACGACAGTGACAGATGTCGCCAACGACTTGATCGTTGGAGCAGCAGATGCCGGAATCGTCTACGATGCAGTGCTGGCCACGTATCCTGATCTCACCGCAGTGAAGCTTCCGGTGTTCGATACGGCGATTGCTAAAATCGCAGTCGGTGTGATCAATGCTTCCGAAGACTCAGCCCGTGCACTGCACTTCGCCAGATATCTTGGCGCAAGTGATCGAGGGCAACGCTACTACGATGAACTCGGATTTCGACCAGTCAATGGCGATCAATGGGCTGATGTCCCCGAACTAAGCGTGTTCGCCGGTTCCATGCTCCAACCAGCGATTGAGCAAACACTCATCGATTTCGAACAGAGAGAAGGGGTCGCCATCTCCCGGGTCTACAACGGATGCGGAATTCTCGTGGCACAGATGAAGGCTGGCCAACATCCCGATGCCTACTTTGCCTGCGATACTGAGTTCATGAATCAAGTCAGCGACCAGTTTGGAACGCCGTTGCCGGTCTCGCGGAATGAGTTGGTGATCCTTGTCGAGAAAGGAAATCCTCACGGGATCAAATCGCTTCGCGATCTCACTCGACCTGGCTTGCGTGTTGGAATCGGGCATGAAAAGCAGTGCGCCATGGGATGGCTAACTCAACAGACTCTCACAGAAAGTGGACTCAAGCTGGAAGTCATGGAGAACGTCACCGTTCAAACGCCGACTGGCGACATGCTTGTGAATCAACTTAAGACCGGTTCACTCGACGCAGCGGTCGCATACCTGAGCAACGCAGCTGGTTCGGGGGATGTGCTCGATGCCATTCGAATCACTGGGCTTGAGTGTTCACAGGCAACACAACCGATTGCAATCTCTCAAAAGACGCCGTACAGTCACTTGGCTGGACGATTACTGAAAGAGATCCAGTCCACGGATTCCCAGGAACGATTTCGGGCCAACGGATTTGTCTGGCAGGCGGAGTAAGACTTCTTCGAATTCAGACTGATGAGCTTGCAGTCTTAAACGCAAAGAGAGTTGATTGAGACTCTTCGCTGGACTGCACAGAAGTGAACAACTTGTTCCGGTCTTTACGATAAGTTTGCAAAAAGTGCTACGCTCTGAGAATGTCCGGGATTGATTATTGTGAACCCTCGGCACGATGGCACCGTTCGTGATCAGACTTAATCGTACTCCTCCCACAGGTCCAATTCGTCAAATGCGAACGCGGTCTGACATTGATTTCTTTCTCATCCTCGGACTGATTTCGTCGGTATACGTACTTCTAATTGCGTTTCTGGTCATCGCAGACATTCGCTACACAACGCTCCAAGACTTTCGCAACGCACTTCAGAAACCCGAAATTCAACACGCCTTCTGGCTCACACTAAAAACCTGCACGGTCTCGGCATTTCTCTCGATCTGGATCGGGACCCCGCTTGCTTACCTGCTGTCCCGACATCGATTCCGGGGCGACTGGCTGATCGACACAATTGTCGACATACCCATCGTGCTGCCGCCGCTTGTTCTCGGCTTGAGTTTGCTGATTCTATTTCACCTTCCAATCAATGGCTGGGAGCTGGAAAACTGGTTTCGTGACGATGTCGGTTTCCCTGTGACGTATCGTTGGCCAGCTGTTGTGCTTTCGCAGTTTGCGGTCGCTTGTGCTTTCGCGATCCGGACGATGCGCGTCACGTTCGATCAGATCGATCGACGTCCTGAAGATGTCGCCCGGACGCTGGGATGCACGCGGCTTCAGGCATTTCTTCAGATCGCGCTTCCACAAGCGATTCGCGGTGAGACGGCAGCCTTCACAATTGCATGGGCACGGGCCTTGGGAGAGTTTGGCCCTATCCTTGTCTTCGCAGGGGCGACCCGATTTCGAACGGAAGTTCTCTCGACGACGGTCTTCCTCGAGTTGAGTATCGGCAACCTTGAAGCTGCGGTCGCAGTTTCGTTATTGATGGTCGCGATGGCCATGGTCATTCTCATGATCCTTCGACTCGTCGGATTGGGAGTCAGAGGATGATCGAAGTTCGCAGCCTCAACGTTCAGCAAGGAGCGTTCTCCGTCCGCGATGTCGGTTTTACCATCGAGGCAGGCGAGTACGCCATTTTGATGGGAACAACCGGCGGCGGAAAAACGACGCTACTCGAATCAATTTGCGGGCTTCGACAGGTCGACTCTGGACACATTTTCCTTGATGGAGTCGACGTAACGAACTGGCTCCCGGGAGATCGTGGGCTCGGATATGTTCCGCAGGATCTGGCTCTATTCCCTCATCTCAATGTTTCAGAGCATCTTGCATTCGCACTCAAATTGCGGAAAGTTCCCAAGCAGGAAATTCGTCAGCGCGTTGATGAACTCAGCAAATTTCTCGGCATCGAGCACCTTGTCGACAGAACAGTTCACGGGCTCAGCGGAGGGGAATCTCAGCGTGTCGCTTTGGGACGAGCTCTTGTTTTTCGTCCGCGTGCTTTGTTGCTCGATGAACCGTTCAGTGCGCTCGATCAGGAAACACGGTCTGAGATGCACACTCTCGTCAGAAGGTTGACGAGAGACTTTGGAATCACCACGCTCCACGTCACGCACAGCGAGGAAGAAGCTCTCGCTCTGGCGGATCGCCGGTTTCTCCTCAAACATGGTCAACTCATCGAAGTCAACCTTCAGGGACTCCCCATCGAATCATGAGTATTCGCGTACAATTCGAAGCACAACTCCGCGAAAGTTCAGGAGTACGTGACACGGTCGTTGATGTCGATTCAATCTCACTATGCGACTTGTTTATGACCCTCAGCGAAAAGTTCGGCGAGGATTTCGGCCGCCGAATACTTGATGACCAGCAACAGCCACGTCGCAGTTTGCTGGTCTTCGTCAACGAGGCATCCGTCACAGCGAGTGACTTCGAAACGCGACAACTGTCAAGCAACGACGTCGTCACCCTCTATCCTCCCATTTCCGGGGGGTAAGCCCCTCTTGAACTGGTTCTAGAGATCGATCACGTTTGAAGCCTGGAAGTCGTTTTCAAGTGAGCTGACCGGCCGAACAATCGGTGGAAATCTCGACTCTCGAATTCACTCTGATGGAAAGATTACCTCGCATGTCCGAACTGCCCGATTTGAGTAATGAGGAGCGGAGTCGATACGCCTGGCAGATGTGGACTCCCGATATCGGCGAAGAGGGGCAGCAACGACTCAAAGCCAGTAGTGTTCTCGTCTCTCGACTGGGCGGTGTCGGTGGGACAGTCGCGTACTATCTGGCAGCTGCTGGTGTCGGGAAACTGGTGCTCGCGCATGCGGGGAATGTCAAACCGAGCGATTTGAACCGCCAACTGCTGATGACCACGAACTGGCTCGGGAATTCACGAATTGAGTCTGCGGCTCGTCGACTGAAAGAACTGAATCCGCATACGGAAATCGTTCCGGTGGCGGAGAACATCTCCGAGGAGAATGCAGAACACCTGGTTTCGCAAGTCGATATGGTCGTCGATGCTGCTCCGCTGTTTTCTGAGCGTTTTGCCATGAATGCAGCCTGTGTCCGCTATAGAAAGCCGCTGATCGAGTCAGCGATGTATGACTTTTCTGCTCAGCTGACGACAATTCTTCCCGGAACGACGCCTTGTCTCTCTTGTATCTATCCGGATGATCCAGCGAACTGGAAACGGGAGTTTCCTGTGTTTGGAGCAGTTTCGGGAACAGTCGCTTCGTTGGCAGCGGTGGAAGTCATCAAACTCATCACAGGAGTCGGCTCACCGCTGACAGGTCAAATGTTGTGGATGAATCTCCGCGACATGGACATTCGCAAGCTGCCGATTGAGAGGCGTTCTGACTGTCCGATCTGTGCTTCGACAGACTCTTAGAGCACTTTCTGATTTTGAGTGCACGATCTCGCACGAGCAAGCACAGCCTTTTCACTTATGAAACAGTGCAAGCAAGTGCACAGGAAAGAGCAACTTGCTCTAAACATCGACGGACTCCAATTCTGGCTGTCAGGTTGCCTTGATTTGAAGGCATGTGGGTTCTCAGTGACGAAAAATCTGCATGGAGTCTCGGCGGTCTGTTGATGTTCTCATTCTGGAATGAGACGATGTGAACAATTCAACAGAATTCAACGAACCTCGGTTGTATTTTCGCCTCAATATTCAGGGCATCAACAACTGGAGCGGCGGAACCATCGGCAATCAGCTTCGAGGCTGAGCGAAAACAACATCAACGGCACTGACAGAGAAAGATTGAGGACGGCATGGCAGATTCGGTGGTACTGGCGTACAGCGGTGGATTGGACACTTCAGTTCTGGTCGGTTGGCTGATGGACCGGGGATACGATGTTCACTGCCTGTACGTTGATCTTGGCCAGCCATGCGAAGACATCGAAGCCATCCTCAAGAAAGCTCTCGATATCGGGGCGAAATCTTCGATCGCTGTCGACGTTCAGGAAGAGTTGTGCCGCGACTTCGCATTCCCTGTTTTGCAGTGGCAGGCGAAGTACGAAAACATCTACCTGCTCGGGACATCAATCGCACGTCCCCTGATTTCAAAGATTGCTTTGCAACGTGCTCGCGAAGTCGGGGCAGTCGCATACGTACACGGAGCGACCGGAAAAGGGAACGATCAATGCCGGTTCCAACTGGCAGCAGAAGCCCTCGACCCAAAGGTCAAGATCATCGCTCCCTGGAGAATGGACGAGTTTCGATCACAGTTCCCCGGCCGAAAAGAGATGCTCGAGTACTGTGCGGAAAAGAATATCCCGGTAAAGGCCACCGCGTCGAAACCGTATTCATCGGACGAAAACTGTCTGCACATCAGCTACGAAGCGGGCGACCTCGAAGACCCGAACGTCGATGGTTTTCCGATCATTGACTTCGGAATGACCGTCTCAGCACAAGAAGCTCCTGATCAGGAAGCGACTGTCAAAGTCGGTTTCGAATCCGGAATTCCGGTCAGCATCAACGGAGAAAAGAAGAACGCATTCGAAGTTGTCGACGCACTGAATAAGCTGGGAGGAGCCAACGGCGTCGGACGCATCGACATCGTCGAAAACCGATTTGTCGGAATGAAGAGCAGGGGAGTCTATGAGGCTCCAGGAATGACTTGTCTTTACGCGGCCCATCAGGCACTTGAGCAATTGACTGTCGATCGCGACGCGATTCACCTGCGTGATCGCCTCAGCCCGGAAGTGGCAGAGATGGTTTACAACGGCTTCTGGTACTGTGCGAAAATGGATGCTCTGATGGCATTCATTCAACAGCTTCAACAGCCTGTCACCGGGGAAGTCACACTCGGACTTTACAAAGGCAACGTCCGAATTATTGGTCGAACCTCTCCCAATTCTCTCTACGACGAAGCGATTGCTTCCATGGAAGCAGCCGACGAAGCGGACTACAACCAGAACGACGCCGAAGGATTTCTCCGAATTCTGGGAGTCCCATTGCGAGTTCAGGGGAAAGCTCGCCCTCGCCAGTTCTAGAGCAAGCGACTCCTTCCAGTGGAAACTCAATTTGAGAATGCTCTAAATCCTCATCATCGATGACACTCGCACTGCTGAAATCGAAACGGTCGATGACAGTCGTGTCGGAAGGTGACAAGAGAACGTCACAGAAGATGAGCTGCTTCAAAGCTACCAAATGACAATCAAGAATCGATGAGCTGATCTGTCGCTCATCGATTCTTTTTTTCACGGAAGCTGGAAGAGAGCAGTTCTACTGCGAATTCTCACTTGCTTGTGTTTTCGCCAGTTGATCATCGATTTGCTTCGTCAGCTCACCGGCTTTAGCTGCGGCCTCATCGAGCGGCAGGCCGGCATTCATTCCGGGACGAACATGTCCGACGTCGGAGAGATATGCTGCATGCCAGAGCATCTGTCGTTGGTGAACAAGTTTTTCGAGGGACTGATCGTCCTCAGCAGAAAGCTTCACTCCCCAGGCATTGAGAATCGCTTCAGCGAGGATGCGATGCCCTTCTTGATCCAAATGAACGCCATCACCTGACAACACAAATTCCGGGTCGCTCTTCCTTTTCTCCGCGACGAACTTCGTCACCGGTGTGTGCAGATCGATGACCATTTCGACTCGATCTTTCTGAGCCAGAATCCAGTCAGAATAGCGTTTGATGACGTCGTCGTACTTGTCGTAAATCGAGTAATAAGCAAACTCATCGGCGTCCGCAGACACCAACTTGCCTTTCATCTTCAACGGCAGCGGATCGAAAGGAGGAGGAGTTAGCAGGATCAGCTTCGCTCCCGAATTGTGAACTTTCTCAATCAGCGAGTTGATCCCAGTTTGATAAATCTCAAATCGGTCTTCATCAAACGGATGATAGATCCCGTCGTTCATCCCATAACACGCGACGACAACATCTGGCTTCAATTTCTCAAGTGCCCGTTCGAGTCGTTCGTGAACGTTTGGACGAGGAAAGGGATGCCCCGGTTCAGACAAGCCAGAAGCTGTTTCGCTTGGCAGACCGAGATTGATGACTTCCGGCATCGCGTCCGACGATTGGCGAAGCAACTCCAATTCGATCAGCGAAATGTAGTATCCCGAATGGGTGATCGAATCCCCAAGAAACAGCACTCGCTCAGCCTTCAAGGCGAGATCTTGATCGCCAGCGAATGCGCCCATCGCTGCGGCATTCAGCAAGCTGCACACCATAAGAATTCGGAAGACAATACTGCGAACCATTCACTCATCTCCAATCGAAGGACTACAGCAAGCAGGGTTTGCAACGTCGCACTTGTCACACAACTCTTGTTAGATCGGCAGGCATCAGGAGGAATTCAGCGCACGCGAGCCAATCGTCAACTGCGACCGACCGTCACTCATTCGAGTCAGCGATCCCATTTCCAATCGCTCATACCTTTGAGATTCTGAATACATTCTGTGGGCCATCCCCCGTCTTTCAGAGAGAGGATTGTCTCGGCAGCCATCGTGAGCGTGTCGAATTGTGACTCGACATCCAGCCCGGCCACATGTCCGGACAGCAAAACGTTGCTCATCGAAATCAGCGGGCTGCTGGTCGGGAGAGGTTCAACATCGAAGACATCCAGTCCAGCTGCTCGAAGATGACCGGATTGCAGGGCCTCGATTAAAGCGGATTCATCGACGAGTGCTCCTCTGGCAGTGTTGATGAAGACGGAACCTTTCTTCATCTTCGCGAACGTGTCTCGATTCATCATTTTCAACGACTGCGGAGTCATCGGGTTGTGGAGTGACACATAATCCGATTGGCCAAGCAGGTCATCGAGTTCGAGCGTTTCGATCTTCCATTTCTCGACGAACTCTTTGTTGGGAAATGGCTCGTGAGCGACGACACGCAAGCCCAGGCCAATCGCTCTTGTTGCCACTGCTTGTCCGATCCGGCCGAGGCCAACCAGCCCGAGCGTTCTTCCCATGACGCGAGGATAGGCAATCCGCTTCCAGGCCCCGGAACGAACTCGCTGATCATTGTCAGGAAATCCGCGCGAGACGCCCATCAGCAGCGCGATCGTCTGTTCTGCAACGGAGTGATGATTCACGCCCGGAGTGGTCGTGACCACGATACCCTGACGATCACAAGCTTCGAGATCGACAGCATCGAAGCCGACTCCTGTCCGTGCGATGACTTTGAGATCCGGACAATTCTTGATGACTTCCGGGGTGTAAGGCTCGGAACCGGCGATCACAGCACAACAGCCTGAAAGTTCCTCGATGAGATTGGTTGCCTCCCAGAAACTTCTGTCCCGGTTTCCCGGGAGTACTTCAAAGCCCTTTTCAGACAGCAGTGAGAAATGGGGACCTTCGTCAGAGTTGAGAGCACAGCATTTGACGGTCAGCGACAACGAAATCTCCTCACAGGCGGCGGACGATTAGTTTGAACTCTTTGATGCGTCATCACAATAGTCGACACCAGAGAGCGGTTCCAGCCCTCGAAGACTTACCTATAAATCCGCCACTCAAGCCAATTCACAGATGGGGAATTCTGCTGTTCATTGCGGATTTCCTCGGCAAAGCTGCGGAGTTCGTTGGGATCACCACTTCTTGGAAACTTTTGTGATCGGGGCGTTTTTGGATTGACCGACGAGAAAATCGAAAATACCATTTCCTGCTCATGAGACTCAGTCTCAACAAAACAGAGGTGGAAATGAGTCAAATCTTTGAATCTGATTCCGAAACTGCTTCAGATGCCGTCGTCTGTCGATGCCTGAATGTCACGCACTCCACGATTTCCGACTGCGTCAATCTATATGGAGCAGAGAGCCATCAGGAAGTCCGCAGCCTGTGCGGCGCTGGAGATGGTTGCATGGGATGTCGCTCAAGAATCAAGCAACTCATTGCCCAGTACCAAAGCGATCGCTCGGAAGCGCGTAGCTAATCGACATCATTGAGTTCAGACCGATCGACTCAGGAAGAATAAGCGAGCCAGTG
Organism: Thalassoglobus sp. JC818; assembly: GCF_040717535.1. Lineage (NCBI taxonomy): Bacteria > Pseudomonadati > Planctomycetota > Planctomycetia > Planctomycetales > Planctomycetaceae > Thalassoglobus > Thalassoglobus sp. JC818. Next base: position 814,973 of record NZ_JBFEFI010000001.1, read on the forward strand.
AGTCTGGGAAGCCGACTGTCGGCAATTGCTCTTTACATTCAATGCCCAGCCCAGGAATAGAGCAGGGCAGACACTCTCTCGAATGCCTGCCCCCGGACTCATCACATTATTCGAAACGCTGACGAAATCGCAGCTCTTGCAGAGTCTTATTCCACTCGTCTTGCGACTGCGGGAAGACCCAGTTCGAGCTGGCGTTCACTCTTTTGATTCGCCCATTTGCGACAGCATGTAGTTTTCAATGCCGAGCTTATCGATCAGATCAAGCTGGGCTTCCAGCCAGTCGATGCTTTCTTCGGTCTCGACGATGATCTTTTCCATGATTTCGCGGCTGGCAGCATCCTTTTCCTCGAGGCAGATCTGAACCCCCTCGTTGTAGGTCTTGCTGGCATTGATTTCGAGAGCGAGATCGTTTTCCAGTTGCTGCTTGACGTTGTCGCCGACGCGGATCACGTCGTAGCGTGCGATTTCAGGCACTCCGTCAAAGAAGAGAATGCGGTCGATCAGAAGTTCTGCGTGCTGCATCTCCTCGATCGATTCCTGATAGTGGTGAGCTCCCAGCTTGTTCAGCCCCCAGTTGGTGCACATTTTGGCCTGAACGAAATACTGGTTAATCGCTGTCAATTCGATTGTCAGTCCCGCGTTGAGAGCGTCAATGACGCGTTGACTCCCCTGCATCTGTGACTCCGATCATCACGTTTGAAGTATTCAAAAAACTCAGTCAGAAATAGTGTATGGGGTCATCATCCATTGATCGATTCCGTTGCGTCACCGGTTGGTGATTTTGTGCTGATTGAGACAACGTATCGAGAGCATCTCCAAGTCTCAGTGCAGTCAATCTACGATGAAAAGCGCCACAGGCCACGGACTTGGCAACAAATCTACTTGAGATCGTATTCTTTGATCTTGCGATACAGCGTCCGTTCGCCGATGCCCAGCATGGAAGCTGTCTCTTCGCGTTTTCCGCCCGTCAGTTCAAGAGTTCGCGCGATGTAATAACGTTCGACCTCTTCCAGTGGACGGCCGATGAGAACGTCCGCTCCAGCCCCTCCGGCCGTTCCGTCACTCGACTGACCACAGAGTTCAGCGAGTTCGCTCGGCAGATCGTCGACATCCAGCAGGCCGTCGACATCGAGAGCGAGCATGCCTTCGATTGTATTGCGTAGCTGGCGGATGTTTCCGGGCCAGTCAAAGGTCATGAGTGCCTGCCTCGCCGCCCGGCTGATTCCTTCCACTTCGCGGCCCTGTCGTTTGCAGAATTCCTTCAGGAAGTGGTCAATCAGCAAGGGAATATCTTCTCGGCGATCACGCAGCGGCGGGAGGTAAATCGTGACGACACTCAATCGGTAATACAAATCGCTGCGAAAAGTCCCTTCTTCCATGGCCTGCTTTAAATCGGCATTCGTCGCAGCCACGAGCCGGACATTGATCGATTTCTCTTCGTTGGAACCGATTCGTGTAATGCGTCGATCTTCGAGAACTCTCAAGAGCTTGATCTGCGTATCAGTCGGCATTTCCCCAACTTCGTCGAGGAATAACGTCCCGCCGTTGGCGTATTCGAATTTTCCGATTCGCTTCGAGGCCGCTCCGGTGAAGGCTCCCTGTTCATGGCCGAACAATTCACTCTCGAGGATACTTTCGGGCAGAGCGGAGATATTCAGCGGAACGAACGGCTTGCTCTTGCGGGGGCTGTTTTGATGAAGCGCACGAGCGACGAGTTCTTTTCCGGTTCCGCTTTCCCCGAGAATCAGCACCGTCGTGTCGGTGGGAGCCAGGTTCTTGAGCTGTTCGATTACACGATGCATCGATGGGCTGTTGCCGATGACCCCCTCAAACCCAAACTTTTCGTCGAGTCCACGCGACAACGCGACATTTCGTCTCAGAAGGCGAATGCGACTCGATGCTTTTTCGACAGCCTGACGTAACTCCTGAATATCAAGAGGCTTCGTGAGATACGTGTAAGCTCCGCTTTGCATCGCGGTGACAACGGTCGGCACCGAACTGTGGGCCGTCAGGACGATGACTTCCGAATCGGGGAGTTCTTCCTTGGCCTTTCGGAGGATCTCCAGCCCATCGACATCGTCCATCTTGAGATCGGTGATGATGACGTCAAAGTTCTGGCTTTCGATTAGCTCCGCTCCACGCGGGCCGGAATTTGCGATCGTACACTCGCAGTTGATGCGTTCGAGGCTTTCAGCCACTGCCTGGGCGTGCGGTTCATCGTCGTCGACGACCAACACCGAAACGGCAATAGCAAAGGCATCTGAACGTGACTGACTCACGTGAATCATCCTGTGAGAGTGGATCGGGAAAACCTGCAATATTTACAGGTCACCGTCACTCTGTAAAGCGGCCGAAATGGCAGTTTGCCGAGAAGTTCGAATTCTCGTCCCTGCGTCCTCAAACTTTCTGTTCGCGTAAATACCTGAAATCCGAACTGCGGTGTCATCTTGTAGTGATTCCACGAGTTCGGGTATTCTTCGGCCATTGAACCTGGCGTGAAACTGAGAACGGAATCCAAACTCCGCCAGAACTCGTCTCAGTGCTGTTTCTGAAGCAACGAATGATTCAGAACACTATTCGATGAGAATGCTCGAAGATTACTCCCGGTGAAACTTCATCCTTCGTTGCCGGTCATCCGCTGGCGGACACGAGCATTTATCGACTAAGACGAGTTCAGGTGAGTGCAGAGACACCATGAAAATGGTCTAAGGAAAGCAATGTCGATCCTGCAATGCGAAGACCTGGTCAAAGTCTACCCCGGCGGAAAACGGGCAGTCGACGGTGTTTCGTTCGACGTTGAACCGGGAGAGATCGTGGGGCTGTTGGGTCCCAACGGTGCGGGAAAGTCGACCACATTCCGGATGACCTGTGGCCTGACCTCACCGACCAAGGGCAAAGTCTTTCTCAACGGAGTCGATGTCAGCCGCTGGCCAATGTACAAGCGGGCTCGTCACGGAATGGGCTACCTGCCACAAGATCAGAGTATTTTCACCAAGTTAACTGTCGAGCAGAATCTGATCGCCATTCTGGAGTTCCTGCCACTTTCACGGAAAGAGCGGAAGGAAAGACTCGACAGGCTGCTCGGTCAATTCGGTCTCGACGACAAACGAAAACAGATCTCGTCGACCCTTTCCGGTGGTGAACGTCGTCGTCTCGAAATTGCCCGCTGTTTGTCGAGCAAGCCGAAGATCATTCTTCTCGACGAGCCGTTCACCGGGATTGATCCGACCACAATCAACGACATTCAAGACATCATCGGCGAACTGAGAGATTCCGGGATTTCGATTCTGCTGACGGACCACCGTGAACGCGAAACCCTGACGATCACCGATCGCAGCAACATCATTTGCGATGGCCGCGTTGTCGTCAGTGGTGATGTCGAGACAGTGCTGAACAATAAGGAAGCTCAGGAGAAATACTTCGGTCGCCGCTTCGATGCGACATCCATTATCGAAGAGAAATCGAACTTCCGAGTCGATCGTGCGGAAACTCTCCCAATTCCCGCTCCGCACAGCTTCAAGAAGCAGCAGGGTGAAACACGCTCCGAAGCAACTTCGCGAACGACAGCTTCAAATCCACACCAAGAAACAGAAGAACGGGTTGACGAATCCGAGTGGCTGTAGAGCACGTTGCTCGTGCGAGTGAGTAAAAATCAAACTCGGAGATGTTCTCGTCAACCAATATGGCTTCTGGCAGCAGTTTCGCGATCAAAAATGCCGGAGCGCTCGCTTGATTCGTCGAGTTCGGTGGAGCAGGCGACCACCTGAGAGCGATTCTCAATTAGCGGTTGGCGATCAGCTCATTCGTCGATCGGACATCGGCGACGAGTTGGCGTCCGTTCTCTTTCGTGCATCCCTGTTGGGGAGATTTCTCGCCTGAGTCGTGTTCGGGACTCGAATGCGTTCCACTTCCGGTTCGAACTGTTTCGATGTGGTCCCGACACTTGGGGCAACGATCCAGGTGGGTTTCAAACTTGCCAGCGACGACTTCAGTCAGCTTGCCAGCCACATATTCTTCCGCCTGATCGATGACTTCCGCACAGGTCATGTGCCCAGCGACGACCTGTTGTTGTGACTGCAAAACCAGAAATCCGATGAAGAGGAAGACGGCCAGAGATCCCCCGATCGCGGTCAACCGCTTGAGCTTCTCTTGTCGACGACAAGTCTTCTGTCGATCCAGCATCGATCGAATCACGCCTGCAGGGCAGTCACACCAACCTTCGTTGCGCTCTGAGTTTTCCGAATTTTCTGACATCAAATTTCTCCGCCTGCACGAACGACCTGAAATGAGCATTTCAGGCTGTCACTCCCCACTCAACAGTTGATGCTTTCGAACATGGAAGCTTACGCAACGATGCTGCCGCTGATCCTTTTCACAACAAGACTGTTCTGACACACAAGATTATCGAGACCCTTCGCGAGCAAGACTGTAAAGCACCCCACAAACACAATGCAATCCGCCAACTTTGTTCGCAGAATCAGGTCCCATAACGAGCTGGCCGGGCTGTTCTGTGCAGGAAGGGGCTGTCTACCGGAATCTTTGGTGACGTGACACCAATACTGGACGCCAGTTGCTCGATATTGTTCAGGATGAGATGCCTTCGCTCAATCGTCAGTTTCCCTTCGGACTGCAAGTCTCCCAACACAACGGTCACTGTTTCACGAGTGCTGCCGATGATACTGGCCAGTTCCTGATGCGAAAGCTTGATTTTCAGTCGAACACCGTCCGGAGTTCTCACACCATATTGATCTGCCAGTTCGATCAGAAGATGAATCAATCGCTCACGGTTGGACCGAAAGAGCAGGGACTTCAACCGACGCTCCACACGGCGGCGACGAAACCCCATCAACTTGGTGATGCCAATTGCCACATTGGCTTCTGATTCCATCAGTTCCTGAACGATCGCTTTCGGAATGCGAATCAACGTGCTGGGCATCATTGCTTCCGCAAATTCCTCGCGTTGCCCACCATCGAAGACAGCCAGTTCGCCAAATACCTCTCCCGGCTCAATCAGAGCCAGAAGAGCCTGTTTTCCATCAGAGGTCACATGAAACAGCTTCACGCGGCCCTTGGTGAGGAGCAGGACTGATTCGCTCGCATCTGACGGGAGATAGATCATCTCCCCTTTGCCGAAAGAGCGGCTCTGTGAGGCGGATTCCAAGTGCTCGATCTGTTGTTCGGTTAACCGTTCGAACAACGGGCACTCTTTGAGGAACCAAAGTTTTTCGTCCATGCGACACTCAGTTGATAATAATCGAAGTTTTCGCCGCTGCTGCGTTGTTCGAAAAGGTCAGTTCGACTCGCCTGAATGGCTCTTGCCATGAAAGAGGAGTAGAGTCATTCAGTTCTGCGATTACGACGCCTTGTTGGTTCAAAGTCTTACCGCGAAAAACGCCTGATCGCCAAATTCGAACCGCACTCGAGGAGGCGCATTCTCAAGCACGCGTCAAAACAGCTGCTCGACATAATCCATTTTGCGACAGAAGTTTGCGACTAGCGTGCCACGCTACTGATCACTTCCTTGAAAATCGGCTCGTATTTCTCCCAGCGGTTATTGGGGCATTTCGCAACAATGTTGTACTGCCACTGCGTACCAGCGAGCGTCAGCCGATAGGCTCGCAGTTTTCCACTGAATCCTTCGCTACCAGTGAATTCAACGAGCCAACCTTTCCCATATGGGACATCAAATTCTTCGCCCGGGGTTTCTTCGTAGTCTGAGTAGTCCATTTCGAACTGTTTCTGGGTGAGGAATTCGTGAACCTTCGCAGCCGGTGGAAGTTCATCAATGGGTGCCTCTCCGGGGATAATGGGACCTCCCGCTGGCAGAGACGCCATATCGGCAATAGGAGCTCCTGCGAGGCTGTGACGAATCGAAATGCGTGCCGTACCGTCTTCAAAAGATGCGAAGGGAGGACGACCGCCCTGACCACCGCCACTATCGACTTCCCAGTCGCTGGGGTACTTGATGTTGAACTGACCGAGATCGTGCTCAAACGTCGAGTAATTGACCACTTCAGGCTGCTTGGGAGCGCTGTTGCCGCCTCCCATATTCTGAACGGCGAAAAATCCCCCGATCCCGGCAATCAGGAGCGCACCCACTCCGACGGCCACTTTGACTCCAGTGTTGGAGTTTTGATTCTTGGACTTCGACCCCTTTTTGCGTTTGGGTTCGTCGTCCGCTCGTCGTTTTCGCGGAGGAAGTTCCTGCAGAATCCGATCTTCCTTCAGACCGAAGTTCATCCCGTAATCATCTTCGCTGGCCGGCGGAGCCGCGACTTTTTGCTTGACCTTGGGAGCAGGGACCTGAACGACTTCTCCACATTCCTTGCATTTCATTTTCTTTCCGGCAGCTTCATCGGGGACTTTGAAACCGCGTCCACAGGAACACTTAAATGAAATCGCCATAAGTTCGTCCGGGGTAGTAGATGTGTTGTGAATCAGGTGCCAGCGAAATTGATTCTGACGCCAACAGTTGGGCGATGGTTGAGAATCGGAGGAAACCCTCGTTCCCGTCGCATGCAAATCAGATCGACAGGCACCTTTCACACTTCTTGCAGACTCTCATCGTATGCTTCCGGGAGGACGATGTCACCCGCTCTGCGCATCAAATGAGATCACTCTCGAAGAGTCGGGCAACGCCTACAATCGACTCTTCTTACGGGTTCCTTCACTTTTTTGAGGGATCAATTTCGATCACGACGTTTTCAATTTCACCGTCGTAGGCAAATTCTCGGGGATATTTCGCGACGGGATCGCCAGCATCGACGCCAACTTCCAAACCTTCGGCGGGAACTTTTTCGAGCGGTTTTTCAATCGTTCCACTGCCAATCTTTTCGCCATCAGCTTTCAGAACAACTCGCCCGTTTTTTCGAACAATGACTTGAATCTGCTGGGCGTCTTCGAGCGGTGAATCAGAACTCACCGATTCGAGACTCCCACTGCTGCGAACGGCAAAGTGGAGGAGACCATCTTGCAGGTACAACGAGATCCCATGCGTCACTCCTCCTTGGGCGACAACCACTCCGTTGGGAGAAAACGTCTTCAACTGAGCTTTGATCGAGTACGGCTTTCCGACGAGATTCGGAGACTCTGACTTCGACAGGACCGCCCCAGCTTGGAGATCGAATTCTGTCTTCTTCGAATGATCGTTGTTCTTCGGCCCCCTCCAGGCTCCAAGCGGAAGGACATCAGCGCGGGCTGCCCATTGATCCCAAATCTGTTCGAGTTCACGCACCCGGGCAGGGTACTCGGCCGAGAGATCATTGGCTTCGATGCGATCAACGGAGATATCGTACAGTTCCCACGGCTGGTTTTCTTTGGCAACCAGTTTCCAGTCGCCGACTCGGACAGCTCGGTTTCCTTCGTGCTCCCAGAACAAAGCGTCGCGTTCAATCTCCTGACCTGAGAACGCAGGCTGCAGACTTTTGCCTTCGACCGGCTTGATGTCGTTTTCGCCGATGCGTTTTGGATACTCTGCGCCCGCAACGTCAAGACAGGTCGCCATGATGTCAATGAGGTGTCCGGGCTGTGATTCCAATTCCCCTTTGCGGAAAATTCCGTTCGGCCAGTGGCAGATCAAAGGGCTGGAGATTCCGCCTTCGTGTACCCAGTGTTTGTACTCGCGGAATGGAGTGTTGGAAACGTTTGCCCATCCTCGCCCGTAGGCGATGTATGTGTCAGCAGGGCCGGGCATGACTCCGGGACCCTGAACCACGGGATATCCATCTCGTGACTTTTTCGGAATCATATCTGTCTGTAACTCCGCGGAGTCCATCGCTTCTCCTGGACTTTCGGGGCGTTCCGCCAGATCACCGCTCGAACCCCGGCCCAGTCCTTCCGCACATCCTCCGTTGTCCTGCAGGAAGAAAATAAGGGTCTTGTCGAGTTCACCCAGCTGTTCGAGTTTCTCGACGATCCGTCCGATCCCTTGATCCATGTTGTCGATCATCGCTGCATAGACTTGCATGCACGCAATCTCCCATTCCCGATGCTCGACTTCGTTCCAGTTTTCCGCGTCTGCTGGCAACTCAGTGTCGGGACGAACGAGTCCCAATTCTTTCATACGGTCGAGACGCGCCTGACGAATCTCTCGGTAACCTTCATCGTAGACGCCGTCATACTTGGCGATATCTTCGGGAAGTGCGTGCATCGGCCAGTGTGCTGCTGTGTACGCGACGTACATGAAAAACGGCTCAATCGGCTTTGATTCCGGGGTTTGGAAATGCTCATCGATGAAGCGAACCGCCTGATCACTGATAGCGTCAGTGTAGTAGTACGTTTCAGGCTGATATTCCGAATCGGCATACGGAGAAATTTGGGTGTTGTCGCGGGTCAGTGAATTCGGATCGTAGAAGCTGCCAGCACCGTGAATCGTCCCGTAGAACCGATCGAACCCTCGCTGCAGCGGCCAGTTCGACTTGTCGCCATCCGGCTTCACTTGAGGCGTCACATGCCATTTTCCCGACATGTACGTGGAATATCCGGCAGGTTTCAATGCCTCAGCAATTGTGACGCACTGACGATTGAGATTCCCACGATACCCAGCAATCTTGCGATCCGTCATCATGTGGCCGATGCCCGCCTGATGAGGGTAAAGCCCGGTCAACAGCGAAGCACGAGTAGGACAACAGCGTGCTGTGTTGTAAAACTGAGTGAATCGAAGCCCTCCATCTGCGAGCTGTTGCAAATTCGGGGTTTGAATTTCGCCTCCATACGGTTGAATATCTGAAAAGCCCATGTCGTCAGACATGATCACGATGATATTCGGTCGGTCCGAATCGGCTTGTTCCGCAGCATGAAGTGAAATGGCGGGAAGAAGCACCGTGGCGACGGAAAGGAGTCGAAGCAGGAGGGGAGGAATTGTTGGCATGAGGCGGAAACCGTTCAGGGAATTGAATGACACAGACTGCGTCAGTAAAACGCATCAACGTGAATCGAAATCATCCAGAATCAGCAAGTGACTCACAAGTCAGCGTTTTGAAGATCCTCAGAGTTCTTTAGAATCCCCGTCACTGATCAAGCCTTTGGAAGGACCCACATGCCAACCGCACCACAGTCTGAAGACTCGGAATCTGCCAAACTCGACTTCATCCGGGAAATTGTTGCCCGCGATGTTCAGGCCAATACACACCAGGGACGCGTTCACACACGATTTCCTCCAGAGCCAAATGGATACCTCCACATCGGCCATGCGAAATCGATCTGCCTGAACTTCGGCATCGCAAAAGAGTTCGGTGGCAAGTGCAATCTCCGATTCGACGATACAAATCCCACAAAAGAAGATGTGGAATACGTCGAGTCGATTCAAGAAGACATTCGCTGGCTGGGATTTGAGTGGGACGAGTTGCACTTCGCGTCCGATTACTTCGAACAACTTTATGACTGGTCGTGCGATCTCATTCGTAAAGAACTCGCTTACGTCGACAGCCAGACGCTTGAGGAAATCCGTCAACAACGCGGAACAGCTACCGAGCCGGGACAGGAAAGCCCGTTTCGCAATCGCTCCGTCGAAGAAAACCTCGATCTGTTTTCCAGAATGAGAAACGGAGAGTTTGCCGACGGCGAACATGTGCTGCGCGCTCGGATTGATATGTCGTCCAAGCACCTCATTCTCCGCGACCCGCTGATGTATCGAATCCGTCACGCGGAACATCATCGAACCGGCGATCAGTGGTGCATTTATCCAATGTACGACTATGCCCACGGGCAGAGCGATTCGATCGAAGAGATCACTCATTCGATTTGCACGCTGGAATTCGATACTCACCGACCGCTGTACGACTGGTTCATCGAGAAGCTCGAGATCTTTCCATCACATCAGTATGAATTCGCTCGCTTAAATCTCACATATACCGTGATGAGCAAGCGGAAGTTCATCGAACTTGTCGATGGAGACTATGTCGACGGCTGGGATGACCCGCGGATGCCGACACTGAGCGGCATGCGACGGCGGGGATACACTCCGGAAGCGATCCGGAATTTCTGCTCGGAAATCGGCGTCACCAAGTACAACGGCCTCACCGATCTGGTCGTTCTCGAAAATGCTCTCCGTGCCGATTTGAACAAGCGGGCAGAACGACGCATGGCAGTTCTTGATCCGCTGCGAGTCGTCATCACCAATTACCCAGAGGGGGAATCGGAAGAACTCGACGCGGTCAACAATCCGGAAGATGAGTCCGCGGGAACTCGCAAGATTCCGTTCGGTCGTGAGATCTTCATCGAGCGCGAAGACTTCATGGAAGACCCTCCGAAGAAGTTCTTCCGACTCGGACCCGGTAGAGAAGTCCGCCTTCGCTGGGCATACTTTCTGACTTGTCAGGAAGCCATCAAAGATGAAGACGGAAACATCGTCGAATTGCGATGTACATACGACCCTGAGACCAAAGGGGGCAACGCTCCGGACGGAAGAAAAGTGAAAGGCACCATCCACTGGGTGAGCGCTGAACACTCCGTGGAAGCTGAGGTTCGGCTCTACGATCACCTTCTAAAAGTCGAGAACCCCGCTGACATGCCGGAGGGACAAGACTGGAAAGAAGCGCTCAACGAAGATTCGTTGAGTGTTCTGAAGGGATGCCGCCTCGAACCGAGTCTCGCTGACGACAATGGAAATATGCCAATCCAGTTTGAGCGAAAAGGCTATTTCATTCAGGACGCCCGGGATTCAGCTTCCGGTCAACTGGTCTTCAATCGCACCGTTTCCCTGAAAGACAGCTGGTCAAAAAAGGGTGGTCGCTAACACCATTCAGCCTGTTGCTGCAGAAACTGGAACATAAACCTCGGAAGCACGTCACTGCGCTTCCGAGGTTATTCTTTGCTCACTCATCTGACGCTTGCACAACGATCGTGTGACGTTTTTCCTCTTCCCGTTTCGGAAGGGTGACGGTCAGAACTCCATTCTGGAAGACAGCATGTGCTGCGTCTTCTCGCACCAGACACGGCAAATCCACAACTCGTGAGAAGCAGGCTTTGCGTCGTTCTTGCTGGTGTTGTGTCCCCTCGACTTCGGCTGTCTCGTCGACGTGCTCCGCTTTGACGTACAAGCGAAGTCCGACAACCTCCAGATTGATCTCATGAGATTCCACTCCGGGAAGTTCCATCACCACTCGAACTTCCATGGGCGTTTCAACGAGGTCGACTTCCGGAACTCGCACGTCTTTGGAGGAACCTCCTGAACCCTCCCACTGGCGGGTGAAACGGTTCATCATGTTGTCGAACTCCTGCTGAAGAGCTTGAAAGGGGTCTCGACGAAACAGTGACTGCCCACGTTCGTTCGAAGAAAAGTTCGGTTCCATAGCACAGTTCTCCTTTTCTGAATGTCATTCGAACTCGACTGGATGAAATCTGATCCCCAATCAGAGCATGGCTTCGACCAAGCCGACTGACTATGGAAGATCAGCTACAAACATTTTGGTTTGCAGCCACATTCTACGGCATCTGGATCACTTGTTGGCATCAATTCGTTCGAGCAAAAGTGCCATTCCTTGAAAGTCCAGCCATTCCGGAGAGCAAAAATCTTCCGGTGAAATGGCTGGCCCCGGTGCTCCTGGAATGTTGTTGATCCAAGGCAACAAGATGCCCGGATCTCGGACAGCACCACCTGGAAATGCCCTCAGATCTCCAGTTTGAATTTCCGAGAGATCGCCGAAACTCCCTCAATCTCCTCACCGTTCGTGTTTCTAAGACATTCGGTCAAATTCCGAGAAAAATTGTGATTTCAGCTTCGTTCGGTGAGATCGAGGTTTACATTTTGAGAGGGATAACAGAACAATAACCCATGTGCGTTTGTTGATGGGCCAGCAACAAGAACAAGGGTAGGGCATGAGAATCATGCAATTTGGTGGACTTTATTTTCTGATCACAGTCACACTGCACTTCCTTGTGCAGCAAATCCGTCAGCTCTCCTTCCTGCCACAGGTCGGTCGACGAGCGGCGGGGCTCGTTGAAGCTCCGATTATGCTTGTGTTGATTTTCATAACCGCCGCACTTCTTGTGCGTTGGATGGGTTCAAAACTCTCAACGAAAGCTCTCCTCATAGCGGGTGCATTTGCAACCGGATTACTGATCGTGTCAGGTCTGGTTCTGGATATCGGAGTGAGCGGTTATCGCCCCAGCGAATACTTTCTCAATGCCGATCGAACGACACGCGCTGTCTATTTGGGTGGGCTGTTCGTCTTCGCACTCTCTCCAGCACTTGTTCAGCAAATGCGAACGAAGCAAATCTGAAACGCTTTGATCGTCATTTTGATTGGGTTGTTCAGTCTTGATGAACTGACTTCAATCGCGCTCAATGACTCCGCTCGCATTCAAGTGATCAGGTCTTTACAGTGAAGATCGATTCGTTCTGAACGTATCCATTGAACTTCGAAACGGATCGTTTCGGTGTCCTTAGCGACGATTCGCCTTCAACGATTAATCCCGAGTCGGATTCTGGGATCGAACGACGATTTCAGAAAGAATTTGATTCGTCACGATTCGGAGAACGTTGAGAAGCGATCAACGGATGCCGTGAACACGGATTCGGCGCGCTCGTCGGCAAATCTTGAAGTGGCAGCAATTCAATCCCATAGGAAGTACATCTTCAGATGATCAAAGTTTCCGAGGGTCGACTCCAAACCGCCTGTCTGCTTTTCATCACAGCTGTCCTGGCGACGTTTGCAGCTTACTGGCTACGTCCCGTTCTGGTTCCACTCGTGCTGGCTGTGTTCATCGTGAACGGAGTCACACCCATTCTGGAGTTACTTGAAAAGTCGATCGCTTCGTCTCGATTTACGGCAGCTGTCATCGCCTTTCTGGTGGGCTCGCTGGTGATGGTGATGTTAATGGCGTCGCTCTGGGCGTCGGTGGTGGACCTCTCCCAAAACTGGGGGACGTACGAAGCCCAGCTACAGCTCATGATGCGGAACATTCGAACGGTCCTCCCGATGCCGTTGCAGCCCGAAGCTCCAGAGGCACCTCAGGAAAAACGTCTTGGAGAACGGGATCCGCCGTTGATTATGCAGTCTGCTCCCGACACCGATGAGACTTCAGAATCCGATTCCGTGACTGATCGGACATCTGAACATTCCAACTCGTCCAGTCCCGAGGAGCGACTACCGGACGATTCCTCGGAGTCAACTCCTGAAGTTAGCCGTGAAAATCGCGGTGATTCTGGTTCCGAAAACCCGGAGTCAGAACCGCCGAGAAATCCCGGCGAAAACGACGCTGAACCGCAATTAGAGGAAACGACGCCGCCCGACGAAGAGTCTTCTGAGCAGTCTGAACAATCCACTCAAGATGATGCAGTCGAAGAGGTCTCTTCAGAGGAGAATGAGAATCCGGCGGAAACTGGAGTTCTTGCGTTGAACTCACCGCATCGAATCACGCCGGTCGATTCGCAAACCAAACCAAACACCCCACCCGCTCGACCGGGAATCGGAACCGGCGACGACGATACATTCAGCCAGTTCCTCACGAATACGGTACGGGCTGGGTTCTTCGATATGTCTCAGCTGTTCCTGCAGATGATCTCCACGAGTGTGATTGTCTTGATTTACGTCTTCTTTCTGATGTTGGGGGTCCCGAACCCGTCTGCTCGCCCGCAGGTTCTCAACGAGATTGATCGCCAGATCCGTTCTTACCTGTCATTGAAGTCGGTGATTTCGGTTCTGACCGGGTTCATCTTCGGCATGACACTCTGGTTTTTCGGAATCCCGATGGCGCTCGCTTTCGGTGTGATGGCGTGCTTTCTGAATTTCATTCCGAACATCGGTCCAATCATCGCCAGCCTGCTGCCGTTGCCGTTGATCATCCTGCAGCCCGGGGCGGGGATCTTGTGGATTGGTCTCGTCGTCGCACTCACCAGCACGATTCAATTCATCAGCGGCAACGTCATTGAGCCACGCCTGATGGGAAAATCTTCCGATCTGCATCCGATCGTCGTGCTCGTGGCTTTGATGTTCTGGGGGATGCTATGGGGCGTTGTGGGAATGTTCCTGGCGGTTCCGATCACCTCTGGAATTCGAATCACTCTGAATGAGTTCGAACAGACTCAGGGAATCGCGGAGATGATGGCTGGCCGCTGGCCCGAGCAACTTCTGGTGGTCTCGACTCCTGAGGGTGAAGAGTCAAGTTCTGGAACTGTTTGACCTGCATCGCGCAGTCACAGAATGAGAGACACTGCCACGGAACTCACATCAATCTTCGGACGAGTCTTCTTCGTCTTCATGAGCATGTGATCGTCGAGAATTTACCCGAGCGATCGTTCCAATGCGTGGATGAACCACCGACCATGACTGCATCTCCACGAACAGGAAAGATGCGGTCCAGGCGATGAGAACCAGCCCGATCAATGTTTCGAGTACCGACATCATTCGCAGGTTACCGACGGGAACGATATCGCCAAACCCGAGCGACGTATACACCTGAAAGGAGAAGTACCAGTAGTCCTCGGAGCGGACGCCGTTTCCATCTTGAATCCAACCGTTGCCGGGAAAGTCGCTAAGAACTTTGTAGACGATCGAGAACAACAACATCTCAAGGATGTGGGCCAAAAGTGCTCCGAGAATCGTCACATTGATCCACCAGCGTTTCCGCAAATGCACCTGATCGCTGGGAGTAGCCAGCAAGGTGAACGTGTTGTAGTGGATGGCAACGCACGTCAGAACAAGCGTCGCCGAGACAATTCCCACCAGTAACATTCCGTGTCCTTTGATCTGTCAGTCGGTTGTTCTCTAGGGTTCAATTGCTCAAACAAAAACTCTTGGTTTGCTGCACATGCACTCGTGGCAATCTCCTGATAACGAAATCGAGCGTTCGTTACTTGTTCTCTGTATTCGGAGGTGTCGGAGTCTGTGCGCTGTCACTTCCACTTGTCTCAACTGCGACAGTCGAAGATTCGCTATTTGTGTTTCTCCACTCAGCGAGTCCACGGAAGAGGACGAAGAATGTCGGGACGAACAGAAACGAAAAGAGCGTCGCAGCCAACATTCCACCGACGATGGCATTTCCAACCGCTTGCCGACTGGCGGCACCTGCTCCCGAAGCGACCAGAAGCGGAAGGAAGCCGAGAATCGAGGAGAAAGCCGTCATTAGAATCGCTCGGAATCGCAACTCGGCTGCTTTGACGGCAGCCTCTTGAATTGAGAGTCCGAGTCGACGCTGTTCGCTCGCGAATTCGACGATCAGAATCGCATTCTTACTCGCCAGAGCAACCAAAAGAACAATTCCGATCTGCGTGTAAGTGTTATTGTCGGCTCCACGCAAAGTGAGGGCCAGCACAACTCCGAGGGCTGCCAATGGAACGACTGCGATCACAGCCGCCGGACTCGTCCAGCTTTCGTACTGAGCAGCGAGCACCAGAAAGACGAAGACGACAGCCAACGCGAAAATGGCCATTTGACCACCTGAGGCAATTTTCTCCTGATACGACAGCCCCGTCCATTCGTAACCGAACGAGTCAGGGAGTTCTCGTGCGGCGAGTTGCTCCATCAACTCCAACCCCTGACCGGAACTGAACCCAGCAGCTGCCGATCCGTTCACCGAAGCACTGGGATACAGGTTGTACCGTCGAACTGTTGTTGGCCCGAAATCGTCTTCGACATAGACGAGTGAATCGAGGGGGATCATCTGTCCGGTGAGATCACGAACATTCAATGCCGATATGTCTGACGGAAACGCCCGATATTCTGCTTCAGCCTGAACTCGCACCTGATACGAACGGTTTAGATACGTGAAATCATTCACATAAGCCGAACCGAGATATGCCTGAAGAGTCCCGAAGATTGAACTCAACGGGACATTCATCGTTTTGGCTTTCGTCCGGTCGATCTCCACAAACAACTGCGGAACGTTCGCTCGGAAGGTCGTATTCAAGGCTGTCAGGCCGGACTGGTCAGTTCCAGCTTGCACAACGGATTCGGCGACGTTTTGCAGTTCAGGGTAGCCAGCGTTGCCTCGGTCTTGAATTTCCATCTGAAACCCGCCAGCGTTTCCAAGTCCATCGATCGGCGGAGGAATGAATCCAAAGACAATGGCATCGGTCACGCCGTAAAACTTCTGCTGCAACGTGGCCAGAATATTCTGCTGACTTGTTTCACGTGTCTTTCGGTCGTCCCATGGATCGAATACGAGCACGGAGAGCCCCTGATTGGAGCCTGCGTTTCCGCTCAGCAGAGAATACCCAGAAACGTTGATGTAGTTCGCGATACCGGGTGTCCCTTCGTAAAGCGTTTCCAATTCTGCAAGCACATTTCGAGTTCGATCAAGAGTGGCTCCATCCGGCAACTGAACATTGACAAACATGTATCCCTGATCTTCGACCGGAACGAAACCCGTGGGAAGTTTGTCAAAGCTGTACCCGGTCAGACTCACAAGCCCGACGTAGACCAACATGACAAGCGTGACAAGTTTCACCAGACGACCGATCACGGACTTGTAGCCACGCGTTCCCCAATCGAAGACGTTGTTGAATCCTCGGAAGAAGACGTTCTTCTTCTCCTTAGCTGGTCGAAGAATCAACCCACATAGGGCAGGGCTCATGGTCAATGCGTTGAGCGTACTAATGATCACGGCGGCTGAAATCGTGAGGGCAAACTGACGATTCAATTGACCGGTAATCCCTCCCATGAACGCGGTCGGAACAAACACCGCGAGGAGCACCAGCGTCGTGGCAATAACGGGACCGGTGATTTCTTCCATCGCCTTCACGGCTGCTTGCTTCGAAGACATTCCAGCATCAACATGGCGAGTGGTATTTTCGACAACAACGATGGCATCGTCCACGACAATACCGATCGCCAGCACGATTCCGAACAGCGACAGCATGTTGATCGAAAACCCGATCCCCGCCATGATTGCGAACGTGCCGATTAACGACACAGGAATTGCAACCACGGGAACAATTGTGGCTCTCCAGTCCTGGAGAAAGAGATAGATCACGATCACCACAAGCGCAGCTGCGACAAAGAGTGTTTCATAAACTTCGTTAATGGAAGCGGTCACAAACAACGTCGTATCGAATGGGATGGAATACTCCATGCCTTCAGGCCAGTTTCTGTCCGCTGCCAAATCAGCCATGCGTACTTCGACTGCCTTCGCTGTGTCGAGTGCATTCGCTCCCGGTAGCTGATAAATCGCCATCGAAGCAGATGGCTGTCCGTTAAATGTCGAATCGAACGTGTAAGCTTTCGCTCCCAACTCCACGCGTGCAACATCGCCGACACGCAGTACTTTTCCGTCGTCTCCGGTCCGCACGATGATCTCTTCGAACTGGTCGACCGTGACCAATCGCCCCTGAGCATTGACGGTGAGTTCAAACTCTGTTCCCGGTGGTGTCGGTGGAGCACCAATCTGACCTGCAGCAACCTGTACGTTTTGTTCTCGGATTGCCTGGACGATGTCTTCGGTTGTCAAACCTCGCTGTTCAAGAAGGTGAGGATTGAGCCAGACACGCATGCCGTAATCCCCGACGCCGAAGACCATCACGTCCCCAACGCCTGCGACTCGACTCAACTCGTCTTTGATAGTGAGCGCGTAGTTACTGAGGAAGAGGGCGTCGTAAGTTTGATCCGGGGAGGAGAGGGCGATGAATTGCAGAATTTGTGTCGATTGCTTTTTCGTCGTGATCCCTTGTCGACGAACATCTTCAGGGAGTTTGGGCTCGGCAATCGCGACTCTGTTCTGCACCAGAACAGCAGCAATGTCCATGTCGGTCCCCAACTCGAATGTGACTGTTAGGGTGTAAGACCCGTCGCTGGCGCTCGTCGAGGACATATAGATCATCCCCTCGACGCCATTCACCTCCTGTTCAATCGGTGTCGCGACAGTCTCGGCAATCGTGGACGCATTCGCCCCCGGATAGACCGCTTTGACCTGAACTGTTGGGGGAGAGACTTCCGGAAACTTCGCAACCGGCAATGCTCCGAACGAAACAATTCCGGCGATGATAATGACGATCGAAATGACCGAAGCGAAGATCGGACGGTAAATGAAGAATCGCGACATGCGAACTGCTCTTACGATTTTGAAAGGCGATGGAATCGAACGGGGACGGAGTTCAGCGACGACTCATAGAGTGAGTTTTCAGTTTGGGGCTGAATTCGTTTCGACTTGAATTTCAAATCGAAACTCTGATCCCGACTGTCCTCACTTTTGGGGGGGCTCACTCGTCAGAGTTTTCCGCCTTGTCTGATCCACCAGTGTCGTCCGAGTTCTCTGTTGCGTCCGAGTCGCCAACATCATCGACTGAACCGTCATCGGGTGTTGGCACGACTGTCCCTTTCCACTCTTTAGCACTCACCTTCACACCTGGCCGACCGCGTTGAGTGCCATCGATAAGGATTCGTGCGTTGTCGTCGAGTTCGCTAACTATCTCGACCAGCCCTTCGAAGGTTTCTCCGACATTGACCGGTTGGCGCTGGACGACGTCTTCGTCGTCGATCACCAGAAGGAAGGAACCACGTCTGTCTCGCATCACTGTGAGTTGCGGAACAAGCAACGCATTCTCTTTCTCAGTGACGGGGACTTTGACGCGGACGAACAAGCCGGTGAAGATTTCGCCCGATTTGTTTTCAAAGATCGAACGAATTGCCAGAGTTCCCGTAGACTGATCGACTCCCTCTTCGCTGATGTAGTCAACGTGCCCCTTGAATGGAAAACCGGTGTCAATCTCTCTGTGGAGGAAAACCGGAATGCTTCGATAGTCGAAAACTGCTTCACCTCCTTCGAGTGCTTCTCGCTCCAGTCTGGCTTTTTGAAGACTCAAAGCCTGACGGTCGCTGATGTTGAAGTTGGCATAGATCGGTGACCGAGAGACCACCGTGGCGAGCACTGTTCCGCTCTCGACCAGATTTCCGATTTTCACGTCAGTCTTCGTGATGTGACCGTCGATCGGTGCTTTCACTTCCGTGTAGTCGAGGTCGAGTTGAGCCTGATCAAGATTCGCCCGTGCTTTTTGAAGCTCCGCTTCAAGACTGTCGACCGTCGCCGTTGCCATCTTTTCAGAAGCGATGGCTGCATCGCGATTGGCGGTTGCGTTGTCGAGTTCCTGTTGATTCGAGGCTTGGCGGTCGAACAGTGCCTGAGTTCGTTGGAAGTCTTGCTCAGCTCGTGAGACTTCAACTTGAGCGACGCCGACTTGTGCCTTCGCAACTTCAACCGAAGCTTCGGCAGCATTAACGGCTGCTTTCGCAGAAGCAACAGCAGCGGCGTACTCCTGTTTTTCGATCACATAGAGGATGTCGCCTTTCTTCACCTCTGCACCGGGAGTGAAGAACATCTCTTCAAGAAAGCCTTTCACTCGCGCGCGAACATTCGCTCTTTGGACAGCCTCAGTCTCGCCGTTTTCTTCAATGTAAAGCGTGACTGTTTTTCGAACAGGCGTCACGTATTGCACATCCGGTGGCGGAGGCTCTTGATATTCATTTGATGGCCCGGTTCCTCCGCAGCCGACCAGAAGCGGTACTACGAACCACAGGCAATTCGGGAACCGACGTTGACAATAAAGGAGCCCCGAAAGATCGGTCCCCCTTCCAACGTTCATTCGAAATCTCATCGTTCTGAAGCTTTATGCGAGAATGAGGGATGTGAATGTTGTGCGGGAGTCCGTTATTGGAATCCACACACCATCATGAATTGATCGATTCAGGAATCTGAATCTTTCAACATGCGAGATTGTTGAGCACTCCATCGATGAGAATGTTCCTGAACACTCTCAATCGTGCCTGCATGCTACGGAAGCTCGAATCGAACCACAATCAACAGCTGTGGATATCAGCAATCAGAATACGAATCGTCTCGTGGTTCGATGATCGCCACAATCAGCGCCGCATTTATTCGGGCTGTGGAAGGAACGGAAACAGTTGGAGGATCTCTCGGTGGTTAGGTTGCCGTCCGTACTCGCAGATTTCGAAAGCTTCGGCGTGCCGCACGTTTTGTCCCGCTTCTTCGCCGTACCAGGTGATCAGTGCATCGCGGAACTGATTCGCTTCTCCGCTCGCGCGGCGGTCCCATTTCTCTCTTAACCACGCGCGTCGGAACTCTGGTTCGGACGCTGGCGGCACACTTTGAACGAAGTCGGCGTTCCCGAGTGCTCCCCCTTCGAATGTTTGTGATTCGAGGGCCATCAATGCATCGACTTTCTTTTCGAAGACGTCGTCAATCGAGACAGCAATGTCAGCTCGAAAAGGGTAGGGGCGTTGAAACCGATCACTCGAATACAGGAAGACTGGATTCTTTGTCAGATGCGGGACTTCCGGGCAGAAGAAGGGAACCGTCACCATGAATGCTGCATCCTGAACAAGAACGCCAGTATAACGATGATCGGGATGATAGTCCCACGGACGGTGGGCGATGACAATATCTGCGTTCCATTCTCGAATCAGCCGGACGATCTTCTTTCTGTTTTCAAGCGTTGGCAAGAGCTCTCCGTCGTGAATGTCCAGCACTTCGGACTCCACGCCCAAACGTTCCGCAACGAGTGCAGACTCTTTCGCTCGACGCTGAGCAAGCGGGCCGCCTGCCATCTGCCAGTGTCCGATATCTCCATTCGTGACCGACACCAGCTTTACGTGATGTCCGAGTTGCGCCCACAAAGCTGCGGAACCGCCGCTCTTATATTCCGCATCATCCGGATGAGCTCCGAAGCAAATAATTCGCAGCTTGTCCTCAGCCTCCTGAGCGACGACGCCTTTCCCGATGAGGATCAGAATCAGGTAGAGAAGAATATTGATCGTCTTCATGGGTTGCCTTTCCTGGATTTCGTCTTCACGAATGAATCATCAAGCCAAGCCGGTTGCTTTTCGAATTTTGCCGCAGGTTTTAATTCTCGGGAACATCGAAGACAGGGGATTGATGAATTGAGTCCAAGCCATCTGGTGTTCCGAACCAGTCGTGCATCTCTTTGACAAACGGTTCCACAACCGAGTGAGGTTCCAGCTGCATTCCTCGATCGTTCGATTCCACAATCCACGTCTCCAAGGCTGCTCGCATCCTGAGGAGTGGCTCTTTGTATTCTGGATTGGCGGCAAGGTTCTTCAGTTCCTCGGGATCGCTTTCTAAATCGAAGAGCATTTCCTCGGGGAATGGTTGCATCAAGTCAGCAGGCGGCCCTTCCAGTTGACCTTCACTCTGCAATTGCCGCATCAGCGGTTTCACGAGGAAACACTTTTCCTTGTAGCGGTTCAGCGTGGAGAAGCCAGCCCCCGGAGTGAAGTTGCGAATGTAGTGAAAGCGTCCATCGTGAACTGATCGCTGCGTGATGACTGTTTCATCAATGCGGTCACGGGCCGCGAAGACATATGACCTCGGAGAATCAGCCTGTGGTCCGAGAAAGACGCGGCTCTGCATCCCCCACGGACGCTCAACACCAGCGATGGCCAGAGTTGTCGCAGTGACATCGAGTAAGCTGATCGGCTGTGATTGATCCGTGCCGGGAACGATGTCTTCAGGAGGATTCAGTTTTTCGGGCCAGTAGACAATCAGGGGAACACGAAGCCCGGAATCAAAGCACCAGTGAATGCCTCTGGCTTCGAGTCGTCCATTGTCACCAAAGAAGAGAATGATCGTGTTATCGCTCAGCCCATCACGCTCAAGCTGTTCCAAAATCCATCCGATTCGGACATCCATTCCTGAAACAGAATTCAGATAGCGCGCCCACTCTTCGCGGACGACCGGATGATCGGGATAGTAAGAGGGGGGATTGACGTTGTCTGCGGTCGCAATCTGTGGATGCCATTCTTCTCCCACCCAGACGACGCGTTCTTTCTCTGCCGACTTGCGATCGTAGATGTCGTACTCGATCTCCGGCATGTTGATCTGCGCAAAGAACGGTTGTTGCCGCGCCAACGAGCCCCAATCATCGGTGTCGTAGACAGGACCTTCATTCACAAAATTCAGATCGAGCTTTCCGGTTCCGACCGTCTTATCAGCCATCGTGGTGATGTTGGCCGTGACATAACCAGCATCTTTCAATCGATGTGTTAGTGGTCGCACACCGGCAGGCAATCGGAAATCATCGTCACGATGCGATCGCATGTTGTGCATGTCTGTGGTTGTTTGATACATCCCGGTCATTAATGCAGATCGACTCGGTGCACAAACAGGCGAAGTGGCAATGACGTTCGTAAACATCACCCCCCGTTCAGCGAGTCCATCGAGATTCGGGGTTTCGACGTTCTCTTGACCATAACATCCAAGATCATGAGCAAGATTCTCTCCGACAATCCAAAGAATGTTCGGACGGTCCGCCGACTGGGCTGGTGCACAACTCAACGCCAGCGAGAGAAGGAAGAACAAGAAACAGGCAGAGGAAATTCGCATTGATCT
Organism: Thalassoglobus sp. JC818; assembly: GCF_040717535.1. Lineage (NCBI taxonomy): Bacteria > Pseudomonadati > Planctomycetota > Planctomycetia > Planctomycetales > Planctomycetaceae > Thalassoglobus > Thalassoglobus sp. JC818. Next base: position 837,272 of record NZ_JBFEFI010000001.1, read on the forward strand.
CATCTTTCAGGAGCAATTCGATATCGCTGTGTGTGAAGTAGAAAACGTGATCGAAGAAAAACGAGTGGCCGTCAACGCGGTTGGTAGTCAACCAGATTCGGGAAGAAACGATGGCACCACGACTCCGTTTATTGTCGGAGCGTCACCGAGAGACTGACCGAAATGCAACTCGCAATTCTTTCCTCCGAGTTGATACATCGCCTGGATCAGTGACTGATCCTTTGAAGGAATCAAAATGACCACCGAGCTTCCACGAAATCGGTCGAGGGCTCGAGAGATCAGCTTCGCCGCGACTTCAGAATCGGTTGATACACCAGGGCCCACCATTTGACATCCCGAAGAACGGACGGAAGCCATTACTCCGGTCAGTTGTTCTCCTTGGGCAGCGACCAACACGTCCCAGATTCCCGAAGAGTCCTCCAGGAAGTATCGCCAGTCCTTTTCCCGCGAGACTCCCCACACCTGTCGTTCAAGCTCAACGATAGCTGTCAGATCTTCCAGGCTGGCGCTCCGAATCTCGGAGTTGTCAGCACTCGCTGAGAGCACGTTCTCCGCTGGCAAACCATCTTCAGGAACTGTGAAAATCACATCCTGATACACAACGTAGGGAACAAAACCCTGACGGTTATAAAGTGAATACGAATCGAGATTCATCGCGCTCGAGAACAGACGCAGTGGTTTTCCCGCTGATTTCGACAGAGACGCGATCTTTTGGAGAAGCGTTCTCGCGACTTTCCGGCCCGCCGCTTTCGGCGACGAGTTCATAATGCCCAGCGAGAAATGTGTCGGCCGTTCACGATAGAAGCAGGAGCCAATAATCTCACCGGTTTCATCATCTTCTGCGACAAGACAACACCCCGGATCGAGTTGTTCGTAGACGTCGAAAAAGACTCGGCAATCTTCCGGCTTCCCCTGAAAGATTTTTCCGAAGCCATGAGACTCGTACCAGTGATTTGTCGAGTCATAGATCAGTTGAGCAACGACATCACGTTCGGAACTACGGGCCGACCGAAGAGAATACATTCGCCATTCCATTCTCTGTTTGAGTTCGAAGAGATGCGATCAGCAATTCGAACGCTCGACCACTCTCATGGTCTCTCTGCACTCACCTGAGTTCGTTCATTTGCTGGATACAGCGATTGCTCACACTCATCGCTGCAATCCAACTTTAACGGTGCTTCAGGTTAGCAAAATTCATCGCGGTTGTCCGATCACTGCAGCTTCGAATGAAGAACGTATCTCATTGGCGAAGCGAAAGGAGAGAAAGACAATCGACGCACACATCGCAAAGGCTATGCAGCGACATTCAATTGACAAGCGTCAGGATTTCTCCTTTACCCATCTCTAACAGGTCTCCGCAGTAGCGTTGGAAAGGACCACGCAAGACATTCTCCGGAACTGAAAAGCGACACTCCGAGAGAAACCGGAAATAGAGTTGAAGGAATGACGGCGAATAGACATTGGCTTTGCGAAAGGTCGGAAGCACTTCGGGAGAATGACCACTTCCAAACAAACCAATGGTCCCCCGCTTCATTCCCGCTCCGTTGCGAATTCCGGACTTGCCAAACACAAAGATCGTTCCCGCAATCATTCCGACTCCGGCAGCGTCTCCACAATTTCCGCCAATGGCGATCAACCCTCGTCGCATAGTGTGACCGACTTCACTCCCAACATTTCCTTCAACGAGAATCTCTCCGCCTCTCATCCCTTTCCTGCCTCCGCGATAGACGGCACCGAGCAGATTTCCGGCATTTCCCTGAATGTGAATTCTTCCGCCCGACATTTCCGCCCCGACCCAATCCGCAGCATCACCAACGACTCGAATCTCTCCGCCAGTCATGTATGCCCCAAGATGCATCCCGACATTTCCTTCAACGTGGACTGTTCCTTCCGTCAGGTGCGCTCCAATCAATTTGACCTTGGCGAGATTTCCCTCCCAGACGACGGTTTGATCCTCATTTGCTGATCCGGAAACGTCGAAGAACTCCGAGACAGGAACTTTCTGATTCCCACGAAAGATTTCTGTCTTTTCAATTTCCGGAAGGCTTTGATCCCTCAATGTCTCAAGTTTCAGGGAATCGACCTCCAGAGGGATTGATGATTCCGTGTGCAGCCGAAACGTCAAAGGCATAAGGAAAAGACTTCTGAAAGTTGAATGAGTGACTGACAAGCAGGTGAAAATCTGCTGAGAAAATCCTGCAAACAACCGTTGTAATTCGCTGATTTGACGATCGCAACTGGACAGCAAATCGCCTGTCGCAGATAATCTATCGAAGATCCTCGATTGATTGGAATGAAGACCAACATCTTGGGCGGCATTGAATCTGCCTGAAATCAGTTTGTTTGCATTCCCCCGCCTCATTGAAAACATTCAACAATTCGCCGGTCACCCAATTTACCATCGAAGGTGATGACCGAGCCTGTTGAAGAATGACATTCTGAAGAGCAATCTTATGTCACAACCTCAAAACTTCTGCGGACGTACCCGTCGCGAATTTCTCTGGCAAGCTGGTGCAGGATTCACCGGTGCCGCGATGGCCGGAATGCTTGATGAAGAGTTTTTCGCTTCGCAAGCCGTCGCAGCTGATGGCATTTCCGAGTTCAAGAATCCTCTCGCTCCGAAGGAACCGCATTACGATCCCGACGCGACAGCTTGTATCTTCCTGTTCATGTATGGCGGACCAAGCCATATGGACACGTTCGACTACAAGCCTGAAATGTACGGTCGAGACAACCAGACCATCGAAGTCAAAACGTTCGGTCGGGGAGGGCACCGGAATCAGGGACGTCTGATCGAGCCACGCTGGAAATTCAAACAGTACGGCGAATGCGGAAAACCGGTCAGTGACCTGTTTCCAAATGTTGGCCAGCATGTTGACGACATCGCATTTCTTCACTCCATGACGGCTGACAGCCCGATTCATGGTTCAGCCATGCTGATGATGAACTCCGGCAAGATTCTGTCCGGAAGTCCGTGCCTCGGCTCATGGCTCAACTACGGCTTGGGAACTGAGAACAGCAATCTGCCCGGATTCGTGGTCATGCTCGACCCACGCGGCGGCCCGATCTCGGGACCGAAGAACTGGAGTTCGGGGTACATGCCAGCTTCGTACCAAGCCACGGTCATGCGATCAAACGGAGAACCAATTCTCGACTTGAAACCTCCTCAGGACCTTTCGGTTTCCGCCCAGCGAAAAATGCTCGACACGCTTCGGCAATACAACGAAGAGCATCTTGAATCGCGGTTCGACAACACAAACCTCTCTGCCCGAATCGCCAGCTACGAACTTGCATACAAGATGCAAGCCCATGCTCCGGAGGCAGTCGATATCTCGGATGAAACTGAATCGACGCAGAAGATGTACGGGCTCGACAATCCCGTTTCGTCTCACTTCGGTCGACAATGTTTGCTCGCCCGTCGACTCGTTGAACGCGGCGTGCGTTTCATTCAAATCTATTCCGGAGGCCACCACAACGACGCGAACTGGGACGCCCATACGGACATGGAAACGAACCACAACCTGCACGCTGCCGAAACAGACAAGCCAATCGCGGGCTTGCTGGCAGACCTCAAACAACGCGGGCTTCTCGGCAAAACACTAGTTGTCTGGGGAGGCGAATTTGGACGCCAGCCAACCGCTGAATACGCCAAAGGCACCGGAAGAGACCACAACTCATACGGGTTCACAACCTGGATGGCAGGTGGAGGAATTAAGGGCGGCGTCAGCTACGGAGCAACCGACGAACTCGGCAGCGCAGCTGTCGAAGACCGTCTGCATGTCAAACACATGCACGCGACCATCCTGCACCAAATGGGACTCGACCCCAACCGCCTCAGCTACTTTTTCAGCGGCCTCGACCAAAAACTCGTCGGTGTTGAACACGTTCAACCGATCCAACCGATCATCGCGTAGGCCAGTTAGACACAGAACGATTTTGCAAAGCAATAAAGCACGCTTTGACTTCGGTCTTAGCGTGCTCTTTTGTTAGAGACTGAGATTCTCTTGCGGTGATTGAGTGTCATCTGGTCCGACCGATCTAATTCGATCCGAGGCGTCTTTGAAATGTCGACCTGACATCGACGATGTGTGTTCACTTCAAACACTTCTCCCGGGCAGTGAACACTGCAGGCGCAACCCGTGGACTGGAACAGAATTTCTCAAGTGTTAAGATCTGGCGACACATGATGAACTCGCTGTTGGCATCTATATCTTAAGGGCACAATGATGAAGTTTTGGGATGATGAACTGCGGATCTGTCCAAAGTGTCACTCAAAATCGAGGCTTCAAAACGAACGACGGATGAAGTGCCCCAAATGTGGCTCAACAGTTTGGTTCTTCAACTACCGGAATCCTCCTCAACCGCCTCCGAAACCGGAGCCCTCTGAACGCACTGTCTGGAGAGAGAAACTCTCGATGGTGATTGCGATTACCTTGGGATTTCTTGCCTTCATCACACTTCTCGGTGTCTTCAACAGCTGGATCGTTGTTGTCATCTCGGCCATGATCTCAATCGGGTTCGGTATCTTCGGATTCATCCGGCATGCGGAAACAACTGAGTTAGAAATCAAGCTGGAGAACGTTGAGAAAGCGTATGACTACATCCGAATTCTTGAGCAACGAAATAGCGAACTCACTCAACGCTACAAGAACCTGCTCCGAATTGGTGACGTTCGGATCGAAACCTACTATGAGGAGATCTACGTTCAGGCTGAGAAAGCCCGGGATGAAGCAAAGCACCTCCGTAAATTAGCAACTGAGGACAGACAGGCAGTCGAGCACATTGAGCAGCGTATTTACACAATGGCAAAGCGTTTGGTCGAAGATCATCTGAAATGGACATCACAAAAACTTCGTGCAGATCCGGAAAACTACCAGCGTCAGAAAATGGCTCTCAACCGAACCTTCGACTTTGTTGACTCGATTGGTTACGAGATTCCCGATGGGTTGAGACAATCATCTCTCGCCAACCTCAAGGCTCAGTACAAAGAAAAGGTACGTGAACAAGTCCTGAAAGAAGAACAGCGACAAATTCGACAACAAATGCGGGAAGAAGAACGGGCCCGCAGAGAACATGAGTTGGCTGTCAAAGAAGCAGAGGATAAGGAACGGGAAATTCAGGATCGACTTGAAGAAGCACTCAAACTTCAGCAAGGGCAATACAGTTCGGAAATCGAAGAGTTACAAAGACAGCTTGAAGAAGCCCAATCCAACGCTGAGCGAGCGAAGTCAATGGCTCAACTGACGAAGAAGGGGAATGTCTACATCTTGTCGAACATCGGTTCGTTTGGCGAGAATGTTTATAAAGTTGGCATGACGCGGCGACGCGATCCGATGGACCGAGTAAAAGAACTCGGAGATGCAAGCGTGCCATTCCCATTTGACGTCCATGCAATGATCAGATGCGACGATGCTCCAAACTTAGAAAAGCGACTACATCGTGAATTAGCACGGTACAGAGTCAACCGTGTGAACTTTCGAAAGGAATACTTCAACGTTGATCTTTCGACCATCGTCGAAGCAGTCGAGCATCATCACGGGACCGTCGAGTATGTGGCAGAACCTGAGGCACTTGAGTACCGGGACACCCTCCAGATCTCACCTGATGAATTTGTCGAAACCGAAAGAGAACTCGTGGAAGCCGGTGTAGATATTGACAGCGATGACGATGATATCTGAGTGTCTACTTCCTAAATTGTTCATAGTTGACTCCAACGAGAAGTCTTCTGACACAGTCCTGCGAATGAAAGTCCTGACGATAAATCGTCAGGCGATCAGTTTATAGACACCGAACAGGCAGATGGCTGCTCCGATCACGATTCGGACGATTGAGAGTGTCTTTCCCATTTGGCCTTCGACGACTCGGCCTTTCTTGTCTCGTGTCACGCCTGACTTCAATTCGTAAACTCCTGAACCGAGTAGAACGAGTCCAAGGACAATCGCGCCGCCTCCGAGGACCAGGGGATTGTCTTCCAGCCATCGATTGATTTCGTCGTTACGATCCGCGAGGCAAACTCCAAACCGCATGATACACCTCCAAATCACAAAACCGCCACACTAAACTTACATTCGAAAGACTATTGAGTGCCAAGGGACTGCGTCAACGATGTACGCTTACTCGAAGTCTGAAAATCGGCGTCGAGGTTGTCGCTTTCGCAATATGAGATCAGCGATCGCTGCAACGCCGCATTCATCGGGACAAAGGAGTTCCTGAATGCGTTTTGGCGCAGGGTGATGTTCAATCGAAAACTCGCTCACTCTGAGAGGAGTGTTTCAGATCGACCTCACGTTGAGACATCCTGACGAATCAGGAAGCGTCGCCTGAAATTGCGTAGATCGCTTTTGAGTCCAAGACCTGATCATTCGATGAAAAGAGAGTGCGAATGGCGGATCGATGGGTTTTCATTTTCAAACCTCCCACGGTCAAAGCTCCGTAGCAGGTGACGCCGTTGAGGTCGGTGGCTTCGGCTGATGGGTCGATTCCTTCCAGCCCGGTGGGTGGAACGGCGTTCACGTCGATCGCGACTTTCAAGGTGTCGATTCCTTCCAGCTCTTCAGCGGTCAGAAAACGAACGCCAGCCGCCCCAGCTGCGATGATCAGACTGACTCCATCAACGGCAGCGGCGATGCCTTCATCTGAAAATTCGGCTGCACTGAGATTGCCTTCCGGGGCGGAATGCCGGACTTCGGCACAGACAGCTTGAGCCCGTTCCAAGCTTCGCGATGCTACACGAACTTTAGCTCCAAGGGTGGCCAGAATTTCTGCACAGCCACGGCCAACAGGTCCTGTTCCGCCGAGAATGAGGACTTCGGCTTGTTTCAAATCGAGGTGACGGGCAGCACAACGCACAGCTGCTGCTGCTGTTGTGTTCGATCCATTTGGATCAAGCATCATGGAGACCCGCATCGGGCCGATAAATGTTTCGAGGATTTTCTGCTGGAGACGCTGGCAAGACTCAACGTGACTGCCACCGATGAACAGCGCCGTCTGGCTGAGGTCATCGGGTTTTCGAGTGAAGATTGCTCCGTGAACGAGACCGGCCACGTTCTCGGGTGTCACGTTTCCATAGCTGAGAAGTTCGTCAACACCTGCATCGATGGCGACAACGCGGTCGAACGAAGAAGGGAGGGCATCGGTGTCGAGTTGGATGAGGATCTTTTTCATACCAAGTCCGGTGTCGGCAGGGAGTGAGGAACTCGCGACGAGTTCTGTTCTAAACTGAAATGACTGCAAGCCAGAGTCTCATGACACTCCAGAACAGTTTCTAACTCGAAGTCTCTGGTCGGCAAGGAAGATTCAACGAAGCGACTCCGATCATTGAGCGAGGCTTCAATAGAAAATAATCAAATGAGCACCCCAGATCGAATGGTCGGGGGTGCTCACAGATTGTAATCCCCAGCCTGGCTCAGCGAGAACTCTGAGTGAGTCACTCGAACGCATCGCTGCAAAACCAGAATTGAACGTGCTTTAGCTCTTGCTGAAGAATGGGTGCGATGAAGTATCTTTCTTCGCAACCATCTCTTCTGCAGATGGCTCGTTCTTCATGGCACGTTCGATTGAAAGCTTGGTCGCTTCGTAGTTGTATTGGTAGATCTTCTGATCGTCTTCAGCTTCCCAGTGGATGAAGACACCGCAGACGATGCACAAGTTTTCTGCCTGGTCCTTTGGAATTGTGCCTTCAGCGACACAGTTTGCGACTGCATCGGCAACTGCACGCTGAGCAGGACCGAACATCTGAACGGCTTGCTTGGCGCCTTTGATCGTCACTTTAGTGATCATGACAGTCGCTGGTTTGACAGCGAGATTTGGCTCAAGAACGGCCAGCAGGTTGCTGTGTCCAGCGGACTGAGTTGACAGTGCGTTTGCGAATGCGATTCCCGCAGGACCGCTTTTGTCTCCAACGATCAGGTCGATATGAGCGACTTCGTTACCTTCACCGACGAGGGCTTCACCAACATGAAATGACATTGAGAGATTTCTCCTGAAAAAATTTCAAATTCAACGACGATCGTTCTGCAATCGCATTTGATAACAACCACACGTCGATGCGTCCAGTATTGGCCGCGGAACGTGAGGCTCGACGACCGGATTTAAGTCTGTTGCGACACCAACTTTGCCTCAGTTCACGAGAATCAGCGATTTGATTCAACATCCTTGAGGTGCCACTTCGTTTTCTCCCATTCGGGATCGTGATCCATCTCGTAATTGAATGGTCGCGGGAACTGGTGTTCTTCGATGATTTTCTGAAGAACTGCGTCTGCTGCTTCGGGATCGTGAACGCGCCAGATGAGTTCACGGGTTTCGTTCCAGGTCAGCCTCGCGAGAAACAGGGCATTCGGCCGATTTCCATCTGTGCCTTTGATCAATGAATCAACACGGTCACAAAATGGATCGACGAGCTCTCGCTCCTCCTTGGAGGGCATTCCATTATCGATCAGGTCGGCGAATTCAATCATCAACGTCAAATGCCAACCGAAAACGACCTTGGGTTCGAAATTGTGGAGGGCTGCGTTGACGACACCGACACCCGGATGACCTTCTTGAGAAAAGTCGATCAGATACAAGTCTTCCTGAGGAATCGCGACGCGATACTCTTTCATTCGTCTTATTCCCTTCGAAAAACGAAAGAGCCACCGAGGAAATCTCCCGGTGGCTCAATGCTTCATTCAATTTGCCGAATTACTTCCAGGGAGGCTGTTCCGGAAGGTACTTGTCAAACTCGGCGATGACTTTCTTTTGATAGTCTCCGGCGTAGGTGCCAGCGAAGAATCGATCGCAAGCTTCGTCGAGGAAGCGTGACCAGCTGTCTTCTTCGTGTCCGGGATTGATCGGGTAGAACAAAGCCCCCACGGCGAGTGCGGCATTCATGTCGCCGGGAGCATCACCGATCATGAGCATTTTCTCAGGCTCGTAGCCCATCTTCTGACAAGCAGAGAGAGACTCTTTCTTGCTGCCAGCTTCCTGTCCGCAGATCGATTTGACGAACTGATCGATGTCGTGCTCGGTCCATTCTTTCTGCAAGGCTTCGTTGGGAGTTGCCGAGCACACGATCAGGTCAGCCTGTTCCTTCATTTTCTGAAGAGCTTCACGAACACCCGGAAACGGTGGGACGCCATGGACCATGTCCTTGACGGTCTCATCGACTGCTTTCGACCAGGCGTAAGCTTGTTTCAGATCAGCATCGCCGGTCTTTTCTGACTCTGGACCGATGGTTTTTGTGCCGAGTTTGGTTTCTCGTTCGACCCAGTCACGAACTCCCTGAAGCTTGGGCAGAGTGACGTTACGACGTTTGACTTCATCGCGTTCTTCGAGCAGGTCCAACGCCAGCAGATATGCTGGAAACCGGTTAGCTCCGCGAGTTTTGGAGTAGAGATTCGTAAACTCGGCAGCCTCGCGAGCGTACTTTGAGATGGGCTGCAACCCGAAGTAATTGATGAAGTTTGGAATAAAGCATTCTTTATGCTTGATTTCCATTGAGTCAAACGCGCAGCCATCTGAATCGATTCCGATCAGAAAGTCGGTCTCCTTGCGAAAATTGGCGAGTCCAAGTTCTGACACTGTCAGTGCTCCAGTTATGTAAAGTGGCGTCGAATCCAACTGCGGCGCAGTGCTCTACAGTGTGGTGTGAACGGGTAGATTAGAACATGATCACTATCGTTCCAAGCGACTGGACGTTCCGTGCAAAGTCTGGAAATTTCTTGCACGCGACTTTTTGCACGGGTAGGGTGAAGTCAGGAGACCTGAACAAGGATCACTTCAAACGGAAGGGCCTGTCATGTGCATGCACAAAGTTGTCTGTGTCTCATTCTTGTTGGCTTGTGCGACGACATGTCGCGCTGGGATGACCTTTTCGGATGGGACATTCGAAGACGCCAACTGGACTGCCACCACCATTGCTTCGACCGGGGGCACATCTTTCAATGTTGGGCAGACCGCTTCGGGAGGGAATCCGGGAACTTTTCGGCAAATTCAAAACACTTACGGCGGGACTCAACCGACCGGTTCCATCTTCACCGGCCACTTACGCAGTGCGGCGATCTATGATCCGTCCACTCAAGGGGAAATTCAGAGCCTCGACTTTGCGTTTGATTTAATTGGATTCGACTTCGGAGCCTCAAACGCCGTCGCTTACACAGCTCTGCTGTTCCAGGACGGGTTCTATTACTCTTCGAACAGCTATCCACTGATTCAAGCACCTGCGAATCAATGGAACAGCTTCACTCTTCCGAATCTCGTTGCGAGTGGTTTTAGCCGCATAGGAGGAGCGGGCGAAACTCCAGACTTTTCGGCGACAGGAACGACGATTCAGTTTGGATACGGCGTTTCCAACGGAACAGGGTCGCCGCTGCAAACGATGACCGATTCGGGAATCGACAACTGGCAAGTCACCGTCAATGCCAACTCCGTCGTTCCGGAACCGTCGTCGTTTGCGCTGTTCATCATCGGTTGCCTGCCTCTTCTGCGGGCCCCTCGGAACCGCAAGACTCCAAAGAACAGGTAGGTTTCCGTAGCCTCAAGTCACTCATCGCTGAGAATGTCATTCGCCCCAAATGTTGAGCTGGTGTGCGACCTCTTTCTAGTTCTTCTTCCTGAAGAAAAGAGTCGGCAATTTGCTCAACGATCTTGGCTAGGCACAACCTGGTGCGTAGAATTTCGCTCCCGGACGAGACGCGCCGTACCCGGTTACGACAAGACGACGCACTTACTGGACTCAAACCCGTAGGAGCGTCATGAATCTTTCCTGGATCATTCTCTTTGTTGCCGGTCTCCTCGAAACCGGTTGGGCAGTCGGACTCAAATACACCGACGGTTTCACACAGTTCTGGGCCTCTGTCTGGACGATCATCGCACTCATTGCGAGCATGATTCTGTTGTCGATCGCTGTTCGTGATCTTCCCATCGGGACAGCTTATCCAGTTTGGGTCGGGATCGGGGCTGTGGGGTCAGCGCTCTTTGGAATGTTCGTTCTCAACGAGTCGGTTTCTGCAACGCGTATTTTCTTTCTGCTTCTGCTCGTGGCTGCCATCATCGGACTAAAAGCAACTTCCGAAAAGCCGTCAAGCAAAAGCCAGCACGTCGACGAGAACCTTGCTCAGGCAGCAGTCCCGACTTCCATCGATAGCTGAGTTCTCCGTTCACCGCTTCTTAATCATCCTCCGTCAGCTAACTCGTTTTCTCACATCAACTGCAACAAATGCGTTGCGAGTGTACGTTCGAACCGCTAGGTTGACCGCTCCTTTGGACAGAGATCCAAACAGAATTCGTCAACACTCCGGCAGGCTAGCGACATGGCACTTTTTGAGCGAAAACGATTTGTCTGGAATGAACCCTGGTTTTTTCAGCAACGGATTCGCACCTCAAGGTCTTGGCTCAATCTGGTCCTCATTCTCGGAGCGGCTGCGGCGGTTGTGGGACTTGTTTTCTTCTTCGCAGCCCCAGCCGGTCAGCCCAAGAACTGGTTTGAAATCATCGGGATGAGTATCGGATTCGCGGCCGCCATCTGGTGGGTGATCGATGGCGTCGAAACTCGTCGGCAAGCAGTTCTGCTGGATGATTCAATCGTCGTCGGGGGCGATATGGGAAAGTACTCGCAGCCCACGACGTACAAGCTATCTGAGATTCCTGGCTTCGCGATCGTTCTGCCAGAGGAGTCGAAGTGGCCGGAACCGGCTCTCTTCTTTCACTACGACGGAGAAGAGCAGGCCATCGGCATCGACTCCAAGGCTGGACTGACTCGCGTCGCTCAAGCGATCCACGACAGCGGCAAACCGGTGCGACTCGATGGCTGGGAACCAGATCAGGACCAGGAGTTCAAGAAAGCCTTTCAGTGGAAAAGCGAATCCCCTGACTCGTCCAGCCGCGCAACTATCGAAGAGCTTCCGGAAGGGACTCCGGGGTTGATGAATTTTGGAGGAATGGTCAAAGCGATTTTTCATCAATGCTGGGCTGTGGGATTGTGGCTGCTCTTGACGGGATATCTTGGCTACTACGGCTACCAGAATTGGAACAACCTTGGTGTCGTGCGATTCGGGCTACTGATCATGACCTCAATCGGGGGACTTTACGTCGCAGGCACCTACACAGATCGCATTGCAACTGCGGCCGCTTCATTCGACCTGATGGACATGGCGCTTGATCAGATTCGGAAGCGCTCAGGTGTCCGTATTGATCTCGATTCTGAGGACTTGGTTCCGATCGAAATTCTGGAACCTGACCAGATGGCCAAGACGATTCAGGTGCTTCACGAAATGGGATTTTTGCAGGTCGATAGGGCGACCAGAGAAGTTCTGTTTGAAGGCAAGAAACAGCGATGGACAATTCCCGCAGACGCCATCAAGTCTCTGGAATTGGAAGAAGTTCAAACGGGAACACCGGGTCAATCCGCGATGGGAGCGCTGAACTACTTCGTGATGATCACGTTCATGGAGGATGAGGAAAAAGTGTTCGCGATTCGTCACGCCCAGCGCGACTATGGAGAATTCAACGACGTGAAACGCGCCGCCGGAGCGATTGAGGTTTACGAAGCGATCGAAGAGATCCTCGCGTAGTTGAATCGCATTCGAACAGGCAGGCATTCGGACTTCAAAAAGTGCGCCGAGGGAACGTCATAGATCGAATCAATGCGCAGCACGTGACGAGTCAGAATCGAGTTCTGCCAGCAGCTTTTCAAGTTCATCAAACTCTTGGGGGCGATAGCGCAGTTTCGATAGTCGTTCGTAAACCGCAGAGAGTGCCCGGTGGTCTTCCCAACTGATGAGTTGTCTCTGTCGACGAAATCGCTTCAGAAATTGACGCTTGTGGATTTTTCCGAAAGGTGTTTTGAGGTCATCCAAGAGAAACTTGAGCGCAATGCGATACGCTTCCTCATCACACTCCTCGAGCCCCGCCTGGATGCAGCCCATAAAATTCGACCACCAGAGGATCGGATGTGTTTCGACCAGTTGATCGGCGAATCGCTCAGCGTTTGGCGGTAGCGACTCCAGCCACTGGATCATTCGATCAAACTCGCTTTCACGTTGACGCTCTCTGCAGACCTCAACAATTCGCTGATCCCAGAGATCATTCGGAACTCTCAAACAACTCTCCCTTCGACAAGCCCGACAGGTGAAGTAACTTCTGTCTTCAAACAGTGATCAACTGCCTAATGATCACGCTTATGGAGGAAGAGGAAAAGTGTTCGCGATTCTTTATTCTTGAGCCGACTTCAGAGATTTAATTGACGTCAAACGCTCCGCCGGGGCACTTGAGACTTACGAAGCAATCGATGAGATCGTCCCAGGATTCAGCCTCACGAAAGTCTGTTGACAGTCGCCAGAAATAAAAAACTCCAGCAGGCGAGAAATGATCGCCTGCTGGAGTCAAAGATTCTCGAAAGGGTGCTTCGAAAGGAGAGCTTTGTCTTCACGTCCTCAGTACACTTCAACGATTTCGTGAACGTCGACGAAGAAGTCCCACCCCACACACGCCTGACAACATTAAAAGTGCCGAAGCTGGCTCCGGGACGACTGCAGTCCCGTTGACGCGGAAACCGGAATCGAAAGTCGTGTCCGCCACGAATGATGTATTCCCACTAAACCCGATCCCATCTGAATATGCAGTCCCTGCCCCTGATGTCCAAAGATACCAATCCGGAAGTGTTCCTGTGAGGCTGGTCAGCAGGATCGCGTAATCAGTATTTGCCATCAATTCGACCATCGATGAAGAAAAGTCAACCGGTACCAGAGCAGTTGAAAAGGAAGTAGTGGGAATCTCCGCAGCTGACAGCGTTCGAGTTGCCAGTACATTTGATAGATCCGGTGTTCCGGATGAATTCAGTGTTGTCAAAGAGACGTTTAAATCGTCCGTGGGAGTACCATTAATACTTCTCCATACCTGCAATTCAATCGTCGTCAACCGGCCTGACTGGGTTGCTGTAAAGGATTGACCACGAGAGTTTCCAGTGAATACCGCAAGTCCAGACCCTGGACCCGTTACGACATTTTCTGCAATGACTATGTCTGCATTTACGGTTGCCTGACTCGCACCGACACTACAGATTGCTGCCAGCAGGAGAAATGTTTTTCGAAGCATTTGTTCGCCTCTTATGTGTTTCCGAGAGCAGGAACAATCCGGTCGAAAATGATACTTTCCACACCGTAAAAGGCTGGTGAGACAAACGTCAATTGAAAATATGCAACAAACCATTTGCATTTCAGGATTCACGAGCACCTCATTGGGCTGCTAAAAGCCTTCAATTCGACTGCCGCGCGGTTCGCGCTGATTTGTGACGAAGAATTTTCCGTTTTCGTCCAGTTTCTTAGCAACTCTTCTGTGAGTCAGACGAAAACAGTTGTGCTTTCGCCGTTTCGTGTTTGACTCTGTCGAGATTTGCTCGATCGATTGCCTGAATTCATCAGGGAAAGAGCAGAAGACTTCGACTTCAAACCACTCGAATCAATGCTTAGAGACGAGCATCTTATTTTAAAGCGACGGGCTCAATCCGCGCTCACTTTCCCGAAATGAGGAGATACCTATGGCTACCTTTCGCGTTACACACCCGATTGCACACATTCGACAACCTTCCCAAAACGACTGCTGGGCGGCGGCCACAGCGATGGCTCGTGGACGTGATCGCGGTCGGCACCTGATGGTCTCTGACGTGAAGCAAATTGCCAGCGACAATGGCGTTCGAGTGAATGTCGACGGCACACTTCCCGTGCAAGATCTTGGCAACACTCGAAGGCTGGCGACCGCATTGAATATGCAATGCTTTGATGTCCGAATGGGTGCGGTGACGACTGTGACTGTCTCGGTTATGAAACGATACCTCGAACGCGGTCGACTGGCTTTGTTTGGCTTCTTCGACTTTCCACGGCTCTCATTGAATCATGTCATCACGGTTTATCGCATGTGGGGCGATGGAACTCCGACAGGAACAACAATTTCAATTGTCGACCCGTTTAATGGCCGCGCTGACAACTTTAGTTGGAAGGAATTCAACGAAGATATCATGGCGGACCCGCACTTCGTCGTGGTGAAGTAACAGCTTTACCGCAGCCACGTTGAAGCGTGCGACTTCCATTCGATTAGATTTGTTAATCGATCCGATTCACGTAGACATAGTATGCTCCGCAGATTTCATTCCCTGCGGAATCGAGCATCCAGGACTCCAGTTCAATTGGTCCAGCATTGAGGTTGGCCTTGAACTGGAAACACGTTCCCTCTGAGTTTGCATCGGTCGTCTGATCGAAACCGTCTCCAACTCGCAGCCGGCCATGATGAATTGGTAATGCTTTGCCGGCCACGTATGTCCCGTCGGTCACCTGAAGCTGCGGACATCCATCACTCAATCGCAGGCCACTTTCGCGCGGCCAACGTCGAAGCTCAAACTCGTACGTTCCCGGTTCTGCAACAACCAAGTGCCACACACCATTCTTTTGAACGCCTCTGCGAATCTGCACCTGCTGGTCGACGAAGACGTCCAGCCATTCACACGCGGTTAGCAGCATCGGATTCTCTGCCGAGTGACCGATCACCACACGCTGCGGCTCCATGACTTCATCTTTCACACCGTCCCACCACTGGTCGAGATGTGCCTGCATCGCCTGGACGACTTCCGAGTTCTCGGCAGCGATATCGTGATCCTGATGCAGATCCTGTGAGACATCGAACAGCATCCGGTTTTCGAGAAGTCTCCAGTTCTTCCACATCACACACGCCCCCTCCTTTTGAGGGATCGCCGGATTGCCATCGGTATACGTGACTCGAAACGTCGGCATGCGACTGTAGTTAATCACGAGCATACGATCGTCGATCGAATCGGACTCGCCGCGAAAAATCGGAGCCAGACTTTCACCATCAAGCTCACCGGTCAATTGATCTTCACATCCCGACAAGTCTGCCAACGTGGGAAGCAAATCCTGCACATGCGAGAGGGTCTCGACGTCCTGTGCTTTGAGAGCATTCGGAAACCGAATAAAGCAGGGAACCCTGTGACCACCTTCCCAGAGGGTCGTCTTCTTTCCTCGCATTCCGGCATTGAAATAGTCGGCACCCATCGTGCTTCCGTTGTCCGTCAAAAAGACAACAATTGTGTTGTCTGCGAGCCCTTTATCGTCGAGGAATCGAAGAAGCTGACCGACGTTGTCATCGATATTGCTTCCCATCGCGAGGAAGCTGACAAGATTCCTCCGCTTCTCCGGCGAGAGGTGTTTGGTCACTTCCGGATTCGCGTCAACGGAAGCTTGAACTGCCTGACGGTACTTCTCGGGAACAAACCACGGCCAATGGGCGGAGTTGAGCGGGATGTATGCGAAACTCGGCTGGTCCGAAGTGGTCGACTCCAGCCAGTCCATCGCTTTCTGAAAGAAAATGTCTGTGCAGTAGCCGTCATAAACTTGTCGCTCTCCGTTGTGCAGATATGTATCTTCGAAATAGTCGTTGTCCCAGAAGTCAGGAACGCTGTTGATGTGCGAAGACGGGAACCACAGAGCCTCATCAAAGCCACGATCTTCAGGTCGAAACGGGTAATTGTCGCCGAGATGCCACTTTCCAAAAATCCCGGTCCGATAACCTGCATCGCGAAACACATTCGCCATCGTCTTCAGCTCCGGACGCAACAGAGTTCGCCCACTGCTGACGTTGATCGCACCGTTTCGAAAAGCATCCAATCCGGTCATGAGTTGGCCACGCGTCGGCGTACACATTGGCGAGACATGAAAGTCAGTGAGCCGAACGCTCTCGCTCGCCAGTTGATCAATGGATGGCGTTTCAAGCAACGGATTTCCATGACATGAAAACTCACCATACCCCTGATCGTCCGTCATAATCACGATGACGTTCGGATGAGAAGATTCTGCGGCCGATGTAAGTCCAGCACACCACAACTGCGCTGCCACAGCAGCGAATAGAATGCAAACGCCGCTTGCTTTACTCTTGCGCCAAAAGTTCGCGATTGCACAGCTTTGGTTGACCCACGCTTGGGGAGTGAATTGATGCATGATGATTCCGTCTGAATGTTGTCAGCGTGTAATGAATCTAAAATTGCTGGCACTTAGTGATGAATGTTCCCTGCGAAAGTAATTCGAAGCGGACTGCGAAGCAATTCACACGCACGTTCCACAACAAGAAAGCACCAATTGCAACATTCATCGGAAAGAAAGTGCAGGAGAGGGTCGATACCAGTCGGACCTCGTTTCAATATTCGGACGACGATCAACCACTCGACGTTTTTCATCGAATTACTTCAATCGACATTGTCTTCCTTCAGCCAGCAATACAGCGTCTTCCGAGATATTCCGAGAGTCTTGGCGGCCAACGTTTTATTTCCATGACACTGCTGAACCGCAGCTTCTGCTTTCATGCGGTTGCTGACTGTCGTATCACCTGCGAGAGAGTTCTCGAGATCGAGCACAGGTGTAATTGGTCGATGCGAATCGTCACTTTGCCGGCCGGATGACGATGAGATCCCGTCCGGAATGAAGTGTCGACCGTGCAGCACATCTCCATCTTCGCGAATTGCCGATTCGCGCAACACTCCTTCTAGCTCACGAAAATTCCCGGGCCACGAATGTTGAAGCAGCTTGTTCTGAAACGCCGGGCTGATGTCGAATGACTTTCGATTCATCTCTGAGTGCAATCGACGAGCGATCTCCTGAGCTAGCAGAGTCAAATCATCTCGACGAGATCGGAGTGGCGGAATCTTCAACGTAATCTGGTTCAATCGGTAGTAAAGATCTTCACGAAACAGCCCCTGTTCGACCTGTTCTCGCAATGGTCGGTTCGAAGCTGTCAGCACTCGGACATCAAGCGATCGCGAGACCTCACTACCAATGGGAGTGACTTCCTGTTGTTGAATCACTCGCAACAGAGCAACTTGTCCTCGCGGGCTGAGGTCCGCCACTTCGTCCAGAAACAGAGTTCCGCTGTCGGCCAGTTCGAACTTTCCGCGTCGACGGCGATCTGCGTCCGTGAACGCACCTTTCTCATGGCCAAATAACTCCGACTCAAGCAAGCTGTCCGGAATCGCTCCGCAGTTAAGCGTGATGAACGGTCCGGCGTGTCTTCGGCTCAAACGATGAATCTGAGCAGCGACGAGTTCTTTACCGGTTCCTGATTCGCCTTCAATGCACACATTCACGCTATGCCCAGCCACACGCTTAATTAAGTCGAAGACTTCGAGCATTTCCGGGCTGCGACCGATCATCGGGCCGAAGCCTCGAGCACTGCGTTCATAGTCCACCGTTTCCATCGAACTTTGAAATCGATGAATTGTCGACGTAATCGCGGCTTCCACTGGCAATCGTTCGAAGACTGACCCTCCTGCGAATCCGTGAACGGAAGTCTGCCGCATGAGAGTCTTGAGATCGTCTGCCGTCGTGATCGGACCACCGAATGCCAGGCAGGGGACGTTTGGCTTCAACCGGTTGGCCAGATTGAGCATCTCATTCATGCGCGTCACTGCTTGCTGCATCTGATCGCGACGATCCCGGACGTCGTCCAACTGCTTCGTCAGACCCAGATTCAAGATCAGGCCATCAACTCCTGCATCGAGAAACGACTCAAGTTGATCATTCGACAATGCAAAGCCGAGCGTCTGAAATCCGCGACTTTTCGCCAGCGTCAACAACTTTGATTCTGCTTCCGTGTTGAAGCCATTCTCCTGTAGAACTCGCCCATACTCGCCATCGACAAACCCCAATGCGGGCCAATTGACGATTCCCCCGACTCCCCATTCTCTCCAGCGATCGAGGTATGCGATCAGGCTGGACTCATCATCTCCGCAGAAGAGACCGGCGAAGACAGGAGTGCTCTTCGCATGAGGCAAGACATCCCATCGCAACAGTCGGTCTGTTTGTTCATTCGCATCACCAAGCGGCAAGAACGCAGCCAGCGTCCCGACTCCGTGCGTTCGATACATCCCGGCGTTGAGAGCCAAAAGCAAATCCGCCCCAGCATCGATGGCGCAGCGAGCCACCAAACCCGAGCCCGCCACGACGGCGACAAGTGGTCGAGCTTCCTGTTTCTCAGCTCGCGATTGTATCGTAGTCATCAATTCAATAGTTCTTGATGGGAAGAAGGGAGTTCGAAGCTGTTTCGTCGTGGGTAACAATTGTTACCGACTGTCACTTAACTGTAACTACCGAAGCGCTTCCAAAGCGACGCTCCTGACGATATCGAAGTGTTTTTCATGACAATCACTAGCTGATGTTCATGTCATCGCATGCTCTCAGAGGCATTGGACCAGAAGTTGCTTATCAGAGAACAGACGATTCAACTGTTACGAAGGTGTTACCCTGTGAATAGTCAACGTGAATCTGCTGCCGTTTATCTGCTCGCCACAATGGACACTAAAGGAGCCGAACTGGGCTTTCTGGCTGATCGATTGCGCCATCGTGGCGTCGCTGTCCGAACAGTCGATGTTGGAACGGATCCGGAACTGACCGCTGAGGCAGATGTGTCGCGGGAAGAAGTCCTAGCAGCGTCTGCGATTCAATCTACGGTCACACAAAACGAGTCGACGTCAGGCGATCGCGGACAAGCCATCGCGAAAATGTCGGCATGCCTCCGCGAATTCATGTTGAGTGAGCAACGAGCGGGCAGGGTACAGGGAGTCATCGGAATCGGAGGCAGCGGAGGGACATCTCTCATCGCTCCGGCAATGCGAATACTTCCAATCGGAATGCCGAAGATTCTGGTCTCGACTGTCGCCAGCGGTAACGTCGCACCGTACGTCGATTGCTCCGACATTTTCATGCTCTACTCGGTGGTCGACATCGCAGGGCTGAATGTCGTGTCGAAAAGAATTCTCACCAACGCAGCAGATGCAATGGCCGGGATGGTTCTTCCCGATTCAAAAGCGACGACATCAAAAACGACTGACTCACAAGTTCCGCCGCGAAACACTGTTGGGCTGACAATGTTTGGTGTGACGACTCCTTGTGTGACTCAGGTTCGCCAGCAGTTGGAAGCAGACAACAATGAGTGTCTGGTCTTCCACGCAACAGGCACCGGAGGCAGAGCCATGGAACAGCTTGTCGAGTCAGGATTTCTCACAGCAGTCATGGACATCACAACAACCGAAGTGGCTGACGAAATTGTTGGCGGAGTCTTCGCCGCCGGTCCGGAGCGGTTCGATCGTGTTCTCAGAAGCCGCGTCCCCTATATACTAAGCTTGGGTGCATTGGACATGGTGAACTTTGGAGCCCGCGAAACAGTTCCTCCACAGTTCCAAGACCGATTGTTGCACTGCCACAATGCCCAAGTCACATTGATGCGGACGAATGCAGTCGAGTGCAAACAAATTGGACGCTGGATCGCTGACAAGCTGAATCAATCGGTCGCGCCGTTACGCTTACTCATTCCTGAAGGTGGCCTGTCTCTACTCGACGTTCCCGGACAACCGTTTCACGATCCGGAAGCAGATCACGCACTTTTCGATTCCCTCGAAGAACACCTTCAACAATCTGACACACGGCAATGCATTCGATTGCCCTATGAGATCAATGCTCCCGAGTTTTCCGAAGCTCTCCTTCAGCATTTCAGCGAACTCTCTGCGAAAGCAAGCTCGTAGATTTGCCGAGCGAATGATCTTCCACTTGAATTCTTTACCTCTTTGAAACGACTAAAATCATGCGACAAAATCGAACCGAAATCCTGAACCGTTTCCATGCCAAAATTTCTGAAGGCAAACCAATCGTCGGTGGTGGGGCAGGTACTGGAATTAGTGCCAAGTGCGAAGAAGCGGGCGGAATCGACCTGATCGTGATCTACAACTCCGGACGATTCCGCATGGCTGGCCGCGGATCTCTATCCGGACTCTTGCCTTTTGGGAATGCAAATGAAATCGTCAAAGACATGGCGAAGGAAGTGTTGACGACTGTCAAATCAACGCCCGTCATCGCTGGCGTGTGTGGTGTCGACCCCTTCATGCTTCGAGACCATTTTCTGAAAGAACTCATCGATCTCGGATTCTCGGGCATCCAGAACTTTCCAACGGTCGGCTTGATCGACGGAACTTTTCGCGCCAACCTCGAAGAAACCGGAATGGGATACGACCTGGAAGTTGAGTGCGTCGCCGCTGCCCGCAAGCTGGAACTATTAACAACTCCTTACGTCTTCGATCCAGAGCAAGCAGTACAAATGGCCGAAGCTGGTGCCGATATCCTGGTCGCTCACATGGGCTTAACGACCGGCGGTGCCATCGGCGCTGAAACGGCGAATTCACTCGACGCCTGTGTCCGCCGCGTCAGCGAGATTGCCGAAGCGGGGCGTAGCGTGCGCACGGATATTCTGGTCCTCTGTCACGGCGGCCCTATCTCGATGCCGGAAGATGCAAAGTTCATGCTGGAGAACTGCGACATCCACGGCTTCTACGGAGCGAGTTCGATGGAACGTTTACCGACCGAAACCGCGATTCGAGACCAAGTCCAACAGTTCGTCGACTTAAAGCTAAATCGAACAAACTAAGTTCGATCTAAAACCATTGTCACGAATTCCTGTGCGTGACCTTGCTTAAAAACTTGTCTTCAATCGAGATTCTTTCGTGAACAAAATCTTCGTTGCTGCGCGCGCGGCGAATCCATCTGCCATCGCTTTGACGTTCATGTTGCTCGTCTGGGCAACAACGGAATCGGTGGGTCAAGAGACTCTTCGTCAGTTAGTCCCAGCCACAGAAATGTGGTCCGATCCTGCATTGCCAATCAAAGATAATTTAATGCTTTGGCTGGATGCTTCACGGATAGATTCCGCCTTCGAAGCTCGCGGAGTGACCGCGCCTGCTGAGAGCGAGCCTGTCTCAGTTTGGCCGGATGCTTCTGGAAATCGCCGTGATCTGACGCAAACGGAAACCGATCGGCAGCCAGTTTTTCACCAAACCGGAGACTTTCGATCAGTCCTTTTTTCCGGCGATGACTTTCTTTCATCTTCGATCGCAGAAACGACATGTGACGAGCTGACAGTCTTCATCGTCTCAGCGACGTACTCAACTCCGGCTCCGTACTCCGCGTGGATTTCGTTCAGCGCGAAGGATCGAAATGACTATCAGAGTGGACTCAACATCGATCAGGGAAGTGGTTCTGCCTCCACCCAGCGAAGTATTAATGTCGAAGGTGTCGGCGCAGGTGGGGAATCCAATCTGTTGAAAGGCCCGATCGAGTTCGGATCAGTGACTCACATGTGCGTCACATCAAGCGGTGGCCCTGACGGAATTGGTGTCTGGGTGAATGGTGACTTTCAAGGAAGTCGTCCGCGTCAGACTGACTCCTCGATTCATACAGAAGAAGTCGTGCTGGGTGGTCGTAGATACAACAATAGTGGAGGATCACCTGAGCCGCAGGCTTTTTTCGACGGGGACATCGCAGAAATTCTCGTCTATGACCGCTTACTGACTGAGGATCAACGAAGAAGGGTTGAAGAGTACCTCAAGCACAAATACCGCACGACAAAGAAGTTGCCGGTTCCGATTCGAACAGACAGAGGTGAACCACTCGTTCGCGTTGAAAACCCTCCGTTGGCGCAGGTCTTTGTCCCCGGATTCGCGGTGCGTGAAGTTCCGATCGAATTGCCAAATATTAATAACATTCTATATCGCCCGGACGGAACACTGATCGCATTGGGCTACAACGGAAACATCTGGCGATTAACGGACACAAACGGCGATGGACTTCCGGATCAGTATTCGCTGTTCTGGGAGAATCATGGCGAGATCCTGTCGCCCATCGGAATGGATCTGACCACGCCTGGGTTCCCTGATGGCGACGGAGTCTACGTGGCGTGCAAGGGCAAATGCACTCTCATTTTGGACACCGATCGTGATGGACGTGCTGATGAAGAACGCATTCTCGCCAACGATTGGCAACCTCTGCAGCACAACGTTGACTGCCTGGGAGTCGCTGTTAGCCCGAAAGATGGCAGTGTCTATTTCGGGCGAGGAACTACCGATTTCACGAATGCATACCTCATCAACGACAAGGGTGAGTCGCAGTTCGATCTGAGCAGCGAGCGAGGAACGATCCTCAGGATTTCTCCTGACGGAAAGCAACGGGAGATCGTCTGCACCGGGATTCGCTTTCCGGTCGGTCTTCGATTTAACAGGGCAGGTGATTTGTTCTGCACTGACCAGGAGGGGGCTACATGGCTGGCGAATGGAAATCCGTTCGATGAGTTGCTGCACATCCAAACCGGCAGGCACTATGGCTTTCCTCCTCGGCATCCGAAGCATCTCCCTGATGTCATCGATGAACCAAGCACGTTCGACTACGGGCCGCAACATCAGTCAACGTGCGGATTCTGTTTTAATGAACCGATCACTCCTGACGGCAACACCTTCGGTCCAGATCACTGGGTCGGTGATGCCTTCGTGACTGGATACTCACGAGGAAAACTGTATCGCACGGAGCTGTCGAAAACGGAAGCTGGCTATGTCGCGAGGAACCATCTCTTCGCTTGCCTGAACATGCTCCCGGTTGATTGTTGCCTCACTCCCGATGGCGGATTGCTTGTAGCAGTCCACAGCGGCGGACCTGACTGGGGAAGCGGTCCAGCCGGGATCGGGAAGCTCTTAAAAGTCGAATATCGAGAGCCAGAAAGTCCGCAGCCCACACTGGTTTGGCCAGCATCTTCCCACGAACTGCGTGTCGAGTTTGACCGTCCGATTCCGGCCGAGCGATTGCGTGGAACCATGGAACAAGTCGAAATCACAGCAGGTCCATTTGTTCGTGCTGGGGATCGGTTTGAATCGTTGTGGCCCGGGTATTCGGTCGTCCATGCCCAGCAACGTTCGCCGCGACGGCGGATTCGAATTCATTCGGTTCAGCAAACAGCTGACCTGCGAACATTGGTGATTGCCACCGATCAATTGTCCGTTGCGGAACACTATTCACTCACGCTTCCAAGATCGATATGTGAGGCACAAGAAACACAGGGAAGCAAAGACGAGTCGCAACAAATCGATGCAATCGACCTCGGATTTAACCTCTCGGGATGTGAGGCTGCATTCTCTCAACACGGCGAAGTCGTCTGGAGTGGTTGGCTTCCAACTCTCGACTTGAAAGCAGCGAGAGAATGGACCACCGGTTCGGCGTTTCATGATCAGTTGTGGCGAGTCGCACAAGAGCCCGGAGAATGGAGACTATCTGCGCAAATGCGACTCGATGCGATGCTCCGCCCGAAAGTCCAACCTGGATCTCAAATCGAATACGAATTGCCTCCAGAAGTTGTTCATCTAGACGTCCCCGGTGGAACCGAGCTACAAGTTCACCGGGAGGGTGGCACAATCTCTGAGGCTTCCGGGATCGCTGTTGAATCCGGAGATTTGGCGGATGTTAACGTGCGCTTTGAGTCCGACTCTCTCGAACAAGCGCTGAAATTTTCGATCGCATACAGAACCAATGAAGATGAGCGGTTGCGTCCAATGCCCCCGAGTCGCGTCCTGCTGCCTTGGGCCAAAACTGAAAACCACGAAGTGCAGAGTAAAGATCTTGCCGAGATCCCGGAACTGAAGGGAGGGAGTTGGGCTCGAGGCTGGAGCGTCTTTCACAACTCCGAGAAGGGTTGCGCGAAGTGCCATTCGATTCACGGCAGTGGAAACTCGATCGGTCCGGATCTCTCGAACTTGATCCACCGAGATTACGCGAGCGTTCTCAGAGATATTACGAATCCCAGCTTTGCAATTAACCCTGACTATTTAACTTCGATTTATCTTTTGGATGATGGTCGAGTCATTCAAGGATTCTCACAGACCGTAAAAGGGCAACTGCATGTCAGCGATTCAGCCGGAAAAACGACGGTCATCGATCCTGATGAGATTGAGTTAGTCAAACCATCGAGTAAATCGGTCATGCCTGAAGGGCTGCTCAAAACGCTCTCCGATCAGGAACAACGTGATCTTCTGACATTCCTCCTGACTCGCGGACCGTCGATGCCCACTGTAGGAGTTGCTGTCGATCCACCTTCGCCGCGCAGCTTCGCTGAAGTCCAAAGCTTTCTGTCGGAATCGCCACTCAAACCGAACTCATGGAAGCCGCTGCGAGTCGTTCTGGTCGGCGGGGCGAAAGACCATGGACCGGGCGAACACGACTACCCAGCTTGGCTGAAGAGTTGGAGCGAGTTGTTTTCGATTGCCGAAAACGTCACGGTCGTTCAAGCCATGGAATGGCCTGACGATGACGAACTTGAGAAAGCCGATGCCATGGTCTTCTATCAACGTGGAGACTGGAACCAGGAGCGAAGCGACAAAATCGATAGCTTTTTGAGCCGAGGTGGAGGCCTCACGTATATTCACTGGGCAGTCGATGGCCGTGAGCATGCTCCCGAATTCGCTGGTCGAATTGGAAAGGCGTGGGGACCGGGATCTCGCTTTCGTCACGGTCCGCTGAAAGTAGATTTCGACGCACAGGATCATCCGATCGCACGCGGTTTCAGGGTGCTAAAAATGGTTGACGAGAGTTACTGGAATCTCACCGGCGAGCTCACTGAAGTAAGTGTTCTGGGGCATTCCATTGAGGAAAATCAACCACGTCCGATGTTCTGGGCAAAGCAACACTCCGGTGGACGGGTCTTCGTCTCGATCCCCGGTCATTACTCATGGACGTTTGACGATCCACTTTTTCGAATTCTCCTGTTGCGTGGAATCTCCTGGTCAGCAGGGGAACCAGTCGATCGATTCAACCCGCTCGTGCTCCCCGGAGCGAACGTGACCAACTAGAGCAAGTTGCTCTTTCCTGTGCACTCGCTTGCACTGTTCTATAAATTCAACGCTGTGCTTGCTCGTGCGAGATCGTGCACACAAGACTAGAAAATGCTCTACAACTCCGGTGCGAATTCTGCTTCCTCACAAGCAGAGTTCACTTGCTGAATGCTGCATGGACACTCAAACATCGCTCCAAAACAAAGACGAGACTGCTGTTCTTTCCCATGCATCATGTTCGAAGTGACGCGCGTTGATCTCTGCACTTCTTCAATCAGTCACAGCATCACGAAGAGAGAACTTCATGCGTCGCAGAGAGCTTCTGTACGGAGCGAGACATCGAATGCATCACTGTCAGAAGCCGTGCTTCATTGCTGCGCAATAGTGCCGACGTTGACTGCATGAAATCCCTACTGACATCAGTCCACTCTGATTGAATGGTCCGTTTGGTTGTGTATGCAACGGCGTTTCTCATGCAGGGGAATCAGACACCTGCGTATTCGACCAGCGAATTACCTAGTGAAACGGAGCTTCGACGATCACATAGATTGATCGACATAGTTCAATGGTATCTGCTTTGCTTTCTCGATCGAGCACCGAACAAGCGCTCAACACTCAGACGTTATAGAGAAGTAAGTTGCTAAGAATGTTTACCAAAAAATCGAGACGGAACGGATTCACGCTGATCGAATTGCTGGTCGTGATTGCGATCATTGCAATTCTCATCTCCCTACTGCTCCCCGCAGTCCAGCAGGCACGTGAAGCAGCAAGGCGGACCCAATGTAAGAACAACATGAAACAACTTGGTCTCGCGATCCACAACTATCACGACGTTTACTCGATGCTTCCCGGCAACATCGTCATGACCGCTGACGATCAACGCAATGCATCTTGGGTCACGATGATCCTTCCATACATCGATCAGGGACCTGCCTACAACAAAATCATCTGGGAAGGGACTGACTGGACGATGCAGAGCGGGGCAAACCTCAACTGGGACCTGATGCAACAGACTCGCGTCTCCAGTTTCAACTGCCCGTCGAGCGATCTTCCAACGACTCGCCTGCAAACGACAAATGGAGGAACTCGCGCATTACCTGATGCTCCCGAAGACATCCGCTACCAGGTCATGGACTACTCCGGAGTTTCAGGTGGCTACTGGAAACCTGAAACGACGACGGTTCCTTCTGGAGGAATTTGGACTGGATACGGTTGGGATCATCAAGTTGGTGCAATCATCAACATGAACGGCGACACGCAACCGATTCGCATCGCAATGTTCCTCGATGGAACGACGAACACGATCGCCATCGGAGAGCACTCCAGCTACACAATTCGTGACTCAGACGGTGCCGATGTCGATGCACGACCAAGCAACTGGGCAGGTGGATTCTGGGGAGCAGGACCTGCCAACCACGCATGGTTGGGATGGTCGCTCAACATCACCGTGCCTCGATATCAGATTAACTACAACGGCCCCGGATACGGCCACGACATCCCTTATGGTGGCCACACTGGATTCCGCTCGAACCACACTGGGGGAGTTCAAGTGACTCTCGCCGATGGATCGGTTCGATTCCTCTCCGAGAACATCGACTTCGATACACTGCTCGCTTTGAGCATTCGGAATGACCGAACCGTCATCAGCGAGTTCTAAGAAAACCTACGCATCTTATTATCTGCAAACTTCAATTTACTTTACTAAGTGTTTTAAGAGGTGATTTCAATGACTTTCTGGCAGCAGAATCAAATCAGTGCCCTCCTGTTGGCCATTCCACTTCTCTCACTGGGTTGTGGCAGCGGCATCGACCTGGGTGTCGTCAAGGGGCAAGTGACTAAGGAAGGACAGCCCGTCGCTGGAGCGATTGTGGAGTTCATCCCTGATAATGGACGAACATCGACAGCAATTACAAAATCGGACGGGACCTACGAACTTGACTACGATGACTTCAAGGGAGCTGTGATCGGAACACATCGAGTTCAAATCACTGCTGGTGTGCCAAGCGTTGAAGCATCCGAGGACGACAGCAATCCCACGCCTCCTCCGATGGCTGCTCCTCCTCAAGTGATCAAGATCGAGAAGAAGTTCGAAGTGGCCAGTGGAGAAAACACTTTCGACTTTAACTTGGACGAGTACGCTCAGAAGAAAGGACGAGCAGTGGGAGGAGCCCGCCGACGTCCTACTTAGTCTGCAGGAATTCCGTTCTCATTGATGATCTGAACTCACAGACAAATTCAAAAACGAAAACCGGGAAGTCATTTTCGACTTCCCGGTTTTTTGTTTTCCGTCGCTTCGCATCATTCAGTCGCAAGTGATGAATTGTTTAACCGATAACTCAGAAAGAGTGATCGAAAAGATTACTGGACGGGATCTCCATCGGCATTCACTTCGTCCACGAGTGAGGAACTCCAGGGGCACCAATGCGAGTTTGGAAGAGTGGCTCCGCCAACTTCATCGAGATGATCTTCGACGTATTGAATCGCCGCGTCGCAAACTTCAATCGCGTACCCGAAAAAGTCGATCGTCTCCGGATCGAGATGATAGCTCCAACCCGGATTGTAAGGGGCAGGGGACTTCATAATCGTGCCTTGAACATGAACCTTTTCTCTTTCGTCTCCTGACAAAATTCGCCGCGCGAGTTTGATCTTTTCCGGATCATGCAGCTGAATAACAAACCGCGGTTGACCATCTGTATCGGTAAACCGGAAGTAAGCAGTTTCAGTTGTCGACACTGTCGTGGCCCTTCAGTTGAACTGTGTGAACTGAGTTATCGCTGACGCAGAGTCTTCGGATCAGACAGCCCAGTCGCGCGCAGGGCGTGATCGGAGCAGGTTCGCTTCCGGATCATCGATGAACTCTTCCGTGGCGGGATCGATCGTCAGCTTGCGGCCAAGAATCCAGGCGATTGCTGCTGCGTGGCTGGCGATATGCGACTTTCGCATCACGTGTTGGTTGGCATTCGTCAGTTCGCGAGTTCGCATGCAATCGAAAAAGTTTCGGGCATGAGTTCCGACATCCAGCCCTCGGACGCGTTCGTACTGTTCGTCCTGCATGAGGCTCTTGGGATCGGTGACGATTTCTCCATTGTCTCCGGTTTCGACCCATCCTTCGGATCCAATAAATCGAACGGGGCAAGTACCGAGCCGGGTGATGTAATGCGGATCGCGGTTGCCGAATGGCTCTGCCAGGAAATCGATGATCAGCTTGACTCCATTCTCGTAGCGGCAAACGATCTTGTCTTGCTCCGGAACATATTCAATAGGCATTGTGTCGTCAGCGTTATTCGCCCATTGACACAGGTCAACGGTATGTGCTCCCCAGTCGAGGAGGCGGGCGCCGGAATCGAAATCCCATTGCCCACGCCAGCGGCCGTCGACGTATTTCTGATTGAATGGTCGCCAAGCGGCTGGTCCCAGCCACATATTCCAGTCGCACACTTTCGGATCGGGAGTCGCTTCGGGTGGCAGCCAGCTATTCTCAAGAACCGGGATATACACCGAAGCATGCATGGTATGAAGTTCCCCGAGCTTGCCAGTGTGTACCATTTCGACAGCTTTAGCGAAGTTGGTCACGCTTCTTCGCTGCGTCCCAGCTTGAAACACTCGACCTTCAGCGTCGATCGTGTCTGCCAGTTGCTGACAAAGTTCGATCGTAATTCCGCACGGTTTTTCACTGTAAACGTCTTTCCCAGCCTGAGCAGCGAGCATCGATGCCGGAGCATGCCAGCGGTCGCCAGTGGCAATCAGAACAGCGTCGATATCCTTTCGATCGAGCAGTTCACGGAAGTCGCTATAGAGTTTGCAACTGCTGTCGCCGTAGGCACCATCGACCAGTTCTTTGCCTTTGTCACGTCGACTCTTTTGAACGTCGGCAATGGCCACGCATCGGATGTCGGGAAGCTGTAGCATCGCTGTCAGATCGTATGTGCATCGCGGTCCGATTCCGATCACGCCAAGAGAGATCTTTTCACTCGGAGCAACCGTCCCTTCGAGTCCCAATGCTGAGGCGGGGACGATCGAAGCCGCCGATGTCGCGATCGCGCCCATTGCGGCAGTGCAGAGAAAATCTCGACGTGTCGTGTTCGTGGAGTCGGTCATCGTCACAATCCTCTGAGTAAGTTTCGTCGATTCGTTGTAGATAGACTCGTCGTGGTTCTGAAAGGCAATCGCAGCGTGCAACACTTGAGCGGTGCAGGTTGACCGGATTTGCCAAGCAATCAGGCTGTTGGATTCATTTCGTCTTTCTCAGAGTATGCGAGGCGGACCAAAAGAGCAAATGTTGTTGATGCGTTCGAAATGCGATGATTGGACGTTCAAGGATTGAAGAAGCATTCAACAAGAATTTGGTTTCAGCAGTGTCTATAGATAAGGTGTCGCGAGTCGGGCGATTCCGTCTCGAATTCGAAGTGCAAAGTTGCGGTCCTGCAACTCTTCGAGAGACATTCTGCGGCCTGCCTTAACTTTGCTGTCGACGAGTTTGCTCATCTCGGAGTTGAGTTGGGTTCCGTAACATTCCACATTGAATTCGAAGTTCAAACGTAAGCTTCGAGGGTCCCAGTTGCTGGAGCCAATTAATGTCCAGTCATTGTCGACCAGCATGATTTTTGAGTGATCAAACGGAGCCGACGTACGGATCACTTCACAGTGATAGGGCAAGATTCTCGAAATTGGATCGGTGGAAGCCCACTGGACGAGTCGGATATTGCATTCTTCCGGAATCAGCACTCTGACACGCACGCCTCGCATGGCTGCCACATTGAGCGAGTTAATGATCGATTCATCTGGCAGAAAGTACGGAGTGACGATGTCGACACGTTCATCCGCGGCTGCGATCGCTCCCAGCATCACCATGCGAATGTTATCAAGGTCTGCGTCCGGTCCATCAGGAATGCCGCGAGCCCATGTTGTTCCGTTGAGAGGGGGATCTCCAAACAGCTTTTCCGGGTCGGGATGTTCCCCAGTCACAAATGCCCAATCGGCTAGAAAGACTTCGAGAAAGTGCTCGACGACTGGTCCTTCAAACCGAAAGTGAACGTCCTGGATGGGATGTTTGCAACGTGGCAAGTTGAGATTGCCTTCACGGATATTCATCCCGCCGGTGAATCCAATCTCTCCATCGACAACCAGAATTTTTCGGTGGTTTCTCAAGTTCGCATAAAACACCAGAGCAGGGGTGCTCGTTGGCAGAAACGTCGCTGCGCTGAGTCCAAGCCGCTGAAACTCAGTCAAGATTGTCGGCTTTGAATATCGAGTGCCAACGTCATCGATGAGAATGCGAACATCAACTCCGCGCTGCGTCGCGTTGGCGAGAGCTTCGGCAAACATTCTGCCCGAGGAGTCGTTGTCAAAGATATAGGAACACAAACTGATCGATCGATGAGCCTTATCGATGGCTGTGAGCATCGAATCGTAGGCTGCTTTGCCACCGACCAGCGGGGTGACATCGTTTGCAGGAGTCAAATCGCGACGCGTGATCCACTTTCCGATTTCCTCCAATTCCATGTTGGTATCGGTTCGCTGATGACGTGTCTCCCAGGCACGGACTGCTCGCTTCAGTGTGTATTTTCCCTGGGCATCAATCTGATCGAGAATGCGTTCCCCTTTGCGTTCAATTCGATTCACGCCGAAACAGCAGTAGAGTAACGATCCGATCAATGGGGATAACCAGATCAGCCCGACCCAACCGAGCACGGCACGTGTCTCTCGTTTCTGCAACAATGCATGGAGGCTCGTTCCGATTGCAAAGCATCGTTCGAAAAGACCGAAAATGATGGGCCAATAATGAGAAAAGAAATCGAGCATTCGACGGATGTCTTCAAGGTAAGGTAGGAAGTAGAGTACGGCGGCGATGTGCTTTTAACGAAACGTGTTGAGAAACAAGATCTCACCTCGCGCGAGTGGTCTTGTTTGATTCGTTTTTCAGTTCAAACATTCTGACTTGGCAAGTTCCTTTCGCAGCTTCATTCGAAGTGTCGGAAGAAAGGCTTTCCAGGAGATGTCACTTATGTTCTTCATTGACTCGCTCACGCGTTCTCAACCACACGTTCATCATCGAATCCAGGTCAGTATCATCATGAGACGGCTGGTCGTTGTCCACTGCGTAGCGCTCGTCGTTATGTGCAACGTGTCTTTCGTTGGTGCGAACGAAGAAGCATCAGCTCCCGGGCAAAGTGGACGATTCTCGAATGTGGCCCTGCTGCCCAAAGAGGAAACCGGAGCGACTCGTTTTCTGACAGCCAATCCAGAATACGACGGTCGCGGAGTCATTGTAGCCATCTTCGACCAGGGAATTGATCCCGGAGCTTCTGGCCTGAGTGTGACAACCACCGGAGCGCCGAAGATCATTGACCTGATCGATGGAACCGGAAGCGGTGACGTACCGATGAAACCTGCCAAGCTGGAAAGTGATGGAACGATCACCAGCCTCACTGACAGAACTCTTTCGATCGATCCGGACTGGTCCAATCCATCTGGCAAGTATTTTGTCGGAGTGAAGGCAGCGTTTGATCTCTATCCGCACGATCTTGTCAGTCGCTTACAAGCGGAAGCCAAAGAAGACTTCATCAAAGCGCAGCGACCGCGAGAAATTCAATTGATCGAAGATGAACAAGCAGCGGATGGAGACGAAGCTCGCAAAGAAGCAGCTGCAAGACTGGAAGCGCTTAGAGAAGCGGTCAAACAATTCAAGGCACCGGGGCCCGTTCTGGACTGCATTACCTTTCACGATGGCGATCACTGGCGGGCCGTCATTGACCTCGACGAAGATGGCGATCTGGCCGACGAAACACCGCTCGCTGACTATCGCGTCGAGCACCAGTTCGCCACGTTCGGAGGAGGAGCAGAACTCAACTTCAGTGTGAACATTTTCGACGACGGGAAACTTCTCTCGATCGTGGCTGTCTGCGGCAATCACGGGACACATGTTGCCGGAATCGTGGGAGCCAACTATCCAGACAATCCTTCACGCAACGGATTGGCGCCGGGGGTTCAATTTATCTCCGTGAAAATCGGTGACACACGTCTCGACGGAATGGAAACAGGCGTCGCTCTGATGCGGGGTCTGGCCCGAACTGCCGAACTGAATTGTGATCTCGTCAACATGAGCTACGGCGAACCGTCGTCGACTCCGAATCAGGGTGCATTGATTGATTCAATCAATCAATTTGTCGTGAATCGAAACATCGTCTTCGTTGCGAGCGCAGGCAACAGTGGACCAGCGTTGTCGACAGTTGGATCACCTGGCGGAACATCCAGTTTTCCGATTGGAGTCGGTGCGTATGTCTCCCCAGCGATGGGTCGCGAAGAATATGCATTGCAGGAAGACTTGCCGGGACTCCCGTTTACCTGGACATCTCGTGGACCGACCACAGACGGAGATTGGGGAGTTGATCTATTCGCTCCGGGAGCAGCGATCGCCCCGGTCTCACAATATTCGCTTCAGCCGAGTATGCGAATGAACGGAACATCGATGGCTGCGCCAAACGCCTGCGGCAACATCGCTCTGATGATCTCTGGATTGAAAGCCCAAGAACTCAGTTACTCATCGACTTCGCTACTTCGCAGCTTGCAAGCGACATCGCAAATCCAATCTGAGATCGATCCACTGGCACAAGGCCCGGGCCTGATTCAAATCGATCAAGCGTTCGATCATCACGTCGCGAATAAGTCATCGAAGACTTCCCTCACTCCGGTCACCGTTTCGATCTCATCGCGAAATGGAGCGAGAGGAATTTACCTTCGCGAAGCTGGTGAAGTCGGTCGAAGGGTGGATGTTTCGATTCAGGTCGAGCCCGACTTTCCTCTTGAGACTGCGAACTCCACAAAACTCAGCTACGAAGTGCCGATCCGTTTAGAGAGTAATGCTGACTGGGTCAAAGTCGGAAGCCAGTTGCTGCTCACTCATGGAGGAGCACGCTTCAGTGCGACGGTCGATTCGCGAGAACTCACGCCCGGTTTGCATATTGCGCGAATCCAAGGTCAACCCGCTTCTCAAGTTGGAAACGAGAATCTCTTCGAGGTTCCCGTGGTGGTCATTGTTCCGGAACCGTCATCGGAACAAGTTTTTCAGACAACATTAGAAACGACTTCCGGGTCGATTCAGCGAATCTTTCTCAATCCTCCTGAAGGAAGTCGCAGCTATAAGCTGCGGGTGAAAAGGCTCGACGGAATCGGTGAAGGTTTCTTTTACCTGCACTGTGTGCAAACCAGTCCGGTACAGTCCTTCGAAGCTGCGGAGTCCAAGCTGGTTGTCTCCCTGGGAGTCGGAGAAGAATTCGAGAAAGAAATTTCCTTGCCGACTGATCGAGTTCTGGAGATTTGCACAGCACAATACTGGTCTAGCCTCGGGCAATCTGAACTGGAGTTGGAAGTAACCTACTCAGGATTGGCAACGACGTCTGATTCAGTCACGCTCGCTTCAAACGGAGAGTCGGTTCCGGTGCGAGTCACCTCACAGCTGGGACATGAACGTGTCGACCCGAGTGCCGTCCTCAATCGCTGGGATCGATTTCTTTCTCCTCAGAAATCGTCGCTGAAAATTTTGTCCGACGAACGGAACACCACCTGGAATAACGAACCGACCTGGCAACTCGTCTGTGACTATGCCTTTCAGCTTGAGAAGAAAGATCAAGTGACGTTCGCGCTCTCCCGTCTCGATGATCTTCTCTACGAATCCCCATTCCCGTCATACAGGTTGTTTGTGTATGACGAACACAATCAACTCGTGCATGCTGACGATGTCTTTCCGGAAAGCGTTTCACTTCCGGAGGGAGATTATTCCATTCAAATTGAACTCAGGCACACTGATCGAGATCATCTGAAAGAGATGGAAGGCTCGCTGCTGACGATCACACGTTCGATCGGTTCTGTCCGGCCATCGATCTATTCTTCGCGAGCTGTCGCAGCCGCTCCATGGAAGCAGAGTGACGTCAGTTCAACTGAACTCTTCGAACTGATGCGTGAGGATTACTCGATCGCTCCTCCGCCGAAAGACAAGCTGCCGCAGGGACTGCAATCAGGGGATCGCTTGAGAGGACAACTGACTCTCCGGTCAGGCGACCCAAATCCGGTTCCGATTGAGTATTTCTTTTCTGATGGAGCACAGCCAGCTTCATCGAAGTCGGCAAAACAAACTGTTCCGACGGAAGAGATTGATTTTCTGCTCGCCAAGCTCGGCACTTTGTCCTGGGAAAAGGATCAAGAAGAAATTGAACGACTGGCTGAGCGCATTCTGGCGATTGACGAGGACAACCTCGATGTCCATGTTGAAAGGCTACATTTGGCGGATGACGACGATCGAAAGAAGCATCTCGGCACGGTCGTTGAGCTTGCTGATCAAGTTATCGATCACATCCCGCAGAATAAAATCCGCAAATACTTTGACCGACGTCGAACTCAGTCAACTTCTGAAGAGAAAGAGACAAAGAAGAAATGGGAGACAGCCCGCAAACACCTGATCGACGCAATTTATCGTAAGGGCAGGGCACTGGCGTACATGGAACTTCCAGACGTTATCGAAGACCATCCGATTGATGATCCGAAGCAACACGAGAAGGAATTTGATGCCAACTTTCAACTCCTCTCAAGTTGGGTTGATCCGACTTCGAAAGACTACTTCCTGCTTCAGATCAGATATGACCGCCGTCGAGGAAACTTTGGCGAGGCATTGAAGATTCTCAACAAGAACTTCGGCAGCGGCCAACCGGTCTATTTCCACTACAAGAAGCGTCGAGACCTGTACGAACTGCTCGGTTGGGACGATCTGAGAGACATCGAACAGCATTGGATGTGGAGATACTTCCCGGAGTCGAAAGTTCCGTTCTAGGTCGGATTCATCGAACGATTCGCAGGATCAAAGAGCAGTGAGTAGCGTAATCTAATGACCGAACTCTCGGACGATGTATGACGAAGGTGGATTCGACGACGCGTGGGAATCCCTGTCGATTCTTAAGAGGGCTCCGCACTCGGGGAAGGAGACTCATCCTCTGGAGCAAACCATCCACGAAACGGTTTCCACTTCCGATAGAGCGTTTCCTCGCGGGTAAATTCGTCGACGGAATACATCGTCCCGTCTTTCCAGTCGCGCTGATAAAGGTCTCCACAGCGACACCGAAACATCACGCGCGTCGGCTCTTCATACTTTGACAGATCGATGATCACCGCCGAATTTTGAATCGCGGTGAAGTCGCCAAAGTCGCCCAGTCGACGACTTGTGCAGCATCCATTCTGGCAGGGGGGAATCGGCGGGATGCCCGAGACAACAAGTCCATTGGCGACGCTGAAGATGACTCCGAAAAGCATCATTGAGAGCATCAGAACGATCAGGCCCCCGACAAATCCAGCCGGGAAACCGATCACTCCCCAGACCACTCCCCAGTGAGACCACGCGTAAGCTGAAGCTCCCAGCCCAACCAAAAACGAACCTGCAACGATCACCAATTCGGGCAGTGTCACTCCAGAGCGATCGGAGCTCCGCCGTGCCCCGGCAGAAACTGTCGACTGGAATCGTTTGTTAGCAAAAGAAAAAACCCCGCGCACCGATCTACGTGGCGGAACAGGTTCGATCTGACTCATTCGGATTGGCTTTCTTCAGTCACGGCCCGCACAACATCTACGACCGAAACCAAACCGAATCCACCAAAAATCTGGACACTCAGTCCCAATTTTCACAACTTTTTATTTCTGAATATTTCCTTCTCAAATTGTTCAACAAGCCGACAATCGTGGAACAAAAACTGCTATGCGAAAGCAGCTGAATTGCATTACATTTGACATCATTGAGTTGATGATTTTCAGCAGCATCCGTCGGACCCGCACGATGAATCGGAAGGCAACATGTTCAGAACCGGGAGGCCCGACTTCGTTTCCTTGGGCGATCGGATCGGAACTCCATGACAATTAAACGGTTGAGCCTTCTCAGGGGAAACCGCCTCATTGGGTTCAATGGGAATGATCTGATCCGCGTACGGTGCCTTGGAATAAAGATCGAAGGTTTTCTTGCAAACTGCCATTCGTTGACCGCGGACAAGTTTGTGCCCGTCATCGTCGGTCACAGACTTCCACGGTCCTTTGTAAATGACAGCTTGTTTGTGATCCATGCATGGGCCTTCTTTGCCTTTGAATGCTTGCACCGTCAAGCTGCGAAACTCGTAGCCATCAATAATCGCCCACGGCTCCGACTGCCGAGCGACGATCTCAACACCGTAGAATCCTGCGTCGGTGAAGGCATCGAGAAACAAGTCTTCGCGAAATGCTCCGCTGATGCAGCCACTCCACAAATTGGGGTCATTGCGGAGACTGTCCGGGATCGTTTCATCGCTGACAATATCGCTGATCACTGCTCGTCCACCTCGCTTGAGAACACGGAAGAGTTCCGAAAACAATTGTCTCCGATCTTCTTCACGAACGAGATTCAGCACACAGTTCGAAACAACAACGTCGATTGAGTCGGATTCAACCAGTGGCTCGGTTTTTCTCAGATGATCCTGATACTCCTGAAGCTTTTGCCAATCATCAACGGAATCGACTGGATTAGTTTTCAGATACTCTTCCAGTCGATCAAGGTTCAGCTGCAAGTCCTGAATTCGTCCTTTCCGGAAATCAACGACGTCGTACCCCAGTGTCTCGCCGATCGCTGACTGGTGCCGGCGTGCCAGTTCCAGCATGGTGTCATTGCAATCGACACCGATCACACGCCCGGAATCTTTCACAATTTGGGCAGCGATATAGCAAATCTTTCCTCCGCCCGAACCGAGATCGAGAACTGTTTCGCCTTCGTTCACCCAACGTGATGGATCGCCACATCCGTAATCACGTTCGATGATCTCTTCCGGAATGATTTTCAAATACTCCGGGTCGTAATCGACCGGACAACACAAAGCTGCTTCAGCCTCCTGAGCCGCAGCTGAATATCGATCGCGGACGGCAAGATCAACATTCATCGTTGCGCCTGAAGTCGTTTCTCCGTTAGCCTGATTGAGTTCGCTGACCGGTTCTGTCGTTTCTGATGTCGAGGTTCCATTCGCAGCCATATCGATTCTCCAGTGACAGAACTTCGGGTTGAGACACAGGTCATTTGAACTGAACTGTATCAGCGTCGCAAGATTGTGAACGGTGAAGTGAGATACAGTTGAGTGACTTCAGATGCAATCGAACGGAACTCACTTCGAACAGTCGACGAGCGCAACCAAACGTCGTACAGTTCATGCACTCACTTTTCCATCACTTGAATGATCGGCAGCAATGATCATGCTTCGACACTTCATGCTTCTTCTCACCGTGAGTCTCTCACTGGCTTTTGATTCGGTCGTTCCCGCGCAGGTCCCCATGAGCAAACGCATTGAACACTTTGACGAATACTTTGGAGTTCGAGTCCATGACCCTTATCGCTGGCTCGAAGACGATGTCCGTGAAAGCGAAGATGTCGCGGAATGGGTGAAAGCTGAAAACGAGTACACACAGGACTTCCTGAAAACGATTCCGGAACGCAGCGAGATCAATGCCCGTCTGACCGAATTGTGGGACTACGAAAAATTCGGTCCGCCGTTCAAGGCAGGCGGTCGCCTCTACTTCTACAAGAACGATGGACTTCAAAATCAATACGTTCTGTACGTGCAAGGTCCTGACGACGCAGAACCCCGTGTTCTGATTGACCCCAATGAATGGTCGCAAGATGGGACGGTCGCACTCGGTGGGACGTCCTACAGCGACGACGGACGGTACCTCGCTTATGGAATTCAGGATGCCGGTTCGGACTGGCGAACCTGGAAGATCATGGAGATCGAAACCGGTCGCATCCTTGAAGACGAGTTGTCCTGGATCAAGTTCAACACTCCAAGCTGGACTCCAGACGGAGAAGGTTTCTTCTACGGGAAATTCCCTGCGCCGGAAGATGGGGCTGAGTTCCAGAATCTGAACGTCAATCAAGCTATTTATTACCATCGAGTCGGCGATTCCCAGGACGACGACTTGCTCATTTTTCATCGTCCCGACCAGCCGGAGTGGGGCTACTCCACCTCGGTCACAGAAGATGGTCGCTACCTCATCATCACAGTTCATGTTGGAACTGATGACCGCTACCGGATCTTCTACAAAGATCTCTCAAACCCGTTGGCGATGGCTGTTCCGCTGATTCGTAATTTCGAGAACGAATACAGCTTCATTGGAAACGACGGCACGACCTTTTACTTCAAGACAGATCTCGATGCTCCACTCGGGCGAGTGATTGCCATCGATATCAACGATGCTTCGCGTCAGATCGAAGGAGGCGGAGAGGAACCCGAAGTCAAAGTTCGAGAAGTCATTCCCCAACAGGCCGAAGCAATTCGTGATGTCACACTTGTGGCAAATCTGTTTGTTGTCGAGTCTTTGAAAGATGCAAAGACTCAAGTTGATATCTATCGGAAATCCGGAGATCGCCTTCGTAGCGTCGAGTTCCCAGCCATCGGTTCAGCTTTCGGTTTCGGCGGGAAAAGTTCGGACACCGAAACGTATTACTCATTTTCGAGCTTCACCTTCCCACCGACGATCTTTAAGTACGACATGATCACCGGGGAGAGCGAACAGATTCGACAGGCAGAGGTCGACTTCAACGCGGATGACTTTGAAGTCACACAGGTCTTTTATCAAAGCAAAGATGGCACCCGAGTCCCCATGTTTATCTCGCATAAACGTGGACTCAAGCTCGACGGGAATAATCCCACGCTGCTTTACGGATACGGTGGATTCAACATTCCCTTGACTCCTTCGTTCTCAATCAGTCGACTCGCCTGGATGGAAATGGGCGGAGTCTATGCCGTTGCCAATCTGCGGGGCGGGGGAGAATACGGAGAGAAGTGGCACAAAGCTGGTACGAAGCTTTCGAAGCAAAATGTCTTCGACGATTTCATCTCTGCGGCGGAATGGTTGATCGACCAAAAGTACACGAATACCGAACGACTCGCCATTCAGGGAGGAAGCAACGGCGGACTACTCGTTGGAGCTTGCATGACTCAACGTCCCGAACTCTTCGGAGCATGTTTGCCTGCTGTCGGCGTGATGGACATGCTTCGCTTCCACAAATTCACTGCGGGACGCTATTGGGTCGACGACTACGGTTCCTCTGACAACGAAGAAGAATTCCACGGCCTCTTCGCTTATTCCCCTTATCACAACGTCAAAGAGGGAACCTGCTATCCCGCGACGATGGTCTCGACGGCTGACACTGATGATCGCGTCGTTCCCGGTCACAGCTTCAAGTTCGCAGCTGCCTTGCAGCATGCACAGTCATGCGACAATCCAATCTTGATTCGCATCGAAACCAAAGCAGGGCACGGAGCCGGAAAACCGACGTCCAAAGTGATCGAAGAGATCGCAGACCACTGGGCGTTTCTAGTCAAAACACTGAACTTTCAGCCGGAACTGAAGTCGAACGACTCCAAGTAACACGACAAAATTGCCAAAGCATTCTCATCTGCGAATCACTGTGATTCGCAGATTTTTCGCTCACTCTTAGAGAGGCTTTCCACAGCGTCGGCAGTAGACGGCATCTTTAAGGTGCCCTTCTGCCATGCAATAGGGGCAAGTCTGGTTCGACACGCTCTGTGTACGTTTCGCGTCGA
Source organism: Thalassoglobus sp. JC818 (assembly GCF_040717535.1). Taxonomy (NCBI): domain Bacteria; kingdom Pseudomonadati; phylum Planctomycetota; class Planctomycetia; order Planctomycetales; family Planctomycetaceae; genus Thalassoglobus; species Thalassoglobus sp. JC818. The sequence continues at coordinate 877,535 of NZ_JBFEFI010000001.1, forward strand.
CCAATTCCGCAGAAACGAATCCTGTCGGAACAATGATCAAGCTGTAACCAATCAGAATCACAAGCGCTGAGACCAGTTTCCCGAGCGCCGTTTTAGGAACCACATCTCCGTAACCGACAGTCGTCATCGTCACCACAGCCCAGTAAATCGACTGCGGAATCGACGTGAACTGCGAAGTGACTCCAGCACTTCCAATTCGCTCGACTTCGTACATCGCAGTCCCGGCGATCGTCACGGTAATGAGCACGACTGTCAGGAAAACCACGATCTTCGACCGCGCTCTCCACACAGCAGTAGCAAGCACTTCGGATTCTCTGGTCATGTGGAACAGCTTCATGATTCTGAAGACACGAAGCAGTCGAAAGGCCCGCACGACCGCGAACGATTTCGCACTTCCAAACCAGGGTGCAATGTAAGAGGGAAGAAACGAGATAAGATCGATGATTCCGTAGAAACTCAAAGCGTATTTCCACGGCCGACGCACAGAAACGAGTCGCAGCACATATTCAATTGTAAAGAGAATTGTGCAGACCCATTCAATCAACACCAACGTCGGGCCATACGCCTTCTCAATCGACGGAACGGTCTCCAGGCAAACCGCAGCGACGCTGAGCAGAATCGCCACAAGCAACCCAATATCGAACCATTGCCCGGCTCGAGTATCGGCTTCGAAGATGATTGTATGTAGCTTCTCGCGCCACTGCGCTCTGGTGTCAGGTTCCATTTCGCGAGTCTAGCTGATCTCAGTCGGAAGAACTATCATCGCTCGCCAGCAGCATTCATTTCTCGCATGATGATTGATTCACTCCCCCCTGTAGAAAGATCGGGGCGCAGCGATGGGCACACAAACAAACGAAGAACAGATTCCCTCCGCACCGTCGACCATTGGCCAGATCGACGCTCAGAAACTGCACGCTGAGTCACTTCAACTGCGAAGCCAGCAGTTCTTTCTTTCCACAGTCGCTCTGGCTGGGGCAGGATTGTCGGCTTGGGTTGGTCCGGGACTGGCGGGTTTGACGGATTCCAGAATCGGTTTCTTCGGGCTGTTTACTGCCACATTCTGCTGGCTCGGCTTACTTGCGTTTCTCTACGAGTGGACGTTGATTCTTCGCCGACTGATTCATGTGATCGGATGGTACTTACAACTCAACGACTTATCGAATTGGGAGAAGCAGTTTCGCGCGTTTACAATTGCCCATCAGGGAAAAATCAATTTACTCGAGCCGACACCACCTGAGAAGTACATTCGAAGCCAGAACGACTTCTATTACTGGGCCTTTGTTCTCTACGGAATTGTCGCTTGGACGGGAGGATTCGTAGTCGGAGAGAGCAAACTGTGGCCGCTCCAGGCAATCTCCTATTGGAAGGCAGAACAGTTGTTCGGAGTGAGCTTTTTCGGACTCTTGATCGTCGGCTATCTCGTCACTCTGCAGAGTCGACGATCCCGCAACGAAGCTGAGAACAAACGCATCGAAAATGACTGGCCAAAGTTTCTCAAAGAACGCTCCCTGAATGAGCCAGCCGCCTCGTCATCAAAAGAACAACAGTGATTGACGAGTTCAACAAGATCTCCGATTTCGAATGGCGGACGTCCTTTCAGTTTGGCCCGGAAGTCAGTGGTAGAACCAATACACAATCGTGATGACCATGATCTAAAGATTGTATGAGATCTTTCCGTCAACCTCTTTGATGAGCTTTCGTTTTCGCAGTTCGGCAATCAAGTCTGCAAGTTGCGGTCCCGAAAGATTTTCTGCGAACAGCGAGTTAATCGTATTCGCAAGCGTCCTCACTCTCCGCGGCCGACTTTGCTTACGACGAGTCAGATTTTTAATGATCGCGTCGATCTTTTCACCGTGCGTCAGACCGACAGAAAGTCGCAACTCAGGAATCTCGGAAAGTTCCCGCCGCCGCGCAACTCGCAGCTTTCTACCCTTCAGATGAGTGACCAAAGGGTCGAACCCCGTGTCGCGGGAAATGATGTGAAAATGCGCCTTCGGATACTGACTCGCTAATTCCCCGACATAAAAAGCAATATGAAAGTCGAGAGCATTTGCGCCTGCTCCTGAGATCGTGATGTACTGGGCAGCATCGCCGAACTCCTGCATCGACTGCACAAACTCGATCGAGATCTTCTTCTGCGTCGCCCCGACAAAGACGATGACTCGGAAGTTGCCCTTTTTTAGAACATCCAAACAATTTGGCTGCGTGTTCTCGAAATCAATCAACACGTAGTGAAGCGCATTCTTTGAATTCGCTTCGATCTGCTCTTCAGACAAAGCCACTCCTTACAACTGATCAGCCCGTTGAGATCAAATGCTTGCTGTGTGCATCACATGCAACACTTCATGATACCCCACGCTGCACAGCAGTTTGAAGAGCGTATCTCGTTCGCTCCTAACTCGCTGCAGTGCGTCAAATCAGGGTTTCGATGTGTGTACGGAAACAGAGTGTGAGAAGATCACGCTTTTTTGATCGCTCGAACAATTGCAATTAAGACGACCGCGCCGACAAGCGCAGTGACTAGGCTTCCAATCAGACCGTCAGGGCTAATCTCAAGCATGTCGAAAATGAAACCGCCGACAACTGCCCCCAGAACACCCACGACAAGATCGCCGATCAGACCGAAGCCTCCACCTTTCATAATCTGACCCGCTGCCCAGCCAGCCACAATTCCGATCAACAGAAAGTAGACAAAGTTCATCGCATTCTCCCCAGCAGGCATGTCACCAATTGAAGGAAACCGTGGAACATCTTTATCTCGGCTATGCAGCGATCCCGACGAGCCAACAAACGTACCGTCGAGCGAATCGAGGTTTCTCGCTGATAAAGACCCTGAGAGTCATCTCTCTGCGGACGCACTGCTTATTCCAAACTACCCGGAACACGCCCTGTAGAAAACCTTCACTTCTCCCGAAGTTGTCGATTCGTCAGCAAATCAGTTCACAGCCAACCGATGAAAGTTCGTCCTCTGACGAGAATCATAGGCAAGAATCTTGGCCTGCAGCGCGAGGCTCAGCCAATAAAAGAAACAAGGTGACACCGCAGTTGAGTGCGGGTCACCTTGTCGTTCAGCAACACATTCGAGAAAGAGAGTTTCGTTCAAATGGCAATCAAACTCAAAGAACGAACACAAGTGGTGAATTTTTCACAGTAGTCGTTTCATCATGGCGATGAACAACAGAGCCAATTAGTTTGTTTTTCGTCGACGTCGAAGGAACAAACCAATCGATCCAATTCCCAGCAGGGCCATCGATGATGGTTCAGGCACGGCAGCTGTGGTGCCAACGCTGATATTGTCGATCGAGTAGAACAGCTGAGCATTTCCACCGAGTCCTCCGAATTGAACTTCAGTGAGATTTGCGAAACTTCCGGAGAGATTGAAGAGTTGAAAATCAGGTTGCCCGCCGGCACCGTCATGAATTCCGTCGAGAGCAAAGGATTGAACGACCGTTCCGCCTCCGGCCAGAAAACCTGTCACTTCGATATCGGAAGCCCAGTTCGACGTGACGCCCAAGTGTGCTTCTCCACCGAGAAAGCTCAGCAGGGAAAATGGATTGCCATTCGCCTGAGTCATCGAAATCACAGTACCGGCATTGTGACTCAACAGGTAACGGCTGCTTCCATTGTCAGGTCCGATTGGACTCATAAACTGGGGCGATGCTGTCGCAGCACCGAAAAGCCCGGCTGGACTTGTAGATGTGAAATTGAACCCGTTGTCTGTGAAGCCTGTGGTCCATGCAATTGACTGACTTTCAAAGTCAATTAATTCCATCCCCGCATTCGCTGACTGCGTCAGAATGACGATCATTCCGACTGAACTAAGAATTCCTTTGAACATTGTGCACCTGTTTTTTGAGTTCCGCAAAATCTTTGTTTTTTCCAGATGCTCACTTGTACTTCTCAAAAACCTTAGCGGGGGTGCATTTTGTTAAAGTTTCACGGCTCCTTCAGTTCGAATTACAACGCTTGTGTGGTTTACTCTCAAATTGAGCTATATATTCTCATTAACGGTCACGCAGAATCATGTTTATTAAATGGATCGCATTGGTTCTTTCGTTTCTCCAATGCATCATGCGTTGAATCAACGTTGCCGAAAGATCGCGAACGTGGCCTCCAGGCATCACTCGGATCGTTGAGCCCGTATCCAACATTTTGCGACGACATGAGAGAGTTTGATCGCAATGATTCGCCGTCTCGTCAGCATGAAACGACGAGTGCTTTAGTTTTTCGAAGTCGTCCAAGGCCCACGTGGAGGCCACTTCATTTCGAAAGGAATTTCTCGTTGAAGGGCTTCGAGAGGCGGAATCAGAAACGAACGCAACTGTGCGAGAACTTCTGAAAAGGTCGCTTCGCCGATGCTTAGGCGGCTCTTTCGATGGAAAGCTGTCCACTGCGTCGACTTCTGGGGATCGGCAGCAAACTCATCCGTCAATGCGAATGGAGTCTCGCTGGGAAGTGCTGTTTTCCGTCTGACGAAAGTCGCTCGAATCGCATCGCTGAGTTGCAGCCCAATGAACGCATCTTGATTCGCGAGCGTCCAGAGATCGTAAAAGTCTTTCATGCGACTGTTCGCAATTCCCAGCACGACGAGAGCATGCAACTTCTCAGCAATCACAGTTTCTCTCGGATAAGCCATCAGTTGCGGCGGTTCGAGATCGAGGATTGTCGGATAAGTGACCGAAATCGGTTCCGGAGTAATCGCATCACCAAAGCCGATGTCGATTTGAATCGGAATCCTCGCTGTGACAAGTTGAGAAGTCAGCCTGACCCGGATTCCCTGGTAGTCAGCATCTTCCTTGATTTGGTCGGCGATGACACTTTCAGGCAGGTAGACCATCCCATCATTCGAAACGTCCACACTGCAAATCGTCGAGAAGATTTCTCGAAAGTGTTCAGGATCAGGTGTCCCCGCTCCCAGAAGGTCAAGATCACGGGTAGGGCGATGAACATCGGCCGTCCAAATTTGAAACAGCATGGCTCCTTTGAGGACGAAGAGATCGCGATGCTCCGACTGAGACATCCGATACAGAAATCGTTCGAGCGCGTATCGGGTGAGAATCTGATTGAAGTTTTCCCGCCGCTCGCGAGAGAGGTTCAACAACTTCTGTCGGACGGAGGCGGCCAGGTTTCGGGCAGGGGGTCGGCTCACGACAGGCTTTCCATGTATGGCCGCATGACATTCGTCATTCGGCAAACCTGCGCAGCTTTCCAGATTTCGTCGCGTGTCGCCCGTTTCTCTCGAATGCAATCGCGCAGGGCTTCGATGGCAACGTCCAACCCAATCTTGTTGCGAAACTTGAAGCAGTCGGCCACAGTTTTCGCAGGAGTGTAGATGTGGACGGACACTCCATCGATTTGATGGTCCTCGACACCAAACGTGAGTGCCTGACCTGAGAATCTCGCCACTCGAATTGGCGGGGAGTCAATAGTCGGTTGCCGTGCGTGATTGTCGAGCGCGATCCAGACTTCGAATGGAAATTCGGTCGTCAGTTCATGAAAGTGCAGGGCACTCAAGAGACAGATCACTCCCTGAGGAATCAGCTTCGCAGCCTCTGCCAGAGAACGATGTTCACCCGGTTCTGAATCGAGCAAACAATACAAGCCGCGACTGGGGCGATCGATCAGACCTTCGGCGTACATGCGATTCAAGTAGGAAGCAGAGATGCCTGCCTCCTCGACGTCGCGCGGCCGAAGGACTCCCGATTGCCGGAGCATTTCCAGAATTTGTTGACGTTTGTTCACTGCTAAATTTCGAAAACGTCGGTACTTTCCAACAACTACCTACATTATCGCAACACCACATCACCAACCACAGGCAATCTGCCCAGAGAACGTCAAATCCTAAAATTTCACACCCATGTTCACTGGATCGTAGGGAATGAAGTGATTCCCCCAGCCTGACGTCGATCAGGCAGGATTGACGGTTTCTCCTGACGCTCGTAGTGTTTGCGATCATGTCCACCGAGAAATCTGAAGCAATTGTCATTCGCCAGGCTGATTTCAGCGAATCGAGCCGCGTCGTGACGCTATTCACTCGGGAATTCGGAAAAATCTCGTGTCTTGCGAAGGGAGCCAAACGGCTTCGAAATGCTTTCGAAGGGTCTCTCGATCTCCTCTCTGAGTGTCGAATCGTCTTCATTCGCAAGCAGACAGGCGGCCTCGATCTTCTGACCGAAGCTCAGCTCGTTCAACGCTTTCAGCCTGCTTCCAAGAGCCTGCTGCATCTCTATGGCGGATATTATATTGCCGAACTGTTGAACTCGCTGACAGAAGAGCACGACCCGCACACTGAACTCTACACATCCGCTGCACACGCACTGGAATCCCTAAGCTCTCCACAATCGCCTGTCACCGCAATCTTTCGATTTGAATTGACGATCCTTTATGAAATCGGCCAGCTGCCGGACTTTCGAACCTGCACGATTTGCCATTCGACGATTTCTTTGGACGATCAAAGCAGATTTTGGGTCTCAGAGTCCGGATTGATCTGTTCACGATGTGGCCATTCCGATTATCAACAGAGCGCGATCGAATCTGGCACGATTGCCGTGATCCTCAAACTGATCGAAAGCGACATTGCCAAATTGGATCGTCTGGTCATTTCAGACCGACAGAGCAAAGAAATTCGACGAATCCTGAATGCGATCATTGCCTCAATTCTCGGGCGACGCCCGAAAACAGCGGCACTGCTCAAGTTCTAAAGCAGATTGAAGATTTCGGTCTCTTTGCTCTGACGTGCTGACGGCCTTCTCTCCCCTGAATCCGTCCGTCTCCCCTTCCAAGTGAGCGATGTTGACATCGTCACCAGGGTGAGTGATGAAATACGTGAACCTACTCAATTCGAGAACCGTCCGAGCCTCCGTGGCAGCGTCCCTGTTTGCAGGCACGCTGGCAGCCTGCGGGTGCGCCGGTCCGTCCCTGTTTTCGCGACAAGTCTCCGCCGACGAGCCGGGACCGTCGATCGATAACGTGATGGGACCGACGGAACGAGGACTGCGGCAAGTCGCCTTCGAGCGTGGCGAGAAAGTTCGAGGTGGCTCCGATAAGGATCTCGAATTGGCACGCGGGAAGTACGACCGAGCCAAGCAGCTCTTCGACAATAAAGATTATGCAGGTGCCGAACGCGCGTTCAAATCGATCGTCGACGAGCGTCGCAAGTCTTACGAAACATTCCAGAGTCGCTTCGAAAGTTTCTGGGGCTTGGGTAAAGACTCGCTGGCCTACGATCAGTTCGGCGATCCTGTCGAAGAAGATGCACTCTTCATGCTGGCAGAATCACAGTTCGCCCGCCAACGCTTTACGAAGGCGCAGGATTCTTACGACGACCTCCTGAACCGGTATCCATCCACACGGCACATGGACCGCGTCACTCGGCAAATGTTCCGAATGGCTCGCTACTGGCTCAACTTCCCGACTGACACCGACAAGACGACCTCATCCGAAATTAAACTGGCTTCCGCGGATGTTCGCACCCCCGGAGACGTGGCTGTCAGCTCAGGTGAACCCGGCAAAGAAGGGTCCATCTTTCCAAACCTGACAGACAAAACCCGCCCGGTTTACGATGCGGATGGGCGAGGACTTCAGGCTTTGCGGTCGATCTGGCTGCACGATGCGACCGGACCGCTCGCCGACGATGCCCTGATGTTGTCAGCGAATCACAACCTGCGGATTCGAAATCACATCGAAGCCAAACGGCTCTACACACTTCTGCGTGAACAGTATCCGGACAGCCCACACCTCAAGGATGCTTATCTGCTGGGAGCCCACGTGACGATGGCTGCCTACGAAGGCCCTGAATACGACGGAGAAGCTCTCCACGAAGCACGCGATCTGAAACAGTCGCTCCTGCAACTCTATCCAGAGCTTTCCTCGGAAGAGCGTCAACGGCTCGAATCCGAAATCAATCAGATGCACACAGCTGAGATTGAGCGCATCTGGGAGCAAGTCCGTTTCTATCAAGTTAAAGGAACGACGCCTTCAGTCGCGCTCTATTGCAACGTGCTGATCAATCGTTACCCGAACTCGGAGTATGCGGAACGAGCCCGCGAAGTTCTCCGAAACATCGAGTCTTCGAACAGCGGCAGCAACTTCTGGCCATGGTCAGGTGGATCAACTCCAACCCAGACCGCAGAAACGCCAGCCCGCTCGAACCCGACCGATCCGCGAACATCAACGAGACCGCAACCGGTTGAGTCTGCTCCTGTCGAAAGCAATCCAGAGCCAGAGAAGAGAAGCTTGTTCAACTTCCTTCGCAAGGCGGACGAAGCTCCTCAACTCCAATCTCCACCACAAAGTCCGACGACAGGTTCGGCCACACTCTAATTCGAACTTCAGCACATTGAATTACGACCCCAAACATTCCCGCAGATTGTTTCTCGCCAGCCTGATGACGACAGTCACCGGGTCAATTGCGGGCTGCGGGTATGTGGTCGGCAGTCCGTACGGGCCAGAGGTTCGAACGGTCCATGTCCCGACCTTCAAGAACGAAACTTTTCGTCGCGGCTTCGAACTTCAGCTGACCGAAGCGATTCATAAAGAGATCGAGCTGCACACGCCGTATCAACTCGTCGCTGGCCCAGGAGCAGACACTCGACTGTCCGGCCGGATCATCAGCATCGATAAGCGTTCTGCGAACCAGAACAAATATGATGAACCACGAGAACTCGAACTGGCGATGGGAATTGAAGTTTCCTGGGTCGATCTGAGAACCGGACGAGTCATCGCACAGCGACGAACCCGCCTCGGGCCTCAAGCCACGCATGCGTTGTCATTGGCGAGTTTCGCACCCGAAACCGGACAGTCCCTCGCCAATGCAACTCAAGATGCGGTCGATCAACTGGCCACGGAAATCGTGACGCTCATGGAAGCTCCCTGGTAGTCTTCGAAGTCAAACGTCGCACCGAACAAATCGATGGCTTGCGCGAGTTTGAGATGACTCTTTCGTAGGGTGCTCTACTTCAGCAATTGAACAGCTTTGACGACGGTCTCGGTCTGAGGTCGTCCGCCGTGAGTCTGGCTGATGGTGACGTATGTGATCTCGCCATCCTTATTGATCACAAACGTCGACGGGTAAGCCGTCTCTCGCTCAGCATCCCAGCGAAGGTTGTAGGCATTAGTCAGCTTGTAATCGGGATCAAGCAGGAAGACGAAGTTCTCTGGGAGTTTCGTTCCTGTGAGAAACTCCTGGGCCTTGGCTTTGAGGTTCTCGCCTGGACCGGGATAGACGAGCACGACTGTCGCCTTCTCTTTGGAAAACTCTTCAGCACTCTTGATGAGACCACCAACCTGACGGCTGCAAGCTGGACACTGATATCCGGGGTAACCGCGAAGCATCACCAGCACGACTGGACCGTCTTCCAGAGTTTCGTGAAGCGAAACTTTTCCCGCTCCATTGATCGCTTCCAGTGAAAAATCGGAAGCTTTGTCACCAACAGCTGGCGGTGGCAATACATCCACAGCTGAGACCTGGGCAACAGCACCGAAGGTGAGAACGAAACCGAACAACGCAAGACAAGTGGAATTCAATCGCATGGAGAATTCTCCTAAGAAAAAGTGGAACAAAGCAGGCAACGTCGCCCGCCTGTTTCGTGACGACCCTAACACGAAATCATCGCAACGTCATTTGTCGAGAAGGTGAATCTGAGCCGCCTGTGAAAGAATTCACAACTGTGCCCGGTTCGCTTATGGACTCTTCACAGAACGAGAACACATGTCTGCTTTCGACTGATTCACGTGCGCGGCGTTTGCTAGGCACAGAGCGATAACAGGACAGGGGAGCGAAGAGACCCCGGGTCAAAAAGAATGAAGCACAGTAAAGAAATAAGGCGCCACAAAAGAATTGAGGCACAGTAAAACCGAAGTTCTACTGTGCCTCGCTATTCTCGAGGATCGGTGATCCCGAGGTCCTGAAACGGATTCGAAAATCTCGCTTCAGTGAAAGTCGACCATATGTCGGAGCCAGTCCCGACGATCAACTTTCTGGTGGCTGCCGACGACAGCCCGCCGACTGCTTAAGCAGTACCACCTCGTTGTTGGCTACTACAGTCTGATTCCACAGGACCACCTCCTTTCCATTTTAAACATCCTGCTTCACCCGGCTCGCCAGATCCGGTTTCTCAGCAGGCGAATACCCTTCGGGCTGCGTAATGCCCGAAACGAACTGAAAGCATTGTTACGCTTTCACACAATTGGACAAGACCAATTTGGATGAGGTTCGCGTTTTTTTGTTTCAATCCAAAATTTTGACGTTGCCGAAGCTCAAGAGAATTTCTCGCCTGAAAAACGCGGGCGCGTCACTCGCTCACAACTTCGAGAATCAAAAACGCGAAGTTGCGTCACGGAACATTCGGTTACTCGCCACTCTCTTCAGCATCGACCGCCGCCACCGAAGAGGTCTCTTTCTTAACCAATTCAGCGAGGTACAAATCCATTCTGCCCGTCGAGTCCAGACGGTCAGATGCGAACAACAACGTTCGACCATCCGGGAGTAGCTGCGGAATCAGTTCCCCAAATTCGCTATTCAAAGAATCAAGCGGAATCGCAGGTCCCCATTCAGCGTTTGCATCGGACCGAATATGCGCGAACAAGTCGGGATGCTTTTGTCCAATTTCATTTCGTTCAACGACCACGACACGACCATCGTCGCTGAGTGTTCCAGATGATTCCTGAGCCTTCGTTCTGACTTGTGCCTGCAAGACAACTGGACGCGGCCAACTCTCCTTCAAGGACCTTCTCGTTGTGAGATACAGATTGGCATCACCAGCCCCAGCATAACTCATCAAAAGCAGGTTCAGGCCATCAGAATTCAGGTTTGGTTTTGAGAAAGCTGAAGGTGGCATCCATTCATGGCGAGCGATCGGAGATTCGACAGGACCAGAATACTCTTGATCTCCGATCAAAACAGACTGCATGATTGTCTGATGTCCATTGTCTCCATAAATCTCTTGCCGGAAAAATAGAACTCCACCATCAGCTGTCAGTGTCGGATTGTTTTCATACCCGGGAGAATTGATAGCACTTCCTAAGTTGACGGGAGTCGAAAACGGGACATCGGTCGATTCACGGGTCGAAATCCAGAGGTCAGACTTGCCGTACCCACCTGATCGATGGGAGGAAAAAACGAGCGTGAGCCCGTCGGCCGTCATGTCCGCACCGTATTCCGGCTGCGTGGAATTCACATTTTGAAAGACGTCAGGAATGATCCGCCACTCATAATCTCCTGTCGCCAGTAAGTCTGCGAGTGGTTCCTGCGGTTCAACCTGTTGCTCCGCATTCGATTCTCCTTCGATCGCGGAACTCTCGTCGCCCGACCCAAGAACACTGCTATTCGTGGTCTGTATGTCCGCCAGATTCTGCTGCCCAACGTCGTCATCATCCGACGTTGAAGCTGACACAGGAACTTCTTCGTTCGACGAGAAAAGAAAATCAGCCCCGACAGCAATCACGACAAGTGCCATCACTCCGAGAGGCACAGCAATCCACCATGGAAACTGTTTTGAAGTCGAAGACTTAGTTTTCGATCGCCTGGAGGTGTTTTTTGAGCTCTGACGAGGCTTCGTTCGAATTTGCGGCAATTGCTCGGTTTGCTTGCGAGGAGAATTTTTGCTCGCAACCTGAACGTCCGTCATATCGATCGAGCAGCCTTCAATCGCCTCCATGACCTCGCCCATCGTTTGAAATCGATCCTGTGGATCTTTGGCCATCATTCGCTGCAAGATGGGATCAACAGCTGGGGCGATGTCCGGTCTCTTCTCGTGTAGCGAAGGAACGTCAGCATCTTTGTGCTTGAGAAAAACGTCAATGACGGTGTCACCCTGATAGGGGGGATCCCCAGTCAACAGGTAGTAGAGCGTGCAACCGAGGCTGTAAATGTCCGAGCGTGTATCAGCCTTTGAAGCATCAAGAGTCTGCTCAGGAGCCATGTAAGTGACGGTTCCCAGAATCGTTCCCGGTTCTGTCAGGTACGACTGATTCATATCGGGGGAAGCATCGGGATCATTCTCGTCCGGCAGCGGATTCAGTTGCAGCGACTTGTCGATACTCGCCAATCCCATGTCGAGCACTTTCACGAGCCCGTCACGAGACAGCATCAGATTCCCTGGCTTGATGTCTCGATGTATCACTCCATGCTTGTTGGCGTATCTCAGCCCGCGAGCAGCTTGTTGGATACAGTTCAGCGCTCGCGCAGCTGTCAGTGGTCCTTTTTTGTTGACTAACTTCGAAAGGTTTTGCCCGCGCACAAATTCCATCACCAGAAAGTGCGCCCCATTCGACTGGTCAGCGTCGTACGATCGGACAATGTTCGGGTGTTCGAGAGTGGCAGCCAGTTGCACTTCTCGCTGAAAACGTTTCACCTGCTCCGGAGATGAGAGAAGTTTGGGCGAGATCATTTTCACTGCCACGATCCGATTCATAGGTCGGTGCAGGGCCTTGAACACCATCCCCATGCCGCCGACATCGAGTAGATCGATAATCAGGTACTTGTCGATCAGTAGTTCTGGCTGTCCCTTGAGAAGGGCGTTCGCCTGATACTTCGTCAACTTTCCATTGGAAACAAGTTGAGCAGCGAGTTCGCGCGGCCCCAGCGGAGCATCGCCGTCCGCATCAGGCGCACTGATTTCCTGCAATTCGTCTTCGGAGAGAATCCCGACTTCCGAGAGCTTCGAGAGGAAATGTTGTCGGTCTTCCGCGGTCGATGGCTCCTCATCGACGCCGGAGTGCACTTCCGAAGCCGACATAATCGTCGTCGCTGGGCTGGTTCCCACGTTCCCCATCGGAGAATCAACGGAAGATCCGTTCTGATCAATCAGCGACTGAACTTCACGGACCAGACCGGAGTCGCCTTCACACTTCTCGACAAGCCATTGCCCCCGAGTTCCCGAAGGCTGCTCACAGGCATCTCGATAGAGTTGATGGACTAGACCAGAGCGATTCTTCGTCATCGTACCGTTGTTCCTCAGCAGGCCTCGAGCACGTTGCTCGGTCGGATGCGTTGACGTGAACGGATTGAGAAATCACTGGTCGAAGTTGCTCGTGTGATTTCGCGACGACCCATTCACTGGGGGATTTCACTGCGCGATTCAACAAAGTTTTCGACTGACGCTCAATTGACCCGACAGCCCGGTGCATTCGATGCTTCTGCCCGAAACACCAATCATTCCCAGTCGTTCTAACATCTTGTCAGACCAGATGCCAACCGAACCACTTTTCTGTGGCCGCTGCCTGCAACAGCCAAACTGCTGATGCCTATGATCTCAGCGTGTGGAACTTAGAATTCTCTCAATCCCATGCTGCCCGAAACGATGACAAAGGAGAGAAATTCCCGAAGCAATAAGAGTTTGATCGCCGTTCGAGGAGTGTGAGAAGAGCCTCGAACAGCTTCCTGAATTCGCCCAGAGTGTCGTGATCAGACTTCGAGGCATTCTTCCTGCGGGGCGTTGCCCTTTTGTTCACGCTGACAGCATTTGCGTGTACATCCACCGTTCAGGCAATGCGCCCAAGCGAGGCAGGCGGCCCCGAAAGCTGTCGGATGTTGCCACAGCCAGCTGAACGCCGTCGAGAAAGATCCCAGCGCTGACTGATCCTTGAGGCTGACTTCGACCGGGGTATGACAGCACGAATCCTGACACGCACTCACGGTTTCTTGACCGGAAGTCTTTGCCTCCGCAGCACAGCAGTCTCCACCCGCGAAGGCGGAATAGTTCATCACCAGCAATCCCAAAGCTGCCCACATCAGAACTGAATGTCGCTGATGCAATCGCCATCCCGGAACAAGTGTCCAGATTCCAATCGCAACCCCAACAATCGCCAGAACCTGGTGAAAATAGAGACTCGCAAGCCAATCCAGCCCCCAAGTCGATAAACTGGAGATAAAAACCGGAACCAGCATGCAGTGAATGACGCACGCCACTGATAGAATCAGACCGGTTAAGTTTGAAAGTGAGCGTGTCATTTGTTCTCCATTTCCAAATGTTGGGGGAAAGAAGAATACTTTAGACCACGCTATTTGCAACCCAATTGCAAACAATTGGACTTTGCAACTATTGAGTCGCTGGAAAACGCGTATTATACACTGATGTTGCAGTGACGATGTGTTCTACTGCGATCGCATGCATTCTCATTTTGATTTTTCTTCAATTCGTTTCATAACTTGTGGAGCCCTCAATGCAGCCTCTTCGATTTGCTTTCGGTCTGACTCTTGCCGTTGTCTTGATTGCGGGATGCAATGAAGGAAGTTCAGTGAAAACCCAGGAGCTCACGGAAGGGAATTCCGGAGATCACTCCCACGAAGGACATGATGGGCACGATCACCATGAACACGATGGACATGGGTCTGAGAGCCCGAAAACTCTGGCAGCAGGTGTCGCCCAACTGACAGAACTGCGAGACGCCATCGCGACCGCCATGGATGCGGATGATCTCAAAAAGGCCGACGGACCAGTTCATCAGGTCGGACATCTTCTGGAACAAATTGGTGATCTGGCTGGCGAAGCTGGTCTGAATGAGACCGAAGAAAAAGACGTGAAAGCGGCGATTACGACGCTGTTCGAATCATTCGCGAGCCTCGACAAAACAATTCACGGGAAATCAGACGGAAAATCCTGGAAGGACGTTTCCAGCGATATTGATCAGGCGATTTCAGCGCTTCAGAACATTTCCAGCGAAGCAACTCCGCAGACCGAAAGTGATGAAACGAAGGAGGAAGAATAGTGAGACTCCATGGTCTTCCGGTCGATTTCTCGAGTCTGTCGATACGTGTTTTTCTGGTTCTGACGGTTCTCACAGCTGGCTGTACACAACAACTCCCGCGTGAGATGGAAGAAATCCGCTCGCGTCTTATGGTCAGCGAAGAACCAGCCGAGCCGATCACCATTGAAGAAGCCCGTCAACTGGCGACTGAACCGACGGAAGTGACGTTAATTGTCCGGGTGGGCAATCGCAACTTTCCGAAATGGTCCGCTGAGAATCAGGCGATTTTCTACGTCTCGGAAGCTTTCCCCGGTTCCGACTACAACGTCGACGCCGATCACGATCCGAGCACGTGCCCGTTTTGCAAATGGAAATGGAAGCAGGAAGATTCTCTCGCAACTGTCACCGTGACAAACGCAGAAGGCGAGATTGCCCCAATCTCGGCGGATCGTCTTCTCGGACTGAACGAAGGTGACATCGTCGTCGTCCGTGGTCTCGCTGAAGTCGACGAGACCGAATACCTTTCCATCGCAGCCACGGAAATCTTCAAGCGCACGAATTAGAAGCTAATGCGATTGGTTGGCCGCTTGTTCAAACGGTCAGCTCATTTTTTATCGAGACCTCATTCGTCAGTCGGCGAATGAGGTCTTTTTCACATGAGGTCAAGGACGAGCCGGAAGAGAAACGCCAGAATGAAAACGCCGACACCCACAGCAAGTCCCCAGGGCCCAATCGCTGCACAGGCCGCACCCCCAAACAACAGGCCAGTTAAGAGTGGCAAGGGAAGGTATTCTCTCCACAACTCATGATCCGCATCGTGATCACGATCAGCGGCAGAAGGCCTAGCCTCTGAGGATCTCGTCCGAGTTGACTGCCTTGCTTTCAGCGACAAATCAGTCTCGCACTCCGGACAGACTCGAATCTGATTTTCCAATGCCTTTCCACAAACAGGGCAGGGGCGCATGAGTCTGCCTCCAATCAAAGCTTCTCAGATCATCCGAAACGCAAACTTGTGATCTCGAGTCCCGCCTGAGAATCCAGAGTCACATTCAGGCAGAACAGCCATCGGGAAACTGATCTCGAACGAGATTGAGTTCGATCCCAAACTCCAGCCAGGCTTTCATCCCAGCCAGAACCATTGTGTATCCGCCTTTCGAATCAACAGCCTGCGGAAGAACCTCCTCACACGTTCCGGTGAATCCCCAGTTCGAAATTGTCACCAGTGTGCTTGCATCATCGCGCGGTTCGAATCGCCATTCAACAATCGTCGGATCTGATTCCCACTCGATCAGTAAGCGAGAATTCTCTTCGTACTCTTTCACGGTCAGAGTGTCCCCGACCCCAAACATCTCCCAATCCCAGCGGACCTTCTTTTCGGGCGCGAGCTTGCCGCTACTCCGCGAAAACCAGAATCTGGTCGTGATTTCCGGATTACTGATCGCCTCGAAAACATCTTCCACTGGTTTTCGAATCAGCATCTGAGCGACAACGACAGTCGCGTTTTCGTTAGATGTTTTGCTGTTCACAATTCGTGATCTTCTTGTCCGAGTGTTAAGATTAAGTATCGCTAACGGTCACCAAACGTCTTATTTGAAGTTATCTCGCTGTGAATGTTGCGTCAATTTTGCACTCCGTTTGTAATTTCCACTTCCTCAGTGATCACGCGATGGATCTTCTCCTCGGCGAGCCGATGCGATGGATGAATTCATCTGAAATTTGAAGACAGTGAAACAGCAGACGACTCACCAACTCTGGCTCCTCATTCCCATAGCTCTCTGGGTCACGTTCTTCTTTCTCCCAGCCTTACCGAGAGAAATTCCAGCTCCAGGATTTGCGATATACACCTTGATTGGTTGGCCTGCCATGTGGCCTTTTCTCTGTATTCATACGCTCTCACACGTTCTTTTCTTGGCGGCGGTCTCCTTGTGTTGGTATCAGCTTTGGGTTGAAGGTGTGATCGTCTGTCTTGCAGCCGGAGCGATCACGGCGTTTTTCCCTGTCGGGCCTCCCCAATTGCCCGGAAATCTCTCACTCTGGGGAGCTTACATTTCGCTCATTGTCCTCAGCCTGGGAACAATTTTCCGCTCCAGCGATCGAACATCACAAGGTCGCAGAAGAACAACAAACTCGTCCAGAGAATCGGTCCACCGACCAAAAGACGAGTGAAAACTGACTCTCTTTCGCGCAGTCTTTCGTTTTGGCTCGATTTCTGCAACGAATCCGCGAATGAGTTCGTCAGAGCACGTGGAATCGATCCCGCGCTCCGCTCGGATCGAAGCTTGATGGAAAACTGACGACGAAGTTTGGATAATCTTCCTGGGTCGACACGAGTGTGTCACTGCCCCCAATGAAACCTGACCAGAGAATCTGGAACCCCTGATGAAAGTTGTTGGATTGATCAGCGCCCTCTGTGTGCTGTTGTCTCATCATTTATGCGCCGACGAACCGACTCCCGACAGCGACCGACCTCAGATCGTCGCCACGTTTTCAATCGTCGCATACGACCCGGAAGAGGAAGCCTGGGCGATTGGAGTCGCTTCCAAATTCCTGGCGGTCGGCCATGTGGTCCCCTGGGCAGAATCGGATGCGGGTGCGATCGCGACACAGAGCCTGGCAAACACGTCCTATGGCCCAAACGGTCTGGCATTGCTGCGTGACGGAAAATCTGCCGAAGAAGTTCTCGAAACACTCATAGAAGCGGACGAGCAAAAGCAAAAACGGCAAGTCGGGATTGTCGATCGTTCAGGAAACGCAGCCACATTTACGGGTGAAGAATGCCTTCCTTGGTGCGGCGGGAAAACCGGAAATCATTATGCCTGTCAGGGAAATATTCTGGCGGGACCGGAAGTGATCGAGAACATGGCTGCCGCATATGAAAAGTCCGAGAAACCTCTCGCCTGGAGAGTCATGGAAGCCTTGCAGGCCGCTGATCAATCCGGGGGGGATATCCGTGGTCGTCAATCAGCGGCGATTCTCGTCGTCAAAGACGGGGCAGGGTACGGCGGTTTCAATGACCGCATGATTGACCTGCGAGTCGACGATCATGAAGCTCCCATCAAGGAGCTTGCTCGAATCCTCCAATTGAAACTTTCACCATCCGATGAATCGCAGGAGGAGAAAGACTCCGAAGAAAGTGCGGACCAGAGTTCGAATTGATTCGCGACTTGAAAAACGAATTCATTACAATTGCCCAGTGCGTTCTGGTTCTATTGCACTTTTCCGGGGGAAGAGCCCTCATGTCGCGGCAACAATTTAAAATTGCATTCTTGCTTGTCGGGATGATGAGCCTGTGGGGTTTTCCGTCCGAGGCGTTCGGTCAGGATTACTCTCCAGCAGATGTCGATGAATCCATCGTCCGGGCTGTGCAGTTTCTTTCCTCACAGCAAACAGATGTCGGGGCCTGGCGGACAGAATCATGGGGCGAATCAACGGCGATCACTTCGCTGGCAGTCATGTCGTTTCTCGCGGCAGGTCATGTTCCAGGGGAAGGACCTTACGGGGAACAGATCAATCAGGGTGTGCGCTGGGTCGTCGAACATCAACAGCCCAACGGAATGCTGGTGCATCAGCAGCGTAGCCACGGTCCGATGTACAGTCACGGAATCTGCACTCTCATGCTCGCCGAAGTTGTCGGAATGATGGACGAAGCAGACGAGCCGATTGTTCGACGTGCTCTCGAGAAAGCAATTCTTCTGATTCTTGAGTCACAATCGGTCGCGAAGAACGATCGACATCGTGGCGGCTGGCGGTATCAGACCAACAGCCGTGACAGCGACCTGAGTGTCACGGGCTGGCAAGTTTTGGCACTGCGTGCTGCGAAAGACATTGGCTGTGATGTGCCTGCTGAAGCGATCGACGCTGCCGTCGACTATGTCCGCAACTGTGCTGGACGAAACGATCAGGGGTTTGGTTATCAGCCCGGCAATGGCCCGACTCCCACATTGACCGGCACTGGCATCACGTGTCTCGAAGTTTGCGGAGCCCACCACTCCAAGGAAGCACTGGGAGGAGCTGAATGGCTTGCTGAGAATCCGCTTCGTGACCGATCAAGCTACTTCTTTTACGGAGCGTACTATACGGGCATCGGCCTGTTCAAGATCGGCGGTGATGTTGCTGACTTAAACCACGAGCACTTGGTCACCTTGCTCCTTCCTCAACAGGACGATGACGGAGGATGGACGCCCCGCTCGGGAAGCGAACGTCAGGCGGGACGCATCTACGCCACCTCGCTGGCCGTGCTCGCACTCGCGGTCGAGTACCGGTATCTCCCGATCTATCAGCGATAGATCAATCCAGAGTTGGATGAAGTTGGCAAACTCTCAGTCAACGATGCGTCGGACTGCTTCCAAAGATTATGAGTGAATGACTTCTCAACACCTGGTCGGAATGCAGACAACCTGTTTGAGAAAGTTGCGAATTTGCTGTTCCGTCCCGGCATCCAGGTTCGCTCCGCGTATTTCGTAGCGAATCCCGCCTTGCGGGGCGCGATATCCGCGGACGGTGACTCTCGTCGACACCTCGAGATCCTGTCTCACAAACTGATCAATCTCGCTCGCACATCGATCCGAAATTCCGGCCGACTCCGTCAACTTGTTGTTGTCGATAACGAGCGTCAGGACAGCGTTTCGACTCCGGTGAATGCTCCAGAGCACAAATCCAATCAACACCATCACTCCCAGGATGTTGAGGGGTTCCACGAGCGCTCTCCTTCTTCACGTTTAAGCGGTCGACGGGTTAACCAACCAGCAACTGAATTGAGACATACTCTTCAGTCTCTCTCCACTTGTTGAAACGAGATCTTCCCAACGGATGCTGCGATCGCACATTCGCAGTTTTGCCGTCTGAGGAGAAGCGATTCCTGAAAGAACGCCTGTACATTCATTCGATCGTGCAAGTTGTGGTGAGAAGATCGAACCATTCAATTTCAATCAATGGAAAATTCAATCAGAGCATAGACAACTGTTGATTGATCATCACTTTTACTGCAATATTGGCCAAATCGTCAATGACTCTGGATTGGATCGAGACACAGCGATGGTGAAGGGAAGAGGACAAGAATTTCAGACGGGCGACTGGGTCATCTACCATAAGACCAAGTGGAGTTCACACCCGGGTCCCCGAGCACGAGACATCAAACCGTCTCCGGGTGGGGATCAATACGTCTACTGCATCGACAAATTCTGGGTCGTTGATGAAGTTCAAAGCGACGGGTCAATCGTTCTGATCACACGCACAGGCAAACGTCACATTGTTGACTCTGACGTCCCCAATTTGCGGAGAGCGACCTGGATTGACCGGCTGCGTTTTCGCTCGAGATTTCAGGCTGTGGAAATGATGAATCGAGAACAAACATCATCCGTTGCTTCGGAATAGCAGCCATCGCTGAGCCGGCAGACACTCTCGCTCGAAAAGCTGTCATTGACAAAAGACGATCCACTGAATGTTGGACAACCAACGCCTCAGTGGATCGTGTTCAATTGGGCTCAATGAGAGTCACAAAGTCTCTTTCGGGAACTGCTAAATCTGTGGTGTCCAACCTGGCTCGTACTCTCGCTTCCAGAGATTCTGAGCTTGTGGATTGCCGAGAATGTGTCCGTTGGTCGGATCACATTGCAGAGCAGATTGCGTCTGATAGGAAATATTTCCGAGATGGCAAAGCAGCGTGCTTCGATGACCGATTTCGATCTCGGCATTCAGGTTTTGATGCTCGCCTGCCCGAATCGCCTGAATGAGATTGTCGACGTGCGGCTCATTCTCAAGCGATGACGTTCCCTCATCAATGACCTTGTCATTCCGATCGAAGAACTTGTAGTTCCCCCCTCCATCGATCTCGCAAGCCCCTTTGTCGCCATAAAAAGCGACGAAGCCGGATGAGTCTTTGTGTCGGTTGCAACTCAATCCCTGCCAGGAGATTTGTTTTCCTTCCGGGAATTCGAAGGTCACGATATTCGTGTCCGGCGTCTGCTGATCGTCTTCGAACGCATACCGTCCACCGCTGGACACAACTGACGTCGGGAAGTCAACGCCCAATCCCCATCGACAGATGTCAAGAGCATGAATTCCGTTGTTGCCGAGCTCTCCATTTCCCCAATGCCACAGCCAGTGCCAGTTGTAGTGGATGCGGTTGTCGTAATACGGAACGCGTGGAGCTGGTCCTTGCCACAGTTCGTAATCGAGATTGCCCGGGACCTCTGCAAAGCGACCAACGCCGATCGTATCTCGCAGGTTGTTGTACCAAGATCGGGCACAGTAGACGTTTCCAATGATGCCTTCGTGCATTTTCGTAATCGCATCAATGTAGCCGGGATTGCTTCGACGTTGAGTTCCCAGTTGGACAGCTCGATCATGATGACGAGCTGCTTTGATCATCATTTCGCCTTCCCACGGATTGTGGCTGCAAGGCTTTTCGCAGTAGACATGCTTGCCTGCGGCGCAAGCAAGAATTGTGGCAGGAGCATGCCAGTGATTGGGAGCAGCACAGACAAAGATATCGAGCTCGGGATCATCGAGCATGCGTCGATAATCGGTAATCGGCTCTGGTACCTGATTCGTGTCTTTCTCCAGCTGAGCGACAGCACTTCCCGCCCGAGACGAATCCACGTCGCAGACATACTTCACATTGACACCCGGTTGACGTGCATAAGAAACGGCCAACGATCGGCCACGGCTGAGTCCCATCACACCGACATTGAGTTTCTGCGAGGGGAGCTCTCCCTGATTTGCGATTAATGGACCTGATGAGGCATAGGCCAACGCGGCAGCCGAAGTCGTTTTAAGAAGGTCGCGGCGAGTCATTGAAGTCATTCGGTATTCCTTGGTGGGAGAAGTGGCGAGGGTTGGATTATAATCTGTTGCGTGAGAGGACGTCACTCTCACACGGGACAACTCAAAATTGGTCTCAAATTTCTCTCATCAATGACCACTCAACTTCCCCACGAAAAACCGCCAAAAAACTCGGTGAGTCGTTCCCGCAATCGACGAACGCTGTTCCGTTGCGCTGCTTTGTTGCTTGCGCTCATTCCATTCATTCTTCTCGAGATTGCCCTCGTCGTTGCAGGGGTCGGTGAAGACGATCTCGGCGACGATCCGTTTGTCGGCTTCTCAGAAGTTTCTCCGCTCTTCGAACTCGACGAAGACCGCGACGAATACGTGATTTCAAATCGTCGACTGAAGTTCTTCGCTCCCGATGCATTCCCTGCGAAGAAGGCCGATCAGACCTTTCGAGTTTTCGTTCTCGGCGGTTCAACAGTGCAGGGGAGGCCCTATTCGATCGAGACGTCGTTCCCCACATTCGCACGAATAGCGCTCGAGACATCGGTCCCCAATCGCCAGTGGGAAGTCATCAACTGCGGAGGAGTGTCGTATGCCAGCTATCGACTTGTCCCGATCCTTAAGGAGTGTCTTCAATACGAGCCTGACTTGATCGTTGTCTGTTCCGGGCACAATGAGTTTCTTGAAGATCGAAGCTATGCTGCGATCAAATCGCTGCCGACGTGGATTCAAACTCCGTCGGACTGGTTCTTGAAACGCCGCACTGTGCAGCTTGCAGCAAACGTGTTCGCAGGTGGAAATTCTCCATCGACAACTCTTGCTGCAGATGCCGATGCCATCCTCGACTACCGCAATGGAATCGAAGCCTTCCGTCGAGACTTTGCTCACAGTCGGGCAGTGGCCAAGCACTACGAATCAAATCTGAACCGAATGGTTTCTCTCACTCAGCAGGCGAATGTCCCGCTGCTGTTCATGCTTCCACCTTCGAATCTGAGCGGACAACCTCCCTTCAAATCGGAACCGATGGAAACCATCACCGCGGAACAATTGGAAGAGGTCAAGAGCCTTCGAGAATCGGCTCGCGATTACTACCGGACCGACTTACGAGAAGCGATTCGCGTTTGGTCGGAAATCGCCTTGATCGATCCTCACTCTGCAGACAACTGGTACGAATATGGTCAGTGCCTGGAGATCGCAGGTCAGCACACCGAAGCCCGGGCTGCCTATGTAAATGCTCGCGATCTTGATGTCTGTCCGCTTCGCATGACGACCCCTCTCGAAGAGAGCATGAAGAAAGTCTCGGACGAGCGCGAAGTTCCATTGCTGAATCTGCATGAACAACTGGAGGAACAAACTACGACGCACATTCTGGGCGACCAGTGGCTTGTCGATCATGTACATCCAAGTTTTGAAGGGCACTACGAGATCGCACTCATTCTCGTAGAGTGGATGCAAGACAGAGGATTCGTTGAACTTCCCGAGAACTGGAGGGAAACGAGTCGCGATGAATTCACCATTCACTTTGAATCTCTCGATCGACCGTACTTTCATCGAGGCCAGCGAGCGCTCGAATCGTTACGCAACTGGACGCAAGGAGACCGCGACGGTCCGCCGGTGCGAGAACGATTCCCGCACCTCTTCTCGAAAAAAGAGTCGCACAACTGAGAGTCGAAGAGGCTTTCGCAAGACTCGGTAAGTCGAACCAATTCTCAGTCAGGATTCTCCCGGGCGAGGCATAATCTCCGGAGCGAGAAAAGCATCGAGTGCGTCTGTACTGATATCCTCCAAAGCACCGCGATGCAGGGACTTGCGGACATTGGGAGATTTGCTCGCGAATTCATTCGTCGCGAGCAGGAAATGCATTCGAAATGCTCTATAATCCGGGTTTCTGCGGAATGAACTTGAAGTAGACCATGCAAAAATCACCTCCCTCAGTTGACCTGAAGCCATTCTTCTTTGCTCATGATGACATTGAGGAACGGTACGACGGCCGACTTGATTGGGCCGAATTTTTCGGCAACGACAATCCTGTCGAAATCGACATCGGCTGTGGTCGGGGACTGTTCCTGGTTCACGCGTCAGAAGCGTGTCCGGACCGTAACTTTCTGGGACTCGAAATTGATTTCCGAGAGGGACGACGAGGGGCTGCGCGATTGAAACGCAGAAACCTGACGAACGCACGCGTGATTGGAGGGGATGCGAATGTTCCGCTCAACAAGATGATCACTCCTCATTCTGTCGATGCGATTCACGTCTACTTTCCCGATCCGTGGTGGAAGCGAAAGCATCGGTCACGAAGAATCGTCAACGACAAGTTCGTCGATCAATGTGCGAATCTGCTTGTCCCCGGCGGACTCTTCCACTCATGGACAGATGTCGAAGAATACTTCGGTGTCATTTCCTCGCTCCTCGATCATCACCCAAAGTTCGATACACTGCCCGCTCCCACCGAACGTCCGCCAGAAGATGACATGGACTATCAGACAAGCTACGAACGCAAGAAACGCAAGCTTGGTCTTCCTATTCATCGCGGAAAGTGGCAACGCAAACCACTCGAAGCTGATGACTAATCGTTCGTTCGAATGAGTTTCAAGCTGTCATTATGCCATGTTGAGACGGTACATCCATCCGGTCTCCGCGAATTCGCCAGAGCGAACGAATCATCCCACCAGTCATAAAATCTGCTGAACTCAAGCCGATCTACATGCTCTTGAGTCACAGCAGAATCACCAACCACTGAGATCATTGCTGAGAGGCGAGAAAATCATGCCGATGACAACCGTTCTTGTTTCGATCCCCGGTCTGCGAGCCGAAGATCTGGCGCAGATGCCCAACCTGCAGAAGATCGCTCAGCGAGGAGCTGCTCGCCCACTACAGGCGTCATTCCCGTGTGTTACTTGTCCCGTGCAGGCGAACCTGACCACCGGGGTTTTGCCGGACGAACATGGTGTGATCGCCAACGGATTTTTCTATCGCGACAAAGGAGAAGTGGAACTCTGGACTGCCTGGAACGAGTGCTTCGAAGCTCCACAAATCTGGGATCAATTGCACACTCACGATCCATCGATCACCTCGGCGGTGTGGTTTCCAATGCACTCCAAAGGAGCAGGGGCTGACTACATCTGCACGCCTGCACCGATCCACAACCCCGACGGATCGGAGTCGCTTTGGTGTTATACCAAACCTCAAGAACTCTACGGAGAACTTCGCGATGAATTGGGGCACTTCCCGTTAATGAACTTCTGGGGGCCGATCGCCAATATCAAGTCGAGCAATTGGATTATCGATTCAGCAATCAAGGCAGCTCATCAATTCAAACCGCAGTTCTCTTACATTTACATCACGCATCTCGACTATGCAGCCCAGAAGCTTGGCCCCAACAGCCCCGAAGCCCAGCAGGCAGTCATCGATCTCGACGAGTCACTCGGTCGACTCATCGAAGGCTATGAGTCTTCCGGAATGGGAGAAATTCGGTGGCTGATCGCAAGTGAATATGTCATCACCGAAGTGAACGATGTTGCTTATCCGAACCGCGTTTTGCGAGATGCAGGTTACCTCCACCTCGACGAGCGTGACGGTCTGGAATACCTCGTCCCCGGCGAATCCCCAGCTTGGGCGATGGTTGATCACCAGCTAGCTCATGTCTTCGTAAAAGAAGAACAGACGATTGAATCAGTCGCCAAGCTCTTCAGAGATCATCCGCTGGTCGATGAAGTTCTCGTCGGAAGCGAGCGAGATAAATATCATCTAAATCATCCACGATCGGGCGAAATCGTTCTCATTTCCAAACCGGATGCCTGGTTCGCCTATTACTGGTGGAACGACGACGCCAAAGCTCCATCATTTGCGCGAACAGTCGACATTCATCGAAAACCGGGCTACGACCCCGTTGAAATGTTCATCGACATGCCAAGCAAACAAACTCCCCTCGACGCAACACTCGTCAAAGGCTCACACGGCTACCCGGGAGTCCCCGGAGTCCTCATCTCATCGACACCACTCGAAGCGGAAGACTACCGTGACATCGATGTCGCCAAACTGATCCTGAGCGAGTTTGGGGTGAGTTGATTTCTCCAACATGTTTCTCCGACGTACTAGTGGGCTAAACTTAATGACAACAGCAACCGCGAAGACGATCCAGATTTATCTACCAACCGGTGAACCGAGAGGTATTCGGATTGCCGAAATCACGACTCGAATCGTTCAAGCAGTTCTGATTCCTCGGAGCGACCTCGCTCAAGGTAAGCGTCGCAAAGAACTCGACCTCCCAGGGGTCTACTTTTTGTTTGGCGATGTTGAAGACGAAGCCAAACCTGTCGTCTACATCGGGCAATCCGAAGATGGACGAAACCGATTCGACAGCCACAACAAGACCAAGTCGTTTTGGAAGACCGCGATCTTCTGTGTTTCGAAGACTCAAAACTTCACTCAAGCCCACATCAGATATCTGGAGTGGTATTGCATGCAACGAGCTAAAGAAGTTGGTCGTTACAATCTCGAAAATGGTCAGGTACCCGTTTCTTCTAACTACGTACCAGAACCGATGGAAGCTGAGTTACTCGACGTCTTCGAAACAATCAGTACTCTTGTTTCATCACTCGGATACCCCGTCTTCGAACCGATCTCGAAGCCAAATCGCTCATCTGAAATCTTCTACTGCCAAGGTGGGGGGAGTGATGGAAAAGGTGAATTGGTAGAAGAGGGGTTCGTTGTTCATTCGGGGAGCAAGGCTCGCATCCAAGTGACGCCATCGGCAACCTCCAGCGTGACTCCTCATCGTGAACGGCTGATTGCTGCGGGCGTGCTTGAAGAGGTTGAAGGCCAATTTGTCTTTAAGGAAGACTATCTGTTCTCCTCACCAAGTACGGCTGCAGGAATAGTGCTGGGGAGATCAGCAAACGGTTGGGTCGAATGGAAAAATACTCACGGCGCTACACTCAATGATGTCTATCGAGAAGATTCAGATTGAACCTCGGAAAGTGCCCGATGAACACGACGATGTGAGTGATGATCCAATGTTGCGCAGCTTCATTCTGCACAACGATCAGCTTCGACCATCATTTCTGCCAAAGCTTCGAAGCTGACGCGTGGAGTCCAGCCGAGTTGCTCCTTCGCTTTGGTTGCGTCGCCGATCAACAGATCGACTTCGGCAGGTCGGAAGAATTTCGGATCAATTCGGATGAGGACGTCGCCTGATGGTCCGATTCCGACTTCGTCAGTTCCTTCTCCGGACCAGGTAATCGGCATCCCGGCGTAGGCGAATGCGCGTTCGCAGAATTGTCGGACGGAAAAAGTCTTCCCGGTGGCGATCACGTAATCTTCGGGTTGGTCCTGCTGAAGCATCAACCACATCGCCTCGACGTAGTCCCCTGCGAATCCCCAGTCCCGCTGAGCATCGAGATTTCCCAGCCGAAGTTCCTTTTGTTTCCCAGCGAGGATATTTCCCACCGCCAGCGTAATCTTTCTCGTCACAAAATTTTCTCCACGGCGTGGAGACTCGTGATTGAACAGAATCCCGTTCACGGAAAACATTCCGTAAGCTTCTCGATAATTGCGAGTGATGTTGTAAGCGAAGGCTTTCGCGGCGGCATAAGGGCTGCGCGGATGAAAAGGAGTTTCCTCCGTCTGAGGAGTCTCAACAACCTTGCCGTACAACTCTGACGACGATGCCTGATAGAACCGAGCATCCGGTTGGCACTCTCGGATCGCTTCGAGCAATCGGACGACCCCAAGACCACACACGTCGGCGGTGTACTCTGGGACTTCAAACGAAACCTTCACATGCGATTGCGCAGCCAGATTGTAGACTTCACTTGGCCGAGACGCAGCGACGGCATTCCTCAACGATGAGGAATCGCACATGTCACCATCCACGAGATGCAGGCGACTTGCTTTGGCTGGGTTTCCGAGGACTTCACTCAAGCGAGATTTGTTGTCTGTCGAACATCGACGAACGATCCCCCAGACTTCGTATCCGCGACCGATGAGATGTTCGGCAAGGTAGGAGCCATCTTGTCCTGTAATGCCAGTGATCAGAGCTCTTTGGCCGGTCAATTCTGGAAGGTCGGTCATCGTCGTTTCAGGTCGTTCTTGAGCAAGTCACAATGTGGTGTTCACAACCTCGTCCAAGCGAAGAAAGCGAAATTCGCTTACGACAGTTCTGTCGCACGTCGAGGATGAAAGCCAAGTCTAGTTCACCACAAGAACGGTTTGCAGTCGCCGGAAGAAGAAATGCACTGATTTGTGCTTGTCGCTGCGACTTGACTCAAGACCAGTCACTCAACCAACTGATGGCGAAGAATGCTGCGTGGGCCGTTCGCAAGGCCGAACAGATGGAATTCCAAAGCGGGAATCCTGATGAGCAAGCCCGAAGAAAAACGAGAAAGGGCTGTCATGGCCAGTTTTCTCGTGTCAGCGAGGTGCCTGTCAAACGGCTCCTCAATTTGTACCGGAACAGCGTATTGCTGATTCCGCATCAGTCAGCGGTTTCGATTTCGATTAACCAGTTCGATCGCTTAGAGCAAGTTGCTCTTTCCTGTGCACTCGCTTGAACTGTTTCATAAGTTAAATGGCTGTGCTTGCTCGTGCGAGATCGTGCACACAAAATCAGAAAATGCTCTAGTACTGTCGGTATCCGGAGTAGTTTCCGTTGTAGTAGCTGGGATACGCCTGATTGGTTGGCGTATAGCCGGTCAGAGCTGATCCCATGTACTGAAACGGCATCATCAACGATTGGAACAGCGACGGACGCTGCTGCGTGTATCCAGGTTGAATCGCCGGGTTGGGCATATTCTGGCATGGAGCACACTGGCCGGACTGACAAGGTGAGGTTGGGTACGTCGATGTTGGGTATCCGGAATTCGTCGGAGTTGTGTAAACAGGAGAGACTCCATCCTGTCTGAATCTCGGCGGAGGCGAATACTGGTTGGGTTGCGAGTACGGAGCCGGAGCAACGTGCTGTCGCGGTGGCTGATACTGAGTCTGGTATTGCTTAGGTCGCTGATCGAAATACTGAGGCGAAGTCGGACTCATATTCGAAGGCACGACGTATTGCGTCGGTTGAACGTACTGCTGTGTTGAGTAGTTGGGTGAAGAGTAATTGGGATATCCGGAGATTGTTTGTTGGGTGCCTGAGTTGCCGTAGAAGGGGAGGACGCTTCCGTTATCGGACGTCTGGACGTGAGTATCGACCGCTTGCGCAGCTGCAGAGAAAAGGCACGCTGAAGAGAACAACATTGCTGGGAGAAAAAATTTCATGGATCACTCCTGAGTTTTGAAGGACAGTGCGAGGAAGAATTCACTCGCTTCACTTGAGGATTAATCGCATTCGCCGTGCCAACTTTCGGGAGATGAATTTCGCCTCGAAAACGCCCTCCGGCTTCCCCTAAACTTCCCAACCGGACATCGGAATAAATCATTCTGAAGACAGGCGTATTCCAGCTGATCTCAATCCAAGCTTCTGATTGCGCATGTCTGATGACAAAAACGCAGTCTCCGTCTCAAACACTCAAAATCTGAAGCAAAAGTGTCCGCGTGTACGCAAAATCTCGAATTGTATTTTCTGCCATCGTCACCAATGTGAGTTCGGAGTTTTGAGCCGCCCAATGCCTCACAGCGTCGAGCAACTTGCGATCACACCTCTTGGGAGACAAGATGCGTTCGCAGCCAGCAACACCAATTCAATAGTGAATCACCTCACTGTCTGAGACGGGCGGAACAACTGAAAGAAAACATGTCGACCACAGAATTAAGCTACTCCGATCTTTCCAAGATGATTGATCACGCCATCCTCACCCCAACCCTGACCGAAACAGATATCGTCAACGGAATTCGGCTCGCCCTCGCTTACGACGTTGCCAGCGTCTGCATTCTTCCCTACGCGATGCCCCTGTGCACGAAGATGCTGAAAGGAAGCACAGTCCGGACATCGACCACGATCGGTTTTCCTCACGGAGCACAATCGACCGACGCAAAACGTTTCGAAGCAGAACGAGCCATCGCAGATGGTTGCCAGGAACTCGACATGGTCGTCAACATCAGTCGCGTCCGAAGCGGGCAGTGGGATGAAGTTCGCGAGGACATTCGTGCGGTCATCGACGTTGCGCACAAAGCTGATCGTCAGGTGAAGGTCATCTTTGAGAACTGCTATCTCAACGATGAACAAAAAATCAGGCTGTGTGAAATCTGCAGTGACCTCAACGCCGACTGGGCCAAAACTTCCACCGGGTTCGGAACGAGAGGAGCGACCGTTGAAGATCTCAAACTAATGCGAACGCACTGTGCTCGGCATGTGCAGATCAAAGCCGCGGGAGGGATTCGAACATACGAGTCACTCCTGGAAATGCGGACAATCGGCGTCACAAGATGTGGAGCCAGCGCGACTCAGCAAATCCTCGACGAATGCCGCCGCCAACTCAATCTTCCAAACATCGACTTCGAAAAACTCAATAGTTCGACCGGCTACTAAACCTCTCTGAATTGAATCAGGTGCGTCCAGCGATGAATTCTCATCGCTTATGGAATTTCCATTCGAAGTTTGTCCACGACACAATTACCGCGGTTTTTCCGATTTGCTTTCAGGTGCAACAGAATTCCCTGCCAATAGCACTACCGAACGAAGATACTGTTTGACAGTCCATACGGGTCCACTTATACATTAAACGCGTCGGATTCTGAGTAAGTGTAGTCAACAATTGAAGAGCGGCCGGACTGGCGGAATGACTTTGTAGTCAAGCATTCCACAGACCGAGGGCGATCAGCTTGAAGAGAACTCGGATCCCTCCTCGCAACTGTCACACTCAGGGTCGGTGAACAGCCTCATGCATACTCCGCAGCGAATACTGGTTGTGGACCTTTGCCAGTCCTCTCGCATTCCAAACATTGCTGTCGGCTATCTCGTGGCTGGCCTTCGAGAAAATGGATTTGATGTCTCCGTCTTCTCGCCACTTTCCGTCGGAGCACGCGGATTCTCACGAGAAACAATCGATACGCCACTCAGTCACCTCAAACGCCGGATTCATTTCTCTTCGCACCCGGCCATGTTGCGCGTTCATGACACGCTGCATTCGATGTGGAAGTACTACAATCGAGGCCGACCGCTGCCTCAAGTGCTTCAAAGTTTTCGTGAGACACTTCGTGACCAATCGCCTGATTTGGTCATGATCTCAGCGTATCTGGATCACTATCCGACGGTTCGACTCATGGCCGAAGAAACTCGGGCTGCCAATGTTCCACTGCTTCTCGGTGGACCGGCTTTCAACTCTCTCGAGACGATCAAAGCTTGGCGCGACCTGCCCGGACTGACAGCAATCGTTGGACAGGAAATTGAGTTCTCGATTGCTGACATCGCTCGAAGTGCAATCGAGGGAACAGGGCTTGATCAACATCCCGGTGTTCATTCGCCGAATGGAACTTCTGGACCGCCCGCTTTTCCCATTCCCGACCTTTCGAAGTTGCCTGTCCCAGACTATCAGGACTTCCCATGGGAAAAATATGAACATCGAATTCTTCCAGTCATGACCGGAAGAGGTTGCCAATGGGGGAAGTGCGTCTTCTGTTCGGATGTAAAATCGGTCAACGGAATCGGTCGGTTTCGCTCTCGTGGTTTGGAAGGCGTTCTCCACGAACTACGAACGCTCGGTGAACGGCATGAAGCAAACTCAACATTCTTTGTCGACATTAAACTCAACTCAGACCTCGACATGTGGAGAGGGCTGATTAATGAGTACCAAAACTGCTTACCAGGAGGGGAGTGGGTCGGAGTCGTGCACGTCGATCGACGCACTGACAATGGACTTTCGCTATCAGACTTGAGCGCAGCGCGAGAAGCCGGCATGGTCCGTATCAGTTGTGGCCTAGAGTCTGGAAGTCAACGCCTGAACGACCGAATGGCGAAAGGGACAACAGTTCAACACCTGGGCGAGTTCTTTCAAGATGCTCGCAAAGCTGGGATATCGACGCGAGCAACGATGATGCTTGGATTTCCTGGAGAGCAGGCTGAGGATATTCACTCAACGTTGGATTTTCTCGACACATATGGATCAGACGTCGATCGAATCAATCTCAGCCGTTTTGCGCTTTTCCCGGGCACGGAACTGGCACAGCAGCTCGAACGCAAGCCGGAGATGCATACCGGTCTCACTTTACTCACATGGGATCATCGAAACGCTCAAGTTCGCTATCGCTATGAACCTTCGATGACTCGCGAATACCGCAAGGCAAAATCACAATTGTTGAAGGCGGTTCATGAAGTCAACTCTCGACCGCTTCCGACAGAAGCAGAGATCTTCAACGGAGTGATGTAGTCGATCAAAGTGTGCAGTTGGCATCCCGACTTCTCTTCTTGCTCTCGTCACAAGAGAGCCACGACGCGATGATCCAACGAAGTCTCTGAAGCTCCAGACACCATTTCGAAAATCGCATCATTGCTGATCGCAGGATTGTCGTTCGCAATCCTTGCAATGTTGCCTCAGAGATATAAACTTCTCTTCTGCAGCGACAATTTCGTTTCATTCTTTGTATTCGGCACGCTGCTCAAAAGAAGGCCTAGAAAATGGACTCCGAAGGCAACACTGGTCCGATCGTCGATCAAAGCAGTTTGTCGAGTGAGAATAAAACCAAGCCTTCGGAATCATCTCGATCACAATGGGGCCGGGTCTTCTCCGTCATTCTCGCCGCAATGATCGGACTTCTCTTCGGGCTGGGAACATTCACCTTCGGATACGGAAAAGGTGCCAGCTACCTGAGCAACGACCCAGCTTCATGTGCCAACTGCCACATTATGCAGTCACATTTCGACAGCTGGCAAAAGTCGAGTCATCGCCATCTCGCTGTCTGCAATGACTGCCATCTCCCGCACAATTTTGTGGGAAAGTATGTGACCAAAGCTGACAACGGTTTCTTCCACTCGATCGCTTTCACGTTGGACAACTTTCACGAGCCAATTCAGATCAAGCCGCGAAATCGACGCGTTACACAGCATGCGTGTATGCACTGCCATCAGGATTTCGTGCATCAATTCCTGGTCAATGACGCTCAGCGGGAGGGACTTTCCTGTGTTCATTGCCATAGCGATGTGGGACATGCACACAAGTAGTATTAAGACTCAATCTCAATAGAACACATTTCGGTTTACACACTTTAACACTTCGCGATTCTAGATTTTTATCAACGTAATTCCTTTCGACACTCCAAAGCTGAGATCCACATGGTCATTCATCCAACTCGCGAATCGGTCAATGCACGCGTCACTTGGAGTTCCACCATGCACCCACGAGCAGGACTCAGCAAAGTCGGCATGCTTGTCGGTCTCATTCTTTTAGTGGCTTTGACGACCTTCGCTGTGACCGGTGTGCTGGTGACAATCTTCGAACGCCAGCAGGAAGCGCGCACGCCGTTTGTTCGTCTTGTCGAAGTTGACGAACTCACAACTGATCCCGCGCCATGGGGAGTCAACTGGCCGAATCAATACGACACCTATCTGCAATCGGTTGATACCGAAGAGTCCGAATACGGCGGCTCGAGTGCGATGACGACCAGCAAGCTGGAAACCTACCCCTGGTTGAAACGGCTATACGCTGGATACGCATTCAGCCTCGATTACAGAGAAGCCCGTGGGCACGCTTACATGCTGTATGATCAGGAAGTCACCAAGCGAGTGACTGAACGGCCGCAGGGTGGGGCGTGTTTGCACTGTCATGCTTCGATTATTCCCACATACCGCCGTCTCGGAATGGAAGCTCTCGGGGAAGAAGTAAACGAAGAGACGCTGGCTGAGGACTTCAACTGGGATGCTGTCGTCGAAGGCTTCGTTCTTGTCAGTAAAATGGATTATCCCTCCGCTCACAAAGAAGTCCTTATGACTCCCGATGGTTCAACCGGTGAGCAGAAATCTCCATTCCCGGGAGGAACATCTGAAGTCAAAACGAGCAATGATCAACCGTCAACGGATTCAGAAGAGGCAGAAGATCCTCATCTCGGGCAAGCCCATCCTGTGAGTTGCATCGACTGCCACGATCCACAGTCAATGCAAATTCGCGTCACACGTCCTGGATTTGTGATGGGAATTCAAGCTTTGGCTGAGAGCGACGAGCCTGTTCATCATCTCCCCAGCATCACTCGCTGGCGAGAAGGATCGCGAGCGGAGAAATACGATCCGAACGAACTCGCAAGCCGGCAGGAAATGCGATCATTCGTTTGTGGGCAGTGTCATGTCGAATATTACTGTGCCACAAAAGAAACTCTGTTCTTCCCTTGGGAAAATGGACTCAAAGCAGAGCAGATCGAACAAACTTTCGACGAACATCTCTTCCCGGACGGAACCGAGTTTTTCGATTACAAGCATGGAGAAACTGGAGCGAAGATCTACAAAGCCCAGCATCCAGAATTCGAACTCTGGAGTCAGGGAATTCATGCTCGAAGCGGTGTCAGCTGCTCAGACTGCCACATGCCTTACGAGCGAAAAGGGGCCATGAAAGTCAGCAGCCACTTGGTGCAGAGCCCGATGCTCAACATCAACAACTCCTGTCAGGTCTGCCACAATGTTCCTGAAGAAGAACTGAAAGCACGTGTCGAAACCATTCAGGACCGAACCAAATCGTTGATGCTTCGCGCAGCGGATGCAATGACAGCCATGCTCGACGCGATTCGCGATGCCGAGGCAGCTGGCGCGACTGAGGAGCAGCTTAAACCAATTCTTGATCTGCAGAGAAAGGGAATGTGGCGTCTGGATTTCATCAGCAGTGAGAACTCCAAAGGATTTCACGCCGATCAGGAAGCAGCAAGACTGCTCGGTGAGTCAATCGATTACTGCCGTCAGGCTGAAGTGATGGCTCTGAAACTGCGTGCCTCAGAAGCTCCCGAATCAACCAGAGAAGTGACACCCATCGAAGGAGTAACACCAGCCAAAGAGGCACCAGTCGGGGCAGAGTAAGATCTTCTCGAGTGTCTCGTGATACCTTCAGACCACAATAACGATTGAGGATCAGCCTTCGCGCCGTTGTTCACTTTATGAAGTCGTGGAACGCTGCAGGCAGTCGAGCGAGTACCATGTTCGACGTAGATATCTCACTTGAGACGCATTAACCTTCAAGACTCATTTCTCGCAATTCACTGGTCCGTCAAACTCCCGTTCACAAACAGGCAATGCTATGAGCGTCAATCACGTTCCCGACGGTTACCACGCAGTTCAGGCATATCTCATTGTTCAAAATGCTGATGAAGCAATCGAGTGGTACAAAAAGGTGTTCGGAGCTGTGGAGCGGATGCGTCTCACCGGCCCTGGAGGATCAGTTGGACATGCCGAACTTGAAATCGGTGACTCGATCATAATGTTGGCGAGTGAATTCCCGGATATGGATGTGTATGGTCCGGAGCACTTCAACGGGTCCCCAATCAGCATGGCAATTTACTTCGAGGACGTGGACACCGTCTATCAACGTGCAGTCGACGCCGGAGCGACTGCGAAGCGACCAGTTCAGGACCAATTCTATGGTGATCGCAGCGGAATGATTGTCGATCCGTTTGGACACAGTTGGTCGCTGGCCACTCACATTGAAGATGTGACTCCCGAGGAAGTCCAAAAACGATTTGATCAAATGATGAGTGGCGGAAACGGCTAATCGCAGTCACTGATAGTTCAGGGAGACGATCACGTTTTCTCCCAAAGCGATTCATCATCGCTGGGAACACTGGTCGCATTCTCGAGCAGCGTGAAGAACTCATCGATCGATTCCACGACGGCCACCAACTTGCGATGGTTGTCGGACATAAATCCTTCACTGATTCCGTGATCGATCATTTGAATCAGGTGATCATAGTAGCCGTTCACGTTGAGCAGCGCGACAGGCTTTCGATGAAATCCAAGCTGCGCCCACGTCAGGATTTCGCAGAGTTCTTCGAAGGTTCCCAGACCGCCGGGCAATGCGATAAAGGCATCCGCTTCCTCAGCCATCATGGCTTTTCGTGTGTGCATTGAGTCGACAATTCTCATGTCTTGGACTCCCGGATGCGCTAATTCTTTCTGCTGCAGCGATTCCGGGATGACTCCGATGACCGATCCTCCGTGCTCCAAGGTAGCATTCGCGACGACTCCCATCAGCCCGATGTGTCCACCGCCGAAGACGAGCGTTCGCCCGGACTTTGCCAACCGTTTCCCCAACTCAGCAGCTGTCGATGAGTACAGCGGATTGCGTCCGGTTCTAGAGCCACAGAAGACGCACACGCTTTTAATTTCTGCCATCAAATCTCTTTCCGTCGTTTCTTCTTTCGTGAAGACTTTCAATGGGTTGCGTCAGGCTGGCATCAACGCAAACTGACCGATCGCCAGCGTGACATACAATCCCAAGCCACATCCTACCGCCAACCACAAGTATTTCCCGAGCATCGATCGAGCAGACTCGTGTGATTCTGCGCTCATTAACTGAGCCTGTCGAATTCCACCTGTTGCAAGGAGCAGATTGACGAGAAGGGTGACGATCGCCAGAGCGATGAAACCTCGATGAGGTTCGGTGAGATGCGTCAAAACCGAACGTTGATGCGGCAAGAGCAGGGCATTGAACAACATCAGTCGCCACCAGGCTCCCGGAAGCGGAGGAACACCGCAGAGACTGAGAGTCGCGGCCATCTCCCAGATTTTCGATTGCGATGGCCTTTCGTTTTCATCCTCCTCGCAATGCGATCGATCAAACGAAGACCAGACGTAGACGAATGCAGCGAGCGATTCGATGACGAGAATCAAACAAAACAAGCTGTCGGGCGAAGTCAGATTCGATGATTCCTCCCAAGACAAGCGAGGATTTCGAGCCGACCAGACGGACAGAACGGTTGCAAGATTTGCCTGGCCGAAAATCACATTCGTCAGAATTCTTCCTCTTGAAGTCGAGTCGATTTGCGATTGAAGTCGCAATCCCCACAGGCCAAGACAACAGATGGAGATTGCCGCGAGGAGAGACGCTTCTGAAGTCGTCCACTGACTCAGCAAGCTGAATCGAAACAGAAACACAGAAGCAGCCAGAACCGGCAAGATCGTGCGACTGAGGAGATTAGCGATCGAGGAATCTTCATTGCTCGCGGCATCACGTTTGATTGACATCCATTCAAGCGACGCGAACAGGCCCACGACAATCAGCAGCACGGAAGTCTTGCGAATCGGCTCGTACGAACTCAACTCGCCGAGCAGATAACCTCCCCACAATCCGCTCAGCACGATGATGGCCTGCCGCTTGTCGACCGACCGCTGCAACCGCCCCGAGGCAAATTCACAGAAGGTCCCCGCAAATAGACAGCAGGTGAGGGCAGCCATCAAGAGGATGGGAAGAGAGACAACACAAAGCGTCA
This sequence comes from Thalassoglobus sp. JC818, assembly GCF_040717535.1. Lineage (NCBI taxonomy): Bacteria > Pseudomonadati > Planctomycetota > Planctomycetia > Planctomycetales > Planctomycetaceae > Thalassoglobus > Thalassoglobus sp. JC818. The sequence goes on from NZ_JBFEFI010000001.1 coordinate 914,330, forward strand.
ACAGCGATCCGCACAAGAACAGGTATCGAGAAAGTCCGACGGATGAATCGTTAATTCCATCAACCAACTTGAAAATCGGAGCTGCCCAGAGTGCTGTCCCAGTCAGCGACAGCAACAACGACAAAAGCACGATCAGCGGACGATCTACCGGCAAAGTGAAAGGCACGTCCTTAGCGGCAGCGGCAAACAGACTTGCGATAGATGCTGTCACCGCTACGAGCAGTACCGAACCATTCAGAATTCGTCTCTGCCTGCCACTCATTGCGACGAGACAGCCAAATCCCCCTCCCACGAGATAGAGACCGCACATCACGATGATCGCGTTTCCAATTCCGGTCACGTCATTCAAAACCTGTTCATTTGTTTCGTAGCTGCTAGAATTTGCACATCATCGTCAATGCTCTGAATGAAGGCAATCGGCTGCCATGCCACGTTTTGAACTCGCTTCTGAATTTCAGCCCGCCGGAGATCAACCTGCAGCGATCGCTTCGCTGGTTGCAGGGATTGAAGAGGGAAAGAAGTCTCAGGTGCTGCTGGGAGCCACCGGAACAGGAAAGACGTTCACAGTCGCGAACGTCATCCAGCAGGTTCAACGCCCAACTCTGGTCCTTGCTCACAACAAAACGCTGGCTGCCCAGCTCTACGGAGAGTTCCGCGAGTTCTTTCCGAACAACGCGGTGACCTACTTCGTCAGTTACTACGACTACTACCAGCCAGAGGCGTACATCCCGCAGCGGGATATCTACATCGAAAAAGACGCTAGCATCAACGACGAAATTGACCGACTCCGTCTTTTGGCCACGAGCGCGCTCGTATCGCGACGGGATGTGATTGTCGTCGCCAGTGTCTCCTGCATCTACGGTCTCGGTTCGCCACAGGATTACCTCGACATGATGGTGCCGCTAAATGTTGGGGACACCATTGACCGAGACAGCTTCCTTCTGAAGCTTGTCGACATCCAATACGATCGAAATGACATCGACTTCCAGCGAGGAAAATTCCGCGTCCGGGGCGACGTCATCGAAGTCTGGCCCGCATACGAAGAATTTGCTTATCGAATTGAACTCTGGGGCGACGAAGTCGACAAGCTTTCGATTATCGATCCCATCAGTGGGGTCGGCAGCAAGTCCCTGAAGGACATCTACATTTATCCCGCCAAGCACTTCGTCATGCCTCAAAACCGCATCGATGATGCCATGGAAGAGATCAACGAAGAGCTCAATCAGCAGCTGGCGAAGTTTCAGAAAGAGGGCAAACTCCTCGAAGCGCAGCGACTCTCTGCGCGCACGCGTCACGACATGGAACTCCTCAAAGAAATGGGGTTCTGTCCGGGCATCGAGAACTACTCCCGAGCGTTAACCAAGCGTAAGCCGGGTGATCCGCCAGCGACGCTGTACGACTTCTTCCCGAAGGATTTCCTCTTTGTGGTTGATGAGTCGCACCAGACCATTCCACAAGTCCGTGCGATGTATCATGGGGACCGCTCTCGAAAGGAAACGCTCGTCAATCACGGTTTCCGCCTGCCAATGGCACTCGACAATCGCCCCCTCAAATTCGAGGAATGGGACCAGCGGCGCAACCAGACGATCTTCGTCTCCGCGACCCCCGCTGAGTGGGAACTCGATCAGACGAAAGGAGAAATTGTCCAGCAGATCATTCGTCCGACGGGGCTTGTCGATCCAGTAGTGCGAGTTCAGTCAGCACGCGGTCAAGTTCCTCACCTGATGGAGCAGATCCGCATTCGGGCCGAACGCGGTGAGCGAACTCTCGTCACCACACTCACGAAACGACTGTCTGAAGATCTTGTCAACTACTTGCAAGAGGAGGGCATTCGTTGTGAATGGCTGCACAGCGAACTCGACGCAATTGAGAGAGTCGAAGTTCTCCGCGAATTGCGAGAAGGCAAATTCGACGCTGTCGTCGGCGTCAACCTCTTGAGAGAAGGACTCGATCTTCCGGAAGTGTCTCTCGTTTGCATCCTCGATGCGGACAAGGAAGGTTTCCTGCGCAGCGAAACGAGTTTGATTCAGACAATCGGCCGGGCTGCCCGAAACGTGAATGCGGAAGTCTTTCTTTATGCAGACTCAGTCACGCAAAGCATGCAGCGAGCAATGGATGAGACAACCCGCCGCCGAGAGATTCAACTCAAGTACAACGCTGACCATGGAATCACTCCAGAAACCATTCGCAAAGCGATCAAACGCGGAATCGAAGAAGAAATCTCCGCACGCAAGATTGAACAAAGTGCGAGCGGTCGAGCCAGCGAAGTGGAATACATCAATCAGGAATACCTGAAGGAACTCGAAGCAGAGATGCTTCAGGCTGCCGAGAATCTCGAGTTCGAGCGTGCAGCCCATCTCCGCGATCGAATCTCTGATCTCCAGAAGCAACTCGACAAAGCGGATGGAGCCATCGCTGTTCCGAAAGACAGCGGACCGAAGGAGAAACGACAAAGCAAGTCACAGGGCAAACGCGGCAAAAAGAGAGGCTCAAGAAAACGCGTCCCTCGCCCACGTCGTGGTGATTAGACCACCTTCAATGAAATCTTCTTCGAGTGTTCCCGGCGCGATTTTCGGTGATCGAAGAACGCGCGCCATTGCGGACAATGAATGAAGTTATCGAAAGTGACTATTCAGATTTCTCGCTGTCGTCCGGTTTCTTTTTGTCTTTGTCGCTCGCTTGCCCGCCGGTGTTGTAGATCTTTGCGGACTCAAGGGGTTCTGCTTTTCGAACGACAACTGAATGCGCCAGCTTGGGATTCTTGTCGGTGTAGTAATACGTGACGGTATCGCCGGGCTGAATGAAGGTGCCGGCACTTCCGAGCACGACGGACACTCGCTGTTTTGTGGCTTGATTCGGATCCACAAGAATCTTCCCCGGCGAAACAGGGGGCACCGAAACGCCGACGTTTCCGCCTCCGACTGACATTCGCACTAAGTCCGTCGCATTGATCGTCAACGGATTCATACTTACGACGACTCCCGTGATCGTCATCTCAGACGCATCCTGCTGGAGCGTGCGAGTTTGCTGCCGAGCGGTTTGTTGAGGGCTGAGATGGACCGTCACACTCGCATTGCGAAGAGCCCCTTTGCCTGCGATGACGCCGTTGACTGTGATAACTGCGCCGGGACGGACAAATCCGGGATCACCGACTCCTTCAACACGGACGGTGGTCTTAGGCGTCATTGGAACTGGCCCCGTTTTGCCATCCTTCTCCATGACGATCCCATTTCGGGACACGCTCTTGACCGTTCCCTGCACGGGGTACAACGTGTATGTGGAGTAAGTCGTCACCTGGCCCAAAGCTGTGCTGGAAGCCAGACTCACTAGTAAAATCACTGAGGCGAGAGTCTTCATACGGCACCTGTTTCTATTCGAGCATTTTTTGATTTGGTGTGCACGATCTCGCACGAGCAAACACAGCTTTTTATCTTATGAAACAGAACAAGCGAGTGCACAGGAAAGAGCAACTTGCTCTAGCAAAAAACTTGTAATGATTCGTTGTACCCGATCCGAATCCTCATCGAAACTCTGCAGCTGGAAACTTCCTTGTGAAGCTTTCCCGGGACCTTGGTCGAGCAGTCAACCAAAAGAAACATTCGCAGAACTGCCGCGAAGAGAGATCGACGGGCCTGATTGCTCGGCGAAGCGGTTTACTTCGCTTCCGGACTGATCGTCCAGCACGAGTCGTGCTTTTCGAAACCAATGTGCGGGTAATAGTCCACTGCTTGAGGAGCGGACAGGAGAATCAGTCGCACATCAAGACCACTGGCAATTCGCGTTTGCCGAATCAGCTCCTTGCCGATGCCTTGCTTCTGGTACGCAGCATCGACCGCGAGGTCTGACAGGTACGTGCAATACGAAAAGTCTGTGATCGACCGGGCGATGCCGACGAGTTTCCCATCTTCAGTTCGGGCGGAGATGATGATGTCCGCATTGTCGAGCATGCCTTGTAATCGGTCTCGCTCGGAAAGCGGTCGCCGGGCTCCGAGGGTCGACCGCACGAGGAGATCTCTGAACTCGTCGAAGCCGAGTTGTCCTTCCCGCTGAAATGAAATCAATTCTGACACACGACCTCTCCGCAATCGTTGAAACTTTCATTCTGTGCCCGAACCGACGACAGAGATATCCGTGATGTGTTACTCGTGAGACTTCTGAACGATCTCAACGAGCCTCTTCATCGGCCCGGTCAGCTTTCGTCCTCGTTTCCACAAAAACACAATTTGCCGTCGGCCAAGTTGTTTTCGCAGCGATCGAACGAACAGCCCGTCACAGAGATGCCCGTCCAGACGGCCCGCGACAACTCCCACACCTAGACCGGCTCGAACACAGGCGATCGTGAAACCACTGTTGTCTGTTTCGACGGTTACTCGTGCATTCAGGTGCTCGCGATGAATCGCATGCTCGAATGCATCTCGTCCGTGAGTTCCGGGAACAGTCACCACGAGATCATGCTTCACAAGTTCGCGGAGGCTGTTCTGCTTCGCCTGACAGTACGGATGACTCTTCTCCGCGATGGCCAGAAAGTCAATGAAATAGGCTGGCTCAAAATGGACTCGGGCAGAGGAGCGTGGAGACTCCGCTTCAAGAGTCAGCGCGAGATCCGCTTCGCCGCTCAGGACCATCTCTTCAGCGAGTCGATTGTTTCCGTGTCGAATGACGAGCGTGTTTTCGAACTCATCTCGAAAGTCTTTGAGAGGGACGACGAGATCTTCCATCAACATTCGAACGCCGGTCACGAGTGTGATCGATTCGTATTCGGATCGTTCGTCGCTGACGGTTTCGAAGGTGGAATCGATCCCCGCGAGTATCTCAGAGAACTGATCGTACAGCTGTTGAGCTTTCAGCGTCGAAACAATTCGACGGCCTTCTTTCTCGAAGAATGTGGCTTCGTAGAGTCGCTCGACGGCTTGAATCTGCTGCCACACGGTTGGTACTGACAACTGGAGGCGTCGGGCAGCCGGCGCGTAACCGTTTTCCTCAAAGACACATTGGAATGTTTGCATCTGCTGCACGCTCAGCTCGCTGGCGCGAGGCTGAACGTTTGAAGAACTCGGTGGAACGCCCATTTGACTATTTCTCTATTCTAAACGAATTTCCGACTGTGTTTCATTTCAACGAACGACAATATTAGATAAAGTCTCGGTGATATGAACCCATCGCACGCAATTTCTCCGACTGTTTCAGTAGCGACTCGACAGAGATACCTGTTAGTGCTGCTGTTGTTCTTTCACACGGTGAACACGTACATGGATCGTGTGTGTATCTCTGCTGCGAAATCGTCGATGCAGAATGACATCGCCGGACTGACAGACCAGATGATGGGATATGTGTTTGGAATTTTTGCAGTTGGGTACGCATTGTTCCAAATTCCTGCTGGTTGGTACAGCGACCGAGCAGGTCCACGCATGGCATTGACGATCGTTGTCATCATCTGGAGCATCTTCACAGCTCTGACTGGAGCCGTTTACACAGCCATCAGCTTGTTGATTGTCCGATTTCTGTTCGGAGTCGGTGAGGCAGGAGCGTATCCGGGGGCAACTCGAGCGCTCTATCGTTGGCTTCCAGCCAGAGAACGAGGCATCGGGCAGGGGATTTTCCATTCCGGAGCCCGAATCGGTGCGGCTCTGTCACTAGTGGTGATGCCAGCGGTGATCTCGATGATTGGCTGGAGATGGACATTCGTCGCGAATGGCCTGGTCGGCATCGTCTGGGGAGCGATCTGGTGGTTCTGGTATCGAGATAAACCCGAAGAGCACCCGTGGACCAATGATCAGGAAGCCGATCTGATCGCTCGCGGAATCCATGAACAGGAAGTCCCCAATGTCGAACTTCCTTACATCCAAATCGTCACGTCAGCCAATGTCTTGCTGGCCATGTTCCAATATGCCGCAAGCAATATAACATTCTTTATCAGCATCACCTGGTTGAGACCCTACATCGAAGAGCGATGGGGAACAGATGCCGCGAACTTGTCCGCACTTCCGCTTCTCGTCGGAGCAGTCGCGCTGTGGTTTTCCGGGTTTCTGGTGACGAAGCTTTATCAAATGGGCATGCCGGTCATGTCTCGCAGAATTCCAGCGATGCTGGGCTATGCGTTGGGCGCGATTGGCTTGATTCTTTGCACTCAAACCACATCATTCGAAAGCGTCTGGCCACTGATTCTCTGCTTTTCGATCGCCATGTTTGGTGTTGAAATGACGTTAAGCCCCAGCTGGGCGTTCTGCATGGACATTGGCGGAGACCGTTCCGGGGCAGTTTCCGGAGCGATGAACATGGTCGGCAATCTGGGAGCTGCGCTGAGCGCGGTGGTGTTTCCCTACTTCGTCAATCACGTCACGCTTCCCTACTTCGCAACGGAAACGGGAACTGCAAACTCATTCTTTGTGTTCGCTGCGTTGATGAACGTGCTTGCAGTGATCGCATGGACGATGATGAATCCGCAACGGATTCTTCGCAGACTGACTGATCGCGAAATGCAGTTCCGCATGATCGGTTTTCTAGCTCTCATTCTCATGGTGGTGTTTTCGCTCGTTTACACCAAGTTGATTATGGGGTGATGAGCATGAACACAGACAAACAGTTGCGTGGCGTCGGAGTTGGGGCAGGGTATTTCAGCCAGTTCCATTACGAAGCCTGGTCACGAATTCCTCAAGTCGAGATCGTTGGGATCTGTGATCAAGAGCTCACGAAGGCGGAAACGCTCGCGAATCAATATGGAGTACAAAACACCAGTTCAAATCTGGAAAAGTTGCTCGACGAAACAGAACCCGACTTCATCGATGTGATTACTCGGCCCGACTCGCATGCAGCGATTGTCGAGTTGGCAGCGAGTCGCGGAATCGATGTCATCTGTCAGAAACCACTGGCCCCGACGATCGAAGAAGCGGTTCAGCTTGTTGAGAGCGCGGATGCGTCAGGCATTCGACTGATGGTGCACGAAAACTTCCGGTTCCAACCTTGGCATCGAGAGATTCATCGACTAATCAACGAAGGGACGATTGGAGATCAACTCCTCACGTTGTCGTGCCGAACTCGAACCGGAGATGGATGGCAGAGCGACGCTTACCTGGCACGACAGCCGTATTTCGTTGAGATGCCGCGATTCCTGATCTACGAAACCGGCGTCCATTTTGTCGATACGTTTCGATATCACGCTGGTGAAATTGAAGGAGTGTTCGCTTCTCTTCGCAAGTTGAATCAGAACATTCGGGGAGAAGATGCTGGAGTCGTTTTGTTCGAGTTCGCCAACCAGGCGGAAGGCATCTGGGACGCGAGCCGATTCCACGAATCGAATTGTTCAAATCCTCGCTATACCTTTGGGGACTTTCTGTTCGATGGAAGTGCCGGTTCAATCCGACTCAGCGGGGACGGCACCATTCGAATTCAACCACATGGGGAGCCGGAATTCGTTCACAACTATCAGCACTCCGATCGCAATTTCGCTGGAGATTGCGTCTTCTACACTCAACAGCACTTCATTCACGGGCTACTTGAACAGCGCCCCTTCGAAACGGACGGCCGAGAGTATTTGAAGACACTGCGCGTGCAGGAAGCGATTTACGAATCCGCACGTACCGGTCAACCAGTCCGTCAATTGTCATCAGGAGGGCACAATGCGAGTTGTTGATTTAAGCCTGACTGTTAATTCCGAGATGCCGGGAGTCTCGATTACAACTGCGAAGACGATTGCGTCGGACGGGTGGAATGCCACCACGCTATCCCTGTACTCGCACTCTGGCACGCATATGGATGCGCCGTGCCACTTCCTCGATGGCGGATCGACGATCGATCAACATCGGCTTGAAGTGCTCGTTGGCCCAGCTATTGTTCTCGATCTGTCACCTGCCAACCCTCGACAGCTGGCGACAGTCGAAGATGTGCAACAGATCAAAGATCACATTCGCCCCGGCTGCCGAATTCTCTTTCGCACCGACTGGTCTCGCCGCTACGGAACTGCTGAGTACCGCAACGAGCTCCCGAGAATTTCCCTCGAGTTGGCCGAATGGCTTGTCAAACAGAAAGTCGGCCTCATCGGGGTCGAACCGCCGTCCGTTGCAGACGTCAACAACATCGAAGAACTCACCAAAGTCCACCAGACTTTGTTTCGTGGAAACGTTGTGATCGTCGAAGGGCTAACCAACTTAGATCAATTGACACAGCAGACCGTGGAGTTCATTGCACTTCCACTGAAGATCGAACACGGCGACGGATGCCCGGTCCGAGCGATTGCCATTGAAAGAGAGTCGTTTCAACCAGTTTAGAAGTACAGAAACCTGAGTACGTAAGCCCCCGAAAACACTGAAAGTCCTGCCATCAAGAGAAGCTCCCTCCACTCAGTCACGACCTTTGAGAACTGATCAATCCAGCGAAGAATTCCATGACGAGAGTGTCCAGCAATGAATATGATCCATGATGGCCAGGAAACACTTTCTCAAACAAATCGAGCGACTGCTCGTCGAAGCGTGTTTCAAGTATCGCATCGAGTCACAAGCGTTCTTTGAACAAACCTGAAAGCATTTCCTCGCCGGTTTGCATTGGCTCGCTCACGCAAACGTAGCGAAATATCGAAGCAAGTAATTCAAGTGAGTTCCCAAGGACGGGTAACTTGCTCCAAGCGGAAAGAGTACAACGAGATGAGTTCATACAAAATCGCACTACTCCCAGGTGATGGCATCGGCCCGGAAACCATGGCTGCCACCGAACTTGTCCTGGAACAGATTGCGATGGAGTTCAGTGATCTCGATTTTGAGACAATCTCCTATCGAGCAGGCGCCGAGAACTACCGCGACACAGGTGTCACACTGCCCGACGCGGTTTTGGAAGGGTGCCTCGCCGCCGACGCAGTCCTGCTATCTGCCATCGGTCTCCCGGATGTCCGTCAGCCAGACGGGACCGAAGTCCAACCGACAATGATGGTCGGACTCCGCCGAGCGATGGGTCTCCATTCAGCCGTTCGACCAGTCAAGCTTTACCCGGGAGCCCCTTGCGTTCTGCAGAACACAGGTCCCGGCATCGATTTTGTGATCATTCGCGAAAATCTCGAAGGACTGTTCGCCTCGTTTGGTGGAGGAGGAATGGTCGGTGATGACGTCGCGACAGACACGCTGATCGTCACTCGCAAGGGAACTTCCAAAGTCGCTGAATATGCTTTCCAACTGGCTCGTCGACGATCCGGACGACCGACCGACGGAAAGCAAGTTGTCACCTGCGTTGATAAAGCAAATGTCTTCCGCAGCATGGCGTTCTTCAGGAAGGTCGTGAACGACACATCGAAGTCATTTCCGGATATTGAACACAACGCTGTGTATGTCGACGCGATGAGCCTTTACATGGTCCAGAACCCCTGGGACTTCGACGTGCTCGTCATGGAGAACCAGTTTGGAGACATCCTGTCCGACCTCGGAGCCGGGCTGGTGGGTGGTCTCGGATTAGGTCCATCTGCCGAAATCGGAGACAACCATGCGTTGTTTCAGCCGTCGCACGGTACAGCTCCACAAATCGCTGGGAAGAATGTCGCCAATCCACTCGCGACAATTCTTTCGGCAGCGATGATGCTTGACTGGCTCGGGGAACGTCACAACGACGATTCCTGTTTGGCTGCGGCAGCGGCCATCGAAACTGCGGTTGCCGAAGTTCTCGCGGCACAGGTTGTCAGAACTCCCGATCTCGGCGGAGTGTCGTCGACGACCGAGGTTGCAGAAGCTGTGGCAGCCGCCATTACCAAGACTCCCGTGACGGACGTCAGTCCTTAACTCTCGGTTCTGAATACAACCATCGGACACAACCCGATTTGCACTCTGTTGCCCAATCGGTTGGGGCACTATGTCGCTTCAGTCGTACGGGTCCTCGTTCAATGCAGTGAAACGACTCATCAACTTCCTAGATAGAGAGAGATCTATGAGCTTTCGCACTCGCACGCTGCTGGGCCTGGTCGTGGCCTCGCTCTTCTCCTCCACGTTGCTTTCCGCCGCTGACACTGTGTTCAAGGAGACCAACGGACTTGTTGCCGTTGAGGCGGAACACTTTCAGAATCAAAGCAAGACGGAAACTCGAAAGTTCCATCTGACGACCGCAGATGAAACTCCGGACGTCACGCCGGATGGGGATCCATCTCACGTCGCTGGGGCAAGTGGCGGAGCCTACCTCGAAATCCTTCCAGACACGCGTCGCACGCACGACGACAAGCTGATCCGAGGTACAAATTTCTCTCCAAATCCCGGAGACATGGCGGTTCTCGACTACCGAGTCAACTTCTCGACTCCCGGACGCTACTACGTGTGGGTTCGTGCTTTCTCAACTGGGTCGGAAGACAATGGGCTGCACGTCGGACTGAATGGCGAATGGCCAGAGAGCGGTCAACGACTCCAATGGTGTGAAGGCAAACGGACGTGGCGCTGGGACAGCAAACAGCGGACTGAAAAAGTCCATTGTGGTGAACCCCACAAGATCTACCTCGACATCAAAGAGCCCGGGACACACACGATTCACTTCTCAATGCGGGAAGATGGATTTGAGTTCGACAAGTTCCTGATGACGACTGATTCCAACCTCACTCGTCCCGAAGACGTCGGACCAGAGAGCGTCGTCCATTCCGGGTCAGCTCCGAAGACTTATGCGTACGTTGCTCCGGAACAAACCGATGACAGCCAACAACCGACTCCATCAGGTTCAAAACGTATCCTTCAACTTCCGGCAGCAAACTTCACGCTGGATGGAACAAACTACTATCTCGACAAGGGCAAGTGGCTCGCGATCAACCCCGAACAACACAAGTCCGCACACGCCGAACAGACGTTTCCGTTTCCGACCGGTCTCTACGATGTCACGCTAGTCGCGATTGGAGAAAACGATGGCAAATCACAGTACGAAGTCGCCGTCGATGATCGCTCGATCGGGAAATTTGTTTGCCCCCTGAGCAAACAAACCTTCGAAGAAGGCGACCAGTACACCAAGACCTGGTCCGACGTTTCAATCACCGAAGGAGCACAAATCCACATCACTTCGCAGATTGCTTCGGCCGATGGTCAGGAATTCAGCCGCGCTCGCTGGGCTGCGATTCAGTTCGTTCCGAAAGACGCGAAAACCAAGAGAGCAGCTCAACCTTTCCTGATCGCTCAAGCGACAGCAAGTGCTTCCGACACAGCTTCAGGAAGCCCGACGACGCCAGTCAGCACTGCTGCGTTGATTCAACCACGCAAGCCGAATGGTGACGGCAAAACCACTGTCACTGGAGAACTTAAGCAGTGGCATAAAGTCACGGTGAATCTGAATGGACCGTATGCTCACGAACAGGACAACGAACCAAATCCATTCACCGATTATCGCATGACGGTCACGTTCACTCATGCAGATGGGACCAAGTACGTGATTCCCGGCTACTTCGATGCCGATGGAAATGCTGCGAACTCGTCGGCTGTTTCGGGAATCATGTGGCGTGCGAACTTCGCCCCCGACAAGACAGGGGAGTGGACTTATAAAGTCGAATTCCTCAGCGGTAAAGGCGTTGCACTCGACAAGTCTGCGAGCAGCGAGCCTCTGACTCCCTTCAACGGACAAGACGGTCAGTTCACCGTCGCGAAGAGTGACAAGTCTGGAAGAGACCTTCGAAGCGTCGGCCGTCTGCAGTATGTCGGTAAACACTATCTTCAATTCGCTGGCAGCAAGCAGTACTTCCTCAAAGCTGGTGCTGATGCTCCAGAGACTCTCCTGGGATACAAAGACTTCGATGGCACCGTCGCTGGCAAGCCAGATCGTGTTCCTCTCAAGTCCTACGCACCGCATCTGCAGGACTGGAAAGATGGAGATCCCAACTGGAAAGACGGAAAAGGAAAAGGCCTGATTGGAGCCATCAACTATCTGTCCGGAAAAGGCTGCAACGCATTTTCTTTCCTGACCTACAACGCAGGTGGCGATGGTGACAACGTCTGGCCGTTCATTCAGCGCGAAGACAAGATGCACTATGACTGCAGCAAGCTTGATCAGTGGGGAATCGTCTTCGACCACGGAACGAACATGGGAATGTACCTGCACTTCAAATTGCAGGAGACCGAAATGGACGACAACCGCGCCCGAGGACAATCAGATTACGTGCCTGAATCTCTCGATGGCGGAGCGCTCGGACCACAACGCAAACTGTACTGCCGGGAGATGATTGCCCGGTTCGGACACAACCTAGCCTTGAACTGGAATCTCGGCGAGGAAAACACTCAGAGCACAGATGAACATCAAGCGATGCTCAACTACATCGCCGAACTGGACGCTTACCAGCACAACCGAGTTCTGCACTCATTCCCCAATGAACAGGACATGCGATACGATCCACTGCTTGGCAACAAGTCGAAGCTGACCGGACTGTCGCTTCAAAACAGCGGAATTCATGACACTCACTGGCAAACTGCCAAGTGGGTCCGCAAGTCGAGCGAAGCTGGCAAACCATGGATCGTCGCTTTCGACGAATCAGGAAGCGCTGCCCATGCTCAATGTCCTGACCTTGGATACAAAGGTTACGACGGTCACGATGTCGACGGAAAGATGACCTACACCGAACATCGCGTTCGTCAACAGACTCTCTGGGGAACACTCATGGGAGGCGGAGCTGGCGTCGAGTACTACTTCGGCTACAAGTACGCCGAGAACGATCTTGTCTGCGAAGACTGGCGAAGTCGGGATCGAAGCTGGGACTATTGCCGAATCGCCATTAACTTCTTCCACGAGAATGAAATCCCGTTCTGGGAAATGACAACTCAAAACTCGCTGGTGGGAGTTCCGGACGAAGACAACTCCAAGTACTGCTTTGCCAAGAACTCAGAGACCTATCTGGTCTATCTGGCAAACGGGGGAACAAGCGATCTGGATCTTTCCCAAGCTGACGGAAAATACAGCGTCGAATGGTTCAACCCCAGAGCAGGGGGCAAATTGCAGAGTGGTTCGGTCGCATCCGTATCAGGAGGTGCTTCCGTCAAACTCGGCACACCGCCGGCAGATGCAGATCAGGATTGGCTCGTGGTTGTTCGTAAAGTGAACAAATAGACCGTCATTCAAGACTTGAGCACTTTCTGATTTTGTATGCACGATCTCGCACGATCAAACACAGCCTTTTAACTTATGAAACAGTGCAAGCGAGTGCACAGGAAAGAGCAACTTGCTCTAAATGAACAATTGGCCGTGGAAGGGATCAGCTTCCCCTCCACGGCCGATTTCAGTTTCGTCAAGCATTCGTCAATCGGTGTTACTGCTCATCAGCACGCAGTGAGACGGAAACGATTTCTTCATCGTTTCGAACGTAGCACTGACCGTTCGCAAAAGCAGGATGAGTCCAAACGACGTTGCGTCCAAACGCTTCTCCGGTCGGCTCCAGAACATGGAAGCGACCAACTTCTTCATATCCCTCGCGAGTCAAGTTGGCGAGGATCAGATCACCTGTCTCACTGAACAGCAGGTATCGACTGCCGTTCTTGATCAGAAACGCTGTTCCGTGCCCCATGCGATGAGAACCGGTTGTTGGCTCAAACGTTTCCCAGAGTCGCTCACCAGTTTCCAGATCGACACCACGCAGCCCGCCTGTTTTGCAGTCGACACCGAAGAGTGTTTGCCCGTCAATGAAAGGTGTGCTGTTGGCACAATAAACTGAGTTGCGTGGATGTCCTCGCCACAGCTCTGTGACGGTCGGAGTCTCTTCATTGAGCTTCAACAGAACGCCGACATCTCCGATTCCGCTCGCGAACAGCAGATTGCCTGACACCTGCGGGGCCATGATGGACATGCCGTAGCTTGGTTTCAAAGCGACGGACCAGAAAACTTCTCCGGTCTCCGGATCGAGGCCGTTCAGGTTGTCAGCATCCCAGATGAGAAGTTGTTTCCGACCGCCAGCTTCAATGAGCGTTGGAGGGCAGTAACCCTGTTCTGATGCGGTCAGGGCACGCCACTTCTCTTCGCCTGTTTCAAGATCAAAAGCGACGGCAATACTTCCAGGTCCGCCCACGACGCAGTAGACCATGTTCCCATCGATCAACGGATGCGATGAGAATCCCCAGATTGGCGTCTTCGCCTGATACTCCTCAGGAAAGTTCTTCTCCCAGAGGACTTCTCCGTTGTGGCGGTTGAGACAGAGCAGGGTCCCCTCAGCGCCGAGCGTGACCACTCGATCACCATCCACAGTGGGCGTCGTCCTGGGACCACACGGATAAGAGATTCGGTACTTACATTCGCGAGCGTTGGTCCAGATGATTTCGCCGTTCGATGCATCCAGACACAAAACGCGTTCAGTACCAGCGAGTTCGTTGACTGTCCCCGGCCCATTGGTGGGATCGCCCGATTCTCGAATGAAATCAGTCACGTAAACCCGGTCGCCGACGACCGCAGGACCTGCGTAACCGCCCGCGATGGGAGTTCGCCAGTTCACCTTCAATCCGGAATCCGAGATTTCGGTAACGATTCCTGTCTCATCCCACACAGCGTCGCGATTCACGCCCCGCCATTGAGGCCAGTCTTCCGAAAAAGCAGCACTGGAAGTCATTCCGACCAACGGGATCAAGACCGTCAGCCCAATCAGCCGTAAATTCATGTTTCTCCTCCGGGATTGAGTCTCGACTGACAGCTTCCCAACTGCAGTCTTGTAAAGACGAAATGAAGACAACTCGATTCTTCGATCGAGTTGCCGGGTTTGCTGTTCTCGAGGTTTGTTGTTCTCAAACTGTGAACGAACTTGGGATATGAACGGTCATATCTGCGGAATTGGCAACTCAATAGTCGCCTGATGAAGCCGATCAGCAATACCGCGACGAAACCACATTCATGGGTTCTTTGCACTCGCCAGAAAGTCATTGTTTGATGAAGTGAAGATTGCTCGCTTGAATTGCAGCAAATCAGAAATGGAGTGGCTCGATTCTTAACGCATTGAAAGTGCACGGCAGTATGACGTCATACAATTCTTCAAGAATGACAGAGATGGTGTACAAAAATCCCTGCTGCCATGGCAACATTCAATGAGTCAGCGTCCGCCTGCATGGGGATTGTTACAATCTGATCCGCCGAGGCAAGATACTCTTGTTCAAGTCCGGTATCTTCGTTTCCAAGCAGCAGGACACATCGCTCGGGCCGCCGAACATCAGACAGAGGAATCGCATCGTCAGACAGCGCAGCTGCCAGGATTTTGAAGTTCCATTGCTGCCGCAATTGATTGAGATCGCCCAGCAGACTCTGGCTCTCACGAATCGGGATTCGAAAACCGTTTCCCATGGAAACTCGAATCGATCTTCTTGAGAACGGGTCACTCGTTTGAGAACCGACGATGAGACCGCTCACGCCGAACCCTCTCGCCAGCCGAATGATGGAGCCGACGTTTTCTGGATTCGTCAGAAATGGACAGGCCAGAATCAAACACTTGTTGGAATCGGTACTCAGAAGTTCATCGAGCGGCGGATTCGCCGGCCGCAATCCGCAGGCCAGCACCCCAGCATGAAAGTTGTATCCGAGCAACTCACGAGACATCGCATCCGGAATGACGAACGCCGGGACGTTATGTTTGGACCACTCCTCCGCAAGTGCGAGCTTACCCTCTCGGATCAGAATCGACTCCACACTCAAGCCGCTCTGCAGAAGTCGTTCAACAACCTTCTGACCTTCAGCGATGAACTGACCTGACCATCGAGTCAAATTCGTTTTCTTAACGTGGCGGTAGACCGCGATTCGTGGATCTTCGATCTCGTTGACAGATGTGATCTGCATATTCTGGAGAGAACTGATGGGTGTCAAAAAAATGAACTGCTTCACGAGATTTTCATGAAGCAGTTCGTCGAGTCAAATTGCTGCGGATGATTTTCACAACCAAGTAAGACCACTCAAGTCCCACGCATGTCATCAAACATGAATCAGAACGTTGGGCAATCATCACATGGCGGAAACTTAGCTGATTTCCGGAACGGTGTACTTCTCGCGGTACTCTCGTTTCAGATATTTGTTCGCGGAATCGGCGTGCTCACCTTCGAACCGTTCGGTTTTCGGATTGTGCGTCAGGATCGGGCTCATTCGAATTTCCATGTCCGAAAGCTTCACGTCGAACTTTCCGAGTTGAGACTCCATCGACTTCAACAACAGATCCCATTGTTCCTGAGAAGTATCGATGGAACGAGCCTGTGTCGCATCGAAGGCTTCACCAGCCCGGAATCCGACGTTGGCCAGATTGCACCAACCGGTCGAGTGATGTCCGACTTCGACTTCTGCGTTCAGGCTGCTTCGATCTCGCGACCGAACGGCATCGAGGAAGTTGGCTTTGTGAAGAGCATTAATATCGCCGCCCTTGAACGCGCGAATTTCGCGTCCTTCCTTGTCGACTGCCTTTCCTCGACCACGTTGTCCGAGATAGTAGCCACCTTCGCAGGCGACAACATAACCAGACGAAGGACCGTCCGTTGGCAAGCCGGTATTCGTCGGCCATCCGCCACGCTCGTTGGGAGCTTTGTTCAGATTGCTCAAAGCAATCAGAGTTGGGAACGTGCCTGTGTCGAAATAGACGTAATGGACGTTCGGTGAGTCGGCAGCATCGTTCCAAGCGACGCGTCCGCCGCATGCAAGAATTCGCTGAGGTGTTTTTACGGAATCCTGATATGCGATATTGCGAACATCATCGAGAACATGAACACCCCAGTTGCCCATTTCTCCAGAACCTGTATTCCAGTCCCAGTGCCAGTCGTAGTGGAAGCTGTTGCGATAGAGATCGTCCATCGCGGCTGGTCCACACCACAGGTCGTAGTCGATACCTTCTGGAATCGGCAGCGGTGTTTCGCGTTTTCCAACCGAAGCACGTGGTCCTAGCCGATTGGCTTGAGCATAAAGGATCTTTCCGAGTGCCTGATCCTCATGAAGGAACTGTTTGATCTCAGCCTGCATCGGGTCAGATCGCTGTTGAGTTCCGATCTGAACGATTCGGTTTTCTTTTCGAGCAGCTTTGACGACCTGTTCCCCTTCCCACTGAGAGTGCGAAAGGGGCTTCTCAACGTAAACATCTTTCCCGGCTTGAATCGCCCAGATCGCCGCCAGACAGTGCCAGTGGTTGCATGTTGCGACAACAACAGCATCGACGTTTTTGTCGTCGAGCAATTTGCGAAGGTCCTGATAAGACTGAGCTTCGAATTTCTCGCCCGCCTGACCGGAGCGCTGTTCGTCTGGATCGGCGACTGCAACAATCCGTGCTCCCGGAGCACTGCGAAATCCATTGGAAAGTTCGTTGCCTCGTCCGCCCATTCCGATGACACCAATGCCGATTTCGTTATTTCGGTTGGTGGATTGAGCTGTCGCGGTGCGTGTCAGCCCGGCTGTTGCTGCGATTCCTGAAGCTGCCGCACCGAGAAAAATACGACGATTGAGTTGAGACATGAATGATCCCTGAGTTTTTGGCTAAGGAAATGAAGTGATCTTGAGACTGGTTTCGGTCATCCAGCCGAGAAAGATCACCAGAAATGGTCTTTACCAGTGTAGGCAATCTCCGATTGATTTGACGAGTATGCATCAACAACTCTTTAAGTCTTCACGTGAGCGAAGGAACTTGGCATTTACAGAAGAGTCCTTCTGGCGAGTTGCCGACAGAACGCCCATATGTTGCATCTTGCTCATCGAAGCGTCATTGCCTATTCTCGGAATCGTCCTAAAACGCATATTCTTTGCAATCGTCAATTCTCTGTCGTTCCACAACGGAGTGAGACAGAAGAACACGCAGAGAGGAAACACACGTGAAGTCTGACGCCCATCACAATGGTTTATTGTTGTTGACGTTTTCGGCCGTCATTGGCATGGCGACGCTGGCGACAGGCGCTGAACCGGAATCGAGTCGGCTCATCGCAGGTATTGGCAGCGCTCAAAGCTTGCTGGAAGACATGGAGTATCTGGTCGCCGATCTCGCTGGCCGCCAGGAGTCTTTCGAGAACAACATCTTCCCCAACATCGACATCTTTCTCATCGGAGTCGATCAGGAAAATCCGATCCGCTTCGACATGCTCTTCTCCGCTGAAAACGGACAAGAGATCCAGGCCATCATCCCGGTCAGTGATCTGGATGAATTTCTCGATGACAATCTCGATCCCATCGACATTGTCCCGGAACGGGATCGAAAAGATCGGAACCTCTACGAATTGACCGGGAACGTTTACGAAGGTTGGCTGCGTTCACTCCGAGATCCTGACTACGCGGTTATTTTCCCGCGACAGGAATGGATCCCAAAAGATATGGAGCATCCAGCGGACCTGCACAAAGATCTCGTCGAAAAGGGTTACGGCCTGTTCGCACATGTCGTTCACGACGCCGCGAAAATGGATGCTCGTTCGACCGCATTCGATTCAATGCGTACTTCTACCATCGAATCGATTCAAAAGCGAACTGACGAAACACAGAATGCCCACGAACTTCGACAGGCCTGGTTGAACGAGCAGCTGGCAATCTTCCAGCAGTGGTTTGTCGAATGCTCAGAATTCACAGTGGGCACAGATCTCGATCGAAAGACCGATGTCCTCGGTGCGACTCTTGAGTTTTCTGCGATCCCTAACACTCCACTTGCAGAGAACATTGCACGGATCAGCGATAACGCGAGCTACTTTGCCGCGATTCAACAACCGATCGATGCCATCCTGACAGCCAGAGTCCATCTCGCACACGATGATCGAACTGCCAAGGGACTCATCGAACTCTACAAGAAGTCAGAAGTCGTCGCTCAAGAACAAATCGATGAAGACAAGAATGCGAGTGATGCAGAAAAGGTAGCGAGAAAAGAATCATCGAAGCTGTTGAATGACGTGCTGATTCGCAGCACCGATATGACGCTGCTGGATGCGATGGTTGACGTTGTTCCTTCGGGTGACCACCACGTGTTGATTCTCGGAGTCCGCTGCATCGGCCAAGATTCGATTCAAGCGATTGTCGACAAGCTCCCAGAGTCGATCGAAGGTTGGACCGTTGAAAACGGCGTCGCTGATGTCGGTGGGACCAAAATCTCGAAAATCGGTCTCGGCAAGAACGTTCCACAAGCTCTGATTGACCTGTACGGTGAATCGGTCGCTTCTGCATATGTGGCGGCCAGCGACAAAGCATTTTGGCTCGCCTTTGGTGAGAACGCCGTCGAAGAACTTTCGAAGCGAATCGAAGCAGCTCAGTCTGCTCAGAACCTCGCAAGCGACGGAACAGTTCTTTCCGTGAAAGCCAAAGCAACTCCACTCGTCGAGTCGCTGAATGGATTGCTCAACGACGAAGCCAGCATCTTCTCACCAGCGTTCAACCGACAACAAGAACGCGTCGAGAACCGAATCTCGCAGCGAGAAGAAGATGAAGTCGGCACCGGCCGACAGGCAGCCAGCGCGTTCTTGACATTCGAATGGATCTCAAAAGTCGTCGAAGCCATGAAAGGGGAAGACGACACTCTGACAATCCAACTCAAGAACACATCCGAGAACACACTGACAGGCGACGCTCAGACACATCGAGCCATTTTGAAAGCCATGGGCACGATGATCGCTAACTTCGCGGACGAAAACCTGCAGTAAAGCTGTTTTGAGATTCGCTAAACAAATTGAAATTGCCGAAACGACGTCACTCTCTTGAGGGTGACGTCGTTTTCAATTGAATTTCGCATCCGAAGTTGTTGAAGTGTCGGAGGAGCATTGAGTCCAGGCAATCAAGGTCTATCGGTATGTTCAAAACAGCGACGGTCATCGCGGGATGCTTTGTTTTCATTCAGATCGGATTCGCTGAAGAATCTGTCTGGGTCCGCCACACCATCGACAACACTTCCCGCGGAGCAGACGGAATCCGCGTCGCGGATATCAATTCCGACGGACATCCTGACCTCGTCACTGGGTGGGAAGAAGGTGGCCAGATTCGCGTCTACACCAACCCGGGACCGAAGGCTGCCGACAGTGCGTGGCCGCTCTCAATCGCCGGGCACGTTGCCTCCCCAGAGGATGCTGTCTTCGCGGACCTTGACGGGGATGGCCAAATGGAGGTCGTCAGTTGCTGCGAAGGAAAAAACCGTTCGGTCTACTTTCACTGGCAGAACGGAGAGTCATGGGACACGGTGGCCGTCCCTGCAATGAAATCTCAAGGTCTCTGGATGTTCTGCACTCCGATGAATATCGACCACCAGAACGGGATCGACCTTGTTGTCGGTGCTAAGGGAAACAATGCCCAACTCGGATGGCTTCAATCGCCCTCAGACCCTCGTGAAATTTCCGAGTGGACATGGCACCCGCTGACAGAAGTCGGCTGGATCATGAGCATCGAAGTGACCGACATGGACGGCGACGGTGATGATGACATTCTCTACACCGACCGTAAGCTCTCAAGGAGAGGTCTGCATTGGCTCGAATACGAACGAGACGGTTCCGGAACTCCTCAATGGACGCGTCACACCATCGGAGGAACTGATCGAGAAGTCATGTTTCTCAGTCAGGGGGATCTCAATCATGATGGCCAATCCGACATCGCTGTCGCTGTGAAGAACGGTCCGATCACATGGTACGAACGTGTTGGCGCTTCTGGTCAAAACTGGCGAGAACATGAAATTCCGATGCCTTCGGATGCAGGCACAGGTAAAGGAATCGCGATACTCGACATCGATCTTGATGGCCTGAACGACCTCGTTTTCTCGTGTGAGCACTCCGGGGAAAAACGCGGACTCGAATGGCTCAAGAGAGACAACGTCATGTCCGACGAGTGGTCATTCATCGATATAGCCGGACTCGAAGATGGAGTGAAGTTTGACCTGCTGCAGACAATCGATTTGGATCAGGATGGAGATCTCGACCTGCTGACCTGCGAAGAACGCGACAATCTCGGAGTCATCTGGTACGAGAACCCCACCATCTCGAAGTGACTCGTCAGAAATCTCAATCACGCAGCTGTAGACCTTCGGGCGGTCACACCGTACTCTTCCACCCAATCATGCAAACTTCCGCACGGACGTTTGGCATGCAAACGCGGCCAGCGCACCCGTCCAGCGAAGCAATCGCTCGCTCGACCTTTTCCGCAATCTGTTTTTCCAATCGAGCAGCATGCTGTGTCGATTTTCGGAACTTCGTGAGGAATGTCTCCCAATGCCCATGCAAAATCACCCAGTGAATGTCGCACTCATTCAACGATCCGCATCGACCGACCCTCAGGAAAACCTGGAAGCGACGATTTCTGATATTCGCCAAGCTGCAGAGCAGGGCGGACAAATCATCTGTACTCAGGAGCTGTTCCGCTCTCAGTACTTTTGCCAAAGCGAAGATCACGCGAACTTCGATCTCGCGGAAACGATTCCAGGACCAAGCACGAAAGCATTTTCGCAGCTAGCCAAGGAATGCGGAGTCGTCATCGTGGCGTCACTGTTCGAGAAGCGGGCAGCCGGTCTCTATCACAATACCGCTGTTGTCTTCGACGCTGACGGATCAGAGCTTGGCCTCTATCGGAAAATGCACATCCCCGATGATCCGCTGTTCTACGAGAAGTTCTACTTCACTCCCGGCGATTTGGGATTCAAAGTCTTTTCGACGCGATTCGGAAAAGTTGGCGTCCTGATCTGCTGGGACCAGTGGTACCCCGAAGCAGCTCGGCTCACAGCGCTTGCTGGAGCTGAGATTCTGTTTTATCCGACTGCGATTGGCTGGCACCCGGCAGAGAAAGCCGAGTACGGCGAAGCCCAGCATTCCTCTTGGGAAACGATCCAGCGAAGCCACGCGATCGCCAACGGGGTTTACGTCGCTGCCGCAAATCGGATTGGACACGAAGGTGATCCCGATGGAGGAATCCAGTTCTGGGGTCAGAGTTTTCTGTGCAACCCATCCGGGACCATCATCGCCAAAGCGAGCAAGGATCAAGCTGAGATCCTGATGGCGGAGTGTGACTTCTCGACGATCGACCAGCAGCGAACCCATTGGCCCTTCCTCAGAGATCGACGAATCGACGCCTACAGCCCGATCGTGAATCGATACATCGGACAAAGCTAACTTCGATCTAAGGCTCTTTCTCTACGCATTCGAACCTGAAGTCCTCTCGCTGTTGTAAGTGACAGGGCAGGGGAGCCGTCAGGTGAGTGGGCTTCACTTTGAGAGCGATGGGAGCGCCGAACCAAAACTCTGCACGCAAGGTCACTGTTCAAACAAAAACTCCTCGTGACCGAGCCAATGCCAGTCACGAGGAGTCGAATTGAACAAGTTCGCTGAGAGGATTACTTCAAGAGTTCCTTAACGGTGTTCTGAATCCCTTCGGAATCCAGCCCCTGATATCCCATCTGCTGCCACAATCCGCCGGAACCTTCACGATGTGTTCCGATGTTGTTGTACCGGCCGGTGAATCCTCGCTTGAGTAGTTCTGTTCCGAACCGTGAACCGAGACCGGTCTTCACGTTGAACGATTCAGCAACCAGAACCGCTGGTGACGCGGCCAGCTTCTGCATCATCTCTTCGTCGTAGACGTTGAGAGTCGCTTTGCAGATCAGACCAAAATCAATCCCGGCGGCCTTCAGCTTGATCACTGCATCCAGGGCACGATATGTCGTTTCCCCGAAAGTGACGATGTAACCCGCGGTTCCTTCGCGAATCACGTCATCTTTTCCGGACACGAATTCGTATCCATCGCCGAACAGTTTCTCACCATCTTCATTCAATAGATCTGGAACACCAGAGCGGGTCGAGAAGAGGAACCGCAACCCAAGATCGTTGTAAATCGATTTCAGGCACTTGCGGAACTGGTGCTGATCAGCAGGGAAATAGAGTCGAGTGTTGTCTCGATCTTCGTCCGGAAGTCCGTTGTCTCCGAACATGTTGTTGAGACCGAAGTGACAGGTGTTGTCGGCCATGTCATCGCAACCAGCATGGCTGAAGTGAGCAAGGACATTACTCTGATTCAAGCGGGCCATGGTGACTTCGGAAACAACCATTTCCAGGAATGCTGAAAACGTTGCGAAGATTCCCTGCTTGCCTGTCTCGTATCCGAAACCGGCCGCTGCTGAGAAGTTTCCGCGCTCCATGATTCCGCCCCGAACGAAAACTTCGGGATGTTCTTTTCGGACATGGTTGAGGCCGCAACTGCCTTCGAGATCGCAGTCAAAAACTTTGACCGAGGCGATGCGTTGCTCTTCCGGAATGGCGTCGAGAATTTCGTTCAAGATCTTTCCGAACAGGTCACGATTCTTGCCGACGCTGCTCGCGTCACAACCTTCGTAAGACGGTCCGCCTGGTCCTTTTTCAACTGACTCGAGGTAGTCAACAGCTTCTGCACGTCCGCGAGATTTGAGATAGTCGATCGCGACTTTCGTCCCGATGACATCGTGACCGTGAGCGCTGCCTTCAAGACCTTCGATCCCCACGCACATTTTTCGCTTGTTCATCAAAGCGACAGGACCGGATTCGGTGACTGCCGCACACATGCGACTATAAAGGCTGTCGAGATCCTCTCCGTCTCCGGTATCGACTCGAAGTCCGTGTCCGGCGAGTGTCTTGGAAACGTCGTATCCGGGGAGATAATTCGATGGATGTCCAGCGATGGTGACATCGTTGTCATCGACGATGACTTTGACATTGAGCTGCTGGGCAACCGCCAAACGGGCAGCTTCAGCGTCGTTGCCTTCCATCTGAGATCCGTCCGATCCCAGCATGAAGACGACTTTGTCAGGATTCGCGAGAGCGACACCATTCACAAACGGCCACATGTGTCCCAATCGGCCTGAGCTGAATTTCACGCCGGGAGTGAAGCCACGTTCCGGATGTCCGGGGAGGTGTGACAAGTACTCGCGGTAGTGGTAGAGCTTCTCGATGTCCATTTCGCCTTCAAGGACGGACATCAAATATTGAGTCGCAACCCGGTGGCCGGCTTCGTCAAAGAAGACGGGAACAATGCCAGGCGTTCCTCCCTGGCGACTGTTCTCCATAAACCCATGCATGATCAAGGTTTCTGGGACAGTATCGTAGGGGCCGCCGGAGTGACCGCCGAGTCCCTTTGCTCCACCGATGGCTGTGAAGAAGATAATGGCATCGCGACACAACTGAATGTTTTTCTCAAGCTGTTCGCGCTGTTCGTCAGTCAGTGTTGGCTGCTTCGGGTCCAGAGGAACCACTTTGTACTCATGCAATGGAATCGGAAAATCCGTAGTTGCAGCCATTGATTTTTCTCCACACTGGATTCTTGGAACGATCGAAATAGGCCGTCGAAGGAGATGATCCGTCGATTTGACGATCGCGTTGATATGATTGAAGACGATTCGTTGGTGGCAAAGTATGAATGCCACGGGTGAAAATGCAACGCATTACAACGACGCAACGCTGTCAAAACGCGAATGTTTCAGCTCTCAAAGCCGGAAAGAGATTCAGAAACCGGTGAACGCATCAACTGTCCCCGATTAAACGGCAGAGTTTCACTCTCACTTGCCTAGTCTTCGCGATCAGAACACTCAACCCATCGGTCGAGGACCATCTGAGTTCATTTTCCTTTTCAGGGCGCACTGGCTTGTTCGGGCGATGAATCACGGAATGACGAGCGATTCGCGGATGCGTTTTGCTTCGATCCGTCGAGCCCGATAGGTTTCAATCGCCCGATCATAGGCTGCTCTGGCTTCTTCACGCTCATTCTCGGCGATCACATGGCTGCGAGATGCCCACAAGAGTTCGACGGACTGAGCGCACCATTCCGCACTCTCTTCCGAGCTTCGAATCGGCTCGTTCGAGACGATGACGTCGACGGGGTTTGTATGCAGTTGAGGAAAGTGTCTCAAAGCGATCCAGCTGCTTTGGTACACATTCACCGACAAAGCAATTCGATGAGGTTTTCCATCCGCGGGAACGACTTGCGAAGCGACCACTTCACCGTTTCTCACGACTTCAACGCGGCGATCGCCTCCCTGAATCGTCTGGTTACTTCTCGTCCCGTGCAGAATCCGCGTGTCCCCGACTTCACGTCGCCCGTCTGAATTGGGTTGGGTCCCGTAAGCCACAGCGACAGGTGTTTCCGGCGCAAAGCTGACTAGACCTTCCACAAGCACCACGGAAGGTCCTTTCAAGAGGAGCGCACCGGTTCCGGGTTCGACTCCGCTGACCTCAAACTTGAGAGCGTGTGCATATCCGTCTGAGACGTACGACCGTCCGGCTGCCAATCCCTCACACCAGTCAGAAAACTGAATCTGCTGACGTTCTTCTTCTCCGAGATTGACGTAAACGCGCCCCTGACCGACTCGACGACTACTCATACACGGAAAATCCGTTTCGCCGCTCAACTTGATCGGAAGTCCACAGTTGAGCAGGTGATACCAGGTGTTCCACTCACCAATCCGGCCGGTATCCATGGCGCTGGTGAAGTCACAAACTCCTTCGGATGCACTGACAAAGATTTCCATCGCCCCAGATCCGTTCATGGAGGGAAGAACGAGATTGGGAAGCGTGTTCGCTGCGCGATCAGCCACTCTCACAATTTCGGCACGAGAGAGAGTCCCGGTCGCGTCTTCATCAATGAGTCCGAACTTGTCGGGAAGAAGAGCCGCTTCCGATTCGTCGATGCTGACTTCTTTGTCTCCATTCTTGTCATGCCGCCGAAGAATCCAATCAGCGTATTTCTCTTCATCAATCCGCATGTCTGAGTGCGGATAGCCGGTGACACCTCCCTGATCTTTGGCCCAACGCATGACAGGCACTGTCCAAGTCGGCCAACCGTCGGTTGTCCCGTTCGTCCCGGGATAAACCTGATCGGAAAGGTTGAGGAGACAGACGTGACCGAGGGCTGCCGAACCGAAACCACTGATCTCCAGATCGTATTTCAGTAGCGTCATCGGTTCGCTGACGAGGTCAGCCTGAGGTGAGAAATACCGCCGCTGAAAATCAAAGCAGGGGCCCCACGTCAAAACACAGCCGACGTTTAACCCTTCTCCCTTCACCTGACGAAACATGTCGACCGGAGAAACGCCTTGTGTCGGATCTTGATAATGCGAACACCCAGCTCCGTGAATGTGATGATCTCCGCTATAAAATCCGAACTCCATCGGATTCACCCATCTCTGAAGATGAACTTCGACTGTGTTTTCTTGTTGCGGATCAATTGTGACCTGTTGCTTTTGAACGACATATTCCGGTCCACGCGAACTTATGATTGAGTATTCGCCGGGAGCGAGGCGGATCGATTCTCCATCATGTCGATAGATCTGCTCCTGAAAGAAGAAATCTGGAGCCAGCCGCTTCGGTTGCGGCGGAAGAACTCGTCCCTTTGCGTCGCGAATCATTAACCTTGCTGTCGTAGGCGTTCCATCTTCATCATGAATGGATAGACGAACCGGCACCGCAGGTTGACATTCGAAGAGTATCGGAATCTCCCCGCGAAAGCCCAGATCCTGAGTTCCCTGACCGACATCGAATGCGAGCGTCGCTTCGCGTTTTCCTTCCTCGGAACAGTAAGCCAGCAGCAAAACATATTCGACTTCGAGCCCACTTAGTCGATCCGTCAACGGAGGATCATCGAAGAGTTCGAACTGGAAAATCCTCTCGGATGCTGAGTCATTCGAGCTGGTCGGACTGGTTTCCTGCGAGTCGGAATCACCGAGATGTTCCTGTTGCTGTCGCTGCAGAATGAATGGTGAGACACCGGAGTAGACATTCCCCGACTGAGGTGAAGAGACTCTTAAGCGCTCCGTGAGTGTTGACTCGTTGATGACTTTGACCAGAAACGGCTGATAGCCATGTTGTGTGAGGACCGCCTTTTTTGGTCCGCGAGTCACCTTCACCCGATACTCCGGATTCAAGTGGACAGCCAGTAGAACTTCGGAATCGAGAAGTTCCTGAATCCGCAACGAATCACGGCTCTCAACAGCTTTCTTGAGTTCGTTGAGAAGCGCTTCTGGAAACGGGTCTCCGATCGCCTCTCGGCACTCAATGAGCCGCGCCACATTCGCCGCCAGCGGTTGGCCATCAACGCTCAGAACGGGGATCTCAGCAAAACCTTTCTGAAAAGTGAGGCTGCCGAGAAGAAGTACTGCCACAAGTAGCCGTCGAATTTGTATGACCATTACGACCCATCCAAACTGAAAGTCTATCTAAGGGTTAGTTCTAGTCGATTTCGCCGCTCGAATGAATTCTGTTGCCATTTGGTGAGATTTCAGGGCTCGTGAGTTACTCCGTGAGTTCCGTGGTCCGATGCCTCAGCCTGTGTCGATTTGTGGAGAAATTGCATCAAATCAAACCCCCGTATCCGCATGTCAGGGAGGTCCTAAGTTTTTTGAGAATTGACTCTTTGCCCATTTCAAAATCCTCTCGCATAGTTGGGCAAGTTTGCAAACCCACGTGCTTCCACTGCAGGGAAGACATTTGTGAGAGAGAAAAAGAGCAATCAATAACTAAGAAGAATTGTGGGTGAAGAATGAAAAAATTTATGGCCGCATGGTCCATCGTCATGATGATGGGCATGCTTTCTCAAGCGGAAGCGGGATTCTTCTCGTTTAGCGGGGAGTTCCAAACAGATGACACTGTTCAGCTGTTCAACTTCACGCTGAATTCCGCTTCGGACGTGACTCTGCAGTCGTTCGGTTACGCCGGCGGAACACAAGCTGACGGAAACGTTGTTTCCGCTGGTGGTTTCGATCCGATCCTGTACTTGTTCGATTCCAGTGGAAACGTGATCGACTTCAATGACGATGGCGGATTCCCAGATGTGAATATCGATCCAGTCACAGGCAGCACCTACGACGTTTACATGGAAATCCTCGGTCTTGGACCAGGAAACTACACTGTGGCATTGTCGCAGTACGACAACTTCCTGAACGGCGGAATTGCTGGAAACCTTTCAGATGGATTCGCCTTCACTGGAGATCCAGAGTTCACTCAGAAGTTCACTGGAAACTCCTCCGGAAAGTTCTGGGATGTCAACGGATTTGCTCGTAACGGACAATTCGCGTTCGACATCGTTGGAGTCGACTCAGCTTCATTGCAGTCAGTTCCAGAACCTTCTTCACTGGCGCTCGTGACCCTCGGTCTGGCATCTGCCGGAGTGATTCGTCGCAAACGACGCAACCAGGCCAACGCCTGATAAGACCCAGCTCGATACACAATGATCGAGCAAAAGCACAGTGAGACTGAGAAGCGAAGAGTCAATTGGCTCTTCGCTTCTTTCGTTTCATAACTTCGTTCGCAAGCTCATACGAGACACATGGGAAGCCGCAGAACCGGTTATGCTGACGTCGGTACAGTGAAGTATTTCTCAACAAGTTCTTCCGAAGGCTTGGGAGTCAGCGGAGTGATGATCAGGACAGCGAGCAATGAAGCTGTGAGACCAATGACGACTGGAGAAAGCCCGAATAGATTGATGGGATTCGTGAACTCGCCACCTCTCAGCCAACTGGCGATGTGCATCAACAGATGTGCTCCGAACCCCACAAGCATGCTTCCCAGACAGCCCCATACGTTCGCACGCTTCCAGTAGAGAAGTGCCACGACAGGGAAAAGAAAACATGCTGCCAGTCCGCTTCCGACATACACAATAATGTCTTGCAGGAACTTCGGCGGGTTGATGGCAAAGAACATGGCAATCGAACCGATGACTAATGTCGTCAGGTAGCTCAACCGTTTCACTGTTTTGACGCTGGCCGATGGGTGAATGTTTCGCTGATACAAGTCTCGGACAAGGGCAGAAGAAATCACGAGCAGGAAGCTGTCGACAGTCGACATCACGGCGGCAAACGGAGCAGCGATCAACAGCCCGGCTAGCCATCCGTGTCCAACTCCTTCGGTCAGAGTAACTGCCATGGCAGGCATAATCTGGTCTGCTTCATTCTCCATTCCCGGCAGCAAAATTCGGGAGTAGCAGAAAATCATGACGAGCGGAAAGTAGATCAGCCCGTAGTAAATCGTGACTGTCATGATGGCTCGACGAAGAGTCTTCGAGTCTTTGAATGCCATCAACCGGACCATGTATTGAGGCTGTCCCGTCCCCGAGATCGCCCACATAAAGAAGAAAGAGATGGCCATTCCGAGAGGCAGAAAACCAGCGGCCGCCGCGACCTCTTCATCGGTTCGCTCATCTTTCGTCGGTCCCATCGGAGCAGGTCCGGAGACATAATTCCCCGGCTCGCCGGCACCGTAAGAATACGATTGAAACTCATCGAAATGAGCGACCATCAGCGGTTTCACGGACGGGTTGGAACCAGCATCAAACGGCCAGAAGGCTTGACTTGTCTCAGGCATTGAAACATCAATGCCGCCTCCCTCTTCATCGCCAGAGTTAATTGCTTCGGCGATATTCTCTTGCACCTTCATCGATTTGGAGATGGAACGCCTTTGTTCCAGACGTTCCCATTGGAGATCAATCTCTTCTGGAGTGATGAGTTCCACGAACGTCACATTCTCGGCAGAGCTTGCTCCGGCAGGCAAGGAGATCGAACCACTGAGTCGATAGAGGTGTTCTTCTCCCTCCCCATCGGTATGACCGAACCAGAGATCTTTAAGCGTGACTGGCTGATCGATCGCACGGTCGAATTCAAGTCGACCGGTTGCAATTCGCGGTGGAATCATCTTCGACATCAGTTCTGTGCCCGATTGCATTCCCCCAACTTGGGACAGCGTCAGCGGAAGCATGATCGCCACGCCGAACACCATCACAATGCCTTGCAACACGTCTGTCCAGACAACTGCATGAAACCCGCCGTAGGTGGTGTAGAGAATCACCAGAATTCCAAAAGCGAGCAGACAACAGAAGTACCCCGGTTCCACTCCCTCAAAAAAAGCATGGTCCTGAATCAGCAGCCCACAGGTATGACTGAGCGATTGAAAAATGTCTGCATCTTCAATCAGTGTTTGCAGCAAGACGCTGCCCGCTTTGAATTGGGCGATGAGATTGAACGAAAGGAAAAAGACAATCAACAGCATGGCGACGATGCCGAACGCGGGGCTCTCGAATCGGTCGCGGAGGACATCGGGAATCGTAATAGCTCCGGACTTTCGGGCGACTTGATTCACACGCTTCCCGAGTAAACCCATCGTGCAGATCGGGTAGACCATGTAACTCGAAATCCACAGCGCCAGAATCCATCCATGCGAATAAATCTTGGCTGGGAACCCGGTAAAGCTTCCACCTGAAGCACTTGTCGCTGCGAAAGTCAGGGCGAATGCCCACATCCCCAGGCCGCGACTTCCCAGGAAGTACTCACTGAGAAAGCTCTTTCCCTGAAGCAAGCGATTCGCGAATGCTGCGATGACGAAGACCGCGATCGTATAAATGCCGAATGTCCAAATCGCGGCGTTCGAAGCTGTGACAGCGAGGACACCTGAAACCGAAACCCCTCCCATACCGACATCTTTCATGTAGAGACTGGAAGCTTCTGAGAATGTAATCGCGTGAGTTCAATAGAACCCGTCTAATCCGGGTTGGGAGCGTCTGACAAATCGATGTCAGAAGAGACGGGTTCGAGATCGTCATCCTGGATGTAGAACGCACACATCCCAATCGCCACAACGCCGCAGACCACCCATGGAATTGCGACTCCCCAGACGATCCAGGAAGGCAAGCCCCAAAAGAGTTGAAGCTCGAGGTCTTCACCCGCTTTCCTGTATCCGTACGCGTAGCAGTACGGAACCGTCCACAGGAAACTCACCGCCCACAGCGACAAGATCGCAATCGCTTCCCGTTTTGAATGCCGGTAAACCGGGTCTTCAGTCGACTTCACAGAACTTTCTCCAATTCTTTTCAATTCGACATTCGAAAGCCTAGCCGCTCCCTTGGGAACTTGGAAACCAATAGCGACGCATTC
Source organism: Thalassoglobus sp. JC818 (assembly GCF_040717535.1). Classification (NCBI taxonomy): domain Bacteria; kingdom Pseudomonadati; phylum Planctomycetota; class Planctomycetia; order Planctomycetales; family Planctomycetaceae; genus Thalassoglobus; species Thalassoglobus sp. JC818. The sequence goes on from NZ_JBFEFI010000001.1 coordinate 945,069, forward strand.
CGCACAAAGTCATCAGGAAACAGAAGCTTCTGAATTTGCACATACGAAGATGCGACAGACACCTTTTCGTCAATGAGCATCGCGATGATGTCAGAGCCTGACGTCACTCCAAATGGGCGAGAGTGGAAGTCATGCTGTCTGCGATCCTGATGCAGCCCCAGATTCAATGAACGCCATTGAAGAATGGAATGCCATCGCTCATCTCGCTGGGCTCAGGCTCTGAAGTGCAGCGAAGAAAGTGCTCGAACACGCACGTGTGTTGTCAAAACAAAAGTCGTCAATTTGATCAATTGTGCCTCGAAATCGATGCTTCTTCGGCGATTGCGATCTGCCAGCAACCATCGTGGCTCAATTTGTGACAATGACACTCCCACTCCCCGCCACGTTTCGCCCCTCAAAATCGCGCTGAAACAGATCTTCGTTCCAGAAATCTTCGAGCCTCGTTAACTCCCAATGCCATCACGACTAACGGTGAGGATTCAGATTCCGGGACGAGCAATTCCACAAAAATGATCGGAAAAAACGCAACTTCTTTGCATCGAAATCGACAATAGACACGTTGAAGAAGTTGAGTTTTCGAAACGTAAAGTCGTTCTTTGAACGCGAGTCGAATCGAATTGGCACGCTCTTCGCTATGTTTCCATTCGGTCAGCGAGAGCTTCGACCAGTTCGAGATTTGAGACGAACTCAAAGCCAACATTTCTAGGAGAATATAAATGGCTGTTCTACGCCCAGGACGCACGAATCGCCGTAGTCAAAACCATCGTCGTGACACAAACAACCGACACCCGCGAGTCGTCACGGAATTCGATAAGGATCAAGTTTCTTCAGTCGAAGATTTGCAAGCAGCATTTGCTCTGCTTTCAAAAGCACTTCGAGACACAGCCCCGAAACGGCAACTCTCGTAACGCTGACTCCGCCCAGAAACGGTCTCCACGAATCTTGCGATCATCGTTGAGAAGCATTCCCTCGTCACAGCAATTGGACGACCTTTGGATTGCTTTCAACTAGCAGGATGTGGAGACCGTAAGACGTTTCGGACTGAGTGATTGAATCGCAACTCAACAAGCTCGTCTTGTGACTTTCTCTGATAGCGAATCTTCAAGCTTCTTTCATTTCGACTTCACAACAGAAAAGTCGAACTTCTTCCGGCACGACGCGCCCAACTCTGCTCTTCATGTTGGACCAAGCTCTAGCGTCTTCGTTTGCATATCGCTTTGCCGCCGAATGTTCCAGCAGATCGAGTTGTGTTCTCAACCATGATGCTGGAGGCTTCCTTCACCCTTTGGTGGGTCAACAAGCTTTTCAAACGACTCTTTCAATTGCATTTTGACGCTCGAAGATGTCGAAAGGTGATCGGCATTCATGCACAAACGCCAACAATCGACCGGCCAAAGTGCAAACCTTTCAATGGGTGCATCCCACAGCAGGGATAGTGATCAACTCATCGAGCGGACAAGCAACACTTATCTTTGTCCCAACAAAACAGATTGCCTCATGGTTTGCGGGAACGGCTTCTGAACCGCTATTCTTCAGATCAGTCCTTGTTGATCAACCGACCTACTTAGCGGAATCGCATTCGATGAAACAGACGCACTCTCGCCGCGACTTCATGAAAGCCACTGTCGCCACAGCCACCGCTTTTGCCGGGGCTCCCATGTTCCTGAATGCTTCCGACAAAGCTGGTCGCAAACTCCCCGTCGTTGGATCGGGAGAACACACTTACGAATGCCATCACTACTGGGGGAACGACAGCCTGCCAGCGAATCACGAATACGGAGGGGCCTCACACGGAACCGCCGTCGATTCACAAGGTCGAATTTACATCACTCATCAGGGAACCCCCGGATCGCTGTTCGTCTTCGATGACAAAGGGCAGTTCATCAAAGCGATGGGTGAAGAGCATGTCATCAACAACAACGGAAAAGGCCACGGAATCGACATTCGCCGAGAAGGGAATGACGAATTCATCTACCTTTCCCCAAGCGAGAGTTCACTGTGGTACACAAAAATGACTCTCGACGGAGAAGTTGTCTGGAAACGCGGTCGGAAAGAACTTCAGAAAGACAGCGGCGTTCTTGGTGAGGGCGTGAGATACCGACCCACGAACACGAGCTTCCGGCCGGACGGCGGCTACTATCTCGGTGATGGATACGGCAGCAACTATCTGTTTGAGTACGACAAGAACGACAAGTTTGTACGCGTGATCGGCGGTTCTGGAACCGAAGCTGGCCAGTTCCAAACTCCGCACGGGCAGTGGCTCGATGAGAGAGATGGAACCGCCAAGCTCGTCGTCGCTGACCGGGCGAACAAGCGACTCCAATGGTTCGACCTCGATGGAAATCACGTCCAGACTCTCGACGGTTTCCTCTTCCCGGCCGATATCGACATTCAAGGCGAAATCATGCTGGTCCCGGATCTCCACGCTCGGATCACGCTGCTCGACAAGAACAATCAAGTTCTGGCACAACTCGGTGAAGACGAAGCCTGGCGGGAACGCGTTCTCGGCGATGGCTTTGCAATGCGTCGCACGCCAGATCAGTGGGAGGATGGAAAGTTCATTCATCCGCACGATGCCTGCTTCGATGCAGATGGAAACATTTACTGTGCAGAATGGGTGGTCACCGGCCGGGTGACCAAACTCGTTCGTGTATAAGTTCGGTTGAGCCTCGTTTTCTGCGATTCGGCCTCTGATTGAATTCAGCAGACTGAAACGAGATCTGAGGATCGTGCCCGCATCTAGTACAAGACAGTGATTTAGGAATCGAAGATATTCGGGAACGCTGGTCGGAGGGTGAGGGGTTTGCGCGAAAGACGAGCGCGGCTTCTCAATCCGATGGCATAGGCCTGCAGGGAACATTGTCGTCCCTGCCATAGAAAAAGCTGCGCTGTCCGCACAGCTCATGTCGGCAGCACTCGCAATTTTTCTGATTACGACAAACTCCACCGGAACTTCGCTCGAATGACCGGGGTTGAATTTTGTACGAGATGAGTGCAGCGACGCTAGCCCGATCAGAACTAGCTGCATTTTGTGTGCACGAGCAAGCACAGCCTTTTCACTTATGAAACAGTGCAAACGAGTGCAGCGGAAAGAGCAACTTGCTCTAGCTGCATCGTGACGTTGCTGTTTGAACTCGTTCAATCTGCGAGTTCTTCGAGCAATCAAACGCTCAATGCATTCTCACGGATTCTTGATCCATTTCACCTCTCAAATCCTACTCACATTCAGTGGAGACCGTTCCGATGATGCGTTCAGTTCTTTCAATCGCTGCCTTGGCGATGCTTGTCGTTTTCACTCCAGCCCTTGAAGCTCAACCTCCCGGAGGCGGTCGTGGCGGTCAAAGTCGAGGAGGGTTCGGCCGAGGTGGAGGTGATGAGACAAGCTTGTTGACTCTGGCTGGACTTGAGCAGGTCCAGAAAGAAATCGGACTTAGCGGAGACGCTTTGGCCGCTGTTCGTGACCTGCAAAACAAAGTGCGTGAAGACTCCCGCGAAATGATGGCCGACTTCGGTAACTTCCGTGATATGTCCCGGGAAGAACGGGAAGCCGCCATGGAGAAAGCTCGGGAAGCCCGCGAAACTGTGACCAAAGACGCAGAAGCCGAACTGGCCAAGTTGCTCAGCGACGAACAGAACTCACGACTCCAGCAGATCGCTCTTCAAATCAAAGGCCCACGTGCTCTGCAAGACAAAGATGTCGCAGCTAAGCTCGGACTCTCCGAAGATCAGACCGGGAAGATTGATTCGATCATCAGCTCGATGGAAGACTCTTCACGAGAACTCATGGAAGCAGCACGTTCCGGTGGACGAGAAGGCTTCATGGAAGTCCGAACGAAAATGGAAGCGCTCACCAAAGAGACTGATGAAAAACTCGAAGCAGTTCTCACCGACGCTCAGAAAGAGACCTTCGCCGCGATGAAGGGTGCAGACTTTGAACTCGATCGACGATCAATGTTTCGCGGTCGAGGCGGAAATCGTGGTGACGGACAAGGACAAGGTCGCCCTGATCGTGATGGACAAGGACAGGGACGAAATCGTCAGCGACCTCCTATCGAAAACTAATCGGGTTTGATGGTTTGCGTGTAAACCTGAAGGACAGAAACAGAAGAAGCGAGCGAGATCCTGTAAGTCTCGCTCGCTTCAATTTTTTGCGCTCATCCAAAAGCTTCACGAAGAGGACGTTCGATGATTAGAAGCCGCGTAGCTCGCGAATGTCCTGCATGGTTCGCAAACGGTAGTCGATGTTCACATAGTCGAGCAAAGAGCAGAGAGCACGAACTGCGACGCCCATCCCGTCAGGGCCACTAAATCCGCCGAACTGTCCTCCACCTTTCAGATGTGGTTCGAGTTCCAGAAAAACTCCAGGTCCGCCGAGTCGTCGCATCCGTTCATCAAGGGCAGGGATGTGCTCGCGGAAGTCGCGCAGAATCATTTCGTGTCCTGAGTCGCCAATGTTCGACGGCACGAAATTCTTAAGTCGCTCTTCGTCGACGTAACCCTTCCACTCGAGCGAAGAATCAATGGCGTAGTCTTTAATGTGAATCCAGCCGATATGCGGACGCATCGCTTCGTACTCTTCGAAGCACTGAACGGGCGACATGTTCTGTGAGGAGAGATTTCCTCCATCGAAAATCACAACCAGGTTGTCGCGATTAATCTTGGTGGCCAATTCTGCAAGCAAGCGCCCGTTCTGTCCGATCAGATTCGCTTCCACTTCCAGTCCGTAAACGATGCCGTGTTTTGCGAATTCGTCGGCGATCTCTCCGACTCGTTCCACAGCCTGATCAACATACCGCTCCGGCTCTTCGCCTTTTGGTTGATAGAAAGAAAATCCACGGATCAGTTTTGCATTCAGCGCGACAGCAGCACGGACTGTTTGAGCGACCTCGCCAGCCATGTATTCATCGAACGGAACGAACTTGTTGTGCGATCCATCTTCCTGATCGACCAGTTTCACCTTGCCGATGCGTGAGCCAATGCTGGCGACCGACATCCCGTATTCTTCGTGAATCGCTGCCAGTTGTTTCAGTTCTTCATCGTCGAGTTCAACAACGTGCTTCACGGTCCCGTTGCCGGTCACATCGACAAATCGAGGGCTGTAGAACTTCAGTCCCAACGCAGCCAGGGACGACATCTGCTCGATCGCTGTTTTCCGATTCGCTGCTTCATCTGCAAAGGCGCTGAGGAGAACTTCAGGATTGGCGGCCATAGGATCACATTCTCAATCTGGTCTTGAAATTTCATCTGAAAACTGTGTGACACCGATAGGACGGGAAGAAGAAGTCGATTCAGCCATTCGCAAGACTCGTCCAACCAGAACAAACGCAGCCCATTTCCAATCGGAAATTTCTGGCTGTCGGCTCGGGCTTACAGGTCTCGCAAAGCGTACCGTTCAGAATGGACTCTTCCCGGATCAGCGACCGCACACAGATCTGCGGATTCGCTCTCTACGAGTTTGAGATTGTTGAGAGATTCACGAGAACTTGCAACCCGCAGGCAATGAGGTCGGATGTCTCATCAACCGGCGTCAATGTCGCCCGTAATTCGAACAGGGCAGGGAACCTCAATCGCTCACGATCGATAACGCCGACATGAAGCTGTTGTCGCAAGCATTTCCTAGAAGCATCACGTTAGAGCGGATAAAGAGAAGTGCACCGGACATAGCAACTTGCTCTAAGCAGCGACGTTGATTTCTCCGTTGTCGTCGACGTCTTCAAAGTTCACAGAGATTCGCTTCGAAATACCAGCCTGTTCCATGGTGACCCCGTAGAGAATATCAGCAGCAGTCATCGTGCGCTTGCGGTGTGTAATGATCACGAACTGCGTCGTCGCGACGAACTCCTTGACCACGTTCACGTAGCGGTCCACGTTTGCATCATCCAAAGCTGCATCAACTTCGTCGAGGATGCAGTAAGGGCTCGGTTTGCTCTTGAACATGGCAAAGAGCAGACCGACAGCGGTCATCGTTTTCTCGCCCCCGCTGAGCAGGGTGATCGAGCGAAGTTCTTTCCCGGGTGGTCGGGCGACGATATCGATTCCGCATTCCAGCACATCATCAGGATCTTCGAGGATGATGTCCGCATCGCCGCCGCCGAACAATTTCCGGAAGAGTTCCTGAAAATGCACACGAATGTTTTCGAACGTCTCCAGGAAGATACGTTGGCTCTCCTTGTTGATCTTGCGAATAATCTCTTCCAGCACCGACTTCGCTTGCTGCAAGTCTTTCAATTGGTGGCTGAGTGTTTGATAGCGGGTTTCGAGTGATTCCAGGCTTTCCAGAGCGTCTGGATTCACGTGTCCCATCATCTTCGCTTTGCGACGCAATCGATCAACGCGTGACTCCAGTTCGTCACGCACCTCTTCATAGGTCGGAATCGAATCCGGCATCACAAACTCGTCGGTTTCTTCCGGCTCCTCAGCGTCAGATTCTTCGTTTTCTTCCTGTAACTCGTCTTCAATTTCCAGAGACGATTGAACTTCCTCATCTTCAGACAACGAGTCGTCCTCGGCGTCGAGACCTTCTTCGCTCTCTGAACTATGTTGTCGAGTGATCTCGGCAGCGACTTCTTCCCCGTATTGTTCTGTCAGATAGATCTTGTAAGCCGAAGCACCGCCTGAGACCAGCTCCGAAAGTGGGACATGGAATTCTTCAACCATCCGATCAGCGGTGGCTGTCAGTTGGTGCTGAAGCTGTTGCAATGTGAATTCAACCTGGTGCTGTTGATCTTCGAGGCTTCTGCGGCGGCGATGGGCGGACTCTTCGGTTTCCTGAATTTGCTTGCGTTGAACTCGAAGCTGGTTTCTTCGTGAAAAGTCTTCGCGAGTCTCGGCGACAATGGTTTCCAGAATCAACGTTTGCGAAGCGATCGTCGCTTCCGCCTGCAGGACCGTCATTTCTCCACGCGCTTGTGCCGTTTCCAGTTCCCGAACTTGCTCGGCAAACTCAACGACTGCAACACGTACCTGACTCAAATCTCGTTCGGAACGATCGCGTTCGCTGATTAAGCTGGAACGACGTTCTTCTGCTTTCGCCAATCGAAGTTGATACGTTTCGAGTTCCTTTTTCGCTTTCTGAAACTCCTGTTCCTGATCGGCGAGTTGATCTTTGATCGACTGGATCTCTGATTGCGACGTTTCAATCTCTTGCGTGCATTCCTCAGAGTCTCGTTGAAGTTCGTGGCTTTCTCCATCAATTTGGCTCAGACGTTGGCTGAGCGATTCGATCGTTGAGCGAATTTCATCGGCGGCTTTCTGTCGACGATCAAATTCTTGCCGCTCGCTTTCAAGCTTCGTCGCTGCTTCAGCAACGTGTGAAGAGAACTTTTCAAGTTGCGAACGTGCACTCACCAGCTCAGCGTGTTTCTCCTGAATGGCGATCTCAAGCAATTTCTTTCGTTCCGTGAGATCTTCAATCCGTCGCTCACTTTGCAGAATGCCGCTTCTCAGTTCCCGCAATTCGCTCTTTCTGGAAACGATCGAGGATTCGTGAGGAATATGTCCCACCAGCAATTCGTTCTGCGGTGTCAGGACTTCACCTTGAAGCGTGACAAACCGGAGATCGGAGGGCGTGTTTGCAGCCAGACGTTGAGCATCCGCCAGAGATTCGACAATCCACGTTTTTGAAAGCAGAGATTCGGCCAATCCGGGTGTTCGCGCGTGCGCAGCAACAAGACGATCTGCGCGACCGTAAACTCCGTCTTCCCCCGTGAGTTCCACCCCATCATCACCGTCGAGCGGGGAACTGTTCGTTCGATCGGAAGTTTGAACAGCCACGAAACCGATCCGGCCATCAATCGGAACGGCACCTCGTTTTAGATAGTCGAGCATCGGAGTCAGGTTGGAAACCGCGATCCACTGCGAACGTTCTCCGAGCGCAGCATCGATGATTGGGCCAAGCTCCAACGGAACTTCCAACAGATCACGAACGACTCCAAGGACCTGATTCCAGGGAGGGTAGTGGGCTGCGACAGCCCGATCGAGAATCTCCTGAACGCCGATGGCAATACCAGCCTGCCGCTGTTCTAGTTCTTCCAGAACACTGAATCGCGCGCGGTCAGCACTGACTCGCTGTCGAAGTTCAAGGAGTGTTTCCTCTGTCAGTTGTCGCTGCTGAACACGGTTTTCTCGTTCCTGCTGAACACTCGCGACATTTTCTCGTTGAGCTTGAAGAGTCTCTTCGGCTTCGTGAAGTTCCTGTTCGAGGACTTCCTTGCGACGAGTCGACGCTTCCACTCCCGCATCGGCTTGTTCCTGCCGCCGCTGAAGCTGTTCCTGAGACTTGGAAACTTCCGCCTTTTGAGCTTCGAGGCCAGCGAGTTTTTCCAGATTGTTTGTTCGACGGGAATCGAATTGCTTGAGGGCATTCTGAATCTCGTTGATACGCTGGCGAGCTGTTTTTTGCGTTTCGGAAAGTTGTTCGAGAAGTTCTTCCCGCTGAACAAGAGCCTCTCGCTCCTCAACGAATTGATCCTCGAACTGATCAACTCGCAAGACCGTCGCCCGATGTTCGTTCTCGATCGTTTGAGCACGCAGCAGCGAGAGTGTCGATCGCTTCCGAAGCTTCTTCAGGTCGGCGGCGATTTCAGCCAGCCGCGATGTCTGGTGATCAATGACAGAACGCGAACGAGTAATCTCTTCACGATAAGTTGCGATCCGACGTTCATGTTGAATTAACTGGCTGTCGCAATCAGAGATTGCAGTTTCGATCGATGACTTTTGCTGTTCAAGCTCGCCGAAGGAGTCGCGACACTCCTGAAGTTCTTCTTCCAATTCGTCGAGTCGGGCTTGTTCGTCGTCAATCTTGGACGAGATCAACCGGAAGTCATCGGCAGCCAGTCCCGTCCAGAGTGCTTTGAGTTCTTCATTCAACTCGCGATAGCGCACAGCTTTGCTGGCTTGTGAACGTGTCGAATTGAGCTGGGTCTCCACTTCGTCGACGATATCGGTCAGTCGAAGCAGGTTTTGAGCCACGCGCTCCAGTCGCCGTTCGGCGTCGATTCTGCGCGACTTGAATTTACTGATACCGGCAGCTTCTTCGAACACAACACGTCGAGTTGTGGGGTTCGCCTGCAGAATCTGATCGACACGACCCTGTTCGATGATGCTGTACGCCGCCGTTCCCGCACCGGTCCCCATGAAGACATCACGGATATCCTTAAGGCGGACGGCAGCCTGATTCAGCAAGTACTCGGAATCGCCGCTTTGATAGAGTCGTCGACCGATCTGAACTTCGCGGGTATCGACAGGAAGTAGACCGGTGGAGTTGTCGAAGGTGAGCGTGGCTTCGGCGAATCCGCTGGAACGGCGCCCGGATGATCCATTAAAGATCACATCGGACATTTCCTTACCACGGAGGCTCTTGGCGCTTTGATCACCCAGAATCCACTTCAGTGCATCAACAACATTGCTCTTACCGCTTCCGTTGGGCCCAACGACGCAAGTGATCCCTTTCGAGAATTCGAACAGGGTTCGATCCGCGAAACTCTTGAATCCAAAGAGTTCTAACGACTTGAGCATTCCACAGAAACTTAAAAGCAGATAGGGGAGGGGAGATTTAACTCCCCGAAGGTTCGAATCTTAAGAGCGATTTAATTAACACCCCTGTGGGCGAAGACTATTCCACGATAATTCCATTCGGCTCCATACCTGCCTCTTTCGGGTCAGATGGTTCCGGAGCTTCAGTGACGATTGTCTTGTTGCTTTGCTCGTTGAAGAGATTCGGCATCAGCCCATCGCTTCCGATTGTCGCAGGTGCCGACGAGGTCGCACCGTTGACATTGTCTGCGTTCGCGAAGTCTTCCGGAACGCGATGATACACTCGACCCGGTTTCGGCATTTCATCGATGGCGATCTTGCCGGGCAGGTTGCTCTGATTCTTTGCTTCGACGAGCATCTGCACGATGTCCGGATAACTCGCACCGAGATCGGTCGCAGCTTTGATGACCTCAGCGATGCGTGCCGAAACGGTCAATGTTTGATCTTCCTCACCGGCAGCGACACGTTTGACATCGATGGTGTTCTCGAGTGTGTTTCCTCGAACCAGAATTCGAGCACCGGCTCGAATCGTCATTGGAAGCTGGAATTCCTGTTCCGCTCCGAAGAGGACAACTTCCGGCTTTTTGCGACGAGTCATATGGACGAATGGGGTCGCGGTCGAATCGATGAGATGCATTCGGAACTCGCCATCCATGGGGATTCCCTGAACGATGGGATCGTCGGGAGCCATGGTGGAGAGCGAACGAAACGCACCGTAGCGAGTTTCGAGACTTTCTTCGTGCATCAACTCTTCGAGCGCCGAAATCGTTTCACCTGTCTGCAAACAGGCGAGTGCTGCGAGAGCAAAGATTCGGAAAGCGGGTTCGTTCCGAGCCGCTTCTCTCAATTCAGTCGCACACTCTGGCTTGCCGAGATAAGCGAGAGCTTCTGCCGCTCGAAAACGTGCCTCAGGAGAAGGGGAGTTTAAGGCTCGCTTGAGTGCTGCGACGCCTTCACTTCCTTCCGCTTCTAATTGCAAAGCAGCTTGTTCGGACGTCGGACCAAACATGATCCGTTCACCGAGATCCTGCATCCGCAGATGCTTTTCGACAGGCGATTCCGTCAACGTAATATGTCGAACACACTGCAGGAATCGTGGGTAGTTGTTTCGATATCGATCCTGAACGACCAACTCAAGGTGAGCGTTGCTCTTCGCAGTTGCTAAAGGGCGACGAATCCCGTGTTTGTCATAGTCGTGGAATCGCTGTCCAATTCGGCTCGCAAGATGAGTCGACATACGCACTCGACGGTAATCGCTACGGATCGCCACTGTGAGAATACGATCCGGTCCAGAATAGATCGCTCCACTTGGAATGACACCTTTTCGCGAGGCAACACTCGAACCATTGGAATCTTCGAACAACCCGTCAATCAGAATCGGGCCGGTGGCGTAAACAACTTCATTGCCCTGATGAACCTGTCCTTCCAGCAAAGCATGTTCGCTCAATCGGCAGGGCATCAGCCAGCCGCCTTTCAGGCTGACTGTCTCACTTCCATCAGGCATGTTAATTTCAACGTCGAGCCGGTCTCCCTTCCGGGCGATCGGCGGAATATATGCCGTCACGACAACGAGACTGGTCTCAGAAGAGCGGAGCAGGGAGTTCGGGTCGTCGATATCTTCTCTGCGAATGTCATCAAGCAAGCGAGTTCGAAGCGGAGAAATCGGCGGATCTTCACCGGTTCCGTCCAGGCGAGTCACCAATCCGACTCCTTGGACCTTGATGTATCCTAAGGTGGAATCAGCGATCTTGATGTAATCACCAATCAGCTTGGAATGCCCATCTTCACCACGAATCGCCTCCTGAACATTCAACCGCATCGCTTCTTCGTCATCAAACCAACGTTTGATGTTCAGTTCGTGGCAGCCGGAGAGCGTCGACCCGAAAATCAGAGACGAAGCGCACAGCTTGAGAAACGACCGTCGACTGTCAGACGTTTCAGTCGTGGCGTCAACGTGTTGGCGTTCGGGGCTGGACGTTGAGGGACGTCGAACTTGCATGACAACACCGTTCCGCTCGCAGGCTCAAGGCATTGACCTCAAGACAAACAGGCGCTTGATTGGGGGTGAGATGAGAATGAGGAGGATGGTGCGACGATCTCATTCCCGTTGTATTGCTTTGAGAGAGCAGGGAAGGGGATCGCAACTTGATCGAAATGTATGGAATTCGAGGAAATTCGAAGGGACCGCGAAGATATGGGAGCACTGACTGTCAGGTCAAGACCGCTCCGAGCCGAAGAGATGCAGTCGCTGGCCTCAATCTTCAGAAAAAATCGTGAGAATTTGAGAAGTGGTTGTCCAAAAACGGGCTGCGATCAGGCTCTTCGCACGTTTACCAGCATCTTTACCCTCGATCCAACAACTTCCCGCAGCCACCGATCGGTTGTTTCGCGACAGGATTCCTCACTTCCATTCGCATTCCGATCGACATACACATTAGTATTGATAGATCGATCGTTTTTTCGTTTCGCTCGATTGATGTACAATTGAACAAATCGTCCGGCATTGACGCACTGCACAGAAATTGACGCGCCCGACGTAATTATTCCATTTTCGCAGAGGAACTCCCGCAGATGTTCAAGCTCGAAGGCCGTGGAAAGACACAGACTTGCGATGGTGTGACCAGACGTGACTTCATGCAGGTGGGTGCATTGGGTGCGATTGGTTTGTCGCTTCCACAATATCTTCAGGCTAAAGAGCAGGGGATGGTCAAACCGGAGCACGACAATAAATCGTGCATCATGATCTTCAACCTCGGGGCACCAAGCCATATTGACCTGTTCGATATGAAACCCGAGGCAGCCTCCGAAATTCGCGGCCCATTCAAGCCGATTTCGACATCTGCAGACGGAATTCAGATTTCCGAGATTTTGCCTCAACACGCAAAAATTGCCGACAAGTTCTCTCTCGTCCGGTCCTGTCACCACACTGGAGCTGCCGTTCACGATGCGGGATGGCAGATGATGCAAACGGGGCGGCTCTTCAGCGGAGGCGTCAATACACCGCATGCCGGAGCAGTGGTGAGTTACCTTCGCGGCCGCAAAACAGACCTTCCGCCGTTCGTCGTGCTTCCCGAACTGATGGGTCGCGGTGGAGGAAATCTCCCGAACGGACAGGCAGGGGGGTTTCTCGGAAAAGCGCATGACCCGTTCGCGTTGAATGCCGACCCATCGCAAAAAGATTTCAACGTCCCCGACTTGCTTCCACCATCTGAGATTGGCCCCGTTCGACTCGAAAGACGACGGTCGATGCGAGAAATCGTCGACTCAGCCGTCCAGAATTTCGAAGCAACCGAGAGTGCACAACTGCTCAACAGCAATTTTCACAGCGCATTTCGGATGATGACCAGCTCGCAAGCCCGCGATGCGTTCGACCTTTCAAAAGAACCTCAATCCGTCCGCGATCGATACGGCATGAACCGCTTCGGGCAGTGCTGTCTGCTTTCGCGACGTCTCGTCGAAGCTGGCGTCCGATTCATCACGATCAACACCTTCCTGACCGTCTTCAATGAGGTGACTTGGGACATTCACGGATCGAAACCATTCACATCCATCGAAGGCATGAAGGACATCGTCTGTCCGATGTACGATCAGGCATACTCAGCCCTTATCGAAGATCTTCACGATCGCGGGCTGCTGGATGACACGATGGTCTGCAATATCGCCGAATTTGGCCGCACGCCCCGCGTTAATCCCGCTGGTGGACGAGACCACTGGCCACAGTGTTTCACCTCATACTTTGCAGGGGGAGGGGTGCAGGGAGGACAAGTCGTCGGTGCCAGCGATCCGATCGGTGGAGTTCCGGCAGATCGACCAGTCGATCCCGGTCATCTCGTTGCGACAGTCTTCCACAGCCTCGGATTGGATCTGGAGACACATCTTCCTGGACCTGCAGGACGTCCATTCCCGCTGGTCGATTTCGGAAAACGCGAAATCCACGAACTCTTTTGACCTCAAACTCTCAAAAACGTTCTTCAGGCGCGTCCTCAAATGGCGTAAACTTCATAGAGAGACGTCAAACCGCATTCAGAACACAAAACCCATCGACTGTCCGAAAGTGAAATGTCGAATCAAGACATAGCGTTTTACGAGACAGTTTGCCCATCACGTCGCTTCTCTTCTGAAAATCTGTTCTTCAGTGCAACAGTGGCGACCCACGAAATTTCGATTGGAACGAGGTAGTTAGTGGCCGATCAAGACAAAATCGACGACTTTGAATTAGTCAATTGTGTTGCGACTGGTGGTGTGACGCAGATTTGGGAAGTCAAACGGGCTGGCAGCTCCCAACCTCTGGCCATGAAGTTGATGCTCGATGAAGCATTGACCGATCCCGCCAATAGGGCGGCTTTGAAGCACGAAGCCACGGTCGGGAAAGCCATGCAGCATCCGAATATCATCTCGATTTTCGATGTGAAGGTTTCCAAGAAACTCAGCTACTACACGATGGAGTACTTTCGCTCAGGCAACCTGAAAGGGCTGATCAGAAGCGACTTGGCACAAGCACAGGCCCGCGTGAAAAGCTTGATGGAAGCGCTCTCGCAAGCCTTGGGTTACTTCCACGAAAAAGGCTGGATTCACCGCGATATCAAACCGGATAACGTCCTCATCAGCAAAGGCGGGGAAGTCCGGCTCATCGACTTCTCACTCGCTGGTCGCCCATCGAATGCGATCCTGCGGGCGATGACCAAAAAGAGCAAGGTGACCATCCAGGGAACGCGGACATACATCGCTCCAGAACTGGTGCGACGTGAAGCCACGACTTCTTCTGTCGACATCTACAGCCTCGGAATTCTCCTCTACGAAACTCTCGTCGGAAATCCGCCATTTCGAACAGCGAATCCCAACGACTTGCTGATGATGCACGTGCGAGACAAACCAGCTCGCCCTTCTGAGCTTGACGAAAACATTACTCCAGAGGCAGACAACCTCGTTCTGAAGATGCTGGCCAAGAAGCCGAAAGAACGGCACGCCAACATGCAGGAGGTTTACGCCGAAGTCCGAAACCTCAAGTTCTTCAAGGAAGATCCTGTCAAAGTCGCTAAAGAACGAGCCGACGCAATGGCAGCAGGGGACGCACAAGCACAAGAAGATCGCCTCAATAGTCGTCGAGACGCAGAACGCGATCGCAGCAAGGATGGCGAACGAAAACCGGCTCCCAAGCCAAAACCCAAACCAATCCTCGCCAAAGAGACCAAGCCGCAGCCCAAACCAGCACAACAACAACCGGCCGCTCCGCCGCAGCCCCAACCCGGAGCTCCATGGGGGCAAATGCCTGGTTATCCAATGATGCCGGGAATGTTTCCGGGACAAATGCCAGGCCAGATGCCAGGCCAGATGCCGCAGTACCCGGGAATGATGCCCGGAATGCAAATGCCGCACTATCCCGGAATGATGCCAGGTCAGCAAATGCCGGGTCAGCAAATGCCGGGTCAGCAAATGCCGGGTCAGCAAATGCCAGGACAGCAGATGCCGGGTCAGCAAATGCCAGGTCAGCAGATGCCAGGTCAGCAAATGCCAGGTCAGCAAATGCCAGGTCAGCAAATGCCAGGTCAGCAAATGCCAGGTCAGCAAATGCCAGGTCAGCAAATGCCAGGTCAGCAAATGCCAGGTCAGCAAATGCCAGGTCAGCAAATGCCGGGTCAGCAAATGCCGCAGCCCAGTGTTCCGCAACCGAGCGCGCCGCAGCCCACTTCTGCTCCCAAACCGTCTGTCCCGCAAGCTGCTGAATCGAAAAACGAGCAGCCCAAGAAGGCACCGGAAGACATCCCACTTGCAAACTTCGATGACTTGCAAATCGAGTAGTCAGCACTAAAAGCGCTTCTGTTGTTTCCCTTGAAGCCCTGCAGAATTATCATGCGAGCGTTCCTGCATCGTTTTCGCAGGGTCGGAGTCGGCATTCTCGTCGATTCTCGCCCCTCAAGATTCAATGCAGTGAATCACTGGAATAACAACGCTCCCCATATTCTGAACTGTCACGATGTCCGCACCGCTTCCACTTCCGTTTGAACGTCCGATCCTCGAACTCGAAAAGCAACTCTCGGACCTGGAGAAACAGCCAGATCCAACAGCTGTCACTCGCGAATCGATTCGCCGCATCCGAACCGAACTCAACAAGCTGAAGCGGGAAGTCTACGAGAAGCTCAATCCCTGGGAGATCGTCCAGGTCGCCCGGCATGATGCTCGTCCAAAGGCGCTAGACTACATCGAACTCGTCTTCGACGAATTCGTCGAGTTGCACGGAGACAAAGCCTACGGAGACGACCGAGCGATCCTCACCGGATTTGCCAAACTCGGTGACCGTAAGGTGATGCTCGTCGCGCAGCAAAAGGGACGAAACCTCCGCGAACGCCTGGAACACAATTACGGAATGGCGCATCCGGAAGGCTATCGAAAAGCCCTTTCTAAGATGCAGATGGCTGCCAAGTTTAATCTGCCCGTGATTTGCCTGATCGACACCGCCGGAGCTTACCCCGGAGTTGGAGCCGAAGAACGAGGACAGGCCTACCAGATTGCTCTCAACCTGCGAGAGATGGCCCGCATCGATACGCCGATCGTCTGCGTTGTCATCGGAGAAGGGGGCAGCGGCGGAGCACTTGGAATTGGGATCGGCGACCACGTTTCCGTCTTGCAGTTCGCTTACTATTCAGTGATCAGCCCGGAAGGCTGTGCGGGTATTCTCTGGAAGCACGCCAAACACGCAGACAAAGCCGCTCATGCTTTGCGGTTCACATCGAAAGACCTCCTCGAACTTGGGATTGTTGACGAAATCATCAGCGAACCGATCGGAGGAGCACATCGAAACCATCGCCAGATGGCGACCAATTTGCACGCTTCGCTGACCTCGGCATTGAAAGATCTCAGTGAAGTCCCGAAAGACCAACTGCTCGATCGACGGTATGAAAAGTTCCGCAAGATCGGCGTCTTCGAAGAGTCTGTCGCTGTTGGGCAATCTTAGAGCAAGCTGCTCTTTCCAGTGCACTCGCTTGTGCGGTCTCACTCATTCAAAAGCTGAGTTTGTTCGTGCGAGTCAGTGCAAACCCAATCTGAACATGTCCTATTTGAGAGTCGTCTCGTCGGAGTTCCCCTCCTGTTCATAACGAACAGGCATGAAGAGTCGCCTGGGCTATGCAATCGCTGATCTTCATGGCACTGACTATCGCATTCGTGGCCCTCCTTTGCGGGGGCCTCGGAAGCCTCTTCGCTCAAGACGCTGGTCTTCGCGAACGAATCTTCATGGCCGTGATGACATCTGCGATGGCATTTGTCGCAACCCTGATTCTCGGTCTCCGCGACCTCTTTCGCTTTCGCAAAGCTTCTCGACAAACACGACAGCGCATCCTCGAGAGGCCGGACTTCTTCGAAGCGGAATTCTACTCCAAAGCGGACATCGACCCTGAACTCATGAAGATCGTACGTGAGGCGATCGCGCAATTCTTCGATGTCCCAGTCTCCAAGATTCGACCGACCGACAATTTCGAAACCGATCTGCACATCGATCCCACTGAGTTCAATTTTCAACACTTCGTCATCCTGAAGGTCGCTGATGACCACAGGTTCCAGGACGAGGTGATCGAGGCGAACTTCGCAAACGCTCACACCGTCGAAGATCTTGTCCTCTGGTTTCAAGAGATCATTCGTGACGAAGATTGAACGTCTTCACGCCGGGCTCGCGAAGACTTCCAAGTCGTTCACAAAAAGTGATCAAAGCGGATGTGTTTTTACGCGCTTGAAACCATCGCTGAATGAAGCAGAACTGGCTCGGGTAGGGGAGTCAGAATTCGAGGACCATCGCTCGCTGCACGACACTGATTCGAGGCTCCTGCTCGCACATCCATTCGGACAGTGGGCTCACTGACGGTGCTCCGGAGAAGTTGCGATCCGCTCGCTGATGACTGAACGCGAACTCTCGCAGAGAGAAGTTCCAACCATCCCATCTAACGAAGCGCACGACCGATGTGCTCGGCTCTCTGAAAACCTCGAGACAATTCACTTCGGCCATTGAGAGGTGATCACTGAAACGCAGAAACTCCGCTGTCCAGAGTCTCGATCATGATCCGCTGTGATTCGCAGAGGAACACGAAAAACCGTTTCATACGGTCTTTTCCATACCCGAATCGAACATAACGGACATTATCGGACGTTGGGGTATGTTCCTTTTTCGGGAGAGTCTGATGACTCCCGGGCCCTTCACTCTCGGTTGGACTCAACATCCAAACGAGAGATGCACTTCATCCAACGATCATTCAATGGCACCGAGCTGATCGATGTGACGATCCAATCTTCGTGGCTGGTGACTCCCGTGATCTCTTACCGTCATAGATGACGCTCACTATCGAAACGATCCAGGCTGACCAGCCCCAGCCGCTCTCAGTCGTTGCTGCATCGCTGGCTCCAATTGATTGATCGAGACCCCTGCGACTTGCAGCTGCCGAATGATTCTTTGGTCGAGCGTACTCTGTGCATTCGTTGTTGAATCTGGATCTTCGAGCGACCAGATATCTGCATTCCAATCTGCCAACACACCGAGCTGCACAACCTCTGGCAGCGATCCCAAAAACCCGACGATCTGTTGTTCGTAAGCAACCTGCTGAGCTGGCACCGATGTGTAAGCTTGTGAGATCTTGCGCGAAAGCTCGGCGATCTTGGCGCGGGTTTGAGCAGGATTGTTCGGAGGCGCACTCGGAGAGACATCAACGTTGAGTTGCTGTCCGAGATACGAGAGCAAATATTCCGAACCTTGATTGCCCAGTTGTTGAAAATGCTGTTCGATCAACTTCCGATTTTCGGGCGATGCAGATTCCAGAACCTTCGATACACCAGCGATCAAAGATGACTGCGAATCCGGACTCTCTTCGCGCGCGATCGCGTCGCTCAAAGCTTTCTGCGTTTGATCGCTGATCAGCCCACTGAGAGTTTTCCACAACTGGCTGCTCGCATCACCCGATGGAGTTCCGGGCAGCACCCGATCATTACCGAGATTGATGTTTCCGGAATCGACCACGTTTGGCGAACTCGAACCATCGTGAGTATGAGTTCCGTGATCGCCAGGATCGTGAGTGTGATCCAGATCGAAATCCGGATGGTCAAGCAGATGAATGTAGTCCTCGAGTGCGAGTCGCAAGTTCTCTGGGAGAATTGGGAGATACGGATGCAGCGTGTCGACAATCTTCGCAGCTGCGTATCCGCTTCGCGATTTCAAAAGTGCTCCACGTGCGTCTTCAGAAACGGTCACAACCATGAACGTCAGAATCAGACACAGGACAACACCTTTGATGAAGCCGAAAAGCGCTCCCAGATGACGATCGAATTCGCGGAGTTTGACCTTCTCCAGAAAATCGGCAATTCGCCCAGCGAGCAGATACGCGATGAACGTGAAAACGATGTACGCCCCAAACAAAATGACCCAATTGTTCAGAGGCGGATCGAGGTGCACATACGGGCCAGCGGCAGCTGAGATTCCGTCAGCGAAAATGAAGCACAACAGAATGCCAGCGATTCCGGCCAACTGCCAGACCATGCCCTTCGCGGCACCGCGAATCGTAAAGAAGATGAGGATGGCCAAAACGACCAAATCGTACCACATGACCTCGGGACTCCGTTTCCAAGTATTCAGGTCACAGAGTGTATCTCTCCCGTGGCGTTTTGGTAAACCCCGGTTGACACTTCGACGAAATAGCGTTCGTCAAAATGAACGTGAGAAGCCGTCGCTATTCTTCTTCTGCGGGAAGTTTTGAAGCAGCAATGACGTCGAGCATGGCAGGGTGCAGCACCGAATTTGTGGCGAGCACACTTGATACGGCGATTGGCAACTCGTCACCTGCTGAGGACGTGACCTTCCCGCCGGCCTCTTCGACAATCAGACGCCCCGCCGCGAAATCCCAGGGAGCGAGTTGATACTCGACAAACGCTCCGTAATCACCACTGGCAACTCCGCAAAGATCGAGTGAAGCTGTCCCGAATCGCCGAATGCCGCGAATCTGCTCAGCGAAGAGACCTTCAATCGTCCGCAATGTGCGACGCATCATCGCACCGCGGTCGTAATAGAATCCCACAGCAATCAACACATCAGTCAGCCGCGTTTGAGTCCCGACATGCATTCGCTCGCCTTGAAACCAAGCCCCCTGGCCCGCGACCGCACAATAAAGCTCTTCGCGTGCTGGATTCCAAACCACGCCACACTTCGCAACGCCTCGCTGATAGTAAGCAATCGAGACCGCGAAATGAGGTATTCCGTGTGCGAAGTTGGTGGTTCCGTCGAGCGGATCGATGATCCAGAGATGTTCAGCTTCTGAGTAGCTGTCGTGCCCGTTCTCTGATTCTTCTGCGAGAATCACATGATCGGGGTACCGATCCGCAATCGCCTGCTTGATGACTCGTTCAGATTCGAGATCCGCTTCGGAAACGAGATCGTTGCGTGCCTTTTCTCGAATCACCGTCCCTTCTTTCCGGTGACGCAACAAGACATCCCCACCCGCTTTTGCTAATTCCGTCGCAAAGACGAGTTCCTGAATGGAGCTTAACTCGGCAGGAATTTTCATGGGAATGTATTGAACCAACGAAACCGAAAAGAAGTACCGCTTAAGCAGCGATTGCCACTCACATTAAACAATGGCTCGTTGTTTAACTCTCCAGAAGGCTTAGATAGCGTTCCGCATCGAGGGCTGCCATACAACCTGTTCCAGCGGCAGTGATCGCCTGTCGATAGTAATCGTCAGCTACATCACCAGCAGCGAACACACCTTCAACGCTTGTGTTCGTCCGGAAAGGAACGGTCCACTTCAGGTAGCCTTTCTCGTTCATGTCGAGATGGCCTTTGAGGAATTCTGTATTCGGAGTGTGTCCGATCGCAGCAAAGTATCCAGAAGCCGGAATCTCTTCTGTCTGGCTATCATCTTCCGTGCTTCGGATACGAACGCCGGTGACACCTTTTTCGTCGTCGCCGAGAACTTCATCGATGACCGAATTCCACTTAACTTCAATCTTCGGGTTCTTAAGTGCCCGATCAGCCATCACTTTGCTGGCGCGAAATTCTTCCCGACGATGGACGATGTAAACTTTCGAGCCAAATTTAGACAGATAGTCGGACTCTTCCATTGCGCTATCTCCTCCCCCGACAACAACGAGGGGTTGATCGCGAAATCTTGGCAGGGCTCCATCACAAACCGCACAGGCTGAGACCCCTGCATTCTTAAATTTCTTTTCTGAGTCCAGACCTAAGTAATTAGCTCGTGCGCCTGTCGCCACAATCACCGACTGGGCTTCGATCGTTTCTCCGTTGGAGGTCTTCAGAATGAAGGGGCGTTGAGAGAAGTCGACTTCGACGACATCTTCCATCATCGTTCGCGTTCCGAAATTGATCGCCTGCTGGCGCATCAATTCCATCAATTCAGGTCCGCTCACCCCTTCTTTCTGGTGAGGACCCATGATTCGACGACGATCGTCAGCGATGGCGTCGTCGAGGTAGCTCTCCAGATTCCCAGACGGAAAACCCGGGAAGTTTTCGACTTCCGTGGTGATGGCAAGCTGTCCGAGTGGAGGACGTCCGAGATCCCAGTTTTCCTGGGTCATTTCCCCTTCAATACATAATGGCTCCAGGCTGGCTCTCGCAGCATAAATTGCAGCTGTCCATCCGGCGGGACCTGAACCGATAATCACAACCTTTTCCGCCATCTTCCGTCTCCCAGTCGTCGTATTTCGTTTATGATCAATTTGGGTTGATCTGATGAAACCTCGTACCGAATTGTACGAGTCTCCGTCAGTTGAATTTCAATTCTTCTCGCAACAAAGATTGATATGCGTTCGAAGTCTGTCTTCGCGTCGCAAATCCAAGGAATTGTGACAGTTCGAACGCAAAGAATCTGTATGAATCCTCGCACAGACGATATCGAAGCCGACCGCCAGTGACAAATGGACGGCAGTCCCCTGTTCTCGACGAGAGCGTCGATGTCACTCAGTTGTGTGTCCGACACGCATCACTTCTGGAGAACTCTCGATGACGTTCTCAAACTGTGCGGACGCGTTGGAATCGGGCAAGAATGTCTTCAATTTCGGCGACAGCGCTCGAACCTGATTAATGCTCTCAGCCGGCACAGTCTTGAGGAGCAATAAGAATTCAGACATCGCGACGGTTTGCTCGATCTCTTCCATCAACAACTGCTTTTCATTGGCTGTCATATCCGCTTCCGGGTGATCATGACGCCGTTTCAGATGCGCGAGCCGTTCTCCGAGTTTGCGTTCAGTCGCAAGAATGGGGATTTCATGGCGGATTGAAGAAGCAGCCCACGCAAGGCTGATCCGAGTGGCCAGAGCTGCGAAGAGTTCCGGATCAACGCCCATTTGCTTGAATCGCTTTGCGAGCTCAGGATTCTGGCACCAAGTTTCGCCGAGTGCCTGCATGTCGAGTGCGCTTCGATATTCGTCTCGGATGAATGTCACCAGTTCATCAGAGTTGAACTCCTCTGCTCCCCGGAAATCGACCGAACTGGACGAAAAATCTGGGACGGATCGGTCAGGAAGATGCTCAACGATCGTCGTGAAAGCAGACAGTTCTCCAGCTGTGAGTGGAGTGGACCATTCCTGAGTTCCCAGTTCCACGCGTGGCAGTGAAACAGCAGCAGGTGCTTCTCCCCCCTGCTCTGCCTGTCCGCATCCCAACGAAACAACTAACGCGATCAGCAATAGAACTCTGCATCCCATGGTTTCAGAGTATCCTTATGTACTTAGACTTCAGAGAAAAACGAAAAGGCGGAAAGCTGTTTGCTTTCCGCCTTCCCGATTTGTGATTGTCAGTTCATAAGGTCTTTAGAAGCTGCAATCAAGACCAAAATTCAGCTGATGCATGTACCACTCTTCGCGATCGGTATCGATTTTGGGATAGAGTGGGAAGCCTCTCCATTCGATCGAGTCAGCTGGTCGAGCGACTGCTCCGATCCAGGTGAATGTGTAACCGAACCGGAAAGAACTGTGCTCGAGAGCAGAGATGTTGCGGATAAGTGGCAAGCTTCGGAAAGCTGCGAACTCTGCCATCACCGATTGCTGGAAGAATGGTGAAACGTGTGTGGATGACTTTTCGTCGCTGAACTTCGACTGGTTGGCTGGGTTCAGCATGCGTGGATCAAGGATGTTGACGAATCGTGCGTCGAACAGAGGATCTCCGATGTTGTCACCGGACATGTCGATCGATTCGTGATTCGCATTCACACCCAGGATTGTCTCCGCCCAGGCTTTGAAGCTGGCGTCGTCGTCTCCGAGGTCAATTCGGAAACCAGCTTCCGGACCGGCAATGTGGCTTGTGACACCATTTTCGAGTCGGGCATCGTACTGATCGTAGAGACGAACGATGCTGTTCGTTTCAGGACGATGAGTGTCTTCATCGAGTGTGTAGGTGAAACCGCTGTCGATCCCGTGGAATCGGAACTGCTCTTTCAAGTAGGTGTATCGAGCACCCACCATCGGGCGAATCTTGACTCCGCCGCGATTGTAAACAGGCTGAGTGTAGAAGCTCAGGTTGGTACCCCCAGCTTCGGTCTTCTGTTCAACTTCGAAGAGAACGTCGAACTTGGCGGATGTTCCGAGACCAAAGTCAGGGAAGACAGGCTCTCCATTATAAAGAGGAACAACACCGTGAATGAGGAGGTTCTGACCATCCAGAATGAGTGTCAGGTCCTGGCTCACAGGCACACCATTGATATGGGTTGCCCCTTTCTTGAATGAGCCTGTGTCTTCAAACGCCCACCAGCCATTTGCCATCAGGCCGGTGCCGTCTTCGTTCTCGTATCCCCAGCGAATCTGAGTTCCGAGCGTGCTTGTCGGACTATCAATGTCTCCGCTGTTGCGGGGAGGATAGAAATATCCGTTGATCTGTCCGTTGAACACGTTGGCATTCGTATCCAGAGCCGGTGCGAGGAAGATTCTTCGACTCACTGCGAAGTAGCCTTCGACATCCGGGCTGAGGTTCGGAACGCTCGGGTATTCGTAGATCGTGTCGATCGGAACCCCGATTGGGCGTTGGATATCGAAGTTTGCCAGTGGGGCAAACGGCGAGCCGATGAGGGCATCGCCTGCATCGCGGAACTGAACAGACATCAGTTCGACGGAGCCGAAATACTTCCGTTGACGGTAGAAGATATTCCGGAACCACAACCCATCCTGGCTGACATGTTGATCCATGCCAACGTTGGGTGGGTAAAACGGGCTAATCGCCGGCCACGGTTGAAACCCTTGTGGAGCGTTCTGTGGATAGATCGCTGTAGGGTCCGTTGCCAGGTGTGGTGGGTAGTGGGGCATCATGGGCCCTCCCCCTTGCCCCGGGGCGACATAGGCTCCCGGCGGGGGTGCCGGTCCCGGTGGAACGGGCGATTGGCCTGATGTCTCAGTTTGAACAGTAGCCAGCATCAGTGCGCTGGCAACCGCCTTTATCCAGGGCTGAATCCGCATCAGTACGTCCTTGACAGGTTGGCCGACCATCGGCGTGCTCAGGTGAGCCGGCCGACGAGCCAGGAATAGACCTTTATTCCCTCAACGTCATTCATCACCGCACATGGTCGAAACTCTGGTGAATTCGACGGCGCAGTGAGGAATAGACCTGATGCTCTTATCGGATCGAGGATTTGGGAAACTGTACCGATTATGTTGCTTGTGTGGATTTTTCCCCATCTACCACTCGTATGAGACGTATCAATTATCCGCAGACTGCATTTTTCAGGCATCGATCGACGTAAATCACCGACCGCCCTGCCCTGTGGATTCGTTGAGAGTCTGCGGTTGCCAACAATCACAAGCAGATTGTCGGAGCAGTTCAGAGCGCCGTTTCTGTTCGAAATGCCCGCCTGTAAAAATGCTGTCCGACGGCATTCACCTCATGAAATTGGCCTTGCGGATTCATTTCACATCAGAAAAGAGACAGGCGACCAACCGAACGTTGTCGCCAAATCGTTTTGATCCCGCTAGCATGGGGACCCGTTGCGACTCACAGAATAAGTCGCGACACGGTTCATAGACATCCACCGAACAATTCCGGCTCAGTGAGGAATCCCTTGGCGACCGAGAAGCGTGATTTCGACGAGTTTCTTGAGAAGTTCAAAAAGCATCACGACCTCATGGTGGACGAGCTCCACAAGGTGATCGTGGGTCAGGATGCTGTGATCGAGCAAATCCTTTCGGCAATTTTCACCGGTGGCCACTGCCTGCTCGTTGGAGTTCCTGGACTGGCGAAAACGTTGGTCGTCAGCACGATCGCCAGAATTCTCGATGTCGAGTTCCGCCGGATTCAGTTTACTCCCGATTTGATGCCCTCGGACATCACCGGCACAAACGTGCTGGAAGAGTCGGAGACCGGCCAGCGAAACTTTCGATTTGTTCAGGGCCCGGTCTTCACGAACATTCTGCTCGCCGACGAAATCAACCGTACGCCGCCCAAAACCCAAGCCGCGCTGTTGCAGGCCATGCAGGAGCGAGAAGTCACCGCTGGTCAGCAAACGTACGACCTGCCCGATCCATTCTTCGTCATCGCGACACAAAACCCAATCGAGCAGGAAGGAACCTATCCCCTTCCGGAAGCACAGCTCGACCGCTTTATGTTCAACATTAAGGTCGATTACCCGAACGTCGAAGAGGAAGAACAGATCCTCACAATGACAACTCGCGGCGAAAAAGCGGAGGTCCGCAAGGTCCTCTCTGCCAAATCGATCCAATATCTACAGCGACAAATCAATCAGATCGAGATTGCTCCGATTATTGTCACCTACGTCGCTCGACTGGTCCGTGCCACCCGCCCCCATGATTCCAGCTCGCCAAGCTTCGTCCGCGAGCTTATTGACTGGGGAGCCGGTCCGCGAGCCGGTCAATACCTCATTCACGGAGCCCGTGCGGTCGCAGCAATGGACGGTCGACCCACGATTTCGTTCGACGACATTCGTCGCGTCGCTGTGCCAGTTCTTCGACATCGAATTTCGCCGAACTTCCAAGCTCAGGCTGAAGGATACGATTCCGACACGATCATCCATCGCCTGCTGGAAGAAGTCAGCGAACCCAACGTCCCGAAATACAGCTAGACGCTCCGCACCGATTCTCGGCAGATCCCGTCGCTCGGCGAAATTCCCAGATCGCACAGACAAAGTCCGATCCACTGATGTGATGCTGCGCACGTATTAACGGGTGCAATTCTTTTCGTTGCAGATTCCGCGAATGCGTGAGCAATTGAGGCGTGCTTCCGTTCCGCCCCGTGACTTGCAGTTCCAAGCGGTAACATGGGGCAAATACAGCATTTACCTCGCTTACAACCCTTTAAGAAACTTAACAAGCAACGGTAACTAGGGACACGATAATCCCCATTGACCGAATCAGCAGGATAGATACAATCGGTCTAAGTGTGAAAGTCGGTAAGATCGACACTACTGGTAGACCGAACAAGCTTGGCGAACCTTCATGGAATGAAGAACGGCCAGATACGAGTGGTCGACATGCATTGAGGACAACCTCATGGTTGAAACTGTCCTCAAAGATCGTCGCCACTGTTGAAACCAACGGAGGGACCTGTATGAAAACTGTTTTCACGACTGGTGAGGCTGCCAAAATCTGCAAAGTCAGCCAACAAACCATCATTCGCTGCTTTGACTCGGGCCAACTCAAAGGCTTCCGCGTTCCCGGTTCGCGCTTCCGACGCATCCCTCGTGACGTGCTTTATAAGTTCATGAAGGATAACGGAATTCCCACCGATG
The DNA here is from genome assembly GCF_040717535.1 of Thalassoglobus sp. JC818. NCBI lineage: Bacteria > Pseudomonadati > Planctomycetota > Planctomycetia > Planctomycetales > Planctomycetaceae > Thalassoglobus > Thalassoglobus sp. JC818. The sequence goes on from NZ_JBFEFI010000001.1 coordinate 971,318, forward strand.
CGCTGGAAAGCGGAAAACGCAAAGCGCTGGTCGTCGACGATGATCAAGATCTTGTCGACTTGATGACAGACGTGCTGGAATCAGACGGTCGATTCGAAGTCCGTGCGGTCAACAACGGATTCGATGCCGGGATGATGGTCAAAGAATATCGCCCCGACGTGATCGTTCTGGACGTCATGCTTCCGGACATTAATGGTAAGGAAGTTTGCCAGAGAGTTCGAAGCGATTCCACGCTCGACGATGTCAAAATCATCTGCATTTCAGGCTTGGTCGAAGCTGACAAGATCGACGAACTGAAAGCAGCCGGCGCGAACGATTTCCTTCAGAAGCCATTTGAAATGGAAACCGTTTTGCAACGTGTCTGCAAGCTTCTCGATCTTTCCGTGAGCGCAGATCGATAAGGCCGTCGCAGCCGTCGATTGTCGAAGGTCACCAGCGGGCCTCATCGGCACTCTCGACGAATGCACTGTTTACGATCACGTATCACTGGCGAGTCAATTGGGCGGGCAACTCGCACAGAAACATCATGTCCCCGACACCGAACAGGGCAGTTTTCTGCTAACCGGCCAGCTGTTTTTCGGAGTGTTTCAAAACTCGGTTTACAGGCGACAATTATCAGATCGCCATCCATACGTAGGGCGATTTTCCTTGCGGTGGTGTTCAGGTCATGAAGCGGAGGTCGGTTGTGCAACAGAATCAGCCGACATCGGAATCCTCTACAGTTCTGAATCTTCTCGAATCGACACTTCCATTTAACAACGCGAACGACTTGAGAGTGAAAATCCTCAACGCGTGGATGTCGTTCGGCGCACATTCTTGCTACGCTCTGCTTTGGAGAAACCCCTTCACCGCAACTGGTGAAGCTCTCTTCGTCGACGAAACTGGCAATCCAGACGAGATCGTTTTCCCGACAGGCAGCGAAGAGTCTTCTCTAATCGCAAGTCTCCCTGAGTCGAGCCGACTGCTCAAAGAACTGAACTGGACTCCATTAGAAGTCGAAACAAAATCGATTGGCTTCCTTGGGCTTTCGAAATCATCATCTCAAACCGTATCGCCAGAACTTCTCTCAGCAACGGCGAGATTGCTCGCGGTCAGTCAATGTTGGGATGACAGCCTCATCGAAGCGAGACTCCACTCGCTCGCCGAATACGCAGCTGCTGCGGGTCATGAAATCAACAACCCCCTCGCTGCTATTAAGGGTCGAACCGAACAACTCATCAAGGGTGAATCGCACCCTGAACGACTGCAATGGCTTCAAACGATCGGTGCGCAAACCATTCGGATCCGGGACATGATCGGCGACAGCATGTTGTTCGCCCGCCCCCCTGCCCCGCAGCTCGAACGAGTGAATCTCACGGAGCTCGTCGAATCCACCATCTCTCATTTCTCCGACGAATTCACGCGCCGAAAGATTTCCCTGTGGGGGAATCGACACAAGAATGTCCCCGTCGACGCAGATCCACTGCAGCTCAAGCAAGTCATCGCGGAACTAACTCGGAACTCTTTAAACGCGATGGAGGATTCGGGAAAGCTCATCGTCGACTGTCTGCATGAAGTCATCGAAGACCGCCCCGTTGCGATTCTGCGAATGATCGACGACGGAGCCGGGTTCAGCGAGAGCGAACGGCGATTTTGCTTCGATCCTTTTTATTCCGGCAGACAAGCGGGGCGCGGTCTTGGTTTTGGACTCTCCAAAGCGTGGCGAGTCATTCAGATGCACCACGGGCAACTCACTCTGTCGAACGAAAAAACAGACGCAACCGAGTTTGTCATTTCCCTACCATCGATCTCGGAATGATTTGATTCTGCTCTCTCTTCGAGTCAGACTGCCTGAATTGTGCTGAGTCGATTTTCATGGTATCTCTGCAATCGCCTGAACATATTCCATTTGATACATGCTGCGATGAATGGCACGAATCGCTGCAGATCAGAGATAAAATTGCTTCAGCGTTTCCTGAAGATCAATTGGAATGAACTCTCATTTTATGTGACGTTCGCGCCATCGAAAATGAGCTGCCGATTTATCTGAGTGCATTGCACAATTTGAAGAGGAAGTTGACGTCGCGTGACACGATCCAGCGCTCGCTCTCATCCAGCCGCAAACGAAATTCCCCCGCCGCTTTGGGAAACAGTCATCCTCGTGGGTCTGTTCCAGTGTCGCTTCTTCGTTCCGACTGAAGGAGCCGAACTCGGAGGAACTCTCTGGCTCGCGATGGCGTGGTTCGGATTCGCTGCTCTCACACTCTGGCTGAAGTCGAGAGAAAAAGAACCGCTCTTCTGGACTCCGCACTGGAGTGATCTTGCGATCGTGCTGGTCGTCGCTGGCCACCTTCTCTCTGCGCTAGTACTGCTTCGAACAGGAGGCAATCTTCGAGCGGCATTGAACATCGTCTGGGAGTGGACGTCCCTGCTCTGTCTGTGGGGTTTGCTGCGGACAAGCTTGCGGGACAAGCTGACCGGTCGCACACTCACAGCTTCGCTATTGACGAGTGTCATCGTGCTCTCCGGATTCGGGATCTGGCAACACTATGTCTGGTATCCGCAACAAGCTCGACAACTCGATGAATTGGTGACGCTGCAAGAACGAGTCGAAAAACGCGAACCGCTTTCATCACACGAGATTTCGCGTTATGAAGAACTCTCTCAAAGCTTCGGCGCCAGCTATTCCAGCCTCGACACACAAGGCAAGCTTTCCTTCGTGGCTCGGATTCGTGATAGCGTCGAACCAATCGGACGATTCGCCTTGGCGAATTCCCTCGCTGGGCTGTTGTGTGCCGGTTTGCTGATTCTATTTCCGTTGTTTCTAAAGAGGTTTTCGGGGTGGACGTTAAGCCAACGTTTGACGGGTGTCGGCTTCCTCGCCCTGGTTGTTTTGTGTCTCATTCTGACTAAGAGTCGCACTGCATGGATCGCGACAGGATTAGGAATCGGACTTGAGTCACTGGTGCTCTTTCGAAAGTCGAAGGCAAAGGCATCTGAATCGGTTCGCAAGACTGTCACTTACTCAATTTCAGCTGGTGCCGTGATCGTTGCTCTGCTGGCTTTACTTGCTGTCTGGACAGGCGGACTCGACCCGGAAGTTATTTCGGAAGCTCCCAAGAGTCTTCAGTACCGACTTGAATACTGGATCGCGACTACACAAATGCTGAGCGACCACTTTGTGTTTGGAGTCGGCCCCGGGAACTTCCGCGCGAACTATCTTCACTACAAGCTTCCCGGTGCGAGTGAAGAGGTAATTGATCCCCACAATTTCCTGCTCGATATCTGGGCCAACGGAGGATTGCTGGCACTCATCGGGCTCGTCGTTTGGACGGTCAGTATTGTTTCGTCGGGGATCGTGACCTCAGCTCCCGAAGATGAAGATGCGGGCAAGAAGTCTCAGGAAGTCGTGCCTGGAAAATTGGTTCAGATGGGGTGCTTCGGACTCTTGCTGATCACGTCGTTTGCATTCGGCGGAGCCATCGACAATCAACTGATCGCGTTGTTTCTCTCAGCTCTCATCGTTGTCTCACTCCTGAACTGGTTGAATATCATTCAATGCCCGACGACTGTGACAGCCATTTGTGGGCTAACGGCATTGTTCCTTCACTTGTTCGCGAGTGGCGGAATCGAAATGCCAGCCATCGTGCAAATCCTTCTGTTCTTCGGCGCAGTTGCTCTGAGTCGATCATCTTCAACCACACAAACGCCGGTCACCATCGGACGGACCGGTCAGCAAATTCTGGCTGGCTCGATGGGAGTTTTGTTAGTCGCAAGCCTGTTGACGGGTGTCCTGCCGGTCGAACTGGCTGGAGCACGGGTCACTCTCGGTCGCGAGTCGATGTATCAAGGCAACGCAAATTACTCCGCTCAACTCTTCGCACGACAGGAGTTCCTTGGAGCAGCAAACGCAGACACTCTCGATCCCGAACCGTATCAACTCCTCGCCCAACTCTCTTACACAGCTTGGAAAAACTCAGGACGAAGCGACGAGGAACTCTTCAATGAAGTGATTGAATTCCAACGCGAAGCCATCGCTCGCGATCCTCAAAACTCGACACGGTACTGGTGGCTGGGAAAATTCTGGACGGACCGCTTTCGCGTCTCTCAGTCTGAAGAGGACGCAGATGAAGCTGTGAGCGCGTTCGAAAAGAGCGTTGAGCGGTATCCTAACGATCCTCAACGACTCGCCGAACTAGCGATCACACTGGCGGACACTGGTCGCTCGGGAGAAGAAACCGCCCAGCAAGCTTTGGAACTCGACGAATTGAATCAATCTCGTGGACACGTCGACAAAGCACTTCCCGGTGACATTCGCGACCGGCTCAAACAGATCATCAACCGCGAAGAAAGCAATTAAGTAATCTGACAATTGATCACGCACCGACGTCGTTCTCTCCAACGCATCACCGAGAAACAATCCCTCTCGACGCGAGCCAATTGACTCTATCTTTAAGCATTCATCACAGATCTTGGGTTCGCGCGGGGTCAATTCGACCGGTACACTGAATATGACTCGCTTTCTGCGGGTCGTTCGAACACGTCAGATTACGGAGAGTGCTCAAATGCAGCTTGCAACTCACATGAAATGGCTCGTCGCGACGATCGTCGTTCTCGCTCAACTTGGCGTGTGCGTGTCTGTCTCCACTGCTCAGGAAGATCAAGATTTCCGTGAACGGATGCAAGAACTCTCACGTCGATATATGGAACTGAGACGTGAAGGGCGTGGTCCTGAATCGGATGAACTGCGTCAGCAGATGATGGACCTCGCCCGAGAACGCAACGAATCGCAAAGACGCTTTATCGCGGAGCGGCGAGAAATCAACGAGAGAATCGAAGACTTGCAACGCGAGGTGAACGAGCTTCGTGCGGCAGGGAAGCACGAACGAGCCGAAGAGGTCGAGCGAGTGATTGAGAAACACCGTGATGAGTTGGCATCGCTCCACCGACATGAAACTCTCCCGAAAGAAACTACAATCGACGATCGAATCCGGAACATTCACGAAGCGGCTGAACATCTCGAACACGCTGGACTGGGACACTTCTCGCAAATGCTCCGTGTCGAGGCGGAAGTTCTCACTGAAAATCATCGTGAATTCCAACACGTTCATGAACGCGAACGGGCAATGCGAGAAGAGGCCGAACAACAGAGAAACTTGGCAGAACAGCATCGACGTCGGGCGGAACTCGAGCTTCGAAACTCCCAAAGGCAGATCGAAGAACTGACTCGCCAATTGAACGAATCCCGCCGACGCCCGCAAGATGAACGAAGAGGCGAACCACCGTCACGTTCCGAGCGATCTTCAAGAGAATTTGGCGAAGCCTGGAACGATGCACTTCGGAGTCTCTCCCCGCAGGAAGCACAACAGCGACCTGATACCGAACGCCTTCGACGACTTTACGAAGAACGGACCCGAATCGAACGCGAGCGTTCCGAACAAAGTCGCAGACGAGCCCTCGAAGGTTCATCGGAAACGGAAAACGACGAACGACCTCAAAACGAACCGCAATCGAGTTCCTGGGGCGAAGATCGGGAATCGCCGAACAATCTCACCGAACTTCAGTCGATGGTGAATTCGATGCGAGCCGAATTGATTCGCTTGAAGTTGAAAGTTCAAACCCTAGAAAGACGGCATCCGGAAATCAAAGCACCGACCCGACCTTCTCCATTCGAGAATATCGAGCCAACCCCTGCTCGCGATTCGAATGATGAATCAGCTCCCGAAGAAGAACCGGAGGACGCATCTGTCGACTCAACCGGGAACGTCATTCAGAGCGGCGACGAGCAAGAAGTTACTGTCTTCGCGGGCTCAAGTTCCTATCAGCTGCCAATTCCGAATCAGGGAATTCGGTTCGCTCACAGCCCAGATGCTGAAGCAACTGTTTGGTAGCATCCTCCGCGAAAGTCGTAACAGATCACCGGATCATGCCGGGTTGGTCTGTCAACGGCTGGCAGTCCGCATTTACTCTGAGTTTGCAGTTATGCAGCCGAACTCAGATTCCTGATGGCTTACTATGAAAATTCTTCTCGTCAATGATGACGGCATTTACGCTCCCGGTCTGAGATCACTCGTCGATCCGCTGAAACAAATCGGTTCAGTCACTGTCGTTGCTCCACTGGTTGAGCAAAGTGGCGTCGGTCACTTAGTGACGTACTTGCGACCGATCACAGCCAAGAAAGTTCTCGAGGGAGGAACAGATTTCGGTTGGGGCGTCGATGGAAGTCCGGCCGACTGCGTGAAGCTGGGAGTTCTCGAATTCTGTGACGGAGAGCCCGATCTGATCGTAAGTGGTATCAACTCAGGAGCCAACGTCGGCATCAATGTTCTCTATTCGGGGACTGTTGCCGCTGCGATTGAGGGAGCATTTTTCGGAATCACATCGGTCGCCCTTTCGCTCTCACAAGGCACACCTCCCGATTACGATCAGGTCGCAAATCGAGCTGTGCCGCTCATCGAGAAGTTGTTGAAGACCGTGCCGCGACCCGGAACGTTGTGGAATGTGAATTTCCCGGACACAACTCCTGAGGGTCCGCGCGGAATTCGAATGGCTCGCATGGCAGTCCGCCGTCACACGGAAACCGTCGATAAACGCATCGATCCACGCGGCCGGCCATATTACTGGAGCGGACTCGATCCAATCCTCAATCACGAACTCGACCCGGGAACGGACGTCAAAGAACTCCTCGACGGTTGGGCCACCGTCACGCCCCTGCACTTCGATCTGTCCGAGAACTCCATTCTCGAAGAATGTGAATCAATTCAGTGGGACGAATAAACTCGAAGCGAATTGAGGCTCTTCGCATTTTGTGCGGATCGCCTGCATGCTTCGCTGGCTCTCTGAACTCAATCTTGGACAGCGCGCTCATGTTCGCTAATCTATGCCTTCAGGCGAGGGAGAGACGATTCTTCTCTCCCACGAGCATTGATTGAATCAGTCTTCGCAGATTTGTACGAGTCAATCCCGCGAACACAATGCCGAATCGCCTAAGCGAGTTCACAGACAAAAAGTGAAGCGACTCGTTAAACCGGAATAGCAGGGAACCGTCTGTAAACGACAGGCACGGAAGGTCTATTGATGTCACTACGAGTTTACAACACGCTGACTCGCGAAAAAGAGCCGTTCACAACCATCGAACCCGGTAAAGTCACGATGTATCTGTGTGGACCAACGGTCTACAAGCCGGCCCACATCGGACACATGGTTGGCCCAGTCATCTTCGACACCGTCAAACGCTACCTGACATACGCCGGATACGACGTCACCTTCGTCATCAACATTACCGACGTTGATGACAAGTTGATCAACAAAGCCAAGGAACTCGGCGTCGAAGTCAAAGCCCTCGCCGAACAGATGACCGAAGACTACTTCGACAATCTGAACCTCATGGGCGTCAACACGATTGACCATTTTCCGTACGCCACTGATTACATCAATGACATGCAGGAGATGATTCAGCAACTCATCGATCGCGGTCATGCATACCCGCTGAATGGGGACGTCTACTTCGACGTAACCGCTGATGCCGACTACGGGAAACTCAGCGGGCGCAGCGTAGACGCGATGATGGCTGGCACTCGAGTCGAGGCGAACGACGCCAAGAAAAACCCGGCAGATTTCGCGCTCTGGAAAGGCTCCAAAGATGGCGAACCTGCCTGGGACAGCCCTTGGGGACCGGGCCGACCTGGCTGGCACATCGAGTGTTCGGTCATGAGTTGTAAGCTGCTGGGACCATCCATCGACATTCATGGGGGCGGACTCGACTTGATGTTTCCGCATCACGAGAACGAACTGGCCCAGTCAGAGTCAGCGTCTGGAGAGACTTTCGTTAAATACTGGATGCACAACGGCCTGATGCAATCGGGCAAGAATACCGGAAAAGTTGGCGGAGGTCACGATCGACACGGTGACTCCCCTGCCCCGGACTCGACCGACGCACAAATTGCCAACAAGCTGGCCGGATCGGCTGGTGCGGAATCTGTGAAAACGGCTGTCTTCGCTCATCACCATCCGGAAGTGGTCCGATTCTTCCTGCTGTCGACTCACTATCGCAGCCCGATCGACTTCTCGCTCGAAAACATCGCCAAAACAGAAAAGAGCCTCGACGGGTTCTACCGTCTGTTCGACTCGTTCCAGCGTATCACGGGAGTCGATCCCTACACCCTCAGCATCCCAAGTGTTCGAGAAGAATCGGTCCAACTCAGGCTGCTCGGCGACGATCTCGCGAAGTCCTTCGAAGACCTCCGCAGCCGTTTTCTGGAGTCCATGGACGACGACTTCAACACCGGCGGAGCAGTTGGAATTCTGTTTGATATGCGGCGCGCGATCAACGGATTCATTCAACAGCAGAAGCTTGAAGAGAAATGCACACCGGAGCAGTCTGAACAACTCACCGCGATGGTCACTCTCCTGCGTGAACTGGCGCAGCTAGTCGGTGTCTTTCAACGTCCTGTCGAGAAGTCGTCCGGCGCTGATGATGAATTCGTCAACGGGCTCATGGATCTTGTTCTCGATATCCGACAACAGGCACGAGCCGACAAGAACTGGGCTGTCGCGGACAAAATTCGCGATGCCTTGAAAGAGCTGAAAGTCGAAGTCGAAGATGGCAAAGAAGGTGTCCGCTGGAGTCGTGGCTAAGCACTCTATGAAGTGATCGCGTTCGAAACGTCAGTATCCCCGTTGAATGAGATGCGACAATTTTCATGTTGAAACTTGACGCCATCATGACAAAAGCGAATTCTTGAGGAAGGACGACACTTGTTGCGCCATCACTTCAAGTGATGGCGAGAACAGGCTTTCAGCATCAGCAATCAGGAGTGACCAATGTCCGATGACTCCTCTGACGAATTTGAAGATGGTGAACCCATCGGCTGGTCCGCAATCGATGATTCAGCCAAAGCAATTTACGGCGATCTTGAGCCGCTGCACTGGGGAACGGTAATCCCTTACTCCCTCGGCGGTCCCGATCCGCTGACCGGGGTCAGTGCTTATCCGAGCCGCTCTCAACAGCCACACTTCCATTATGTGACATATGGATTCTCTGACCTGTACGAGAAAGAAGGTGACGATCCGGAGTGGAGCGGATATGGCTTCGAATTGACGTTTCGACTTGCTTCGAACACCCATGCTGAAGCCCCGATCTGGGTTGTGAGTTTACTTCAGAATCTTGCTCGCTATGTCTTCGAGACAGGCCGAGGCTTCGGTGTGGGACACACGATGCCACTCAACAGCCCGATTTGTCGCGAGTCAGAAACACAAATTCGATCGATCACTTTCGTGCGAGATCCCGAGTTGGGATTAATCGACACACCCAACGGGCAGGTTGAGTTCTTGCAGGTTGTCGGCTTAACAGATGATGAACTCGACGCGACGCAGTCATGGAACGCGGAGCACTTCACCGAGTTAATGACCAAACAAAAGAATCCGCTGCTGCTCACCGATCTCAAGAGATCGTCATACTTGAATGACACCGAGTTTGCGAAACACGTTGAAGAACTGACACGCGAGGAAGGTGCCTCCGCTGGCATTATGACCGCGGATCAGTTTCGCGTGATCGGTCATCCGTCTGTGGGAACGTTTGCTCTCACGATTGGGGCATTGCTTGCTCCCGGACTCGGACAGAGGCTGCGAGGACGCATCCCTTTCCAGCGCAGCTTTTCTGTTTTCGGTGACGCAGGCGAACTGCGATTCGTTCCGGCCGATCGCTTCTCCATTGAAGTCGAAGAAGGATTAACGTCCGTCCGACTCAAACCGTCTCAGGCAGAGTCTCTCGTCTCTGCCCTTACGCCCAAAGCTGGCACGTTTACCTTCCCGGATCTTGAAGGTCTCACACTGATCATCGAACCGACAGAGATCACCGACAACGATGGCAACGTCACAGACGTCATCGGATAAGCGTCTTCTCTCTCGATTCAAACGATGTCATTCACAGGCGCTTCGGGATGTGTTCGCGTTTTCTGGACCAAGCTGTGTAGTCCACTGAAGTGAACTCGTCTCATGTTGTCCAGGGAGGTGAACTGGTCTCAATCGCTTCGACGTCGAGGTCTTCGATAATTTGTTCGCGAGCCCGCTCTGCAAGACACGCCCAAAGCGACGAACGTCCGGGGAAGACGCTCCACAAATTTTCAAACCCCTGCCCTTCCAAGCGATGGTTGATGACCGTGGGTGTCGGTGTGATTCCCGGTTCGACCTGATCAACGCTCAGCATTTCAAGCGTCGTCCCAGCCCATTCGCATGGCTTCTTCCAGCGATGTCGATCGATCCCGTGGAAGTATTTGGAAAGCTTGTCCCACAGCTTGTCGCTGAATTCAGGATCTACAGTTCGGTCTAGCGGCTCGTGAGTGATTCGTGCTGGGAGTGACCCAAGAATCGAAGTCGCATGGTGAGGAATGTGATTGAACCCTTCATCGTCGACAACACAAAATGGAACTTCACACACGCTGGGCTGCAGCGCCATCAACTGATGCTTTTGAATGACCGGCGTATACGACTCTCCCTCACCCAGCGTTTGAGAAAACAATTCTGAAGCGAAGTCGTTGAGAAACGCTCCAATCGCCAGAACGACTCGGCTCGCAAGAATCTGTTCTTTCCCTGCAACGACAACGCCATTCACCGTCGTCCCTTCTCGAATCAGCGAAGTGACCGGCGCCTGTGTGCGGATCTCCGCTCCACAATTTCGTGCAGTCGAAGCGAGAACTTCGAGAAGCAGATCAGAACGAAAACTGCGATCAGGAAGTAGAAACGCTGAGGCGATTCGCTCAGTGTGCAAGTTTGGAATGGCGTTTGAAACTTCGGTCGGTGAGACGTCTTCAAAGGGGATTCCAACTTCTTCCCAGCGGCGAGTCCAAAGCGTGACGTCGGTCTCCGGATTCGAGAAGAGGTAGTACATCCCCTGTTGATTCGGTTCGAAAGAGTTCGGGGCAAACTGAATCGTTTGTTGCAGGGACTCATAGCAGAGTCGAGCGAGGTCTGGCTGCTGTCTGGCAAACCAGGCGCCACTGTGAAACCAACCCTGATTTCGAGTTGTGGCCTCGGCACCGAGAGTTGTCGATTCCAACACCGTCACTGCCAGGCCGGCTTGAGCGAGACGACAGGCAACGGCCATTCCCGCAACCCCACCTCCGACAATCACCACTCTTTGCACATCGTTCGTTGACACCATCGATCTGCTCCCGGAAATTGATTTTCACCCTCTATCATTTCAAAGAATGCCGATGAGTCAACGTGCGGTGCCAAAATCCTCAACTCGAAGAATGTGATCTCACGCGGATGCACTTTGCCTAATCAAAGACATCCCATTTTTGCCAATCGGTCTCATTTCTTAGACAACGCTGAATTCCAAAAACAAAACAGTCCCGATCCGCAACTAGCGAACCGGGACTGTGAAAGCATATTGAACTTCAGTCGATGAAAAGATCGATCGTCTATTCGTTCATGACTTCTTCTTCTTTATGTTTCGCCTGATCGTTGACGACTCCTTCGAACTTCTTCGTCAACTCTTGAATCTCGTCCTTGGCGGTCTTCATTTGATCTTCGGAGATCGCTTTGTCTTTCTCAGCCTGCTCGACGTGCTTGTTCGCATCGCGGCGAATGTTTCTGATCGAAACGCGTGCGTCTTCCGCAAACTTCCCGACGCGTTGGACGAGTTCTCGTCGGCGTTCTGTCGACAGGGCTGGGACATTGATTCGAATCAGCCGTCCATCTGAATTCGGAGCCATTCCTGCATCGCTGGACTGAATCGCTTTAACAATCTCAGTCAGAATAGACTGATCGAATGGACGAATCACGAGCTGTTGCGGTTCCGGAACGCTGATATTCGCCAGTTGCTTCAGCGGCGTTGGAGAACCGTGGTAATTGACGCGAACTGAGTCGACAAGACCGGGAGTCGCTCGGCCTGTTCGCAATCCTTGCAGCGCGTCTTTGAAAACGTCGACCGCTTTCTTCATACGATCTTCAGCATCAATGAGAACTTCATCGGGTTCCATGCACGTCACCATCATCTTTCTGTGTCGGATCTTACAGAGCACGCGGTGGAAAGACCGCGAATTCTCTTCGAAGACATCCTTCAGTCACTATCCCAAAGGAGTCTGATCACCGATCATGAAAACGTTTTACAGTTTGTTCACTTAAGAACGATATCGGACCAGACGAAAATTGAGAAGAGAGGTCATCGAGTTTCACCAGCGAGAGACTGTTCTCGGAATGGAATCAGAATCTGCAGAATGTTCTTCGAGCGTAATTTTGACAAGCCGCCTTTGCAGTCGCTCACGCACCCATCTGCATGTTGACTGAGCGAAATGTTCAGTGTGGGCAGAAAATGCCATCGAATTGTCCTGGAAGTGGCCGCAAAATCAGCGAATCGAATTGTTTTCCAAGACACTCATCGGTTCAAATGCCGTTTTGCGACATCGATCGTATCGAAACAGTGACCAAGTTTCGCCAACTCAGATCTGCATGCAGAGAAGCGAGTTCAGGCGAGAACAGAGAAACCATACAAATGGTCTAAACTTCATCGACGGGAATTGGTGAGCAGATTTCGAAAGAGACGGAAAGAGACCGTGATGCTGCGAATCACTTATGACGACAACGGAACCAGCCACAACGATTTGACCGTTCAGGTCGGAAATTCCATCAACGTCGGCGATTCCTATTACCTCACGCTCTCAAGGACTGACTCGGGCAAGTCCGGCGAACTTTCGATTCCCGAAAAGCTCACAGTACTGTTCGACCGATGGTTGCGACGCATCGAAGAGGGGCACAAAGAATTCTATCTACTGCTCGACATCTCCGACGAGTCGACCACCTGGCTGAAATGTTCGCAGGAAGACAACGACCTGTTCGCCATCCCCGGATGGTCAACTCTGGAAGGACATTCGGTCGATGTCATTCGCGAGGGATTTCGAACCGCTCCTCCGCCCGATTTTCAGGAATTCGAATCACCGAACGAGATCATCGGATCGGTCGACGAACTCAAAGATGACCTGCTGCGTTCGCAAGCTCAACTGGCTGCATTGAAACAACCGGTTCATGACCCCACTCCTCTGTTCGAACATTTTCGAGGCACGTATTCGACGCAGCTGCTCACCGTCGCTGTCGCTCACTTGAATGTCTTCGACAACTTCAACGGAATTCGACCGACGCGCGGATTCCTGCAATCTCAATTACAGCTACAAGATCGCCCGTTCAACGTCCTTCTCACCGGGCTAAAAGCAATGGAATTGTTGACGGAAGATTCGTCCGGCCAGATTGACATGACTCCCACTGCCCGTGAGCACTTTCAACATCAAGACTCAACGGGAATCGCTGACTATATCGGTCTCGCTGCCGAAACTTCAGAAGTTCTCGGATTGCTCGAACGCCTGAAAACTAACCGTCCAGCAGGGATGGCGACCGACGAAGACGGCGTCGCTTTTATCTATCGCGATGGAATTCGATCAGCGATGGAAGAATCAGAACTGGCGAGGTATTTCACGATGTCTCTCGCTGGTCGTGCGAGAAATGTCGCTCCGGTTTTGGCCGATCGCTTCCAACTCGATGACGCCAAACTGCTCCTGGATATCGGAGGAGGTTCTGGAATCTATTCGATTTGCTATCTCGCGAGAAATCACAATCTCCGCGCGATCGTTCTCGACCGTCCTGAAGTCCTCCCGGTCGCCGTCGAATGTGCCCGACACTATGGTGTTGAAGACCGGCTCGAAGTTCGATCAGCCGATATGTTCAAAGACCCGTTGCCGACCGCAGACGTCATTCTTCTTTCAAATGTCCTTCACGACTGGGACGTCCCCGAATGCACGCAACTGGTGAACCGTTGTGCCCAATCGCTTCCCGTTGATGGTCGTCTTCTGATCCACGACGTCTTCTTGAATGACGACCTCTCCGGACCATTGCCCATCGCTCTTTATTCGACAGCTCTTTTCTCAATGACTGAGGGACGCGCTTACAGCGTTCAGGAATACACTCAATGGCTGTCAGCGGCTGACCTAACTGTCACCGGTCCCACTCCGACACTCATCCATTGCGGAGTTCTGTGCGGACAGAAAACGTTGAATTGACCGGGCGACAAAGCACCTACTAAACCGCAAGCAGAGTGACAGTCTCAACTGCAGAGAATCCTGAAGAGCAATTACGTCCCCGTGCTGCGACTGACCTGACCGATGACTTTTGCATCGTCTCCCGCATCGCGTAGCTTCTTGAGAACCGCATCGACAGCTTCCGGCCGAACTAGAAGGCTGAGACCGATTCCCATATTGAAGACACGAAACATCTCTTCAGTATCAACGTCTCCCAGCTTCTGCAGCCAGTCAAAGACTGGCGGAACTGTCCAGGCTGACCGATCGACATTCAATTCCAAACCATTCGGAAGAATGCGGCTCACATTCTCATCGAGCCCACCACCGGTAATGTGTGCAATTCCGGTGACTTGAGGTTTGAGTTCCTTGTCTCCCAGAAGTTCAGAAACAAGTTTCGAGTAGATACGAGTCGGTTTCAGTAGAACTTCTCCGACTGTCGCTCCCAGCTCTGCAACTTCGGAGTCGACCGACAGGCCAGCATGGTCGAAGACGACTTTGCGGACCAGACTGTATCCGTTTGAGTGAAATCCGTTGCTCGGAATTCCAATCAGAACATCACCGTCTTGAATCTGGTTTCCATCAATAATCTCATCACGCTCAACAACAGCGACACAGAACCCCGCCATATCAAATTCACCCGGAGAATACAGATCCGGCATGATGGCAGTTTCGCCCCCCAAAAGGGCAGCACCTGCCTCGACACAACCGTCTGAGACACCTTGTACAAGACTCGCGACGAGATCGGGATCGTCCTTCGGAAGCGCTAGGTAATCGAGAAAGAACAGTGGCTCTGCCCCCAAACACAGGCAGTCGTTGACGCACATCGCCACCAGGTCCGTCCCGACGGTGTCGTAGCATCGGGCAAGAATGGCGACTTTCAATTTAGTCCCAACGCCATCCGATCCCGAAACCAGAACGGGATCTCGATAGCTGTGCCCCTCTCCGAACAAGCGGAATAATCCCGCAAATCCCCCATTCAACGGCATGACACGGGCCGATTGTGTCCTCTGTAGCAATGCCGGAATCCGTCCCATTGCCTCAGCATAGGAATCGAGATCGACTCCGGAATCCTTGTACGAAATAGCCATAAATTGTCGTCCGAATGAAGTTCACCGCCGTTGTCATAGTCAAGTTAAGATGGATTCGCACAAAGAACAACTGTAGGCTTCTTTTGACTTGTAAGGCAGTCCGATGGATTCCGTGATTCAACAATCCGAATTCCGACTTCAAAGACATGCACAGGTACAAATGAACAGTGCTCAACAAACAGAACTCGATCGCAAATTTGCTCCGATCATGTTCTTCGTAACTCTGGCGTTCCTCGCGATCGCCGGTGTGGGAATGCACGTACTGCAGGACTCTGAAAACCGGTTCACGCACGCAGCTCATGTGTGTGGTTGGACCTTGGTCGGCCTCTGGACGGTCTACGTTTTCGAAGCCATCATGCACATGCGGGATCGTGGCCAGACCCGTCGTTCTGATCTGTTGTATTGCCTGTTTCCGCCGCTGCGGCTGGGAGCCAGAGATCATATCGATGGAAAAACGGTCTGGCTGCCATGGATGGGTTGGAAGACCGCGAGCGATGAACTCGCCAACGACATTGAATTGCGTCTTGGCTACACGATGATCGCCATTGCGCTGCTCATCCTTCCACTGCTCGGGTTTGAGTTCTACTTCGAAGCCAAGATCAAGGAAGTTCGCTCGCTGGGGATGGCTGTTCAAATTGCGCAGGCGTTTATTTGGTTCGCATTCGCAGCGGAATTTATTCTGACGATCAGCCTCGTCTCCAAGAAACTGAAGTTCGTCAAAGAACATTTACTCGACCTGGCGATCATCTGCCTTCCGATGATCGCGTTCATGCGTGCATTTCGACTGACAGGAGCAGCCCGACTCAGTCGGTTGAGCAAATCGGCGCGTGTCTTTCGATTACGCGGACTTGCGATGCGTGCCTGGCGCGCCATTCTGATCCTGCAGATCGTCGATCGAATTCTTCACCGAGATCAGGAAAAACGCCTGCGGATGCTTGAAGAACAAATCGCTGAGAAACAAAAAGAGATCGAAGAACTGAGGGACGAAGCCCGCCTCGTTCGTGAATCGATTGAAGCTCAGAAAGCGGAAGAAGCTGAGTTAGAGCAACAGGATACCGCCGTCAACGCACGTCTTGACTGAGAGTCGAGTCCCCACTTCGAAGCGGTTCCCAATATTCGAAAAAGCAGCTGCATCTCCCGACTGTTGATATGGAAGATGCAGCCCGTAAGAAATGTTAATCAGAGCTTGTCGCGATTTTTGATGGAGCAAGCGAATCCAAAGAGACGTACGAAGTCGTTTAGAGCATTTTTTATTTGGTGTGCACGATCTCGCACGAGCAAGCATTGTCTTTTGACTTGCGAGCCAGCGCAAGCGAGTTCGCAGGAAAGAGCAACTTGCTCTAGTGATTCATGCCGACCGTCTTCGTCTGAATCCGACAAACGTACATGTCGGCAGTCAAAAACAGCACTGAGCCATCTTCTCCCCCGAACGTGCAGTTGGCGGTCCGCTCTCCGGTGCTGATTCGACCGAGCAAATCACCACTCTTCGAGAAGACGTACACTCCACCGGGACCGGTCGCAAAGACGTTCCCTTCCTTGTCGACAGCCATTCCATCTGGCAAACCCGGCCATCCATCTTTCGCATGAGCAGTAGCATCATAAAGAACTTTGCTTTCGCCAAGTGTGCCGTCTGCCTTCAAGGGGAATGACTTCCATAACGCAGCTTCTGGATCGGACTGCGCGACGTAGAGAGTCTTCTCATCAGGTGAGAACGCAATCCCGTTGGGTCGCGTCATTTCTTTCGTGAGAAGTGTGAGTTCCCCATCCTTGGAGAGTCGATACACACCGCAGAAATCGAGTTCGCGAAGAGGATCTTCATACCGGTTTGGGAGACCGTAAGGCGGATCGGTGAAGTAGAGATCACCATTCGAATGGAAAACGAGGTCGTTCGGGCTGTTGAGTCTTTTGCCCTGGTAGTTGTCGACAAGAGTTTGCTTCCCACCATCAACAGTCAGCACGGAAACTCTGCGATCCCCATGTTCACACATCGTCAATCGTCCAGATGCGTCAAGCATCAGACCATTTGAACCTGGTTCTCCTCCGTAGTCAGCGACGCCGGTGTAGCCGGACGGCTTCATGAACAGCGAAGCTCCTCGCCCTTCTTCCCATTGAAAGATTGAGTTGTTCGGAATGTCCGAAAAAAGAAGAACACCTTTTCCACCCTCTCTGGGAACCCAGACCGGACCTTCCGTCCATTCGTAACCGCCCGTCAGAACTTCGATCTTTGCATCTTCGGCCACCAGCGAATGAAACTTGGGATCGGAAACCACAAGTTCACCGAGTGTCGGAAAGTTCAGTGTGTCCTGTGCATTCAGAGGAGAAGCCGTCAGTCCAGAGTAGACAACAGAGAGCACGACGCAGAGCGCTGAAACCAACTTCATCATTTGAGTTCCTGATCAAGAAAGACAATTGTTCAAGAACGCATCAACCTATCCGAATTGGCTTTCTGCCGAAAGGATGACAGAGTAGGCAGCTTCAGAATCTTCAGCAGCTCGAAGTTCAGGCAAGAAGTCAGGCAGTTGGACCATGCGGGCGAGTCGTGCAATCACCTGCAGATGGCTCCGCGTATCCTGGCAAAGCACCAGAAAGAAGCAGTCGGACAGAGAGTTGTTGCTGGCACCAAACGGAATTCCAGACATCGTGCGACCGAAGGCAACGATCGGAGCACCGACGGCATCAGGAAGTGGATTTCGAGGGTGGGGAATCGCAACTCCATTGTCGAACGCAGTAGAGTGCAGCTTCTCACGTTCCTGGACAGCTTTGAGAATTGTAGCGGGCTCCCAAACCTGCCACGTTCGCCCAGCCACTTCGATCATGCACTCCAGCACCGAACGCTTCGTTCGAGCTTCGAGTGGAACCTGAACGAGTTCCGGCTTGAGAAGCGATGTGACGGGAACATCCGCGACGATTTCCGGAGATGCTTGAGCCACTTCGAGAGCTGCGAGCTGGCTGTCGGAATACTCTCTCATTTCCTGCTCAAGCCACTGTGTGATCTCGGCAGCATGAAACTGCCAGTCCTGACCACGCTTGTGAGCGGGAATTCGTCCTCGTGATGCAAGCCGTTCAATTTCGCGACGATCACGCCCGAGTTGTCGGGCAAGTTCATCGATTGAATACCATTCGTGAGCCATAGGTTCGGAGAGTCATCGACAGGAGAGTGGGCAGGTGTTATGCAAACCACACTCAACTTCCAATGCATCTCCTCGTGCGCCTAAGGCATGCATCGTAAATGTGCAGTTCGACAACGGTCAATTAAATCGTGATGATCAAGTTTCCACAAGTCTTGTGACCAAACTTCTGTCTGATACCAACCATCGTACCCATGAGCTTCCAGCGATGCGACGAGTTCTCTGATCGGCAGAACACCTTCACCGGGGAGGCATTGATCGTTCTCGTTCTTGGGCGAACATTGGCGATCGGCGAGTTGCACGATGACAATTCGATCGATGATGTCACGAACTCGCTCGATGACTTTGTCTTCTTCACCGAGATGGTATGTTCCCAGAGCAAGCCCGACAGAAGGATGATCGATCCGATCGAGCATCTCCAACGCATCATCCAGCGACTGCAGGAACGTCCAATTCTGGGCATAAATCGCATGCATTGGCTGCAGCGCCAGTTTGACGTTGTAGATCGCCGCCAGTTCTGCCAGTTCGCGCATCGACTGAGTCACGAGACGACACGCATGGGAATCGATATGGCGATTCTGTGCTCCGGTGATGACCGTGACTGACTCGGCCCGTAGCTGCGCAGCAACGCGAATCGCCCGACGTGCTTCGAGCAATGTTTCACGAAGTCCGTACCCGTGTTGACCAGTGAATCCACCCACCCAGCTCAGGTTCGAAACCGCCATCCCTGAGCGCTGAATCTTTCGGATGCCCTGCTGCACTCCGGACTCACACAGCTTTCGCCAACTGATCCCAATCGCCGGAATCGACTTCTCGCGATAGGCTTCCAGATCTTCGTCGAGTGACCAACGCACGGTGACAAGTTGGTTCAACGCCAATCGGTGCAGAAACGAATCGGAACGCAGAACATCTGCGGATGCGTCCGGCCAGAGAGGCGTTTCGATCGAGTTCGTGGTCTTCAGTTTTGCCTTGGAAATGTTTGGAGCGAACTGGTCACGAAATGACAGAAATTGTTGAAACACGTTCGGTAGCCTCAGAGGGAATATCAAGTGATCGTTTGCGAGTTGTGCCCGACTTCGACCATCTTGGAGTCGAATGTTCGATGCGTGCAGAAAATCAAACTCCTGCATTCACGGTAACGTCTAGCCCGTCGACAATGACTGTCGATGAGAGATCATGAGATGGGTTTCGCTAGTGCAAGACCAACGCTTGAGGAACCAACATCCCGTCTGACTTCCCCCCTTTGTTTCGAATCTCATCCGCCTGGCTCCAAGCACTGAACCATCTTCTACTCCACTTCTGTGTCAATCGCAACGCTGCACAGCAACAGAATTGACTCGCCGACGACACAATTTCGCAGAATGTTTCTCCAACTTCGGAGAGGTATCGACCGCAAGAAGCAGAGCGTTCATGCTCCCGAGACGCACGCAGTTTCAAAGTGCATCGCGTGTCTTCAGACGGAATAGAATCCATCTGATTTTCGTACGCAACTTCAGACATGCAGCAGACCCCGAATTGAGTAGTGAATGGTTCACTGATTTCGTGGAGTATGCCTCTGGTACCAAATAATTGCTACGACAGATCGGCCCATTTCTAAAGGAATCTGGCAACTCTGTTTTTTGCCTCATTCACGCTTGACGAACAGTCGCTGACCACTTTGAACGTTTCACAACTGCAAACGAATTCAACGCGGCAGAATGAGAGCCCAAACGCAAAACTCGCTGCAAAGATGAGTCTTCGTTGAAAGCCCGATCTCCGCATTGAGAGATCGTGATTCAGCCTGCTATCGATTTCAGTTGTTGAGAGCGCTAACGCGAGCCGTCAGTCTCCGACACCAAGATTGCGTTCAATGTCGCGGGCTTTTGAAGAAACGAAGAAGTCCCGGATCTTGAGTGGGTCGTGAATCGGCTCAGGTTGATGCTCAGCTCGGGCGATCGTTCCCGCATCCTGCACCCACGGATCGACTGTTTGCTCTGCGGGATTTTCACGTCCACCATCTTCGCCTCGAAAGCCGACCATCCGATGAACTTTTTGGGGAAACATCGACGATTGGCATCCGACGGACATCATCACCGCCAGACTGAGCCAAACGGCATTCGAACGAAACATAACGGGGGCCTCCGTGGTCAACATTGGGGCAATTTGACCAGCAATTGAGGATGGCGAGTTGGAAGGGAATGGTTGAGAGGTTAGAAAGTGCTAGGACGTATAGCCTTTTCCTTTCGAAGACGTAAAGACCAGAACGATGGACCAACTTGCTGAATCACTCGATATTCTCGTCGTTGCTCCTCACCCAGATGACGCAGAAATCAGTGTCGGTGGAACCATCCTCAAGACGCTCTCGCAGGGAAAACGCGTAGGAGTCGTCGAATTAACCAACGGTGAACCAACTCCTCGTGGCACTGTTGAACGTCGACAGAAGGAGACCGATCGCTCGACAGAAGTGCTCGGATTGACTCAGCGGTTTCAGCTGAATCTGCCGAACAGATCGCTCATCAACGACCTGGATGGCCGCCGAAAACTCGCTGGCCTCTTCCGAAAAACACGCCCGAAAGTCATTTTGGCACCATATTGGGAAGATGCGCACCCCGATCACGTGGCTGCCAGTGCGCTCGCCGATGCTGCGAGATTCTGGGCAAAATTGAGCCGCAGCGACCTTCCCGGCGACCCGTTTCATCCTCCCAAAATCTACTATTACTGGAGCATCCACCTCCGAATTCACCCCAAACCAGCCTTCGTGGTCGACATCTCGAATCACATCGATCAAAAGATGGAATCTGTCCGCTGCTACGAGAGTCAGGTCGTTGAGGGTCGAAGCAGCGAGTTTCCCACGCTTCTCGATGATATTCGTGATCGGGCAAGGTATTGGGGATGGTCGATCGATCGTGCCTTCGGTGAACCCTTCGCTTCGCGCGAAGAGATCCGCATCGATAACATCACAACTCTCACTTAGAGCAAGTTGCTCTTTCCTGTGCGCTCGCTTGAACTTTGTCATCAGTTCAAAGGCTGAGTTCGCTCGTACGAGTGAGTGCATACCGAATCAGAAAATGCTCTGGAGCATCGTCATCTCTCGCTGACAGCGTTCTGTAAACACACTTTCAAAGTGTGCACTCCATCCTCGTTCCGAAATCACACGTGATCCCAGTAGTCCCGCACGGTTTCCGAATAAGGTCGATCCAATCGCCCCAAATGTTTTCTAGCTGAGCACTCTCCTGAAGTGGTTAGTCCGGCAAGTCTGAGCTTCTGTCTGTTTGTGACATCCTCATCGAGTCGTTAATTCCGTGAGCTTCTGGAAGACGAAACGAGTTCGACAGTGATGGCACTCCAATTCCGTGCCGCAATGTCTGGCCTGCAGTAAAATCGCATCGATGAGTCGATTTCCGCAGAGCCCCTTCTGAATCTGGACTTGAACTCCACACTGGGGACAAAAGACGGGCAACTGACGATCGACGGGCGAAATCGGCTTGGGACGAGTGTTCACCTCGTGCACGGTCAGTGACGAACTGTCGGCTCCAGAACCGGAAAAGGGCGCCGCCGCCGAAGTTAAATTTGAGGCAGACTCCTTCTGCTCAAATTCACGAAGCCCCTCAGACGGGCGATTGTCTGAAGAGTGCTGTTCATAAGTTTTCATATTCCGAAACCTGCAGCATGTCTCGCGTTCCTCGTCGCGCACTCTCACAGGGGAACACCGCATCGTGCGATGAAAATTCCACACGTAAGTGCATCTTAGGAACGTTGTGCTCGAGCAATCGTTTGGAATTCCAGACGGAGAGGAATCCCGACATGCAGGAGTTTCGAAACAGGTGTGACAGCTTGTTGTCACAGATGATTTTCGAAGGGTGTAGAAATCTTCGAGTTCCGCGAAATTGCACTGGTCGCTCGGATCAAAGGCACCTCGCGAACGGGTCATTCCCTAAGAGGGAAGACTCGTCAGCCACTCAATAATTTTCGGAGCTGAGCCAGAAAGCCCTTTGTATTCCAGTTGCTCGGGAGACATGGATCGCAGAGCAGCGACGAGCGGACCGCGTTCGATTTGATCGAACGGAATCAAAGACTGGTGAAGCACAAACAACGCTCCTCCAGAGTCGGGGACCCCTACCGTCACCTGACGTTCCACTTTCACAAAGACGACAGGCGCAACCGGGTCAAAGTCACATCGCGTCCGGTCAGGGTGGAAGTTCAACTCATCCTCGAAGACAACACTCCACACAAACCGTTCGAATGGACCGTGATTGACCATTGTCTCGACGAGTCGTCGACTGTTTGAGAGGTCCATCCCGGGGATCGGTTGGTGGATCTCCGCTAATGGGCGGCCGATCTTCTCTTCCGGTCGCCAGCCGCTTGGGAAACAGACGTGTCCGAACGACATCCAGTCACGATCCGCATCAAGCGAGTGAATGACGATGTCTTCTTCGATTTCGGTTACGAGTTGTTCCAGCGGACCAGTTCGGCCCTTCAGTTGAGGATGACGCTCGATGAGAAATTCCGTCACCGCCGTGCGCAACTCAGTCGACAGGTTTTCCTCGACGAGATGAGTCTGTTGCTCCATCGCCAGTTGCTTCTCACGACGGTAACGATCTCCACTTCCCTCAGAAGCGAGGAAGACTTCATCAAGTGAAATCTTTCTCAACTTCGGAAGCAAACTGTAGCCATCTCGATAAGGATGAAAATGCGCCTGCACTTGGCCAGCCAGGACTACTTAAGAGGACGGTACTTGATGCGATGCGGATTCTGGGCTGCATCGCCGAGTCGTTCACGTCGCTGGACTTCGTACATCTTGTAATTTCCTTCGAACCAGACGACCTGACTGTCGCCTTCGAACGCAAGGATGTGCGTTGCGATTCGATCGAGAAACCATCGATCGTGTGACGTGACCACCGCACAACCGCCGAAGTCGGAAAGTCCTTCTTCAAGGGCGCGAAGGGTTTCCACATCGAGGTCGTTTGTCGGTTCATCGAGCAGGATCAGATTGCCGCCGGATCGAAGAAGCTTCGCCAGGTGAACGCGATTTCGTTCCCCCCCTGAGAGATCTCCGACAAACTTCTGCTGCTCACTTCCCTTAAAGTTGAAGCGACCGCAATAGGCTCGTGCGTGAATTTTTGTTCGACCAACTTCAAGCTGATCGAGGCCGCCAGAAATTTCCTCGTAGACGGTTTTCTTGGGGTCGAGTGCATCTCGAGACTGATCAACATAAGACAGGTCAACGGTATCGCCAACGACAAGTTCTCCACTGGTCGGCTCTTCCTGTCCCACAATCATTTTGAACAGCGTTGTCTTTCCGGCTCCGTTCGGACCGATCACGCCCACGATTCCGCCGGGAGGCAGATTGAAATCGAGATTCTCGAACAGCAATCGATCGCCAAACGCTTTCGACAACCCCTTCGCACGCACGACCAGATCTCCCAGCGGCTTGGAAACGGGAATCTGAATTTGAGCAGCTTCGTCTCTTTCGTCGAACCCTTGTGACGCGAGTTCGTTGTACCGCTGCAGACGCGCTTTGTTCTTGGTTGCTCGCGCTTTTGGCGACAGCCGGACCCACTCGAGTTCCTGGCGAAGCATTCGCTGGCGGCGGGCTTCTTTCTTCTGTTCAACTCCCAGTCGAGCTTCTTTCTGTTCAAGCCAGGCTGTGTAGTTGCCTTCGTATGGATACCCGCGACCTCGGTCGAGTTCCAGAATCCAACCTGCCACGTTGTCGAGGAAGTACCGGTCGTGAGTCACCGCGACAACAGTTCCTTTGAAGTCGTGGAGATATCTCTCAAGCCACGCGACCGACTCAGCATCGAGATGGTTGGTCGGTTCGTCCAGAAGCAGCATGTCCGGGTTCTGAAGCAGCAGGCGACACAGGGCGACTCGTCGTTTTTCTCCCCCGGAAAGGTTTTCGATTTTTGATTCACCCGGTGGGAGTCGCAGTGCATCGGCCGCCATGTCGACAATGCGTTCGAGTTCCCACAAGTTACCAGCGTCAATCTGATCTTGGAGAGTCCCCTGCTCTTCCAGCAGAGCATTCATCTCTTCGTCAGTTGTCACTTCCGCGAATTTTTCATTCACAGCGTTGTAACGATCGATAACCGCTTGCGACTCCGCAACGGCTTCAGCGACCGCTTCGTCAACAGTTTGATCCGGGTTCAATTGCGGCTCTTGTTGGAAGTAGCCGATTTTGATGCCCTTCTGCGGACGAACTTCGCCCATGTAGTCTTTGTCGACACCAGCCATGATCCGCAACAACGTACTCTTTCCCGATCCGTTGTCGCCCAGGACTCCAATTTTCGCTCCCGGATAGAACGAGAGCCAGATGTTTTCGAGAACTGCGGTCTCATCATAAATCCGCGTGAGTCCTTCGATGGACATGATGTACTGTTGTGACATTTCAATTCGTCCGACGTAATTCGCAAAGTTTTGACAGTTGGCGGTGTTTCGGCGCACGCAATCACCCGGTTGCGGCCTCACGCGAGAAGCGTGTTATCCGCTTTTGAGAGACACTTCAAGTGTCTCGCGGAGCTTCAGTGTAACAATGAAAAAACGGTCGAAAACCATTCGGAATCCGACCGTTTCTTATCGAGTCTTATCAATTTCCGCTTACGCGTCCGCATCAGGAACAACGTAACCTTCGCGGTATGGGCGAGTCAGCAGTGCATTGGCACTCTCGTTCCCTGGGAAGGTTTCCGAATCCGGATCCATCGTGAGCCATGGACCAACGGACAGTTTTGGATCACTGACGTCGACACCATTGGCAGCGAGATGTTTCTCCATTCGCTCCCAGGAGTCACTCCACAGCGGATCTCCCGCAACCTCTTTACCGATCTGCTCGGACGTTTGTGTCGAACCGAGTTGATGGCTTATCGCCCCGGTGTGACATAATGCACTCGAGAGATGACCTTCGAGGATATCGGCGTTCAGATCATTTCGATCACCAGAACGGACAGCATCGAGGAAGTTCTGGAAGTGATCTCCGCCGCCAGACCAGGCTTGCAGCGAGTTTCCGTCGTTGTCGAAAGCTTCTGCCTTTGTGTACGACGGAATGACCACGTAGCCATTTTCGCACTGAACGATGACGCCGATTCGTGATCCTCGGTACTCGTCCATTCCAGTTCCCCAATCGAGATCTTTGTGGGGAAGGCCACGTGTTTCGAAGATCAGCGGAGCTGCTTCGAAGTCGTGATAGACAATCTGAGTATTCGGAGTGTCGCCAGCGTCGTCATAGCCGACTCGGCCACCGATACTCATCACTCGAGGAGACAGCTTGCCCTCGCCGAGGAACCAGCGAGCGATATCCATCTGGTGAATCCCCTGATTCCCCATATCACCGTTGCCGGTGTTGAAATCCCAATGCCAGTCGTAATGCAAACGAGGTCGGTAGATGTCGACCATTTCCGCAGGACCGCACCACATGTCGTAGTCGATCGAGTCAGGAATTTGCAGTGGCTTATCAAGTTTGCCGATGCTCTTTCGCGGCTTGTAGCAAGTTCCGATCGCATACTGAATCGGGCCAAGCTTTCCGCTGCGAACGTACTCGACAGCACTCTTCAAGCTGGGGCTTGAACGTGACTGCGTACCACACTGACAAATCTTGTTGAGCTCGCGGGCCCACTTGACCACTTGTCGGCCTTCCCACACGTTGTGAGAAACCGGTTTTTCGACGTATACGTGTTTTCCGGCCTGCATTGCCAGAATCGAAACCAGAGAGTGCCAGTGGTTGGGAGTGGCGGTACTGATGGCATCCACGTTGGGATCTTCCAGAACTTTCCGGAAATCCTGAAGGAACTGCGGTGCGCGTCCCTGTTTTTCTTCGACACCTTTAATTTTCTTGGCGGCGTTTGTGTCGACATCACAGATGTAAAGGACTTCTGAGTCAGCACCTCCGGAAAAAGCTCCCAGGTGCGAGCTGCCCCGTCCCCCGGCTCCAATGACCGCCACACCGATCTTCTCATTCGGGCTCGAGCTGCGTGGCTGCTGAAAGGCCTGAATCGACTGAGTCGTAGCCACAGCTGCAGTGGCCGCAGCTGTCGATTTCAAGAAATAACGCCTTGTCAAAGACATAGAGATTTCCTTCTGGGGTAGGTTTTTCGGAAGGTCAAAGCAGCGGGTGGAAATCGATCGCCGTGAATTCCAATGTTGAGCTTAGCGGGATTGGATCAACCGTTGCAAATGAATCACATTTTTTGACATGTCGAGATTCGTAAAGTAGGGTCCAGAAGTCTTTTTTTTCGCATCTGTCCGCAGTGAGACCGTCATGGCCCGCAACGCCAACAATCCGACGCTCATCAGTTCCACTTCAATTCTGATTATGAGTGGATTCATGATCGGGCTGACAGTTGGAAAATATTCAGGCAACGAATTGTCGCCATTTCTTCTCGCGGGTGGTCTATCGGGATTTCTCGCGTTTCTGGCACTCGACCTGACCGCAGCCCGGCGATCTCAGAAAGAAAAAGAAGAAAACGTCGCCTCCATTGAGAGACGTCTGGAGCGTCATACGCACTCCCTTTCGAGTGTTGGATTTACGCTCACTCCAATTTCTAACGCTGAAATTGAAGAGATGATCGACTGCCAGTCGCCGCTGCATGCCGATTCGGAAGACAACATGTCGATCCCCGTCTAATTCGCTTCAAATCCTTTGAGTGTTCGTCTTTACGCCCCATCTTTCTCTTCCGATGGAGCATCCTGGGCAACGTCAATCCCCAGCTGAGCGAGACGACGATAGAGTTTCGGCCGAGGAAGTCCCAAAATCTCCGCAGCTGCGGTCTTATTTCCTCCGCATTGCTCCAGCACTTCCCGAACCCGCTTCTCTTCGATCTGCTTCAAGTATTCCTCGAGGGGAAGACTCGGTTTTCGCGGACGAGCCGTCGCTGCGTCCTGTCCAATCCGAAAATCGGCAGGCAGATCTTCCAATTCGATGACCGAATCTGAGCTGTTCCGAAACGCTTTCTCGAGCGTTCGAACCAGTTCGGAGACGTTTCCGGGCCACGAATAGCTGGCGAATTCCTGTTCGACCTCAGGACTCACCCCTTCTCGTTGAACTTCACGCCCGAAGTTTGCATCTTCGACGAGACTCTGCACGAGAATCGGAAGATCCTCTCGACGCTGCCGCAACGGTGGAATGAAGATTGAAATGGGAGTCAGCTGAGCTGCAAGTACCGGCTCGAACTTCTCGGGATCGAGTTCATCGATCTTGTATCGCGACGTCGACATCCAGCGGCTTCGCAATAACTGCTGCAAAGCCCGCGAGAGTTCCATCTGCAAATCGAGGGGAAGATGGTCAACATTTCTGAGCAGCACAGTCCCCGAAAATGGCTCTTCAGTCTCCTGATCAAGAAGCCGACGAAAGCTTCGATGAATCTCAAACCGCGAGAGCGTTTCGCAATCGATCTGAACGAACCGGCGATCAGCGAAGGTTGTGGCATTGTGGATGGCTCGAGCAATGTACTCCCTTCCAACTCCGCGTTCGCCTTGCAGAAACACAGGCAGCCGTGACTCGGCAGCGAGCCGAACTTGCGAAACGACGCGCTCCATGAGAGGCGATGCTGCCACAATCCGGCTCACTCGAAATCGACGCTGCAACTCTGCTTGAAGCTCAGCGAGTCGATAATGCGAGTTCGTGGGTCGAGCCGGTTCGCTTTCAGCTTCGTCGAGAATGACTCCCATCATTCGAAAGGACGTTTCATCTCGTTCCTCTCGCAACGGAAAGAACTCGATCCGTTTTCGCGTGGACTTCCCGGACTGGCTCGGGATGACGGATAGCACCGACTTCGAGATTTCGGATTCACTCAGTTTCGGCGGACACAACGCTCCTGTGACAGATTCAGGGAGCGATGAATTGGCGACTGCGATGTACTCGCACTTGCGGCCGATCATCTCGGACGCAGGCCATTCAGTGAGTTCCTCGCACCCACGATTAAACACGAGAAGGACATTCCGGTCATCGAGCACGAAGATTGGCAGGGTGCTCCCCGTCAACCATGTCGCCAGTCCACGTTTTGCCCTTTTCGACAAGACATCTCCTTCAGTTTCTCACCGTTTCTCCGAGATCCGTTCCTCCGCAATCGTGCGGACGGATGTGTTCTGCTGGTGGCTCGATCGCACATGCGAGTTTACGAAAACAAACTGCTGCAGCTTCTGAGATCATAGTCGACGAGTCACAGAATTGAGCGATTTACAGACCGGTCGTTTGATTCGCAGAAGTTTCCGGTCAGCATCCGCGACCACGCTGTCACCTGGATTCGTATCGATCAACCGAGAATCGATGCAACATTCATCGAACTGAAAACGCCCTCGCGAAAACATTGAATTCGTAAAACACGCTAAGAAACAGCCAAGAACATCGAAGACTTCAAGAGCCGACTGCAACTGAAAGAGACAATGGTCTTGGTGAAATGCTTATTGAATTAGTTGATTCACCCCGCAACCACTCGCCCGGTCGCAGAACGCTTGCTAATATCCCGCAAGCGAGGCAGCACTGAATGAGCGCCGATTGTCTCGGTCGGGGCAGCTGAAAACATGCAATCCCGACTCGAGCCAACTCAGAATTGATGGAAAAGTCCCTCTTCGGGACTCGGGTCTGAGTTCTCAAGAGCCTCGTCGAAATACCAATGAATCATCGAATCCGAATTTCCACGGAAACCACATAAAACTCAAGTAGTCGACACAAGAGGATTGAAGACGATGCGACGTTATTTGATCGCCGGAAACTGGAAAATGAACACCAACCGAGACTCAGCCGTCTCGCTGGCGAAGTCAATTGCTGACGGAAGCCAGGCAGCTGCGGAATCAGTGGACGTGCTCGTCTGTCCACCATTCCCTTACCTGATTCCAGTTCAAGATGCCGTTTCAGGAACACAGGTCACCGTCGGTGCACAGAATTGCTACTTCGAAGAGCCGGGAGCATTCACCGGAGAAGTTGCAGCGGAAATGCTCGCTGATCTCGGCGTTCAATCTGTCATCCTCGGACACAGCGAACGGCGTCATGTGCTCGGAGAAACCGACGAAGTCATCAACCGTAAAACGTTGAAGTCATTGGAGAAAGGACTTCAAGTCGTCCTTTGCGTTGGCGAACTACTGGAAGAACGCGAAGCAGAAAAGACCAACGACGTTCTCGACGAACAGATGGCAGGCGGACTGGCCAATGTCTCTGCAGAGCAGATGGCAAACGTGGTCATTGCTTACGAACCTGTATGGGCGATTGGGACAGGCAAAACCGCCAGCCCGGAACAGGCAGATTCTGCTCATGCCCATCTTCGCAAGTGGCTGGAAAGTCACTACACTTCGGAAATTGCGAATGGAATGCGAATCCTCTACGGGGGAAGTGTGAAGCCAGCCAACGCCGTTGAACTCCTCTCGCAAGAGAATGTCGATGGTGCTCTGGTCGGTGGAGCAAGCCTCACTGCAGAGAATTTCGTTCCGATCATTGAAGCGGGAGCAAGTCTCTCGAAGTAGAGCCTGAATTTAACCAGTCCCTGCAATTTCATTCGTCGATCGTGATGAATTCATTCTTGCGATCCGGCAGCACGATTCCGATCCTGTTGACTATCGATAGAAATTGAAGCAGTGACAATCAGTTTTCGATTCAATACACCCTTCGAAACCACTTAACAATTGGTCAACGAGCGCGATCAGTTCCGAGACACGGACTGTTTCAGAAGCTGCGAAAGGAAGACATCGTGGGAACACTGGCAATCATCCTCCAAGTCCTGCTCTTGCTGACAGGAATTTTCCTGATGATCATCATCCTGCTCCAACGGGGCCGCGGTGGTGGCCTGGCGGGAGCGTTTGGAGGAATGGGCGGGCAAAGCGCATTCGGAACCAAAGCTGGCGACGTTTTCACCTGGATCACCGTCGTGACAGCGACGGTCTGGGTGCTCCTCGCTGGAATCGGCGGATGTGCGATGCGTAAAGCGGGAACCGGATACGCTGAGAAGCAGTTTGCCAGCGGAGCAGCAGATGACGGCGCCGCACTGACAACCGGAGAAACAACCGAAGGCGACGCCGACGAGGAAACCACTCCAGCAGGTGAAAATCTCGAAAACGAAACTGACTCGGCAACACCGTCGAATGATTCCGCAGAAGGATCCTCAGATGGTGACGACTCAACGACTTCGCCGCCGTCAGAGTAAAGACTCTCGCTGTTTAACTCGCTGCTTCAGCGAGAGCACTCCCCGTTTCACAAGAACCTCTGGGGCAGCCGAGCCGGAGTCTGTCAAAGCACAGACTGAAGCTGACTCCCCGAACTGAAATCATCGACCGTGTTGCTGAGCATGACTGGCCATGGGGAAGCCCGTGGACACAACGAAAGAGTCAGTCTGACCGTCGAAGTCAGAAGCGTGAACAATCGCCACCTGAAAGTGGCGGTCCGCTGCCCTGTGGCGTTCTTGTCGCTCGAATCTCGCGTCGAAAAACTCGTTCGCGAACGAGTCGCGCGCGGGACAGTCTCCGTTTCGATCAATGTTCGACTCATTGAAGAGAGACCGGCTGTCGAAATGAATCGCCTCGCGATTCAGGAGTACTGGCGACAACTCAGTGAGATCGCGACTGCCCTGAATGTTCAGCCTCCGACCGAACTGACGCCCCTGCTCAGCCTTCCTGGGATCGTCGAAGAACGAACGGATCGCACCGTCGAAGAATCGGACTGGCCGCTCTTCGAATCTGTGCTGGGCGAAGCCCTCGACACACTCGAAGCCTTCCGTAAGGAAGAGGGTGAGTCAATGCGTTCAGAAATGCAGGACCTGGCGAACCAAATTCGGGAGAACCTCACCGTCATCGAACGGCACGCTCCCGATGTTGTGATCAGCTATCGTGACCGACTCACTCAGCGTATCAGCGACTTGCTCGAAGGAAGTCAGGCAGAAGTCGACTCGAACGATCTCATTCGTGAAGTCAGCATTTTCGCTGACCGTTGCGACATCACTGAGGAGGTGACTCGACTGCGGTCTCACTTGAATCAATACGACACTCTCATCGCCTCCGATGGCTCTTCTGGTCGTAAGCTCGACTTTCTCGGTCAGGAAATGTTCCGCGAACTGAATACGATTGGTTCCAAAGCCAACGACGTCCGAATTTCGCATCTGATTGTCGACATGAAAGCTTGCATCGAGAAGATGCGTGAGATCGTTCAGAACATTGAATAACAGTCAGGAACGACCTTCGACCGCCAAGACTCACTCCACTCCGCATACGTGAGAGGCCCTGAGATGCCTGCCAGTCCAATCAGCGTGAAGCGAATCGATCATGTCACCCTGGTCGTCAAAGACCTCGACGTTTCACGAAGCTTTTACGTCGACTTGCTCGGCATGGAAGAAGTGAGTCGCCCCGGATTTCGATTTCCCGGACTCTGGTTTCAGGCTGGCACAACGCAAATCCACCTGATCGAAGAACACGCTGAGTCCGGACCATCGCAGACATCAGTTCCGGAAAACTGCACCATCAGCCGGACGCATCACTTCGCATTCGAAGTCGACAACGCTCACGAGTCAGCCGAAGTCCTGAGATCTCGCGACATCACTATTCAAGCGGGTCCAAAGTCTCGACCGGATGGGCCAACGCAGTTGTACATCTTCGACCCCGATTCGAACTTGGTTGAGTTGTTCAGCTATTCTTGATTCTGACGGTAGCAACGACCGCGAGCCTTGTAGGTCCGAATCAATCAACAGATTTTTGAGTTTTGACGGGACGAAAATTTCTGTTGAACTGGCTCTTATCATTTGTGCGAGACTATAGTTATGCTGAGTTTCCGGTCGCTCATGCGCGGAAACGGTAGAGCGGAC
Organism: Thalassoglobus sp. JC818; assembly: GCF_040717535.1. Lineage (NCBI taxonomy): Bacteria > Pseudomonadati > Planctomycetota > Planctomycetia > Planctomycetales > Planctomycetaceae > Thalassoglobus > Thalassoglobus sp. JC818. Next base: position 1,003,333 of record NZ_JBFEFI010000001.1, read on the forward strand.
GCAGAAATGCCGTTCCCAGTCGTCAAGTCTGTATGCCGAATCGAGCCTTCACAATGCAGGAATTGCCCAAACGAGTTGTTGTCGCTTCAATGGTCGTGGCTGGACTGGTCGCGGTGGCAGCAATCTCGGATATGGTTCTCGGAATCCCGTTTTCCGGCGAACACACGTTCATGATGGACATCATGTTCCTGATCTGTGCAGCCATCGTCGGCTACATGGGATGGGATGCCTTCAGAGAAATGAAATAGGCAAGTGGTCAATCAAGTTCTGTTTGCTCTGACCTGCCTGGCACTCCCCGTCGTTTGGGGAGTCATTGTGCATCGAGTCTTCGACCTGATCGAGAAGAAGTTCTACAGCGGGACAGAACGTACCGAGAGCAAGTTCCCCGACTATCAGATCTGAGTGCGGGCCTCTTCATTCGTATTCCACACGGCTCGAGTGAGTAACAACACTACGCAGAGTTCAGGCCTTCAACTCACTCCTTCTGCGTCGCTTCACACACTCGGCGTCGATCACATGGTACCATCATGTGAATCTCACTCGTCGAGTTCTCTTTCGAGCTCATATTCAAGTTGGAACTGTGGCGAGCTTTAGGAGATTCTGCCTGCTCGACGGTTGAATTGATTCTTGCGAGAGTTCACCGTTCACCACCAAATTGTGAACGGTCCAAGTTGAACAAATTCTGTGATTGGTCATCATGGAACCGGCTCGCCAGAACATGAACCGCTGAGAGATACGAACAGGCCGAAAGTGGAGTGGATTGTCGCGATTATTGTTTCCTTCGGAGTCGGAACCCTGTCCGCAATTTTCGGAGTTGGCGGCGGGTTCATTCTGGTTCCGGTTTTGACAACCATCCTCGACTTCCCAACCCCCATCATTGTCGGTTCCACGGTTTGCTATGTTCTGGGCCCAGCCACAACGGCGATGCTTTACCGTCAGACAAAGTTGCTCGACTGGCGTCTGCCTCTGATCGTTGCCGGCGGATTGTTCACCGGCGTCTTGCTGGGAAGCAATACCCTGAACCGATTGGCGAACTCTTCAAGTGGACAAGGAGGAGCCGAGTCAGTTGTGCTCGGAACTTACCTTGTACTGCTGACGACACTGGGGTTCTTCTCACTTTGGGAGACGGAGCGTGCATTGCAATTTCGACCTGTCCCGCGTGGATGGTTGAAAGAGATTTCCATTCCTCCCATTGTCACTCTTCCAGAATGGAATCGCCAGAAGATGTCGATTCCTGTCCTCGCCTGGTTCGGAGTTTTTGTCGGCTTTCTTTCGGGACTACTGGGGATCAGTGGAGGACTGCTGGTCGTACCCGGATTCCTGTATCTCTTCGGCTTACCCGCCCAAGCCACTGTGGCCAGTTCAATGGTTGTGGTCTGGATCGTGTCCGCTCAAGCCACGCTCGCACATGCCCTGCATGGCAATATTGACCTGAAACTCGTGGCTGCCTTGCTGACCGGTGGAACGATCGGAGCGAGGTTTGGTTCCAGCCTGGGACAACGTCTTGGCTCGCAACAGCTCCGCAGGAATTTTGGAATTCTGGCACTGGCGACCGCGATTCTTGTCGGGCTGAGGCTGTTATTCGCAAAGACCTAACACTCATTTCTCGGTGACAACAATCCTCGAGAATTTCTCATGAAGCAAAGTGATCCGTTCAAAAGTACCTTGACGAGCACGCCGAAAATAAAGACAAATTGGAGGCGTTCATACTTGATGGATTCTCATTAAGAGATTTCATCCCCTTGACGAAGGTGGAGGCTCGATGATGGCAGAACGCAGGGATGCGGTTCCAAAACTCTTTGTCCTTGACACGAATGTCATCCTTCACGATTCCTCGTGCCTGACTCAGTTTGAAGAGAACGACATCGCCCTGCCGATCACGGTTCTCGAGGAACTGGATCAGTTCAAAAAAGGGAGTGGAGACATCCACTTCCATGCTCGCGAGTTTCTTCGATCGCTGGACGAACTCACCGGCGACGTCATGTGCCCTGAAGGGGCGTCGATTGGCCCCACTCTCGGAAACATCCGGGTTCTGCTCGGTGAGCCGATGAAGCCTCGGCTCAAAGAACTTCTCATCAGTGATTCAGCTGACCATCGCATTCTCAACTCCGCTTTGTCGCTGCAAGCTGCGGAACCTGATCGTCAGGTGATTCTGATCTCGAAGGATTCCAACCTTCGCCTGAAAGCCAAAGCTTTCGAACTGCCTGCTCAGGACTACCACACAGACAAAGTCGCCAGCGTCGACTCGCTTTACTCAGGCACCCGCACTGTTTGCGATCTTCCCGGTGCATTGATCGACAGGTTTTACGAGACGCCTGGAGAGGTCGATCTGGCCGACATTCCTGAACTCTCAAATCCGATTTCGAACGAAAACTTTGTCCTCAAGAATGGCTCAAAATCCGCACTCGTACGTCGACCGGGAATGAGTCCATTTCTGACCCGCATCCCGAAACCGTCTGCCTTCGGAATTACTGCCCGGAACGCGGAGCAGGCCTTCGCCATGTCTGCCCTGCTCGATGATTCGATCAAACTTGTCACGATCACCGGCAAAGCTGGCTCGGGGAAGACAATTCTTGCACTCGCTGCGGGACTTGAGTGCCGCAAAGAGTATCGACAAATCCTTCTCAGTCGCCCGACGGTTCCGTTGAGCAATCGCGATCTCGGATTCTTGCCCGGAGATATCTCTGCGAAACTCGACCCGTACATGCAGCCGCTCTTCGACAATTTGTCAGTCATTCGACAAGAAAACGGAGGAGGCGAAAGCGGCGACAAGATTCAGGAACTGCTCGATCGGCAAAAGCTTGAAATCACTCCCCTCGCTTACATTCGCGGACGAAGCTTGCAGCGAGTCTTCTTCATCGTCGACGAAGCTCAGAACCTCACGCCGCACGAAATCAAAACGATTATTACCCGATCAGGAGAAGGGACGAAGATCATTCTGACCGGAGACATCCGGCAGATCGATCATCCCTATCTCGACTCTCGTTCGAACGGGTTGACCTATCTCATCAACCGCATGATTGATCAGCCAATCTACGCTCACATCAGCCTGCAAAAGAGCGAACGCTCTGAATTGGCCGAACTTGCCAGTGACCTGCTGTAAGCGACAGCTTTAGGAAGGTGATCTCGCCTGCATGAGCAACTCGCGTCACTCATTGAACGAATGACGCGAGCTCAAGCAAGCATTGCGAGTAGCAGAGCAGTCCGGGAGCTCTTTCAAATTTGGTTTGCACTGACTCGCACGAGCAAACTCAGCTTTCGAATGAAAGAGACCTCACAAGCGAGTGCATTGGACAGAGCAACTTGCTCTAAACCTCGTCGATTTCGGTTTCACGCAGAAATTTTGCGGCGTTCTCCGGCGCGACGGTGTTGATGTAGAACCCGCTGCCCCACTCAAACCCAGCGACCCGACTCAACCTCGGGAAAAGTTCGATGTGCCAGCGGTAGTGAGGGAGATCCTGGCTCGAAAACGGAGCGGAGTGGATGACGTAGTTATACGGCGGATCGTCGAGCCCCAACTCCATTTTCGTCAGAACTGTCTTCATCACGTTCCCGAGATCTTCGACCATCGGCTTGGTGATGCTTTCGTAGTGGCTGGACTGCTGCCTCGGAAGAATCCAGGTCTCAAACGGGAAACGGCTCGCAAACGGGCAGAAGACAACAAAGTGCTCGCTTTCAAGCACGATGCGGGTCTCGGTCGCCAGCTCCTGTTGAATCATATCTGCAAAGATGCAGCGGCCGCGATAGTCATAGAAGGACTTCGAACCATTCAACTCTTCCTGAATGGTCACCGGTACAATCGGGCTGACGATCAGTTGTGAGTGCGAGTGATCAAGCGACGCACCGGCCCGGGCTCCCTTGTTCTTGAAGATCAAACCGTGAACGAGCCGCATATCGCGTTTCAGATCGACGAGCCGATCGTGGTAGACCCAGAGCACTTCTCGAATGTTCTCGACACTGAGTCGCGACATATTCATTTCACGGTGCGGACACTCGACAATCACTTCGTGAGCACCGATCGCGTTCATCATGTCGTAGATGCCGACGCCCCGTTTATCGAGGTCGCCATCGATCGTCACAGCTGGGAATTTGTTGGGGATGACGCGGACTCGCCAGCCCGGTTCATTCGGACCGCCGGAATTGCGATATGCCAGAATTTCGGGTGTCGTCGCATCTTCATTTCCCTCGAGAAAGGGATCAAACCCATCCGTTGGCAGTTCGCTTTCTTCAGCAACTCCTTGTGGTCGAGCCAGTCGTTCGGGGGCGATAATGACCCACCGCCCCACGATCGGGTCTTTGCGAAGTTCCTGAATTTTTTTGGGTTCGGCCATCACGTGAATCCTTTGAAGATCATTCGCAGCGAGCTCAACGCAGCTTATCGTTCAATGACCACCACAGAAACCGTGGAACGGGAGCAAACATCGAAAGGACACTCAGTGTGTGACTGAGAAGGCAAATATCACCGCACTCGAACAGTGAGCAATCGGCAAAAAAAACGGGACGCCCTCAATTGATGAGAGCGTCCCGAGATCGATATGAGAGCACATGACGTCAAGATGACGTCATGAGTCTTATTCAGCAGCTGGTGGCAATTTGCCTTTGTCGAGCAGATCGCCGTAAGAGCCGTCGTCGCCGTTTTTGGCTTTTGCAGCTTCTCCAAGAGCTTCTGCAATTTTGTCAGCGTCTTTGACGTTCTTTTCGCCAAGAGCTTTTCCGAGCGCCTTGCCGTAGTCGCTCACAACTTTCTTGTTTTTGCCACCTTCACCGTGACAAACACCGCATTTCAGCTCTTTTGCTTCAGCGATATCGTACTTGACCAGGAAGGCCTTCAAGTACTGAGGTCGAGCTTCAGCTTGCTTCGGAGCAGCCGCAAACAATCCAATCACTCCGAAAAGAGCCACAAATGTCAACGCCTTCTTCATTCAAATTCCTCCAAGCTTCATGAGTTGCAGTTCGACGGTGTAATCTTCGGCAGATGGCATGGAATGCCGCCAAATCGATTGTCAAAAGTAGGTGCAGTCCTTCAACACGGCACCGTCCAAAGCTAAAGATTAGACTTGCGCTATCTGTCCGTGTCAACAGTCTTCACTGAGATGCGAAGCTGCCCGAAGCGTCGTCAATTGCCTGATCGGATCAAACAGCACAATCAGGACGCTTCTTGAGCATCAACGTCATCTCAGCGGTAACCTTGACTCGAACACACATTCAGTCTCAGCAAACAGAGCGCCAGTTTCGTAAAAAAGAGCAGAAGCTGGTGCTCTCGGGATTCTCGATTCACTCGGACTCTCTTCCGCAGTTTCTCACACACTTCGAAAACTTGTGACTGATTCGGTTTCGAGATTGTGAGTCTCAGCGTTTGATCTGACTCAGAAGATCGCTTTGACGAGAGAACAAAGCCCCTCATTGTCGGTCAGGCGATGGATCTTTAGAATCCGGCTTACCTCGGGATGGCGTACCGGAATGGTTCGCTGAGATCCTGAGGGCCAACGATGAAGAGAAGACGACTTCGGAAAGTCGATACGAGAGAGCCCTACGCACGAAGGAGGTGCAGATGTCGCAGATTTATGAAGCCGAATTACAAACAGCAATCGAAGCCGTTCGCAAGGCATCACAGATCTGTCGATCCGTTCAGGGAAGAATCGATGGCGAAAAGATGGACAAAGCTGATCGTTCCCCGGTGACGATCGCGGACTACGCAAGCCAGGCGATCATTTGCTCGACGCTGCGAGCCAGTTTTCCTGAAGACCTCATCGTTGCAGAAGAAGATGCACGCGATCTGCGGACGGGCGAATGTGCTCCGTTCCTCGATCAAATTGTTGAAGAAGTAAAAGCGGTTGAAGACTCCCCCACCGCTGAACAGGTTCTCGATTGGATCGACTTCGGAAATCATACTGGCGCAACCTCTCGCTTCTGGACGCTCGACCCAATTGACGGCACCAAAGGTTTCCTGCGAAAAGAACAGTACGCCATTTCATTGGCGCTTATTGTCGACGGCGAGATCCAAGTCGCTGCACTGGCGTGCCCTAACCTGCGTGCCACGGATGCTTGGGACAATGCTCGTGGAGTCATCTTTACAGCAGTCCGAGGCATGGGCGCTCGATTGTGTCCCCTCGATCTCCCAGAAGTCACGCCGCATACTGTCCGAGTCTCCGGAACTCGATCAGCTTCTGCCGCACGGATGTGTGAATCAGTGGAATCGGGACACAGCTCTCACGACTGGTCTTCGCGAATTCTCACAGCTCTCGGGTCGACTTCCGACGCAGTTCGCCTCGACAGCCAAGCCAAGTATGGCGTTCTCGCTCGCGGAGAAGCGGATGTTTATCTCCGACTTCCAGTTCGAAAAGACTACGCAGAGAAAATCTGGGACCACGCGGGTGGAGTGCTGGTTGTGGAGGAAGCTGGGGGAACCGTCACGGACATTGACGGCAAGCCGCTCGACTTTTCTCAGGGAACGACTCTCAAGTCAAACCGAGGAGTTGTTGCAACGAATGGGCTCTTGCATGATGACATTCTCGCCGCTGTTCAATCCAGTGCGGAAGCTCCGACAGCAGAAGCTTGATTCGTTCAAATCTTCCTTCCCAATCGGATGAGTAACGTATCGATCACGACTCGCATGCTTGCCTGACATCTTGAAAGAATCGGCGAGTCGTCCCTGACTTGTTCCCCGTTCACATTCACCTGCTGTGGACTTTGTTACCTCCATGGAACCGTTTGCAATCGTCCTGACTCTCGGGGTCGTCATCGCCGCCATCATAGCCATGATGGTCTCGCGAGCGGGTCCCGACCTGATTCTGCTGGCCGGACTGACGGTCTTAATTATCGCGGGCGTCGTCCCGTCGAAGGCGGCGGTGTCGGGATTCGCGAACGAAGGACTCATCACAGTCGCTGTCTTGTTCATCGTCGCTGAAGGACTGGAGCAGACAGGCGCGATTGGGCACTTGATTCAACGCATGCTGGGACTTCCCAAGTCGCGGCTCAACGCTTTGATGCGGCTCATGTTTCCAACAGCGGCCATGAGCGCGTTTTTGAACAACACCCCCGTCGTGGCGATCATGTTGCCGGTCCTCGATGACTGGGCCAAGAAATGCAGACTGGCTGCCTCTCAGCTGATGATGCCTCTCAGCTTTGCGACAATCCTGGGAGGACTCTGCACTGTTCTCGGAACAAGCACAACCGTCGTTGTGAATGAACTCGTTCGTGATGAGGGACTTCGCCCCTTGAGTCTGTTCGAGCCGGGGTTGATCGGGCTTCCCTGCTGTCTGGTCGGGCTGACTTACATTTTGCTCACGAGCAAAATTCTCCTTCCCGACCGAAAACCGGCGTCGATGCAGTTCGATGACCCGCGTGAATATACGATTGAGATGCTGGTCGAATCGACAAGCCCTCTCGTCGGCAAGACGATCGAAGACGCGGGGCTTCGACACCTGCCTGGCATGTTCCTGATGGAGATTGATCGCGAAGGACACATCCTGCCGGCGGTCGGTCCGAATGAGCGAATTGTAGCTGGCGACCGCCTTGTTTTTGTCGGTGTGGTCGAATCTGTCGTGGACTTGCAGAAGCTGCCGGGTTTGACTCCAGCCACAAATCAGGTCTTCAAGCTGGACAGCCCGCGGTCCGAACGCTGCCTCATTGAAGCAGTCGCTTCGGACAGTTGTCCCGTTGTTAACATGACCATTCGCGAAGCTCGATTTCGGACCCGATACAACGCGGTCGTCATTGCTGTCTCACGAAACGGACAACGGTTGCGCGGCAAGATTGGCGATATCACGCTGCACGCTGGTGACACGCTTCTCCTCGAAGCTCACACCACTTTTGTCGATGTTCAACGCAACTCGCGTGATTTTTATCTGGTCAGCCGAGTCGCGAATTCGACGCCGCTTCGAAGAGAAAAAGCCTGGATCGCACAGCTTGTATTGATCGGCCTGGTGCTTCTCAACACGGTGTTTCAGTGGGAAATCCTTCCGTCAGCACTGTTGGCTGCGGTGATTCTAATACTCACCGGATGCGTCAAACCGGCGGAAGCTCGAGCGAGCATCGACTGGAGCGTTCTAATTACGATTGCTGCAGGGATCGGAATTGGCGAAGCGATGAAGGCAGAGCACAGCGGAGCTGGGCCGTTTGTAGCTGAGTACCTCACCGGTTTCGCGAATGGAGAACCAATCATCGCGCTGGCGATCATCTATGGAATCACGATGGTGTTCACGAATCTCATCACCGCGAAAGCGGCAGCGACGCTCCTCTTCCCAGTTGCCATCTCAACGGCTGGATCACTCGATGCGAACGCAATGCCGTTTGTGGTCGCGGTGATGATTGCGGCAGCAGCGAGCTTTGCGACTCCCGTCGGCTATCAAACGAACCTTATGGTTCAGGGGCCCGGAGGTTATCGCTATGCCGACTATTTGAGATTCGGAGGTCCACTCAGCCTGCTGCTCTGGCTGGTGTCAGTTCTTGTCATCCCCTTCTGGTGGAATTTCTAGAAAACACCCGAGAACAGTCGTCCAATCAAGCTCTACGGCTTGAGCACCAGTTGTCGCACATCCATGACGGCTTTGGCTGCCAGTCGTTGAGGACGAATCTCGATTTGATACCTGCCAGCTTTCGGAAACTTGAGTTCTCCGACCGAGCGAAGTTTGAAGTTCTGGAAGTGCCCCGTCTCTTCGACGACATATTCAATAGTTTGAAGAACATCATCCTCATGTGTGAGCACAAAATTGACGTCGCTTCCCCCCTGCCCTTTTCCGCACCCCTGAAACACTTCCAGCTGAGCTGAGCAAGCTTGATCAACTTGAATCGTCCAAGAGACCCAATCTTGAGGGTTCGTCCAGTACCCAATTGTGTTCTTGTGCGGCTGCGGTTCAAACCGAAGTTTGGTCCCGGTGACATCTGCGTTGTGAGCGGGCAGAACTGTTTCAGCATCTGTTTTGAGAACTGTGACGATCTTCTCGGTCCCGAGTACCGGCGGATCGAGTAGTTCGACGCGAACAGTTTGAGGCCCCTGCTCCGGAGGACTTGCCAGACTGATGACCCATTCCTCCGGCTCTGGCACGAATTTGAGTTCCATGTCGGAATCTTGCTGCCAAGAGACCGTCTTCAAGCGGCTGTGCAATCGGGGAATTCTCAATTCCTGCTTCAACTTGGGATCATTGATTTCGAACAGCAGAACCATCCCATCGATTCGAACTCCATCTGCGTTCCCCAGAATCTTCGCAGCGTCGACCGGCGAAACGTCCTTTGCAGTCGATTTGTCTTCTGCGAAAGAGTCCGCTGCCGATATCACCAGCAAACCAACAACTGCGAGAATTAAAGCAACCACGCGGACTGATCGGTTCTGAGCGTCTCTCATTCTTGGCTTTCTTCTTTGGAGTCAGCGGGAGTTGTTTCGTCGATTGTTGTTTCGGAACCGGAAGTCGATGTAGCCGCAGCCTGATTCTCGGACTCTCGTTTTTCGGCGGCAGGAACTCCGACCAGCGGAAGATCAGTATGTCGATGGAGTGGAGAGTCGCTCAAATCAATGACGTCGAGTGGTGTTCCGTCTTCGTAACGTCGTAGCAGGAAATAAATGACCGTCGCGGAAGACCAGAAAAAGCTGAATGCGTATGCGACCGGAATCATCGCGACGATTCCGGAACAGAAGCGAAGAACATGCTGCGAGGGTGCATTTGGGTTCTCTGACAGCGAAGACTGAGACAATTCCGTCAGCGATTCCCAGCCTGTCAACGTGGACTCGAATCCTAGGCCCGCTCCGACCGAACGGAGAGTCATGAGCAGGGTGAATTCCGTTGCCCAATAGACCACTGCCAGCGAAACCCAACCGATGGTCAGTGTCAGCACAATGAGAAAGACGGCATACCACGGACGATTCCACAAGTAGCTGAACGTGCGGCTGAAAGCATCGAACGAATCGTTCCGTTCCACAGAAGAAGAAACGAACATCAGAGGCCACCCAACAAGCAATCCGATCAGAATTACAGCCATCAACAGACCGACCACAATCAACGGAATCCAGGCGAGGGCAACTCCCCATTCTCCAATGTACGGAATCCGTCCCAGCAAGCCTGAGAACCACCCGATTCCCCAGAAGAACATCAATCCGAGTGCCGGGATCAACGGAGCACAGATCGCCATGGGAAACTGACCGCCTGCGAATTTCATGTCCCTCGCAACCCATCGACGGTTGGCTGTGAATTCCCGGGCAGCCATGCGACTGATCGCTCCTCCGAAGAAGGCGCAGATCGATAGACCGAATATCAACTCGACAAACCCTTGAAGCGACGCATGCCTCAAGAAACGCAGTGAACTCCCAGTGACTGTGGTCACCGGAAAGAGTGGACTGACGAATTTCGAGTCGCCGCGCATCTCTTCGATCGGATGCAGTTCGTCTCCAGAGACGAAGAGACCGTTCAAATAACGTCGCGTCTCGACGAGAGAAGTTTCTGACTCGAGTTGCGCGACTTCCGCATCGATCTCCTCCTCGAGAGAAATTGAGACTTCAGCTTGATCAGTCTCTTCAGAAACAGCCTCGAATATCTGTTCCGGAGCTGTCTTTGAAAAGATGCGATGACTGGCTGACAGGCCGATTGACCAAAGCAACACAGCGATCAACGCAGTCAATAGAATTTGATAATCGACCGCGAAGCGTGCGCTGCGAAAGATCCTGAGCCACGGAAACCAGCGCTGAAACTGCGCTGTATTCGATAGAAAGACCTTCTGTTCGACAGGAGTTTGAGGATCGTCAGTATTCATAGATTGAAGGAATCGTGCTCGAAGTGTCACAGAGAGTGGACCATGAACGGACAGTATAAAGGAAAGTGGTTTTTATAAAGCAAAGCGAGTCTTTCCGCCCATACGGCAGAGGGTCTCTTCTCAGACGATTCAAATTCTCAAACTTCTGCGATTGTGCAAAGCTGTGAGAAAAATGGTCTAATGAAGAGCCGTTTTCAGCAACGACTTCTCGCACTCAGAACCGGAGCATCGATGCCTTCGAAGATCATCCAATTCGCCATTCTGTTTTCTCTCTTGGGTGGAAGCACTTTTTCCGCTTCCGTCTGGGGTCTTGAAAAAGCGGAGGCCACTTCGCCGAACATCGTCTTCATTCTCGCAGACGACATGGGCTATGGCGATCCGGGCTGTTACAACAGCGAATCGAAGTGCGAGACTCCGTATCTCAACGAACTCGCTTCGCAGGGAATGAAATTCACAGACGCACACACGGCGGGCTCGGTGTGTGTTCCGTCACGATTCGGGCTGTTGACTGGCAAGTATCCGTTTCTCGCGAAGCTTGACTGGCGACGACAAGCAGTCATCCCGGAAGACCAACTGACGGTTCCGCAGCTATTGCAGCAGAACGGATATCAGACAGCGATGGTCGGGAAGTGGCATCTTGGTTTTGAAGATGGTCCAGACTACGACTATTCCAAGCCGCTCCTGGGCGGACCAGTACACAGAGGGTTCGATTCGTTCTTCGGGATGCATGCCTCTCTCGATATCCCACCGTACTTCTACATGGAAGACGATCGGGCCACTGCCGCTCCGACGGAGACTGTGGGTGACAACAACACTGAAGGCTGGAGTCCGATTCAGGGAGCTTTCTGGAGGGGCGGACCAATCGCTCCCGACTTTCAGCACGATCAGGTTCTGGACCGGTTTGCATCCGAAGCAGAGAGCACACTGGAGAAAATCAGTGGGAATGACAAACCATTCTTTCTGTTCGTCACACTCCCATCGCCACACACTCCATGGGTTCCAGCTGAGAAATTTCGCGGCAGCGGAGAGGCGGGACTCTACAGCGAATTCGTGGCACATGTTGATAATGTCGTAGGCCGAATTCTCAACGAGCTGGAACGTCGCGGAAAGTCGGATGAGACAATGGTCATTTTCACAAGTGACAACGGACCGGTTTGGTATGACGAAGATGAAGAACGCTTCCAGCATTTCTCCGCAGGACCACTGCGCGGGATGAAAGGCGATTCCTGGGAAGGTGGACACCGGGTGCCGTTCATCGTTCGCTGGCCGGGAAAAGTTGCTCCGGGATCGGAGTGTGACCACTTAATCGGGTTCGTCGATCTCATCGCAACTGTCGGAGATTTGTTGAACGTGGAACTGCCTGCCACAGCTGGTCCGAACAGCGTGAGCTTCCTCGACTCCATGACCGGAGAAGCTGCGACCAGCCCGCGAGAGACAATTGTCCTCCACCACAGCGGAACTGTCGTGCGAAAAGGACCCTGGAAGCTGATCAATCATCTTGGTTCGGGAGGCTTCAGTCCTCCGAAGAAAGTGAAACACGAGCCGGGACTTCCTGAGGGTCAGCTCTACAATCTTTCCAATGATCTCGGAGAAACCAAAAACCTCTGGGAAGAAAATCCAGAATTGGTCAGAGAGTTGCTTATGCACCTCGACACAGTCAAATCCCCCTGAATGCCCCCGCCTGAGTTGGAGCCACCGTCAACCAACAAGTCATGACGCTGCAATCAGCTTGAGAACGTCTCTCTGCTTTCTCACAGCCCGTTGCTTGAGCAAATTGATCGACAACCGCAGAGAATTCGAGTCGGGTGTGAGACAGTTCACACTTGGTAAGAAGAACTGATGAATTTGAGAGATTCCCGTCGATCAAGGGTTGTCGTGAAAGAGTTAGCGTGCAGGATGGGGAAGTCGGAACAACTATCGCGCTCGTCGGAGGAAATGGATGCCAGGTTCACAATTGCAAGTCGCTCACGATGTCGAATTTCTCGAAGACGTCATTATCGGCTTGGGGCAAGATCAGAAAACTCTTCCTTCGAAATACTTATACGACAAGTTGGGCTCTGAACTCTTTGAAGAAATCTGCCAGCTCGACGAGTACTATCCGACCCGGACGGAACTCTCGATCATGGAGACTCACATCGAAGAGATGAGTCGCACGATCGGTCCCGATCATGTTCTTCTCGAACTCGGTAGCGGAGCAAGTGTCAAAACTCGTCTGTTGTTGCAGTCGTTGTCACATCTAGCTGCTTACGTCCCGTTCGACATTTCAGAATCTGCGCTCGAAGAAGCGGTCACCAAACTGAGCGAAGAGTTTCCGCACCTGCATATCCATCCCGTTTGCGGGGACTTTATGCAAGAGATCTCTATTCCAGAACTCAATGTCGACTATTCCGGATCGGTGACCTACTTCCCCGGATCAACGATTGGGAACCTGACTCACGATAAAGCTGTCGAATTGCTGCAGCGAATCCGTCGTGTCGACGAACAATCCGACCTGCTAATCGGAGTCGACCTCGAGAAAGACCGCTCCGTTTTGTTGAACGCTTACAACGATCGCGAAGGCGTCACGGCAGCCTTCAACCTCAACTTGCTGCGACGAATCAATCGGGAGTTGAACGCGAACTTCGATTTGAATCAATTCGAACATCGAGCTGTCTACAACGAGACAGCACATCGAATCGAAATGCATCTCGTCAGTCTGACAGATCAGACAGTCACCGTTGCGGATCGGGAGTTCCGATTCCAATCGGGCGAGTTCATCTGCACTGAGCATTCGCACAAGTACACGATCGATCGCTTTAGAACGCTCGCTGCCGAAGCGGACTTTGATGTCGCCCAATCCTGGACCGACACGAATGACTGGTTTGCAGTCCTTCTGTTGACTCCAGGCGAATCAACAGCTTCGGAAACTCCGAGCAGCGGTTAAGGCAAGCCAAAAGCCGTTCGCCGCTTCATCACTTCGCTGTGATCGATGAACGGACGTGCTTACTTTCAATTTCTATTGCGATACGGTTGTACGACGACAACGCCAGCCTGTCAGGAACATCGATGAACGACTCAACCAAAACGATTGCAAGTCTCCTCGATCGGCTTATGGCAGTCCGCCAGTTTTCAGCGAAGATCGTCGATCCACTGGAAACCGAAGATTTCGTGATTCAAACGATGCCTGACGTGAGTCCCACGAAATGGCATCTCGCACACACCACTTGGTTCTTCGAGCAGTTTATTCTGAAGCCGTCGATGCCGGGGTATCGCGTCTTCCATCCCCAGTTCTCATTTCTCTTCAACTCTTATTACAACGCGGTCGGGGAACGCCATCCCCGGATGCAGCGCGGTGTTCTGTCTCGACCAACAGTCCGCGAAGTTCTTGAGTATCGAACCTATGTCGATCAGGCTCTCGAGGACTTTCTGCAACAACCTCCGTCAAACGAGGTCGGCGACTTAATCGAAATCGGAATCAATCATGAACAGCAACATCAGGAATTGATGCTGACCGACATCAAGCACGTTCTCAGTTGCAATCCGCTCCGGCCCGCCTACCGGGTGAATCTGAACGAGTTCAAAGCCAGCGAGACTGCCCCCTTGATCTGGATTTCCTTCGCTGGCGGCATCACCGAAATTGGAGTGGAAGGCGACGGATTTCATTTCGACAACGAATCGCCTCGGCACGAAGTGCTGAATCGCGACTTTGAACTCGCGAGTCGATTAACTACCAACGGTGAGTATCTGCAGTTTGTCGAGTCCGACGGATATCAGAACCCGTCGCTGTGGCTTTCCGAAGGTTGGGATCAGGTACAGGCCTGTCACTGGAAAGCACCGCTGTACTGGGAACGCATCGATGGAGAATGGCAAGAGTTCACTTTGGGGGGCATGCGGCCGCTCGATCCGCATGCTCCGGTCACTCATGTCAGCTATTTCGAAGCAGACGCCTTCGCGAGATGGTCCAACTGTCGACTCGCCACTGAAGCGGAGTGGGAGACCGTTGGGCAAATTGAGTCAGTTGCTCAATCGAATTCCTTCGTTGGAAACTTTGCAGAAGATGATTTCCTGCACCCCATTGCCTGGCATCCTGAAGCGCAAAAGTCCGGGCAGACAGCGAGCGGGATTCATCAGTTTTACGGAGACGTCTGGGAATGGACGGCAAGTCCATACGTCGCTTACCCGGGGTATCAGCCAGCTCCCGGTGCGATTGGGGAATACAACGGAAAGTTCATGAGCAGCCAGTGGGTCTTAAAGGGCGGATCATGTGCGACATCCAGAACGCACATTCGCCCCTCGTATCGCAACTTCTTCCATCCGGACAAACGCTGGCAGTTTACGGGAATCCGACTCGCGAGATAGCTCCCCGCAACCCCTGAAGTGTCGCTCGAAGCCCGCAAGTTCGGTCCAATTCTGAATTTGAAATGCGAACTTTTCTTTGTTCGCTCGACTCATGCACTGCAAGTCGTCACACTTTCGATTTCCCAACAAAACCCGTTGACGTTTGCAGTATCGACCAATGCCAGAACTGAACAAATACTCAGCACGAATCACCCAACCTCGTTCCCAAGGCGCCTCTCAGGCCATGCTTTATGCAACAGGCATGACTGAGGAGGACATGAACAAAGCTCAAGTCGGAATTGCTTCCTGCTGGTACGAAGGCAATTCGTGCAACATGCACCTGCTCGACTTGGCGGCTCAGGTCAAAGAAGGCGTCGATGCAGCCGATTTACTGGGTATGAGATTTAACACAATTGGCGTCAGCGACGGAATCTCAATGGGAACCGAGGGAATGAGTTTTTCCCTGCAGTCCCGGGATTTGATTGCTGACTCCATCGAAACGGTCATGGGAGCACAGTGGTATGATGCTCTGATCGCTCTGCCCGGTTGCGATAAGAACATGCCCGGCGTGGTGATGGCCATGGCGCGTCAGAATCGACCGTCGATCATGGTTTACGGTGGAACGATCAAGCCGGGCTGCGGTTTGAACAATGAGAAACTCGACATTGTTTCCGCATTTCAGTCGTACGGTGAGTACCTGGCTGGTCGCATTACCGACGAAGAGCGTAAGGAAATCGTGAAACGGTCATGTCCGGGAGCCGGAGCCTGCGGCGGAATGTACACCGCAAACACAATGGCATCAGCGATCGAGACAATGGGAATGACGCTTCCGTATTCCTCATCGATTCCAGCCGAAGACCCTGCGAAATTGCAGGAGTGTCTCGACGCAGGGAAAGCGATTCGAAACCTCCTCGAGAAAGACATCAAACCCCGCGACATCATTACTCGTCAGTCGCTGGAAAACGCGATTGTTCTCATCATGGCGACCGGCGGATCGACGAATGCGGTCCTCCATTTGATTGCGATTGCTCGCAGTGCAGACGTTGAATTGACAATCGATGACTTCCAGGCTGTCTCTGATCGGATTCCTTATCTGGCCGATCTCAAACCGTCCGGAAAATATGTCATGGAAGATCTGCACCGCGTGGGTGGAACGCCCGCTGTGCTGAAGTATCTGCTTGGCAAAGGACTGATCGACGGCGATTGTCTCACCGTCACCGGAAAAACACTCGCTGAGAATCTCGAATCAGTTCCGGCTCTCGATGAAGGTCAGGAGATCGTCCACGACGTCGAGCATCCGATCAAGAAATCGGGGCACTTGCGAATCCTGCGCGGCAACGTCAGCCCTGAAGGGTCAGTGGCCAAGATCACCGGGAAAGAAGGTTTGATCTTCACCGGAACCGCTCTCTGCTACGATAGCGAAGAAGACATGCTCAAAGGTCTCGAGGACGGAGAGATCAAAGGGGGCGAGGTGATCGTGATTCGGTATGAGGGTCCTAAAGGCGGCCCCGGTATGCCGGAGATGTTGACTCCAACTTCTGCAATTATGGGTGCCGGGTTGGGAGACAAAGTCGCATTAATGACAGACGGTCGATTCTCCGGCGGATCGCACGGTTTCATCATTGGACATGTGACGCCGGAAGCACAAGACGGTGGCCCGATTGCCCTGCTTCAAAACGGGGACTCAATCACCATCGACGCAGAATCGAATGAAATCAACGTCGATATCTCGGCGGAAGAACTTGAGCAACGTCGAGCAAAATGGTCGGCTCCTCCTTTCAAAGCCCAGCGTGGAACGCTCTACAAGTACATCAAGAATGTGAAGAGCGCTAGCGAAGGCTGCGTGACCGACGAATAGTGTTGAAGCTGTCAGTTGGTCGGCTCGTGAACCGTTTCCGAAACTCGTCGTGTAGAGTCGCGTTTGTTGTTCGGCGACAGAGAGACGAGTTCACGAGCAATCGATCATGATTGCCGCGTGAATTGATAAGACACTTCGGCGCTTGAAGCGACGATTCGTTGAGCTTCCGATATCACGGAAATTGCCCAGTCACTGAAAAGTCATGAGCGAACAAAGCCTTCAGAAGTGGCGATTCACGGCGAAGCGAGACATTCATCGCCTCATCGAAACAGCTCATACGCTGCGGCGAATCTGGATCTTCGTTCTCATTCTGGGGCTGTATAGTTCCTTCGCGGTTTTGAAAGAGTATTCACAATTCGCGACTCTGCTCGATCTGCCGTCTGACATTTTCGCTCTCTTCGGAGCGATCTTGTCGATCATTCTCGTGTTCCGAACAAACCGCGCTTACGACCGGTGGTGGGAAGCCCGCACACTCTGGGGCAAGCAGGTCAATATCAGCCGCAATCTGGCCATCAAAGTCAACCAGTTCGCTGCCCTCGAACATGGGGAACGACAACATCTTCAGAAGTCGATCGCTGGCTTTGCTTACGCTTTGAAAGACCATCTCCGATCGAAAGCAAAATTGCGTGAGATTCCCGGATGGACGGACGCATCCGAAGATCCCAAGCATGTTCCTGCATGGATCACTCAACAGATTTACGCTCAGATGACTGCTTTGCTTCATCAAAACCGGCTCTCGTCGGATGAGCTTCGAATCTGCGATACCGACTCACACGACTTTCTGAATGTCTGCGGAGGCTGTGAGCGAATTCGAAACACATTGATCGCGGGTTCGTATCGGTCCTACGCGATCAAGTGCTTACTTCTGTACCTGCTGTCCTTGCCTTGGGGATTGGTTGAAGACTTCGGTCTCCTAACGATTCCAGTCACGATGATTGTTGGCTACGTCATGATCGGATTGGAAACCATCGCTGACGATGTCGAAGAACCATTCGGCACCGATCTTGACGATCTCAATCTCGAATCACTCTGCGACACGATCGATCGCACGACAGCGGAGATTCTGGATGTCTCTCCCGTTGGGGCGCCAGCAGGCTAGTCAATGTGACTGCGGGCCATTGACCTAACCTGCCGGCGACGGAGGAAACTTCGACTCTACCAGCGGAATCCTGAGAAACCTCTTGCAAGGTTCTGGATGCGGCAAAAACTCTGCTGGATGTGTGAGTACAAGCCACGGACATTCAGTGAATGACCGGTGTGCTCTTCAACGACATTGGCGACATGCACGATGACTCTCCGAACTCGCTTCCAAAAGTTGTGCTGCTCGCAATCATCCTCACCAGACCCCTGATCGGGATCGGCGTTGACTGTCACTTCGAAGGTTTCTTCGACGTAACCGCCGTCTGCATCAGTCGCACGAACAGTAATTTCGGTCGTTCCGACCTGGCCATCGAGGTAATTCAACGTCAACTGCGATCCATTAAGTGACGTGCCAACGAGCCCGCTGTTGGTATTCCCGACAATTGTCAAAGCGAGGCCAGAGGTTTCGATGTCGGTAAAGACTCCGGAAAGGTCAATCGTAGAAGTGGCTGTTCCTTCTTCGACGGAGACATCGTTAATCGGTGAAACAACAGTCGGAAGATCATTCACCGAATGAACGGTCACCAGGAATGTGTGGTCGACAAATTCTCCATCGGAATCAGTCGCCCGGATGGTCACTTCAACCACACCGAATTGATTCGGCAGGTAACTGAGTGTCAGTTGGTTCCCGTCCAGACTGGTCTCGATCACTCCTGTTTCTGAAAGCGACTGCACAGTCAGTGTCAGGCTTTGGTCTTCGACATCCTGAAACAGGCTTCCCAAGTCGATGACTGTCTGGGAAGCATCTTCGTCGACACTCACGTCGTCGAGCGGCGATTGAACCACTGGTGGATCGTTGACCGAGTTCACGACGACATTCAGAACGTGTTCAACAAAGTCTCCTTGTGAATCCGTTGCCCGGATCGTGACCTGTGCGTCGCCGAATCCATTCTCTGCAAACTGCAATCGCAATTCCTCGCCGACGATACTTGTCGAAACCAATCCTGAATTCGTGTTGCCTTCGATGGTGATCGAGAGAATGGCGTCTTCCGCATCTGAAAACAGACCGGAAAGATCGATGACAACGTCTTCGGCGTCCTCGTCGACATTTACATCCTGAAGAGTCCCAACCACAACCGGTGGTTGGTTAAAGACTTCGATGGTTGTGACTGCAAACGTCTCGTCGACAAACAGTCCCGACGAGTCTGTTGCGCGAATCGTCAAATCACCTGTCACAAGAAGCGATGGATCGGCGAACGAAATCGTCAGTTGGGTCCCTTGAATGGATGTCTGAATCAGCGACGAGTTTGTATTTCGAAAAACACTCAAATCGAGATTGGCATCTTCCGCATCACTAAAGACGTTGGAGAGGTCGACGACAACCGTCTGAACTCCTTGATCGACATTCAAATCGTCGATCGGATTGACAACGATCGGCGGAGTGGAGCTCGGTTCTGTGACAGCGACTGTCAGTTGATGTTCGGCAAATTCTCCGGATGGATCGGTCGCACGAATCGTCAAATCGACTGATGCCATCAGGTTGGGATCTGCAACTCGAACAGTCAGAATTGAACCCTCGATCGATGCCAGAAAGAAGAATGGGTTCGAACTCGATTCGACAGTCAGTGTCAGTGGATCTCCGTTTGGATCGGAGAAGAGGTCCGATAGGTCGTATGTCGCCTGAAAATTTCCTTGTGTGAATTCCAGTGTACCTGGAGGATTCGCAACGACCGGTGCGGCATTGGCTCCACCGAGGACCTGAATCGTGAACTCTTTGGGAGCACCGAGTTGGGCCCCGGCAGCATCGGTCACCTGGATCTGAATCGTGTGTGATGAGTTGCTTTGAGCATCGATCAACGAGCTATCGGTGATGCGTAGTGTCCGACCGTCGATGTGGAATCTTCCGCCCGCATCGTCGACCAGTGTGAATGTATGCGTATCAGAGACATCAGCATCGACGGCGATCAGAATTCCGACAATGGCATTGTCCGGAGCTGAGTCCTCAATGTCGGTAGAAGTGAGGCGAACGTCCGTTGGTGCATTGTTCGTAGTGGCAGCAGCTGCTGTTCCCGACAGCATTTCACGAGACTCTAAAGATTCCAGCTGTGAGTTACTCCGATGGTGCTTTCTTTTTTTCGCTGTCTTGAATTCGTCTTCGAAACACGTTGCCTTCAGTAAGTCACTCAAAGAATTCAACTCGACCTTCACGACGAGGCTCCCCTAGACCAATCGGCACCTGACGATGAAACCTCGCCGGTCCAATCATATTTCCAGATCAAACAGAAACGGATAAAACGAATTCACTCATCGGGGGGATTTGAGGGGCGTAGCCCGATCGAAGCTTAGGTCAACAATTTCACGAGATTCCGAAAATTCTTAGATTTGCAATGATTTCGATGTTGCCGAAAATACACGTTGCTCGCCGCGACGAAGGTTCTCTCGCCAATTCTCACTGCGGTACCTGAAAAACAACTGCAAACGCAGAACTTCGACGCGCTCCTTGATCTCATCGGCAAATGCAAATGGCACGTTGGCGAATGACGCGGAACAGATCGTTCTCGTGAGTGTGATGGGTTGCGTTCTGAGTCGTGATCAGAGATTTTCCGCACTGGCGAGGAAACATCGATTTCAGGACAATCCCACTCGCCGAGAGCTTCAGCGTTCGCAATGAAAAGCCGGGACGGATGTCCGACAACATGAAACGGGAATGGAATGTCCGGCGTAATCATTGATGATCTTTTACTGATCCTGACAGCGGGACTGATTGCCGGACTCATTTGTCGACGAATCCAGCTGTCGGTCCTGGTTGGATATCTCCTTGTCGGTGCCTGCCTCGGCGAAGGGGGACTTCGCTGGATTCACGACGAACACCATCAGCTCGAATACTTGGCGGAAGCGGGCGTGTTCCTGCTGCTCTTTGCGATCGGTCTGGAGTTCTCGCTCGACGAACTTCTTAAGTTGGGCACCAACCTTCTGATCGGGGGTGGAGTGCAAATGCTCCTGGTGGCCGTTCCGGTCATCGCCTTTCTCGTCTCGATTGGAATGGGATGGTCGAGCGCGCTGATTATCGGCCCTGCGGTCGCTTTCAGTTCGACGGTTCTGGTCTTCAAAGCCTTGTCAGAACGGGGAGAAGTGAGTCAGCCGCACGGACGCAGAGCGATTGGAATTCTCCTCTTTCAAGACATGGCTCTGATTCCGTTGCTGTTGATGGTCCCGTTACTGACCGGCGAAGGAGAACCGCCGGGACTCTTTGATTACGTGCAGCTTGCGTTGAAATCTCTCTGCTTTGTGCTTGGAATCGTTGGACTCAGAAGGTTGCTGGGAGAATTCGTGATTCCGGGACTCGCCAGATTTCGGAGTCCGGATCTGGTTGTGCTCTTCACTCTCGTTTCGCTCGGCGGACTCGCTCTCGTCGCATACCTGCTCGGACTTCCCCCGGCGATTGGCGCCTTTGCAGCCGGGTTGGTTTTCAACGGAAACCGATGGTCGAAGCAGATTGATGCACTCGTCCTTCCGTTTCGAGAAACATTCTCCGCGATCTTCTTCACGAGTCTCGGGCTCTTTTTCGATCCTCGATTCCTGATCGACGAACCAGTCGTAACCGCACTCATGCTGGTCGGGCTCATCGCTTTGAAAGCCTTAGCAGCCACGATTGCACTGAAACTCACCGGTCTGAGTTGGCAGAAGTCCGCCGGGATGGGAATCGGCCTGGCTCACATCGGGGAATTTGCATTCGTCCTCACGCTTCTCGGTCGTGAAGCGGGGGTTGTCACCGTGAGCGATTATCGACGACTGGTGACATTGGCGATTTGCTCATTGATTGTCACTCCGATGTTGTTATCGCTGGGACTTCGTCGGACGAAGGACACAGCGACTTCGGTCGACACTGAACGTGAAGAGGAAGTCGTTCTGGGAACACAACGTCGGGCGATCGTGGTTGGTGCCGGTCCGATTGGGAAACAAGTGACCTCTCGACTGGAAACAATGGGACATGATGTCTGCCTCGTCGACCTGAGTGCCATCAACCTCTATCCATTTGCCCAGCTTGGATTTCGAACCGTTGCGGGAGACGCAACTCAGGCGGAAATTCTGGAACTCGCACTCGTTCGCGAAACCGGGTTGATTGTGGTGTGTGTCCCATCGGACGAGATGTCGACTCAAATCGTCCAGATGGTCAGAAAGCTCAATAGCGATTGTTTTGTGCTTGTCCGCTGCCGCTATCAGGGTACAGTTTCCAAGCTTAAGAAAGTGGGTGCTGAGCGAGTCGTCAGCGAAGAAGTGCTCGCCAGCCTCGCGTTGCTTGACGCTCTGGAGAAAGCATCGAGTCAGCAATTGACTCCGCCGACGGAACATCCATCTGCGTGAATGTGGACAATTTTTCAGACTTCTGAAAATGGCTCTTCCAGAAGAGTGACTGGACGAGATAGAACAGACTCCTTCTCAGTTCCAGAATTGAACTGCCGGATTGCCCCGCCTACCCGAATGGGACGTTCTCACTGTGTGGCCCCTCGAAACTGCCAAGAGAAACATCATCATCGCTGGCTGCCTGGGGATGGCCTATACCCAGCTGACCCTGTCAGCGGCAGCGATCGACTATGTCCGAGAACTTGGTGGAACCGGTCTACACGTTGGCATCTTGAATGCGATTCCGGTCGCGCTTCTGGGATTTCAGTTTCTGGCGGCCATCATCGCCAATCACCTCAACTACCGTCGATCGTTGTGGGTGGTTTGTTCGCTCTTTCAACGTGCGTTTCTGATTCCGATCGTCTTCGGACCAATCATTTGGCCGGAACTCGGAGACACGACGTGGATCTGGATTTTCCTCGCTGCGATTACTTGTAACCAGGCGCTGCAACACTTTTGTGCTCCGCTCTGGCTGTCGTGGATGGGAGACTATTTGCCCCACTACGACCTGAATACCTATTGGGGGCATCGTCAAAGATGGTTGCAGTGGTCGGCAGCGGGATCGTTGTGTGTGGCTGCTCTGCTCCTCTCTCAAGCAGACCTCGGAGTCCGTATCGGGTATCCCGTCCTCGCTGCTGGAGCGGGAATTCTGGGACTGATCGACGTTTTGATCTTCCTGAAAGTCGACGAACCTCCGGTAACGAAACTTCCTCAACCACGTCTCCGAACTGTCCTGCTGGCCCCATTTCGCCATCGCGGTTTCCGATCCTTCATCGGATTCATGTGCTTCTGGCACTTTGCGACAATGATCGGGGCAGCTTTCATCAGCCTCTATCTCCTCGATCATGTTGGGATGAGTCTGCATGCGGTGCTGGCACTTTGGACCTGGTCCTGGATCGGCGGAGCACTGACAGCCAGCTGGCTTGGCCGACTGAGCAATCACTTTGGCAACAAGCCACTGCTCGTTCTGTGTGTGATCTGCAAGACGATCAACATGATCGCTCTGCTCGCCATCCCCCAAGACCCAACGACCGCTTTCTACATTCTGGTGCCGGTCTTTATGGTCGATGCAGCCCTGAATGCTGGATTCGCAATCGCGACGAATGGATTCCTGCTTAAGAATTCGCCAGCGGAGAACCGGACGATGTTTATCGCGTCTGGCACTGCGATGGCAGGGATTGTGGGTGGGATCACAGCGACCATCGTCGGAGCGATCCTTTCACTCAATCAAGGCTGGTCCGTGTCGCTCGGAGGGCATCTTTTCACGGGATACCACGTCTGTTTTGCGGTCAGCCTGCTTCTGCGAGTTGCTGCGATTCCGATCGTTTCGCGGATTCATGAACCTACTTCGCACGACACGATTCAGGTCGTGACATCGCTGATCGGAGTAACACCGCTGCGAATGATTCGATATCCGGCAGGTCTTTATCGCACGATGTTCGTGAAACCTCGAACTGTTCGACCGAAGCAAACGGAAGCTCGACCCGAACCGACAAAGACATCCCCTCCGAACTGATCGAAGGGGAGCATTTTGACCACTCAGTACCAGTCAAATTCAGCGAATTTGACCATCTCCATAAGCGACGTATTTGTAGCTTGTCAGTTCTTTCAGACCGCACGGTCCGCGTGCATGGAACTTGTCTGTGCTGATTCCAATTTCTGCCCCAAGCCCGAATTCGCCTCCGTCATTGAACCGGGTGCTGGCATTCACCAGCACAGCTGCGGAATCGACTTCACTGGTGAACCGGCGTGCGGAATTGAAATTTGTGGTCACAATCACATCAGTATGATGTGATCCGTATTCGTTGATGTGCTCGATGGCTTCATCGATGCTGTTGACGACTTTTGCTGAGATTTTGAGATCAAGATATTCAGTCCGGTAGTCTTCTTCGGTCGCCACGAGTGCTTCGGGAATAATGGATCGGACACGATCATCGCTTCGAATTTCGACGCCCTTTTCCAACAAGGCTGGCCCAGCCAGTTTGAGAAACTCGTCGGCGATTTCTTCGTGAACGAGAAAAGACTCGGCCGCGTTACAGACTCCGGTTCGATGACATTTGCTGTTGATGAGGATATCCCGCGCAACCTGCAGATCTGCGGACCGGTCGACGTAAACGTGACAGACTCCGTCGAAGTGCTTGATCACCGGCATCGTTGCTTCTTGCGTGACACGCTCGATCAACGATTTGCCACCGCGTGGAATGGCGACGTCGATACTTTCATGACACTTGAGAAACGCTCCCACGGCAGCCCGATCGGTCGTTTCGACAAGTTGGACAGCATGTTGGGGAAGACCGCATTCACCCAGTGTTTCGGAGAGGAGCCGGTAGAATGCCATGTTGCTGTGAAAGGCTTCTTTTCCCCCACGCAAGATCACCGCATTTCCACTTTTCACGCAGAGGGCGGCTGCGTCGACAGTGACGTTTGGGCGTGATTCATAGATGAAGAAAACCACTCCCAGCGGGACGCGAACTTTCGTGACCAGCAATCCGTTCGGACGCGGATTGCTGTCGATAATTTCGCCGATTGGATCGGGAAGCTGAGCGACCTCTTCGAGCGCCTGTGCGATCCCTTCCAGCCGCTCGGGCGTGAGGCGCAACCGGTCAATCTGGGCACTTGTCAGCCCAAATTCTGGAGCTTTGGCGATGTCGCGCTCGTTTTCTGCGAGGAGAGCAGATTCCTGACTTCGAATTCTTTCCGCAGAGAGACGAAGCCAGTCGTTCTTCCGTCCGCCAGTTGTTGTCACGAGGGCACGCGAGGCTGCCTTCGCCTGATGTGCGACTTGGGAGACGTATTCTTCAAGGTTATCGTTCATGTTTCCATTCTTACTGATCTCGAACGCGAGTTCAAACTGTGGCGAACCGACTCAGTATTGGTGAGATGCATCGAAAGATTTGGATCTTTTGCCGTTCAAATGACCTCGCACGAGCTCTCTTGTCGTGAACACCAATTGAGAGAGAAGTGACACTGAAGCTTGAAAACTGTCGGGAGTCCGCCGAAGTGATCTCAAACTAGAGATTGTGAGGCTCGAACATGGTTCGCTGCTTTTTCGCGATTCCGCGAGTCGCGTGGCGTGCTTCCCGGTAGAGAAATTCCTGTGCGCGACATTCCGGATCATCATCCGATTTTTCGTAAGTGTACGAACCATCAGGCTGGAGCGTCGCTGCTTTCACGTTGTCTCGTTCAAAGACTCGCATGATGTGGATGAGACGCTGGCGGCATTTCGGGTCTTCGACCGGGACGAGTAGTTCTTTTCGATGATCGAGATTTCGCGGCATCCAGTCTGCGCTGGAGATGTAGACCTTCGGATCTCCCCCGTGATGCACGTAAATAATGCGGGCGTGCTCGAGAAATCTGTCGACAATACTCGTCACGCGAATGTTCTCACTCATTCCCGGAACTCCCGGTTTCAAGCAGCAGATTCCACGGATGTTGAGAAAGATTTTCACACCGGCCTGTGAAGCTTTGTAAAGCGACTCAATCAAAACAGTGTCCGTGAGCGCATTCAGCTTCACCTTGATTCTGGCATTCTGTCCGTTCGCTGCCCGCTCCGCTTCGGCATCGATCATTTCTTTGATCGCACTCCGCAGAAGCAATGGAGCTGTTTCGATTTTGCGGTAAACATGCGGCGGTTGAGAATATCCGGAGATCGCGTTGAAGAAGGCGATCGCGTCCACACCGAGGTCTTCGTCAGTTGTGAACAAAGAGACATCGCTGTAAATCTTCGCGGTCGACTCGTTGTAGTTTCCGGTCCCGAAGTGCACGTATCGCTGAATTCCTTCCGGCTCTCGACGGACGATGATGCACACCTTAGCGTGAGTCTTCAGCCCCTTCACCCCGTGAATCACCTGTGCACCGATCGATTCCAGTTCGCGGGCCTGATTGAGGTTTCGCTCTTCGTCGAAACGGGCTTTCAACTCAAGTAGAACCGTGACATGTTTGCCGTTGTCGACAGCTCGCTTAAGTGCTCGAATGATCGGGCTGTTGCGACTGATTCGGTAAAGGGTCTGCTTAATCGCGATCACATCGGGATCGGCAGCTGCTTCATCAATGAGTCGCACGACCGGTTCAAAGCTTTCATACGGATGAAAGAGCATGACGTCCCGCTGGGAGATGACGTCAAACATTGTCTCTTCGGCAGGGATGTCAGGAGAGTTCAGCGGGGGCCACGGTTCGTATTGATGCTGTTCAAATCCGCTGCGAGTGGCGAGTTCCATGAATGCTCCCAAGTCGAGTGGACCGGAAAGCTTCACGAGTTGATCCGGTTCGATATCGACTTCGGAAATGAGAAACTCAACCATCTCCGATGACACGGATGCATCGATCTCGACACGAATACAATCTGCCCGCGTGCGCGCTCGCAACACGTCCGCCATATTCACAGCGAGTCCGTGCGGCGTCAGTTCCTGCACTTCAACATCGGCGTTGCGAGTCAGACGGAACGGCTGACACTCGACAATCGTTTCCCCCGGGAAGAAGTCTTCAATAAATCGCGAGACGACATCTTCCAAAAGCATGTAAACATGGTTCGAGTTGCCCTCACCCGGCAGTGAATAGAATCTTGACAGCGTTCTTCCAAACGGAATCACCGCGTAACGTTCCTGCGAATCGTCAGAAGGATCCTGCTTTCCGCCGCTCTCGATGCCGAGTTCTTCACCCAACTTGTCATCCGGCGTCTCGATCGGTGCGAGCCGGACACACATCGCCATCATCTGATTGGCCAGCAGTGGGAACGGGTTACCTCGCCCGACAGCCATGGGAGTGAGAACCGACAGGACTTCGCGATCGAAAATCTGACGGAGATGATCTTCCTGTTCGGAATTCAGCAACTCATCCTTAACGCCCTGCACTCCTGCATCATGCAGAGCTGGAACAAGCTCATTCAAAAAACAATCGTATTGATCGCGAATGATCTGGTCGACGCGTTCGCGGACCGCGGCTAGCTGCTGATGTGGAGAGAGTCCGGACGGAGCCACAGACGTCGACTTTGACTCAATCAGCGTTGTGAGCGCTCCGACACGAACGCGGAAGAATTCATCAAGATTCGAACTCGTGATCGCGAGAAACTTCAGTCGTTCGAACAGGGGGACTTCGTCGTTCAGTGCTTCGTTGAGTACCCGTTGATTGAATTCCAGCCAACTCAATTCACGATCGAAAAATTTTGTCTCGCTCATCAACCTGTCCCTTTCACGAACTCACGCACAGCGTTCCACGTTGTGCCCCTCACACGGGTGAGATTAGACCATTTTCGCAGCCTCTCTGCACTCACCTGAATGCGTTTCTTTCAGTGAATCACGCGTTTACTCGTGCGAAATTCTGCGACGGAGAGATTGAGATGCCCGTCCGGTGTGAATCTTTCTGAAAAGTTAAGATTTCCGCGATTCTTCACCCTCTTCACGACAAGACTCCAATCGATCGTTCGATTGACTCCAACTACCTCAAAAAATCTCCTATGATATCCATCTACCAATTCCGATTGGTCATCCCAAATCACCAGTCGTTGATGTCCCGCCTGATTGAAGAGCTACTCTTATGATTTACCGAATTTCGAAAACGAATCTGATGATCATCGCTGCGATGATGATCCTGTTCGCTTCGAAGAACTTGTCCGCCGAAGAGAATCTGGCAATTCTTCCCTCGCAAGTTTCGCTCGACGGCCCTGAATCTTCCGCTCAGCTTCTCGTCCAGGAAAAGAACGGAGAAACTCTCGGCCGGCAAATTTCCGAAGAGATTGAGTGGTCCGTGGCTGACGAATCGGTCGTGACCGTCTCGCGAAGAGGAAAGCTCACTCCGCACGCTGATGGCAAGACAACCGTCACAGTGAAGTCTGGTGGACACTCTGCTTCCATTCCCGTCGAAGTTTCGGGAATGATGTCAGACTTTCGATGGAGCTTCCGAAACGACGTTCTGCCTATTCTGACGAAATCTGGCTGCAACATGGGTTCTTGCCACGGAGCACTCGCTGGCAAGGGAGGCTTTCGGCTTTCACTGCACGGCTACGATGCAGAGACCGACCACTTCAACATTACGAAGCAGGATCGTGGCCGCCGAGTCGAATTCCAGGACCCAGGGCGAAGCTTATTGCTGGCCAAACCAACAGGTGCGATGCCTCACAAAGGGGGCCTGCGAATCGACACCGATTCGCGGGACTACAGAATTCTCTCTGAATGGATTGCATCCGGCGCGACCGCGCCGAGTCAAGACGATCCGATGATCGAGACGATCGAAGTCATCCCGTCTCGCGTACAACTCCGTCCCGGTGAGCAACAACAACTCTTAGGCGAAGCACACTATCACAACGGGACCGAGCGTGATGTCACCCAGTGGGTTAAGTGGACTTCGACCAACGAAGCAGTCTGCACTGTCGACCAAACCGGACGAGTTGAAATTGTCGGACCCGGCGAAGGTGCCATCGTCGGCTGGTTCTCTTCGAAAATTTCCGTCGCACGGATCACCGTGCCGTACGACAACAAACTTCCAGCTGACACGTTTGCCAATCTGAGTGCACGCAATTTCATTGACAAACATGTGAATGAACAGCTCGCGAGACTCAACCTGCCTCCATCACCTCAATGCGATGACATGACGTTCATTCGACGTGTCTATCTCGACACCATCGGGCTTCCACCCACGACCGAAGAGGTCCAGAAATTTCTCGCCAACACAGGCGAAACCAAACGGGACGACGTCATTGAACACCTGCTTGAACGTCCGGAATTTGTGGACTACTGGAGCTACAAATGGTCAGACGTGTTGATGCTGAACGGAACTTTGCTCCGCCCTCAAGCAGTGAAGACTTACTACGAATGGATTCATGCACACGTCGCCAACAACACTCCCTGGGATCAACTCGTCACCGAAATCCTGACTGCGACCGGAAGCACATTCCAGAACGGTGCGACGAATTTTTATTCTCTCTACCAGACGCCGGAAGATATGACCGAGAATGCCTGTCAGGCATTTATGGGGCTGAGTATCGGATGTGCGAAATGCCATAACCACCCGCTCGAAAAATGGACGAACGACCAGTACTACGGGATGGCGAATCTCTTCTCACGCGTCAAAGCCAAAGGTTGGGGTGGTGACTCACGAAATGGGGATGGACTCCGCACGGTCTTCGTCAGCGACCGCGGAGAACTCGTTCAACCGCGAACCGGTCAACCTCAGCCGCCGACCCCGCTCGATGGAGAACCGATTCCGTTCGAGAAAACGGAAGATCGACGAGTTCCACTCGCTGAGTGGATGACGTCGCCTGAAAATCCGTACTTCGCAAAATCGATCACGAATCGCGTCTGGGCAAACTACTTCGGAGTTGGACTCGTTGAATCGGTGGACGACATGCGATCGTCGAACCCCGCCAGCAATGAAGAGCTTCTAGCCGCAGCAGCCCAGTATCTCGTCGATGAACAGTTCAATCTCAAGTCACTGATGCGGCAGATCCTGCAATCGAATACGTATCAGCGATCAAGTCTCCCTGTGGAAGGCAACGAAGCTGACACCCGTTTTTATTCCCGCTACTTCCCCAGACGGCTGATTGCAGAAGTCATTCACGATTCCATCGTGCAGGCGGTCGACGTGCCGACCAAGTTCGATTTCATTGGCTTTCCCGGTGCAGACCGGCAAGCAACTGACTTCTACCCTCTCGGAACGCGAGCCATTCAACTCTATGATTCTGCCGTTGAGTCCTATTTCCTGAAGACCTTTGGACGCAACACACGCAACATTGTTTGTGAGTGTGAACGGTCCAATGAGCCCAGCATGGTTCAGGTTCTGCACATGTCGAACGGATCGACGATCAACGAAAAACTCCAGATGACTGAAAGTCGAGTTCAGTCGCTGTACGCTCAACTTCAAAATGGAATGTCGGTCGACACGTTGATTGACAACGTCTATCTCTGCTGTTTGTCGCGTTATCCTCAGCCCAAAGAACGCTCGGCATTCGTTGTCATTTTCCAGGATGCTCCAGCTGAGGAACAACGAGCCATCATCGAAGACCTTTTCTGGGCACTTCTGACGAGCCGAGAATTTGTGTTCAACCATTAAAGCTTCGTCCAATTCGTTCCCGTCGAGCGCGGAACGAAGTACAGCACAATTTCCATCGCGTCGTGATTTGACTTGTCGCTTCCCTCATCCACTCTGGATCACTCAATAATGTCTATGAACCGCCGAAACTTTCTGAAGTCGTCGATTGCTACCACTGCGACGGTCGGATTCGGAGCCCCGTATCTGCACGGGATGTCGAAGCCCAAAACTTACCGCACGGCTTTAATCGGTTCAGGGTGGTGGGGAACGAACATCCTCAAAGAAGCGATTCAAGCGGGTCAATCAAAGGTGGTGGCCCTCTGCGATGTTGATCTGGCGCAGGCCGAAGTTTGTGCGGATGAAATCTCAGCAATGACCGCCGATGAACCGAATCTCTATCAGGACTACCGCGAGATGTTTGATCAGGAAGAGATCGACATCGTCATCATTGCCACTCCCGATCACTGGCATGCGTTGAATACAATTGCTGCCCTCGAACATGGAGCTCACGTTTTCGTCGAGAAACCGACCGGCCATACTGTCAAGGAAAGTCGCGCGATCGTCAACGTGGCGGAGCAAACCGATCGAGTCGTTCAAGTCGGACTGCATCGCCGAATTGGACCACACCATGTTTCAGGCATGGAATTTCTGAAGTCGGGCGAGGTGGGAGACATCGGCATGGTCCGCATGTTCGTCCACGGAGGAGGAGGACAGGAATCGCCGACTCCCAACAGCACCCCGCCGCGTGATCTCGACTGGGATTTGTATTGCGGTCCCGCGCCGCTTCGACCGTTCAACAGAAAGATCCATCCGGGGGGATTTCGTAACTTCCTCGATTACGCAAACGGAACTCTGGGAGACTGGGGAGTTCACTGGCTCGACCAAGTTCTATGGTGGACAGACGAGAAAGCTCCCAAGCGAATTTACTCAACCGGCGGGCGTCCCATCGCTGGTCCTGCAGTTTTGAATGATGAGGAACAAACAACTGACGCTCCCGATCATCAGACAGCTGTGTATGAGTTCGAGAGTTTCACTGCCACATGGGAACATCATCGCTTCGGCGGCAGAGGTGCGGACCGACATCCTTTCGGGTGTTTCTTCTATGGCACCAAAGGTGTCTTTCACATGGGCTGGCGTGATGGTTGGACCTTCTACCCAGCCAAAAACGGCGACCAACCGATTCACACTCCTCCACAATTCGACAACGAGAAAGATGGGCACAACGTCCCGCCGCTCTGGCGAGACTTCCTTTCCTGTATTGAAACCGGCAATACTCCCGTCGCTAACGCAGAAGTTGGTCACCTCGCCACGAACCTGTCGTTGCTGGGAATGATCTCTTACAAGACCGGTCGCAGCCTCGACTGGGATGGAGAGCACGAGAAAATCCTCAACGATGAGGAAGCGAACTCGATGCTCCGCCGCGAGTACCGTGGAAGCTGGTCGTACCCAACCGCTTGAACCAGTTCTGAACCGCAAACTGCAATCTCAGCGCACCGTTCAACATAAGAAGGGTGTTTCACTGACTGCAGCAAATCCACGAACATGGTTTTACGCCGATCCATTCAATCTGCACGAACGCGGAGTTTCTGATAATGGCGAGTTTGTTGTCGAAGCGATATCGAAACCATCGGTCTCCCGTTCACGATGTTCAACTCGTGCTTGTGTTCGTTTTATTGGT
Source organism: Thalassoglobus sp. JC818 (assembly GCF_040717535.1). NCBI lineage: Bacteria > Pseudomonadati > Planctomycetota > Planctomycetia > Planctomycetales > Planctomycetaceae > Thalassoglobus > Thalassoglobus sp. JC818. The sequence continues at coordinate 1,035,435 of NZ_JBFEFI010000001.1, forward strand.
GCTGCTTACTGTCCCGAAATATGCGACCGCTCAAGCAATCACGGAAACGCCAGAAACGACAAACACGTCCTCTTCGCAGTACTGCGAAATTCAGTTCTTAGACGCTGAAACAGATCGCCCGATTCCGCTGATCACAGCCACAACGACTCACGGAGTTCGCTACGTTTCCGACAACCAGGGACGTATTGCGTACTACGAACCGGGTCACGATGGGCAGACGGTTTTCTTTGAACTCGAAACGCACGGCTATCGAGTTCCAGTCGATGGATTCGGCACGAAAGGAGTTCGCGTAAAAATCAAAGCTGGCGCGAGTCGAACGATTCGCCTCAGGCGAGACAACATCGCCGAGCGTCTCTATCGGAACACCGGCGCCGATCTACTCCGCGATTCCATTCTTCTCGAAAAGACTTCGGAAGTTCCATCATCCCCGGCGAAGTCTGGTGTCGTCGGACAAGATTCGGTTCAGGTCGCTAAGTTTCAGAATCAACTCTATTGGTTCTGGGGAGACACTTCCCGGTTATCGTATCCGCTTGGAATGTTTCGAACCGCCGGAGCCACATCTCCTCTTCCCGAACAGGCGAGCTGGTCCCCTGATCAAGGGATCGAACTGACGTACTTCGAAAACGAATCGGGATTCGTCCGACCGATGGTGAAATTCGACGACCCAGAAGGAGTGGTCTGGATCGAAGGAGTCTGCGTTGTCAAAGATCACAAAGAGACTGAAAAACTCGTCGCTTCATTTTCACAGCGGCGAGACCTTGCTAATGAAATCGCACATGGAATGCTGACCTTTGATTCTGAGGAACAGGTTTTTCGAAGAACAACGTCTCTCAGCAAAAATCAGCGATGGCAGCTTCTCAAAAATCATCCAGTTCAAGTGAACACAGACGGAAAGGAATGGCTTTACTCCGGAATTCCAATCCCCGTCACCCGTGTCCCGGCCAGTTATGAATCGGTCATGAATCCGAACGCATATGAATCCTGGTCATGTATCGACACGTCCTCTGATTCGGAAAAGCCCCAGCCACGACGGAATCAAAAAGGCAAACTGGACTGGCAATGGCAAAACAGCCCGCCAGTGAATTCGCAAATGGAATCCGAATGGCTTGAGAACGGACAAATCACCGCGAACGAAGCATGGTATCTACCTGAGGACGCCTACAAGCCCGGTCGACGAATTCGTCTTCATACCGGGTCCGTGTACTGGAATGAGTTTCGTGGACAATGGGTGATGATCGCCAGTGAGTTTAGCACTCGGCCAAATGCTCCGTCCCACCTCGGAGAAATCTGGTACTCAGAAGCCCTTCGTCCGGAAGGTCCGTACAAGCATGCAATCAAAATCCTGACGCATCACCGCCAGTCTTTCTACAACAGCTGCCAGCACCCATTCTTAAGTGAAGATTCTGGTCGCGTGATTTACTTCGAAGGCACGTACACCAACATGTTTACATCGGCGCCAGCTACGCCGAGATATAACTACAATCAAATCATGTACCGGTTAGATCTACAGGATCCGCAGATCGAAAACGTCTTCGGTCCTCCAGCCGGTTAGCGAATCATAATGCTCAACAACTTCCAGAGACTGTCCATGAAATCATCGACATTGATTCTACTCGTTGCGATGACCTGCTTCGCAGCTGCCCCTCGATCCAGTCATGCAGCTGTGACTTCGATTGCCGAGATTCACCAAGTCCTGCATCACGGCGACCTCGATGCGGAGACCGCCAAGCAGATCGCAGACTATGTTCGCAATCGTTACAAGGGACAAGATCTCTCGAAGGGAACGCATCGTGTGCTCATTCAGAGGACCGAAAACGGCGGAGGTATCGCGTTATGGGCTCTCGAAGCTCCCGTAACTGATGATGTCTCCATCGTCGCTGAAAAGAATCGTCGATGGCAAATGCGTCGACTTCCCGATACCGGATTGTGGGTCTGGGCAGAAGAGTTCCCGAATTTTTCTTCGGTCCACTTTCGCTTTGATGTCAACGGAAAACGAATTGGTGGGGGACGAGAAGGACGCTTCGGATTCGAAAGCTACGAGTGGCTTCCAGAGAGTCTCGAACAGCCAGGAACACCCCAAGGCACGCTCACACAGATGCCGACGCACACGGGAAAAACTCAGTTTCCTGGAGTGAAACGCGACTGGTGGATTTATGTTCCCGCTCAGTATGAAGCCAATCCTGACAAACCTGCCAAGCTCATCGTCTTCAATGACGGAGGGGGGTTTATCCGTGGGGAAGGCAACGCCTGCACCGTGCTCGACAATCTCATTCACCTTCGCAAAATCCCCGTGATGATCGCTGTCTTTGTCAATCCTGGCACCATGCCCAGTGGCGGGAGTAATCGAAGCAATGAATACGATACCTGCACTCCTCGTTTTGCAACTTTCCTTGATGAAGAAATTCTTCCCGTCGTTCGAGAGAAGTACACCATTTCTGACGACCCCTGGGATTACGCCATTTGTGGAAGTTCCTCGGGGGCCAGTTGTGCCTTCACTGCCGCCTGGCACCGCAACGATCTCTTTCGCCGCGTTGTTAGCTTTGTTGGAAGCTATTGCGATTTCCGAAGGACCTCGGACTACCCCGAGTATGGCGACCAACATGTGCTTAACGGAAACGAATTTGGCCCGTGGAAGACAGCCCATGACTACCCTGCTCTTATTCGGAAGACGGACCCGCGCAAGCAGATCAAAGTCTTTCTGCAGGATGGCGAAAACGATCTCGATAACCAGCTTGGAAACTGGTTCGAAAACAATCAGCGGATGGCTTCTGCGCTGAATTACGGAGGCTACGACTACTGGTTCGTTGCTGGTCAGGGAATGCATTCGAAGAAGCATGGAATGTCGCTTCTTCCGCAAATTCTCGTCTGGCTCTGGGCAGACTCCGATGGCCAACATTCATCGCCAACGACTGAGTGAACCAATTCTTCTAACGTAGGTTCTGAATTCGCTGACCGTCCAACTTTGCACGGATGGTTTTGATTTCGTCATCAACGTTTTCGAAATGGTCCGCCCAATCAGTCGACTCTAACAGGCGAAGTGTTTCCTGAGCTTCGTCGAGTGCACCCGAAGCGATCTGTGTATTGGCGAGTCCAATCAAGCCTGCCGGATCGTTTCGGCTAAGTTCAATAACGCGTTCCCAATGCCGAATCGCTTCTGCCCAGCGTTGTAGTTTCACTCGATACTCGGCCAAACGCTGATGAGTCGCTGAGCCGTTCGGATCCGATTCGACGATGGATGTCGCTGCCCGTTCAGCAAGCAGTGAATTAACTCCTGGATAGTGAACGAGGTCAATATAGGCTTCCAAGTCATGACGATTTCGCTCGATACGAACGAGACGTTGTTGTATCGCAGCTTCGCGATCGCCAGTCGCATCGAACGCTTCGACAAGCAGTGTTTGAATTTCATCGTCCTCTGATGACAATTCTTCCGCGAGTTTCAGTTGCCGAACGGCCTTCGAATACTGCTTTCGCTGAAGCCAGACTCTTCCAATTTCCTTACGAATCAAAGGACTGTCTGCTCCTGAATCATCAGCCCGTCGATCAAGTTCTTCAACAACAACATCGAGATCGGAGAGTTCCGCGATGGTCGTACGAAGATTTTCGATGGCAGCGTCACGATTGTTCTGATTGCGCCCCCAACTGACCACTGCTCCGCTGGCTGCATCGAGTGCTTTCAACGGTTCATCACGTCGAAGATAGACCTTCGACAAATCTCGATAATACTCCGAAAGAACTCCATTCCCGATCCCTCGATCGGGCTGTGAACGCTGATGGAGCGCGATCGCTGCCTCATAGAACTGAGCAGCAAGTTTGTGACTGCCGACTTCGGTGAAAACGTTCGCGAGTGCAATCATGTTCTGCTCGATCCATCGCCCCTGACGATGAAAGTGTTCCTGAGCTTCAGTGAGCAGAGTCTCTGTCTCCAGCCATTCGCCAATGCGAGCATGTGCGCGAATCTGCTGCACCCACAGGCTGACGTCGTCCGGAAACTCCTTTCGAAGTTCTTTCAAGAACGGAATCGATTCGCGGTACTGGTCGACAGCGTGAAGGTTGTCAACCAGTTTTCGAAATCCGGCTTGATCAAGTAATCCTCGCTCAGCAGCGGCGCTAAGAGTTAAAGCTGCTGCATCGCGTTGATTGAGGCCTTCAAACAAATACACTGAGATATAGAGAATTGTCCGCGGAGACTCGCTTCGTTCTCGCAACACTTGCTGCGCCATGCGAGCAAAGTCATCGGATTTTTCTGACCAGTAATGTGCATAGTATCGGTGAAAAATGAATTGATACGGAGATCGCTGCTGAATTAATTCTGTTCGCAGTTGATCGAGGGCAATTTTAAGAAGACGCTGTTCAAGAAGTGTAATTCGTTTACGTTCGCCCTCTCCCGATTTGCGGCTTGTCTCTTCACGCAAACTCGCAAGTTTTGCCCCGAACACATTCCACGGGTCTTGCCTGTAGAAGATGAGCGACTCGGGAAACTCGTCGAATCGGTCAAGAAGAAACTCAAGTGCTACAGCTGGATGGACCGAGTTTGAAAGGTCTTCGGCGACCTTATTGATGACGCCTGAATCATTCGATTCGAATGGACCAAGGAGTTTCGGGAGTTCGTGATTGGCCCAGTTTTCGAATCTTGTAACCACGTCCTCGTTGAATGTTCTGGAACGATGGCAGAGATAAACGAAGGTGTTTGAGATTTTGAGCAAGATTTCTCGCTGTTCGCGATCACCTGCCCGAGCAACGAGGTTCCCAAGTCTATCGAGTACTGCATGCGATAACTCTTCACCTTCTCCGAGGCTCACGCGAGCGTTTTGGCGAAGTGCGTGGTCGTAGAGTTCTGTCAGATATTCTTCGTAGACCCATTGTTGAGTCTGGCTGTCGAGTGCGTTCCGCTGCTTGAGGACGAACTGCTCCGCTGCGTAGAACTGCCCAACCTCTTCCAGGAGTTGTGCATAAGATCGGACGAGCCCATTCGACTGAAATGGAATGAACCCTCCGTGGCTGATTGCCAGTTCATCGAGTGCGTTCTCGAAGAACCGCAGAGCACCGTCTTTGTCGCTCGATTGCTGAAAACGGAAAGTCGCATAGATTCTGGCAATCTCCGCACGTTCGTGAGTGCCGATCGCGGAGTCTTCATAAAGGCTGAGAAGTTGTGATTCACGCGTTTCGTGAACGTGACGAAGGTCAGCATTGATCGCGCGATTTTCGAGAGTTTCAAATTGCGAGAGGAAATTCGCGTACTGCAAGCGTTCGCCCTTTTCCCAGTCATGTTGAAACGCTCTTTGTAGCGCCGCTGCGGCAGACCTTGCGTGCGACCCCGGTTGATTCGGAACGGTCGCTGCTTTCCCTTCGATCATCGCTTCCATCAGGTCCAGTGCTCTCAAGTCCAGGCTCAACGATCTCTGGTTGCTGTCAGCACCTCGAGGAACGACACCGCTTTGAATTTGTTGCTGCAACTTCTGTAAGTGCGCGATCATTTCATCTGCAGCAGCTTCTTCCTGGAGTTGGTTCAACATGATGTTTCGGAAACTCTGCAACCCCTGATAGACCCGGTGTTGTGTCGTCCCAAGAATTGAATCGGGAACGAACTTGAGGATGCGGAAGTCACGGGTGAACGCGTAAAGCTGTGATAGATGACCGTAGTAAGAGCCTGCCGATCCCGACTTCTCCGTCAAAGCCTGAATACACAACAATGTGTCATCGTCGATCGAAGTGGTCGACTGTCCACTCTGAAGCTGACGAGTTGCATTGTTCAGTTCACGCAACAATTCGTTCTCGGACATCGCCCAATACGAATCGAAACGCGTCTTGCGGGAGAGTTCTTTTTCATCGGCAAGTAAGTACCAATCACTCAGCAATCGCAGTTCACTTGCCGTCAGTTCACCGCTTGCCTGAATTGATTCATAGCGTTGAATCGCAGCATCAATCTCTCCCTGCTCTGCATGCAATAGAGCCAGATGACGATCCCAATCGTTCCCGGGAATGCTGGCTGACCATTGCTTGAGTTCAGTGACTAATTCTTGAGGACGATCGAAAACAATCAGCAGTTGGAACTTCAGTTGCTTCCACGGTGTGGTTAGGTCAGCGGCTGGTTCCTGTTCATCGGAATCTTCATCTCGCTGATCCTGCTCTTCGATTGCCTGATCAATTTGACGATTGACGAACGACAGAAGTGTCTGAACCTGCGCATCGGTCGTCGACTTGTGAAGCGACAGTGAAATCACCGTATGCAACGCGCGCTCTCGCAGCAGGAGGTCGTTCCATCGATTCCACACCTCTTCATTCGTCTCCGTCGACTCATCGAAGTCCGTCGCTAAAGAGTCGAGGTATTCGCGGTCATTAATGAATTCCCAGCACTTGGTGAGCGATGCGTCGAGCTTTTCGCCGAGGAAACCGTTCAGGCGAATCTGTTCCAGTTCGACCCATTCATAAAGCACCGAGTTTTCCGATTGAAGCTTCTCGCCGAGTCGACTCAAGCTTAAAGCGAGTCCTCTGTATGAATTTTCGACAGCTTGCTGCTGTTGTTCAGCAAGTTCACTGCGTGTCAGTTCCTGAAGGTCACCGCGATCCTGATTTTGGGATTGTTCCTTCAGAATCCGGTTCTGGATCATGGCATCGACGCAACGCTTCAATGCTGGAACTTGAGTTTGAATCTTGGCTGGCAGCGCCGCATCGTTCGCAGCGAGATCTTTCCAGACTGCGAAAGCTTCGTCCTCAATATCCTGTGTCCACGCTTTCGTCAGAAGCGAATCGAAGAATTGATTTCGTATTTGGTTTCGGTAGTCCGCTGGTCCGGAGGAAATCCGTTCTCGGAAAAATTCCACGGATTCATTCGGGAAATGTCCGTCCAGCAACTTCTGCAACGCCTCACCGAGTCGATAGCGATCCGACTGTCGAGATTCGGAGTTCCAGCGTTTGTAGCTGTGATTTCTGATCGTCTGCCATTCTTCGTCGGTGATCTGCCGGATTTCGATTCTGTCATCACCGTCAATAACAAGAAGTCGCCAGCGCTCGAGATATGTCTGAAACTGTAACCACTGATCAAGCGCAAGCCCGTCGTCCGCGAGCATTCGCTGAAGGACTTCCCATCGGAAACGGTCTCCTTCATCGGTCTCCGAAAATGATCCGGCTGTTGCAATTGCATGAACAATCGGTTGCCGGTCAGCATGATCGAGGCAGTACGTGGCAGTTCGCAAGAGTTCCGGCAACCACTTGTTGTCCATTCCATTCGCCCGATTGAGGCCGTGCCCTCCGCCGAATGCGAATTGGATTGCAGCGTCGACTTTTCTCCGATCAAGTAGCGACAGTTCGCCTTCCTGACGAGCAATGGCGAGCCAGTCTCGGACGAGATTCTCCGCGTCCTCAATCTGTTCGAGCGAGATTTTCGCTGCGAGATAACGTGCATAGACACTCGTTGGAGTCGATTCCACGTTCATCCATTGCTCGAGAAACGCCAGCAGCTCCGTTTTCTTCCCCGTATTCGACAACAGGTCTGCATACGTTTCACGAAGACGAATGAGTTCCCATTCCTGCCAATGGTCTCCAAGTTCGATTCGTTCCGTGAGAAACTGCTCCGCTTCGCTTTGTTGACCGCTTCGTACCAATAGTTGTGAGTGTGCGATCTGTAGATCGACGTTTTCCGGATACTCTTCTGTCAATTTCCGAGACAGAGCCAGTTCTTCTCCGCCCTGATCCGTCCGATTGAGCACTGCCTGCCACCGCTCATACCAATCGAGCATCGCATAATGAGAGTCCGGTTGATGGGCGAAATTTGGACGAACGTTTTCGACGACCGGGCGATACGGAGGCCAGCCGATGATTGGATAGACCTCGGCGAGAGCATGTCTGACTCGATCAAGTTCGCCGACCGGTCGTATTCCCTGTTCCGTGCTTGCTGTCTCACCCAATTGCTTCAGGATCTCAACAAGCGTTTGCCGAGCGTCTTCCCGTCGACCGGAACTCTTTTCGATTGAAATTCGGAGCCATCTGCTTCCATTCTGATCAACAGCGAGTTGTTCGAGGGACCGGAGATGTTCGAAGACTTGAGCCCAGCGTTGCGTCGTTCCGTAATGACACAACATGACGAATTGATCTTCAGCTGTGCCTTTCCCCTCTTGAATGGCAGTCCGCGCGGCGGAAACTTTGGGAAGCGGTAGCGACAGCTCCAGAACATTTTTTCGGCCTTGCATCACTTCTTCGAGTTGCGATTCGAAATCGAACCGCTCAAGTCCAGAGATTTCGTAGCTCGTCACTGCGAGGGGATGCTCCGGCTGAGATGGGACGGAAGATTCCACTTCCGTTGCCCACCAGCGATCGGCAATCAACACGAAGTTTCGGAATTCGACTCTTAACTCCACGACGCCGTCGCGAATCCGTTCCCAGTTCAGAAGAACCTTCTTTTGCGGGTCGATTTCATATTTCAGAATCAGCAGTTCAGTCGGATGAGTCAGCTGAAGAGTCTTGAACTCTTCCGACTCCGACGTGACTTCGGCCGTCCAGTCACGGTACTCCCGCGAGAGTCTCGTCAGTGAATAGTCCTGAAGCGGAAGTGGAATTCCTTCCTCGAACTCGTCAGGGATTTCGAGTTTCTGCCCGAGATGCAGAGCATGCGAGAAGACTCCGAGTGTCGTTCCACTTTTCCAGTTGACCACTGCTTCCTGATTGACTCCGCTCTTCAGAGAAGCCCAGGCATCGGGAGACCAGACGACGGTGGATTCACTCTTTGGAACGAGGCGATCAAAGCGGTCATCCCAAGTTCGAGCGCTCTGTTTGACTTGGATGCCGCCGTTCAACGCCTGGAGCGCGTCAATTCTGAGCAGGCTGTCCGTAAGTTCAATGGCTTCGTCAGACCATGTTCGACTTTCTTCAGCCGGAGCAGTTTCACTCTTGGCAATGTCAAGCTGTGGGAAGAGACGGATCCACGGCAGTTGAGATTGCTGCGGTCGACGGAATCCATTGTCGAAATACAAACTCTCTCCGAGAAGCGATTCGGACCACCCTCGTGACAATATTTGAGGACGCACAAACAGGCTGATTTGGGCGAGACTCTCAGATCGTACGCCTGATCCACCTCTTCCAGCATATCCGTCGTAATCATCGACAAACTGAAATCTCGTTCCAGCGTAGAGCCCCTGTTGTCGCAGTGCTGGAAGCTGGACTCCTCTTGATGAATCAAGAGGGATGCCCTTGTCGAGTGATCGTCCATTGAGATTGTCGAACCATTGAGTGTGGTCTCGTAGAATGAAGTCCTCTCGACCTCTACTCGGCTTGAAATCATAAAATCCGCTACGGTCTTCATATCGTTCACTCGTCCGTCCAAAGTGTTCCTGTCCCAATTTCGATTCGAACAGCTCCACGTTCTGAAAATCCCAGGTCTCTTGCCTGGAGAAACGCATTCCGAACATCAAGTCTGAACGTCGGGAGTTCTCATACGATCTCGTCGCTCCCCAGTAAGTCTGATTCTCAGGGAGCCCAAGCAATCGACCTGAGCGGACTCTTGTTCCGAGGTATTCATCGAACGAAGCTCCTTCGAGCGCGTTCTGCGAAAAGACATCGAAGTTTTCATTGCCTCGCCCGTATTGGCTTAAGGACTGCTGAAACTGCCGCATTAATCCCAGCCGCCAGCTGCCGGCGGTCTGCATCTGCTTTTGCTTCAACTCCTCATTTGCGGCAGTCTTTCCGTCAGCAAAAAAGCGTTCGCCATCGCGCATCCCGAATCGCTTTTTCACTCCGAAGCGTTCGCGATCTTCGTCCGTTTCGAGGACAAGCAAGGACGTGTACGGCGTGATGATGTGAAACTCTTCCGACAGTGCGATCACTTCGTCCTGAATCTGTTGAGTTGTTCCCTGTTGCAGGAGATGATCGAGGTGAGCCCGAGCCCACAATCGGGGAATGAATGAGTTTCCGTCTTCGCTGGGGTCGATTTGAATGCGAGCTACATAACGAACAGGTTGGCCATCTTGCGTTCCCGTGACGATCACCTGACCGAGTTGCATTTCTTGAGTTGGAAGAAATCGACCAACAATCGTTTGCTGAGTTCCCAGTGGAACATTGGGGAGCGACTCAGGATAAACACCTGCGACTCGCACACCTTGAAAATCGACCTCAACGTTTTTCAGTCCTGGTGAAGTCAGTTCCTGCAGTAGATCCAAAGCCGCACGTCTCGCTGTCACCTCGCCCGAAATCTGACGCATCGACCCGGAGCCGATTCGACTCAGCCCCGAAAGAACTGTCGACTCATACGTTGAGCCCAGACTGACCGCGTGAAATGCTGGCAGGTCGCCCGGTTGGTTTCGCGAACGATCTTGAGGGAAGTGTTTCTCAACGAGTCGATTCGCACGCTGCGCAAACTCGGCCGGATCGCTCTGATGTGTTGCCACGATTCCGTCGCCGAGATAGATGACCTGCGACTTGGCAGATGCTCGTTGCAGCACAGAATCCATTGCCCGTTCGAGATCTGTCCATCCTAAAGAGACTCTCTCTTCAAGCTGCTCTTCAAGGACGTCCATCAGTTGATCATCTGGAGTCTGAAACCCTTCGGTGATCCAATCGGTCGTAACGTCTGTCGTGGCGACCTGCACTCGATCTTCTTCTCCGAGAGCTCCAAGCAACGTGCGGACGAAATCCAATTGCCGCGTTCTCATCACCTCGTCGATCGAACCGGATGTGTCACAGAGCAGAATGATCTCAATCGGTTCGGAGTTTCCAACAACAGAACGGGTCCATTCACCGCCAATGTCTGGAGGCATGAGCTGTAGTAGAAAGTATCCATCTTCCCCGCGACGATGTGGAATCATGATGACGTCGTTCTCGCGCTGACTGACATCGCACACGACCTCAAAATCTGACTGAGGACGGTATTCCTGACTGCTGAATTCCAGTTCTGCGGAGTGTTCTGTGAGCGTCGTGCGACACGGATGCGTCGGACAATCGACAGCACTAAGAGGAACTCGAGAGTGAATCAGGCAACGGATACTCAAGTCGCGAACCGGGTTCTTTTGCAGAAGTTCACTTCGTAATCCGTAGCTGTAACGAAAACGATCTCCCTGAAGCGGCAAGACTTGGGTGTAAGTGATTTTGATGCGTTTTTCCGAATGCGGTTCGATCGGAAAAACCCGAGCCTGAAAGACGTTCCCACCGGTCCACTCCAGAAGCCCCGGATCACGTTTCTCTCGGAGAATGGTTTCGTAGATCTCTCTGGCTCGCTGTTTTTCAACGATGTCCGCTTCAATCAGTTCTCCATGAATCCACATGCCGAACCCGCTGATCGAAGCATCTTGCGGCAGCGGGAAACGGAACTTCCCTTCAAGGCGGGAGTCGGTGTGATTCACGAAGGTCTCTTCAATCGTCGTTCGAGCGATTTGATCTCGAATTTCGACCGATACGTGATGTTCCCCGATGGTCAGTGGTGTCGACCGTCCATCAACCTCGACAATCAGTTCTCCAACCGAATCCGCTGCTTCCGTTCCTTCGTAACCAGCCAACCAATTCGGTGTGGAAGTGACCTCGACGAGCGAGTTCGTTCGATCAACTCGGAACAGATGTTTTCCAACCTCATTGACGGTGGTCTTCTCGCGATCCGGGCCAATGACCGCAATTTCGGGGCTGTTCGAGTCGAGATGAGAGACTTGTAGCCATCCGGAAACCACACGAACCTGGGATTCTGAAACTAACTCGATGAGCGTACCCGGTCCGAGAATGAGTTTGTTTCCGGAAGTCATTTCGAGAGTGACTGCGTTGGCTCCTCGAACTTCAGTTCGGCACCAGTCCCCGACCCGCAAAGTGATGTCGTTGACGATCGGTGTCCAACGCTGATTGCCTAATGGACGGATTGAGACGAGCCCCTGAAAATCGGTCAGCGTCCCAATCCGATCTTCTTCCTTGAGATGCACCGGCACGCGAAACCGGTCTTCATCAACCGGCACATTGCGATGCAAAAGTGTCAGTTCCCCGATTGGCAATCTCGTCGACGGACTTCCCCATTCCCGGAGCACGAGTCCCTTGAGGGCATTCGATTCTGTATCGACATAGATCTGCAATCGCAGCGATTCTCCCTGATCCTTGATCAACGTACGAAAGACACGACACTCCGTCCCAGCGTACGAATCGAAGCCTTCCGGTTGCGCTTTCAGTTCTCGTACGCGATCGGAAAGTGGCACTCCCAGAAGCGAAAGAACATCGACTCTGCCATCGTCTCGCTGCCACGGATTCCGAGACACGTTGGTGACGACTGGTTCTTCGTCGGAAGCTTTGACTTGCCAGAGCCTTGATCCACGTGCAATCCGATATTGAAGCGGCGAGTCCTGCCAACGAACGCGACTCGACTCCGAAATGAGAACTTTGGCGATGTCGTTACCTTTTCGGACAGTCAGCTCCAGCGACTCTGCCTGATCGAGTTCTTCAATAACTTCTCCCACCGTGAGAAGCGACGCCTGAGTGCTGGAAGTCGTTGCAAACCAACCGATGACAATTGCCATCGCTGTCGTCGCTGCGAGAAGAAGGGTTCTCATGGAGCTTGTCCACTTTGGCTGGGGCACCGATTCGTGAATCGAAAGGGAAGCAGTTCGCACAGACCGTTCACTCGGAACGTCGCCCGAGTGAATATCTTTGAAAGACTGGCTGGCGATTTGCCGTATTTCGCTGAGGCGTTGGAGATCGACATCAGCGGTCGAGATTTCAAGACTTCCCAGCAGCTCTTCAAATTGTCGGTCTTCATCTGAGGAAGACGAATCGTTTTCATCTCGATGATTCGGGAGTGACGAGTCAGTCATTTGATTGCCCTCCTCTTTCCTCGACTCGAAGATATGCCTGCTGGAATTCCGCTCGAGCACGTCTCAACTTTGAACGGATGGAATTCGAAGATCCGCTGAACAATTCCTGAAGCTCCTGAACACTGCGTCGATCCATGTAACGTGCCATCAGCAGTGCTGCGTATTCGCTGGATATTTCACCCAGCACCATCCGGACTCGCTCGGCAACTTCACTCTGTTGAAGAGCTGCGACCGGGTTTTCAGACAACTCATCTGCTTGGGCGATCATCGAGACATGTCGGACGACCGCAGGTTCTTTCTCCCGGCGGTGTCGTGCTTTCCTGCGAAAGTGGTCCGCAACCTGCCGATGGGCGATTCCCGTCAACCATTGCCAGACGGTGCCGATCTGATTGTCGTAGTGATCGATCCCTTTGATCGCCGCCAGAAAGACTTCCTGAACGACCTCAGCGACCGTTTCTCCGGGTTCACCAAGCAGTCGGGCGACATACTTCCAAACCCTGACCGAATGTCGATCGTAGAGTGACTCCCAGGCACTCTGATCACCGGAACGCACGCGCGCAACGAGATCGTTTTCATGAGACTGAGCGAGGCTGGGCGTCTGGTTCTTCAAATGGCCGTCCATGCAATCTTTGCGGGCGGTGTGACGGAAGTTTGAAGTGACTTCTTCCGTACCTACAGAGAATTACGAACTCGACGCTTGAGAGTGTCGCGGAATTCCAAAAAAGAGACCGGAATTCACGAAACGGCCCGCATTAAAGAAGCGAACTCCGCACGGAACTGTCCATGCGGAGTTCGAAAGGTGGCTGAAAATCAATCAATGGCGCTCAGAGTGAATGTTAATTCCGCGTCCCAGGAATCTCACCGATTCTCTCGAGCTGAATGGCATTGAACATCGAGTACGGACTTCCATCGCGGCGACTGGTAACCTTGAGCAGTTCACCCGCAGGGAGGTCGATTACGTACCGAACGTATTGATTTCCGTCCGAGAAAGGTTGTCCACGAAAATCCCAGGTTCCGTCATTCCGAGTCGACTTTCCGGACAGCATCACGCCGGCGCATTCAACTTCAATCGCTGCGTTCTGGTCGGGTGCATCGCCGTGCGCAAAGACATAAACCGCATACGTCCCTTCGGGCAGATATCGCATTTCCAGCGAGAGATCCACGCATCTGCAGTTGTGGTAGATATACGCATGATACGGACCATTTTCGCCCGCGATGCCCCATTCGCCGTCATTCTCTGAAACTCTCACTTCAACATCAGTCGCCGCACCATCAGCGGTCGAGAGTCCAGCGAGCGAAGTTTGTCCATACTCGATGAAGTTCCAGTGATCTGCCGCATCGCCAACAACTCCATGACGATCGACCTCTTCAGTTTGATGTGCGAAATTGAGGTTCCAAATCTGATCGGCTCGAGTCAGGAAACCTGACTTCTTCGAGACTTGATCCTCGGCTCCGATCGATTGGGAATGAATCGTGAGAATAGCATCGCTGAGGTTCTGTACGTCTGAAGTGAAGTCAATCAGAGACGCCATCAACGCTGTGCCCTTCTCCAAATGTGAAGGAGTCACAAAACGGAACCGATCTCCCGACGACAGCAGCACAGTCTCTTTGGAAAACCCATCTGGGGAGGCAACCGGATAGCAAAGCAGGATCGACGGCGAAGAAGCAGCCGGTGACGCCGCTTCGCCCCTGGCACTTTCTGATTCGTTCGCAGCCACGATGTAAACCTGATTCGGCTTAAGTGAAAAGCGAGCTGAAGACTTCTCAATACGAAGCTTCTTGCCGGGTGCAAAGAAGTTCTTCTCGTGCGAAACGAGGAGTTGATGTACTTCTCGACTTGGCCGAGACTCTGCCCTCTTCGCGAGGCGCGTTGCCTCGGTCACTCTCTTTTGCTCGCGAGTACTCTCTTCACCGAACGCAGAGCCTCTTGAGTCAACATTTAGGCCGGCAACAACACCCAACCCCACCAAGACCATCAGACAAATCGATCGCTGCATCGCCCACCTCGCCAATCGGATTCGAGACTTTGACTCGCCGAAGATCCTTCAACGAGAATCAGACTATTGTGTCCTGTTTGACGAGTTTAAGACAAGACAAGTTCCACCAAGTTCGTCGTTGAACTGGTTTTCATCGAACAGAACTTGCGCAGAAACCTGACCGTCCCGCGATTTCGGACGGTCGTCGAGAGCATGAATGCGGAATCGAAGATCAGCTACCGCGAGACCATGATGTCTTCGCTGTAGGTATCGAATCGCCAGAGTGAACCCTCGCCCACCATGCCGATCGTGGCAGCCCCGCGTGTGTAAGCGATCCCGTTCACGACTACATCGGAAGTGACGTCGACACGAATCTTGGCGTGGTCTCCGTCGACTTCCACGCTCGTGATTTTCGTCACTCGGCCTGCCAGATGCTTGTGGTAGTTCAGCGAGTTGACAAACGGTGGATTTGTGAGGAACTCCAGAGACTCCTTGTCCATATCCGGATTGCTCTTCAGGAAAAACTCTTTTGACCGGGGGACGTCAGCTGGGTCATATCGATCCTGTTGCTTTTTCAGTGATTGCTGTTTCGCATCTGGCAGGTATTTCAGGAAGTCATGAACTGATGTCGCTTTTCTGGCGGAGACCAAGAAATACGCGAGGCATCGTTCCGGCGAGGGTGCCTTCGCAGCATCGAACGGAACTTTTGGAGTCGAAGATGAGCTTGTTTTCGCTGGGCTCGAACTTGTCGATTTCCCAGGTGAAGATGTCGAGGCGGTTTCTCGTTCTGTTTTGCGCCGCTCGAAATCCCTTTCCATTTCTTTCGAGCGCCGTTCGAAATCCGCTTTCATTTCGCGACTTCGCTTTTCGAAGTCTCTTTTCATCTGGGCCCGTTTGATCTGCATCGAGCGATCATCTGCTTTGGAGAGATGGCAAAAGCTGACGTGTAGAAGGCTCGCGACGATGCACGCAAAAAGTGCAGACCGTCGCTTCATGACTCGCTTAAACAATTTCTACCCCGACTCGCTACAAGCATTTCCCACGGTGATTTCGCACGCAAAGAGCAAATCCCGAAGGCCTCCCGATGTCCCCGAGACAAACGCCGAACGTATTCCGAAGCTCGCTGATGAACTCTTGATTGCTCAAGGAGACTCAATCCGCAGACTTCTGAATGGCTTTCGCAAGATGCAATCCATCCGAAACCTAACATGCAGAATGCGCCCGGGATCGAATTCGTTCATTTTTCGGATGAACGAATAAGAACTCTTAAAAAGAAAGACATCCGAAGGAATGGGCAGCACCGAAACAACGACCGAGTCACAGCTGACCAGCAGTCGGCTTACTTTTCATCTTTAGAAGGAGGAGTTTCCCGCTCCGGCAGTCGCCCCGCCTTTTTGAGTGCTTCGCGTAAGATGAATTCCAGCTGACCGTTCGCGCTTCGTAGATCTTCATCTGCCCAGCGACGCAAAGCGTCGAGGATTTTCGGGTCGGTTCTCAGCAAAAAAGACTCACGTGCCATACTCTTGACTCTTTCGATCCGGGATCACCTCAAACGCAATTCTTTGCGTTCAAAGGCGATCAAACCGAATCATTTCTGGATTGAGGGGTCATTCAACCCATGTCTCGTTTTTGCAGAAGCTTAATGCTCCTGCCAATTCAATGCTTTCGGGCTTCAGTCGCCTGCGTTTCTGTTGTCTCACTGGAGATCACGAAACCTCCTCACGAAACAACTTCTGCGAGACTCCTGAGAAACCGCAGAAAGGTCTAGTGATAAATCGATCCGGCGTTGACCACCGGTTGTGTGTGTCGGTCGCTGCACAGGACGACGAGCAAATTTGACACCATCGCTGCCCGGCGTTCCGAATCGAGTTCCACGATTTCGTCGCGTTGCAGGTGTTCCAATGCCATCTGCACCATGCCGACAGCTCCTTCCACAATTTTTGTTCGGGCAGCGACGACCGCTTGGGCCTGCTGACGCTGCAACATCGCAGCTGCGATTTCAGGAGAATAGGCCAGGTGACTGATTCGGGCTTCGATTACAGAGACCCCCGCCTTTTCCAGACGTTCCTGAATGTCTTGCTGGAGCTGATCGCACACCTCCAATGTGTTACCACGCAATGAGATCTCATGATCTTCACTGTCGTAAGGATGCCGGCTTGCGAGAACTCGCAGAGCCGATTCGCTTTGCGTCTGCACAAAATGCTCATAATCGTCAACTTCGAACAATGCTTCGGCTGTGTCGACGACTTTCCAGACGACGACCGCCGAAATGTCGATCGGGTTGCCGTCACGATCGTTGACTTTCGAAGGACGACCGCTGGAGTGCGATTCCTTCTCGATCACAATCCCCGCTTCATTTTTCTTGGCGGGGATCGTTGTGGAACCGGTTTCGAAATTACGAACCCTGAGCGACAGCTTCTTCTTGGCCATGAAAGGATTCACCCAATAAAAGCCGGAAGTTTTGACGGAACCTCGATAGTCGCCAAACAACAGAAGGACCCGCGAATCATTGGGAGCAATCGCCAAAAACCCGAAGATCGAAATAACGCCACAGATAATCATCAGCAGCGCGAAGAACATCAGTGGCAAGCTGAATGAAAATGCATTGGCGTTGTAGATCAGCAGCCCGATCCCGCCGAAGACCAAAGCTGGAACCATGGGCAGCGCCACCCATCCGGAAGTTGGCTGAACTTCTTTCTCGACAATCATTGCAAGCACCCTTTCCCAAATTGACGAACCGCGGATGATACCGATGTGATATCACTTTGTTATCAAACAGTCAAACGTGAATGCCACCTGCGAGGTTCACAGAATTCTTCCGGATTGTTCTGGATTGCCTCCTCGAACGAACTTTTCGATGAAATCCTGCCGATGTATTCGAGGCGGACACATCAAACTCAACGCAACTTTGTCTTGATTTCGACAGCGAATCTGCGAGTCTAGTGTGTACGAACTCATGCCCGCTGATATGATCCATCCTCCCACCCGCACCATCCCACCAAGGCTGGCACCATGGCATACCAACTTCCACGACGCACATTTCTCAAAGCCGCCGGGGTCTCCATCGCTCTGCCTGCTCTGGAGTCCATGGCGCCTGCAGTCACAAAAACCAGCCCGGCCTCTCAATCACCACGCAGACTCGTCTGCGTCGGGAATGAATTCGGGATGTATCCGGGATCGTTCTGGCCGGAATCGACGGGTCGGGATTACGAACTCACACCGCTTCTCAAGCCACTCGCAGCTCATCGATCAGATCTCACTCTCTTCTCGAATCTCGATCATGGACTCAAAGGGGGCCACTTCGCGATCCATGGCTTCCTGACGGGAGTCAATGCCGCGGATGCGAAGGGAATGGAAGAAGGCGGAATCAGCCTCGACCAGAAAGCTGCAGAATTTGTGGGTTCAGCCACGCGATTCCCATCACTCAACGTTGGCAGCGAAGATGGGTTGCACGGTGGCTGTCAGATGAGTTGGACTCGCACCGGCACACGGGTTCCTCCGATGCCCGGTCCGCGAGAACTCTTCCGATCGCTGTTCATCAACGACGACGGTCAGACCAAAGCTCAAGCAAAAGACCGGATTCGACTTCAAAACTCGATTCTGGACTCCGTCCTCGACGACGCCAATTCCCTCAATCGACGAATCAGTCGAGCGGATCAGCAGAAGCTCGATGAATACTTCGCATCGATTCGTGACGTCGAAAGCAAACTGGCTCTCGACCAATACTGGCAGGACATCCCGAAACCGGAAGCTCCGTTTGATGAGCCGGAAAACGAAGGGTTGACGAAAGACCTTCCCAAGATCTACGACCTGCTCGCCATCGCACTGCAAACCGATTCGACCAGAGTTGCCACAATTGAAGTCGGCGGAAGTTTCGCCGCTTCTGACCTCGGAATTCGCAGCGGATATCACTCGCTGTCGCATCATGGTCATGTTGAAGACAAAATCGACGAGCTTGTTCAAATCGAACTTTATCAGGTCGAGCAGTTTGCTCGATTCCTCGAAACGCTCAAGGGAATCCGTGAACCAGGCCAGGATGGAACACTCCTTGACAGCACAATGGCCCTGTTCGGTAGTGGCATGGGGAACGCGAATTCCCACACGAATCATAACCTCCCCGTCATTCTCGCTGGTGGAGGGTTCCGACACGGCGAACACAAGAGCTATCCAGAGGACTCGGCGAAGAAGGTTCCGCTCAGCAATCTCTTCCTTTCGATGCTGCAGCAGTTCGGAATCGAAACGGACACCTTCAGCATGAGCTCAGGCACGCTTTCTGGACTGGAGACCGCATAAAGATGTCCACCTGGAAACGATGTGCAATCGTTCTCGCGTACACAGTTTGTGTGTTCGCTCTTCCACTCAACACGACTCACGCTCAAGAGTCCGCGCAACAATCAGAACTAATCGACGACTTCCTGCAGCGTCAGCAGAATGAGTTCAAGAACGAAATCACTCCGTTCTTGAGCAAGTACTGTGTCGCGTGTCACGGACCGGATGATCAAAGTGGAGAACGTCGTTTTGATGTTCTCACCGGAGACATCTCGGACCTCAATTCACTCGCCGACTATCAGGACATTCTCGATCAACTCAATCTCGGCACCATGCCGCCCAGCGATGAGACCCAGCCTTCAACAGAAGAGCGTCGCAAGACCGTTCAATGGCTGACTCACTCAATCGCCAATTTTCACGAAACGCATCGCCCCACTCCGTCCGAAACCGTGCTCCGCAGGCTGAACGCCCGTGAGTACAAGAACACGATTCGGGATCTCTTTCATCTCAAGACGCTCATCTTTGACCCTTCGCACGGGTTCCCGAAAGATCGCGCCGTCGACCACCTCGACAATATTGGGGAATCGCTCGTCATTTCGGGTTACCAGCTAGAACGATACCTCGAAGCTGCCGAAGTCGTTGTCGACAAAGCCATGTTCCCAGCGGAACAACCGGAAGTTCAGACGTGGCGTTTCACAGATGGCTTTCGACAGCAGAAGGAGATCGATCAGGTTCACGTCAAAGTCACCGGTTTCGATCACCTTCGCTTGTACGACGTTCGCGGAGCTGACAAACACGAAGGCGGGTACGTTCCGATTCACGCATTTGCTGACGGCGTTCCAGAGGACGGTGTGTACGAAATTCGTTTCCTGGCCGAGGCTGTGAATCGTAACCATCCATACGATCCAGAGTTTCTTGGAACGGACGCCAGCGAACCACTGCGTCTTGGAATTGTGCCCGGCAATCACATCGTCGGTCATCTTCATAAGCCCCAGCCGATCGAACCTCTCCTCGCAGCAGTTGATCTGGCTGACGAGAAGGAATGGTACACCGTCGATGTCTGGCTGGACGCTGGATACACCCCTCGCTTTACGTTCGAAAACGGCTTGATGGATGCTCGAAACCTTTGGACGAAGCTGATCAAGAAGTATCCGGATGATTTTCCAAAGCAGAAGCGACCGGGAATCGTGGAAGCGCGATTCAATGCCATCAAGTATGGAAAACTTCCGCAGATCAGAATCCACGAAGTCGAGATCCGAGGCCCGCTCTACAAGCAATGGCCAAAACCAAGCCAGCAAGTCGTTCTCGGTGATGACTGGACCGAAGTCGCAGCGACAGGCAAGCTCACCCCTGCCCTGCTGGAGCGACACTTACATCAGTTTCTTTCTCGAGCATACCGTCGGCCAGCCACAAACGAGGAAGTGGCTCGAATCGTGGATGTGATCCATGCACGCAGCCAGCCGGGGCAATCAGGCATTGAAGCTCTTAGCGACGGACTGAAAACTGCACTCTGCTCACCGAACTTCCTTTACCTCGACGAAGGTGAAGAAGGAGACCTGTCGGCCTACGCGCTCGCTTCACGACTCTCTTACTTTTTGTGGTCCTCAATGCCTGATGAGGAACTCTTCCAGCTTGCCGAGAGTGGAGAGATTTTGAAAGAGGAAGTCATTCGCGAACAGGTTGAGCGAATGCTGGAATCACCGAAGTCTTCCGAATTTCTCGATGGATTCCTGGGCTCTTGGCTGACGCTACGAGACCTCGGTTCATCGCCTCCGGACCGCAAAGACTTTTCGAAGTTCTACCATTACGACCTCGACCGCGCGATGCGTCAGGAGACCATGCTATTCGCCCAGCATCTTCTGGACGAAAACCTGAGCGTGTTGAACTTCCTGGATTCAGACTTCACGTTTGTGAACAAGCGATTGGCAGATCACTACAACATCGACGTTGAGTTCGAGAACTGGTACGACTATCAACAGGTCGCCCTCAACGACAAACGGCGAGGCGGGTTGCTCGGTCAAGCCAGTGTACTGACCGTCACAGCCAACGGCATCGACACCTCTCCGGTCGTTCGCGGAGTTTGGATTCTCGAGAATCTGCTCGGCACACCTCCAACTCCCCCGCCGCCCGACATCGAACCACTCGATCCAGATGTGCGTGGGACAACGACCATCCGCGAACAACTCCAAAAGCATCGAGACAATCCCGCGTGCAACGACTGTCATCGCTCAATCGATCCTCCAGGTTTTGCACTGGAGAACTTCGATGCCATCGGTGGATGGAGAGATTCCTACGGCAAGGGAAAGTCAATCGATGCTTCGTCTGAGCTTGCGAACGGAGAGTCATTCAACGACGTCAGGGATTTCAAAGCCTTATTGAGGAAACATCCCGACACGTTCTTGCGTGGCCTCACCGGAAAACTCATGGCCTACGCAATGGGTCGTGAGATTCATGCGACCGATCGACCAACAATTGATCGCATCGTTCAGGAACTCAACGAATCAGGCAACGGCTTCCGTGATCTCGTGGTGCTTGTCGCGTTGAGCGATTCGTTCCGTTCACGCTGACACTCAGTTGATCCAAAGAAACAGGATCAACTGAGATCTGTCGAGGTCGTAAGTTTTCAGTCCGTCACGATCTCGCCGTCTTTCAATCGTGAGTGCAGGAGTAATTCGAGTCGATCTCGCTGTTCCTGATGTCCCGGTGAATCAGCGAGATTCGTCAATTGGTCCGCGTCGACTCTCATGTCGTAAAGTTCTTCAGTGCCGTCTTTGTACTTCATGTAGGCCCAGTCATTCGTTCGGAGGCCGAATCCGTTTCCGGTGTACGATAGCGCAGCGTCTCGCACTTGAAGTTCGGGGTTTTTAAGAACCGAGACCAGTGACTTTCCCTGGACGGAATCGGGAATCGCAAGACCAGCCAATTCTGAGAGAGTCGGAAACAGATCGACAAGTTCGACGATCGATTCACTTCGCCCGGGATCGATGCCGGGGACAGAAATCATCAGTGGCACACGCACGACTTCTTCGTGCAGGTTCGATTTCTGCCAGAAACCATGTTCTCCGAGATGGTAGCCATGGTCACTTAGAAAAACGATGGCTGTTGAGTCTCGCAGCCCGAGCCGATCCAGTTCATCGAGGATTCGGCCCACCTGCTCGTCCATAAATGTGACTGTGGCATAGTAAGAACTCCACATCCTCTTTTGGTTGTCTGGATACTTTCCAATTGGATTGGTCGTGGAGACTGTCCCCCCCTTTCCGAAACGCGGAATGTCATCGAGATCATCGGGCGAGAACTCCGGAACGGTCATTTCCTCCCATGGATACGGCTTGAAGTATTGGCGTGGCGCGACCATCGGATAGTGAGGGCGAACGAAACCGACCGCCAAGAAGAACGGGTCCTGCGAATGTTCGTTCAGCAGTTCAATTGCTTTTGTCGCTGACTTGGAATCAGGTTGATCAATCCCTTCCCCGTCGTACTCGACAGCGACAAACATGCGATGCGGATTCTGTGTCGACTGACGACCTGCCTGATCCGACGTAAAGATATTGAGGTTCAAGCACGAGTAATCGCCCAGGGTATGAGCTTCCCGTCCCGGCGAATTAAAACTCTCAGTCCACGATTCCGGATGATCTCGTCCGTCGGTCCCTGCGATAATGTCGCCCGGAACCGCCATGTGATAGATCTTGCCAACTCTCGCGGAGTAGTACCCGTTGCTCTTGAAATGCTCTCCGAGATTGACTGGTCCAGTTCCCTGGTATCGGCTGAACATGAACGACTGCCGTGAAGGGAAACAGAGCGTCCCCTGACAATACGCCCGTTCGAAAACAACACTTCGCTCAGCCAGACGGTCGATATTGGGAGTCTGGCAGACAGCATCTCCATAACACCCCAGCACACTCGCTTTGAGATCGTCAGAGATCAGGAATAGAATGTTCTTTACTCTTGGCTCGTCCGCTCGACACAAACTCGGAAAGCTGACATTCGCCAAGCAAACGACAAGTAAAACTGAAAGCAAGAAGAACGATTCGAAGTGTTGGAAACGTCCGAATGTGTTCTTCAAAGGTCTCTGGGCATCTCTCAGTGTCAGCATGAACATCTCCAGAATACTCACAGCCCGTTCAAGAATGCGCTAAGCGGTCGACGTTTCTCGAACAGATGATTTCCTTGCAAGCCTCATCAAGTCGATGCATGGTAATTCATTGATGCTGTTCAATCACTTCAACATCAGTGTTTTTTGATTGAACAGGGCCACATCAGCGATACATTGTTTTTCCTGTTGCCCCTGACATTGATGTTGCGACAATTCGATGGTCGGTGATACTCGAGAGGTTTGCACAATCGGGCATCTTTAGCGAACCTGACACCCCCAACGTGGTGTCCTCCCGGCAACTCATCATCCGCCCACTCTCATCCGCACTCATTGGAATTCCATTGTCTGCCCCCCCAACGCAAACTGAAGTTGCCGATCGACCGAATTTCGACTGGCTACTCGCTGACGCATCACTCTTCGGAGTGGTTCTGATCTGGGGCATCAATATGCCCGTGATGAAGATTGGGCTGGAGCACATGAATGTTTACGCATTCAACGCCGGTCGCCTGACACTTTCTGCGGCGGTGCTGATGGTGATTGCGATTCGTGCCCGATCGTTTCGTCCGTCTCAGATCTCACGCTCGATGTGGAAGCACGTGGCTGTGTATGCCTTCATCGCTTCCGGGTTGTATCAGGTGCTGTTTTTACTCGGTATCGCGAGAACAACATCCGGAAACGCCGCTTTGATCATGACGAGCGTTCCGATGTGGACGGCGTTGCTGGCGAGATTTCTGATTGGTGAGCGTCTTAGCCGGATGGCTTGGACGGGACTGATCGGCGCTTTTGTTGGGACGTGTGTGGTGACGGCGACGAATGGAGTCAGTGGAGATTCAAGCTACTTTCTCGGAAACGTCATCATGCTGATCGCTGCTCTGACGTGGTCTTACGGGACAGTGAAAAGTCGACAGATCCTGACGAGTGTGTCTCCGTTAACATTGTCGGCAATCGCATCGGTTTCGATGCTCCCGCTGCACTTCATGATCGCTGGCCCGAACGTGCTGCAAGACTTCACTGCACTTACTCGGGCGGATGCGTTTTTCCCGATCCTCTACTCCGGAATTTTCTCAACCGGTTTCGCTCTGGCGATGTGGAACTTTGGAGTACGTCAAACGGGAGCAGCCCATGCTTCGGTGTATCAGAATCTGATTCCGGTGATTGCCATGCTGAGCGCCTGGATGATTCGAGGCGAAACTGTCTCACTCAGCCAAATCATGGGAGGAGTCATGATTATTGGCGGGTTGATGATCATGAGACGAGCCCGTAATTGATCGCGGTTTCAGCATCACGAGACTCGAGTCATCTCCAGCTCGAACAGAAACGAAAACAGGTCGATCGCTCAGTGAATCTGAACGATCGACCTGTCTGTTTTTGGAAGATTTGACCTGGCGACCACTGTTCGCATGATCACTTCAAAACTGCACGCTCAACGACCAGACCGCGTTCCGATCGACCAGTTTTCATGGTCGATTCATGCAAGATTTCGTTCACTGAGATTCTACCTCGCACCAGTTGGCCGAGTTATTTGCAACTCTTAACGGAGTTGTCTCACACGATGACTTCTTCAACTTCCTTGAAGCGTTTGGCGAGCATCCACTTTTCCCACCAGGTCGGCTCTCTAAGCCTCGGATCGGTGACAGGAACTTCGTGTCGTTTCCCGCGTTTGGTCACGAGTTTCAGATGCTCACCGTCCACGATGTCTTCGACGACCCAATATTTTTCGACGAGGTAGGTGTATTTTTCGCCATGTTCATCGGGGTGAATCTCTTCAGCACGGGGACCTGGGCTCGTACTTCGCTTTTGTTTGCGGTAGATGACCCAGTCACCAACTTCCCAGGTGGATTGCGATTTCGCAGCGTGATTCATCGTATTTCCTCCCAATTGACTCTGGCAGTTCTCCTCTTCCGTCAACTAGCCCATGCTCACCTCATCAGGAGTACCACGTTCAGTTGTTCAGTCAGAGAGATTGATTTGAAAATAAAGTAACGCAACTTTCGGACCGGAACTCTCGAAAGCAGGCGTCCACAAACTGTCATATCGAGCCAGCACTTGCAAACTCATACTGACATTCTGATGACTCACGAACATGCTGCCAGTGAGGCGGTCGAAGCGAAGTTCAAACTGCCGAGTCCTGAACGGCCGCAGTCATTGTTTCGCTTGTGGTCATGTCGCTCCGAGTTGTCGCGAAAGCTGTTCTCTATGCTTGCCGCTTGAGACGAAGCATTCGCCTGGACATTCAGCAATGCTCGTCATCCTGTCAGCCCATGCGTTTTCGCGAATTCCTTTTCGAAAAATGCTTGAAGGTGCTCATTATTCCCGAACTCATCCTGAGACGATTTGTGAATCGCTGGATGAAGTGAAAGCCCCTCGAATCTCTTCATCAGAATGACAGTTCTGATGAATGCCTGAATCCGGGGACCAATCGGTCGAGCGCATGGGGCATTCTAGAAAACAATCTGCATAAAATCCAGTTCCGCAGCACCTCTGCTGTCACGCAATTAACTCTTGTATAGGGGCTCCGCCAAACTGGCTCAGCTGTTTGAAACGACCGGCGTGATAGTAAGTGAGCTTGTTGTCATCCAGCCCCAGAAGCCGTAGAAGAGTGACGTGGAAGTCTCGGACGTGATGTACGTTCTCGACTGCCATCGCTCCGATGTCGTCGGTGGCTCCGATCGTGTGACCAGCCCGACACCCTCCGCCAGCCATCCAGATGGACATCGCGTCCGGATTGTGATCACGGCCGTAAGCTAATCCACCACCTCGGACTCCATTGTCTGGAGTGCGACCAAATTCACCCATCCAGACGATCAGCGTTTCGTCGAGGAGTCCGCGTTGACGGAGATCCTGAATCAATGCTGCGATGGGTTGGTCAACAGCTGGAATCAGCGCTCCGTGTGCTTTTGCCAAGTAGTCGTGCGAATCCCAGGTGCTGGCATAGAGCTGGACAAAGCGAACGCCTTTCTCGACCAGTTTCCTCGCGAGCAAACATCGGCGACCGAAGTTGTCCGTCGGTTCCTGGCCAACTCCGTACATCTCGAGCGTTTTCTCCGTTTCGTTATCGAGACTCAAGATCCCCGGAACTTCCATCTGCATCCGAAAGGCAAGTTCATAGTTTTGCATCCTGGCGCGAAGGTCGTCGTGTTGAGGATGCTGCGAAGCATGATTGCGATTGAGGAATTGCAGATAGTCGAGATTCTTCCGCTGATGCTGCTGTGTGATTCCCGGTGGAGGCGCGATGTCGAGAATAGGTGAGCCTTTCGGGCGAAGCGGCGTGCCCTGAAAAGCCGTCGGGAGAAATCCGTTTGACCAGTTCGCCGATCCGCCTTGAGGATGAAACAACTCAGGCAGAACGATATATCCCGGAAGGTCTTTGTTTTCGGTTCCAAGACCATAGTTCACCCAAGCGCCGATGGCAGGGTCTCCGCCGAAACGATTTCCGGTGTTGACATGATAATTCGCTGTCGGATGGTTCACCGACTCCACCTGGCAACCACGATAAAAACAGAGCTCGTCTGCGACGCTCGGCAAGTGTTCCCAGCGGTCACACATGTCGGCCCCTGATTCGCCAACCTTGTGAAATTTGAATGGGCTTTCGACGTAATAACGTTTCCCGCTGCTCATGGCCGATTGCTTCTCTCCACTCCGCTGAAACTCTTTCAGGTGGAGTTCGCTCAACTTCGGCTTGGGATCGAAGGTGTCGATATGCGATGGACCTCCCTCCATGTAGAGGAAGATGCAGTGCTTGGCTTTCGCTTCAGGAAAGTGTGGACCGCTGGCGCTCGAGCCGGAGGATTCGATCGACTCTTCGGCTAGCAGCGACGAGAACGCAGCTGGTCCAAGTGTTGCACTCAAGCTGTAAAGGAATTCTCTGCGTAACATTGTGAATACCTGACGAATCACGAAAGGGTTGAATC
Source organism: Thalassoglobus sp. JC818 (assembly GCF_040717535.1). NCBI lineage: Bacteria > Pseudomonadati > Planctomycetota > Planctomycetia > Planctomycetales > Planctomycetaceae > Thalassoglobus > Thalassoglobus sp. JC818. The sequence continues at coordinate 1,062,451 of NZ_JBFEFI010000001.1, forward strand.
GATGATCGATCCGAATAACGTCAACAAACCAGCCAGAAGAGGATCGGTCTTAATAGACGTAAACAAACTCGTTCGAGTTCAGCAGCACTAGGCAGACATCGGCCAGTGCACGCGTTCTGGCGCCGACCTGATGAGGCTGTAGATCGGGAATGTAATCTTCGTAAGCGAACAGTTTCTCCGTGAACTCAAACCGTTCGCCCGTGTTTTCATCAATCGCTTCGCGGACAACCTCGACGGGATACTCGACCGGTTCAAAATGCAGGTCTTTCTGGAGTTCGTTCATCTCACTCCAATGTTGCCGTGTCGCATGCATTTCTTCGTCAGAAGGAAGGCGTCCAAAGCAAAGCTGGAACAATTTACGAACGACCTCTTCTTCGTCGTCGCATTCGTCAAGAACCCGTTTTGCCAGTGCGAGGGCTCGATCATTCGCTTCCTGGCCATTGAGCATGGCGAACACTTGGGGGGTGATATTTGACTGATCGCGCATCTCACAGCTTGTTTCTGACCCCGGCTGATTGAACGTTTCGAGGAAGGGGATGCGGTGTCCACGAATTTTGTGAATGTAGATGGAGCGGCGGTTCCGGTCGTTCGGATCCGGATTGGGGACGTAGCTTGGAGCGAACGTACCCATGATCATTCGAGGCTGAAGTGCTGCTTCGAGATTCATGTCAGGTCGAATCGGAATTCCGCCGAGTGTCGAGTTCAACTCACCAGACACGCTCAGCGTGGCATCACGAATCTCTTCTGCCTCCAATCTGCGAGGAAGGAAGACTGCGTAAGAGTTCCCAGAAGGATCGGCAGAGGCGAGTTCCTCCGGGTGGAAGTGTGTTGTCGACCGACAATAGGCGTCCGTGTTCATGATGACACGATGTAAGTGCTTGATCGACCATCCATTCGAAACGAATTCTGTGGCGAGCCAGTCGAGCAGCTTCGGATGCGTTGGTTTCTTGCCGGTCGTTCCAAAGTTGTTCGGGTTCCCGGCAATGCCTCGACCGAAATGGAAGGCCCAGATGCGGTTGACCAGAACGCGCGACGTGAGGGTGTTTTCCGGACTGGCAATCCATTCAGCGAAAGCAGTCCGTCGACCTGAATGGCCAGTCGGAAGAGACGCTTCCATTGCCCCGGGCACAGCGGAGAGAACGCCGGGCTGAACAGGAATCGTCGGAGAGAATGGATCTCCACCAGCCAGAATCGCTGTCTTTTCTAACTCTCCTCCTTTGGAGGGATTGTCGGGTTTTGGGATGCGGCTGTAGCTCGATTTGGGAGTTCTTGTAGTCCCGCTGTATGTCGAGTATGCGAACGGCTGATACCGGTCGAATTCCCAATTGAAGCGATGTTGCCACTTCCTTCCGATGCGTTCTTTTCCGAACTCTTCGGCGGTCTTCAACGTTCGATTCGGGAGTTCATCGGCTGAAACTCCAGCCTTCCGTGCTTCGGCTTTGTTCTTGTACGGCATCCCTTTTTCGCGAAACCACTCGGCTTCGTATTCGGCCTGCCGTTGCTGCAGATCTTTCAGCACCTGTTCATTCGCTTTGTGCCTCAACTGGTGATACCTCTTGTCTTCCTCCATGCCAGCGAGGTTTTCATCCGGAAGCCATTCGGTTTTGACTTCTGCAAATTGCGTGGTCGCGAAGACAGCTTGAACGGAGTAGAAGTCGCGTGTTGGAATCGGATCGAACTTGTGGTCATGGCAACGGCAACATTGCAAAGCCTGTCCGAGAAAAACCTGACCGACGGTATCGGTGATGTCATCGAGAAAGAGCTGACGAGTCACTGTCGCCACGCTCATGCCCGTATGCTCCCAAGGCCCCATCCGAAGAAATCCGGATGCGATCTGAAGCTCGGTTTGCTGTTCAGAAGTCAGTTGATCGCGATTCGCTTCCGCCACCTCGTCGCCAGCGATTTGTTCCAGAATGAATTCGTCAAACGGCTTGTCTGCATTGAATGCCCGGACGACGTAGTCTCGGAAACGCCACGCGTTCGGTCGTTCGTAGTCGTTGGCGAAACCGGAGCTGTCCGCATATCGCACGACATCGAGCCAGTGGCGGCCCCACTGCTCTCCGTAGTGAGGACTTTCGAGAAGACGATCGACGAGGGCTGCGAATGCTTCCTTGTCTTCCCGAGGATCATTGACGAATTGCTCCACTTCCGAGGGAGTCGGAGGGAGTCCCAGCAGGTCGAATGTGGCTCGACGGATGAGCACCTGTCGAGATGCTCGCGGCGCAGAGAGAATCTCCCGCTCATCCAGTTGCTGGTCGATGAACGCGTCGACCGGTGAACAGCGACAAGCGTCCGACAGCTCCGGGAATTCAGTCTGGATGGGCTGAAATGCCCACAGGTCTTCAAGATCGTACTTTCGATTCGTCCAGGAATCGCTCAATCCACCGGACGTCTCGACAACAACCCCTTCGGCATAATCACGGTAGATCTCGGCGATTCGTTCATCGTCTGGCCAGGGCGCCCCCTCCTTGATCCAGTCGCGAACCGCCCAAATTTCTTCTTGAGACAGCTTTTCCGCCTCTTTAGGAGGCATTTCGAATCCTTCTTCCTCGCGAGAAAGCATCCCGAGCAGGTAGCTGTCTTCGATTTCTCCGGGAACGACGATGGAATCACCCCACGAATCCCCACCAGCCAGAAGTTGCTCGCGAGTGTCCATCAGGAAGCCGCTTTCGATGGAATCTGCACTCTCGCTGTGACATCCAGCACACTTTTCCTGGAAAATCGGCTGAACTTGCAACGCGAACAGCTTTTCTCCCTCAGTCGGCGGTTCTGCGGCGCTTGTGGAATTCCATCCACTCGCGAAAACGATCACCAAACCAGCGAGACGGAATGCTTTGCAGGACATGAACATCTGCTCTTTTCGCCAATCAATTCCAAAAAAAGAAGCTGACCACAAATCATATCAGAATTGAATTGTACGTCGAAGAACGACACGGACGATCTTGCGTCATTTTCTTATGAATTCGCTCCAGAGCCGGACCCAATCCTCGACCGCCGCACAATGAGTTATTAAAGTTCATTCTTCAAAAGAACACATCCTGATCGCAAACTCTAAACTGGTTGCCTTCCAAACAATGCAAAACGACATCGGACTCATCGGTCTGGCTGTGATGGGCCAGAATCTCGTACTCAACATGGCCAATCACGGTTTCTCAGTCGCGGTTTACAACCGAACAACGGAAACGATGGATGAGTTCGTTGGTGGACTCAAAGACGAGCCCGTCGACAAGGTCTGGGAAGGAACCGTCGATCGGGTCAATGGCTACAAAGAGATCGAAGATTTCGTCGCTTCGCTCAAGCGTCCTCGCCGTGTCATGATCATGGTCAAGGCAGGCGGCCCCGTTGACGCAGTTATCGAACAGCTCAAAGGTCTGCTCGAACCTGGCGACATCATCATCGATGGCGGAAACAGCGACTTCGTCGACACAAATCGTCGATCCAAAGAACTCCGTGATGAAGGCTTCCAGTTCATCGGAACGGGTGTCTCCGGTGGAGAAGAAGGAGCTCTCAAAGGTCCATCGATCATGCCGGGCGGACACGTCGACGCATGGCCGCACGTCAAAGACATCCTGCAATCAATCTCCGCCAAAGTCGGTCCCAACGACGACATCCCTTGTTGCGACTGGGTCGGCGAAGACGGTGCTGGTCACTATGTTAAAATGGTTCACAACGGGATCGAATATGGCGACATGCAGTTGATCTGCGAAGCCTACTTCATCCTCAAGCACACCCTGAATCTCTCGAACGAAGAGCTCTATCAGGTCTTCAAGAGCTGGAACGAAGGGGAACTCGCGAGCTATCTCATCGAGATCACTCGGGACATCTTCACTGTCAAAGATGAAAAGACCGGCAACGATCTGGTCGACATGATCCTGGACACTGCAAAGCAGAAGGGAACCGGGAAGTGGATGAGCCAGCATGCCCTCGATCTGGGTGTGCCAACGACTCTCATCACCGAAGCTGTTTACGCTCGATGCCTCTCGGGTCAGAAAGATGCTCGAGTTCGAGCTTCTGAAGTCCTTAGTGGACCGGACGTCACCTTCGACGGAGACCGTGATCAGTTCATCGAAGATGTCCGTCAAGCACTCTACGCTTCGAAACTCGTCAGCTACGCTCAAGGCTACGTTCAACTCGATGCAGCTGCTGCGGAGTTCGGCTGGAAGCTAAACAATGGAAACATCGCCCTGCTCTGGCGTGGTGGATGTATCATTCGCTCGGTCTTCCTCGAAGACATCAAAGCAGCTTTCGACAAAAAACCTGAACTCGAAAACTTGCTGCTCGACGACTTCTTCAAGAAAGCTATCAATCAGGCTCAGCCAGCCTGGCGTCGAGTTGTCGCCACAGCGGTTAATATGGGACTTCCAGTGCCTGGATTCAGTGCTGCCCTCACCTACTACGATGGCTACCGTCGCGACCGATTGCCTGCGAACCTGCTTCAGGCTCAGCGAGATTACTTCGGTGCTCACACCTACGAGCGCATCGACACACCTCGCGGTGAAACGTTCCACACCGATTGGATTCGCGAGCGCAACCTGACATAGTTCGCTTGCAAACGTGCTCGCACTGACGAACACGATGAAATGACAAAAGGCTCCGACAGCAAGTCACGCTGTCGGAGCCTTTTTCATTGACTCAGCTTCAAGCACAGTCGAGTGTCTGCAAACGACACAATCCCCACTCCGAATTCATGGAGAAGACCGAACGAATTCGGAAGCGAGGATTGTGTTTCGCACTCAGGCTTGTGTGCAACTTTTCTTACTCGGGCTGTTAGCGAGAGCATTTTCTGATCGTGAATGCACGAGCAAGCACTTCCATTTGACTTATAGTGCAAGCGAGTGCACCGAAAAGAGCAACTTGCTCTAGTTCGCAGGAATGACTGCCGCTGGCTTCAATGATTCCGGAGCAGATTGTTTGAGCATCACGAACATGTGTTGCCCTTTCTTAGTCTTGAATTCTCCGGGTGCTTCAGCGTTCGGGAATCCGTAGATGAGTTTGACGACATCTTCGTCCTTGTGGATCAAACCAACCGCCCCGATTCCTGGCATGGGTGGCTTAATGCTCTCCATGACGATATGTGCACCAAGCTCATGCGGTTGAAGCTGGAACTTCGCCACGTAGAGTTCGCCGTCCTCAGCATCCAGAGTTTTGATCTGCTGATCAGTGAAGACCACCTGTTGTGCCTTCAGCTCTTCCGGCTTCAGTTCCTTCCCGTCCATCTCTCCTCGGATGATGCGGTAAGTTCCCTCCAGATCGCTCGCTTTCAGCTCGCGAGTTGGGTTCTTCTTCGCTGGTGAACGTTGATCTTGTTCCTGCCCCTGAGCCTGAACTGACAGTGCCAGCAGGCAGAGAGCAAGCAAACAAACGCCTGTCAAATTGATGATTCTTTCTCGATCGTTCATGGTCTTCTCCTCACACCGAGTCATTTTGTTTTCCTTAGTTGTTTCTGCAAATTCAGCAGTTCGTCTTGGATGCAATGCATGCTGCGTGCCGATCTCTCCAAGACGTGGAAACTCAAGCATTCTGTGCGGTTTCGGTGCAATTTCTGAGACTTGAACAGTCAACGTGAGCGAGAAACGTTCAGTCAATCGCTATGTTTTTCGATGAAAACAAACCCCATGCTGCTGCGAACCTGAATGAAGAGACTGGTCGTTTCGCAGCACTCGTTCAGCGCATGACAGATAGACGTTCCTCTCTGTGCGTGGTACAACTGAAGATTAAGGTCAGAGAATTTCCCTGAGATCGTGACGTCCATTTCAAAAGTGAGGGCATGACATGGCATGGTTCAGTCGATTCACGCGGTTCGGTGACGTCCATCTTTGCTTCGCTCAGGAACAGAACATTTCCTGTGGTCTGGCTTCCATCATCATGGCAGCTTTCAAGATCAATAAGCTCACGCCGAAAGTGACGGCGATGTATGGCGAAGACGATATGATGGCTAAAGCCAAAGCTCTGTTTGGTGCCAAGCCTCTCGGAGATGCCGGGCTGACCGGAAACAAGATGATCACGCTGCTGAACGATGACTCGCTGAACATGAAGGGATGGTCGTTAACGACACCCAACATCAATCAGATGAACAACGAGATCATTAAGAACGTTGGCGTTTCCGAAGGCTGGGGACCGACGATGAGTGTGACTCCGGTGATCATCATGGTGCAGTGGAAAGGTGGCACCGCTCGGCATTGGGTGCTCATCGACACTGTCCGGAAGATTTGGGGCTCGATTTACGCCACTGTTTGCGATCCCTGGGACGGCAGCGTTCACGTGATCAAAATCGAGAAGGACAAACGATTCGACTACGCAGCCCGAGATACGATCGACTTCGATTTCTGGGGAAAACGCAATCGATACGGCTCTAAAACGCAAGAAGGCAGTTCGACAATCACGACACCAACCTGGGTTGGGTCAATTATGCTCAAACGCACGACGTGACGACGCCCCAATCCTGTTGAGTTTTCACCACGGCTACGTCTTCCGGTTGCCACGCACAGACATTCAGATTCACTACTCTTCCTCGACGCCCGCTCGCTCAAAATCACTCTGGAAGCAGAAAGCTGTTCGCATTGCTGGCGATTCATAAACTAAGCTTCGGATGCCCGTTCCATCAATCTGCGCGGAACGGGGAAACTCTTGTCCGATCATGAAATTTTGCTCCCCCCTCGAATGCTACCTGTCTGAATAGACCTCATTTCATCTCTTTAAAGATTGAAAAACGCGATGGCAAAGAAGACCGAACAACGACTTCTCGCGAAACTGGCAGCTGGCCAGCCGCTGACTCCCGGAGAGATCAATTCGTTGTCCCTCAAAATCGCAAAAGGCCAAACAAAGAAGCGTGCGCGTTCGATCACCCAACAAGTCGAGCTGCGATACACAGCTCAACTTGCGCAACTCAGCGTGATGCAGCGACAGCAGGTGGTGAATGCTGTTCGCGATTACACAATGGACTCAACTTCGATCAACAATTCGTGTCGCGGCGGAGCTCCGAATGCCAACGCCCAGAGACTCGATCAAGTGTTTCAGATTTTCCATCAGCAGAACTGGGACAACGACTATCGCGTGACCTATCGACTGATGACTTACAAGCCGACAGACAACATGCCGTGGGGTGCAGCGGCCGCACCTCATATTGTCGTGGGTGATCGTGTTCGAGACGATGCTTTTCTGTCTGCCAGTGAGAACCGACAGCTGCTCGTCAACGGAGTCGAAAACCCCGGACCCAACGATCGGTACGTGAAGCTGGCCATCTATGGACGCGGCGGAATCAACATCTCGGGCGGCTCTCTCTATTCGAATGCCAATGAGAAAGCCATGATGAAGAGTGATCATCCGAAGACATGGCGATTCCGAACAGCACATGCTGGGCAGGCGGAAATCCTTTACGATCGAGGAACGGTCTTCCGCGTTCGGAAAATCACCCCGAACGGCAACAACGTTCACGTCGTGCTCTCCATCAGCAATGGAGGCGGAGGCGGCGGCGTGAAGAACATGTTCACCGGAACCTAATCGATTTCGCTGGCCATTCTGCGCTCTTCCAAACTGTCTCAGTTCAACGCAAGTTGGACGAATAGCTCAAACCGTCTGATCGTCCTTCGCCTCTTTGGTCGAGATCGAGCGATACACTCCAACAGCCATTGTGATGAGCGTCAGAGGGATAACGATCCCGAAGATCACGTACTCGAACGTTCGTTCGAATTCCGGCACGACTGTCGGAATCACCATCGACGCTGTGTAAATCATGTAGTAGGCGAAAAACAGAATCCCTTCCCATCTTGAGATGAGATGTCCGGTGAAAAAGATCGGCAGGCACGCCACAGCGACGGCGACCATGACTGGGACATCAAGATGCAGAGCCGCTTCGGGAACGGGAACTCCGATCGGCGACACCAGACTGGAGATGCCTAGCACTGCCATGATGTTGAAAAGATTGCTCCCGATGGCATTGCCGACGGCGATATCTCGTTCTCCTCGAATCGCAGCCATCACGGACGTCGCAGCTTCCGGAAGTGAAGTCCCGGCAGCCACGATCGTCAGGCCGATGATCAATTCCGAAACTCCAAGACTTCGCGAAATCGTCACAGCGGAATCGACGAACCAACGCGCTCCGACCACTAATAGAGCCAATCCCGCGACGAGCATGACGACATTAATGAGAGTACTTTTCGCCGTCGATGAACTCTCTTTCTGACCAAATTCCGCTTCGTATTCCGCCTGAATCGCCCCCTGCTCTCGCCGACTCTTAATGATGGCCCAGAGCGTATAAACCACGAGGCCGATCGAGAGAATCAAACCGTCCAGTCGACTGATGCTGCCATTCAAAGCCATCAACCAGACAAGGCCTGAGAGCCCAATCATCAGCGGAACCTCAAATCGAACGAGCTGCTGAGAGACCTGAAGCGGAACAATCATCGCGGAGAGTCCGAGAATCAGAAGCACGTTGAAGATGTTGCTGCCGACGATATTTCCCAGCGCAACATCTGGTTGACCATTCAACGAGGATTGCAGACAGACGACCAGTTCCGGGGCGCTCGTCCCAAATGAGACGACCGTCAGCCCGACCACCAGTGGTGAAACTCCGCACGAGACGGCGAGTTTCGAAGCTCCTCGAACCAGGAGTTCAGCACCTGCGGTCAAAACAACAAGTCCGACCACGAGCATCAAAATCGCCACTCCTGACTCCTCCTCATTCATCCATCGAAAAGTTTGCAGAACATAGCATATCGCTTTTTGCGTCGAAGAGTACAACTTCGCGCAGCGTCGTGGTCACGGAAGTCGTCGAGCGGCATTCACTCTGCGTAAGGCTTCGGTATGCACAAGGCACTTCTCAATGAGCCAGACAATGAGCGTATTCCCCACCGCCAAGCCACCATTGGTGCAGAATATCGCTTCCCAATGATTGAATTCCGAAGGGAATCGATCGGACGCGACTAAGTCAGATTCATTGACTGCAGGAATTCTGCGTTCGTCTTGGTGCGTCTCATTCGATTGGTGAGAAGTTCCATCGCTTCGACGGGATTCATATCGTTGAGCACACGCCGGAGGATCCAGACCAGTCGCAACTCGTCTTCGTCCATCAGGAGTTCTTCTCGACGAGTTCCTGACTTGTTGACGTCAATCGCTGGCCAGACCCGCTTTTCGACCATTCGACGATCGAGGTGCAACTCCGTATTACCGGTTCCTTTGAACTCTTCGAAGATCACCTCATCCATCTTCGATCCGGTATCGACGAGCGCGGTCGCGATAATGGTCAAGCTTCCGCCTTCATCGACAGCCCGGGCTGCTCCGAAGAAACGTTTTGGATGCTGCAGTGCATTGGCATCCACTCCACCGGTAAGAATCTTGCCGGAGTTAGGACATTCCGTGTTGTAAGCACGGGCCAGACGAGTGATGGAGTCCAGGAAAATCACGACGTTCTCGCCGTATTCGACCATCCGCTTCGCTTTTTCAATCACCATTTCCGCCACTTGAATGTGACGGCTGGGTGGTTCGTCGAATGTGCTGGAAACGACTTCGCAGTTGTCGCTTTTGACTTGCCGCTCCATCTCGGTCACTTCTTCCGGACGTTCGTCAATCAGCAGCATGATGACGTAAACATCCGGGTGATTTTGAATCACTGCTTGTGCGAGCTTTTGCAGCAACACAGTTTTTCCGGCACGCGGAGGCGAAACGATGAGCCCACGCTGGCCGAAACCGATGGGCGACACGATATCCACCACACGTGTGCTGATTTCAGCCTGATCATCTGATAGATGCAGTCGATCTTTCGGGTGCAGCGGAGTCAGGTCGTCGAAGGGAACTTTTTCCGATACGAGATTCGGATCCTGCCCGTTGATCGCTTCGACTCGCAGGAGAGCGAAATAGCGTTCGTTTTCTTTTGGAGGACGAATTTGTCCGGCGACAGTCGCACCCGTTCGCAATCCGAAACGGCGAATCTGACTTGGAGAGACGTAAATGTCGTCCGGACAGGGAAGATAGTGATAGTCCGGGCTGCGCAAAAAACCGAACCCGTCCGGCAGGATCTCAAGCGTCCCTTCGCCGAACATCAGACCGTTCATTTTGGTCCGTTCCTTCAGGATACGGAAAATGAGGTCCTGTTTCTTGAGCCCTTGATAGTCGGTGACATTTTCCTGCTTTGCCAGCTCGAACAATTCTTTGACCGTCATTCGCTGCAAGGCAGCGATGTGAATGTCCGACTGCTTGGCGTCTTCGTAGTGGGAGTTGGCAGGATCATAAATGGCTTGATCGCCGTCGGACGACTTCTGGCCAACGACGTCGGCGACATCCTTTGAGCGACCTGAAGTTGTTGATTTCGACATGATATTCTCGGGACAGTGTAGAGAGGAAGTTTTGGTGCCCTGGGTGGGATTGACGATTTTTCCTGAAATCAAAGATGGGCTTCAGAGTTGAAAAGGTGATTTGCAGTGAACGACAGCCCTGAACCTTAAGTGACTCAATTCAATCAGGATCTAGTGGTGATCATGGATGATGTTATGACTGAGACGGCTGTGAAACAGCTTCTCGATTTGTGGATTCGGTTTCGAACTGGCTGACATACCAGTCGATGAACAACGCGGCAGCCTGCTGTGGCGGAAGTGTGTGATCGACAACGAAGTCTGCCCTGTTTTTCTTCTCTGTCAAACTTAGCTGACTTGCTTCGCGCTTTGCGAATTCTTCCGGTGTCCATCCGCGCTTTTGGACCCGTTCCAGACGCACCTGTTCAGGAACATCCAGAAACACGACGGCATCGCAAACACTGACCCAGCCAGCTTCGATCATGAGCGCCGCATCGAGGAAAATGACCTCAGCCTCTAAATCTGATCTCATCTCCTGAAGTTGTTCTTCGAGGAGTCTTCGTATTTCCGGGTGAACAATTTGATTCAGTTGCAAACGTGCAGACTGCTGTTTCTCTTCAGTTCCAAACACCTGACGGGCCAGTGCAGACCGCACGACTTCGCCAGAGCTATCAAAAATGCCGTCTCCGAAATTCTCTCGAAGCTGCGATTTGACGGAATCAATGCGAAGGACCTGATGCCCGACCTGATCTGCATCCAAAATCCGAGCGTTCAGCTGTTCGCCGACTGCGCGCGTAAAGGTCGTCTTACCTGAGCCAATTCCACCGATCACACCGATCACAGGAATCGACAAAGGCTGATCCTTTGCACGGAAATGGGACTGCTGAGTTTTCAAGTTTTGAGTTTGGAGAAATGTGTGAAGGAAGGGAGGAACAGTCGCAAATTGATCTCAGGCTGAACCTGAATGATTGCATGGACCAAGGCACAACATGGGAAGTCTCAGAAACGACGCCACACGAGGTGCTGCTGAATTGAAATCAGCGGTCTCGATCTTTAGTTGATTCGTTATGAGTCAGTTCTGATTGAGTGGATTCAGATGATCTGTCAATCCGTCGACGGGTGAGGTGAAACTCCAGTTTCAGGGTAGACAGAATTCGAGCTGAAAAGACCCTGACTCTATGGTCGCTCGCCAAATCGCAAATGTCAATCATCTGTTTCCCTATCCGGATCGAATTTCTCAATCGGAATGGTTGGCAATCGGGTCTCAGCAGCGCAAGATGCAGATGATTGTGACGAAAATTCCGGGAACCTTCTCCCGAAGAGTTTCGTCTCACGGATGGTGAATCAAAGAAACGGGCTGATTTCAGACGGGTATTCCGCAAATCTGGAAAAACAGCCTCGACAGGATGCAAACATGTCTCGACCAACTTTCGCGGTGCTTCTTCTCTTTCTTTGCGGAGTGTCCCTGCTGGGAGTCTTCAGAATTCAGGCCCAGACACCAAATCTTGAGCAACAGCGTTCCGAGGCAGCGAAGCTGTTCAAAGATGGCCAGTACAAGGAGGCACTCACAATTTTTGTGGGGCTCGTGAAGTCTGAGGAAAACTCTGGGGCGACGCTGGCATACGATCTCAAGAGTGCAGCAAATTGTTACCGAAAGCTTCAACAAATGCACGAACTCGACGATCTTCTGGCAGTGATGATCAGCACTCACCCTGAGGATTGGAGGGGCTATTGGACAGCTGCACAAGAACTACAGATAGGCCCATCGAACGGAGTTGTCGTCGCAGGCGAATTTCGACGGGGAAATCAGCGGGGTGGCGGCGAGTACGCATCAGTCGAAGATCGGGATCGGGTTCAATCGCTTCGCTGGATGATGGAAGCCAAGCGGCTCATGCCGACCGAAGTGACTCCTGAAGAACAAGCCAATTTCTACGAGTTCTTCGCCAGCATTTATGCGGATGGTCGATTGGGAACACACTCCTGGTTGCTGCAAGACTCCACATCGCTCGAGGAACTTCCAGAGCCGGAAATCGGATATCAATACAACTATCGCTCACGGAAAGATCGTGCAGCTCCAGTCGATGAAAACGGCCAACCCATCTTTTTCACCGTTCCTTCGTCTCTGGAAGATGCGAAATCAGACGGCGAACGCTGGCGCTGGTGTTTGCAACAAGCTGCTGAGCAGGACCCGTCACGAAAGGCTCGTCTCGACTTCAACTTCGCAGAGTTCGCCCGATCTCAATTCGGCGTGCCCACTCTCAGACGCTGGGGGATCGATCTCAGCGGCCTCGACTCGAAAGATGAAGCCTCCGCAGAATCAAAAACTTGGCAACTCCCCACACTGGGAGAAGACGAAACAATCGCTCGACTGGCCACGGGGACTCTTCGCTTCAAACTTCCGGAAGATTACGACTTCATCGGGAACCTTCGGAAAATCAGCGAAAGCGACAACAAAGCCGATTCCGAACGCGCTTTGCTCTTGTTGGCGCAAGTCTTCGAAGACCGGCTTCAATACGACACCGCAGCTGAAGTCTGGAAGTTAGCAATTGAACGCCACGGTCCCGGAAGACAGAACTACCGACAAAACCGGCTCGACCAAATTGTCAACAACTGGGGACAGTTCGAGTCCGTTCAAAGCCAGGCATCCGGGGTCGGAGCCAAGATCGACTACCGGTTCCGCAACGGAGACCTCGTTCATTTCGCTGCTCAGGAAATCAAAGTCCCAGAGTTGATCAAAGACATTCAAATCTACCTGAAGACATCGCCCAAAGAACTCGACTGGCAAAAGCTTCAGGTGGAAAACATCGGCTACCGTCTTGTTTCCGAAAACGAAACGAAATATCTGGGTAAAACGGTCGCTGCCTGGTCGGTCGACCTCGAACCTCGCGAAAATCACTTTGACCGGCGAACGACAATCTCCACGCCATTGCAGAACGCGGGAGCCTACCTGCTGACTGCGAAGATGAACGACGGCAACACCAGCCGCATCATTATTTGGCTCGACAACACAGCGATCGTCAAGAAACAGCTCAACGGACGGTCAATGTATTTTGTCGCTGATGCTACGACCGGAGAACCACTCAACAAAATCCCGGTTGAGTTCTTCGGATGGAAGCAGGAGCAAGTTCCGAACACCGTTCGAGACTACGCGATTTCAGTCAAACAACACGCCGAGTTCACCAACGAAGACGGAGTTATCCTCGCTGACGAAAAGCTGCTCTCGGACGACATGCGATGGATGGCCATCGTTCAAACCGATGACAAACGCTTTGCCTACCTCGGATTCAGCGGCGTTTGGTACGGCGATTATCAACGCTCGAGATACGACCAGCAGAAAGTTTACGTCGTCACCGATCGTCCGGTTTACCGTCCAGAACAAAAGGTCGAATTCAAGTTCTGGATGCGTGAAGTCACTTACGAAAAGACAGACGCTGAGCGATTCGCCAATCAGGAATTCACCGTTCGAATCAGCGACCCGCAAGGGACGGAAGTCTTCAAACAGCGGATGACCACGGACAAATTCGGCGGACTCGCAGGTAGCTACGATTTACCAGAAGGTGCCACTCTCGGAAACTATTATCTTTCGATTGATCACGAACGAGGCATCAGCGGCGGCAATTCATTCCGAGTGGAAGAGTACAAGAAGCCTGAATTCGAAGTGACCATCGATGCTCCCCAGAAACCAGTCGCACTCGGCGAACCGATCCAAGCGACGATTTCAGCTCGATACTTCTTCGGAGCCCCAGTCACGAACGCCAAAGTTCAATTCAAAGTCGAAAGATCAAAACACGACTCGCGCTGGTTCCCTGTCACTCGCTGGGACTGGCTTTACGGCAGCGGATTCTGGTGGTTTGCATCGGAGTATCAATGGTACCCCGGTTTCAGTCGATGGGGCTCGCTGCCGCCGATTCCCGGTTGGTGGAACTGGAACCCGGATCCCCCCGAACTGGTTCTTGATCAGGAAGTCGAAATCGGTCCCGACGGAACCGTTCAAGTCGACATCGATACCTCACTCGCAAAAGCGCTGCATGGGGATAGCGACCACGAATACAAAATCACTGCCGAAGTGACCGATGCCTCTCGACGCACAATCGTCGGCTCCGGATCAGTCCTTGTGGCTCGAGAACCTTTCAAGGTCTTTGCATGGACGACTCGCGGGCATTACTCCGTCGGAAATGTCGTCGACGCTGAGTTTCAAGCTCGCACGGTCGACGGGCAAGGTGTTCAAGGAACGGGAAGTCTCAAACTTCAGCAGATTTCTTACGACGAAAACGGAATTCCCCAAGAAAAGACCGTTGAAGAATGGGAACTCAACACTGACGAAGACGGGAAAGCTTCACAAAAAATCAACGCTCAGTCCGCCGGGCAGTATCGCCTCTCGTACTCCGTCACCGCGGACGACAAGACAATTGAAGGAGCCTGCCTGTTCGTGATTCGCGGAGCCGGATTCGACGGCTCTGATTTCCGCTTCAATGACCTCGAACTGGTTCTCAACAAACAAACGTACTCACCCGGTGAAGAGATCGAACTTCTCGTGAACACCAACCGGATCGGCTCGACGGTCCTGCTGTTCGTGCGAGCAGAGAACGGACTGGCCCCGGCCAAACCGCAAATCTTGCGTCTGGATGGCAAGAGCACCGTCGTCCCCATTGAAGTCGTCGATCGCGACATGCCGAATTTCTTCATCGAAGCGATCACCATTTCCAACGGGGAACTGCATACCGCCGTTCAGGAAGTCGTCGTTCCGCCTCAGGATCGAATCATCAATGTTGAGATCCTGACCGAAACCGAAAAGTTCCGGCCCGGACAACAAGCTGACATTCAAGTCAAATTCACTGACGACGAAGGCAAACCTTTCGAAGGTTCACTCGTCATGAGCGTGTACGACCGCGCGGTCGAGTACATCTCCGGTGGCTCGAACGTGACCGAGATCCGTGAATTCTTCTGGAAGTGGAAACGGAATCACTACCCAAATTCTGAACACAACCTAAGCAAGTATTTTGGATTGCTCACGAAGTCCGGAGAAATCCTGATGGGGAACATCGGGATCTTTGGCGGTGAAGTTGCAGACACTGACAAACTTGCCAAGCGCAAACTGGAGTTAGCTGATGGAGCTCCTCAAGGCAGGGGTGGTCGATTGATGAGTACACGAGCGATGCCTGCTCCGATGTCAGCTGCCGGAGGAGAAGTCGCGGAATCGATGGTCGCAGATTTTGCAGCAGAAGCCCCTGCCGAAGCTGAGATGGTCGCACCAACAGTTCGAACTAACTTCGCCGACACCGCTTTCTGGAAAGCAGATCTCTCAACCAATCACGACGGAATCGCTGAAGTCTCATTCACGATGCCGGAAAATCTTTCCTCATGGAAAATGCGTGCCTGGGGCTTGGGAGAGGGCACGGCAGTCGGTGAAGCAACCACTGAAGTTGTCACGTCGAAAGACTTCGTCGTTCGACTCCAGGCTCCGCGATTCTTCGTCGAGAAAGACGAGGTCGTGATTTCTGCAGTTGTTCACAACTATCTGGAAACCGCCAAACAAGCTGAAGTCTCACTCGACCTCAGTGGCGATACTCTCAAGTTCCTCTCTCCCGACGATCAACAACAGACCGTTCAAATCACAGCGGGTGGGGAAGCACGCATCGACTGGCGAGTTAAAGCAGTCGCTGAGGGAACCGCCACAATCACTGCACAAGGACTGACCGACGAAGAGTCGGATGCGATGAAAATGTCATTCCCGGTGTATTTGCATGGGTTTGAAAAGTTCGAGTCGTTCGCCGGAGTCATTCGTCCGGAAGACACAAGCGATCGGATCGTCATCGTTGTCCCCGAAGAGAGACGCCCCGAACAGACCCGGCTTGAAATTCGGTACTCGCCGACTCTTGCTGGAGCAATGGTGGATGCTCTCCCCTACCTCGCCGAATATCCATATGGCTGCACCGAACAAACTCTCAACCGGTTCGTGCCGACGGTCATCACGCAGGGCATCTTGCGTCGCATGGGATTAAATCTTGCAGAGATCAAGGAGAAACGTACCAACCTGAACGCCCAGGAAATTGGCGATCCGAATGAACGTGCAACTCGCTGGAAACACTTCGACCGAAACCCTGTTTTCGACGAAGCCGAGCTCACACGGATGGTCAAGAAGGGAGTTCAGGATCTCACCTCGATGCAGAATTCCGACGGTGGATGGGGATGGTTCTCTGGTTATGGAGAACGTTCTTATCCGCACACGACAGCGGTTGTTGTCCACGGGCTGCAACAAGCTGCGAAGAACGATATTGCGATTGTCGATGGAATTATCGAGAAGGGAATTGCGTGGCTCACTAAGTATCAACTTGAGCAGGTCGAATTGCTGGAGGAAGGAGATCGACAGACTGAGAACCCGAGTCGCAAGCGTCATCGAACGCAAGCGAGTAACCTCGACGCTCTCATCTTCTCTGTTCTCGTCGACGCTGGCGAAGTCAATCAGTCGATGCAGAACTTTCTCTATCGCGACCGTCTGAAACTTTCACTGTACGGTCAGGCACTCACTGGTCTCGCTCTCGACAAGATCGGCGCCAATGAACAACGCGACATGATCGTGCGCAACATCGATCAATTCGTGACCGTCGATGACGAAAACCAGACCGCCTATATCGATTTGCCGAACAACGCATACTGGTGGAATTGGTATGGCAGTTCGATTGAAGCGAACGCTCAATACCTCAAGCTGCTCTGCCGGATCGCACCGCAAGCCCCCAAAACTTCCGGTCTTGTGAAGTTCATTTTGAACAACCGTAAGCACGGCTCGTACTGGACCAACACCCGAGATACTGCCTACTGCATTGAAGCACTGGCTGAGTACCTCGAAGCGACGAACGAACTGAAGCCAGACATGACCGTTGAAGTCTTCATTGACGGAGAACGCAAGCAGTCAGTCGAAATCACCTCAGACAATCTGTTTACCTTCGAGAATGCATTCGTGATCGAAGGAGCGGATCTAACCTCGGGTGAGCACACCATCGAACTTCGCAAATCCGGCACCGGCCCGCTGTATCACAACGCGTACCTGACGAATTTCTCGCTTGAAGATTTCATCACGAAAGCCGGCCTGGAAGTCAAAGTTCAACGCACGTTCTATCGACTCGTTCAGGACGAGAGTGCCAGCTCGGTCGTGTCCGGAAGTCGAGGTCAAGTCGTCGACCAGAAATCATTGAAATACGACCGAGTCCTTCTCGAGAATCTCAGCGATGTGAAAAGCGGAGACCTGATTGAAGTCGAACTCGAGATCGATTCGAAGAACGACTACGAATACGTCATTTTCGAAGACCTCAAAGCTGCTGGAACCGAGCCAGTTGACCTGAGGAGTGGCTACACGAGCGGTGGCCTCGGAGCGTATGTCGAATTCCGGGACGAACGAGTCGCCTTCTTCATGCGAACTCTGGAACGGGGCAAACATTCGGTGAGCTATCGTCTTCGAGCAGAGATCCCCGGACAATTCAGCGCCCTCCCCGCTCGGGCATACGCCATGTACGCCCCCGAACTTAGGGGAAATTCCGACGAGTTCAAGCTGATCATCGAAGACACTGAGTAGTCCAAGTGATGCATCAAAAAAGAAAGGACGCCAGAGCAATTCTGGCGTCCTTTTGTTTTGAACTCGCGTAACGCTCGATGTTCAATCGCTGAAACAGTTGGGCAAAGTTCTCTTGCCAGCAACTCAATTGCGAGAGCAACTCGCTCTAGTTGGAAGAGCTATCAACGTCCTCTTTCCAGAGTCCGTCGCGAATCAGGGATTCGGTCATCTTCTCCACAACTTCTGAATGTTGAGCGGAGAGATCTGTCTCTTCACCTGGATCAGTTGTGACATCATAGAGCTTCCACTCTCCGGGAGACGCCAAGTCTGCGTCGCGGTTTGGTTTGTCCGGATAGCGGACAAGTTTCCACTTACCTGATCGAACGCCAACACTTGTGCGACCCTCCTGGCTCGCGAAATAAAGGTACTCGTGTCGCTTTTGGTCAGCATCATTTCCGAGCAGCGTTGGAGCGTAGGAAATTCCATCAATCCCGTCGGGAGTTTCCGCACCAGCCAGTTCGCACGCTGTCGGCAGGAAATCATAAAATGCAGAAGGGAGATCGCTGGTTTTTCCAGCTGGAACAGTTCCCGGCCAGCGTGCGATGAAAGGAACTCGAATTCCGCCCTCGTGCATCGATCGCTTGTACCCCTGCAGCGGGCCATTGGAGTCAAAGAACTCGTGCTTGTGGCCTCCTTCTTCGTGAGGTCCATTATCTGACGTGAAGATGATGAGCGTCTTTTCAGTCAAGTCGAGATCATCCAGCAGCGCCATCAACCGTCCCACGTCGCGATCCATGTGCGTGATCATCGCTGCAAATCCTTTCTCCGGATTCGGCCAGTCACGATCTTTGTAGATCCCGTAGTCAGGCACCTCCATCCCATCGCCAACAGCACGTCCGCCCTCGTTATTCGCGTGTGGAATCGTCCAATGGATGTGAAGCAAGAAAGGTTCGGCGGCGTTCTCTTTGACGAACTTGAAGGCCGCATCTGTCATGAAATCATGTGAGTAACTGACCCTGACCGATGAAACGCGACCGCGACCGTTTTCGTAGTCTCCGATGACGTTTCCGGGGAGTGTGACTTGTTTCTTGTTCTCCCAGAGAAACGTTGGATAAAAGTTGTGGGCATTGCTTTGATTCAAGTAGCCGAACCAGTAATCAAACCCGTTATTGTTGGGATGTCCCGGGTTGTTGATTTCGTCAGGAGTGTCCACATTCCCCAAAGCCCATTTTCCAACTCCACCGGTTCGATAGCCAACTTTCTTAAGCTGTTGACTGACTGTTGCTTCCATCCCGGTCAGGCTGCGAGGTCGATTTCCGATGAGTCCGGTCGTTCCACAATGCTGACCGGTCCAAAGCACTAGTCGTGATGGTCGACAGACGGTGTGCCCGGAATAGTGATCAGTGAAACGCATTCCCTGACTGGCCAGCCGATCGATGTTGGGGGTTTCGATCACCTCTTGCCCATAGCACCCCAAGTCTCCGTACCCCAGATCATCCGTCATGATGTAGATGATGTTCGGGCGATCGGCAGCTTGAAGCAGACCAATGGTGATGAAAAGCTGTAAGCCGAATACGGTCAGAATGAACTTTAACAATAGAGACTCCTCATGTAGCGATCTTCGTGAAAGCCCGCTGCCCGAACAATTTCCGATGGATCAGGCTTTTGGTTGAGAGAGAACGAGCAATGTTTGCGCAGCCCGGATGCGAGCGTCGAGATAATCGTCCTCTAACAACTGCAGAAGCAACTCTTTCGCTTCAGTCGCTCGTGCGTCACCTGCGAATGTGGCTGCATACGTCCGAATTGCGGGGTCATCGTCGCTCAGATTGTCGATCAATGCTTGCATTCCTGCTTCATCACCCAGAGTTGCCAACGCATGCTCATTGTAAGCTTTGACCAGCGGATCATTCGCGCGTTTGACGTTTCGACGCATTTGTCGAACGTCCGATTGATCACCAATCCGGGCCAGAATCCAGGCTGCGATGCGGAACGTCTGTTCGTCGTCGCTCTTTAACTCTCGACGCAGCAGCTTCATGGCTCGCTCATCACCAGACCGTGCCAGTGCGGCAGCTGCCATGAGCTTGGTCTTCATGTCGGTGGTCGTTCTCAGCACCTGCTTCAGCCCTTTTCCGTTGCCGATCGCGTCGACCTTGAACAAACTTTCGGCCGCGTGCGTATGACCGTATGTGTCTTCCTTGTCGAGGATTTCGAGCATCGTCGCTGTGTACTCAGTCGCTCCAGCCCGAACGAGTTCGCGTGCGAGGCCGCAGCGTTTCTGATCGTCAGTTTCAGCTGGCAATTTTGGCTCGAGGGCTTCGCGAACTTCATCCCCGTAACCGGCGAGAGTAAGTGCCTCTGCGGCATGCATCGCAGGCCAGAACTCGTCGGAGGCCATCGCCTCTCGCAAGATTTTGAGGCACTGTTCCTCCTGAGCATCGGTCAACTGAATCGTTTCACGGGCAGCCAGCGCTCCTTCACCACCGTTGACACTTCCGAACGGTGAGACAAGCAGAGCCACTGAGCACATCAACAGGAGATTTTTCATCGATCAACTTTTTCGTGAGTTGAGAAATCGGTGCAGACATTCACATTACAAATCTTCGATGCATTTGTCTGCCTTCGCAACCGACAAACCGCTACTCGATGAATTCAGCCAACGATTTCGAATCATTCATCAAAGTCTTGAATGTTCGCTTCGAGCATCCGTTTCAATCCGAGGAAATCCCCTCCGTGAGCGAGAAGCTGTGCCCCCTGCTGGCGACGCTTCTGAATCTCTTCCTTGCCGCTGACCGGGCAGGCCCATGCTTTGCCGTGCTTTTTGCAGGCATCAGCAGTTCGTTGATAGGCCTCTTCGAGGGACCAACCGGTCTCCTGATGTCGCAGCCGCAACCCGAGATCTCCTGGACCAATGAACAGAACGTCAACTCCGTCAGTCGCAGCGATCTTTTCGACGTTCTCAATCGCTTGAGGTGTTTCAATCTGGACGACGAGAAATGTTTCTCGATTGGCTTCCTCAGGGAAGGTCATCGGATCGTTGCAGAGAAAGTCTGCATCCAGCCCAGCTCCGTCGAGCCCACGATCTCCAATTGGCGGAAACTTGACGGAATCGACCAGCATGGCTGCTTTCTCGGGTGTGCTGACATGCGGAATCATCAAGCCCGTGGCTCCGTCTTCAAGCAAGCGATACAGACGCGTTTTCTCGAGTGTTCGCGCTCGGACCATGATGTCGATGTCGAACAGATGCCCGAACGCCAGCAGCGACTGAATCTGATGATCTTCCATCTGCCGGTGTTCGGTATCCAGCCAGATACAATCGTAACCAGCATTCGCTGCGTGCTTAATATATGCAGGGATGTAGTGCCCCAAAGCACACATACGAGCCGTTTCCCCAGCACGAATTTTCGCAAGTGTCCGACTCTTTCGCATTGTGTTCCTGCAGTTCTATTGAGGATGAAGTGGAGAGTTTTCAGGTGGGCGCAAGGAGGGAGTGTGTCAGCCGTCAGCGACTTCGTCAATCGCCCTTCTCTTCGGCTTTTGCGGAACTTGCGGGACGGTCGGGCATCATCAGACTCACCAGACAGCCGACTCCCAGATTCACCGCAAGAGCGATCGGAGCAATCCATTGAAAGCTGATGGGGTCTGTCATCTGGACGGGGTCTGAACCGGGGACTTCGACGAAACCAAAGAGCGGACCCGAGAACGCAATCAAGACGGCAGTGACAATCCCGCAAACGGTCCCGATCCACACACCAATTCGGCTCGAGAAGGGAACAAACAGTGCGTAAAAGAACAGCCCAAAGATCGGAGTGGCCAGCAGGTTCGACGTCTTTTCAGTCACCTCCGTAATATTCCCGGGGACTCGATCCATGATTGAGCTGAGAATCACCACAAACAATCCGATTCCGAAAGCAAGTCGTCGAGCCAGACGAACGTGAGCTTCTTCCGACTCTGGTTTTTTTCCGAAGCGATCGAGCCCGTCAGTCATGACGACAGCAGTAATCGAGTTCACTCCCGAATCCAGGCTCGACATGGCCGCCGCAAACATCGCTGCGACGACGAGTCCCGATACTCCGGGAGGGAGTAGGCGCGAGATGAAATACGGGAAGAGATCATCTGCATCCGCCTTAAGGTTTGTTCCCGGTGGAAGCTGATCGAGGTTGGCTTCGAAGTATCCAAGAAGCGCAAAACCGACGAGCCCCAAGGTCAGGGCGACGATCACCGCCACGGTCAACTGGACCGCCAATGCTCTACGTGCCGCAGCGGCATCTTTGGTCGCCATGAACCGCTGCACCGAAGTTTGATCCCCTCCCAGAGTACAGACGTACCAGGTTCCCTGACTGAGAATGGCACCAATCACCGTCAAGCGTGTCGCAGCATTTTCCGGGAAAACCGGCTGCTTGTCCCAGATCGGATGCCACTGCGTCGGAAACCACTGAAAGCCTCCCATCTTCGCAGTGACAATCGCGATCACTGTCAGTGCTCCGCCATACAGCAAGAGTGTTTGAATTGCGTCAGTGATGACCACCGCACGCAGTCCTCCCATTGACGTGTAAATCACTGCGACCGTTCCCGTGAGCAACGAGACCAGCGGAATCCAGCGCTCATCGGCCCCAATCATTATTGTGAGTGCTTTGGCTGTGAGATAGACCAGCAACGCCATCCATACGAGTCTCAGAATGACGAACATTGCCGCGCCGAGAAGACGCATTTCGAGTCCCAAGCGATTTTCCAGCAACTCGTACGCACTTGTGACTCGATGTCGCATGTAAACCGGAAGCATTGCGAAGCCGACGATCAAAAAGACAAACGGCAACGAGAGTAAGCTGCAAAACTGAACAGGTCCTCGTCCGAGCGCTTCACCGGGGAACTTGAGATAAGAAATCGTGCTCAACAGGGTCGCGAACAGCGACACCCCAATCAGCACGGGATTCATCGCTCCGCTGCCGACAAAGTATTCTTCCGTCGACGTCTGCCGGCGACTGAAGTACCAGCCCAGCCAAATCGTGCCACCCCCATAAGCGAGCACAATGATCCAGTCGATCGCTGCCAAACCGGTCTGTCCTGCGTCCGGACCAAACTCAGTCGACAAGTCCGCCAGAAGCACACAGCTCGAGAATGGGAGTGAAGATTGCAAGACGCATGAAAGACCCATCAGCATGAATCATACTTTCCAGTCACGAATCGGATTCAATTGATGAGTCACCGTAGTCAATCAGTGCCGGATTGAATAGCGCCGCCCGCAATTCATGAGGGTCGAACTTGTGAACGCCTGTCGAAAAGGGAAATCAGCACTGCTGCAATCAGGCAACCGACAAGATTCGAGACAAGATCCCATCCGGTGTTGATATAACCTCCGACGTTGGTTTCTGGGACAAGCAACGTCGCTGCAAATTCGACAACTTCATTGAGTGCTCCAAATCCCATCCCGGCCGCTGCGCAAAGTGTCAGCAATCCAAAGGTTGGTGAAACGCTCACACCCGATTTTTGAAACGCCGCCTTCAATGCTTGCCAGCAGATCCAAGTCGTCAACCCGAAGCCGTATGCGTGCACCAACTGGTCATACTTCAGCCGATGCGGAATCAACCACAAGTTGTACAAGACCGAGGATGTCCCTTCCGTCGGCCACGACTCCGGCACATGAACGAGCCCACCGCACATGTGTGCGAATCCCCACAGCGAGAGTCCCCACAACGCGAGCGGATGGAGCCGAACTTGATGATGAAGCCACAGCACCGGTCCCAACAGCACACCCATCACGCCGACATAAATCACGAATTCCATTTTGCCTGATGCAAAGGAATTCCACAGTGCGGGAGCGATGTACAACATCGTCACCAACAGAATCGTTTTTTCGTTCGACAGCAGCCCTCTCATCGGATCACCTCATCGTCGGGATCGCCTGAGAATACAGATACCTGAAGGATTGTGTACTTCGATCCCGATCGCGAAAGTTCCGATCGATAGTACACCATGCGATCGAATAGAAACTCTCCGTACGCGTGATCGCGATGTGTGTCGATCAGTTCCGTCAGAGTTTCCGGTGGTTTTCCGTTGACGCGCGCGACGGTGAGGTGGGGAGTGAAACGTCTTCCTTCTCTCGGAAACCCGACCGTTTCGAGCGCACCCGTCAGTCGATCTGCCAAAGAAATCATTGGCTGCTGCGGATGGCATCCTACCCAAACGACTCGCGGCCGCTTGGGATTCGGAAAAGATCCAACCCCCGAAAGCGTGAGCTGTTGTTCGTGTGTTTGCTGTGCAATCTGATTCATCACCTCGCAGACAGAAGCGATTTGATGATCTTTGGTTTCACCCAGAAACGCGATGGTGAAGTGAAGCATTTCCGGACGGTTCGTTCGTACCGTACCTTGAATCTTGCGAAGCGATCCAAGGAACCGACTTAATTGCTCAGTCGGTTCGATGGGGATCGCAATAAACGAACGAATCGTCCGGGACATAACCTAACGACAAAAACTCAATCAGGCGGGTGGCTGACCATCTTTCCACGGGCCAGCAAGCTTCATATAGGAAGGCTCTTCGAGAGTACTTCCGTAATCACCGGCAGTCCATCCGGGAATGTGCTTCGGCTTCCCGCGCTCTTCCGAGATCTTCTCCCACTGCCCCGCCCAGGACTTGCCTTTCTGATGGGCTTCGAACGCGTTGACGGGACCTGTCTTCGGATCGAAGTAGTAACAGACACCATTTCGATAACTCTGTGCACCGAGAATGACGGTTGTCACTGCTGCTGCTCCGAGATCCGGCGGGTTGTTGCAATCAAGAGGATTGCCTGAGTTCATTGCTGCAACCCAGTTCTTGAAGTGCTCGTAAGTCTGGTCATCAATCGGTTCGGTCTGAATCGTTTCCTCAGCGAGGGAACTGTCGCGAGTAACTTGAGGTCGCTCGGGGATGTATTGGATTTTATCCCCGTTGAAGATGAACGAGCCAAAGTGTCCGCGAATACATTGATCGATTCGCGACTCCTGGTTGCACATCGTCGACGAAACAAGACCGTGCACACCTTCGGGATAATCCGCCGCGACAGTGGCGACATCGGGGACTCCGCGACCATCATACTCAAGGTACAATCCACCCGCTCCAACGACTCGACCGGGATATCGCAATCCGGTTGCTTTGAGCATCATCGTGACACGGTGGACGAACAGGTCGGTGTACATCCCGGAACCGAACGGCCAGAAGCGACGCCATTGCTTGTACACTTCTCGATCGAATGGTCGATCTTCAGCGAGACCTTCTTCGACTCCCAGCCATCTCTGCCAGTCGATATTCTTCGGAGTCATGTCCTTCTTGAGTTCGTAATAACGCCACTGCCCCTGAGCCGAGTTTCGGAAGTACTCGGTCTGGAACATCATCACCTTTCCGAGTTTCCCGTCGTTCAGGAGTTCGCGGGCGTGATTCCAAACCGGTTGAGACGTTCCCTGCACCCCAACCTGCATGACTTTGCCAGAAGCTTCCCACTTCTCGACGACATCGAGAGCTTCCTCGACATTCTTCGTCATCGGTTTTTCGCAGTAGACGTGCAGTCCAGCGGCGAGTGCATCGAGAACCTGTTTGTGGTGCCAGTGATCCGGCGTGGCAATCGAAACAGCATCGAGATTCTCTTTCTCGAGCATCTCTTGATAGTCCACGTATTGAGTGGGAGTGTTGCCGTTTTGCTCTTTGATGTAGTCGGCAACTTTCTCTCGCTGCACAGAGAAGACTTCAGCTACCGCGACGAGTTCGATATTGGCCCCTTCGTTCTTCAGCTTTGCCAGCGACTTGACGTGTGCGCCAAACCCTCGACCACCCGGTCCAATAAACCCGATGCGGATGTTCTGGTTGGGAGATTGGGCAGGTGCGTTTTTCGCAGCGAGCCCAACGATCGCACTCGTCCCGGCGGCCATGGCTCCCGAGGTTTTCAAAAAACTGCGGCGGTTGACTGATTCTGTCATCGTCTTCCTCATAAGAAGTTCAAAGAATCAAACATGCGAAGCGTGGATTTTTCTCACGCCGACATTCATCATGCTTGAAGAAGCTGCAGACTCAAGCATCAAACATAACTGATCGTTCGGTCGATCAGAAGCTTGAACTCTGTTCAACAACTGCCCACTCCATAAGTTCTGACCTTCACACTGAAACCTTCGTATGCCTAAGCTTGATGAACCTTCGCTCCACGTTGTTTTACATTCTCCAGAAATTCCACCGAATACGGGAAACATTGGTCGAACCTGCGTCGCGGTGGGAGCAAAATTGTGGTTGGTCAAACCGATTGGCTATTCTCTCGAAGATAAGTATTTGCGTCGGGCCGGACTGGACTACTGGCAGTACCTCGACTTTGAAATCGTCGAAGACTGGGACCATCTTTTGGAAAAACTCGGTCCCGATCGAAATTACTGGTACTTGACAAAATTTGGGGAAAAAGTCTTCTGGGACGCCGAATTCAACTCGCAAGATGTGCTTGTCTTCGGGAGCGAAAGCAAAGGTCTCCCGGAAGAAATTCGGACAGCCAACTCCGACCACTGTCTCAGACTTCCGATGCGAAGTGAGGTCAGAAGCCTCAATCTTGCCAGTGCTGCCACAGCGGTAATTTACGAAGCAATGCGTCAACTCGGCGGAGTGGAGTAACAACAGCATCTGAAGATCACTCAATAAGGCCCATTCGTGACGAATCACTCTGACGACTCCGTTCGCTCACGTCTGCCACACTGGACGCGTTTCGTCTCGGTCGTGATCGGTTGCGTTGCACTCATTTCGGTCGCAAGTGCGTGCATCCCCTTCGAAGCCCTGAGAGGTTTTCTCGATCGATATTCCGGTGACGGATCAGCAGATGCCTATACTCCCGGAATCCATGACCGCGTCACGACATTTCTAGTCTTCACCGGTGTCATCGGTGGGCTCCTCGCAGCGACGGTGTGGTGGCTTCCGAAATCGATTTGGGACCGATTCAACATTCGGGGACGAACAAGTCGAACGATTGAAGACTGGTTTGCTCTGTTATCGGAGAATGCTCTGCAGCTGTCACTTTTCTTCTTGCTTGCAGTGTTGTTTCGTATTCCCTTTCTCAATGATCCAATCCGTTTCGACGAAGCGTACACTTACCTCAACTATGCCCGCCCTCCTCTGTTCATCGGCCTTTCGACCTATCACGATCCGAACAATCACGTGTTCAACACGCTGCTGACCCATCTCTCAACAAGCTTCTTGGGAAACGCCCCTTGGGCAATTCGGTTCCCCGCGTTTCTGGCAGGCTGCCTCTGTGTTCCCTTCACTTACCTGGTGGGAGTGACTTTCGGAAACAAAAGCTACGGAATCCTCGCAGCTTTGATTGTCGGCCTCTCTTCTGCTCTCATCGAATATTCGGCTCTCGGACGGGGCTACACAATTGTCGTTCTGCTCACACTGCTCGAAATCATCGTGGCAGGGCAGATTCTGAGAAGATCATTCAACAGCGCCTCCGCAAACTCGACTGGGCAAGATGAACACACAACGACTCAAACCGTTCCATTGAATGCGAATGGAAGTTCACCAAGCAATGACAGCCCCCACGGAATGGAATGGCCACTGATCGTGGTTTTCAGCAGCTTAGGATTGTGGACAATTCCAAGCACGGCTTACGCGAATGCGATGGTCTGGACCTGGCTGTTGATCGCCGGATTGCTCGATAAATCCCAAGCACATCGGTGGCGATTTCTCACAATCTGGCTGACCGGTGTTGCGTCGGTGAGTCTTCTGACGATTGCTCTCTATTCCCCGATCATTGCCACTTCGGGACTGGAGAGCCTCACCGGCAACGATTTCGTCAAACCGTTGACCAGTGATCAGTTTCTGAAGGGGATCATCCCGGGAATTGAAGCAACTGCTGCACTGCTCTTCCGGGACTGGAATTATGTTGCGTGGGCGGTGATCGTCGTCGGATGGGTGATGGCAGTCGTCGAAACCATCCGGATAACACTTCGCAACAATTCCTTCTTCTCGGTTCCATTTGTCTGCAGCTTGTTTGCAGTCGCCATGCTTCTTCTGATCCAGCATGTCATTCCTCCCGCGCGAACTTGGCTCTTCTTGATTCCGATCGGGGCACTCATTTCCGGTTGGGGATGGAGCAGCACCCTCGACAAGATTCGATCGCAGCCATGGAAGTCGGCAGTCGCGGGAGTCGCCTTCGCAGCACTCGTGGCAACGCAAATCTCCTTCTCAACAACATCAGAGTCGATTCGCCAGTCAGACGAAACGGGTCGCTGTCCGGATGCAAAACGTGTTGTCCACCGGTTGCTGGAGATGCCCATTTTAGAATCTCAAGGTGCGGCGAGTTTCCCGATCGTGACGACGACACCCATCAGCAGCCCGCTCGTGTATTACGCTCAAAGACTCGGACTCGACGAGAGACATTTTGCATTTCCGACACGAGAAACGATTCATAACGCGATCATCCTGGTCAGTCGCGAACATGGGCAATCACCGGAGGATGTCTTGCGGTCACTCGGCAGCGGCGCGCCGATCGACTGGAGTGACGCACCGCAGCCGACGTTCTCCTTAATCGATCAAATCGGCGAGGTCGAAATCTACCAAATCGTTGGGCCTGCGCTCTCTGAATAGCCCTGTTTCCAACTCGTCTCACACGAAATGAGCAGCGTTCACGAGAACAATGAAGTCCAACCGCTGCACAAAATCCATAGCAACCTACGGAAATGGTCGCTCTGGTGTTGCACAGTCGTATCGATTCTGAGGATTGAGTCGCATCATCATCGACACAATCGGCTTGTGCAGTGCGATCGATTTCAGAACAGCCTCTCCATTCGTCGAAATCGAAACTGCACGATTTTCTAACAGCTTGTGGTCCGGCCGAAATCGGGTCGATCAAATAAGCTGAAGATTCAGTACGCGCGGAATACTGATCTGGAGTGATGCATCTTTCCAAGATGCGAATTCAAGGAGAGCCTCATGCGAAAGTGGATATTCGCCGTCCTGTTTGGATCAATGTTCTGTGGACTGATGCCGGGCGAAGCACCCGCCACCGACGCCCTCGACGCTCTCAGATTCCGCTACCCGTGGAAGTGCTGTAATTGTAAGTCGGGGCTCTCTATCTTCGCTCCTTACAACGATCGAGATGTCACTCCCTGGCCGGCCGATGAACCGGTTCCGACAGGCTGGGTCGTTGTCGGTCACCGCGAATCCCTTCTGCAGCTCAGCTCGACGTGTCACCTGCTGCTGATTCGCAAGATCCCGAATCGCCCCAATGCGGAAATGACAATGTGGGCCTGCCAACCGGTTCCTTCAGGCTGGAAGGTGATTGAAGAATTCCATCACCACCAGTTCCCCGGAAAAGGTGTGAACGCTTATCGAATCCGGAAGATCTATTAAGCCGTCCCCGAAGGGACGATGAGCTCACTCCCTTTCATCCGATCGGATGAAAGCAGTCGCTGGTGCCGTGAATTGAGCAGCTGCGTGATAAGCATTCTTGCGATCCCTGTCCGTGATTCGGAAGAAGCCGTAATCACGAATGTGGGAAGAGTCGGCTGTTTTACGGGCAGTTTTCGCGGCAGCCGAATCTTGATGTCTCCAGATGGTAGAGTCGAACTTTTCCGGTGCGGCAATCGTAATAGGCATCTGCACAGGCGGTCGCAAAGAACGGTCCGATCGTCAGTCCGCATAATTGTGAGCACAGACTCGGAACTTCATAACGAGCTTGAACACGCACCGCCGGGAATCCTCCTCCTCCGCTGGAACCACCACCGAGCTGGACAATCGACTGTTCATCATTGTTCTCGTAAAGGCTGCGAGAACAGGGAAGGTCGGGAATTCTTGTCGGGTGGATGATCATTCCCTGCCGGGGAATCTGACAGTTACCCCAGCTTGCGAATTCCACATCTGTACACGGGCAGGCATTCGGGCCGTACTCAGGTGAGAAGGTATCGACGAAGGTGCCGCGCACGAAGGTTCCATCGTGAAAACAAACGGTGACCTGAACGCCCATCCGTCCGATGTCATCCGCTTCAATGGTCACTGGAGCCTGCCCCTGTCCTTGACCGCGGTCTCGTACCGGGGCTTGAAAACGAATTCGATCTCCAAGAGTAAATGGGTTGCAACCCGAGTTTGATCCCGGATCACAGAATTCCAGAGTCAGAGTCTTGGATCGATACGATGGATGCGTTTGTCCGGTAACATCACGGCCGCTACGAGAGCATTCGCGTCTTCCACCGGAGGGGTCATCTCCGGTCTGAACACCAATCAAAAACGAGACCTGATTAGGATTCACTCCGAAGATGTCTGCCTGCGAAGTTCCAAGCGGACCCTGTGGACCATTTTGATTGAGATCACAGTCAATGTCACCTGATCCACATCGAACGCGATTGCTGGGCTGATTGTCTTGCATGCTGGGAGAAACAGTCGGCGATTCCCCCGTAAAGTCAAAAACAGGATTGGTCACCTGTCCGTTGCGAGCGCGATAAACGTTCGGCAGTTCGTAAGTCACTCGGTGAATTGAAAGCGACGAGTTGTTTCCATTTCCGGGCTGAAAAGAAATCCCCCAATCGTTGTCTCCGTCGATTTCACCTTCGGCAGTTACGTCGAGCACAAGGCTGTAAGCGGAGCCGCACCCGGCAGGTTGGCAGGTGTCGAATTGAAAACGTTGGCCATCATCCCGGATGCTTCCGAAGACGAACACTCCATCGCATTCATCGTTCTGAAACAATCCCGTACCGGCGGAATAGTTGAGTGAAGGATCAACTTCAGTTAGGTCCACTGGTCGACCGTTGATGATGTTCGCAGACGAAAAATTGTTCCCGACTTGCCGAGGAAATGCTGTGTCCCCTGCCCCTGCATCGCCCCATGTCTTCACCGCAGCCATGGCGGCTGACTCAAGTGCATTCTTCAATTGAATGCGGGCTGCCCACAGATTTCCGACTTCCAGAACGACCGCGAGTGCAATCAGAAAGATCGGAATCGAAACAATCATCCAGAACGTGATGATTCCGGATCGATTCGAATCATCCGCACGATTGCTTTTCAGAACCTTGAAGACTGCTCGTGAGTTCATGGAACCTCTCCGAGATACGGAAAGGTCGTAACTCCGTGAATCCAACAATTGGAAAGGTCGAATCCGAATTGGGCGAGACAGTTCGGAGAGACAACTTCAGCAGGGATACAGACGACGACCCGTACTGACCGCGGAGCACCACTCACGATGTTCGGCAGCGGAGGATCGTTTTCCTCTTCACACTCGCCACTCGCGCTTGAGCCCCCTGCCCCAGCTGTATGTTGCAGCCTCAAGCCGCGTGATGCGTTTGGCCCGTAGCCAGCATTCTCGAAATACAGGTCGACGGTCTCTCGCAAGTCGTCGGCGACTTGGGATGTCGACGCGCTCGCCAAACCGGGAACGATGGACGCTTCCCTCGCAGCAATTCGACTCGCCATTGAGGCATGCATCACGCCAACGAGCATCAGCCCCATCTCAACGATGGAGAAGAGAACGATGAGAAGAATTGGCAACCAGACAATCGCTTCAAGCGCAACGATTGCTCGGCGCTTCGGAAGCGATCGCTTCAGCTTGTCGATTTCGGTTGCACGCATTGCACTTCTGTCCGGTTCCCGAAGTCCGATTCGCGCAGTGTTCGAGGTGATCGTTGTCAGCCTCGCAAGGTTCAACGTCGCAAATGAGATTGCTCAAACGTCGAAGCCAGCGCACGAAGATCGCGACTCACTCAAAGAGTGCACGTAAGCGCTTATCGGGAACCCAAAGACAGCTTCGCAACAGAGAGAAGCCAAGCGTGCTCTTTTCTGCCGTTTCTGGTGTGAAGAGATCGACCTTGACGATTTTCGATCCCCAGATGTTTCCGTCG
This sequence comes from Thalassoglobus sp. JC818, assembly GCF_040717535.1. Lineage (NCBI taxonomy): Bacteria > Pseudomonadati > Planctomycetota > Planctomycetia > Planctomycetales > Planctomycetaceae > Thalassoglobus > Thalassoglobus sp. JC818. Next base: position 1,094,115 of record NZ_JBFEFI010000001.1, read on the forward strand.
CAGCAGTATCCTTCCGGAATATTCAACAACCCCGAAACAATCGGGAAATGCCTTCAAATCGGGAAGTGAGCGAACCGGAAAGCCTGTAGATCGAACTCTCGTCAGTCGGCCAGAGCAAGTTGCTCTTTCCTGTGCATACAAAATCAGAAAATGCTCTATTTGCCCTTTTTGTTGGTCTTATTCGCGTTTTTCTTCTGCGTCGGTGCATCGGGCGCATTGTTGGGTGGGAGCCATCGCTTCAGTTTCTCGATCTCTTCCTTCATCCCTGGATCACCCGCGATGTTGTTGAACTCTCCGCTATCACTCTCGTGGTCGTAAAGTTCTTCCGAACCGTCTTCGTAGTGAATGTACCGGAACTTCTCCGAACGGATGGCGTGATTGTTTCGCCCGTGCGTCGTGATCGCCGGGACGATCCACTTGGCATCGGCATCTTTCAGAAGCGGAACAATCGAAGTGCCTTCCAACTGCTCAAGCATTGCAAGATCACACAATCGGCAGAGCGTTGGATAGAGACTCATCAAGTCTACTGTTCGATCACAGCGACTCCCCGGTTCTGTCATGCCGGGAACTGAAATAAACAATGGGACGCGTGTCGCTTCTTCCCACAACGCGAACTTCCGCCAGTGTTCTTTCTCCCCAAGATGCCAGCCATGATCGCCCCAGAGAACGACGATGGTGTTGTCGTTGTACTGACTCTCTTCCAGGGCATCGAGCACGCGTCCAATCTGAGCATCAGCAAACGTAATACTGGCGAGATACGCCTGCACTGCGTACGCCCAATTGTCTGTCTCAAGAATTTTTGCGTGATCGCCTTGAGGCTTCGCCACTTTGACCCCAGCTTCTGGAATGTCGTCGAGGTCTCCTTCCGGAACATACGGGACCTTGATCTCTTCGAGCGGGTACATGTCGTAATACTTGCGAGGAACCTGCCATGGCATGTGTGGTCGAAAGATTCCACAAGCAGCGAAGAATGGCTTCTCATGATCCGCTTCGAGGAGCTCGATCGTGTGCGATGCCGTCGCGTAGTCGTTCATTTCGGAGTCTTCGACGTCCAGAACTCCCCAGACAATTCCTCCCGCCTTGCTGTGTGGATCACTCGTGACAGCTTTCGTTGGCTTCGGATCGCCTCCCTTTTTCATGTAGTCGTCCCACGATGCCCGTTCATCAAAGGCCCCGTGGAAGATCTTTCCAGCCCCGGTCGAACGATAGCCGTTTGCTGAAAAGTGTTGAGGAATCGTCAATACGTCCGGCATTGCTGGCCGCCATGGTTGCGGATTGTGATAGACGCCGCTGGTCCAGGGACGAACGCCTGTCATCAATGATGCTCGTGAAGGATTGCAAGCGGGGGCGGCACAGTATGCCCGTGTGAATGTCATTCCCCGCGCGGCCAGTCGCTCCAGATTGGGAGTCTGACATCCTTCGTACCCACCGAGTGGACTGATCCAGTCGTTGAGATCATCGACGGCAATGAACAGGACGTTTGGCTTCTCGGATGCATCAGCCATCGGAAGATGCATGAGGACGGCGAGTATGCCGACCCAGATTGAAATCGAACGCTGTGAAATTAGCCTCATGGCACCCATCTCGTTACGGATGTTTAAGAATCCACCGATCTGTTGTCGGGGGAAGGAACGCACTGAGCAGATTGTCAGTTTTGGTCCACATTCGCAAGGAATCGAGCGGGACGGAGAAGCGTCGGACCAGAAGATTCGTGTTGGCGAAGAGGGGTTTGTGCAATAGAGTTCCCACAACCATCGAGAAAATCAGCACTTTTGAGATATCGAAAACGAACGACTGCCCCGGAGAGTGAATTCATGGCGAAGAAAGCGGCCCGTCCAAAACAGTATTGGCTGTTCAAGACTGAACCCGGTTCGTTCTCCATTGACGACCTGGCCGCTTCAGAAAATCAATCGACTTTCTGGGACGGTGTTCGGAATTATCAAGCGAGAAACATGATTCGCGATGACATGCGTGTTGGCGATCGAGTCTTCATTTACCACAGCAACGCCAAGCCTATGGCCATCGTCGGAACTGCCCGCATCACCAAGGCTGCTTACCCGGACCATACGGCGTTCGACGAAAACGAAAAACACTTCGACGCGAAAAGCACCCCCGATGACCCGACCTGGTTCATGGTGGACATCAAGTTGACTCAGAAGTTCAAAACACCTGTCACCCGCGATGATCTCAAAGCAGCCTCCGATCTGACAGAAATGATGGTTCTGAAAAAAGGTTCACGGCTCTCGATCCAACCTGTGACTGAAGCAGAGTGGGAGCGGGTACACGAACTCGCTGGCGCGAAACCCAAATAGTCATCGACTCACGAAATCTGACAAGCTGAAATCAAAGCCACTTTCATCTCATCACACCTGCAGTACTGACGCACATGACCAGCAAAAAGCCTTTTTACCATCACAAGGCCTTTCAACTCACCGTGGGAATCGCGGTCTCCGTGCTGTGCATGTGGTTAGCACTTCGGCCGATCCTGAATGACGACGACGCCTGGGATCAGCTGGTTTTCGCGTTTCGAACCGCCGACTATCGAACACTGCCGGTCATCTTGATCGTCCTCTTCATTTTCTACTGGCTGAAAGCCTGGCGATGGCGATTGATGCTGGCCCCAATCGGTCAGTTCCGGCCCGTTAAAGATCTTCTTCCTCCAATTATGATCGGGTTCTCCTTCAACAATCTCTTGCCAGCCCATCTCGGCGAATTCGTGCGTTGCTTCGTTTTCTCGAAGCAACAGAAAGTGCCCGTTGCGGTCTCGATTTCAAGCGTCGTTCTCGAGCGAGTTTTCGACGTCATCGCAATTCTTCTGTATCTGGGGATTGGACTGATCTTCATCGAAGGGGTCGACCCTTCGGTCAAGAAGACTGCCTACGTCTTCGCCGGAGCAGCAGCCGCCCTCGTGCTGGGAGGAATCGTGTACGTGATCTGGACGAAGCCTTTCGTCAATCTCGTGGAGAAGATCCTCAAGATGATCACCTTTATACCGCACTCATTGACGGACAAACTCTGTGAGATGCTGGAAGCGGGCGCTAAAGGTTTGGCATCGCTGAAGCACGGCCCCCTGCTCTTTGCCATCGTGGTCATTTCCATCATCAAATGGGCGTTCAACGGATCACTGATTCTGCTGGCACTGTGGAGCTTCGATATCTCCGTCTCCCCGGTTGTCGCGATGGTCTTGCTGGGAGTCGTAGCCTTTGGCGTGACAGTCCCTTCGTCTCCCGGCTACTTCGGGGTGATTCAACTTTGTTTCATGCTCGTCCTCGAGCTCTTCGTCCAGAACAAGCCAGCTATCTTTGCAGCTTCGGTCTACTACCACATGTCGCAATACATTCCGGTGACTCTGATCGGTATGCTCTACTTCCTCCGATCCGGAATGAGTATCGCCCAGGTTGAAGAAGAAAAAGAGGAGGCTGACGAACACTTAGGCGGACAAGTTGAATTGAACCCGGCAGAGAGTTAGACAACATTCGTTTCTTGCCGCCTGGTCACTGATCGTCGAACGATGTTCAGCACACGTTCGATTTGAATCTTTTCTATGCGAACAGCTGGTCAGTCGCCGTCGTATGCACCGCCAGTTGACTCTTGAGCGAATCGTATTCTTTTCGCTTCGCTTCTATCGGGCTGTCACTTGTTTTGACTGCCCGGATCAGCAGATTTTTCGGAGTGTGTTCAAGGTCGATGAATTCCAGAATCTGAGTGCGGTATCCACACGACTCCAAAGCCGCCGCGCGAAGTGCATCGGTCGCCATCGACGCGAAACGCTCTTTGAGAATTCCATGCTTCAAAATGAGGTCCAGTTGTTCGTTTTCGACCTGATTGAACAACTGATGCTGACAACACGGGACCGCCAGAATGACGTTGGCTTGGGCACGAACGGCATAGCTGAGCGCCGCATCCGTAGCTGTGTCGCAGGCATGCAGAGAAACAGCGAGATGAACGGGCTCTTCTGCCGTCGCCTGATCCGGATCGATCCGTCCGGAGGAGAACGTCAAACCGCTCAGTTGTAATTTATCAGCCAATGACCGACAGCGATCGATGACATCCGTCTTTTGATCAATCCCCAGCAGTTGGACGTCTCTCTGATGAATGTTGGCGAGCAGATGATGCAACGCAAACGTGAGATAACTCAACCCGCAGCCAAAATCGACGACGCGCAGCGTCCCCTCTTTCGGCAAGTCCGAAACGACGTCATTAACAATCTCGAGATATCGATTGATCTGGCGGAACTTCTTTGTCTTCGAAGACTTGACCGCCCCTTTCTCATTCATGATCCCAAGAGCATGCAGAAAGGCACAAGGTGTCCCTTCTGGAATGAGATAATTCTTCGACCGGTCATGCGTGAACGAACGATCGAGCGCCGGCCCCTTGCGTTTTCGCCGAGTCAGTTTCATTCCCTTCCCAACAACGCGAACGTTCCACTCCTGCTCGTTGGTGAACAGATAGCCGTCTCTGAGCAGTTGCGGAAAATACCGATCCAGTTCGCTGAGAGTTTCCTCGATGCTTCGATTCGCGTGAGAGACTTTCTCGTCAATGAAGCTCTCCCATTGACAGATCAATTGACCTTTCACCTCAAAAGGTCGAATCCGAATCTTTCTCGGAACCGTGTCAGCGGTCTTCTGTTCACCAGAAGAAATCGGGTGGCTGAGTACAATCGTCCATGGCAATTTTCGCTCAAACGCGAAACGGACAGCTTCCAGAAACTCTTCGAGGGGGGTCGTCATTCCTGCCAAATCCAGTTCACCAAGAGTCGCTCGCCTCTCGCGGATGCAACTCGCTATCCTTCTCCAACAACACACACTCTCTTAACTTGAATTGAGAATCGCAATGGGACTGAATAAGAAACAGAAAAAGCAGATCGATGTTGCGAAAAAGAAGATCCAGAACTTGCAGCAGCTTCTCGCTGCCGCGAAGGCTCAGCCTGACGATCCCGAAGACGTTCCGCGTCTGAAAGAGGAAATCGAGAAACAGAAACAACTGATTGCAGAAATTGAAAAGTCATGACATCCCCTGAGGAATTCCCCCCGACGATTATCGTCGTTCACCCCAAGGAAAAGCGCAGCAAGTGTTCTGTAGAACCTCTTCGAGGAACTCCCGGATTCGAATTCTGGAAGTTTCCGGTCGATCGAACTGAACCGATGACAGGCTACTACCGGTTGGGAATCGGCGGGCCGCAGCTGACCCCGGAAGATCGCAACTCCGGGCTTCTTGTCCTCGACGCCACCTGGAAGCTGGCCGGGCCGATGGAAGAAGCCTTCGACGACGTCCCGATTCGGAGCCTGAATTCGTGGAAAACGGCTTATCCCCGGAAGTCGAAGCTGTTCGAAGACCCCGCTGAAGGTCTCGCCACCATTGAAGCAGTCTTCGCTGCCTACTCGCAACTCGGTCGCCCTACGGATGGTTTACTGGACAGCTACTACTGGGGCGAAAAGTTTCTCGAGATCAATTCCGACTTGCTGTAAATCTCCTCCAAGACTGATTCGAGAAAACTGGCAAGAATTTGCTTCGGGAACTCCCAGCCAATGTGTGGGAAGCGAAATCACTTCTTTGCCTCGGAACTTGTTTGGTCGGGTTCACGAAGATTTAACAGCTCTGAATTTGCCTGTCCGCAAGCAACCAAACGAACGTCAGCTCAAACGTTGGTGTCGCATGCTGCGTCGCCTCGTGAGGCGTTAAGTTGCTTGACTCGATTGCACAATCGCAATCTCATGCGAAGATGGAGGCGTACCGAAGACTTCAATCGAAACGTTCTCTTCCGCCGGACCAACATTCAGGGAACAGGAGAGTTTGCGATGCCAAAGATTCTAGTCGTGGACGATTCCTCGATGGATCGAAAACTCGCGGAACGTTTGCTTCGTAAAATTGATGGATGGGAAGTCGAGACCGCCACCGACGGGCTCGATGCACTGAAGAAAGCGGAATCTTTCAATCCAACTGCTGTGGTCACCGACCTGCAGATGCCGGAAATGAACGGATTGCAGCTCGTCCAGGAGATGAAGTCTTCTCATCCGAAAATCCCCGTCATCGTCATGACGTCACGTGGCAGCGAGACCATCGCGGTTGAAGCTCTGCAAAGTGGAGCAGCCAGCTACGTCCCGAAAAAACAGCTCCACCGTTTACTCATCAAAACGGTTTCACGCATTCTGGCCACTGCCGAGGAACAACGCACACTTGGCGAATTGATGCGTGGGCTCGAAACAATCAGTTGGGAATTTACGGTCAACAACGACCCTTCGCTTCTTGCATCGCTTGTTGGATTTCTTCAAAGCGAAATCAGCAGAACGGGCCTCCTCCCAGAATCAGACAGCTTCCGGTGCGGGGTCGCATTCGAAGAAGCACTCTTGAATGCTGCCTATCACGGAAACCTGGAAGTCAGCTCTGACCTTCGCGAAGAAAACCCCGAAGAGTTCTACGATCTCGCCCGTCAACGAAATGACCTCGAACCATACCGAGATCGCAAAATCAAAGTCGAAGTCAACTTGAATCCGACCGGCATCGAATACACCATCCGAGACGAAGGACCGGGATTCGATTACTCGAGCGTTCCGGACCCGACAGCTCCAGAAAACCTTGATCGCCCTTGCGGTCGAGGTTTGCTTTTGATGAAAACGTTTATGGATGATGTCACGTTCAACGAAATTGGGAACTGTGTCACCATGATCAAACGCAGTTCGAAGACAACCTCGTCAACCTGATCTCTCACGGTGAAGACTCATCAGCGCTCAACGTTGACGCAAGCCGTTCGAACACGTTCCCTGCCCAAACGAAATTTCTCGGAGAATGAATTCATGCGAAAACTGTGTCGACGCTCCAGCATCGTCTTCATGCTGTTGACCACCGCTCTCTGGAGTGCAACTTCGACAGTCGCTGCCGCTTCAACCGAAGACCTGATCACTCAAGTCCAAAGTGTCGGTCGCGCAGGTTCCGAGAATTCATCGGCAGCGAAAGCTGTCAACGAATTGCAGCAGATGGGACCGGAAACGCTGCGTCCTTTGTTGGTCGCGATGAACGATGCAAATCCCGTCGCGATGAACTGGTTACAGGTTGCGTTTGAATCCATTGCTGACCAGTCTCTGAATTCGGGGCAACTCCCAGCAGAACAACTGGAAGAATTTGTCACCGACAGAACTCACAACGGTCGTGCTCGGCGTGTTGCCTTCGACTGGCTCTCCAAAGCGGACCCGTCAGCTCCTTCGCGACTCATCCCCAATATGCTCGATGATCCAAGTAGTCCACTGCGGCGGGAAGCAGTCGCGTTAGCTATCAAACGAGCCAAGGCAGCGGAATCGGAGAGCGCACAAAAGTCGCTCTGGACCGAAGCTCTCTCCGGAGCCGTTGATCGCGATCAGTTCGACGAAATTTCAGCAGCTTTGAAGAAGCTGGGTGAAGACGTCAATCTCGTTGACCACTTCGGACTGATCACCGAATGGCATCTCATCGGACCGTTCGACAACAAGGACGAAGCTGGGTTCGACGTCGTTTACCCACCGGAAAAAGAAATCGATCTGTCAGCGTCGTATGACGGAATGAATGAGTCTGTCAGCTGGCAGCACTTCGTCTCCGAACGCAAAGACGGCGCTTTCGATCTCGCCGAACTGACAACTTCGCACAAAGGGGCGATCGACTATGCCTACACCGAATTCAACAGCCCGGTTGAACAGCAGGTGGAGTTCCGCCTCGCGACGCCCAATGCCTGGAAGTTGTGGATCAACGGGGAATTGATCTTCGCTCGCGAAGAATACCATCGCGGAATGCAGTTCGATCAATACATCGTTCCCGTTCACCTCGAACAGGGAACCAATCGGATCCTCCTGAAAGTCTGCCAGAACGAACAAGATCAGGATTGGGCTCAACGATGGGCATTCCAATTTCGAGTCGTTGACGAAACGGGTCGCGCCGTCGCTTCGGCAAACAAATAGAGTCACGATTTTGCTGACTGAATCAAGCAAGCGATTGGTTCAGTCGACGACAAAACGGCTTTGAGGACCACTTCGACTACTGACGAAAAAGGTTTCATTCGATGCGACTTGTGTTTTGCTGGGTTCTCTCGGCCTGCCTGTTCGGACAATTCTCAGAAGCTGCTCACGGAGACTGGAGACAGTTCCGCGGAAATCAAAGCAACGGACTCCCCGAAGCTCCCGGTCGTGACTGGGACGGTGATCAGGAAGTCCTTTGGGAAGCGGATTTACCGGGGCGCGGACTTTCGAGCCCGATCATTATCGGCGACCGTGTTTATGTCACCGCAAGTTCCGGCGGACTGCAAGAACGCCTGCACGTTCTCTGTTTCTCTGCAACGGATGGATCAAAAATCTGGGAACGGACGTGTTGGGCAACCGGAAGAACGGTCTGCCACCCGAAAACATGTGTCGCAGCTCCCAGTCCAGCGAGTGATGGGAAACGCATCTTCGCGTTTTATTCCAGCAACGATTTAATCTGTCTCGATCTTGATGGGAATCTGCAATGGTTTCGCGGTCTGACTTATGAATTCCCGAACGCCAGCAACAGCCTCGGAATGGCCTCGTCAACGATTTCCGTGGGAGGCAAAGTCGTCGTCATGCTGGAAAGTGACGATGCCTCATTCGCGGCAGGTTTGGACGCCGACACGGGCGAGACAACATGGAAAATCGACCGTCCACAGCGCGCGAACTGGACGTCGCCATCCATTGCTCCCGATGGAAAAACGATTCTGATGCAATCCTCGGCCGGAGTCTCAGCAATCGATTCAGAAACCGGTGCCGAGATTTGGAAATACTCGGACGGAGCAGCAACCCAACCGACGCTTGTGATGGTCGGAGAAGTGGCGTACGTCCCGTCCCACGGAGTCACCGCCATTCGTCCCGGTCGCAGCGATACGAGTGTTCCGGAAATCCTCTGGCAAGTCGGCAATCTTTCGCCGGGTGTCGCAAGCCCGATCGCCTACGATGAAAAACTCTTCGTCATTAACAACGGAGCAGTCATGTCGGCGGCGTCGCTTGAAGATGGAAAGAGACTGTGGCAGTCGCGACTGAAAGGACCGATGAGTGCCAGCCCGGTGGTCGTCGGCAACAAAATCTTCACGGTCAACGAAGAAGGAACGACTCAGGTCATCGATCCGAACAACGAGGGTGAGATCATTTCCGAACATCAGTTCGACGAGATCATGCTCGGCACCCCAGCAGTCACCGACGATGGTGTTTACGTTCGAAGCGACCAGCACCTCTACAAGATTGCCGTTGACTGATCATTCAGAAGCTAGAGCATTTTCTGTTCTGTATGCACGATCTCGCACGAGCAAGTACAGCCTTTTAACTTATGAAACTGTGCAAGCGAGTGCACAGGAAAGAGCAACTTGCTCTAACGCAGCTTTTCGGCGTCAGACCAATTCGATGAACTCGATACATTCGAATCGCGTCGAAAGTCAGTCGCTGCGTGAAAGTTTTCGTCGAGTTTGGTTCGCAAACTCTCCCTTGAAGAGTGAGCGCAAAAAGAAAGAGATCCCTTCAGCGATGTCGCCAAAGAGATCTCGGATGCGCGTCAGAGTCTGCCCAATCTGACTAGCTTACTTGCGGAAGAAGTCGCTTGGCCCTTTGTGTGTGTAGTACGGATAAACGACCGCACCACCAGTTGAGTTCTGCTGGGGGTACTGTAACTGCCCACCTGGACCGAATCCACGAGGAACGTTGTACGCTGAAGAGTAACGATGTTTCGGATAGCAAGACTGGCATCCACCGCATGCTGATCCGGCAACCGGACAACTTGCGTATCCGCCGTAGCTTCCGTACTGAGGATACATGGTCTGACCGTACTGTCCGTATTGTCCGGGAGGACAGTGACCTGTCGGACATCCACCAGCCGCTCCGGAGACAGTTTGTCCGTAGAAGACGGTTTGACTTGGACCCTGAGCAGTTTTTGCATCGTAAACGAACTGATGCATCTGCTGCTTAACCTCAGGCAAGTTGATCCCGGTCTGCTGAATTGGCTGTGGGGAGACTTGTGGCATTGGAGCTTGCCCCATGACGGACGCTGCCGGCAAGAGACATCCAGCCACGATGAGGAGGTGAATTCGCTTCATGATGTTGTCCTCTGCTGATCGAGGCATGGGCCTCCGAACCAGAATTCAGTACCACTGAAAGATCAAATCGACTGAGAAGGTGATGCATCTCGCCGGGCGTTTCGTTCCCAGTTGAGTGAACCACATTAAATGCGAACGTCTTTCTGCCCAGTTCGACTTCCACCCCAGCACAACGCGGTGCAAGCAGTGACTCTGTCCCCCTGGACCGGCAAATTCCGCCAGCGAGCGGATTGGCGACATTCGACACATTACCGTTATCGGCAGTTGGACCGTTGGAATACGGAGAATCTGCCAGATTCGTAGAACTCAATCATTGAGATCACTTGGACGATCTTGCAGTACTCTCCTGACCGGAATAAAGTACCAGACCGAATCGAATTACCCATGTTCGCTGTTTCTCATACTTCACGAGCTTAAGATTTGGGAACGCTTCGATCGGACGGAGACAACTACAGTTTTGAACATCGTCGGAATTGGTTTTCACGACACCCGCAACAACAAGAACAGCCTGACACTGTGACGGAACGTTGAAGCGAGTGACTGGGAGAGAGCAATCCGCTCTTGCCTCCCCCGGCGAAAATTCCGAACTAGCGATTAACGACAAGGGAGTGTTCGCGTGTACGTGGCCGCATCGACGAGGTGCTTCGGTGACCTCGATTACTGGCAGAGTCTAACACTGATTTCGGACCATGAATTCGACAAGGTCGAAATCTATCTTGATGAAACAGGCGCTCTTCCTCCAAGCAAAATCACTGCTGACCCGAATCACTTCTACCACCAGATGCGAGAGAAAACGCGATTGGCTCCGATCGCTTTCACGCTCGCTCATGAAATTCCGATCGAACAGTTCGAAAAGCTCTGCAGCTTGTCCAAACTGATGCAGGTCACACAAATCAACGTCGCCACGTCACCAGTGGGGACACCCTTCAATTCGGAAATTGACCGACTGAAGGCCATGGCACGCGCAGCTGCCACAGAAGGTATTCGCGTCGGCATTCGCACCGAAGCTGGAACATTGTCTGCCGACGCACACACCGCCGTCGAATTGTGTCAGGCAGTGAGCGGACTGGGCATCGCCTTCGATCCCAGCTACTTCGTCGACCCGGAGAAAATCGACCAGATTGTCGACCTCGTCGCCAAGTACACGATGCACGTCTTCCTGAGAGATTCCACTCGTGAACAACTACAGGTTCAGGTCGGACTCGGTGAAGTCGATTACGGTCGAATCATCTCACAGCTTGAGAAGCACCGCTATTCACGAGCGCTGTCCGTCGAGCTCCTGCCAAATTTGATGGAGCAGGAACAGCGGACACTCGAACTCAGAAAGCTGAGAATGTTGATCGATTCGCTTCTCTAAAACGCGTTCGTCAACTTCCATTCAATCACCGTCAAAGTCATAGGGGGAATCGTCGGTGAAAGATCCACGAATTGATGAACTGGCCGCGGTCCTGATCGATCACAGTTGCCAGTTGCAGGCCGGAGAGAAAGTGCTCATCGAAGCCTTCGATCTGCCTGAACCAAATCTGGTTTGCTCGCTGGTTGAAACTGCCAGAGCCCGTGGAGCCCATCCGCTTGTGCTCTGGAAGAACAACGAGATTCTACGTTCGCTGTACCAGCACTCCGATCGCGAGGGCTTACAGCTGATGGGGGAACTCGAAGCGGAGGCGATGTCGCGCGTTGACGCATATGTTGGAATCCGTGGAGCCCTGAACAGCGACCAAATGTCGGACGTCGCGGGATCGCAGATGGATCTCATGACAGAGTGCGTGTGGCAACCGGTTCACATCGACATTCGCGTCCCGAAAACCAAGTGGGTCGTGTTGCGCTATCCGACTCATTCGATGGCGCAAGCAGCTCAGATGAGCACCCCAGCGTTTGAAGACTTCTTCTTCGATGTTTGTACCGCCGACTATGCTGCAATGGGCAAAGCTCAGGAACCTCTTCGCGAATTAATGCTGAAGACGGAGCAAGTCATAATCATCAGCCCGGGAACAGAACTCGAATTTTCAATCAAGGATATGCCGGTCATTGCCTGTAACGGCGAACGCAATATTCCTGATGGCGAAGTCTTCACAGCCCCTGTCCGGGAGAGCCTCAACGGGGTCATCCAATACAACGCGGGATCTCGTTATCAAGGCACTGTGTTCGAGCAAATTCGATTCGAATTCCGAGACGGAAAAATCGTCGACGCTTCCTGCCAGGGTGACTCAACACGCCTTAACGAAATCCTCGACACCGACGACGGCGCCCGATTTATCGGTGAATGGTCACTGGGCTGCAACAACCGCGTTCGACATCCGATGGTCGATACACTCTTCGACGAGAAGATTGGCGGCTCGATGCACTTGACGCCCGGCAATGCTTATGATGAAGCCGACAATGGCAATCGCAGTCGAGTCCACTGGGATTTGGTGCTGATCCAGACTCCCGAATACGGAGGAGGCGAAATCTGGTTCGATGGCACCCTGATCCGAAAAGATGGGAAGTTTTTGCCCCAAGAATTACATCCGCTCAACGAAGGGCTCTTGTGACCAAATAGCGATTCGAACTTCGCGTGTTGAAAGATTCCGTGCGAAGTGCGAACCATTTCTACCGGACTTCCCGCAGTTGTGCGTTCAACCAGTTCAATGAATGAATCGGAAACCGCAGCGTGATGAAAATGAGAGACCTTATGTAGGGTCTGAATTGACCACTGAGATCAACGTTTCCTGTTTCCGAGTCTGACCATTTGGTCTGCACAGTTTCTGTCTGTCAATCGATTTCAAGGACACTTATTCATGCAATCTCTGGCCAGCTTAAGGCTTTTTGCCCAGTCGCTGTGCGTTCTGACAGTTGTCGCTTTCACATCGGTCGCTGTCCTCGCACAGCCCGCACCGCGATCTGATCAGCGACTTCCGCCTGATGTTTTCTTCTATGCAACAACGCCTGACGTTCCTGCATCGTTCGATCAGTTTCAGCAAACTCCGTGGGGACAACTGATCTACGGTCCGGAAATGACCCCTTTCCGTGAGCATATCGTCGAGTGGGTTCAGAACAAGATGGCTGAATCCGGTGATCGCGTCGAAGCTGACCTTGGATATCCTCCGAGCGACCTCGTCGCATTGATCGACGGCGAAGCTGCGTTTGCTGTGCTACGCCCTTTGGGAGGAGCACTCGGAGTTGTCGCATTTGTCGAGACTGGCGATCACGACGACATCCTGCAGCCACTGCTGGAAAAAATCGACAGCAAACTTGCTGACGAAGAGAAAGTCACGACAACGACCGAAACCATCGCCGGGACTGAAATCAAAGTCTATTCGATTCAGACTGACACACCGCAGATGCCAATTGTGAATGTCTGCTACTTCGTCAAAGATGGCACCGTCACCATCGGCTCATCAGTCGACATCCTCGATGCTGTCCTCGAACGATGGGACGGAGAACACACTCAGACATTCGAGAAAAACAGCTTCTACCAGCAATTGCTGGCTCGCTGTCAAACTTCCGACGGAAGTGAACCGGACTCCATCTACTTCGTGACTCCTGTTCAACTGACACTCGGAATCCTGCAATCGATTCCTGACACACAGTTTTTCGGAGCGATGGCAGCTGGCTTCCTCCCACAGTTCGGAGTGAACACGTTGCGAGGAGCAGGTGCGACCGTCGAATTGAACGCTGAAGACTTCGCCACAATTTCACGATCTCTTCTGATTGTCGATCAGCCTACGACCGGCATCTTCAAAGCGTTTCAATTCCGTCCGACGTTCACTGAGATCTCCGACTGGGTTCCTGCGGACGCATCGGGTTACTTCGCATTCGACTGGGATCTGCTCGGCGCTTACGACACAATCGAAAATCTGTACGACACTTGGATTGGCCGCCAGCCAGGTAGCTTCGAGAAGATGGTTACTCAGGCGACTCGTCGTGCAGATGGCTTCGACCTGCACATCCGTGACGATGTTCTCGCGACCTTCACTGGTCAGTTCGAGTTATTCTTCGCAAGTCCTCAAGGTGACGATCCCAACGACGTCGACGGAACCGCAGCCATCGGAATCACGGACCCGGAAAAAGCCCAGAAACTCATTGATCTCGCCCTTGAACAGGCAGATTCCGTTGAGGAAGGGACCATCTCCGGAAACGCAGTCACCCTCGTCTCATCAGGTGGAAAAGACTTCGTCGTCGCCATTCACGACGGAACCGTTTACATCACCCGCTCCGAAGAGCGAGCCCAGCAGATTTTCGACGGCCTGCCAGACAACATGTCGCTCAAGCAGTCGAAGAATTACCTCCGCGCTGAGCCACATCTCCCGGAAAGCTATTCGTTCTTCTCATATCAGGATGCAGCCACCGGAATGAAGGCAAACTACGAAAAACTCCGCAATGGAGAGTTTGACAGTGCCACAGAGGGAGAAATCGACTTCTCGCTATTGCCACCGTACGAAGAGATTTCCAAATACTTCGTGCCCTCTTTCAGCTTCTGCATCCCGACTGATGAAGGCCCTTACACAGAGCAGTTCACTCTGCCAATCGATGAGTAGTGATCTGGCCATAAGGTCCCGCTACAAAAGAGATTGAGAGTTGAATCTACAGAAACCAGTCGGCAGTTTGTCGGCTGGTTTCTGGCATTTCTGCCCTCCAATCGCCTGATCAGATTGAAGCCTCGATCGGTGTCGGATATCGTTCCCAAAGTAGAGGAAACAGAATCGACTGGAAGCGGTTATCAAAACGTTTGATTGTCGTGCGTTTCCCCTGTCACGACTGCTTTCACGCTTCGGCTGCAAGATTGTTCACTTCAATTGATCGACATCTTGAGATCTCGATATTGCACGCCGATGAAAGCCGCATCAGGAGCGTCACGGCCAGTCAGGTTTCTGCAACACGCTCCCCAACAAAATTACAGTTCATCTCCCAGCGAGAATCACTGAGGAAAGAAAAGTCATGGGATTGTTTGAAGGAAAGAAGGGAATCGTTCTGGGAATTGCGAACGATCATTCGATTGCCTGGGCGATTACACAACAACTCTTCGCTGAGGGAGCGGAGATCGGTTTCACTCACCTTCCTGACAAAGACCCAGCTCGTCCCAAAAACGAAAACAAGGTTCGCAAACTCGTCGATTCACACGGCGCCAAATTCGTGATCCCCTGCGATGTGACGAGCGACGAACATCTCGACACCGTCTTCGAGAAAACCGAACAGGAATTCGGCAAAATCGATTTCGTGCTCCACAGCATCGCCTTCGCTCCACCTGCCGACTTGACCGGACCGGTTTACCGCTGCAGTCGTGATGGATTCAAACTCGCCATGGAAATCAGCGTTTACAGCCTGATCGCGATGGCAGGACGAGCCCGCAATCTGTTGAACGAAGGCGGAAGCATGCTCACTCTCAGTTATCTCGGCGGAGAACGAGTGATTCCGGGATACAACCTGATGGGACTGTGTAAGTCTGCACTCGAAAATGCAGTCGGTTATCTCGCGAGCGAGTTCGGCCCCGAAGGCAAACGAGTCAATGCGGTGAGTGCCGGCCCGGTCAAAACCGTCAGTGCCAGTGGTGTCGGAGACATCAAAAAGATGTTTCAGCTTTACGAAACATTCTCACCGATGCGTCGCAATATCACCGCCGAAGAGGTCGGGAAGTCGTCAATGTTCCTGCTGAGCGACTACGCTTCCGGAATCACTGGCGAAGTGCTGCACGTCGACGCCGGTTATCACTGCGTCGCTGCTCCACCGCTCGATGCATTCGACGAAAAGTAAGACTCAGCATTTGCCCGAGCGTCGAGAAACTCAAACTCCTGAACCTTTTCTGACAGGCAGGACATGCGCACCCCTCAACTGATGGATCGTTCGACGAGTCGTCTGGTCGTCGTCGACATGCAGGAAAAACTATTGCCTGTAGTCGATCGACACGACGACGTCTTACGGAGAACGCTTCAACTCGTCCGGGCTGCGCAGATTCTGGATGTTCCAACGACCGCCACTGAGCAGTACCCGCGAGGTTTAGGCGGAACCGTTGCAGAACTCGCTGCCGCAATTGCAGATCGTCCGGAAAAGTTACGGTTCAGCGCTGCGGAATGTCTCGACTGGGCGTCTGAGGGAAATCTCGCGGAAGCAAAATATCAGATCGTCATTGCTGGCATTGAAACGCATGTCTGCGTCCTCCAGACAGCACTTGATCTGGTTTCCAAAGGCTTCAATGTGTTCGTCGTTGCCGACGCCGTCGGGAGTAGAACCGCAGAAGATAAGTCCATCGCGCTGAAACGCCTTTCCGACGAAGGCATTCAGATCGTTTCGACAGAGATGGTGCTTTTCGAATGGTGTGAAGTCGCCGGGACCGACGAGTTCAAGCAGATCAGCAAACTCGTGACCAACCGAGACTAGAGCAAGTTGCTCTTTCCAGTGCACTCGCTTGCACTGTTTTATAAGTTAAAAGGATATGCTTGCTCGTGCGAGATCGTTCACACAAAATCAGAAAATGCTCTAAGGATTCACTCTCAACTCAAAGTTGAGTTGAGAGTCTCATCTTCCGCTTCGCCGGTCAACTGACGGATTCGCCAGCCACGAGTGAGGCGAGCACTTTGCGGGTTCCGGTGAAGTTTCGGCGACCGTGCATGGCGACGTAATTGTCGACGAGTGCAATGTCACCCGATTGCCACATCAAGTCGAACGTCACACGCTCAGCCAGTTCCGAACAAGCCAAAACATCATCGGGATCGAGAATCGATCCATCGCCAAACCGGATCGAATTCGAGGGATCGTTGCGGGTATCTTTCCAGCCTTTGTACGCAGCGATCAACTGATTGAAGAACGCTTTTCGACCATCTCCCAGATCACGGACAGCGTCCAGCACTGGGGTCACCGCCTTTAAACTTCCATCTTCCAGCCAGGTCCACGTGTAACCCAATTCCCGCATGCGGTCTTCGGCCTCTTCGCGGGTCTGAGCACGGAATGTACTTTGCCAGCTTCGCCCCATTCCGGACTTTGCATCATCAAATCCGGGCATGACATTGGTGTACTGCAGCCCTTTGTTTTCACAATCGGCGGCGAAATCCGGAAGCTCCTTTTGCATCAACTCAAACAGTGCATCCGAGCGGCAGAGCGGAGTGGCTCCACCAGTGTCCGCAGCATGCTCACAGAAGAAGAACAACTTGCTGGGGTAAACAGGAGTCTGTGCCATTTCGTGATGTAGAAAAATCGTTACTTCAGGAGGAGCTTCGTTGGCTGTGAAGACTCGCTCCGTTTTGACGACGCGCACGGCATTCGAAAGTGAGTCCTCGTAGCGAAAGTTCGGAAACCCGCACGCTTCGATGAATCGATCGAACTCGAACGCATCCGCAACAGGAAATCCCCGGAAGAGAATCGCTCCGTGCTTCGCAGCTGTTTCGCTGATCAACTCAGAATGCGGCTTGAGAAACTTTTCAACATCCGCCAGATCACGGGAGGGTGAATTCCATTGCACAACGATGGGAAACACTCCACCGTCGATGGAAAGCTGCCCATCGACCGGAACCTCTCGGACAGATTCTTCATTCTTCAAGACATCTGAAATGGTCAATTGTGACACGCTCGACTCCCCACTGAGGACTGCAAAAACATCCATCAATGCGCGAAAGATATGTACAAAACTCGTCCCGATAAACTCAATCATAGATCGGACAAAACGTATTGAATGCTTCGAGTCCAAAATCGCCCGGATCGTTAAATCGGCGATGTTGATCGAGTCCGGAAATCGCTGCCATCTCTTCTTCTGACAGCTCAAAATCAAAGATCGAAATGTTTTCGACCAGTCGTTCGCGACGCGTTGTCTTCGGGATCACTGCCGTTTCAGACTGAACTCCCCATCGAAGCACAACCTGTGCGGGAGTTCGATCATGCCGCTTGGCAATCTCTTGAACAACTTGTTGCCCCAAGACTGAGTCGTCTGAGCCGGCCATTCCGATCGGCACGTAGGAAAGAGCCCCCAGCGGAGAAAACCCTGTGACCGCGATCTCCTGTTGATGGCAATACTTGAGCAACTTTTCCTGAACGAGATACGGATGCCGCTCGATTTGAAGCACCGCAGGGCGAATTCTCGCACCATTCAGCAAATCGGCAAGCAGTCCCGTATTAAAGTTGCAAACACCGATATTCTTGATGAGACCTTCGTCGACCAACTCTTCCATAGCCTGCCAGGTTTCGAGAATCGGAACCGAAGCAAACTCCATCTTTGGATTCTGCTGATCCGGATCGAAGACCCAACCGGGCGGATACCGCTCTTCAATCGGGACATATCTGAGCGAGATGGGAAAATGAATCAGGTAGAGATCCAATTCGTCCAACTGCAAATCTGTCAGCGTCTTCTGCAAAGCTGGGCGAACATGTTCCGGTGCGTGATAAGTATTCCAAAGCTTGGACGTGATCCACAAATCATCCCGCTGACATCGTCCGCTGTTCAAAGATGCGGATAACCCTCGGCCGACCGCATCCTCGTTACCGTAATCGCAGGCGCAGTCGAAGTGCCGGTATCCGACGTCAATTGCCTCTTCAACAATCGAGGGGACGACTTCAGAGTCAATTTTCCAGAATCCCAGACCGACTTTGGGGAGCTTCGCCCCGTTGGCCAATTGCAGTGTCTCGGTCATATCCTCAGTTTTCTCTGCCTCAGAGTTTATGCTGAAAGCTGCTGCCTGAAAACCAGATTCTCAGCGATGTGCATCGCTCGAGGTTTCAGGTCTTCTGATCATTTGGAAAGCGATCCGACCGACTTCCCGGTTTTGGTGCACTCACACAAAGTCATAGCAGATTTGGACTTCAGAGTCCCGGCACCCAGACGAAATTGGGATGGCAATTTCTCAGGCGACAGCTGCGAGAACGCAAATGCCGCTTAGTCGGCCTGAACCTCCGGCGGACGAGACCGGGAAATCTCTTCGAAGTAGTTTCGGATCAGCTTCGAATATTCTCCGGAAGGCCGCTTGCGGGAGGAGTTCAACAATTCGGTCTGCAGTTCTCCCGGGAGTTGTCCCCAATCTCTCGCATCGCTCGATTGGATTTGCAGATTCAAATCGCTCAAGTCGACGAGTTGATCGACTCCGAACTCGGATGATTCCGAACTCGGGCTGCTTCCAGGTTGCTGTCCTTCCGGTTTCGACCCCGGCTTCTGCTGACCGGGCTGCGCCATTCCCATTTTTCCCGCAGCTTGTCGCATTGATTTCGCAGCCTGACGTAGTGCTTGCGATGACGAGGAAGGTTGCTGCTCCGACGGACTTCCCTGATCAGACTGCTGATCCCCTTCCGATCCTCCCTCATCCGATGCGTCCATGTCTCCCGAGTCACCCTGCTGATCTTCTTGTGATGCGCGCTCCTGTTCTCCAGTTTCTCCCGAACCGAGTTGCCCGAGTTGCTTCAGCATTCGACCTGCTGCCTGCAAATGCCCCCCTGCAGATGCAACCTGATCCCCCACTCCGTCGGACACCAAAGACTCTTGCTGCTGCCCCGGTTGACCCTGCCCCGGTTGACCCTGCCCCGGTTGACCCTGCCCCGGCTGACCCTGCCCCGGCTGTCCCTGCCCCGGTTGTCCCTGCCCCGGTTGTCCCTGCCCCGGTTGTCCCTGCCCCGGTTGTCCCTGCCCCGGTTGTCCCTGCCCCGGTTGACCCTGCCCCGGTTGACCTTGTCCCGGCTGTCCTTGTCCCGGCTGTCCTTGTCCCGGCTGTCCTTGTCCCGGCTGTCCTTGTCCCGGCTGTCCTTGTCCCGGCTGTCCTTGTCCCGGCTGTCCTTGTCCCGGCTGTCCTTGCCCCGGCTGACCTTGCCCCGGCTGACCTTGCCCCGGCTGGCCTTGGCCCGGCTGACCTTGGCCCGACTGACCTTGGCCCGACTGACCTTGACCTTGACCTTGACCTTGACCCTGTCCCTGTCCCTGTCCCTGTCCCTGTCCTTGACCTTGTCCTTGACCTTGTCCTTGTCCTTGTCCTTGTCCTTGTCCTTGTCCTTGTCCTTGTCCTTGTCCTTGTCCTTGTCCTTGTCCTTGTCCTTGACCTTGTCCTTGTCCTTGACCTTGACCTTGACCTTGACCTTGCTGTCCTTGCTGTCCTTGCTGTCCTTGCTGTCCTTGCTGTCCTTGCTGTCCTTGCTGGCTCTGCTGGCTCTGCTGGCTCTGCTGGCTTGAAGACTGTTCGCTTGAAGACTGTTCGCTTGAAGACTGTTCGCTTGAAGACTGTTCGCTTGAAGACTGTTCGCTTGAAGACTGTTCGCTTGAAGACTGTTCGCTTGAAGACTGTTCGCTCGGAGACTGTTCGCTCGGAGACTGTTCGCTCGGAGACTGGCTGCTCGGTGACTCGCTTGGTGACTGTTCGCTTGGTGACTGTTCGCTTGGTGACTGTTCGCTTGGTGACTGTTCGCTTGGTGACTGTTCGCTTGGTGACTGTTCGCTTGGTGACTGTTCGCTTGGTGACTGTTCGCTTGGTGACTGTTCGCTCGGTGACTGTTCGCTCGGTGACTGTTCGCTCGGTGACTGTTCGCTCGGTGACTGTTCGCTCGGTGACTGGCTGCTCGGTGACTCACTCGGGGAAGACTCACTCGGGGAAGACTCACTCGGGGAAGACTCACTCGGGGAAGACTCACTCGGGGAAGACTCGCTCGGGGACGACTCGCTCGGGGACGACGGAGACATCTCCGATTCAGTCGATTGCGGCTGGCTGGGACTTTCCGAAGCTTGATTCGAGGAATTCATCGGCTCGGAATCGGATGGCGAAGCATTTTCACTCGATGGTGCATTCTGCTCAGACGGGTTCGTCTTTTCGTTCGAATCGGCAGCTTGGAATTGATCGCCAGCGAGTTCACGTGCATTCTGCGCTGCCTGTTCCAAAGACTTGGCGGCTTCACGCGCGGCGTGTGCGGACTGAGATCGGTTCTGCTGCTGTGACGCTGAGTCAGCCTGTTGGATTTGCTCACGTGCTTCAGCGACCGCCTTCTTCGCCTCTCTCATTCTTCGTTCTGATTGGGAAGAATTCGGAGTCGGCAAGGCGGCGAACTCATCCTCGGTGCGGACGAACTGATCCTCCAGCGCGTCCGTTTCTTCGAGCACTCGATCCTGTGAAGCATCGAGCGGTGAACGCTGTGGACTCTCATCCGGGGTGGGGCCATTCTCTGCTTCGGGAGAGCTTTCCGCTGCGGATTCTTCCGAACCGTTTGCCGCCTCACCAGTTTGCCCCGATTGGTCCGACTTAGCTGGATGTTGTTGTTTCTGCTTTTGCTGTTGAAGTTGCTCACCGCTGGCCTTGAGACCTTCAAAGACTTTCTCAAGCTGATCTGCAGATTCGGATTCACTCGATTCACGGGCTTCATCTAGGCGATCGGACGCAGCTTCTTGCGCTTTCTGATGGCTTTCCATGGCCTGCCCGAGGTCTCCTCGCTGGAGATGTTTCGCAGCTTCGTCGAGGTGAGACGCTGGATTCGTTCTGCGTCCCTCTTGTTGCTTTTGGCGTTCCTTGTCGAGCGACTGGATCGCCTTCCGCAATTCGTTCGCCAGCTTTTGCTCCTGCTGTCTCAGTGACTTCATTTCCTGAGCCAGATCTTGAGCCTGTTGGCGATGCGCTTGTGCGATGTTTTGTTGTTCGTCCGCGAGTTGCCCTGCCTTGTGAGAGATTTCGGCCAACTTGCGTTCTACGGAAGTTCGAGCTGACGATTCCAACTCCGGCTGCCGCTTCATCAGATCAGAAAGTTCTCGAGTGAGGTTGCGCTGAGCATTGGATGCATCGCGATGATCGAGATTCCATTCCTGCTGGGCGCGCGACTGCTCGGGAGTCAGCTGCGCTCCTTTTTCACCGAGTTGATTTTTTCGAGCTTCAAGATCTTCTACGCGATCAGCAAGCCGCTCTGACTGGTGAGCGAGTCGATTCAATTCCAACAAATCTCGCTGCAAATCCGCAGCTTCGCTGTAGTCTTGCTGGACCTGCTCGAGTTGTTTCTCCGTTTTGAGCATATTGCGAATGGCCTGCTCAAACTCGTCAGCTTTGTCGGGGAGTTCGGCCTGTTCAGCCTCGCCCAAATCCTGTTGCGCCTCAGCCAATGGTTCCTGCGCTGCATTCTGAAGCTGATTGGAAACCTGATTCATGAGCGGCTGCTGGTTCATGTGAGCAGCAAGTTGCTCCATTTGTTGCTGAAGCTTTTCCAGCTTCTCGCGAACCTGCGCGACATCTTCCTGGTTGTCCCAGGTATTCTCCTTCGCAACATCCAATTCGGCCCGCTTCTTCAACTCCTCGGTCTTGGCTCTTTGACTCTCGAGCTGGGCCTTCAGGTTCTTCAACGCTTCTTCTGTTTGTTGCTGTCGCTGAGCGAATGTCTGATCACCATAAGGTTTGGCATCGAGGCGAATCGGCAAGAAACGTTTGACTGTCCATGTTTCATTCGGTGCTGGAACTGGACGTTCATCGACGGCGCGAGCCCGGTAGGCAATCCGCATGCCTTCGGAGAGATTGAACTCAGAGAGGTCGAGTTCGAAGAGATTCTCGACTTGCATTTCTCCGAGTTGTCGTTGATCGACACGGAACACGTGTTCTTCTGTCAATTGTGGGGTGCGAATGATCTCGCAATGCAGTTCGAGTTGGTCGACTCCAAAGTCATCGCCAGCAACGATCGGAACGGGAAACAGATCGTCGGGACGTGCGCTCGTCAGACTTTCGTTGTCCCCGAAGGCAATTGTCGGCGGCAGATCCTCGGCAATCGTCAATCTTCTCGATCCGGACAATACGGTCGTCAGTCCGTCAGCGTCTTGGAGTCGAATTTGAAAACGTCCCGACGGATGCGTTTGTGCGAGTCGCTCTTCGAGGTGAGCCACATTCCCCGTCGGATCAATATTGAGAGGTGTGATTGCAGCAACGGCGGTGCCGTCTTCGAGCGGGTCGAGGTCTGGTCGCACAGGACCATCGAGCCACAAGATTTCTGCAGAAACAAGCGGCTTGTTGAATTCTGCATCGATCGTCCACAGGCTTTGTTCGAGCGCGATGATCTCACCCAACACGAGATCATGCTGTTGTGCAGGCAGTCCCGTGTAGGCTGGTGGCGTGAGTATGATCTGGAAGGCTGTCATCTCCGGTCGATCGACAACTTGGATCACATGCTCACGAGTCTTAGCCCCGTCAGCTCTCACGAAGTATCGAAACCCGTTTTCGATTCGTGCGAGCGTCCCCTCGTAGCATTCGGCTTCCGAATTCCAGTCGAGTCGTCGCTGGTCTTTGCTCCCGTCGGCGTTCGTCCAATGGAGCCATGCGGATTCGGGAAGGTCTCCCGGTGCCAATCTCCAATCAGCTTCGACAGTGAAAGTCACATCAGAGTGCCGAGCGACAGTGCGGTCACCGTCGACGACCGTCAGCATGAGATTGTGGACACGTTCGTAATTTCCCCAGGGATTGACGAAGCGTGCGAACAACACTCCATAGGCCGGTCCAACGAAGAGCAGCGGGAGGAGCAATGCCAGGATGGCAATTCCGCCGCCCCAGCAGTAACGGATTGCCTTTCGTGCATCGACGGCATCAGAGAAGTCCGTGCGTTTCGTCAAATCGGCTGTTTCGCGATACAGCCAGTGCTTCATCAACGGGGACGCATTGGGATCAGGAGCGGAGAGCAATTCGACGGTCGAAAGAAGTCGTTCATCAAAATCGGGATACTGCATTTCGACGAAAGCTGCGAGTTCGTTCGGCTCATAACGTCGAAGAGCTGGGCGCACGACCCATTGAATAATTGTCAGTGCAACAAGAATGAGAGAGACCACAAGCATGGTTGCTCGCAGCCAGAGCGGAAGATCGAACGTAAGGTCGACTCCAATCGAAACAATGACGCAGATGGCTGCGATGATCGTTGTGAATCCGATCCCTCCCAGCGCCGATGTTCCACGGAGCCGGTTTTGGAGTTGACGAAATTGATCGATCAAGACCTCAGGAAGTTCCGGCTGCATTCAAACTCTCCACGTCGCGACTTTCAAAAGGGCCCGGTCATCCCAAGGGCTCCTCAATCGTAGCAATATTGCGATCCGCTTGCTTGATAAAACGCAGAATCTCCGCCCCCAAAACAGGTGAATTCGACAATGTTGCGAAAACGCAACATGAGGTCAAAAAACAACATTTCGGGCCAAAAACTCAGAAATATTTGACAGAGTCCGATTCAATCGCGGTACCCCCCGTAAGCGTTTTCAGCAAGGGAAATCAAATTTTCCGATTTTTCTACAGAATCCTCCCGAGCGGCCGAAAACCCGAGCTAGGTTTTTTGTGAATTCGGCAGTTTCACTTTGAATCATCCGAATAACTCACGCGAACTCAATCGCCAACAAATTGACTGTCATCATGAAAAACCACAAAATCACTCTGACTCTCATCGGACTGTCGATCGTTGGATTGACTTCCGAGACCGCCCACGCGGGGTTCGTCACCTTTACAGACCGTACCGCCTGGCAGAATGCGGTCACCACATTCTCGGTGGTCGACTTCAACAACTTCACCAGCGATCACAACCTCGGCACGTCCGGAAGTTTCGACGCGGGACCGTTTACTCTCTCTGCTGTCGGCCCATGGGCTTCAGACAACGGGATCGAAGCGTACGATCCATCGCCAACGAACATTCAGTCAGTTGGCCAGGACCGCAACATCGACGGTACGACCTACTTTTCGGGAGACACTGACGATGGGACGGTGATCACGATCGATTTCGACGGCTCGATCACAGCTTTCGGATTTGACTACACCAGCATGAACGGAGGAATTCCGTTCGAGTCCTTCAAAGTTGGTGCGTTCGAGTTCTCCTTCCCGTCCAGCAGCGGGTTCTTCGGGATCGTTGAAACATCCCTGAATTCGTTCAATCAGATCACGATTCAAGGGGACGACGGAGCGTGGGGTGCGGACAACTTCAGCTACTCAGCCGCTCCGAACCTGACAGCTGCCGTGCCAGAACCAGCATCGATCGCCATCTGGGGAATTGCTTTGGCAGGAGGTTGTGGATTGCGACTGCGACGCAAGCAAGCTGTCAGTCACAACTCATAATCACAGCCGCGAAGTCAAAAGAAAACAGTGCGAAGCCGGCCAGAATATATACGACGAGGAGGACTTTTCAGCGACTCTCGAACATCGCACAAACTCGTGCGAAGCCGGGAACAGAACGAATCAGATATCCCACTCAATCTTTCGTGTCCGTTCTCAAGAATTTGTTCGAAGTTGACTGAACACTGAATGCAAGAATGAGGGGGGAGATTCGTCACGGATCGTTTTATCGTCCGTGACGAATCTTTTTTTATTGGTACTCAGCAGCGTCTCTTGAATTGAAAGCTTGCGAGTCTCGACAACAACAATGTGGAACGCAATCATGGCTCAATGACCTTTACCGTGACCGGGAGATCCTTCGTTCGATGAATCTCCGCCGACCTGAGTTTCACTTCTGCGATGATCATTACAATCGACGGCCCTGCCGGAACTGGAAAAAGCACAGTCGCTCAATGCCTCGCGAAAGTGCTCGAATTCGAATACCTCGATACCGGTGCCATGTACCGGATGATCGCTCTCAAAGTCCTCAACTCTTCGGTGTCGCCTGAGGACTCCGATCAAGTCGCAGAACTCGCTGGGACAGCACAACTCAAATTCGATCAGGGAGCAGCCATCCTCGATGGCGGAGATGTGACGCACCGTCTCCGTGAACCGGAAGTTTCCGCGGCAGCGTCAGTTGTTGCCCAAAACTCGACAGTTCGAAAAATTCTGGTCACTCAGCAACAGGCGATTGCCAAGGGCTGTGACATCGTCTGCGAAGGGCGTGATCAAGGGACGGTTGTTTTCCCACATGCGGATTTCAAATTCTTCTTGACCGCAGACGAAGAGATCCGTGCTCGCCGCCGCATGGAAGATCTTCAGCGACTGGGAACCGAAGCGAGTTTCGATGATGTCCTGACTGAACAACGAGAACGCGATGCTCGAGACGAAACGCGTTCAATCGCTCCACTTCAACCCGCCCACGATGCTGTGATTGTTGACTCGTCACGCATGACAATCGAGGAGGTGGTCAAGCATCTTCAGAATGTCATCAGTGAAAGTAATTCGTAGAACAGCGGCTGCTCAAATCGAATGATGCTTTTTTGCACCGGGAAACTTGACGCCATCGTCACACCTTAACAGGCAAAGTTCCCGAGTTGTTCGCCGGCCCGATCGATCTTCAGATTGTTGTGTTGAACCGAAATTCCCTGTTTGACATCAAAACACATCAACCGTAGATTAATTGAATCTGACTGGTGCATCTCATCAGTTCTTCATCAAACCAAATCCCATCTTGTCGTCGCCAACAGTGCAAACAACTCTGAAATGGATCCGGGCCTCATTGAGGTGGAGCACAAGACAATTGGCGACTCAGCAAGGATGAATCAAATGTTGGGCGAATTAATCCCCTTGGGCGGCGGTGACAGCATCCCATTGCTCGAGTCCAAAATCGTGATCGGACGACGCAGCCGATGCGACATCGTTCTGGCGTTTCCAAATGTCTCATCTCAACACTGTGAATTGGAATTGCTGAACGGCTATTGGCAGATTCGAGATCTTGGCAGCCGCAACGGCGTCAAAGTTAACGGTGAGCGGTGCGATCAGAAGTGGCTTCATCCCGGCGATCAGATTTCGATCGCGAAGAACCACTACGAAATCGCGTACGAACCGGTCGGCGATGCTCCTCCCGAAGACGACGATCCGTTCGAAGTCGGGTTGCTTGAGAAAGCAGGCCTGCAGACTCGCGAAGCGGAGCGACGCTCCAATCCGCCGCCTGCATCGTCGCGTCCCGTGAAAGAGCGTTCTTTCGGAGATGACGAAGATGCAGCGATGGACTGGTTGATGGGCGACGACTAAACCGTGGGTAAGAAACGGAAATCTTCACGTAAAGTCCGCGTTCAGTTTGAAAAGAACAGGCACAAACGCGCTCGAAACCAAAACCTGACGAAGCAATCGCGAGAAGATCTCGATCAGGTTGCTGACCTCGAACACGGAGAACGGCTCTCCGGCAAAGGTTCCGTCAATCGGTACAGGACAATCCTCACGGATGAGGAAGGTTCCCAGCGAGAAATTGACGAGTCGGCCGTCGTCTCCGGTCGAGTGCTGAAATGCATCGGTGCGAATCATGTCGTTGTCCAGTCGGACAGGACAGATTCGCGCTCTGAGATTTTCACCTGCACGGTACGACGAGTTGTTCGAACTCTGTCTCGCGACTCGAGAAACCCGGTTGTTGCCGGGGATCACGTAAAATTCCTTCCGGTCAACGAAAGTGAAGGAGTCATTGAACGGGTGGAACCCCGCGCCCGAACGCTCAGTCGTGGAAGTCGTCGGGAAGCTCACGTCATTGTCTCCAATGTCGACCAAGCTGTGATCGTGGCCTCGATCAACGAACCTGTCCTCAAACCGGGTTTGATCGACCGATTTCTGTGCAGCACCGAAAAAGGGCAAATTCGGGCGATTATCTGTCTCAATAAAATCGACCTCGGCGATCGAGTCCAGCTTCAGCGACTCGTGGGACAATACGCTCGGCTCGGATATCCCGTGGTCATGACGGATGCTGTGCGAGGCGAAGGAATCGACGAACTGAGACGACTGTTGATCGACAAAGAAACAGTCTTCACAGGTCAAAGCGGCGTTGGCAAGTCATCACTGTTGAATGCCATTCAGCCGGGACTTTGGCGCGATACTGGAGAAGTCAGTGGCGACACGAACAAAGGCCGTCACACAACTCGCGTCACCGAACTGATCCCATTGGAAGCTGGCGGTTGGGTCGTCGATACACCTGGAATTCGTCAACTGGAACTCTGGGATATCGCCGCCGAGGAAGTAGAAGGACTCTTCATTGAGTTTCGTCCACACGTGAGCCTCTGCCGGTTTCCTGACTGTTCTCATACGCACGAATCGCAGTGCGGAGTTAAAGACGCTGTCGAACGCGGTCAAATCTCTCGTCTTCGGTACAAAAACTTCCTGAGGATTGTCACGCTTGAGAATCGACATGTTCGAAATCCCGCTTTTGAAGTGGACTTTTTCGACGAGGAACTCGAATAAGTCGATCCAGCTTTCCGGCCTTCGCCAATCTCCCTCAGATGGTCTTTCCCTCGCGCGTCAATCTCAATAGAGTAAGTCGCAGTCGAGGCGGAGATGGAAGACGCTTTCCGTCCACGATCCCTCTGCAGTTTTGGTCACGAACGGAGTTATGATCAGATGTTGACGTGTTCCTCCCTTGCGCGAGTCATCGCTTTTGGTGTATTTCTCGCCGGGATTTCAACTTCTTCAGTGTTCGGACAAAACGTCAAACCAGATGTCGTGCTGACGTACAAACCGGCTCAACCGGGTGTCGATATCGATACTCCCACCGGCGCGGAAATCGCCCAGTGTGAATTGAAAGTTGAGTCCGAGGGGAAAAAGTCGGGGTGGGTTCTCTATGGCCCAACTGGGCAGGTCCTTCGACGCTTCATGGATACCAACGGTGACCAAAAGGTCGACGAGTTCAAGTACTTCAAGTTTGGACTCGAAGTCTACCGCGATCTCGACACCGATGGAGACAACAAGATCAACGAATCTCGGTGGGTCAACACTCACGGAACCCGCTGGGGTGTCGACACAGATCAAAACGGAACGATCGACTACTGGAAAATCATCTCGGCAGAAGAAGCGACTCGCGAAGCTGTTTTCGCCATGGCAAGTGGAAACGTCGCGAGGCTGGAAGCAGTCTTCCTGACACCTCAGGATGCTCAAGCTGTCGGTCTCGACAAGTCAATCGGCAACAAGTTTCTCGCGAATCGAAATTCACTCGGAACTCAGCTTCAAAGCGTGCTCGCCGACTCGAAGATCATCAACAAATCGACCGAATGGGTTCGGTTCGACAGCTCCATGTTGATGCCGAATCTCGTCCCCTCGGATGCAGGCAAAGCTCAGAAAGACCTACTGGTCTACGAAAACGTGATGGCCATCGTCTCGAATGGCGATGAAAATGGCTTCGTCCAGATTGGGGAAATGGTTCAGGTCGGATCAACCTGGAAACTGACCCAGTGCCCGCGCCCGATTGAAGGGGGACGGTTTGACCTCGGCGAAGGTGGACTGTTGCTGCAGCCAACCATTCCCGGAATCACTCCTGGTGCTTCGGAAGGCATCAGCCCCGAAATGCGGGAACTGGTCGATCAGTTGCGGGAACTCGATGCCAAGTCACCGACCGCTGAAACCGCTCGTGAAGACATGATTCGTTTCAATGTCGAGCGAGCCACCTTGCTTCAGAAGCTGGCGAATCTCTCGACCACCACTGAAGATCAGGCACTCTGGCAGCGACAACGACTGGAACTCATCGCAGCAGCGACTCAAATGCAGACATTCCCGAATGGACTGGCTGAGCTGAAAGCATCCATCGACAAGCTTCGCGCTGACAAGTCCGATACCGAATTGCTGGCATTCGCCGTCTTCCAAAACATGCTGGTGAGCTACAACGTGCAACTGCAATCGGCCGATCCGGAACAGCGCGAGGAAGTTCAATCTCAGTGGCTGAAGTCGCTGGAGGCTTTCGTTGAAGAATTCCCCAAAGCTCCGGAAGCTGGAGACGCGCTTCTGCAACTGGCCATCACTGAAGAGTTCAATGGAGATCTGAAGGACGCTCGAGTCTGGTACACCCGACTCGTCAACGACTATCCGAATTCATCGGCAGCCCAGCGAGGCCAGGGAGCGCTGCGTCGACTCTCTCTTGAAGGCCAACCGGTTGCGATCTCCGGAACAACTTTCGGCAGTCAGCGACCGATCGATCTCGCCAGCTATCGCGGCAAAGTCACGGCGGTCATCTTCTGGGCGACATGGTGCAAGCCCTGCACCGAAGATCTTCCGCAAATCCAACAACTCTACACCGAATACCAACGTCAGGGATTCGAAATCGTGGGAGTCAATCTCGACACACCTGGTGCTGATGTTGAAGGTTACCTGCGAAACTACCGCGTCGTCTGGCCTCAAATCGTGGAAGAAGGTGGCCTCGAAGGTCGACTTGCCATCGATTACGGAATCATCTCGCTCCCAACGATGTTTCTCATCGACAAGTCCGGACGCGTGGTCAGCAACAGCGCATCGGTTGAAGACCTCAAGACGAAAGTCCCAGAACTCCTTCGTCAGTAGATGAAAGCGGAGTCAGTTCGAAATCTTCAGCGGAGCGCTACTCGCTTTGCCTGTGAATCGATCACGCTGGATGCCCTACCCGCTTGATTTAGGATCAATCACGTTTGTCCGAAGGTGCTGGATCGTTCAGTGCATCTAGCACCTCCTAGCAACTCGGTTCACCTCCTCTTCAAGGTGAGATTGATGGGCGCTGAAGATTTCTGACGTTCCGAATTCGAATGCAACGCCTTAGCGATGACTCCGTCGGTTTCGTCACACAACGATCTTCTCGTCGATGCGGCTCTCGAACGAGTCCAGCTTCTGACGCCGAACGTCGAAGTTATTCGTAACCTCTTTCAAGCGTGTCCGTTACGCACTGTCTCCCGGTGCATTCTGGCGTGACTTGCTGTCACCGGACAATTCAGGCGACTAGAATTCCCTGACGTTCTGACCGTGGTGCGATCGAATTGCTTTAAAAACGAGTTCGTTTTCTGCAAATTCGCTTGCTCGATCAGGCTGTAACCGACATTCGAGTCACAGAAGCGAATCACTGGACGAGACGGTCCATTCGTCATCGCCGTCAATGCGGACGAAAAGCCTGCTGCGATCGTGACGAGGACCGGTATTTGCACGGGATTTCGCGTGTGAGGGCGTTTGAACTGATTCAGTCAGATTACGGCCGACCATATTCGAGAGCGTGTTGCCATCAATCAAAGGAAATTCATGTCTGAGAAGATTCTGACCGCACTGCCAGTCTTCAACGAAGAAAGTCACATTCGACCTGTTCTCGAAGAGGTCGCTCGATACAGCCCGGAAATTCTGGTTGTGAATGATGGATCGAGTGACGGAACAGCTGCTGTCCTGAGTGAAATCGAAGGAATTCATGTCGTCACTCATGAACAGAACCGAGGCTACGGTGCTGCACTCGACAGTGCGTTTCAGTTCGCCATGCAAAACGGCTACGACGTGCTGGTGACAATTGATTGTGATGGACAACATCAACCTCAACTCATCCCGGAACTGGCCAAAGCTGTCTTTCACAGCGAAGGAGCACCCTGGGACATCGTTTCGGGTAGCCGTTACCTGCAAATCTTCGATGAAAACTCCATCCCGCCTGCCGATCGGCGGAAAATCAACGTGTCGATCACTGAGCAGCTCAACAACTGCTTCGATTTGAACCTGACGGATTCATTCTGTGGATTCAAATCGTATCGCGTCGAATCGCTGAAGCATTTTGAGATCACGGAGTTAGGCTACGCGATGCCGCTTCAATTCTGGATTCAAGCGGTTGGCCACAATTTGAAGATCCGGGAATTTCCGGTTCCGCTGGTTTACCTCGAAGAAGAACGCTCTTTTGGGGGCTCCCTTGATGATTCTCGTCGGAGAATGGCGTACTATCAGTCAGTCCTCAAGCGGGAAATGGAAGCTCAAAATGTTCCGTGCGGCTCCAACACACGGTCCTGACGCTCGGCTTCTCCCGTTTCCTCGCCAGTTTCAACTCCGAGTCTCACTGCATGATGCCCCGCCCTGTCTCCTCTGACTCCATCAAACTTCGTGCTCCGCAATCGAGTGGGTCGGTCTTGTCGATTCCTGAATTGGAGTCGGCGATTCACGATGCGCAGCAGAACGCAGGGCATTTGGCCTGCGCGGATGTACAAATCGCTGGGGTGTCGCTGTCGGAATTTCGCTCTGCAACCCGTCGCGAATTGATTCAACGGGCAGCGGAATGGACAAATCAGGTCACCGGTCAGACGACGGTCTGTGCCGAATGTTCGCACCACGCTTCACTACTGTTCGTCACAGGCCATCAGCCACAACTGGCTCATCCCGGTGTCTGGGCCAAGAATTTTGCAGTCGCCTCGATGGCTCAGGAGGCCTCCGGCGTTGGTTTGAACATCATCGTGGACAATGACACCGTCCAGACGCAGTCACTCCGAATGCCATCTGGAACTGCGGAGCGGCCCAATCTTCTCAGCCTCAGTTTTGATCAACCACAGCCTCAACAGCCGTGGGAAGAGCTGAAGATTCTGGATCGTGAGTTGTTCGACACGTTCGGTGACCGGGTTGTCGACGCCATGTCAACTTGGGGAATCGAACCTCTCATTGCGGACGTCTGGCCCGCAGCGGTGGAAAGCGCTAAGCAAAGCAACTCAATGGCACGTGCTCTTTCCGCAGCCCGGATGAGTCAGGAACGCGAATGGGGATTAGGAAATCTCGAGCTTCCGTTGAGTGAGCTGTGTCAGACGGATTGCTTTCTGAAATTCGCTGCTCATCTCATTGAGAATGCCGAAGCTTTCCACTCCGCTTACAACCAAATCGTCACCGACTACCGCCGAATTCACGGGATCCGTAACGATCGACACCCCGTCCCGAACCTCGAGTCAGGGGCGGACGGACTCGAACTCCCACTCTGGTATTGGGTAGACGGCGATCACTCTCGCTGTCAGGTGTTCGTCAAGCGAGAGGGCGATTGCGTTCAGCTGATCTGTAAAGGCACGGAAGTTTTGTCCTCGGCGAACGACTGCCTTTTCGAAAGCCTCAAGCAACTGTCCGAAAACGGAAAACTCCGCACGCGGGCACTGACAACGACCCTGTTTTCCCGACTTTGCTTTGCCGATCAATTCACTCACGGAATCGGAGGAGCGAAGTACGACGAGATGACCAATCGGCTGATTGAAAGCTTCTTCGGCATTGCTCCGCCGAAGTTTCATATTCTCACAGCGACTTGTCATCTCCCCATCGCCTCGCAAGCGGCATCTTCCGATCGAGTTAATGAGATCAAGCAGAAGCTTCGCGACCTGCGATTCAATGCGGACCGATATCTGTCCGGACCCGAAGTCGATGCCCTTAGTGAGCAAAAAGACCGACTGATTCGCCAGCACTGGCAAGCACAGACGGAAGGCTTCTCAAAGGCGCAGCGACGAGAACGGCAGTTGGACAATCGTGAGCGACACCGAAAGTTGAAAGCCGTCCAACAGGCACTCCATGCTCTGGCAAAGCCTCAGGAAGAACAACTTCGTCAGGAACTGGACGAGGCGGAAGCGCAGCTTCGAGCACATCAGATCCTGGGCAGCCGGGAGTTTCCAGCCGTCCTCTTCCCGAGCCAAACCATTCTCGACTTGCAATCTCAAATGGCTCGCGCTGCTCACGTCACCCTGTAGAACCAATCAGCCCTGCGAGTCTCTGCTTCAATTCATCGCAGATTTGCTGCTTGATGTTCCCTTGGACTCGCGAGATTCAGCGATCAAAAAACGTCATCGACGAGTCTTGACTGAAGATTGCGAACCCGACGGTGAGTAACGGCCACCTCTGTCAAGGTCGGAAAAACTCATTTCGGCAGAATACGCGACAGTTTCATCTGTTGCTCAGATTTCGACTTTTCCGGCTTTCCAGTTTCTTCAAACCTGTGTTAATCTTTTCGTCACTGAGCACATTTCATCACTTGAAGTCATTTCATTCGAACGGCACGTTCAATCGGCATGGAGGCCAATGTGGAGCCATCTTCTTCTTCCGAAAATCGCCTGGACGTTCAAATCCGATGGTTGATTCGTCGGGACATGACCGACGTTATCCAAATTGAACAATCAAGCTACGGGGAAGCTTGGACAGACGAAGACTTCCTCACTTGTTTGCGTCAGCGAAACTGCATCGGAATGGTCGCAGAGCACGATCAGAAGATTGTCGGTTTCATGATCTACGAACTGCACAAGTCCCGATTGCATATCCTGAACTTCGCAGTTGCTCCGGAAGCACGCCGTCAGGGCATCGGAACGCAAATGGTCTTGCGCCTGATCGACAAGCTGTCACAACAGCGTCGCAGTGAGATCCTGATTGAAGTTCGCGAGAGCGATCTCGACACTCAACTCTTCTTCAAGAAGCAAGGTTTCCGCGCTGTTTGCGTTCTTCGCAGACACTTCGACGATACCGAAGAAGATGCCTACACAATGCGATTTCAACTGGCTGCCGATCACGGAATCGACTCCCAGTTCGCGATTCGCAACCGCATCTCACAGTTCGGGGCTGCTTAAAGAAACATCCTGCAGACGTTCCTTCAGTTGAATAGAGAAAACAACTGAGGATTCGCTGCCGGCATTCGAACCATTGAAAACACTGAAGCCCCCCTGGTGCGCTCGTCACATTTGACGGCGCATTTTTTTTTGCGCTGACGCGTTCCGGCTCTCCGCATCGCTCGGGATCGATATTTTCCTCGCTCTGGACCGAACAGATCGCCTCATTTAGACTACGGCGCTTTCGGACTTGTGTTCACGAACTCAAATGATCAACCGGAGCGCAACGGCAGATTATGAGTCCGTGAAGACTGACAACGACCGCTGGTCTCGTCCGAATTCACCCATTTGTTTACCCGGCTGATTGACGTCATATTGCTTCAACGTTGACCATTCGATGACTGTTCAACTCGCAGGCTCACTGGAAGTCGTTAAGACTCAAACTGCGAAAACGTGAAGTGAAAAGACCGGAGAGCCCACCATTATGGTGTGGCTTCTGAGAGAACGAGCGACAAGAACATGTCCCCTCTCGATGCGTCTACATGATCGTCAGTCTGCACAGCTTCTGGATATCCCTTCGTGGATCAGGCAATCACCAAAGTCAAAGTTCTCGTTGAAGCCCTCGAATGGATCAGGCGTTTCCGCGATCGCTACGTCGTCGTCAAGCTGGGCGGCAGCGCACTCGAAGAACCCGAATCTGTGAAACGATGCCTGGCGGATGTCGTCTTCATGGAGGCAGTCGGGATGCGTCCGATTCTCGTCCACGGGGGCGGGAAAGCCATCAACCGCAGCGTCGCGGAGGCGGGTATTGAGCCACGGTTCGTTCAGGGCCGGCGATACACCGATGAGAAAACACTCGAAATCGCGACACGCGTCCTCACCGAAGAGATCTGCGAAACTCTGGTCGATCTGATCAAAACACAAGGCGGACGCGCGGTTGGCTTGCACGTGAATGAACAACCGGTTCTGGAAGGCAAGAAGCTCACACTTCAGGATGCCGACGGTGAACCGATCGACCTCGGGCGAGTTGGGTACGTGACGGGAATCCGAGAGGATGTGCTTCACAGCGTCTGCCGAGGAGGAGTCATTCCCGTGCTGCCTTCGATCGCGGTCGATCCAGAAGGTGGTTCACTAAATGTGAATGCAGACACCGCCGCAGCTGCCATCGCTGCATTGATCGGAGCTGAAAAACTTGTCTTTTTGAGTGACGTCCCGGGGATCTTCCTCGACAAAAGTGATCCGTCGACTCTGGTTCCGCACCTGACGGTACGCCGGTGTCGTGATCTGATCGCAGACGGAACAATTGCCACTGGAATGGTTCCTAAAGTAGAAGCTGCGCTCGATGCGTTGGAAGTCGGAGTCGGGAAAGTGCATATCATCGACGCCAACATCCCTCATTCGTTATTGTTGGAAATCTATTCCGACAAAGGCATCGGAACGGAAATCGTCCGCTGAGTTACAGACCTCGCAAGTGGAACGCATCAAACGTTTCCACAACCAAGTGGCAGTCAATGAGCGAGTCGTTCATTGAAAGCTCAGCTTTTCCATCCCGACACGTGAACAATCGTGGCGTCCCGGTGTCAGTTGTTGTTCGTCGACACGGGACTTCGTGTTTTCATCCCCCCGATTCATATCGGACATCCATTTCAGCATCAGTGTAGAGTTTTCATGGCCACACAAACCCGCACCAGTCAAGAAACGATCGCCCTCTTCGATCAGTACGTCATTCCGAATTACCGACGCTTTCCGATCAGCCTGGTCCGTGGTGAGGGAAGCAAGGTTTATGATGCTGAAGGAAAACAGTACCTCGATCTGTTTCCCGGATGGGGCTGCAACATTCTCGGGTACTCCCCGGAGCGAGTGATTCAAGCTGTTCAGGAACAAGTGGCGCGTTTGATTCACGTTCCGAATACTTGGTACATGGAACCTCAAGGAGAGTTTGCCGAAGCACTTTGCACACGAGGTTTCGGAAAGAGTTTCTTCTGTAACAGCGGAGCGGAAGCGGTTGAAGGAGCCATTAAACTCGCGCGACTTCACACACCAGAAAATCGCTACAAGATCATATCGTTCCAGAACGGGTTTCATGGCCGCACCTATGGAGCTGTGACCGCGACGGCGCAACCGAAGTACCATCAGGGCATCGGTCCGATGGTCGCCGGATTCACCTATGCTCCGCACAACGATCTCGACGCAGTCCGCGATCTGATCGATTCAGAGACAGCCGCGATTCTGATCGAGCCGGTGCAAGGCGAAGGTGGAGTCAACACCCCAGTGGAAGGATTTCTGCAAGGGCTGCGAGAGCTCTGTGATGAGAACGAAATGGTCCTCATCTTTGACGAAGTTCAGACCGGCATGGGACGCACCGGAAACTGGTTTGGCTATCAGACCTTCGGAGTGCAGCCGGACATCATGACAATGGCGAAAGGAATTGCCGCAGGAGTTGCTTGCGGCGCGATTATCGCCAAAGACGAAATCGCTCCTTCACTACGTCCCGGAATGCATGCCAGCACCTTCGGCGGGAATCCCATTGCGATGGTGGCAGGCAAAGCGACCATCGAGACGATCGAAAGCGAAAATCTGCTTGCACACTGCCAGACAATGTCCTCGCAGTTCGAGAAGTTTTTCACAGATCTCAAAGAGCAGACTCCCATCATCCGCGACGTGAGAGTCTGCGGAATGATGATCGGAATCGACCTGACGATTGAATCAGGTCCGGCAGTCGGCTTGGCGATGGAACGCGGACTCCTGCTCAATTCGACGCACGACACCGTGATCCGACTTCTCCCGGCACTCAACGTGACGGCAGACGAAGTTGCTCAAGGCTGTGAAATTATCGCAGATGTGATCCGGGAAATGGCCGAGTCCGCCGCTCCTCAGAACTAGAGCGAAAACAGACCAGCACGCTTCTACGAAGTGGAAGCAAGACTCCCCACAGGGGTATGTTCTGCCAGATCGGCGATCATCAGATTTGCAGCAGCTTGGACGGCTTCTTCCCAGCGGGACTCGCCGAACTCCTCGGCCAACGGTCCTTTCTGGTAACCGAAAATGATGCCTCGTGAGCTGTTGATGACAGCTCCGAGGCCATTTGAATCGAAGGCAGAAGCAACATCTTTCGACGTTCCGCCCTGACTCCCGTAACCTGGGACCAGCAGCGGAACATGCTGCATACGTTCACGGAGTTCTTCAAGTTCTTTCGGATAGGTCGCACCAACGACCGCCCCGATCGAACCGTAATCTGCTCCGTTTGCAGAAGCCTGAGAGAGTTCCTCAATTCGGTCCGCGACCGCTTCGAACAGCGTGGAACCTTCGGTCGTGCGGTCTTGAAAATCCCCTGCCCCGGGGTTACTCGTCCGGACCAGAACGTACAAACCTGCTCCCACTTTTGAAGCACGTTGCACGAACGGTTCCAGGGTGTCGACTCCCATATATGGATTGACGGTCAGCGCATCAGCTGCGAACGGGGCCGATGATGGATCGTCGCCCGCGAGATAGGCGTTGGCGTAAGCTTGCGCAGTGGAACCGATGTCTCCGCGTTTTGCATCGCAAATGACGATCAAGCCAGCATCGCGAGCAGCGCGAATGACGTTTCTCAGCGCCTGCACACCATCAGGGCCGCACTCCTCGAAGAACGCGGATTGCGGCTTTACTGCCGGGACAAGTGGAGCGACAACATCGATGATTCGCAAACAGAATTCTTCATAGGCCGCAGCGCGAGCGACTGTTGAGTCGCCATGTTTTTCTAATGCCGCGGTTCGAATCTTCTCCGGCAACTGTTCCCAGCGTGGATCAAGTCCGACGAGTGCTGCGGTCTGTTTTTTCTGAATCGCTGTATGAAGTCGCTGAACGTAAGGCATCATGACAAACTCACTTTGAAAACATTTCTCGAATCCGACTTCGCGAATTCACAACAGGCAAGCACATTAACGAAGCATGTCCATTCAGGACTTTTGAACGGGAAGAGCGAGTGCGGTTCACTCTTCAGCATCGGACTTAGAAACCTGGGCGACTGCTTCATCTGTCGGTTGGTCGATTCGATACACAAATTGATTCGTTCGAATGAAGAGACTTCCATCCGACACCGAAATTGAGGACATCCCGCCTCCGTCGGCGAGAGTGTTTTTGGACAGCAATTGGAATTCTGGCTCGATCTCAAAGACGTAAACCGTTCCATCTTCATCGGGCACATAGAACTTTTCGCCAACCTGAATGGGAGTCGCACTGAACTTTCCTCCCAATCGTTCGCGCCACTCTTGTCGTCCACTCTCCAGGTTAAACGCCGCCAGTGTTCCATCGTCTGCCAGCAACAGTGCTGAGTCACCAACGATGTTCGGTGAAGGAACATACGAAACATTCCGACTCCCGTCCCAGATGATCGAAGCGTCGGTTCCATCCCCTTCTACTTTCACACAGAGAATCTGCTTTTCGTCATAGCCGCCGCTGATCAAAAGATAGGGATCAGAGTAAGCGATGCTGTTCGCAGTCACTTTCGATGGACCATCAACCGTCCAGAGTAACTCACCGTTCGACGGATCATAGCTTTTCGTCTGCAAGTATCCGGACTGAATCAGTTGCGGACGGCCAGCAAGCGTGGCGACGATCGGTGAGGAATAGTTACCTCGCTGTCCGGGACCATCTCGCTGAACTCTCCAGAGGATGTCTCCGCTCGCTCGATCGACTGCGGTCAGAAACCCGTTAAGCGTGCTATCGCCAGCGACGATGACACTTCGTTCGAAGATGGTCGGAGACGCACCGAAACCGTGATCCGACTGATAAGGGCCCGCATTGCATTCCCAGGCGAGCGTGCCTTCCATATCGTACGCGGCCAACTGAACACGATCATGATTCGCAAACGTCACGAAAACGAGATGGCCATCGCTGGCGGGTGTTGCGGAAGCTTGGGAATTTTTGGAATGAATTCTGGGCAACCCGCCCTGGTTGACGACTTCACTCCAAAGCACCTCTCCCGTCTCTTTTGACAAACAGATCAGCGATTGCGTTTCTTTCTGTGTGTCGGCCGTCGCGATGAAGACGCGATCCCCGACGATGACCGGCGAAGCGTGACCTCGCCCGGGAATCTCTTGCTTCCAGGTAATGTTCTCGCTTTCGGACCACTGCACAGGCGCAGACGAGTCTGTGAGTTCACCCGTCTGATGCGGACCTCGCCACATCGGCCAGTCGCTCTCCGAAATCTCAATGTCAGGTGCCTGACTCTCAGAAGAATCGGTTCCGACAGAGACCGGTT
Source organism: Thalassoglobus sp. JC818 (assembly GCF_040717535.1). Lineage (NCBI taxonomy): Bacteria > Pseudomonadati > Planctomycetota > Planctomycetia > Planctomycetales > Planctomycetaceae > Thalassoglobus > Thalassoglobus sp. JC818. Next base: position 1,133,484 of record NZ_JBFEFI010000001.1, read on the forward strand.
CAATGTCCATCATTTTTCCGCGACGTCCACAGCCCAAAACGAGAGTGCAGAGGAAGGCAACACATACGAGTCTGTTCATCGTTCTGTCTCGGAGAATTGTGAGCGGAATCGGCCTCATAGTAGCCAGTGACGAGCCGGATTTCACTCAGAGCGGTGAACTTCAGAGGAAGAAGCGTCTGCAAATTCATCGAAACAAATCAATGCGTTACTTCGTGGCGTTTCGAGTGTTTACCAGGAATAGGCGACTGTCTAAAGTTTGGCCAACGGTGATCGCTCAACTCTTCATCGAAGCCACTTCTTTCGCATCAAAGGAAGAACTTGCATGGAATCAGTATTGAATGCGTTTCGATTTACAAAGTCTTTTGCACATCTGCTCGCAGCAGATATTGATGACCGCGAAATGGCTCAGATTCCCCATCCCGGAATGAACCACCCCGCATGGATTCTGGGTCACGTCGCCCTCGGAGGCGATCTTGTGGCGAAGCTGCTCGGCCAACCGATGTTGACCGATGAAGAGTGGCTGCGAGTTTATGGTCCCGGGTCAACTTGCAGCGAAGACCGAGCGATCTACCCCACGAAATCGGCTCTGCTGTCCAAGCTGGACGAAGTCTATGAATCTGTCGAGAAAATGATCGTCGAAGCTTCTTCGGAACAACTTGCTGCTCCAAATGCGACGCCGTTTTTCCCGGACCAGTTTCCAACGACCGGCGATTTGATCGTGCATCTCATGACGACACACGCGTCGATGCACCTCGGCCAGCTTTCCGCTTGGCGCCGCTGTGTCGGTAAAGGATCTGTGCTGGGAGTCTAGAGCAAGTTGCACTTTCCGATGCACTCGCTTGCACTGTCTCATAAGTTAAAAGGCTGTGCTTGCTCGTGCGAGATCGTGCATACAAAATCAGAAAATGCCCTAATCCTTGAGCTTTGTTCGCCGCCTTAAACGAAACAAAACCCGAACGAAGCTTAGAACAATTTCATTTGTCCGTTTGAAGGAGTCGGGCAGACGAATTGGCTGGAGTCGAGTTCCGGGAGATTGCAGAACCCGTATTTCTTCCGGAATACTTTGAAGATGATGCGGATCTGGTTCGCAATCTCTCCTGTTCCGACCATTCGCTGCCCCCACGTTGCATCGCTCATTTGACCGTCGCGTGTTTGGCGAACGCGTTGATTGACGCGATCTCGACACTCGGGCTGTGTTCGATCCAGCCATTCCTGGAAGACCGGCTCGACCGTCGCTGGGAGTCGAAGAAGAATATAACGAGCATCTGTTGCCCCAGCTTCTCGGGCTGCTTTCAGAATGTGCGGAGCTTCGTGATCGTTCAGTCCCGGGATGATTGGAGCATTCATCACCCTGACGGGAATCCCAGCCTCTGCCAGCGTCTTCACTGCTCTGAGGCGAGAAGTCGGAATGCTGGTGCGAGGTTCCATCACGCGTGCCAATTCAGCATCGAGTGTGGTGATTGAAATGCTCACGTGAGCGAGGTTTCGAGACGCCATTTCCTGCAGGAGATCAATGTCTCGCAGCACCAGTGCATTCTTAGTAATGATGCTGACCGGCTGATTGCATTGGTTCGCCAGTTCGAGACACTTCCGCGTCAATCGAAACTCTCGTTCCGCAGGCTGGTAACAGTCCGTGACACCGCTGAAGATGATCGGCTCAGGCACCCACTTGTCGCGAGACAGAAAGTCCCGAAGCAACTTGGCAGCATCGAACTTCACGAAGATCTTCGTTTCGAAATCCAGGCCCGCGTTCAGTCCGAGATACTCGTGCGAGTTTCTGGCATAGCAATATGCACACGCGTGAACGCATCCTCGATACGGATTAATGCTGTAGCGGAACGGAATGTCTGGAGAGTTGTTTTCCGAGACAATTGTTTTTGAATCGTCTCGGAGATATTCGATCTTCCGGTCATTCCGAGTTTCTAAGTACTCGGTGTCCCATTCCAGATGCTCGAAGTCTGCCTCGGCATGAATCCGTTCGAATCGATTTGGAGGATCGAGGTTTGATCCGTGTCTCATGCCACTCCTCCTCAATCGGTCTTTAATGGAAGAGCGAAGTCACTACACCCCGGCGAGCAGCTTCGTTTCTGCATAGTTGTCCGTTGATGCTGCTTCGTAAGTCGGAGGCTCGCGGCCTTCCTGAATGCATTGATCGAGTTCACGCTTCTTGGGACATCCGTGGCATGCCCACCATTCGCGAGCACGTTCTCGCGTCCATGGCTCCGTCAATGGAACAGTTTGCAATGCTTCGCGAAGCTCCTCGACCGATTGAAAGCGATCGTCGGGGTTCTTTGCGAGACACTTCAGCACAATCGCTTCGAGTTCCTCGGAGACATTTGGATTGTGCGTTCTCAGGGAGACTGGAGTTTGTTGTGCATGAGCCAGCAGCAACTTGACGGCGTTTGTCTCCTGAAACGGTGCTTTTCCAGTCAACACATAATAGGCCACACAGCCCAGTGCGTAGATGTCTGCTCGTGCGTCGGAAACGTCTCCACTGGCCTGTTCAGGAGCCATATACATTGGAGATCCTGCGATTCGGCCTTCCTGAGTGATTTTGGTATCGAGGTCGACGTGTTGTGATCGTACTAGCCCGAAGTCGAGCAGTTTGGCCACATCGTAAGTTCCACCTCGTTTCGCAGCGAAGATGTTGGCAGGTTTGATATCGCGATGAACGAGACCTTGATCATGCGCCTCAGCGAGTGCATCACATGTCTGTTTGAAAAAGTGGACGAGACGCTCATCCGGCATCGGGCCATGCATTTCCACGATCTGGTCGAGATTCATTCCCGGCAGGTATTCCATGACGTAATAAAAAGTCCCGTCCTCAGAAACTCCGTAATCGTAGATTTCGACAGTGTTCCAGTGAGTCAATTGCGCTGTGGACCGAACTTCACGTTCGAATCGCGCCAACGTCTGCGGATCTCCTGCCATTTCCGGTCGAATCAATTTAATCGCACAAGGGCGTTTGAGAAGCAGATGCTCAGCCAGGTGAACCTCGCCCATTCCCCCGCGACCGAGTAGACGCTTCAAGCGATAAAGTCCCAGTTGTCGGGCTTCGAACTCAGCTGTTCTCAAAGACCGAATCGTGCGCACTCCCCACGTGGCGATGACCAGGCTGAAGGTCATTACCATCAAGGCTTCGATCAGAATTGTGGAATTTTCCGGTTGGGCGAATTCTGTAGCGACAATCGGAACGACCAATCCGGTGATTCCCATAACCGCAACAGGCGCGATCGCCATCGGCAGCATCATCGCAAGTGCTCGCTGCCATGAGTTGGGAATAAACAGAGCATAGGTGAATAGCAGGATCATCCACGGCGCAACGATCGGGAACAGATACCCCCGAGTCGCACAGTCCAGAACCATGCTGTAAGTCAGCACGACAAAGAAGAGTTCCGATGTGCCGAATAGGATCAGCTCGGCAATTCGGAGATTCCGATTCACATGACCGCAGCCGGAACAGGTTCTCCAGGCGATCAGTCCGCTGGAGACGATCGCCACGAGTTGTGTCCACTTCAGCAGCGAGTCAGCTTCTGAAATGTGAGCTGAGCCGAGTATGGCGGACTTCAGAAAGAATGCGGTATACCCGACGAAGAAAATGAGCGACGCTGCCTTGAGTCGCCCAGCAAGTACCGTGTTGACCTCTTTCGAAAAGTTCGCACCGGTCCCGTCGACGATCTGCACTGCCCATGACCATGCCGATTTCGAGGGTGATTTCCCGTTTGGTCCAGAGTCGGACCGCTTTGTGAGGATTCGTTCCTGGCCAGAGTCTTGTGCCATTCCAGGCGCCACTTTGTTGAGTTAGAGGAAACTTTGCGGTAACGACCTATGATAGTCACCGAAGGTTCGTTCGTCAGCGTGAAGATGCTGAAATTGCGTCCCGTTCCATTCAAACTCGTCTCAAGTGGGCAGTTTGAAAAAGGTTTCGCCGTCGTGGGAATCTGGTTCTCAAGTTTGCATCTTTGGCCGACACGTCGCCAACAGATCAACGATAGAAACCGCTTGATGTGAACCTGTGAAGCAACTCACAAATCGACGCGATCTGCGAGAATGCGTTCCTCCGATCGCAACTGAGAAAACAGCACCTCAATGCAGACGCGATATCAGCAATCGGTCAACGATCGTCTCGGCAGTGACTCGGGCGATCTGAAGTCCAACTTCTCTCTTCAACTGAAATTGTTCAAGAACCGGGCAGAACATGCACAGTCGTGCCTGATTTTTCATCCGTTCCGGAAGAGAAGGTCATTCAGTTGCACTTTCCGCAGCGAAAACCTGCAACGAACCGACTGTGATTCCATTTCTTCCGGAAATCGGTTCTTTGGCGAAAATTCAGGCGGAATCCGGGGCACTCTCCGGTCGACACTCGCTTTGTTCTCCGGAATTCCGTTGTTTTTGATCACTCCGCCGTGCGTCGTCGATCGTTTCGGAACGCAAATCTCTTTATGATCGGGACGAATCAATCGCCCTTGGTTTGAACCAAGAAAAATGAAGGTTCATCCTCCCGACAATGGTTTCAGCCCAAACGTCACCCAGGACAGAGACAGAATGAAATCGATCAAGAAGCTGCTGGTCGCTAATCGCAGTGAAATTGCAATTCGTGTTTTCCGGACTGCCCACGAAATCGGGATTCGAACAGTCGCGATCTACACACATGAAGATCGCTTTTCGCTGCATCGCTTCAAAGCGGATGAAGCGTACTTGATCGGAGACAAAGGGGAGCCGATCCGAGCTTACCTTGATATTCCTTCCATCATCGCCATCGCGAAACAACATGGTGTCGACGCCATTCATCCGGGCTACGGCTTCCTGTCGGAGAATGCCGAATTTGCGAAAGCATGTGAAGAAGCGGGGATTATCTTCGTCGGCCCAACCGTCACAGCTCTCAAGAGCCTCGGCGACAAGGTCTCTGCTCGGCACATCGCGGAAAAGGCGGGAGTGCCCATTCTTCAGGGAACCGAAGATGCGATCTCCGACGTCGACGAAGGAGCTAATTACGCCGACCAGATCGGCTACCCCATCATTCTGAAAGCAGCCATGGGCGGTGGCGGTCGCGGAATGCGCGTCGTCCGTGATCCAGCCCAGTTTCGACCTTCTTTCGAACAAGCGCAACAGGAGGCACAAACGGCGTTCGGATGCCCGGACGTCTTCATCGAGCGATTTGTCTCGAAAGCGAGTCACATCGAAGTCCAGCTTCTCGGCGATTCACACGGGAATCTCGTTCACCTCTTCGAACGCGATTGCTCCGTTCAACGACGACACCAGAAAGTCGTCGAAATCGCGCCAGCTCCGAATCTCAAACCGGATGTCCGCAACGCCATCTGCGAGGCAGCCATCAAGATTGGAAAACAGGTCGACTACGAGAACGCCGGAACTGTTGAATTCCTACTTGATCGCGACACCAATGAATTCTTCTTCATCGAAGTCAATCCGCGAATTCAGGTCGAACACACCGTCACGGAAGAAGTGACCGGGATCGATATTGTGAAGTCTCAGATCCTCGTCGCGTCTGGCGCACGTCTCGATGATCCGGAGATCGGACTCGACTCGCAGGAGTCGATCAAAACCAGCGGATTTGCCATCCAGTGTCGAATTACGACAGAAGATCCATCGAATAACTTCCTGCCCGACTACGGGCACGTGACTCACTACCGCTCCGGAAACGGAATGGGAATTCGCCTCGATGCGGGTAGCGCGTTCTCAGGTGCGGTCGTCAATCCGTTTTACGATTCCCTTCTCGTGAAAGTCTCCGCACGTGGTCGCCGCTTCATCGATGCGGTCTCACGAATGAAGCGCTGCCTGCAGGAGTTTCGAATCCGCGGCGTCACGAGCAACATCCCGTTCTTGATCAAACTGATTTCGCATCCAAAGTTTCTGTCGGGTGACTGCACGACACGGTTCATCGACGAAACTCCAGAGTTGTTCGAACTCGCTAAGCGTCAGGATCGCGCGACAAAAATCCTGTCGTACATCGCTGATATCATCGTTAACGGAAATTCACTCGTGGCCGGTCGACCAGTCGCGACTCGCAGAATCGAAGCTCCGGTTCCGAGTTTTCCGATCGGACAGCCCATTCCTGATGGAATGCGGCAACGACTTCAAAGCATGGGAGCGACCAACTTCAGCAAGTGGATCAGCGAACAAAAACCGCTTCTGCTGACAGACACCAGCTTCCGAGATGCTCACCAGTCGCTCTTTGCAACTCGCTTTCGAACCTACGATTTGCTGAGAGTCGCGGACGCGTATGCTCATCTTTCTCCCAATCTCTTCTCAATCGAGATGTGGGGAGGAGCCACCTTCGACGTCGCGATGAGATTCTTGAAGGAATCCCCATGGCAGCGACTCGAAGAGATGCGGGAACACATCCCGAACATCCTCTTCCAAATGTTGTTGCGAGCGTCCAATGCTGTCGGGTACACCAACTATCCCGACAACGTCGTGCGTTCGTTCGTGAAAGAAGCTGCCCAGTCAGGAATTGATGTCTTCCGTGTTTTCGACGCTTTGAACTCTCTCGAAAACATGCAGGTCGCCATGGACGCGGTCCTCGAAACCGATGCACTTTGCGAAGCGACGATCTGCTACACCGGCGACATCCTCGATCCGAGCAAGACAAAGTACGACCTCAAATACTACGTCGACATGGCGAAGGAACTCGAGAAGATGGGAGCACATCTGATCGCCATCAAAGATATGGCTGGTCTGTGCAAACCATACGCTGCTTCCAAGCTGATCAAAGCATTGAAAGAAGAAGTCGGAATTCCGCTTCACTTCCATACGCATGACACCGGCGGAACTCAGATCGCCGCCATCCTGGAAGCAGCCAAAGAAGGTCTCGATATCGCTGACGCAGCCATGGCTCCTATGTCTGGCGGAACGTCTCAACCGAACTTCAATACCTTGGTCGAAGCACTTCGCTTCACCGATCGGGATAGCGGTCTCGAATCAGAACCGCTCGATCAACTCGCCGAGTACTGGCGCGTCGCGCGACAATTTTACACTCCGTTCGAAGCGAGCGTGTTGCCAGCCACGGCTGACCTGTATGACCACCAGATGCCGGGCGGACAGTACACGAATTTGTACGAACAAGCCCGAGCTCTCGGTCTCGCGGATCGCTGGCGGGAAGTCTGTCACGTTTACGCCGAAGTCAACCGCATGTTCGGTGACATCGTCAAAGTGACCCCCACGTCCAAAGCTGTCGGAGACATGGCTCTGTACATGGTGGCGAACGACCTTTCTCCGTTCGATGTCCTTGAAGGAGAACGCGACCTCGCCTTCCCAGCTTCAGTGCTCGACTTGATCGGCGGTCGAATGGGGCAACCGCTCGGCGGATTCCCGGAAAATGTCGAACGGCGCATTTTGAGAGGCGAAGCACCGCTCAGAGAACGCCCCGGCGCAACCATGCCTCCGGCTGATTTCCAGGCGGAAGCGGAGCAGCTCAAAAAATTGCTTGGACGCGATCCATCCGAACAGGAAGTTGTCACCTCCCTGCTCTACCCCGAAGTCTTCAAGCAATTCGCCGAACACTCTCGCCTCTACGCGGACACGAGTTGTCTTCCGACTCCGGTCTTCTTCTACGGACTCGAAACAGCCGAAGAAGTTGCTGTTGAGATCGAGCAAGGGAAGACGCTGATGATTAAATTCGTCGGGGTTGCTGATGCTCATCCCGACGGTCGTCGTCACGTCTTCTTCGAACTCAACGGAATTCCACGATCCGTCACCGTCGAAGATCTCGCACTACAGGGAGAAGTTGTCAAAGCCGAACGTGCTGACCCCGACAACCCCAACCACATCGCAGCTGCGATGCCTGGAATGGTCGTCAATCTCGCCGTTCAAGAAGGCGACACGGTCCGCGAAGGACAGAAGATGCTTGTCATTGAAGCGATGAAAATGCAGACCACACTCGTCGCAGAGAAAGCTGGCAAGATCCAACGCATCCTCGTCAAAGCCGGGAGCCAGATCGAGTCAGGAGATCTGCTGATTGTGACTGAATAAATCGTCACCGCTCCGTCAAATCGCGCGAACTGCCATGAACTGGAAAGTGTCTGAAACAAGTGACTCAACAGTTTCCAGTTTTGGTTTGCAGCGATTCGCCGAAGCAGGTTCGGACTTCCCTTCCAAAAACGCGTTCAGGTCAGTTGCTGAAAACCTGAAATTGACCTGAACGAGGCAAGAGTTTCATGTCAGACATTGACGGAATTCGTCAAACAGCGAGAGAGTACGCCCAGGCCTTTCAGCAGGGAGATCTCGATCGCATGGAGACACTTCTCACTGAAGACTTCATTGCCATGCCGGCTGATCAACCGGCATTTCGTGGTCGAGACGTCGTCTTCGAACAGATTCGAAACGACCTCGAGACAATGACGATCGTCGAGCTGAGTTTCGAAGTCGAGGAAGTTGAAAGTAGCGGTAATTTCGCCTGCGCGATCGGACGTTCTCATGCTGAACTGATCATGACAGAAGAGCCGGACACTCCCGTCAAAATCGACGGGAAGTTTCTTTGGATTCTCCGAAAGTCCGATGACGGAAGATGGCTCTTGGCGCGGGACAGCTGTAGCGGAAATGGCTCTGCCGCTGAGTGACAAAAACAGTCTCTTCGCACTCTCTTGGAATGTTCACCCTCGCGTACATTTGCCGATGCGTCTTCGTTCTTGAAGACCAGTTGAAGACGTGTCGCTTGTCCTTTCTCGAACGAAAGTCACAAGCGATCACTCTTCGTCAACGACTTGAACGTTCGATGAAGAATGTCTCCTGCCCTCAACAATTCACATATTCGATGAGTGCAGTGCAGTCGTGAACGTGTTCTAATGTCTTTCGAAACTCCGCAATCGCGGAAGCACGGGCAACTCCGAATCCTGAGCAAAGAGATTGAGCCGACGATGCCAAAATTCCGTCTCACAGTCGCTGCACTATTCGCACTTTTCTTGCATGGACTACAGGTTCCATCAGCTTACAGCCAGGACGATCCTCTCCCCTCCTGGAACGATGGACCAACGAAGTCCGCGATTATTGAGTTTGTCGAATCGGTCACCCGCGAGGGGAGTCCAACGTTCGTTCGCCCGATTGATCGAATCGCCGTTTTTGACAACGACGGAACTCTGTGGCCAGAAGATCCGATTCCTTTCCAACTCGCGTTCGCTTTGGACGAACTGAAACGCCTCGCTCCGTCACATGCTGAATGGAAAGACAATCCCGTTCTGCAAGCGGGTTTAACCGGTGACACAGCGACGATTCTCAAGTACGGCGAAAAAGGGCTGATCGAAATTCTGGATGCTTCACACACCAAGATCACAACGACTGAGTTTGATAAGCGGGTTCGAAACTGGAGCAGAACAGCGAAGCATCCTCGTTTCAAACGTCCCTATCTTGATCTGACTTATCAACCGATGCAGGAAGTTCTCCGTTACCTGCGCGCCAACAAATTCAAAACCTGGATCGTCTCAGGTGGTGGGGCTGACTTCATGCGAGTCTGGTCACGCAGAGTTTACGGAATTCCTCCTGAGCAAGTAATCGGTTCGGTCGGTAACACGAAGTTCGGAATGCAAGACGGACTGCCAGTCCTCATCAAAGAACCCGGCGTTTCCTTCGTCGACGACAAAACCGGCAAGCCCGTCGGAATTCATCGGCAATTGGGACGTCGCCCGATCGCTGCGTTCGGGAACTCCGATGGTGATCTCGAAATGCTCCAATGGACGACAATTGAACGAAAGCCAAGTTTCGCATTGATCGTGCATCACACCGACGCAGAACGCGAATACGCTTACGACGCTCATCCCAAGAGTAGCGGAAAACTGGTCAAAGCACTCGAGCAAGCCAAAGGTAACGGTTGGGTTGTCGTCGACATGAAGAACGACTGGGCCACCATCTTCTCGCCTGAAAAGTAAACAATGAGCGTCCAAGCTCAACAGCTGACAACCTGTTTTCAGAATGGATCTGAGGTGATCCCGCATGCCAGGTTTTCGTCTTTTGGATCCTTTCGCAGATCGTTGCATTTTTTAAGGAGACTTAACAAACAGGTTTTCCGAGAGTGATATTCTGCCAGATAAAACTGGGGAGTCTTGACGTGATCTCACTCTCGTGAGGTCACACTAAGTTCAATGAAACGAAGACTCCCCACTCTGGCAGCGTGGACCGCCGATGTTTGAGCTGATTGCAGACTCGATTCATGAAAACCTGACTGTCGGTGAGCTTCCGCTCTACGAAGCTTCGGTCTCTGCCCACTCGAATACAGAAGCTGTCGCTGAGTTCTTTCAGAACAACGAGTTGCTCCCCGGAGTGGCTGTTGTGCAGCCCGATTCCGGGTCACTGATCGGAATGGTTTCTCGCGATCGATGCCTCGACATTCTGAGCCGCCCCTTCGGGCAGGAACTTTATCTCAAGAAACCCGTTCGACATCTCGCTGTTTCAGAAGGTAAACCGCTCGTCGTCAGCGAGACTGTTGGCGTCCATCAAGCTGCCCAATCTGCTCTCTCAAGGTCACCCGACAGAGTCTTCGAACCGCTGGTTGTCGCTCGGGAAGACTCACGATTCTCAATCCTCGACACCCGACTGGTCCTCACAGCTCAATCCGCCCTGCTCGAACTTGCCGCGAAAACGGTTAAGGAACAGAAAGAACTCGCCGAAGCTGCGAATCAGTCCAAGAGCGAATTTCTGGCGAATATGAGCCACGAAATCCGCACGCCGCTCACAGCGATTCTCGGGTTTGCCGAAGAACTGTCTGAGGAAGACCAGAGCCAACAACAGCGTCTCGAATACATCGAAACGATTCTTCGCAATGGAGAACATCTCCTCCAATTGATCAACGACCTGCTCGACTTGTCGAAAATTGAATCGACTCAGGCAGAGTTGGAACAAATCGCGACCGATACGGAACCGTTCTTCAGTGATGTCCTGCAACTCCTTGCGGTTCGAGCCGAGAAGAAAGATCTCGAACTGACCGGGCGATACGAAACGAAGGTCCCCACGCAAATTCTGTTCGACCCGACACGAGTCCGGCAGATTCTCGTCAACCTGATCGGGAACGCACTGAAGTTTACCGAAGAGGGAGGAGTTCGTGTGGCGGTTGGGTACGAGGCACTGACCGAAACGAGTGGATCGCTGATCCTCGCCGTCGAAGATACTGGCATCGGAATGACTTCAGAGCAGATGGACCGACTGTTTCATCGATTCACACAAGCGGACGGGTCAACCACTCGCCGCTATGGGGGAACAGGACTCGGCCTTTCGATTAGTCGCCGACTCGCACGCATGATGGGCGGAGACGTTGACGTTCAAAGTGATGTCGGAATCGGAAGCTGTTTCACCGCGAATGTCGTTGTCGAAGTCTCCCCGCAGACCGAATGGATCGCTGCCGGCACACACGTTTCTCCGCGAGTTCAGAAACCCGAGCGAACAATCAAGCCGATTCAAAACCTTCCCGACTGTCAGCTCCTCCTTGTGGAAGACAGCGAAGACAATCAGGTCCTACTTTCTCGCATCTTGACGCGCGCCGGTGCCACGGTTTCGATTGCTTCGAACGGACAAGAAGCTTTGGACGTCGTCTTTGATGATCCAAATCGATTCGACCTGATCCTGATGGACATGCAAATGCCGATCAAGGATGGCTACACCGCGACGCGAGAGCTTCGCGAATCTGGCTGGTCGCGGCCGATCATCGCACTCACTGCCAATGCGATGAAAGGTGATTCAGAAAACTGCCTCGCAGCTGGCTGTAATGACTACGCGACGAAACCAATCGACCGGGAACATCTCTTCGGGCTCATCAAACGCATGGTCTCTCCTAACGACATGTCGAACGAAACCGAACTTAAGCTGCAGAACAACGATCAACCTTCATCAGTTCCCGAAGCGACTGCAGCACGACCTGCGGACGCACTCACATTCGATGAAGGACTCGCCAGAGAAAGATGCGGTGGCGATGAAGAACTGCTCGAAGAGATCATGACGATCTTTCACGAGTCACTCGATCACGAGATCTATCAACTTCGCGCAGCCTGGACTGCTGAGGATCGATCAACCGTGATACGGCTCGCCCACACTTTGAAGAATTCCGCCGACAACATCGGAGCTTCGGCCGCCTCGCGGATCGCTCAATCGCTTGAAGTGAAGCTGTCTTCACCGGACCAATCGCTCGACAAGTTGACGCCGGTTCGAGACGAATTAGAAACCACTTTCAACAAGCTCAAACAGGATGTTGAACGGTATCTGTCTCGCTGTCACGCTTAGAGAGTTTTCGCTCTCGAGAACTCGCGATTCTCAAAGTGAAATGCTCTCTAGAAAGTCGGCTCGGTCGGTGGCCCAGGAACGCGATTCGACGGATTGGCGGGAGTCTCTTCCGCTTCGAAGAGCGACTTCACCTGCGGAGGAGAGTACGTTGAATGCATTTGATGCGGGACCGGTGCGTAGGTCATCGAATCACAACATCCTGACGCTCCGCATTGTTGCTGCGTCGCACAACCAGTTAGAGCCGAGGCGACCAAGATTGCAGGAACTGCGAGCGCTTTCCATGACTGACTCATCTTTTTCACCCTCCTGTGATGAAAGATTTCTTCTCCGTTGTGGAATTTCATCGGCGAAATCCGCTTCCAACTCTGTATGTTGCTCAACAAATCCGAAGAGGACTTCCAAAATTTCAAGCCCTTGATGTTGCGAATCCCCTCAAAACCCGGCGAGCGACTTGGCTTTCATGTTTTGTTCGGAAATGAGCTCGGTTTGTCAGACTTTCAAACTCGTTGAGCAATCAGCCTCGAACGGTGGTTTCGTCGCTGTAAACTCACTTGAGTCGAGAGCGGAGAGTTCAGTCATTCTCTGACTGCTGTTTCGATTGCGAAGGCTCTCTGAATTAAAGCTATCGACACATTGAGTTGATGAAATTCGCGAACATGACCATGCGACTTGCAGTCGTTCCACACCTGCAAAGCACGCCCGTTGAGATCCGGAGAAAATGATTGTGAACAGAATTTTGACTCTGACATTAGCCTTCAGCTTCTCGGTTCTCATTGCTCTCGTCGATTTTGCATCGTGCGAGGAAGTCGTGCATCGATGGCGAACTCAACAGCAGTGGGCAGTTCCGGAAGCACATCAGGCAGCTGCCGCTGACGAGAAATTTTTCTATGCGATTTCGAGTCGTGAAATCGCGAAGTATGACCGAAAGACGGGCGAGCGGGTTGCGGTCAGTTCAGGTCCTGCCGAGCATCTGAACAGCGGGATTCTGTGGAACGGACAGTTGCTGTCTGCTCACTCCAACTACCCGAAGAAACCGGAAGAGAGCCGGATTGTCTCATGTGACCTTGAGACCATGAAGCTGAAAACGTTTCACGAGTTCCTGGAGAGCGAAGGCAGCCTGACCTGGGTTGTTCGTCACGACGATCACTGGTGGTGCCACTTTGCTTTTTATGGCCCTGAAAACGCGAAGAGTTACCTCGCCAAGTTCGACGAGAATTGGAATGAAGTTCAGCGGTGGAACTACCCTGATTCGGTCATTCAGCAATTAGGAAACTACAGCCTGTCGGGCGGCATCTGGCACTCAGGTGAAATTCTTGCTTCTGGACATGATGATCCGGTCTTGTTTCGATTCGCCGTCGATCCCAATTCGAAGACGTTGACCTTTCGCGGCATTCAGGCAACGCCTTTTTCCGGACAAGGGTTTGCAAGCGATCCAGTTACCGGTGGACTGATTGGGATTCATCGCCGCAACAAAGAAGTTCATCTCACAGGTCCACTTGAAACGGGCATTCGGATGACTGTGATGACTTACAATATTCATCACGCAGAAGGGACGGACGGAGTTCTCGATCCATCTCGCATCGCAAATATCATCCGCTCATCGAATGCTGATCTCGTCGCTCTTCAGGAAGTGGATCGCAAAACAACCCGTGTCGACGGACGAGATTTACTCGCTGAAATCGCGACTGAAACGAAGCTCCATTTTGCGTTCGGGAAGAGCATTGAGTTTTCAGGAGGAGAATATGGAAACGCAATTCTCTCACGGTGGCCAATTGAAAACCATCAAACTGCACTACTGCCGCGACTCAATGATGGCGAACAGCGAAGCATGCTGATTGCCGATGTCGCGATCGAAGGCAAGGAAAGCGGGATCACTTTCGTCTCGACACATCTCGATCATCGTTCAGACGACGCTGAACGATTTCTTTCAGTCGAACAGATCAATTCGCACTTCGAAAAGTCCAATAAGACTCCAATCCTTCTCGCTGGCGACTTCAATGACACCACTTCAAGTCGGAGCGTGAAAGAACTGCTCAAGAAGTGGAAGATGACGAATACCGACGTGCTGCCGACAATTCCTTCGCGGAAGCCAACTCGTCAGATAGACTTCATCTTTGCTAGTCCGCCAACTGCGTGGGAGGTGCTCTCGACTCGCGTTCTCAACGAACCCAAAGCGTCTGACCATCTTCCCGTCGTCAGCACAGTCGAGGTGTTTTTGAAACCGGCGAATTGAAAGTTGCTCGATCATTCGGCTCAAACGCAATCGGGCTTGGAACCGCTCAGTTCATGCGATCGATTCACCAGCTGTCTCGATATTGCCTTTGAATGAATGGCTGTTTGGCCTATAAAAACTCAGGATTTCATCGATCCCGGTCCCGATTGACCGGCATTGATCGATCATCAACGTGTGATGTTTCGCTTTCAACGTTGCAGCATTCGCTGTTACTTCCTTGAGTTCAAAGACAGTATTCCATGTATGGAGAGGACGTTTCCTACCAGAAAACAATGGGTGATATCGACATTGTCTACCATGACGGTGTGTATCACCTGTTCCATCTTGTCCTTCCCAATCACGACTTCATCGCCCACGCGGTCAGCGAAGATGCATTGAACTGGGAGCGTGTTGAGAACGCTTTGTTCATCGGTCATCCGGGAAGTTGGGATGATCACATGCTGTGGACGATGCATGTCACTCCCGATCCCTGGAACCCGGGTATGTGGAGAATGTTCTACACCGGGCTGTCTCGAAAAGACCATGCGAACATCCAACGGATCGGAATTGCGCAAAGCCGTGATTTAATCCATTGGGAAAAGATGAGCGACAACTGGTTCCAGGAACATCGCGACGGTTGCGAATCGATGCAGCCTATGATCTCTGCTCCTTATGATCCCGATGGCCCCTGCCCGATTGAAGCTGCCGGACCTCATTACGAGTCGTCGCTCAAAGAAGGTCGTCACTGGGTCAGTTTTCGCGATCCGTTCTTTTACACCGACGAAAAGAGAAACCTGCTGCTAATGGCAGCCCGAATTCCGGATGGCCCGGTCATCCGCCGCGGGTGCGTTGGGCTCTATGAGGAGGTGGCAGAAAACCAGTTCGTGCCGCGTCCGGCGCTTCACGTTCCCGGTCTCTATGATGACGTTGAAGTTCCGAATCTGTTTCAGCTCAATGATCGATACTATCTGGTCGGCAGCATTCGCGAGGATGCAAAAATTCGCTACTGGCACAGTCGCTCGCCGGACGGCCCGTGGTCAAACTACTTCGACAACGTCCTCTTGGCCAAGGGCAACTACGCTGGCCGCATCAGCTTTGATGACAAAGGACCACTGGTCTGGAGCTTCTACACGCAAAACGATGTGCGAACTGTCTCCAACTTGATGCCGCCTCCGAAGCGACTGTCGGTCAACGGCGATGGTCGACTGCGTGTTCGTTCGTTCGAAGGTTACGATGAACTGGTCAAGTCGACAGTCGAGTTGAACGGGTTGCTTCCCGTTTCTTATCTGGTCCCCTCGACCGAGTGCGAATCAACCGCCAATCGCGAAGAGGAACGTCTTTCGCTCTCGACCGTCGGCGGATTTCAGGGTTTTCTGTTCTCGCAGCGTGTTGAGTGCTTTCGGTTTTCTGGCCGCATGAAACTCGATGGTCTCGGCAAATGCGGAATTCTGTTTCGGACGGATGCAGAGACCTTCAGTGGGTATCACCTTTCTCTCGACCTCTTGAAAGGTGTCGCCCAACTTCGTGCCTGGGGAGAACGCCCCGGAGGTTCTACGGAACATGCGTTTCGATTTGAGTCTCTGCAATCCGCCTTTTGGAAGAGTGATGGAAGGCCGGAGTGGGAATTTAGTCTTCTCAACGTTCGCCATTACATCGAATTCTCGATCAATGGCAACGTGTTGCTGAGCCTGTCGGACAAGACCTATCGACGCGGACAGCTCGGATGTTATGTCGAGTCGGCATGCTTACGACTTGAAGATCTGCTGCTCGAACACCTGGACTCACCACCGGACCCGTTCGATCAATTGTCGACTTCCTAGAGCAAGTTTCTCCTTCCTGTGCACTCGCTAGCGCAATCTCGCTTGGTAAGAAGCTGAGTTTGCTCGTGTGAGTCAGTGGAAACCAAATTTGAGAGTGTTCTCAATCTTTCCTCATGTTTGCGGGAAGAGCTAATTCGGAAGTGCAATCGTCGCTGCGCAATAAAAAAGAACATCGGCGGGGGAACCGATGTTCTGAGAAGTGCTTGTCGCTATGTCTGACGGAATGACTGTTTGCAGTCGGCAACCGACAGATCGTCTAATGATCGATCGTTTTAGCGTGTAAATCCGACTGTGAAGCTGAAGACGCGTGTTTCGTCGAAGTCTTGCTTCATGATTGGCCAGGCGAAGTCAAAGGCCAACGGTGCTGGTCCCATCGCTGGCACGACGACGCGTGCTCCGAAACCTGCCGTGACACGGAATTGATCGAGACTGACATCTTCCTCAACCGTACCGAAGTCTGAGAAGACGACTCCACGAATCGAATCGGAAGCTGAAATCGGGAACTCATACTGAGCTGAGCCCAGAGCCATGAATTCACCGCCCACTTCGAAGTTCCCTTCACGCGGCGTCACTCCTCGGAATTCGAAACCACGGAATGAGGAGTAACCCCCAGCGTAGTAACGTTCGAAGATCGGCGTGTCATCACCTGTCCAGGCAACTTGTCCGCTGAAGGAGACGATGTGTTTTCCGAATCCGTCCGGACGCTCGTAGATGGTGAGGTACTGACTTCCCGAGAGATCGATTCGAGGGTACGAGAAGTCTCCGAATCCCTGTTCGTACGACATTGTCACGTTGTGACCAGTCGACGGGATGAATGCATTGTCACGAGTGTCGTATTCCAACGTTCCCGAAACAGTCGACAGGAAGTTGTCTCCTCGGACAGCTTCGAGATCGGGAGGAATCGGACCGATTCCGGAGTTGATGTCGCGAACTTTAACGTTCTCAAGTCGCACAGCTGTCGACGCGGTCCAGAATCGATTGAGGACATAGCCAAGACTGATTCGTCCGCCGAGACGATCTTCTGTCCAATCGTCATAAAATCGGTTGTAGTAGAATCCGCTCAAGCCGAGACTGAAATCCGTTCCCATGAAGAAGGGATCTGTCCAACTGGCCAGATATCGACTGACCTGAGATCCTGGCACTGCCTCCAATCGGAAGCTTTGCCCTGCCCCACGAAATGCTTGTCCGTTGGCAATGTCTGACCAACTGCGTGGGAAGCGGAGGATATCGAAGTTGTCTTCCTGCAGTGTCAACGATCCGACAACACCGGCATCACTGTTCACACCAACACCGAACATCAAACGGCCTGTGCGGCCTTCGGTCACGTCAATATTCACATCGACGAATCCCGGTGCAGGCGGTGAGCGAAGAGCGTCTCCAAATGGATCACCCTGTGGAGAAACACCACCGGAAATGTAATCCTGAGGGATTGGATTTCCGTATTGATCGAGATGCTGTGCACGGATGATTGGCTCATCCTGTCCACGGAAGATCACGTCAGGACTGACGACGTAGCTTGATTCGTTTGTCTCTCTGAGTTTGCGATTAATAGGCACTTCCGGCTGGATCTGTTCTTCGTCGTCTTCGAACACTGAGTCAGGCAGTTGAATGCGACCAACGTGCTGTTGCTCGCCTTGCCACCAGTGTTCCCGATCGACGGTGAAGTCCTTCTCGGAATGGTCGGCGAACAGAGTCTCCGGTGTCAGCGTTGAGTCGCTTTGACCTCGTGATGTCACTTCTGGCAGATAGTCCAACCCATCGACAGGCACGAGATCGAAGACAGCAGGCTCAGTTCGCTCCCAGATAGGGCTTCCCTGAACACGCTGTTGAGCCATTCTCAAGTCTCGACCACTCGCGAGAGTTCCCGGTTTGAGGAACCGATGGACCTGATCGCGAACGACATGTTCCTGCGTGTGCGGATGATCTCCGCGAATGTGGATATTGATCGCACCGATATATCGTGGAATGTCTTCGTCGATCTGGTAGGTCAGGTCCACAACACCCGGTTCGTTCTCACGGAAGTGTGGGACAGGTTCGACTTTCGCGAAGACGTGTCCGCGTTCGTCGTACATGTCTTTCATCGCAGTCACATCTTTGCGAAGGAACCGCGAATTGAAATGGTCGCCCGACTCCAACTCCAGGTCGCCAATTAGTGCATCACGGTTAATCACACCATTGCCGATGACCTGAATGTCGCCGACGACATATCGCTGACCTTCAGAGACATGGAAATCAACGGTCACTTTTCCATCGGTCTCAGAAATCGTTTCGTCGACCGTCACATCCACATCAAAGAAACCCAGCCCCAGGTAGTATTGCTTGAGGGCATAGACATCGTTGCGAACAACATCGGGATCGTAGTCTCCGCCGATCCAACCCATGCCGATATCGAGCGGCCCCAATTCGAGGTCGTCGACCGGTGTCTTTGTGGAGATCTTCGTTGTCAGGATGGCTTTCGAAACGAAGTCGTTGCCATGAAAGTTGATGTCACGAACTTTGACCTTCGGACCTTCTTCAATCACAAACACAACATCGCGATCGGTTTTCTCGCCACCTTTCTGAAGTGTCACTTTCGCGAAGCGATAACCCTTCTCAGCGTACAGAGACTTAATTCGCTGCACGGCTTCTCGATTGGCAGACACATCAAAGGCAGGGAAATATCCGCTCATCTCAGTGCGGAGTCCGGTGTGAGCTTCGAGCTCACTCGTCTTGATTTTCTTGTTTCCCACATATTGAACGCTGCGGAGCATGGGGCGTTCGATGACTTCGAAGACGAGCACAAGTCCCTGAGCTGTCTGACGGTAGAACGGTTTGACATCAAGGAACCAGCGTGTTCGCAACAGCTTGGCGACATCCTGTTGGATCTCGCGGGCTGACGGAGCCCGTCCGAGGCGCGTTTCGACCATGCGCAGAACAGCGCTCGTGTGAATCGTATGATTCCCTTCGACGACGATCTCGACGACAGGATCTTCGAGCAGAGTTTCCACATCGAATTCGACCTGTTGAATCGAATTTGAATTGGGCGTCTGCGGTTCGGTTGCAAGAAGTCGTTGGAGGGCAGCTTTCCGTTCCGATTCTTGACCAGCCACTTGAGCGACTGGTGGTGCTGGTCTCTCAGCAGGCACACTCGCTGACGGAATACCGTTCGACGGCGCAGCTCCCGGAAACGGTCGCTGTGCGCAAACGGTCGATCCCATCCACCCCAGTAGGATGGCAGCGGTGACCAGATGATTGATGCAACGTCGGAAGCGGGGCAGTGGCGCCCATCGACGAGTGTCATCGATGACACGATCCATCGAATCTGCTTTCGGTTGGATTCCGGCTTCTCACAACGTCTGAATGAGCGAGCGCTTCATTGCTGTCGTGAATTGAGACCGGGACGGCAATCGCATCCTGCGAGTTGACGTAACAAGGGGAGTCTATAACAAGGGAGTTTCTCGACCGGAAACCAGGCGAGAGACGTTTCGACACCGGAACTCCACGAGGATTTCCAATGCGGTGGGGATTGAGAATTGATAGGTCTGATTGCCTGCCCACGAATGCGGAACAGGCGGATTTTCGCTGTATCGAACAGACTATTAATGAAAACTCAATTTTGCAGCAAGACGAATTCGCCGATGTCAATCGTTCCGCAGCTTCAACCGGCAAACTTGTCAGTCTCGACGGCTGAGTCGAAGAAAAACTTCGAGGTCGCCTTCGATCCTTCGGTAGAACCAAAAGGCTGCTGCAAAGGCTGCGAGTCCCCCAAAACAGAGAAGCTGGGCAACCCACAAAAGATCGACGGAGACAATCGTCACCGCTGAGACCGCCAGCATAGGAATCGAGGCGGCCATGACCAGATACCTTTGCAAATGGTCACGTAGAAGCAGTAAGTCTTGCCGGTCCTGACCACCTCCCACCCCCAATCGCAACAGCGACGGATAGAGAACTTCCAACGAGAACCAGGTCACGAGAAAGAATGGGTAAGCTGTGGCAATCAGCCCAAAGATCACCAGCGAGCCTAGAATGTGAAGATAGGCATCCCAGGGAACAACCGTTCCTGTCAATCGGATGGCCACCGGGTAGGCAAATCCAGCAATCACCCACAGCAAAAGACACACAAGTGCACATCGGTGTCCGATCAGCAGAGAATTTCTTCTCGCGTTGGACGTCTGACGCGCAACGTCCGGCTTCACTATCGCACGCCGAATTCGTGCTGCCATCAGAACGACAAACGAAATCCCCACGGGAAACGCAATCCCGTTGATCACAGCGAGAATCGTTTCGAAGCTCTGTTCCGGAGCAATTTCCGCGAAGATCTCGCGTTGATTGTACAGCAGGTTTCCGACCGCCGAAAAAGCATTCGGAATCAGGTTGAGCGCGAGAATAATCGGTGTCTCCCATCGCAAGGCGATCTTTTGCCACTGTCCTGGTTCTGGATCAATGAGTTCGCGCGCTCTCGGATCGAAACACTGTTCGAGCCGATCGATCATCTCCTGTGCTGTCTGCCAACGCAGTTCACGATCCGAGTCGAGACTCTTTTGCAGAATACGCAACAGTCCCGGCGGGGCCGACTTGGACGCTTCTACCAGCTTTTCCCGACGGACGCCGTTTTGCCGGGAGGCAATCATGTCTTCGAGAGTGCTTGAATTGAGTTGCAGCCGACGCGGATCGGCAAACGGACGTTCTCCGACAAGCAATTCCCACAACACAACTCCGAGCGAGAAAAGATCAGACCGCACATCAAGATCTTCTGCTCGAACATCGCCACTTCCAGTGCAGGCTTTCAATTGTTCCGGCGACATGTAAGCCAGACTGCCTCCGAAGTATTCCGCAGGTGACGCTCCTTCGACCTGCCGACTGAAGCTGATATTAAAGTCGGCAAGCTTCGGTGTTCCGTCACTTGTCATCAGAACGTTCGCCGGTTTTAAGTCTCGGTGCAGGACTCCCCGACTGCTTGCGTATCCGAGCGCTTTGGCGAGTCGAATTCCAATCCAACAGACTGTTTGAGCCCAATCCATGCGGGTAATTTCTTTTCGCAACAGCGAGTCGGGCGGCGTTGTTTCTCCTTTGCTCTCCAGTGATTCGTCGAGAATATCGATCAACAATTGACCGCTCCTCCGGTTCGCAGGAGTCGATCGGACCTTCTTGATCAGCGATTCCAGCGTTCCGCCCGGAAGATACTGCATATACAGCAGACGCACCGGCGGGGACTTTATCACCCTTTGGTCATAAACTCGGACGATGTAATCGTGATCGAGTTGCGCCAGCGTTTGCGGTTCTGTCCCTTTGTTGGCTGAGACTTTGACAGCCACGAGCCGTTGCATCGAGTTTTGCCGTGCGAGGAATACGGTCGCGAAGGCGCCTTCGCCCAATCGGATCAGCAGGTCAAAGTCGTCGACTGTTTCACCGACTCGCAAGTCCCGAAACGACTCCACCACATCCCCGCTTTGAAGCACAGTCGCGTCCGGTGAGTGCTGGACAAATCGCCGAAGTTCATTTTCGAGTTCAGGAAACTCGCGAAAGTACTCCTCAATCGTGACCGATGTCTCCGCCCGCTGACGGCAGAAATATTCTTCGTAAACAAGTTCGATCGGAACCTGTTTCTGGCACAGTTCCGGAAACTCTTCGAAGTACTCACTCAAACGCTTCGGGAGTTCAAACTCGTTCCACCTTTGCTCAAGATCAATTTTGATGAGTTCAACAAGGACTTCCTGCCTCGCGAGTTCATCCTTCGGCAGAAAGTCAGCCACGATCGGAGGGCCAGTCTCTTCCGCTATTGACCAGGCTGAGATGAAAGAATCAATCGCCAACGACAAGATATGCTGAGTCTCTTGGAGATTCGTCTGCGACGTCTCGTGTTGAGAATCACGATCATTGGTTGGCAGTTGGGACATGACTGACTGAACGTCGACTTTTGAAGTGCAATGAAAAGTGCCTGAGACACTCTAGCTCTGAAAGTTGTTCGTGTCCCTCAATGGAGATGACTACTGATTCAGAGAATACGACGATCCGAGTCAAATCGGGAGGCAGCGAGGCAGACTCAATGCAGAAGTTTACGGCTGAGGAAACAATTCGATGAAGTACAGAGAAACCGCGAGAGTTGCTAAGAGCATTTTTTGATTTGGTGTGCACTCTCTCGCACGAGCAAACACAACTTTTATCTTATGAAACAGAGCAAGCGAGTGTACAAGAAAGAGCAACTTGCTCTAGCGACTGCCTGAAACTTGAACCGTTCGACCGGAATCGAGTGTCGAGCTGACATACCCCATCAGCCGCTGTTCGGCATTCGGAACCTGCTGTTCGATCAGGGGAGAGAATCCGGGGGCTCGATTGGAGGCAGCGAGTGATTGGCAATAGTCGACCAATAATGAGCGTCCGTCCGGGCATTCGTGAACCAGGTAGTGCACCCATGCCCACGCTTCCTGATAGTCCGGTCGCTGCATCTGCGAGACTCTCTCGATCTGCTCCAAGCGTCTGAGATTTGGCTCCCAGCCGTTGACGACCGCAGCCGCTAATTTTGGAGCGTGCTCAGGATGCCGACGTAGAGAATCGTATCGGCGAATTTCGAAATACTCAGCGATTCCTTCATCCAGCCAGAGTGGAACTGTTCGAAGTGAAGCATGAAGCACGCCGTGAGTGTACTCGTGCCGGAGGTCTTCCATCATGCTGGGCCCCATATAAGCATAAACCGACAGTTCCGTCGGTGTCCCGATAAAGAAGGCCCTTCGTTGGGGCAGATCCGGGTGAGAAGTTTGCATGTACTGGACATACCGCTCCTCATCCTGAAAGAGATAGATGCGGACGGGGCGGTTAGCCGGCGGCAAGTCGAGAAGCTCGACGATCTCTTCCCGAAGGCTGACCAGCTCTTCAAAGATTTCCCCTTCCTTCTCGATCTTCGAGTCGGAACGAATTTCGAGCTGTTCTGAATTCGCCCGATATCGTGCGGGAAGTCCGGAGTTGTGATTGCGTGCGAGGAAGCACCCTGTCATTGAGATCGTGCTCACCAGAAACGCAATCGTCAGCAAATCTGCGATGAGCGAGTACAGACCACGATTGCGGCGGCGTCCCCGTCGTGGCGTCATGCCAGGGAGCCCGCAACTACGTTGCTTTTGTTCTGGTTCGTTCCGTCTCACCAGTTCCGCTTTCCGAAACTTTCCATATGCCTGATTCAGGCAGGTCGTCTATTCAGTTTGATTCGCCGAATCCGTCGGCATTCTGGGATTGAAAGCTCACACGTCAAAACCACATCCAACGAAGCCAAACTATTCCAATTCACTCTATGAAACCGGAACCTCAGGCCGATTCGAAGGTAACCAGACGGGATCAATCTGGTGTTGTTCAAAGAGATGAGCAAGATGGAGATGGCAGGTGAAGAGAATGATCTGCTGACCGGTCTCGACAACTTTCAGGAGTGTTTCAACGGCTGCCTCGGTGCGAAGTTGGTCGAAGTTCACCGTCACATCGTCCAGCACCAACGGCAATTCAACTCCCTGCGAGGCAAGTTCACGAATCATTGCCAGCCGTAACGAGAGAAACACTTGTTCCCGGGTTCCACTGCTGAGCTGTTCAACTTCGAAGGAGTGATTCAGGTCATCGTCGACGAGAAGTTTTTTCTCGTTGAGAGGAGCCCAGATGTTTTGATATTTGCCACACGTCAATTGTTGGAGATACGACGAAGCATCCTGCAGCGTTTTCGGCTGGCGTTCCTTTTCGATTCGACTTCGCAGCGCTCCGACAGCCCGGTCTGCCACCATGATTCCAAGATAGCGTTCACTCGTCAGGCGGATCTGTTCAGCCAATTGGGCACGTTCGAATCTCAATGAAGCAGCGGTTCGATCGTCTTCAATCGCTCGCAGCTCCTGCTGAAATCTGCCGATCGATTGATACTCGACCTGCAACGTTTCATCGATCTGCAGGAGTTCCTCACGAATCTCGGCGACCTGTTCCCGATTGCGTTGCTCATCGAAATCGGCGAGTTGTTCTTCCACGATCATCAGATCGGGTTCACTCTCAACGATCCGAGAGATCGTTTCGCCAATCTCCTGAAGTTGCCGCATGAGCGTTTCACGATCTTCGACCGCTCCCAAAATGCCGGAGAGCTGATCGTATGACGAGATTCCGAGCATCGAAAACAACTCGGACTGCTGCCGACGCAACGATTCCAGCTCTTCTTCGATTTTGGATGCTTCACGCCGCTTGTCTTTGACCAATTGCCGAAGCCGAGCCCGTTCACGCCGAAGTTCAAATTGGACTTCGAGTTCGTCTTTCCATTTGGAAACGCGGGCGAATGGATCGTGCGTCGAAGCAGTCTGTTTAAGAATTCCAGCCAGGACTCCGACACGATCGAGAAAGTCGCTGAGCTTTTCCTGAAGCAGAATCGCTTCGACATCGATTGGGTCTACTTTCGAGTTGCCGCGTGTGGTTCGATAGATTCTCTGACACTCAGCAATCGCTTCGCCAATGTTGCTTTGTTCGGCGATTTCCATCGACTTTAGCGACTTCACCCAGTCACTCTTCCGCTGATTGACGGTCGTGCGCGACTTTCTTAATTGATTGCGGAGCTTGGTCATTCTCCGTCGTAATCTGCGGATGCGATCCTGTTCATCGACCTGCGACTGAAAACGTGCGCGGTCCTGAGCAAGTTCCTCAAGCTTCTTTGCAATCGCCTTTTCGTCTGCCAATTGTTGATTGGTAATGGCGTGAGTTGTCGTTTTCCGCGACAGAATCTGACGGCTGATCAATTGCTGAATTTTCAGGTTTCTCTCTTCAACTTCTTTTCGGAGAGAGTGATGCGCTTCGTCGTTGTCCTCGACGGAAACTTCTCGACGCGAGAAGTGAATCTTCATGGTCCAGCATGTGGCGAGAGCTGCAATCCCCAGCAACCCATAACAGCCACCGATTAACGCAGCGTGAAAACCACCGACCACCATTCCGTGTGTGGCTCCATAAATTCCGCAAAGCGTGAGGACGACTCCTGCGATGGCGAAAAACCACAGAATTGTACTGAAGAAGGGAGGATTCGTAGCTTCGACAAGTTCCGCACGTCGACCTTCCGGGAGACGATTCAGAAGCGTTTGCAGATGCCCTTTCTCAAGGTGCAATTCTCGGAGCTTGCGAAGATCAGCCTCCAAACGCTCTAACTCAGCAACGTTATCAGCGGCCCCAGCTTCAGCAGCAGTTCCATCACCGGTTGGACGTGATGTCAGCTGTTTGAATTTCTTGTCGAATCCCTTGTATCGTTTTGTGAGGCGCCGATGCGTACGCATCGCATTACGATACGCATTGGACGCCTGGCTCAAAGCTCCAATTTGTTGCGGTGACACATCCACCTGGCCGTCTTCGTCGACGTCCAAGTCTTCGGCAAACGCAGCTGACTGATTGACTGATTGAGTACTGGGTCGATTGCGGAAATTGTTTTTCCAAGATGAGCTATTGGATGTCAGATCAGGAACCTTCAGTTCGAAGCGATCTGCGATCTCTTGCATCTCGGGAAGTTCGCTGTGCAGGCGGTTGATCGCGCATTGCTGCTCTTCCAACTCCGCGTTGAGAGGAATCTCCTGAGACGACTTCTGAAACTGCTTCGCCTCCGCGAGAAACTTCTTCCGCTCGGAATCGAATTCCTGAATCTCCTGCTGTAGCGATTCCAATTCCCGGACGCGATCGAGATCGACATTTCGATCGGGCAGTTGGTCGAGACGGTTTTTCAGGTCGAGTTCTTTTCGCCATGGCTCCCAGATGCGGCTGAGGAACTGGAATCCACGAAGGTCGCTCTGCAAGTGCTGTTGCCGCTGCCGTAGCTGACCGACTCGATCATCATGTTTGTTGATTTGTTCCTTCAGCCGTTTGTGACGCTCGAGCGGTACGCCAACCCGTTCCAGTTGTCGTTCGACTTCTGTCAGCCGCTGCACAAGTCCGAAAATCTCCCCCTTTCGAGTCTCGCGATTGGCGATCTGCCGAGACTGAGCCCCCAGATGGCTTTGAGCGCGGACAAGTTGGTCACCCTCACGACCCAGCGAGAGCCCGTAGATTTGCTGGGCGATTTCCGAGTTGTTCAGCGTCGCGAGTTCTTGCAGTTCGTGAAGCCCGATTGCGAACACATCGCGAAAGATTGATTCACTGGCACCGCCGACAAGACTTTGAACTAAAGAATCCTGTTGTGAGACGCGTTGACCGTCGATCTCGAGACGACCGCGACTGCCCTTCTCAGCAATTCGGCGAAGTTCGTGTTGCTTCCCGCGATGCGAAACGCGCAGCACCCCGGAGCAGACTTGTCGTTTTCCGTGGGAATCGGTGACATGCAGATCCCCCGGTTGGAAACCGAAAAGCACTCCGCGAATAAATCGCATTAGCGTCGACTTGCCCGCCTCGTTCGGTCCATAGAGTACCGTGACACCGCGGTCAGAGAATGGCAATGTGACGTTTTTCCAGACGCCAAAATGATCAATTTCCAGTTCATGGATTCTCATTGGGTTCCATCCTCATTGAAGCGATGATTGATCCCGATCGGAATCTCGCTTCAATTTCTGATTATCCGAATCAGCCAGCAATGACTCCATTGGGGGGCGTGGAGTTTGAGGCTGTTGGAAGTGCCAGTCCTTTGAACACGTATCGGATTGTCTTGTTCTCAAATTTGGACCGCTCCGGCTCTCACTGGCGACACACTCGACAGTGGACGGAAACGGGTGTCCATTCAAAGGTGAGCACCCTGTCCTGCACACTCACCTGAACGGTTTTGCTGAATTGTTCTTCTGGGTTGCCCGACTCGGGCCTAACTTTTTCCCAAATACTTCTCAACGGAAACGTGATGGGCAGTGTGGGGGGACTCGTCGACGAATGACTTCCGCCTAACGAACAGTGAATTTCTTTTGGGGGGCGTTGAAGAACGACGATCGCAGAAATTGCTCTGCGTTCATTGATTCTTCTTCGAATATATAGCCTCCCTTTTGAGTTGCTGCTGACCCGGATTAATCCAGATACAGACCGGCACTATCGAGTGCACGTTGAATCATGTCTTCCGAGTTTGCGGATGCAATCACCTCACGCACTTGAAACATATCCGCGCGCTGCAGCCATTGATCCTCAATCAGTTCCCGACGCACATCCTCGACAACGGAGTGAACGGCGTTGGCAGTTTCTTCGCTTTCCAGCAGTTCTTTCAAGGACTGAATCAGCCCCGTGGCATCTTCCAGGCTGACCGGATCACGCAAGACTCTCTGTACAACTTCACATTGATGAATTCTGCGTGGACCGTCTTCGTCGGAGAGTTCGTCTTCCAGTTGTTCCCAGATTTGTGGAAGTTGGGACGCATCCAGAAATGCCTCAAGCGCTTTCCCTTCCCCACTGAGTCGCCAGTTCAGAACCCAGACATCTTCCGAATCGCTGACATTCAGCCCCATCACCTGCAGGGCCATCTTTTCAACAATATCTTTCAGCTTTGCCTGTTTCTCGATTTCGATGGTGAACGTTTCCCATCGCACAGGCGCCAGAGCGAGTGAATCGATTCGCGTTCTTCCTTGTGAATCGACATGAACGAGGCTGCAGCCACACGGCCCCGCGACTGACGATCGGATGGCCTGAGTCGGCCCGGGATCGTGAATCCAGGTTTGTCCGATCTGTTTAAGCTGAGGCTTCCCAGCACCGCACGCGACATAATTCACGCCGTTTTGAATCGCCGACTGCACCAGAGTCGCTGCAAAAGGAGAGGCTCCCGGAACGTTCAATGACTCAGGATGACCGTTTTTCCACAGCACGGGCACCCCGGCCGGCACGACACCAATGCGATATCCGCCATTTGTATTGGATTCGCCATTTCCGGAAGTTGAATTCCATCCTGGCTCTTCAGTCTCGGTCGTCGCGATGGTCTGAATCGAAGTCAGCATGCGCCCGTGTTTTACGACAGCGACAGGATCACTTTCCTCAGTCCCCAAGAGCGACACATTCCCCGGCAGCGTCACTTGACGCTTCCAGGCGCTCGTCGGATCAAGATTTCCCGGAGCGATGAAGACTTCAATCCGATTCGAATCGAGTGTTTGAAGACCACGTTCAAGAGCAATCCGCGCGCGAAGACTCAGCGAGCGATGATCGAAAACGTTCCCGGTCAAAAGCAGAAAATCCGCTTGGGCAGAGACACAATGTTCGACAACCTGATTCCAGGCAGTGAGTGTCGCATCGACGAGAGTATGAGAGTCTTCGCCGAGAATGTTCCCGGAAGAACCGGTTCCCGGGCCACTTGCCCCAACTCCAACCAATGGCTCATCCAGACGCAGATCAGTTGCGTGAATAAACCGAAATCCCTCGTCCGCCATGCAGGAATCCTTCCTTTTGAGAAGTTGAGTGCCCCGACAATTCGGCAAAGTCTACTTTCACTCCACGAATCCGCAAACCCCATTTTGTAAATGCTGCAAATGAGGCCACAACGCACCATTTTTCATCAAGTCTTGTTGCCATCTTGAAACCCCAAATGTTGCCGCAAGTCGACCTGCCCCTTCTGCGCGTCACGTTTGGGTCCGAAAACGTCCTTTGCTACCATTCGTGCAATGACACGGGGGATGACAGTCGTCTTGAGCTAGGGTCTGCCCAGAGTCTGCAGCCGAGGACTTATTCGGGAAGCTAGGGAACCCTTGGCCGTGAAGCATTGACCTTCCAGGCCTCGCCGCGACACTTCATTTCAACTCCTCTGAACACCTTTTTCCTCCATGCGGAGCCTCTCGATATGAAGATCAACATTCGAACTCTGGAGCACTATTCCGCATGTATTTGGGGAAATCGGTTGGACGAGGACGTCGAAGAACATGTTGATCGGGTTCGACGACAACACAATCGGCCGCAACACGCGTTTGTTCTCCTTCTCGCGGGTGTTTTGATTGCTGGCTGTTCACCGAAACCGTCTGAAGTTCCGCAGCCTGAATCAAAAGATTCGCAGACCAGTCAGCAGCCATCAGCGAGTTCGAATTCAGGAACGGTCGACAACTCAGAGTCGAACACTGGCGAGCAAAACGCTGATGAACTGCCTCCCATCCCCCAAATCTCGCTGGGACAAACTTCTTCGGGAACGAACGCTTCACCGACAGATCGTGCCGAAGCTGTGGCGATGCAAAGTGGATCTCCGAGTCGCCGGGCAATTATCAATGCATTGAAACCGGTGCAGGTGATGCTCGGAAAGTGGCGTGGGACCACACAAAAACAGTTTGGAGATTTCAAAGCACTCGATGCTCCAGAATGGGTTTGGGACTTTCAAACCGATCCGGAATATCCATCGCTGGTCATGACGAGCACCGAGAGCCCGTACTTTCGAACGGCCCGGATGACGTATTCTCCGACCGATGAAATCTTCCGACTGGAAACAGTTGATCCCGAAGGCAAAACGCGGCAATTCGATGGCGACTTCAGCCATCCTGTCGAAGAGTTTCAAGGCGATGACCGCACGATGCAGGTTCGCTATCAACTTCAGTTTCAGCAGACCAATGGCGAGTCACCCCGTGACACCTGGCAGGTCACGTTCAATCAGCAAAAGAACAATCGTTACCTCGTTGAACTCGCTCGGATGTCTGGGAAAAACTTCCTGCGGTTTGACACCATCGCCACCCAACGAGACGGAACTTCGTTTGCGATGACCGATGAAGGCTATGGAGATCGCGAGTGCATTATCTCCGGTGGGCTGGGAACGATCTCGCTGACACACAACGGCAAGACATATTGGGTTTGCTGCACCGGATGTAGAGCAGCATTCCTCGAAGATCCTGATCAGTGGATCGCAGAAAAGACCGCCAACATGTCGACTGAGTGATCTCGAATGCTTCGCCAAAACTTGCTCGCCAACACACGCCAATCATCAGCGATCTGGTCGAAGCAGAAGCGAGAGAATCGCATCGAAGAAGACTGGTTCATCGACCGGGATGGGCGCATAAAAAAAGCAGCGGTCAGGAGGGCCGTCCCAACCGCTGCGGGAAGAGTTACTGTCGGGAGCGGGCCAACTCCGACAGCAACTGAATATTAGATCGCATGCGATGAAAATCAATACTGATACGTTCGAAATACGTTTTTTTCATAAACTGATTGCTAAGATTCTCTGCAGGTATCTCCCGGCTCACCCAAACCTCCAATTGTCACAACTCTACGCTCAATAATCGCTTATGAATGCTCTCTTTGATGGGTTGACCGAATCGCAAGCCGCAGCAGTTCGCTTCATCGATGGCCCTCTGCTGATCGTGGCGGGACCCGGTTCAGGGAAAACGCGCGTCGTGACACGGCGGATTGCCAACCTCGTCATGAACGCGAATATTCACCCTCGCAACCTTCTCGCGATTACTTTCACCAACAAAGCTGCCAAGGAAATGGGTGAGCGAGTGGAAGCCCTGCTGCCCGGCCAGCGCATCTGGGTGAGCACATTTCACCGCTTCTGTGCACGTGTGTTGCGCGAGTACGGAGACGTCGTCGGAATCAAATCCTCGTTCTCGATTCTCGATACTTCCGATCAGAAACAACTCTTGCGGATTGTCCTCAGCGATCTCGACTTCGATACCGTTCACTTCTCTCCCGAGAAAGTGCTGTGGAGAATCAGTAACGCGAAAAACGACCTGATCACTCCCGAGCAATTCAACGAACGGTTCGACGAGGGAGTGAGCAATCACTGGGATGGAGTCGTTCGGAAAGCTTACCCCGCCTACCAAAAGGCGTTGCTCGAATCGAACGCCGTCGACTTTGATGACTTGCTGATGCACGTCGCGTTGATGCTGGCCGAGCAAACCGAACTCTGCCGGGAACTCGCGCAGCGATACCGATATATTCTCGTCGACGAGTATCAGGATACGAACTCGGCTCAATATCAAATCGTGGCTGCCCTGGCTCAACATCACCAGAACCTGTGCGTCACCGGGGACCCTGACCAGTCCATCTATGGATGGCGCGGGGCGAGAATCGAAAACATTCTGCGTTTCGAACGTGACTTCCCAGACGCACAAACACTTCGTCTGGAACAGAACTTTCGAAGCACCGGGCTGATTCTGCGTTCAGCCGACAGCCTCATCGCGTGCAACCGACAGCGAAAGGCCAAGAAGCTCTTCACTGTTCAGGCAGATGGCCAACCGGTCCGCTTGCTGATCTTCTCCGACAGCCGCGAGGAAGCGGGTGGCATCGCCCAAGAGATTCGGGATCTCGTTGACACTGGCGATTACCAATGGAGCGATGTCGCGATCTTCTATCGTGTCAATGCTCTCTCTCGACAAGTCGAAACAGCGCTGATGCGAAATCGGATCCCGTTTCAAGTCGCTTCCGGAGTCGCGTTTTACGATCGAGCAGAGATCAAGGATTTACTCGCCTATCTTCGACTGGTTGAAAACCCTCTCGATCACACCGCTTTTCTCAGAATCGTGAACAAACCGCTGCGTGGTCTCGGAAAGACTTCCCAGAACCGACTGTTGCGATGGGCTCAACTGAATCACCTCACTCCGCTTGAAGCTTGTGTGCGAGCCTCAGAAGTTCCCAAACTTTCCAAGCGAGCAATCGTCGGTTTTCGACGCTTTGCAGAAATGATCAATGGGTTCTCGCTGGCCGGGGCGGGATCTGTCGGAGACTTGTTGGTCGAGATCATCGATAAAACCTACTTCGTCGCTCCATGGCAGGGCTCTCCGAATGAAGCAGTCGCGGAGAAAGTCGCAAACGTTGAAGAACTCGTTGCCGCTGCCCGTCAGTATGATGAAGCCCTCGGCGACGACCGAAGCTTACAAGGATTCCTGGAACAGACAGCGTTGATCAGCGAAACCGACTTCCTCGAGAACACTTCCGGACAAGTCTCGTTGATGTCGCTGCACGCGGCCAAGGGTCTGGAGTTTCCCATCGTGTTTGTGCTCGGAATCGAAGAAGGACTGATTCCTCACGAACGATCGCTGCAGAGTGAAAGTCGACGGGAACTCGAAGAAGAACGACGATTGTTGTTCGTCGGGATGACACGAGCAGAAGAGAGGCTCTACCTCACGGAATCTCGCATCCGCTCGATGCACGGACGGACAGTTCCAACCATCGAAAGCCCGTTTATCCGCGAACTTGAATGCGAACGCATTGACGTCGATGACAACGGAGAGTTCGCAGCGACGCAGTGGCAGCAACCTGTCCCGGAAACGAAATCAACTCCCGATTTCCCCGGTATCCCAAAGCTGATGACAGGTGCTTCACTCTTGAACGGCGGCAAAGAATCCGTCGATATGCCCATCGGTTTCCGAATTGGGATGCTCGTGCGACATCCCCGTTATGGTCGTGGAACAGTCACAGATGTCGCTGGGTACGGTGGGCGGCGCACGGTGACTGTTCACTTTTCCAACGACGACAAGAAAGAAACCTTCGTCGCTTCGAAGGCCCCTCTTCAGCCATTGGGAGAGTGACAGCGGGACAGGTCACTCGCACGCACTTCCTACGCTGTCACAACTCAGTAAACCCGAAGCCGTCGACAATCGTCGATGCTGCCAGACAAACGGCCACTTGTGCTGACCAGATTGTGAAGAGTATCCACGCAGACTTTCGAGTCGACGCGCCAACATTTGTTTGAGATGGATCAGTGACCGGCTCAGCGAGGAAGCGTTCGAGCGTAACCGCAGCTGCGAGCACACCGTAGGGAAGCAGAAAACTCCACAGCCGCGCCGCTTCTCCCATGTTCTTTCCGCTGATCCACAACCCCGCCCCCATTCCCAGTCCACTGAGAATCGCAAACGCAGTCAGGTTTCGGAACTGCTTGCGGAGCGAAAAGATTCCACAGATCGCCAAGACGAAAAGCGGCGCACCAATCGCAGTCGAAACTTCGAGCAGATTTACGCCGAGCCAAGAGAAGTAAGTCCGGGAGTTGTGATCATAAAAGAGGGCGTGATTGTGGAAGTTCTGAAACCAGATTCCAACGAGATTGACTTCCCATGCCATGAACAGACCAAACAGCAACAACAACCCGGCAGTTGTTCCTCCGATCGATGCCCGCATTCCTTTTCGATGAAGAACGATTTGGTGAATCAATTGCGCGAACAACATCACTCCGATCGTCATGAATGCGAGACTCATCCACGCAGAGGTGATCAAAAGGACTGCTGTGACCGCTCCCCAGAGCGGGCTGTCCTCTTCGAGAGCAATCAGCCAGACCAGCTGAACCCAAAGGGCCAGGCACGGGAACGCGACATCTGATTTTGGAAAGAAGACAAGAACCGTTGGCACAAGCAACCAAAACCCGGCCGCGACTCGCGCAGCCCGATCATCAACCAGTCGGCGACTCAGGAGATAGACCGGGATCGCGGTCAAGACGACAAGCAGTTGCGTGATGAGAATCGACAGCCACAAAGCTGCTAGCTCCGGACGCTGCAAGAGAACATCGTCTCGCTCTGCATGCTGTTGAAGGAACAGCATCGTCTCTTTCACTGACTCTGGTTGAGTCGTTTCGAGAACAGTGGCGAGAAGCGGACTCGACCGGCAAAGCCCGATCAACATCCGATGCGTCATGGCCAGCCCTGGAGGATGTGTCCCGATATGCAAATAAGTATCGGGGTCGGATTCGTCCGAGATTCGCTCAGAATATCCACTGAGGAATTCCTTCCAGTCCTCCGCTTCATAGGCTGCCTGCCAGAAGTAACCCGATGTTCTGGGATAGAACATCACCAGCACGGCGCGACTCAGTCCGCCTTGCGGCATTTGCATCGCCAATACAGCATTCAGCCAGACAAACCCAAGGAGAATCAAGACGAGCTTCCAAACCAGAGACGCCGTTCGAGACGGTTCTGTAGTTCGATTGCTCTTCGATCGAATCGTCCAGATAAAAACGAGGCAACTCAAGACGATCGCGGCACCGGCGGCGATCCATTGATCGATGCTCAATCGCGTCTCAAATCGAGGCCAAGCCCATTCTCCTTCGACTCCGAGAGTCCAGTCGCTCAAACACAACAACCAGATTTGGCCCACTGCCCCGGCAACACAAGCCACCAGAACGACCGTCCTGCTGATCCAACCGAGCCGGCGATCCTTCGACGTTTCGGATTGAATCTCTTCGGTCACTGCTTCACTCTTGGTTGTTCCCTGAAACAAACTTCTCAAGTCGATGGCGACTCTCGTCGTAGTCCATTTTCTCTCGCATTGGGTCTCTTCGAATGCGAAGCGGACTACTCGGACTTCGCGTTCTCCGCCTGTTTCGCTCGACTCTTCAGAATGCGTTCGAGTTTGGCTTTTTCCGCTTTCAATGCTTCCTCAGAGATGACTGCGGGAGTCACTGTCGAGTGATCGATCGAGTCCTCTTCAGACAGTGATCTCAAACGAATCGATCGATACTTGACCGGGTCTCCGTGATCCTGGAGCGAAAGATGAGCCCCACGGGCGGCCAGATCGCCACCTCTCAATCGGAGAAGTTCCACGTTCGACGCCCACTTGGGATCGGTGTAATCAAAATCGACCACCTTCTCTCCGTTCAACCAGTGCTGAATGACTGTCCCCTGACACACAATTCGCCCACGGTTCCATTCACCGACTGGAGCTGTCGCATCATGTGATGGTGGCATGCAAAAGTAGAGCGAAGCAGCACTCGTTCGCGGATTCTTTCCATCAACATGTTTGGCATTGTCGAGGATTTGATACTCGTATTGCCCCGGCCGATAATAGACTCCGCTGTTGCTGCCTTCGCCGACTTTCCATTCGAAACGCAGTTCGAAGTCGTCCGGCAGATTTTCGGAGTGAGTCAAGCTTCCCCCGCGATCCTGCCGCGCAATCACTCCATCCGCGACAGCCCAGTTTCCATTCTGATCCCAACCGTCGAGAGATTGACCATCGAAGAGAAGCTGGAAACCGGATTGCTGTTCCTCTTGAGTAAGTCTGTTCGGCTCGTCCGCAGAGATTGAAATCTCCCCTCCGAGACATACGATCAAAGCGACAATCAACAGGCGATGAAGAGCCATGACAAATCCGATTTCTAGCTGACGAATGAAAGTGCGAAATCTTTGAGCGTGAACAATTGCAAATGACTGTTCACGCTCACTCCTAAACATCTTTACTCGTTGCCCAACAAAGCAATCACGAGACCGCTTCGAACTTTCGGATCGAACCATGTCGACTTGGGAGGCATGAACAGACTCTGCTCACAGACGTCGACAAATTGATCCATGGTTACGGGAGCGAGAGAAATCGCGAGATCGAAATCACCGGAGTCAACTCGTTCGACGAGATAGCTCGCGGTCTTATTTCCCCCGACATAATTGATTCGCTTATCCCGGGCGTCTGACATTCCGAGGATTGAGTGAATGATGTGTCGTTGCACAATGTCGGAATCGATCGACTCTGCCGCGTTTTCGGGATTGTACGAGCCAGCTTTGGGCGTCAGCTTGTACCACTCGCCGTCGAGATAGAGGCCGATGATGTGCACACCTTCAGGCCGATAAGCGGCAACTTTCCCGAGCTTTTCAATTTCAAACTGCTCCCCTGCCTTCGCGAGGAAATCCGCTGGAGAAACACCATTCAACGGAAGCAGTCGATTGTAGGGTTCGAGTCCGAGGCGGCTCGTTGGAAAGAAGACTGTCAGAAAGTGTGGAAGCCCCAGCTGAGCTGCTGCGGCACTTCGATGATTTCCATCCGCAACATACGCGGCTGGTTCGGCGGCCAACAGGTCGATCAACGTTTGCTGCGCTGCGGATTCAGTCACCAGCCAGACGCGATGACGATTCTTTCCCTCATCGACTGTTTCGTAGTCGCATGGACGCGATTTTGCGATCGACTCGAGTTCACCGAGAAGTTTCTGTGACTGATCCTGAACAGCCAGATTCACGGTTCCGATGTAAGCATTCGTCGCTTCGATCAAATTCGCTCGCCCCTGAGCCTTTTCAGGACGAATTCCCTCGTTACGGATGATGGTGCCGTTCGGGGTCTTTTCGGTCCGAATTTCGTTGGTCGCTGCAAATCCGCCGACCCCCAGTTGTGGAGCATTGGGTCGAAGCGGAGAAGTGATCTCGTACACCCAGATCACGTTTTCCTGCTGCTGAATCCCTACATGGTTCTTCAGAAACTCCATTTGCTCTGCAGAGTGCCGGAGAGATTCTTCTCCCCCCTCTTCCGGAGCATTGTCGAGAGAATCAACGTGACAGTGAGCCATGGTCACTCGCAGAACGTTGTCCGGACGGGCCTGCAGGAGGTCCCAAACCTCGCGATCACTCTGAAATTCATCGTAGTTAGGAGCACTGATCGCTGTGGCTGCCTCAGAATTTCGAGGGACGAGTGCGACGGGAACCGGTCGAAGAGTCACCATTTGTTTGTCTGCATTAAAAGAGTTCAAGAAACGTTCACGCGTCAGCGAACATGCTCGCGTGTGGGACGGGTCCTATCAAGTATGCGTAAAGTTTTCAAATGGAAGATTGTATAGATTCGGGAAAGTTGCCTCGCAGCCCTTGAGAGGCAGCGAGTTATCGTCGCATAGATTCGTGTTTGGGCTGTTTCCGCGTGGGCTCCCGCGTTCGTCCGGCGAATGTACGGATTATCCCGCCTGTGCTGATCTCATGATTCAAACGCAGCTGACAATCCCATCCTCCGAAGACGATGTTCAAGCAAACGGTTCCGAGATTCGATAGACTTTGATACGGAGACCTCCCGAATCAGGAGATCGATGCGCCTCGTATCAATTTCACTTCGGGAGATCTGAGTTTCTCGTGTCCCATCCCCGGAGTTGCTGTCATGCCCAGTCGGCGGTCAAGTCTCTTGCCAACACTGCTCGCCACGTTCGCGTTGACGACGATTTCTCCACTCTTTGCACAGGATGAGGAACCACTTGCCGTTCCGGAGGGAGACCAGGTTCTGGCTTCGGAACCGACAACAGTCCCGGAACTCTTCGAAGGAGCTTTGCTGACCGTCAAACTGGCACGACCAGAACTCGCGAAGATTTATCTCGGTCGGATCTTACAACTCAACCCCGACGACAGCCAACTTCTCGCGCTGCGTGACAAAAACGGCATGAGCGCCCTGCTCAGCCTGGCTCGACTCGATCAGGTCAATCCGGAAGCGAGTGAATTGCTGTCCCGCGTGACGGAAGCTGCGAAAACTCAGGTTGGCAATCCTGAGTACGCAACGGATCTCATCAAGTTGCTGAATGGGACAGCCAGAGATCGCGATGAAGCAACCACACAACTTCAACTTCTCGGCCAGTACGCCGTTGCTCCACTTCTCAAGGCCATCGTCGACTCTCCCGAACAACGCGAGACCCTCGTCTTGACCCTCGCTCGATTGGGACAACCAGCCATCGACCCACTGGTCGGTGCTTTGCAATCGCCGATCGACGAAGTGAAGACAACCGCAGCTCAAGTCTTGGGAGCAATTGGCGGAGAGGACGAAGTCATCTGGCTGCTGGAACCAGCCTTCTCTCCGAACTCACCTCCGGGCACTCAGGCAGTCGCTCGCAAAGCCATTGCCCGAATCCGATATAAGGATCCTTCGAAAACAAGCCGAGTGACTAGCTACGGAGCAGCAGAGAAGCTGCAAAAGACATCACTCGACTACCTCGCCAACCAGTTTGACTGGCCGCCGAAATACGAAGAAATGAACGACATTCCAGTCTGGACCTGGAGCGATGACGAGCAAACCGTGGTCGAGAATGTGACCTCGCGACGCAACGCAAGCACTTACTTTGCCGAACGACTTGCTCGGGATTCTGCGGAATTGGCTCCCTCAAGCGACGAATCGGCCGAGTTGATTCTCGCAGCGATGATGGTTCGCGACATTGAAGAAGCTGGCTGGGACCAACCGATTCCAACAGGTCCCGGAACTGCTCACGATATCGCCGTAGAAGCTGGCCCGGAGTTTTGCTCACAGGTTTTGAAACTCAGCCTCGACAATCAGATCGTTGGCTCAGCGCTATCTTCAGCTCATGCACTCGGTCTGAACGGATCTCGAAATCAACTCCGAGGAGCAACCTCACCGGCTATCGTCGAAGCACTCAACTCTGCTCATCCACGCGTTCAACTTGCTGCGGCGATTACGATTCTGCAATGGGAGCCGAACCAGTCGTTCCGCGGATCATCTCGCATTGTTCCAATTCTCGGTCGAGCCATTCAGTCGGATGATCGCCCTCAGAGTGTCGTGATTGACCCGAATGGACAGCGGGGAACGACCACCGCTGCGATCTTCCAGGAACTCGGATATCGAGGATCAGTTGCCGAAACCGGACAGGAAGGATTTCGCATCGCTGCTGAACGAGGCGACATCGAGCTTGGAATCGTGCATCCCAGCACAATTCGCTGGGGTCTGACGCAAACGCTGACCAACCTGCGTGCAGATGCACGAACACGTGACCTGCCGTTGGTTGTTTATGGACCGCGATCCATTCGAAGCCGGTTCGATCTGTTGCAAGACGAGTTCCAAAACGTCGTCTACATCGACGAAGGAACTTCACCTGTCGAAATCAACAAAGCACTGCAACCGGTTCTCGCTCAGATCAGCCCTCCACCGCTCACACCGGCTCAGCGATCGAATCAAATTCGTGAAGCGAGCTATTGGCTGCGACGGATTGCCTCGACCGGGCTGTCCGACATCTTCGACCTCGCCCCCATCGAAGAAGAAATTCGACTCGCGACGAGCAATCCCGTCGCGGCGGATAATGCAGTCGTAGCATTGGGAGGAATTGGTCTACCAAGTGCTCAACTGCACCTGTTCGAGATTATGGAATCTCCGAACATGGACATGAAACTCCGTCAACAAGCTGGGTTTCAATTGGCCTTTCATGTGCAACGGTTTGGCAACCTGCTGAAGCCCGATGTTCTCCGTCGACTTCAGGCCTTGAGCGGAAACACCAATGACGGAGATCTCGAAACCGCCATCGCCAGCGTGCTTGGATCGCTTCATCCAGATGAGCAACGATCGCGCAAGCTGATCCTTTCGACTCCGCCATCGACGCAACCAGTAACTGAACCAACGAAGCTTTAGACCGAGACGGAGTGATTCGTTCCTCGCCGGAGCAAATGTCTCACTAGCTTGAGGCAGCGATGAGTCCATCGAGGTGAATCTCGACAGATTCGGCGAGAGCTTGCGGCTGATATCCGCCTTCGAGGAGGCTGACGACTCGGCCACCACATTCAACGGCAGCCATTTCCGTGACGATCTCTGTCAGTTCGCGGAAGTCCTCGGACGCGAGACCCAGCGAACCGACTGGATCGTCCATGTGGGCATCGAAACCGGCACTGATGAGCACCAATTCAGGCTTCGACTTCGAAACAGCACGCTCAACCATCTTTCGGAAAGCTTGGAAATAGGCCTCTCGAGGCGTTCCGAAAGCAAGCGGCACATTGAATGTCGTCCCCAGCCCGCTTCCGGTCCCGGTTTCTGTCTCCGCCCCGGTCCCCGGATAAAATGGATGGCGATGAATGGAACAGAACGTGACTGTTTCATCATCGTAGAAAATGTCCTGAGTCCCGTTTCCGTGATGAACATCCCAGTCGATGATCAGAATCCGGGACAACTCACACTGCGACTGTGCATAGCGGGCTGCGACGGCCACGTTGTTCAGCAGACAAAATCCCATCGCGTGTTCAGGGACCGCGTGATGTCCTGGCGGTCGAATCAGACAGAGCGCGTTTGCTGCCTTACCGGAAACGACACGATCAACGGCATTGCAGGCAGCCCCGGCTGCAAGGAGCGCCGTCGGATAAGATTCGCGGCTCGCGACAGTGTCCGGATCGAGGCGACCTCCTCCATCCTGGCACGTTTTCTTGAGCTCATTGAGATAGTCCGCTCCGTGCACTTTCAGAACGAAGTCTTCGTCGACAGGCGTTGGGCTCTCGCTTTGGAAACTGTTCGCGTCGTGCTTCTTTCGAAGCATCTCATGCAGCACCGAAATGCGGACCGGGTTCTCTGGATGCGCTCCGGTGATGTGATTTTCGAATTGCTCAGACGTAAAAACTGATGTCATCGTTCTCTTCTTCAGGGAGCCTTCTGGTCAGTCCGGCTCGCGAAAAAGGCACTTTTCGTGAGGCCGCTACATCGTCTATGAAACTCACAACCGGTGTGACAGCTAGAAGCAATCCTATCGTCTCGACGTAAGCTCCGATCAGTAAAGAACAAACAACTTGACAACCGATTTTCGCCGATGCTAGTTTAAGATTGCGCGAGGAAGTGAACAGATCATTCTTCTCGACTCCATCCACATCTCTTGAAGAATTCCGATTTGAGACGACTGACATCGCTTCGAATGTGAAGTCATGTCGTGTACCATCTTCGCACCTAATCACGTTCGTTGATAGGTTCCGCATCGACGTGGGACAATTCAAATGCAAATTTTTGGGGGAACCAGCGTGTTTCCACTGACTCGACAGAGTTATCAGTTCGTGACCGCCTGGCACGTCCTCGCCCTTTTTCTGTTCGGCGGGACGTCCATCGTCTTCGCCCAGAATGGTGAACAGGACGCTGACGAAGAAGCAGTCGTCGAAGAGTTTGAACCGGATGACTGGACTCCTCCAGACTGGTGGATGGATCAGGTTGCTTCAGAGACCTTCCGTCGCCAGGAAAAGCTCAAGATCAACGGACTGAAGTCCAACAATCCGAATCGGCAACAGGTTGAGGGGCTGAAGAAGCTGGCCCACTATTACCTGTCTCTGCTCACCTATCCTGAGAATCGGGCCAAGATCCCACGCGAAGTGACTCAGCGTTTTCTTTCTGAACTGCTCAGCACACTTAATCGAGCAGGCGGGCGAGCTGCTT
Source organism: Thalassoglobus sp. JC818 (assembly GCF_040717535.1). Taxonomy (NCBI): domain Bacteria; kingdom Pseudomonadati; phylum Planctomycetota; class Planctomycetia; order Planctomycetales; family Planctomycetaceae; genus Thalassoglobus; species Thalassoglobus sp. JC818. Next base: position 1,174,401 of record NZ_JBFEFI010000001.1, read on the forward strand.
TGATGGATGAAATCATTGAGAAGTCGAAAGACCTCATGAACCATCCGAGTGAACAAGTCCGAACGAATGTCGCGCTCCTTCTGATTCAACTCAGCATCGAACCGTCAGACTTTCAGACCAAGACACCTGCCGTCCCGTACAATCCTGTTTACGAAGCTCTCCTTGAGATCTTGCAGGACTCCTCACAGATCCAGGAAGTTCGGATCGTCGCAGCGAACGGGCTGACTCGACTCTGTCGCGACGGGCAAAACGCCCCCAGCAGCACTGAGAGATCAGAAATTGCTGACGCACTCACATCACAGCTTCAAGCCACTCCTCCTTCAGCAGACGAAGGAGTGGAATGGTATCGTCGACGAATGATTCAGGCTCTTGGTTTTGTTGGACGGATCGACAACGTCTCTGGGCAACCTGTCGTCATTGACGAACTGATGAGCGTGATTCGCAACAAGCAGGAGACCTGGGTGAACCGGGCAGAAGCCTGCCAGAGCATTACACAACTCCCCTACACTTCTTCCGTGAACGTCGAACTCATTACTCATGAGATCTGCCGATTCCTGGAAGCCATGGTTCGCAGCCAGGGGTTTTCGAAAGCTCCCTCTGCGAACTTGTGGATTCAGGCATTTTCCCGCGTGTATCTTGCCTTCCGACCTGCCACTCAAGCTGATGCGGAAATCCGCAACTATGGGCTGCTTTACCAGGTGAAGCGTCCCGGTCTCGGTGGTCAGGAAGCTTACGTCAGAGCCGCTTTTGAGAAGGCACTTCCAGTGCTCACTCCCGTTTTGACGAACGTCTCCGGAAAGCCAGCCTTGAGCAAATCGGCCTTCGACGCCTTTTCGACATGGGTCAGCAGCAATCCTCCGTCGAGCCGAAAACTGACAACTGGTGGTCAGGACATTCCTGAGTGAGTTTCCAACTCTGGTTTGTTAGAACTTCCAAGAAACGACGCATTTGTCCTGGATGGAATCACTGAATGACATCTCCTGATCCAAGTGTGATCAACATCGAATGGCATGGCGATGCACTTGTAGTCATCGCATCCGGTGCAGTCGAAAATCTGAGTTGGGATATTGTCGAGCACGCTGCTGATATTGTGCTCGATCCAATCCGCCAACAAAAAGCCCCGCTGGTCGTTTTCGACATGACCCAGGTCAGCTACTTCGGCTCAGTCTTCATGGCCCTGTTGATCCGCTGTCATAAACTGGTGAAAACATCAGGCGGTGTCATGGTCCTGTGCGGAGTCCACAATCTGACTCGGGAACTTCTGCACATCACAGCTTTGGACACACTCTGGGCAATCTACGATTCTCGCGAAGATGCGTTGGAAGCCATCGGCGCGTGAGTTTCTTAAAGGAAAGGCCTCATTACTGAGGAAAATTGAGTCATGGATGAACGTCAACGAGTTTCACCTCCGGATGTCTCGGAAGACTATCCGCTCGTCACAGAGCACGAGCGGAATACGACTCAAACCACGCGGCTGGTCGAAGAGATCAAGGAAACAGCGGACAAGTTTCTGCGCGACCAAGCGACTCGTGGTGATTTGAAAATTGTTTCGCGTGCTCTTCGCGAACTCCGTTACGCTTTCAAGGTCTTCACGCCTTATCGCCGCATCCGAAAGGTCACAGTCTTCGGCTCAGCCCGAATGGCTCCAGAACATCCCGCCTATCAGGCATCGCTCGAATTCGGACGACGGATGGCCAAAGCTGGCTGGTATGTCGTCACCGGAGCGGGTGGCGGAATCATGGAAGGGGCACACGTCGGAGCTGGCAGAAAGATGTCGATGGGGCTCAACATCATGCTCCCCTTCGAGCAGGATGCGAACTACGTCATCTCGAACGATGAAAAGCTTGTGAACCTGAAGTACTTCTTCACGCGTAAACTCATGTTCGTGAAAGAAGTCCACGCTGTCGCCCTCTTCCCCGGCGGTTTCGGGACACAAGACGAATGCTTTGAAACGCTCACGCTGGTGCAAACCGGAAAGCGTGACCTCATGCCAATCGTGTTGATCGACCCACCGGGCGGCCAATACTGGCCCGACTGGAAGGAGTTCATCAGCCGGCAGATGGAAGACCACGGTTTAATCTCCCCGGCCGATCACTCACTCTACAAAATCACAGACAGCGTCGACGAAGCCTTCGATGAGATCATGAGCTTCTATTGCGTGTATCACAGCATGCGATACGTCCGGGACAAACTTTATCTGCGGCTGCATTTCGAGCCAGGTCCCGAACTCATCGATCAACTCAACACCGAGTTTGCAGACATCATCGAAACGGGGAAGATCGAAAGCACCACCGCTCACGATATGGAGAAAGACGAAGAGCACCTCGTCGACTTGCCGCGACTCGCTTTCCACTTCAATCGAAGAGATATCGGCCGACTCCGACAAATGGTCGACCGCATTAACAACTCATTCGAACTCTGCAACGTTCACAAGACTGAATCGTAAGAGCCGCTCGCATATCTCAACGACTGAGATGCTCGACTAATCGAAGAGTTTGCGATCTTGGGATCAGAATCCAAGAAAACAGTCGTTCGTGTCGAGCAAGTTCTATTAAGCAATCGGCGCGTGTTGTTACTTTGGAGACCACATGACCAGTCGTGAAGTTGGTTCTCCATCGATGATGCGGCGGACTTTCAAGACGACTGGTCCGTCATCGATTCGGGAAACAGCGTGTTCGAATTCCTCGGGAGTCGTCACCTGTTTCCGTGCCACTTCTTCAATCACGTCGTACAGTTGAAGCGACGATTCATTCGAATTATCGGCAGCTTTGTCGCCGAGACTCACAACCAATAGCCCTCGCTGAGTGGAAACATAACCAAGCTGCGAAGCAAGTTGTGCGGTGAGTTGCTCGGTCTGGTAACTGGCGTTTTGATAAATCCGCTGACCAGCCGGAACTGGCATTTGTGGAACAGCACCCTGACGCAAGTCGCGCTTCTCGGTCAGAATGACTGAGAGCGTGCGAGGCTGACCATTTCGCAGAATGACCATTCGCACCTGCTTATTCACTGGCGTCAGGCTGACGCGATTGATGAGGTCGTTCTCGTCCTGCACTTCGATCCCGTCGAAGTCGATAATCACATCATTAGCCCGCAAACCAGCAGTCGCGGCAGGTGTCGATTCCAAAACTCGAATGACTCGAGCGCCGGTAATTCGATCGAGAGATAATTCGCGGGCTTCTTCCAGCGTAAAGTCTTCATCCAACTCCACTCCGAGATATCCCCGGCGCACACGTCCGAATTCGAGCAACTGCGTCACGATGAACTGCACGAGGTTGCTGGGAATACTGAATCCGATTCCGTCGTTGCCGCCTCCTTGAGAAGCGATCGCGGTATTGATTCCGACAACTCGCCCATCAAGGTCAATGAGTGGCCCTCCGCTATTCCCCGGATTGATTGCAGCGTCAGTTTGAAGGAAGTCCTGATTGATCACTCTACGACCAGGCAGATCGAGAGATCGCCGCCCCTTGGCACTAATAATTCCCAGCGTGACCGATTGATCGAGACCAAACGGGCTGCCCATCGCCAGGACAAAGTGGCCAATATCAAGATTGTCGCTGTCACCCCATTGAGCGGGATTAATTCCAGTCTCACGGATTCGCAGAACCGCGAGATCGCTATCGGAATCTTCGATTTTCTCGTAAGGAGAGACGATCCGTCCATCAGAAAGCAGGACTCGAATATCTTGCAGCTCAGCATCTGCAACGACATGCCGATTCGTGACAATGAACGGTGTCTTGCTGCGCGGGCTGGTGATCAAGACACCGGAGCCGGTTTCCTCTGTCACAGAGTTCCGCAGTTCGCGTTCACTTTCAATGTGAACGACAGCTGGACTCGTCTGAGCAGCAACGCGAGCAACCTGCCGACCGGCGAAGTGCAGGACTTGCTGCAATTGTTCCTGCGTTGGTTGTTGAAGGTCTTCCTGGGCATCGAGCGGCCCTGAAATGATGAAGAGGCATAAACCCAGCAGGGTGACTCGTTTGATCATTTCGCAACCTGCGTTGAATCTACTCACTCGATGCTCACTCTAATCAGAGTCCATTCTGACGTCTCGAACGGTCAACTCTTGATCATTCTCTCGGGCCTGGTATTCCCAAGCGGATTCCCAGTCCCCTTCGGAACCGTCCGAATTCGGACCGCCATTGATTTCTTGCTCTCGTTGACACTTGATGCAACACGAAGTGTGCGGGAGTGCTCTGAGTCGCGCGATCGGAATCGGCTTTTCACAGTACTCGCAAGTGCCGTAAGTGCCTTGCCGGATGGCCTCAATTGCCTTTTCGATGCGATTCAGTTCGCGGCTTTCGAAAGCTGCCAACTGAGTCCCCATTTCCTGCTCAGCATCTATGAGTGATAGATCACCAAGATCTCCGGGTCCAGACCTTTCCCCGGCTGAATCGAGTTGTTCCGCCACTTTTTGTTTGAGTTCTTTTCGCTGTTCAATCAAACGCTGGTGCAGTTTCAACAGTGCGTCTTTTCTCGCCATTTCAAACCTTTCCCCGATACATGTTCAGACCTCAACGACCTCCCACTGCTGATTGGTCTGCTCTTGCGTCACTTGGTGACAAAATTGTACGTCTCGATGCGAAAAGACGAGGACAAATTCCACCACGTATCCGGAAAGCACGACTATTAAAGCAGTTATGAAAGGCAATAAAAATCCGGGAACACGTCACGGCTGACTGTACAGCGCACTTTACTCACCTCAACGGTACATTCGACCGCCGAACGGGACGAGATCCATCAATTCACTTTCGTCGTGGCGAGGTGACCGATTCCGCAGAAGCTGTGCGTCTCTCCGAATCGGATTTTCCGGAAGATTTCACCAATTCGGTGAGACTGGACCCGTCGCGCATTGCAAATGCCGCGCATCGAAGACTGTTTAGAAATCTGAACAGGTCGGACGTGTCGAGTTGTCGGCTTTCTGAAAGAACCGTTCTCATCACGCTTGTCGAGGAGAAGATGACGACGCGCCAGAGCGAATGCGCGTCGTTTCGAGAACGGGAGAACTCCTTATGGAGCAGTCGCAGCGAGTTCTCGGATGGCTGCCGCCTGTTGAGGAGTGGTCACAGCGGAACCAGTTTTTGAGAACGAGTGAGACGGTCGAAGATTCGACTGCTGCTTTGGGTAGCCAGTTCCGGTTGGCAGCGAGTGCGGAGTGGGCTCGATGGCAATCCCGTTGACGCGTTCTTCACGGAGATGTGCCAGCCAATAGTGAGCCTGTTTGAACTCTGGCTTTTTGGTGACAGCGAGCATCAAATGCTTTTCTGCTGCGTCGTAGTCGCCGATTTCTTTCAAAATCATCGCGACGTTGAAGTGAGCTTCAGCATCTCCGACTGTGCGGATGAAGTGAGGCAGGGCTGAGTCGAGATCGCCTACGTGAACGAGAGCAACTGCCAACTCAAAGCGGTAGTTGACATCTTCGGGAGCCGCCAGCATGGCTTCAGTGAGCGGTTCGAGAGCAGCTTCCCAGTTTTCCTGAGCGACGTAGAACTTGCCGAACGCATTCTGAACTGCTGCCGATTCCGGAGCGATGCGAACAGCTTTTCGATATTTTTGTTCTGCTTCGGTGTGCAGCCCGAGTTGTTGATCGATTCGAGCAAGTCCGAGAATTGCGACCACGTTCTTGGGCTCGCTATCGAGAACTTCCTCATACTTCGTACGAGCTTCTCCGTACTGCTTCATGTCTTCCATCCAGCGGGCATAAGCAACTTTCAGCCCTTCTGGATCCCGAAGTTTGTCGGGAACTTCGATCACTTCCTCTTCGTAAACAACCTGTTCGACCTTCGGCTTCTGGAATGACTTCACGAAGTTCGCCGGAGCAGTCAATGCAACGCACCCTGAAGAGCAGATCGCTGCTCCACCAAGAAAGAACACAAATACCTTGGCTAAATCGATTCGCATTACACCGGCTTCCCTGCAGTTGAACCTGGCGAACCACTCAAGCAGTATCGCCAAGCTTCGGTGAGGAGTTCTTCGCTGAGATGGAAACTCTCTCCGTTGAATCGACAGATTGCGTGAACGGCATCCAGCAAATCACGAGGGTCGCTCGATTTAGGAGGATGATCCGTGTTGTAACAGTTGGTCAACATCTGCGTGACGATCCAATCGTCGTACCGCACATGGCGTTCTTCGCACACTCGTCGGAAAATGGATCGAAACTGCTCATCCGTCGGGGGAAGAACAGGAACTTTGTGACGAACGCGTCTCAGGAACGCCGGGTCGCCCAGTTCTTCTGGACTTTGACTCGTCGAGAAGATAGTCAATTGTTCGAAGGGGATCTGGAAAATCTTCCCAGTCTGGAGCGAGAGAGTATCAACTCGCTCTTCAAGCGGCAGGATCCACCGATTCAAGAGTGCTTCAGTTGCCTCTTTCTGACGGCCAAAGTCGTCAATCAGCATCGCACCGCCATTAGCTTTCATTTGCAGAGGGGCAGAATAGTAGCCGCTCAGTTCGTTGTATTTCAGATTGAGCATTTCCAACGTGAGTTCGCCACCACATTGGATCACCGGTCGCAGAGTCTTTCGCCAACGAAGATCAACACCCAACTCATCGTGATTCTCATCCTCAGAAGGGGATTCTCGATCCGCAGCAAGGCTGTTCTCCGGCAGCGTGTGATCAACGGCTCGATGAATTGATGGGTCGAAGACCGTCACCAGTCGCTGATCGACCGTGACCGCAAAGGGAACATAGATCGTGCCTCCCGCTTGATTCATCAGATTTGCGATGGATCTGGCGAGTACACTTTTTCCGTTCCCGGCAGGCCCGAACAGAATCATCGACTGTCCGCTCAGAATCGCTGGCCCAAGTTGATTGAACAGCTCTTCCTGAACATGCAGATGATCGAATGCGCTGCGAAGATCCTCTTCCGAGAAGTCGATTTTGCGAGTCGACTGTTTCCGGCACTGTTCTGCATAATCTCGCAAAGAGACCGGTGCTGGGCCAACATATCGACACTCTTCAAAGGCGTCGCGAGTTCGACGCCGCCCGGAGTCGCTTAACGAATAGCGTCGATGCTTGGGAGCATCCGGCTCGCAGGAATCCGAAGTCAGCAAACCCTGTTGCTGCAGACAGGAAACGCCTTCTTCAACAACTCGGAACGGCAAGCGAAGTTCCTGAGCGAGTCGATTGCCCGTCAGAGCCCCATGGAGATAAACCGTTTTAAGAATCAGATCACAGAGCTGACTGAGCGAAATCCCAGTCTCTGAGAGCGATTTCGGAGGGCGAGGAGGATCGCAAGCGTCAAGCGATGACTCGTCGCGATTGGACTGCTCGGCTTTCTCCGGAATGAGCGATTGGCAAATCGCCTGCACTTCATTCACGATGCGGTCGTAGAGATCCGTCGACAGTTCAGGTCGACTCTCTGAATCTGAGGACGTAGACGCATTCTCGTTCCGACCCTCAGCGAGATTCAAATTGGGAAGTGACTCACCAGACACCACTCTACCCCGGTCTCTTTACGAACGAGGCGAGAGTTCAAAAGAACTCTCGCCCAAAGAAGATTCGTCAGCGATTGCATGAGATCTTCGGTCCGAAACTTATCCGAACTCAGATCCCCGCTTAGCCACCGGTGCTGAAGCCACCGCTGGCTCCCTCGTATTGAATGACTGGCGGCAAAGCTCCTTCTGCCGCTCCAGTGAGAATCTGCTGAACTTCAGCCGCTGGTCGTCCCAATGGATTGGTGACTCTCTGCTGAACAGGAATAGACTCGTGGCCGTTCGTCAGGTTGGCGATGCTTTTCTCGACGCTCAACAGCCGGGCACTGTTCGATGCTGTATCGAAAGATGCCTGGACATAGGCTTGTCGGTATTGAACAGGCACGTGAGAAACCAACCATGCCAGATGGTTCATCCCAGCGGAGTTCAGGCTGTTGGTCTGCGGATCGAAGTGATAATCGTAGAATGTGGTGGCAGTTTGCCATCCATTATAGACCTGCATGTCCATATAGCTTCGAACCGACTGGCGATCCTGGCACTGATAGGGATGCGGCCAGTAGTGAGCTGTGTGGTACTTGTGAACGAAGGTCTGTTCTGGCCCCACAGGACGAGCACTCACAGGCCAAGGTTTTCCGTAGTAACACTCCTGGCGAGATCCAGGAGGATCGGCAGCGCGTGCTGCGTAGTATTCTGGTGTCCCTCGACGCAGTCCGTCTTCAGAGAAGAATGGCCAGCCGGCTGAAGCGGATTGAGTCAGGCTCAATCCAGCCAGTAGTAATGCGAGACAGGAAATTCGAACCATCGTGCCACCCCTCGTATCTGCAATTGGCATCCGTATTCGTTGAGACAACGACAGCGTGTCGTTCTCAATCGGTATCGGCTACTGGTGGCACTGATCGTGATGACATTTCGGGATTTGCCAACTGTGTCATCTCGAATTCGGCGAAATCGGCGACTCCGACCTCTCATGCAGATGGCAAAGAATGACTCACATAAAGCACGCAGCCGGTGAGAGTTGTCACCGGCTGCATGTTCGAGATTGAGTTCTGTTCCGGAAAATCCAGAAAACTCTAAGCCGCACGACGAATCGTGGACTGAGAATCGGTTTGAATTTCTGTCAGCACTGCTCGAAGCGTTTCCACGACAATTCGCTGACGGTCCGCTCCGAGTTCTGCGAAAATCGGCAGAGCGATCGTTTCGGCAGCTGCACGTTCGGCTTCTGGGAAATCACCCGGCAGATAGCCAAGCGACTTGAAGCACTCTTGCAGGTGCAGTGGTTTTGGATAGTAAATCGCACATCCGACTTGTCGCTCACGCATCCGTTTGATCACTTCGTCGCGAATTTCAGAAGCGACGCGAATCGTGAACTGATTGTAAACGTGATGTCCGTTCGCTGGCTCAGTGGGAGCTTCGATCTGTTGATCGAGTTCCATCTCAGCGAACAGCTCACGGTAGCGGGCAGCGTTGTCACGTCGTGCGTCCGACCATGAATCGAGATGCTTCAGTTTGACAGACAAAACAGCAGCCTGAAGTGCATCAAGCCGACTGTTAATGCCGACTTCTACGTGCTGATAACCGCCGAGGTCGCCGTGTACGCGAATTCTTTTCAGCTTGGTGGCGAGATCTTTGTCATCAGTTGTCATCAACCCACCGTCCCCAGCTCCACCGAGGTTTTTCGTGGGGAAGAAGCTGAAGCAGCCGATCGATCCCAGCACGCCGGCTCGTCGACCGTGATAGGACGATCCAATTGCCTGAGCGGCATCTTCAACGACGGAGAGTCCGTGACCGATGGCGATTCGCCAGATCGGTTCCATCTCGGCACACTGACCGAACAGATGCACGGGCATGATTGCTTTTGTGCGTCGGGAAATCGCCATCTCGATCTGAAATGGGTCGAGATTATATGTGTGCGGATCAATGTCGACGAAGACGGGTGTCGCGCCGGTTCTGGCGATCGATCCAGCAGTCGCGAAAAAGCTGTAAGGGGAAGTAATGACTTCGTCCCCGGGTCCAATATCGAGAGCGGAGAGTGCGAGCAGCAATGCATCGCTGCCGGAAGCACATCCGATTGCATGTCGAGCATCACAATAGGCAGCCATTTCCTCTTCGAAGCTTTCCACTTCCTGACCGAGGACAAACGACTGGTTTTCGAAAACGCGTTGAACGGCAGTTTGAACCTCATCGCGGATGGTGCCGTACTGGGCAACCAGATCGATCAGAGGGACGGGTGTAGTTGAATCCTGAGAGGAGGGAATCTGGAGAATCCGTGACATTTCGCGACTCCATTCGCATTTGACAAATCGCATCGATCATCGATGGTGTTCATCGGGGAAGCTATGTTGGGATGAAATTCGTGTCAAGATGTGCACTCAGACCTCATGTTTGAGCCACAGTCTTCGGAAACAATTCGCCGAAAACACCGTTTCCAATGCTATGTTTTCGGAATTTCAAACTGAATTCCTCAACTCTTGTCGACCAATCTGAGAGCCGAACAGATTGATTGATAGAGAATTGCGTCTCACTGCCCTGACGGAAATGGCTGAGTCAATGAATGTGTCAAACTGGAACATTGTCTTCTTTGAAGATTCACTCGCACCGCAGTTTTTTCCTGTCGCATTGCTCCGTCCGGTCTTCGAACTCGTCTGCGGACATGGCAGCGTGCGTGAGCGTCTTCGACGGAGATTTCCCGAAACGGAGTGGGGCGCAATTCTTCGCCCGGAACTCCGGGAAACGTATCTCGAAACATTTCCTGATTGTAAAATTGACAACCTGAATTCGCTGCGGGAAGCCCCCACTCTCATCATCAATGGTCGATGGCTTGGTGATCCGCGCACGCTAGAAGATCTCGACGAAGGAACGTCTGGCTGGATCGATGACGAACTCGCCTGGAGTGTTTTCTCGCCGGAGGATTTGCAGCGATCGTCGGACCCATCGCTTGCGGATCAAGTCGTCGAGATTGCGAAGTCAAAACGGTCCGTCCCGACGACCGGAGAGATGATCCACTACCCATGGGATCTGATTCACTTCAATCCGCAGATGCTCAGCCTCGATTTCGATTTGAATTCCCGAGACGAACAGCAAGCGTCGTTTAATATCTCTGGGCTTGTCGGTCCGCGCGAACAGTTGTTCATTGGCCAGGGAGCTGAGGTCGATCCATTTGTCGTTCTTGACACACGACACGGTCCGATCTGGATTGAATCCGGTGCCAAGCTTCAGGCGTTTACAAGAATCGAAGGCCCCGCTTACGTCGGACGGGAAACACAAACGTTCCGCGCCAATATTCGAGAAGGTACAACGATCGGTCCGGTTTGCCGCGTCGGCGGTGAAGTTGAGGAGAGTATTCTTCACGGCTTCGCCAACAAGTATCACGACGGATTTCTCGGGCACAGCTACGTCTGTCCGTGGGTCAACCTCGGAGCGCTGACCACCAATAGCGATCTGAAGAACGACTACTCCGACGTCTCCGTCCCATTGGTCGGAGAGCGGGTCTTATCAGAATCGAACAAAGTCGGCTGCTTCATCGGCGATCACACGAAGACAGCCATCGGAAGCTTCTTCAATACGGGATCATCGATTGGCGTGATGTCGATGGTCCTGCCAGCTGGAGAGCTGCAACCAAAATTTGTTCCGTCGTACTCGCGTGTCTGGCACGGTCAGATCGAAGAATTACCGAATGGAATCGACTCGGCGATGAAAACGGCAAGAATCGCCATGGATCGCCGTAAGCAAGAACTGACACCAGCAATGCAAAAACTGTTGCAGCACACGTTTGAGATCACCCAGCCTCACCGAGACGCCGCCCTGCTCCGCCAATCGCAGCGGAGATAAGTGGAAGCTGAACGGCAATCGATCCGGGAACGCATCAGAACGGTTCGAATTTGGATTGCACTGACTCGCACGAGCAAACTCAGGTCTTTGAGGAGTGGAACCGCTCAAGCGAGTGCATAGGAAAGAGCAGCTTGCTCTAGTCAGCGACCGAAAAGATTCCCCAGTTCTCTCGAAGAAGAACCCATTCGTCTTTCCCCTTGGGAGAGTATCGAACCTGAAACTCGAACTTCTCCTGAACTCCAGCACCCGGAATGAATTCATCGAGCAAAATCCGGCTCGTCTGAAACCGAAGTGGAAAGGTTTTCGACGCTCCAGTTGTGTCGCGGATTTCGACTTCGTAGTCGAATTGGGACAGGTCATTCTCTTCGCCAAGGAGTGAGACACTCAATTCAAATCTCACGCCCGCTCTTCGTCCGACTCGTACAGGAAACACGAGATGCCGCGTCACACCACCGAAAAGCGGAGCTTTGATCGTTGGTTCAACAACAGGCCTATCGATCGGCATCGGCTCAACAGGTTGTTCGACAACCGGTTCAGGTTCGACAGAAGACTCCTGAACGGCTGCAGCCTGTTGCGTCCGTGACATTGAGATCAATTTGGCCTGTTCTTCCGCTTCACGTTGAGCAGTTCGATCCAGTTCAGGGACTGGTCGGCTGTGAGCCATGCTTGTATCGAATGCTCCGTCAAAGTCCTCACATCCGACCAAAGTCGCGACAAGCAAAATCCAACACCCGAATCGAAGCGAAGTGAAGCTCATGTCGAAAGATCCCTATCAGTTCGAAACGAAAACAGACTTGTTTTCGTGCGGAGATTCCACGCGAATTCCGCAGGGCAGCTAACGTCATCTCTCGAGACTCGTGAAACGTCGGCCTTCCAAGTCCCTGCGAAAAACACCGATCATGTCAGAGATAAGATGGTGACTTGACCAGTGGAGTCAAACCGTGCGGGAAGCTCTCGACATGGAATTCACCTCGATTTCACGGAGCCTTCATGCTTTGGCAACAGACGTTCCCAATTGGAATCTGATCCCGAAGCGTGCGTCGAAACGCTTGCAGCTTTTCAGCAGTTCGAATCAACCAATCTCGATGCTCGAACGCAGACTTGCACAAGGACTCGTATCCTTCACGAATCGAGATCGCACAGCTGAATTCTTCGTACAAGATCGGCAATCTGCGGCGATCGGGAAGCCTATTCAAGAATCTCACAGAAGTACGGTTGGCGTTTCACCAATGGCAACACCTGAGGCTGATAAATCTCGGTAAACGCCTGTGCTGTCTTGTGAACCTCCCAAGCTTCCTTCGATTCCCAACGTTCGATCAGCAAGAACGTCCCTTTTTCCTCGATGGATTGGCAGACTTCAAAACTGAGACACCCCGGTTCCTCGCGCGACAGACGACCCGCTTCGGTCAGTAACTTCGCAATGTTTTCAATTTGTGAACCATCCTGAACCGTTAGAATGACGTTAATTGCAAACATCCGACTTACCTCGCTTCGTTTTCTCGTGATTCTATTCGCTGGACGTGCGACTGGGCAGTATGCTACCGAGCACTCCCTTCATACCGGGACTGTGTTCGAAGAACAAGGCGACCCATCAACACTCAGGACTATCAGAAGAATCATCCATGTCCGCAGAATTGCTACAAAAGATCGAATCGAAAAAAGCACTGGTTGGCGTTGTCGGCTTGGGATACGTCGGATTGCCGCTGCTTGATGCGTTCATCAACTCCGGATTTCAAACAATCGGTTTCGATATCGACGATGAGAAAGTCGTCCGATTGAATCGTGGCGAGAGCTACATCAAACACATCTCGTCCGATCAGATCGCGAACTGGCGAGAGAAGAAACAATTCGAAGCGACAAGCGACATGTCGCGATTGTCAGAAGCAGATGTCATTCTCATCTGTGTTCCGACTCCTCTGAACGAAAGCCGCGACCCCGACCTGTCTTACGTGACCGGAACCGGAGAAGAGATTGCCGCAGCCCTTCGTCCGGGACAACTGGTCATTCTCGAGAGCACAACATACCCGACGACGACACGCGATGTCCTCGTTCCCGTTCTGGAAAAATCCGGCCTCAAAGTCAGCGAAGACTTCTTCGTCGCTTACAGCCCGGAACGCGAAGATCCAGGCAATATCGATTACTCAGCTGCCAAGATTCCAAAAGTTGTGGGTGGAATCGACGAGCAAAGCCTGAAGTTGGCGACCGCCCTTTACGGTCACGCAGTTGTGGGAATCGTCCCGGTTTCATCGCCTGAAATCGCGGAAGCTGCCAAGATTCTCGAGAACACTTACCGCGCGGTGAACATCGCTCTCGTTAACGAATTGAAGGTCCTTCTGGACGGCCTCCACATCGATATCTGGGAAGTAATCGACGCCGCCAAGACAAAACCGTTCGGATTCCAGGCATTCTATCCCGGACCGGGACTCGGCGGACACTGTATTCCGATCGACCCGTTCTATCTGACTTGGTTGGCCCGTAAGCAGGGACTGACAACTCGCTTCATCGAATTGGCTGGGGAAGTCAACTCGAGAATGCCTGAGTACGTCATCGGCCGCTTGTCAGAGTTCCTCAACGATGCTGGCAAACCAGTTCGAGACAGCAAGATTTGTGTCCTCGGAGCGGCTTACAAGAAAGACGTCGACGATCCGCGTGAGAGTCCTTCATTCGTCCTCATGGAACTTCTGCTGAAGTGGGGCGCGGATCTCTCTTACAACGATCCACACGTTCCACGCATTCCAAAAATGCGACACCACGACCTTCCCGATCTCCGCAGCCAGGAACTGACTCCTGAATTCCTCGCTGAACAGGACTGCGTGTTGATCGCTACGGACCACTCTGCGTATGACTACGACCATATCGTCAAACATTCGCAACTCGTCCTCGACACTCGAAACGCAACCAAGGGCGTGACAGAGAATCGCGAGAAGATCCGTAAGGCATAGCGGATTACATATCATCGCCTGACGACATTCACACAACGCCGTATTGATATCAATACGGCGTTGTTTTCATTGATGGCTTCCGTGCGTTGCACTACGCTGACTTGCTGAGAACACTGCTTCGACTGCATTTCAGTTATTGAACAACCTCTCACCAGATTGCGAATTCTCTCCTGAATGATTGAGCGTTCATCGAATCTCAGGACGACCAGCAACGCAGCAATGCTTCTGCTTCTGATATTCGCTCCGGCAGTTCTCTTGGCCTCGACGCCAGTCGAGGAATCTTCGTCAGCGTTTGAAATTCAAGGAGTCGTGCTCGACTCAGGAACGCTTGGCCCTTCCGCAGAACTCTCCGAGCAAATTGTTCGACTCATTGCGGTCGAAGGAACAGCCCAGCGTTTTCGCGAAGTCGACCGCGTTACGACCGATTCCAATGGTCGCTTTCGGTTTCAAGCAAGTCGACCACCGACCGAGACTCACTTCAACCGATTGAGCTATCTCGTTCTCGCCACTCTTCCCGATGGAGGATTCGGAGAAACTCATGTCCGCGAACTGACTCGCCCGGACAATCTGACGATCAGAGTCGCTCGCAAGACGGCATTGCTTCGCGGACGGGTAGTGGATGAAGAGGGGAACGCCGTTGCCGATGCCCACATTCGCTATAGCTTATTGAGCGGCGAAACACTCGATGGATTGCCGGAAACAACAACTAACGAGAACGGCCTGTTTCTCTTACCGAGACTTCCAGCAATCGACGGAACGCGCGGACAGCCGGGCTCGATCACTCTCTGCTTGGATCACTCACGTTATCCGAGAACGTTCGTACGAATTCATAAGTGTCCCGACATCCGAACGATCACTCTCCAACCGGGATGCGAACTGACCGGCTCAGTAACGTTGAATGAAGATGCTCCCCTCGACGGACTCGAAGTCATAGCTGTCCGCAACGATCCGATTCCCGATGGGACGACTCAACATCAGAATGTCCACGCCCTGACGGATGAGCTCGGTCACTTTCGAATGGTTGTCCCGCCCGGTCGCTATCACTTGCAACTGAATGAAGACGAAAAATGGGTTGCCCCGGCATTGATGAACATTCAGTGTCCGCCTGAGACGTCGAAGTCTCTTCCTCCCCTCGTTGCAGGAAGAGGTAGCTGGATCGAAGGAACGGTCGTCAACTCAGTGTCGGAATCACCGCTCGCAAGAACGCCTGAAGGCGCTCTTCTGCAAATTGGGCTGGAAGGGCCGCATCGCCCGAGAGGGAATCCGCAACGGCCCATTCCGCTTTGCACGGTCGATCCCGAGGGACGATTCCGATTGCGAGTTGCCCCCGGAAGGCAGTTCCCGTACCTGCTTCATCCCGACGGAGAACGAACCATCTGGAACACTCGTGAACAGCCTCCAGTCACCGTACTGGACAGCGAGCAGGCGGAAGTCGAACTCAGCTTTCGTCCTCATCGTTCTGCTTCGGAGTTGTACGACGAGACGATGACGTTTCTCGATCAGCTTCCAGAAAATTCTGAAGAGAGAACGCGAAGCATTGTGAGGCGGCTGCGGCAATACAACTTTATCACTCACGAAGCCGACGCCTGGGCTCCTCTCTTGCGAGAGTTGATCCTTATCGGCTCGCCAGCGGTTCCACATATTTGCGAAGAACTGGAAACGACCGGTCAACAGCGAATGCTGAGGCGACTGGTATTCGCACTTCGCGGAATCAATGATCCGAACTGCGTCCCGACTCTTATTCGCATTCTTCCCCGAACACTTCAACGGAGCATCAGTCCCTCTGAACTGAGCGTTGACGATCGCACGCTCCTCGAATTCATGTCTCGCCGAGACTGTTCGAACGAAGTTTTCAGTTCGACGTTTCAACTCGCTCCGCCGCTTCAAGAAGTGCTCAGTGCGCTGGAGACAATGACGCAACACAGCGAGGAAACGAGTTGCCTGACCAAACTTCACCTCTCATCGGATGATCATGCAAACGTATTTGCCACAGCCCGATTCGCGCAGGCAGCCACAAATTGGGCGAGTTGGTGGAATGCAAATTCTGATCAATTCTCGATCGATCCCTTAAATCGAACAGTCGCCCTGATCCCGACACCAATGATTGATGTCGAGAGTGTTCCCTTCGACGGGAAGCTGTCTTCCGACGCAGAGGGTGGGCCCCTTTATCGTTCACTCTGGCTCAACCCAGTGACGGCGACGAACCGAGCAGACTGCTTCTTCGATTTAGATACACGCTGTGTTATCTCAGCACCTGCAGACCTGAAGTTCGATACTCACGATCCAACATCACTGCAAACTCTCATTCAATGGGGCAGAGATCACGGAGCGGACATCGTATGCTTAATGACAACGACGACCGACGGACGAGAGACTCCGTCTTTGAAACTCATTGATTCGCGAGCTTGGGAAATCGGGACTCCTGCCGATCAGATGGCCCGGTGGATCAATGTCGGTCAGCTTCCAACGGGACGGCCGGTCGACGAACTTCTGCACTCGCGGGAATCGGATTCCGATGTCCTGACGACGAGGGAGAACTCAAACTTCCTCTGTCTCACGTCAGAGAAAGGACTGGGAGTCATCACACTGAATCTTGTTCAAAGTCGTGAAGCGAATGCTGGCCATTGGCACCAAGTGAGAATCGGGTTCGACCTTGCGGTGATCTACCGCTAGAGCAAATTGCTCTTATCTGTGTGCTCGCTTGCACTCTTTCATCAGATCAAAAACTGAGTTTACTCGGGCGAGTGAGTGCAAGCCAAAACAGAAAATGCTCTGAAGGGAAGTTCTCAGAGGTTGTAAGAAAGCACGAAGAGAACGAGCAGAATCAACGCCATGAAGAAAAGGATCTGGCCGAACAGCTTGGCGGAACGGACGAGGATCAACGGGGTTGACTCATAGCGGCTGGCGGTCCAGACGAGGCTGACCGAAGCGGCGAGTGGAATCAAGAACCAGGAAATATTCATTCAACCGTTTCCTACGAAAATCTTTCGAAATGGTCTTCGCACTCGACGCAGCGAGTTCGTCAAGCTTCATAACTCTTTACGTCGCTGGTGGGTCAGATGACGTGGAGTCCGTTGAGTCGTCTGACTCATCGCCGAATCCATATGCTGGCCCTTCGACTGCATCCCAGATCGCAAGCACATTCAAGAAGCCAGCAACCCAGGTGAAGACCATTGCGAGTTCATGATATTTTCCGAGTTGCCGATGAAGACCCTGCACTTCATCGTCATCCATCGGAACCTGAAACCAGTCCGTGAACCGGCGTGGGATCGATCCGACGAGTTCGCCAGCGTATTCATAGCGACCGTCGCTTTCCCTCACGATTTCAGCACGAACGCCGCGCTCTTTCGAAGATTTGATCGGTCGATCGAGATTCACAGAAGGGGCTAAAGTGAATGTCCATTCCTTCCCGTCGATCTCAACGGTCAGTTCTCCGCTAATTGTTCGACCACCATACTCGGCTTTGGCGGGCTGCAGCGTAATGACTCCAGTCACTTCTTCTTCGAACGTCTGTTGCTCATCACGATATGCAATCACTCCTTCGAACGGAGCGACGATGGGTTCTTCGATGGTCTCTGGTTTCTTATTCGATTCCGAGGAGTAACGGGCGCGCTGCACGAGCCCGTACATCGATGGCAATCCAACTCCGAGTTGCCCGGCGTACTTAGCTTTCTCGAGAAGCCGGGTTTCCCCCATTGCTGGAGGTTTGACCGCTTGCCAGTCGGCCATCGCCATTCCGGAGAAGAACAGCCCAAGAATGCAAAAGCAGTACAGGCCCGCTTTAAACAGTCGTCCCTGATACAGGTGTCCAGCCCCTGGAATCAGATAGGCGAGAATTCCTGCCACGATGGGATTTTTCAAGTTGATCCGTGAATCAGTCATGATGCCTAAGTCGTTGTCTGGCAAGTTGCGTCCGAACAGTTCAACCCCAGGATGTTTCCGAGTTGTCTTTCAGTCACCCCGTCGAAAAGTCGGCGAACGTTTCGGAATTCCTCGATTTCGAACTCTGAACTGACGCACTCTCTGCGAAAATGCTGTGGTTCGTCAATCTCACTCAGTCATTGGAGCTTGTGAGTCCGTAATCTTCAGTTTCGCTGGAACATTCACTACGAATTGCGGGATTGTAAGTGTTGGAAGAAGTTCCTGCTAGTGCCGGTCTGAAAGCACTCTCAGCCTAGATTGCCCGTCTCATTAGACGATTTGAGACACCCCTCACTCCACAATTGAAACACATTGCAATCATTTCTTAAGTATTCCATCATGCAGAAACGGCCCCGGCAACGATCGACCAGCAGGGCGATGAGAATTTCCATCGCTTGAGATTCGTTCCGGGAAGCGAAACAACGTCACCATACCCGAAGAAACCATGGCCTGAGGCGACTCAATGTTTGAAGTCCTGCTCCTTTGCTCGCTTCTGGGTGGGGATGATGATCATCCCACGGTGGAAACCGATACAGTCACAATTTCGTTCATTGACGACGTCGAATTGTCCTGTGAGGAACCGGGACGACTGGCCAGCGTCAACGTGGAAGTTGGGGCGACTGTGGAAGAAGGACAACGAATCGCACGACAGGAGGATTCTTCCGCGAGAATCGACGTCGCACGTGCTGAGTCGCAACTCCGCATGGCAGTCTTCGCTTCACAAAACGACCTTGAGTATCAACTGCAACTCAAAGCCCGGGATATTGCTCAATCGGAATTGGAGAGAGCAGAAGAATCGCGAAAGCAATATGCGAAGTCAGTTTCCCAATCCGAAATTGACCGACTCAAGTTTGCTCTCGATGAAACAGAACTGAAAATAGAGCAGGCGAAGTTTCAGCAGGAGATGAAACGCCTCGAAGCACAACTTCGTGAGGATGAACTTGCGATCGCCCAAAACAACCTCGCCCGTCGTGAACTTCGATCGCCGGTTTCGGGGATGGTTGTGGAAGTCAATCACCAGGCAGGTGAATGGATTCAACCCGGTGAACCAATCGCTCGCATTGTCCGCGTCGATCGTGTTCGTGCAGAGGGTTTGATTCCTGCAGCGACATCGAAGGTTCGACGCGGTCAGCCAGTCGCTGTCATTCTCACTCGCGAAGATGGCTCGGAATCGATGCACCCCGGCGTCGTCACTTTTGTCGATCCGGAAATCAATCCCATCTCCGAACAGATTCGCGTTCAGGCTGAGATTGAAAACCCGAACGGAACTTTGCAGCCCGGTCAGCATCCGAGAATGATCATTGACCTCACCAACTCCGTCCCTGATTCGGAACTGACGCCAGCTGAAGAAGCATCAGAGCAACGTTCATCAGACGCCAGCGAGTCTTCAGAATGAGTGCGGCGGCCGCGTCTGACCAGTCGCCGCAGACTCAACACCTCGCGATCAGCGTTCGCAAGGACCTGGAAATCGGGCCACTACAGTCAGGTCCGGCAGCGAGTTGGACTGTTCGCGATCCGCTGTCTCAGCAGTTCTTTCTACTCCGCGAGCACGATTTCTTTGTCTTTCAATGTTTGAAATCGAAGACAACGATTCAGGAAATTCAACGTCAATTCTTCCAGCGATTCGCTCCGGTCCAGCTTTCCGAAACTCAGATTCTCAGCTTCATTCAACGACTCTGGAATCAGGGGTTGGTGTCAATCGACCGACCGGGCATGTCGGAAAATCTGGTCAGAGGAAACCGCGAGTCCGAAAGGCGTGCCCGCTGGAACAAGTTCACCAATGTGCTCGCCATCCGTTTTCGCGGGTTTGATCCTGATCAACTCTTGACCACAACGCTTCCTTACGTTCGGTGGATCTTTCACCCCGCCAGCATCGCATGCTTCACAGTTTTGGTGTCGATTGCGTTCGGAATTGTGTTCGCAGAGGCGGATCGCATCTCGATGGAGCTAGTTGGCTTGAAGGTTCTGTTCTCACCGCAGCATCTGGTCTGGCTGATGATTACAATCGCCGCGATCAAAGTGATCCATGAACTCGGACACGGCTTCACATGTAAGTATTTCGGAGGAGAATGTCATGAAATGGGACTCATGCTGCTTGCGCTGACTCCGTGTCTCTACTGCAATGTCAGCGATTCGTGGAGGCTGCCGAATCGTTGGCAGAGAATACTGATTTCCGCGTCCGGCATACTGGTTGAAGTGGTCATCGCAGCGGTCTGTACCATTCTTTGGGCGTTATCAGCTCCGGGGACTTTTCACCTGATCTGCCTGTATGTCATGGTTGTGGCCAGTATCAACACGCTGCTGCTGAATGGAAATCCCCTGCTCCGTTACGACGGCTATTACATTCTCTCAGACTACACCAACGTCCCAAATCTTCGATCACGAGCACAAGCACAACTCAGCGCACTCAGTCGAAGACTCCTGTATGGAGTCGGCAGCCCGATGGCTCGAACATCAACGATGAGCGCTAAACTCGGGTTGACGTTTTACGGATTGGCCTCTTCGATTTATCTCACACTGGTCATCTTCACGATTCTCTGGATGATTTACAGCTTGCTCAAACCGTACGGTTTGGAAGCTCTCGCTGTTCTGATTGGAGTGGGAATGCTCACGGCACGACTGGCACAGGTTTCATTACATCAGTTTCATACTGCTCGAGTCCTGATGGAACAGAAAGAGCTTCGGTGGCCGCGAGCGCTAATCGGATTTGGAGGAGTTGTTGCCGCCTTGTGGCTGGTCTTGTTGATACCACTTCCAAATGCTGTTACCGCTCCGTGTCAGATCCGAGCTGGTCAACGAACTGCGGTGTACGTCAGTGTTCCCGGGATCATTGAATCCGAGAATGTCCGCCCCGGACAAGAAGTTGCCGAGGGTGAGGTCATCGCGAAGCTGCGAAATCCAGATCTCGCTTTTCGACGACTGCAGAAAGAGAGCAGCGTTGGGCAGCAACGTAAGAAAATTGAGATCATGAACCGGCAAGTTGGAATTGATCCCTCAATCGCGGCCGAACTGCCGACAGCTCGCACGATGCTCAACGAACTCGAGAACCAATTGATGGAACTCGATGAAGAAATTCAACGGCTCACGCTGCGAGCCCCGAGCAGTGGAGCATTTCTGCCTACAGAACTACCGCCCCTCCATCACTCCGACGATTCATTAGTCGTCGCAGATGTCCCTCCCAGCGATCAGCGAGTTCGAGGCGCTTGGCTCGTGCAGGGAACTCTCTTCGGATACGTCGCTCCTTCTGTGCACCGCGAAGCTGTGGTGTACGTTCCGGAAAATGAAATTGTCGAACTATCAGCAGGACAGTCTGTTTCGATCGTTGTTCCCGAACAACCAGCGCAGTCTTTCTCTGGGACGATCGTCGAAGTTGGAGCGGAACCGGTTCAGAATGTTCCTCTCGAATTGACGGTGACTGGCCAATTTTCGGGGCAGATGGATCAGAGTGGGGGAATTCGGCCTGTCTCCCCCAGCTACGCTGTGATTGTCCAACTCGATGCATCTGCATCTGAGTTGATGCTGCATCAAACGGGGAACGCTCGAATTCGTTTGCCGTCAGAGCCGCTGCTCTCTCACATTTCAAAATGGCTTCGCAGAACGTTTCTTATCGCAGGTTGAATCGCACGCAAAATTGCGATCTGTTGATCAATCGAGAGTGATCATTCCTACTGTTGATGGAGAGATTCTCAGTCTCGGAAACTGAGTGTGAAACTCTGCAATTCGTCAACATGTGGGCGCAGGATCATGGTCGACCATGTGCCCGATCCATAGAATGCCCGAGGCAATAATTCGATCCACTCGCGGAACTGGAATCATGGCAAAGAAACTACTTCTGATCGCTGGAGACTTCGTCGAAGACTACGAAATCATGGTTCCGTTTCAGGCCCTCCAGGCATTCGGGTATCAAGTCGATGCGGTCTGCCCTGACAAGAAAGCTGGCGAGCAGATCAGGACAGCGATCCACGACTTCGAGGGTGACCAGACTTACAGCGAGAAGCCCGGCCACAATTTCACTCTGAACGCGAGCTTTGCTGAAATCGTCCCCAGCGACTACGTCGGGCTGGTCATCCCTGGCGGGCGAGCGCCGGAATATCTCCGCTTGAACGACAAGGTTCTGGAACTCGTTCGGCATTTCGATTCGGAGAAGAAACCAATCGCGGCAATCTGTCACGGGCTTCAGTTGCTCGCTGCCGCTGGAACTCTTTCAGGACGTGCCTGTACGGCATACCCAGCTTGCGGACCGGAAGTCACACTGGCTGGCGGCGAGTTTCAAGCCATTGAGGTGACCGAAGCTTTCGTCGATGGCAATCTCGTGACCGCTCCAGCCTGGCCAGCCCATCCTCAATGGATCGCCAAATTCGTGGCAGTCCTAGGTGGGAAAGTGGAGCTGTAAGTGCAGTCGATCATGTTCAGAATTCGTCCGAACAGACATGAAGCGGACAGAGCTGACTCGATTCATCCATCGAAGCATCAAGACTGCGAACGCAACAAAACGGCACATTGAAAAGAGTGATTGAAATGACGAAGGACTCAGCGTTTTGGATTCGTGTTGGTGCAATCCTCGGCGGGTTGGCAGTCGTCTTGGGAGCCTTTGCAGCCCACGGACTCGACAAGCCACTTCAGGACCTTTACGAAGGTCAGACGAAAATCGTCCTCGGCATCGAGATTCCAGCGACACAGAAGTACCTCGCCGATTTCAAGACCGCTGCCGAATATCAGATGTACCACGCGTTCGCGATTTTGATTCTCGGTGTCTTGCCAGCGAGCCTTTCGCGTCGAAGCATCAACATCGCAGGTTGGTCGTTCCTGCTCGGGATCATTCTCTTTTCTGGCAGCTTGTATTGCCTCGTTCTGACTGGCTACACACGACTTGGAATGATCACTCCCATTGGCGGAGTGATGTTCATTGTCGGGTGGATCGCATTGCTGCTCGCGGTTCCTTCTGCCTCGTTGCCGGGCACGGAACACAGTCCAAAGAAGTGATTCCTCATTCCCGATTGGGTCGGTGAAAGTAGATGCGAACTACGAATTCTCGGGGACTCGGAAGTACTCAGATTCTTCCACGTTGTTGAAGTCCAAGGAGAAGTAATCGTCCCCCCATTCCTGGAGGATGTCGCCGGGAAACTCTTCCTGCAGTTCTGACAGCCTAAGCTGGACCGCTTTGCGATCCGTCCCGGGTGGAATTTCGGCCACGAGTTCGAGAGCCTGCTGCGGGTCTTCATGAAGTGTGAAGATGAGCCACTCAAAATGAAATTCGTCCGTCAACGTGGTGATGAGCGGAACGACGTATGGCCGGTCGAAGGGTGGATCACCTGCGAAGTCGATGTACGTCCCTCCGTTTTTGAAGAACGTCTGAGCATCGACTTTTCGCAGTGATTCGAAAGCTTTGTCGATGCGGTTGTCAGTGACCTCTGACAAATCAAGCTTCGGTTTCGAACAACTCTGCAACGTGATCATCACGCAGAGCATCAGTCCCCAACCCAGTTGCGAATGCTTCCTCACGTTCTTCAATCCCATTGGATGACCTACTCTCAGGCAGTTTGTTTTTCGCTCTGTTCGTTGAATCATCCGAAAGCTGTTTCCGCCCGGATGAAAGTTTCAGGAGATGACTCGATCAGAAACTTGTGAGATCATTCCTAGAATGAAACAGTCTCGCCGCCGTCGATCGTGCCGAGTGCCTGATAAACGTCGACATCCATGTTTTCGGCAAAGAAGTCGACGTGCCCATCCCCCAAGGCAAAGTGCATCCCACCCGGATGTCGGCTTGCGAAGAAGGAGTGATTGATTCTGGTCGAGCTCGACACAGCTAGATGAGGGATCGAATTATTGACCCATTCGTCAATGAATGTCACTTTCCCGACCCAGCTGGAAGTTTTGTCTTCGTTGTAAGTGGAGTCGCGCTGGTAAATGCTTTCTCCCAGCATGAACGACGAAGAAAGTCCATCCGTAACATCTCCGAATGTCACATCCGAGAGCTCGCTGAGCATCGATTCGACACCGAGGTAATTGCCAGCCCCAACCTTTACGCCATCACCAGATGAGCTTCGCACGACAACCGTCGTGGGACCGGCATCGCTGGGACAAAGAGTGAAAGGCAACGGCGTGTCGATCACATCCCGATTTGCCCCGACAGCGTTATTCGTGTTGAAATCGACCTTCGAGTACAACGCTCCCTGGTCCACATAGGGGAGAATCATCGTCCCCCAGCCCCACCCGGAGACTGGGCGGAATGAGCTTCCAAAGTTGATTGTCCCGGACGGAAGCACTCGATGAGCATCGTGATAGTTGTGGAGTGCGAGAGCGAGTTGGCGGAGACTCGATTTACACTGAGTTCGTCTCGACGCTTCCCGCGCACTTTGAACAGCTGGCAAGAGCAGAGCGATCAAGAGACCGATGACCGCGATCACAACCATCAATTCGATCAGTGTGAACCCAAAACGTCTGCCAATTCCTCCACGTCGCATCGAACTCACCCGCACTGGGCCATTTTCATGGTTTCTCTGCACTCGCCCGAACGATCAGCCAAGGCTTCTGTTCTGATTGCTTGTGCAAATTTGCGATGACCGTTTCGAAAGATGCAATAAAGCAACAGAGGTGTCAGGAAACTGCTTCCTGACACCTCTGTTATCGTCTTCAATTCCCTTCTGACTTGCAAGAAGGGTCTGTGAATCCCACGAGTCTGAATGACTCAGGATGCACAGGTCGCGCAATCGGTCCGACTATGTGTCGAAGCCGTAGAAATCGTCAACTTCGAAGCGGTTCGAGTAACGAAGGCGACCGTGCTTGTTGACAACCAATTTTGAACGATTGATGTCGATGTCAGCACCGAAGTAGTAGTAAGCTTGATCTTCGATGACGGAATCGAGGAATGGATCGTTTTTCAGTTTGAGGCGACGATCTGAATCGTTTTCGACCCAACCGCGAGCTTTTGCGTGCCCCTTGCCGTTACGAGTGTTGACAACAACTTTGATTGTTGCGTAACCGTCAGCGTATTCGTCGTATTCGATTTGTCCGTAGTAATCGACGTAAAACGGAAGATAGATATCGACTGTTTCACGAATTTTGTTGCCGCCGGCGAAAGTAACACCTGCCACCATTGCGACTGCCAGCGTCAAAGCTGCCAACCCTTTGTAACTCTTCATCTTCTTCTACCCCTTGTGAAAATCTTGAAGTTCATCACCAGACAGGCCTCAGTGCTCCTCCTTCACCGCGGTCCTGATGGATACGTAGATGAGTTTACTTCTTGTCGAACATGAGTCAAGCACGTAGAATAGGGAATTTGAGTTAACGTTTCGTTCTGTGTTCATCTGGCATCATTGCAACGATGCTTCCACGCAACACGACTTCACCGCCTGCACGGCTTGTTCAATCTGCTTGACGTCCACACCGAGGTGTGTGCAGGCTCGTAATCGATTCGGCCCCGAAACGGCGTACAACCGGACTCCCCGAGAGGCGAGGCGTGCCTCAAGATCCAATGCGGAGATTTTTTTCGGGTCCGTGTGAAAGAAGACGAGGTTGGTCTCAACGTCGTCTCTGGAGATACTGATTTCGGGGATTTCCGCCAATCCAGCTGCCAGCTTCTGGGCGTTCTCATGGTCTTCCTTCAATCGATCGATGTGATTTTCGATCGCATAAATCGCCGCCGCTGCGACGATGCCAGCCTGCCGCAGTCCTCCGCCCAACACTTTTCGAGCTCTTCGGGCACGGGCGACGGTTGATTTGTCTCCGACCAGGATTGAGCCCATCGGACACCCGAGCCCTTTCGAAAAGCAGATCGAAATACTGTCGACGTGTTCGGCGAGATCTCGCAATTGATATCCTCGGGCAACACAGGCATTGAACACTCTCGCTCCATCGAGGTGAATCTTGAGATCCTGCTGGCGGGCCCATTCGCTGACTCGGGCGAATTCTTCAATGGGATAGGTGGTTCCTCCTCCCATGTTCGCCGAGTTTTCGAGACACAATAAGCGTGTCGGAGCGTAGTGATCGTCATTCCGACGAACTCGGCCTTCGAGAACGTCCACGCTCAGCAACCCGCGATTGCCGCGCACCGTCCGAAGGGAAACTCCCGAGATCAAAGAGGGTCCACCACTTTCGTAGTTGGCGATGTGGCCGGTTTCTTCAATCAGAACTTCGTCCCCTCGCTCGCAGTGAGCCCAGATCGCCATTTGATTCGACTGAGTTCCCGAACAACTGAAGACGGCCGCCGGCATGTTACACATGTCAGCGACCATTGCTTCGAGCCGATTGACGGTCGGGTCCTCTCCGACGACGTCGTCACCCACTTCCGCAGAGACCATTGCTTCCAGCATGGCAGGCGTCGGTTTCGTAAAGGTGTCGCTTCTGAGTTCAATGATCTGTTCGCTCATCTGTCCAACTCCCTGTCTCAAGCTGTGAGTTTTCCTTCGGATTGCGATACGATCATCGCGTTTCAATCATGAAAGTCGAACGGGATCGATTCGAATGAGGGCTGTGTTGCGGTCAGCCCCACTTCCAGTCAGCACGATCTCGTTGAGGGATAGATATTCTGATGTGCGATCCAGTTGAAGTGAAGTCGTGCGGAGTCCTGCTGGTGTGTGGAACTCCGATTCGATCTTTCCTGCTCATGAAGCACGCCGATCGATGGGACCTCCCCAAAGGGCACGTTGATCCGGGTGAGAATGAAATCGAATGCGCACTGCGGGAGATGGAAGAAGAGACGGGAATACTCCGAAAGCACGTGACGATCGATCCCGACTTTTGCGTTCGGCAACAATACTATGTCCAGTACGAACGCGATGGCGGACAAAAGAAGCTCAAAGAGTTGGTGATCTTTCTCGGGACGATTTCTGAACTACCCGAAATACTCCTCACCGAACATTTGGGCTTTGAGTGGTTCGATTGGAAACCACCGCATCACATTCAAGAGATGAGTATCGATCCGGTCCTGCGTGCTGTTGAACAGCATGTCAGTTCGAGAGAAAGTTCATCATAAAGACGCTTACGCGAAGTCGCTCGTTCCAAACTTCACAAACTGTGACCAGTGCGGCTGGCCTTCCACAACTCTGACTCCTGCGTTTTCGCTGACACATTCCTTCAAGTTGGGAACTGATGATGAGACTTTGCCGATTCGAATTTCACGGGACGGAAAAGATCGGGATCTACCAAGACGAGACCGTCCTGGAACTGAAGAACCTGCAGCAAGAATTCGGCCTGAAAACTGATCATCGATTCACTCTCGTGGACTTTCTTCCGGGTGGGGAATTTCATTCACGATTGCAAACACTGATGAAGGAGTCATCCAAATCGCTTGAGCTTGTCGAACACGTCCATTCAGAGATCAAACTCCTGGTCCCAATTCCGAATCCGTCGAAGCTTCTCCTGCTCGCTGGGAACTACGCGAAACATGTCGAAGAACGTGGTGACGTCTCTGAAGAGCGAGCCCGGACGTTTCCATATGTGTTCATGAAACCTCCCTCGACGACACTCACTCATCCGCATGGCCCTATTCAAATTCCGGCAGCTTCACCGGATCAGATTGATTGGGAACTGGAACTCGCAGTCGTCATCGGGCAGCATTGCTCAAATGTCAGCGAGGAGAACGCACTCGACTATGTCGCTGGCTACACGATCGTTAATGATATCACTGATCGGAAATTTCGTCCCAATCCGGGTCGAACCGAACGGCCTCGCGATAAGTTCTTCGACTGGCTGCATGGCAAATGGCACGACACTTTCTGCCCGATGGGACCATGCATTACGTCTGCCACTGAAATTCCGGACCCGCAGTCTCTCGCGATGACTCTGCGGGTAAATGGCAACATTGAACAGGATGCGTCGACTTCTGAGATGGTCTTTCCCGTCGCATCTGTGATTTCTTTCATTTCGCAATTCGTCACATTGGAGCCGGGCGACATCATCTCGACAGGGACGCCAGCTGGTGTCGGGCACGCGAAAGAACGTTTCTTGCGTCCTGGGGACCATGTCGCGGGGACAATTGAGAAAATAGGTATCCTGGAGAACACCGTTGTCGCCTCTCCGGCATGAATTGCCGTTTTTACAATGACTGTAAATGATTTGCTCAACTCGAAATGATTCACGTTGACCAATTCTTCAGCTTGTGCGAGATTTCCGGTCCCCGTGGGAAACAACCGTTCCCAAAACCCCCCTCAATGATTGAAAAAGAAGAGATTTGGCTGGCGGCGCGAGCCTGTTCATTTGTTGAAACATGCCCCCAGCTGAACGGAACCGCAAAGGAGTGCAGTGACCGTGAAGAGTATTCGACCTTGGATGGCTGGTTTCGTGATGACCGCTGGATTGCTGATTGCAGCCAACACAGCGACAGCACAAGCTCCAGCAGCTGCCGGACAGAAACAATCAGCCGCCCACCAGGTTGGTCTGATTGACATGGCACACATTTTCAAGAACTACAACAAATTCAAAGCTGAAACTGAAGGACTCCAGAAAGCTGCGGAAGAAGCAGAAGCCAAAGCTCAGCAGATGGTTGCTGACATGAAGGCGATTCAGGGCCAAATGCAGGGTCTGACCGCGAACAGCCCAGATTACTCAACCAAAGAAGCTCAACTGATCGAGCTGCAGACCAAACTCCAGACTTTCCAGCAGGTCGAACGACGTGACATCGTCCGTAAGCAGGCTGAAGTCTACAAGAAGATCTACCTCGAAGTTCAGAAGGCTGTCGCTCAGTACGCTTCTTACTACAACTACACATTGGTCATCCGCTTCAACCGTCAGGAAGTCTCTGGAGCTGCCGATCCTCAGCAGATCATTCAGGGCATGAACCGACAGGTTGTCTGGCACCGTCCACAAGACGACCTGACCGACGTCATCCTGAAGTACCTCAACGATCAATACACCGCACAAGCAAACGGCGGAAATTAATTCGTTGACGAAGCAGACAGCACTGCTGCTTCAAACGGAATTCCACCGGCAACTTTTCGAAGTTGCCGGTTTTTTTATGCGCTCACGTCGGGCTGTCGATTCCGATTCCCAGACTTGTTTTTTCTTGAAGACGGCGAAGAATTTGCATCAATACACGAATGAGAGTCAATCACTGTCAATTTCGATTTGATTGCTGCTTCCTCGAAACAAGTGACGGAATCACTCAATGTTTATCCCTTCAATTGAATACCTGATTTTCCTTTCCCCTGCCTTCCTCCTGATGGCATGGGCGCAGTGGAGAATCAAGTCGACGTATGCAAACGCCCTCAAAGTTCCTGCCAAAATGACGGGAGCAGAGGCAGCACGCAGCATTCTCGACGCAGCCGGTCTTCAAAACGTCGACATCGAACCGGTCCATGGACAGCTTTCCGATCACTACGATCCAAGCCATCGCGTCCTCAGGCTCAGCGAGCAGGTCTATTTCGACCGAACGGCAGCGTCCGTCGGGATCGCAGCCCATGAGGCAGGACACGCGTTGCAGCATGCGCAAAACTACGGACCGCTCGTGATTCGAAATCTCGCTGTTCCGGCAGCTCAGTTCGGCCCGATGTGGTTCCTGCTGTTCTTCTTTCTCGGGATGTTCATTCCGAAATTCGGTGTCCCGTTGATGCTCGTGGGGATCGCCGGGTACGGCGCCGTCGCAGTGTTCCAGCTCATCAACCTTCCGGTCGAGTTCGACGCCAGCAATCGGGCCAAGCGTTTGCTTTCCGAAATGGGAATCGTCGACAGCTACGGCAGTGACGCGGTCGCCAGCGTTCTCAACGCCGCAGCATGGACCTATGTCGCAGCGACGCTGCAATCGATTCTCATCGTGGCTTACTACCTATTGAGGGTTCTCGGGACCGGCGGACGGGACGATTAGAGCAAGTCGCTCTTTCCTGAGCACCCGCTTGCACTGTTTCATCAGTGAAAAGGGTGTGCTTGCTCGTGCGAGATCGTGCACACAAAATCAGAAAATGCTCTCGTCTCCGATCGATTGGATCTCCGCTAAAGAATCCATCTCCAGCACTCACTTCGAATCGACAACAGTTCGATCAGCCTCTTTGGTTGTGCATTCAGATGTCGATGGTAGATTTGTTGTGACGGAAAAGAATATCCCAGTCACACCGGGCTTAGTGAATTCACACCGCGCGGATCATTTCATTCCTCAGTCCAGACGAGTCCTCCGCCACGAGCAATGGACTTTCGACGGGTGAACCCGGGCCACATCGAGAATCATGCACCTTCATTGTCCTCACTGTCAAAACCCCATTGAGATCATTGAAGTTGATCAAAGCGTAGAAGTGACCTGCCCATCGTGTGGCAGCCACTTTTCCCCAACGCGAGTCGACGACTCGAAAGAAACGGTCGCCAACAACCGTGCCCGCGTCGGCGAAAAAATTGGTGCGTTTGAGTTACGTGAATGTGTCGGTTTCGGAGCATTTGGCTCCGTCTGGAAAGCTTGGGATTCCGAACTCGATCGTCTCGTTGCACTCAAAATTCCTCGCAAAGGACAACTCGACGAGAACGAGATCGAAAAGTTTCTGCGTGAAGCGAGAGCCGTCGCGCAGCTGAATCATCCGCACGTCGTCAAAGTCCATCAATCGGGGATCGATCGCGGAATCGTTTACATCGCCAGTGACCTCATCGATGGAGTCACAATTGCCGAGCAACTTCGCGATTCGAAGTTCGACTTTCGTCAGTCGGCTGAACTCTGTTCGAAAATTGCTCGCGCGTTGCACCACGCTCATGAACGAGGAGTGATTCACCGAGACCTGAAACCGAGCAATATCATGCTCGACCTGTCTTTCGAGCCTCATCTTATGGACTTCGGCCTCGCAAAGCGTGAAGCGGGCGAAATCACGATGACTGTCGAGGGGCAAATCCTCGGAACCCCTGCCTACATGCCCCCGGAGCAGGCTTCAGGAGAGCCGAACACAGTCGACCGCCGCTCGGATGTTTACTCGCTGGGAGTTGTTTTCTACGAGATGCTCACCGGGGAACGTCCTTTTCGCGGCAACGAACGGCTCTTGATTTATCAGGTCCTAAATGAGTTTCCAGATCCACCACGCAAGAAGAATCGGCAGATCCCCAAGGACCTTGAAACGATCTGCTTGAAGGCCATCGACAAGTCTCCGGACCGTCGATATCAGACTGCCGAAGAGTTCGCTAACGACTTACAGCGATTCGTCGACGGTGTTCCGATTCACGCCCGACCGGTCAGTTCCGTCGAGCGGATATCACGCTGGGTCCGTCGGAACGTGATGCAAACAATTGCACTCGTTTCGATTGTCGCGGCAATCATTGCCATCGCCGGGTTCGTGATCGTCGCCAACCGCGACACCACGCTGCGGCACCGCGTGAAAGTCACTACGGACCCTCCCGGGGCGCGCGTCCGAATGATTCCGCTCGACCATCTTGCTCGCGAGCGTCCAGAGCAGGCGGTCATTTCATCGGGCGTCACTCCGATTGTGATGAAAGTCAAACCGGCCTTTTATCGTATGCAGGTGGTGATCGATGATTACGGTTTCCATGACGTTTACCGAACTGTTCCAGAGTTTCCGGAGAAAGATTACGCCCGAACTCTCTTTAAACACTTGAGCTGGGAAGTCGTCGATGGAACGGTCGAACTTCCCCCTGTCGAAGTTCCAGATCGATCAAGCCCCCCTGAAGGAATGACTTATATCGAAGGGGGAGTGTTGGAAATGCGGGACCGTCCCGGGTTAATTCGGGGCATCCCACCACTCATCCTGCAGATTTTCCCACTTTACATGGAAACTCAAGAGACGACCTATCGTCGTTACAGGGAAGTCGGTTTCAACAGACCACATACAATCCAGTCGGCCGGACTCTATCCGCCTGATGACTTTCCAGTCGCGAGTATCAGTTGGGACGAAGCGATTCGCTTCGCCGAAAAAGCTGGACGCCGATTACCAACCGAAGAGGAATACGAATTCGTCGCGACACAAGCTGGAGACCTCGAAACTCCCTGGGGAGGAGCACGCGACGATATTGATGCCTGGCCGTTTGGTCCTGTCGGAACTCCGGATTACGATCGGACCAGTCACGATCCTCCCATTCAGGGTCTCTATTCAGGAGTCGCCGAATGGACACTCTCCCCTTTCATCCGTGACTTCGCGAGCGATGGTCGCTTCCCTCAGTCTTTTATTGGTACATCCGTCAACTTTCGGGTAGTCCGGGGTGGCCCTTACTCTGTGACGAAAAAAGAGGTCAACCTCGACGAAATCCGTGTCGGTCCACAGCAGCGATTCACACTCGACCGCAACGACAACGGAAGCGAAGGACTTGGTTTCCGATGTGTCGTCGACGCTCAAGCCCCCTTCTAGAGCATGTTACTCTTTCCTGTGCGATCGCTTGCAAAGTCTCATCGCCGTCGCGTCCGGATAGTCAGCGAAAAGGAAATCGTCAGAGCACCGTGACGACTTCAGCTCAAGCCGGTGCGCGGCGTTTTCGCGATTCTGATTTAGTCGACATAGTAGTCCGACAAGTCTGTGGCACTGACTGCCCAGGCATAGCTTCGTTGGTCGCGAGGGACTGTTTCACTCAATTCCCGTGTCGGGCTGAGAATATTGAGTCGGTGTGAATAATGACGGTCTCCATTCACAGAACGATCTGTCCGTGTGGTCAGGACGACCTCAAGAATCTCATAAGGATAGCTCTCTTCGTCGACCGGTGGATCAGTTTCGAAGGCAGCAAATCCGTAAGTTGTGATTGGCTCGGTTCCACGAGGGGAAATGTACTTCGAGGTCATTCCGACCAGCCGGAAGTAGATGTCCTCCTCTTGATCATGACCGACAAGCTTGACGATCCGATCAAATCCCGGTCGATCTTCCAGGTCAATCAAGACTGCTTCTGATTGATGAATTTGCCCACGCTGGCGTTCTTCCTCTGAGTAAGTCGAATCGGCACTTCCATCGCACTCAGGACTTGGCCTTGGCATGCGTCGCCACTCACTCGCATCGGCTTTCTTCTTAACAGCCTCTTTTTCGGTGCAGTCCGGCCCATCCACTGCACATTGTCCATGTTGTCCGGAAGCCTGATTGCAACCAGTCACAAGTGTTTCAAACGACTCCCGAAAATCCGACGGCATTCCCGGGCGTGTGAATTCATTGTCACAACACAGATAGTAGTAGAACAACTTACCACCCATCGTCCCGTAAAATTGAATGGGACATAAACAGTCACAGCCGCTGAACTCCGGGTCTTCGACCGGGTGGATTTGAGGATCTTTTTCAGATGACTCGGTTCCCTCAGGAGGATCAGCCAGAGTTGGCGTCTCGGGCTGAGGTGGACTCTGCGCGACAACCAAACTTGCCCACAGAATCAACAGGCAGAGACACGCGCCCGGAAACAGTTTCATTGCAAATGCCCTCATTCGAAACGCCCTTCTGGATCGATTTGAGAAGTAACCCGAATTCCATGTTCTCGAGTTTAATCAGATTAGGGTACGCCTGTCACCCACTCGATTAAATTAGCGTGCTCTGACGAATTCCCAATCGTCGGATTTCTTCGTGGTTGTGGATTTGCAGTCACGTCACTGGCTGTTACAATTCGATCAACTTTTATTGAGATTGAGTCTCAACATCGTCTGGCCGAATGCCAGTGTTCATGATTTCCTCGAAACAAACGGTTTTCGATACAATGTCCGATGTCTTGCAAATGATTCCGATGGACATGTTGCAGAAGAATGAGTCTGGACGAATCGTTGAAATCGTCGGGCCTCATGACTGGAAGCATCGTCTTCAGGAACTGGGACTGCGAGACGGGGCAATCGTCCGAGTCGTAAAACCCGGAACACCAGCGATCATCGCGATCGACGGACACCGATTCAGCTTCCGCAGCGACCCCAACACCGTTGTTCTCGTCGAGCTTCTGCCGGCTTAGGGCATTGTCCGAAATGCTCAAAGTGAAATCACTCGAGCAAACTCAGAACATTCGCTGAATTCAAGATTCAGCGATCGCAGAGAAACCATGAAAGTGGTCGAACAGGGAATTAATGGACGAGCTTTCGGCAACCAGCTTCACACGTTCAAGTGCCGACCGAATCGTCATCGTCGGAAAGGCTGACTGAGCGTGGAAACACAACCGGATTCGCTGAAGAGACTCGATGAACTCAAGTCAATTGGGCAACAAGCACGAATCGTCGACGTGGTTGGCGATGACTCGATCTCAGTGCGATTGATGGAAATGGGGCTGACTGAAGGAGAAGAGATCACCGTACTCGGTTTTGCCCCACTGGGTGATCCTGTTGAGTATTCGATCCGTGGCTATCGTATCTCTCTTCGAAAATCAGAAGCCAATCGAGTTCAAGTCGAATCTTCTGAGTAAACAGCCACCTTTGAATTCCTCCCCTGACGACCACTCCTCCATTTGCCCTCCGATTCGATCATGCAAGAGACGGTTCAAGCCGCGACTTCAGCACAAACACTCACAGTCGCGTTGATTGGAAATCCCAACACCGGCAAGAGCACACTGTTCAACAGCCTTTGTGGCGGCAAAGCTCGTGTGGGAAACTTTCCAGGAGTGACCGTCGAAAAGAAGGTCGGAAAGTACCGCTTCGGTGACCGAAACATTACCCTCATCGACTTACCGGGAACTTACAGCCTCTCTCCTCGCTCCGACGACGAAATGGTCTCCGTCGACGTTCTTCTCGGGCGGAAGAAAGAAGTCACCGCTCCCGACGCGGTCGTCTGCATTGTTGATGCATCGAATCTCGAGCGAAACCTCTATCTCTTCAGTCAAATTCGAGATCTCAACCTGCCGACTGTCCTCGTCCTGAATATGTGGGATGTCGCCAACAGTCGCGGAGTTCAGATTGACGTCGAACAACTCTCTGAGCGTCTCGGCGTGCCGGTCGTGACCACATCCGCACATCGGCGGGAAGGAATTGAAGGCGTCACAGCTGCCGTGCTGCAAGCCGTCGAGAATCCAGGAACGAAGGCCGTCCGGCTTTTCCCGGCAGAATTCTACGACGAAGCACAAAAACTCGATGAATGGCTCGTTTCAAACGGAGAACCGGCAACACATCTTTTTCTTCGAGAGCGAATGCTGCTCGATATTCGTGGAGCGAGCGAAGATGCAGCCTCGCAGGCTGACCAGTCCAAACTCAAGGCTTACCTCGAAGAAGCAAGAGGACGCCTTGCCGCCAGCGGCCACCGGATTCCAGCGATTGAAACCAAGCTGCGGTATGACTGGATTCGTCAACAACTCGACGGCGTCTTCACACGATCAGAAACTGACCACCGCCTCAGCGCCAGTGATCGCATCGACAAGATTCTGACCCACAAGGTCACCGGCATGATCGTGTTTGCGTTGATCATGCTTTTAATTTTCCAAGCCATTTACACATGGTCCGGCCCATTCATGGAAATGGTCGAAGGACTTCAGAACGGAGCCAACGAAATCGTTGGCGGCATGATGGGACCAGGAACGCTGCGAAGCCTCCTCGTCGACGGAATCATCGCCGGCGTCGGATCGGTCATCATCTTTCTTCCGCAGATCGTCATGCTGTTTGCATTCATTTCGATTCTGGAAGACTGCGGCTACATGGCCCGTGCAGCTTTCCTGATGGATAAGCTGATGACCAAAGTTGGTCTCAGCGGAAAATCGTTTCTTCCGCTGATGTCGTCCTTCGCGTGCGCCATCCCCGGAGTCATGGCGACTCGCGTCATTGAGAATCGCCGCGACCGCATGGTCACCATGCTCATCGCCCCACTAATGAGCTGTTCCGCGCGGCTTCCGGTCTACATGCTGATGATCTACACCTTCATCCCGGCGAGCCTCCTGTTCGGGTTCCTGAGCCTGCGGGGAACAGTCTTGTTTTCGATGTACGCCATCGGCGCCGTGCTCGCTATTCCGATCGCCTGGCTCTTCAAGAAGACGCTCTTCAAAGGCGAGACTCCACCATTCGTCATGGAACTTCCACCGTACAAATGGCCATCTCCCAAAATTGTCTTCGATCGAGTCTATGATCGCTCCAAAGCATTCGTCGTGCGGGCAGGAACACTCATTTTTGCAGTGACTGTTGTCGTTTGGGCACTCGGCTATTTCCCAGGTGACCACACAACCCAGCATCAACTCGCTCAGCAAATCGAAACGCTGCAAGCGTCACCGGAAGAGAATGCTGAAGAGATCGACAAACTCTCTGCCGAGTACGATGACGTCTCAGGAGCGTTGATTCGAGAGAGCTATCTCGGCCGGATGGGGAAAGCCATCGAACCTGTCGTCAAACCACTCGGTTGGGACTGGCGAATTGGCATCGGAGCAGTCGCATCCTTCCCAGCCCGCGAAGTGATCATTTCAACGATGGGAACGATTTTCAGTCTCGGCGGCGAAGTCGACGAAGAAGATCCCAGCCTCAAAGATGCTCTCTCAAATGCAACCTGGCCCGATGGCCGACCACTCTTCACCGTACCGGTCGCCCTGTCTATCATGGTCTTCTTCGCCCTCTGCGCTCAGTGCGGAGCAACGCTGATGGTCATTCGACGCGAAACCAACAGCTGGCGATGGCCGATATTCACGTTCGTCTACATGACCGGCCTGGCCTACATCGCCGCACTGCTCACCTACCAAATCGGTACGTCCCTCATGGGATAATCGCGGCTCAGTTGGCTGAAGAATCGCTGTAATTGGTAGGGCCTGACTACAAGACAAGCGTGCGAAATTGAGTTCGTAGCGAAACACGCGCCTGTCGTTCTTGTGTTCTATTCTTAAATAGACCACATGAATCTCAATTCGGCCTCTTCACAAGCTGTCAGATTGATATTCGGTCACTGAATCTCAACGAGAGACCGAAAACGCATTGACCAGTTCACGAACACCTGAAGCGACCAGCAGCCGCTCCCAATATCTGATACCGACGA
Source organism: Thalassoglobus sp. JC818 (assembly GCF_040717535.1). Taxonomy (NCBI): domain Bacteria; kingdom Pseudomonadati; phylum Planctomycetota; class Planctomycetia; order Planctomycetales; family Planctomycetaceae; genus Thalassoglobus; species Thalassoglobus sp. JC818. The sequence goes on from NZ_JBFEFI010000001.1 coordinate 1,211,322, forward strand.
TCACCTCTTTAGGTGTCCTCGTTCTATTGGGGCTGCGCGTTTGGCAAACGGGGTTGCTCGGGGATGAGTTGCTGTTTGTGCATGCTATTGATCTGGGAGCTTCGGACGGGCTGTTCGCTGTCGGGTCATCACATCCTCCGTTTGTGAGACTTCTCGTCAGCCTGTTTGCCGATGGAGAGTCCCCTGACTGGCTCTTGAGACTTCCGAGCGTTGCGATGGCTGTCGCAACAGTCTTTGTGTGGAATGCCATTTTGAGCAGGCTGGTCCCCGACCGCTGGCTGATCGCCCTGCTCTTGCCGGCGATGGCCCTCAGTCCGGTTTGGTTAACGCAAGGATTCCAATGCCTTCCTTATGCAGCCCTGGCGTTCTTCTCGAGTTTGCACTGCCTCGCATGGATGGGGATGCTGGAGTCGGATCGTCTAAGCTGGAAATGCTTGTTCGTGGTGTCCGGCATTCTGCTTCCCTGGACGCACTTCTTCGGCATCAACGTATTGCTCGTCGATCAACTGATCTGGGGAATTCTGCTGCTGAAACGAGTGGTTTCGATCAAATCCTGGCTGACGTTGAACGCTCTCATTGCAGCGTTGACCCTGCCCGTCGTTCCGCTCGCTGCCTATTACGTTCGCATTGAGAGCACGTTTTCCATCAAGCCGATTGAAGACTTCGACAGCTATTTTCTGCCTGTTTCGTCGCTCTTCTTCTCCTATTTGACATTCTCGGTCTTCACAACTTATTGGCCCACATTTCTGCTTCTCTATGCTGCGGCAGCCGTCTTCCTTGGCATCGTCATCCAGTCAAGAGGCTCAGAAGAAGTAGAAGTCGACCCTTTGAAATCAGACGAAGTCAGAACAGCGAACAAGCCACTCAATGACTGGTTTGGCTGTATCGCTGTTGGGTTTCTTCTGGCAGGCTTTGGAGCGGGACAGCTACATTCCTGGATCGGACAGTCCGCGATGTGGCCTCGATACATGCTCGCGGGCTCTTGGATTCACCTCCCACTTATCGCGTTTTTTCTGTGGAGATTTGCGAATCGGACCGCCGCACGAGTCGCTGCCGCGGCTGGCTTGTTGTATGCCCTCGTAGGATCTCAATACGCATTGCAAGTTCACGGCACAGACTGTCACCAAGTCGCTTCCGAACTGCGAACGAACTGGCAACCAGGAGATCGATTTCTTGAGCAAGGCGTCGACATCTGGTCCGGCGAGAATCACTTCGATCGGTTGTGGTTTCGCCGCTACGTCAGCCCCGACTGGTCCGTTCTCGCCCTTCCAGCAGTGCCGCGAGACACTGTCCTTGAAACCGGTTTACAACTCGAATCAGTCCCCGCTGACTGTGAGCGAATCTGGGTTTTCTCTCACCTGTTCACCGACGAATTCCACGACCGACAAAACATTCCAGGCTGGGAATTGAAAGCAACCGCCTGCTACGGCGACGTCTGCCCGCTTGCCGTATATGTTCGCATCCCCACAGACAATGAGCAGACGGTTAGCCATCGCAATTGAAAACCCTGCATCGTCACGCGGTACGAACATCACGACCTTCTCTTCTACGTTTTTGCTCAACTCACCAGCATGTACACTACCGTTAGTCGGTCTTGAAAGGTCCTCGAGACTCTCATCACAGGTAGACCAGTTCCTAGGGAACATGTCATTAAGCTCCGAACGTCAAATCGGTTCACGTGCAAAAGGCAATACGGTCGACTGGAAATGGAACTGATCGCCGATCTGTGGAATGGAATGAAATTTTTCCTTAGATCATGGTCGAATTCATGCTCCGACGAAGATGTCTATGCCTTCTGCAAGCAGAATGTGATTGCAAGCTTGCATAAAGGGAAAGTTCGTGATGCAAAGTTTTACCTGGAGGCTATGAGGTATTGCTTACGCCGAAGAATAAAGTTCGTTGAAGCGGCAAGACTAAACCAAGCTGACGATTTGGCGCTGGAAGCAGTCTGCAACTACTTTCTGTTCGACGTGCGAAGCTCTGCACGACTGCTCAAAAAGTCTCTGAGGGTTTGCCCCGAAAACGTCGTTGCAATGCATTGGTTGCTGTGGATTAAACACTCAACTAGGCAAGCGAAAGTTCGAGAAGATTTTCTCCCGAACTTTCATTCGCCACGCAAGCAATCGCTTAGGCTTCCACTGTCTGACATCTTCATTCACGAGATCGAATGCGCTCGCCTCTTGTATCACCGGCAGTACGAAGCAGCAGGAGCGATACTAGAACACATGCGTTATTCACAGCAAAGTCGCGATGTTGGCGAATACGGAACATATTTAAACGAACTGAAGATTCTCAAATGCACTCGAAATCATCAAATCGTTGATCTGGAAAAACAAGAGATCACCGCATTACTTCAGAGATGGAAAGTTGAGTTTGACAAGTTCAGTTGTAAAGATACTCCGGAACCATGAAGCGAGGTCGGCCAAGCTATGTCTGACAATGTTGATTCGCTGGTCAGTTGATTGCACTTCACCAACTTCCCACGAGGCTGATCATCGCTTCGGTCGTGAATCAAGTGACGTAGGCTGGGTTGGCGAGGTCAATGGAGTTCTGTTGTGAAGAAGACGCCGAAGTGATTCCGGTCGAACCCCGTCCTTAGGCTAGGGCGCCATGCTCCCAATCGTTGTTCCAAAATTCACCCTGCCCAGATGAAGTTGCCCGGAAATGCCCAGACGTAACGTCCCTTTCGTTGATAGTCTCGGCATTCGACGGTAACCCGAGAAGTACAGAAAGTCGGCGCCACTTCCATATCGTACGACACATGCATTCCAGACGATGTGTGGACATCATTTGATTCAATCGTCTACCAACACAAAAAGCATGTTCACGCAAGCGAGGGCACACTCCCTCAGCTAAGGCCTTTTCCTCAATTGGAATCTCGATGATCCTTAGGCAGGAAGACTACATGACACATGTTCGAGTCCTCGTTGCTGCCATCTCGTTTTCCATCGTCACCCGTGTGCAATTCCGCATCGTCGCTGACGAGAAATCGCAAGTTGGCGATTCAACAACGCCTCCTCTGCAAGTGGATTTTTTTGAAACTCAGTGGCCGAATCAATTGGTGCTCAAACCAGACCTTAAAGAGGTTGCTTGGTTTCCCTTGCCAGGACTTGAAATATGCGAGACGAAGGAAAGCGCGATTCGTTCTGGCCAAATCACGGCTGAGTTTTTCTTCTATAATCAAAGGCTTTATCGCCAGTTGCCGTCATCCGATATCGTCGAGGTTTTGATAGTTCAAGGCCCAGATGGAATCATCGGAGACATTGTTGGAGCTTCGCCCATTGTTGCGAAAGATTTTACTGGAGATCCGTTGCAAACCTCTTTGTGGATTTGGTTTGTCGCAGCGTTCGAAGTCAATGATCGATGGTATTTTCGAATTGGACATTCCAACAGCGATGGTTCAAACTTGATGGCGCAATTCACAGAACCTCGCAAGGAGCACAAAGAGACCGTAGAAACTTGGTTACGCGAGAATTACGGCGAAGGAGTGATTGAACAGGAAAAGTAGCCTCCAATGCATGTTCACGAATGACAATCGGAACCAGGGATCCTCGCGGACGCATGGGGACAGACCGGTGAACAACTGGACGTACATCTCTCGCGAACACCAGCTCGACACGACCAACAACTCCGGACAAATACATTCAACAAACTTCAAAGCCCTGGTCACGGCCAGTCCAACTCGCCATTCACTCCTTCCTGTAAGTCACATCTCTTGCCGTTATTGATAGTTCTCCATACTCCGTGAGAACGTTAAACTCCACAAATCCGTCGGAACGAAGTCTTCGCTCTAGAGGAGCGACGACTTCCTGATAAAGCCACTTCACGCCATCATCCAAATCGGGATCAATCTCACTATCGCATTTGAAGAAAACCACTTGCTTCAACAAAATCGATCCGAAACCTCCGCGTATCTCTGTGATTGCACGCACGATATCAATCGATATCGATTCAATGGACGAATCGTGAAGTTCAACACGTCTTTCAATTGTGTCGACAAAATCTCTGGTGACGCGTGACCAGCGGTGCGATTCTGACTGTTGGTGTCGAAGATACGATTCGTTTGCACTGTCAAACGCGCGATTGATCCTCTCATAATCGTCCCCTAGAATTAATTCTGGCTTGAAGTACCTCATTTGATATCCTTAGCAGGCAAACTCGATTGGGTTTCGTTCTTCCAAAGAGCAATCTATGGAAAATGCAACAAGCGACTCAGCTACCCTTCCAGTGAAAGCGAGCGTTTCATGTGAATTCCAGTTGGCCATGCATCATCGTTTTTCGAACCCTTCCAAGCGGATTAGGGAACTCCTCCGACGTCTGGTAGAATCCAACACCTCCTGTCGATTGGAATACAGAGCCCGGACCGAATGGCAGTGCACAGCAGCTTACTCTCTGCAAGAATCCTCGACTACGAAACGGAAACTCTAACATGACATGGGATTCTCGATGCAAGAAATGTGGTCAAGAGTGAATCGAGTGTGTTTTCTGGGCAGCATTTTGGTCCTGTGTTACGTCATCACGCATGCATTGTCATATGACCAACAATTTGAAGTACAAAGTGCTCATTCAATCGATGCGATGGAGGACCAGTTGAAAGGCCCTTTGACTGCTGTTGCAAATCTCAAATTGGGCGAAGCATTTCGAATCGATGGAAAATGGAATGTAGACAACCGCGGTAGAATCTGGCTCATCATTGATTCCATCAACAGTAGTCGCCTTTCAGTCCCAATTAAGTATCCGAGTTGCAAAATATCGGCCTATTACTCTGGCGACGATTTCTCCGCAGAGAAGTCATCCGAGCCCATTCTACGACCGAAAAACGTTGCGAACGATGCCTCTCTACTCTTGGAAATCGCACCCAAACATGGAGAAGTCGTTTCCTATCTTGGATTTGAGGGAGGGGCGTTTGTTGGATTACCGCAATCGATATCGTCCAGCTTGAACTCTTTGGATATTCCTTATCGTGGGGGAGTAATTTGCCAGCCACAGCTGAATTCAGAGTTTCATTTCGAGTCGATGCTGTATTTGCTTTTCGAGTTCAGAAACTCAAAGGGTTCTGAGGATTCAGCAAGGTAGGGTCCGCTGGGTGGCCCTGAAGTCCAAACGACGAAAATTAAGAAGAAGGATATCCTATTACATCAAATCGGGCACGGATCGCTGACATATGGTGACTCAATTGGAACATCCTGTCGTGATGCTACCTACAGCCCGATTTTGGACTGCTTGAGGTCACGCCCAGATCCAGGCGAGTACAATGTAGCCACAAACAATTGCCAACACGATGTGGAGAATTCGTCTCGAAGATGCTGCCTTACTGGGTTCAGCGGAATTCTGTAGCACAAGAAACTTCAATGGATACTGTTGCATGAAAACCGGAATGCGTGAACGTCAAGCAAGACTTGTCGTGTTTGCACTTAGTTTCTTTGGCGTACTTATCGCTTATGTAATATATCTCTTCTACCATCATGGAGAAGCGGAACGAAACACGCAAGCGTTTCGCACTGTGTCTATGGCCTTTTCGAATTTTATTGAGACACATGAACATTGGCCGAAGTCTGAAAACGAATTGCTGAACGCCTCGATAGTTGTGGAAGGAAGGTGGTCTGATTTTGATTGGCCTCGCAATGCTGAGTCAGTTCTTGATCGTGTTCAGATCGAATATGGTATATCCGACATACGAGATGTCGCAAAAATCGATTCTCTGACAAAGCTGATACAGCCAAACGATCCGCATTACATCGAATCTGTAAGCAGAGATGTATCACGCCTTTGGGATTCTATTGAGAATGTGCGTAAGAGCGATTCAGGTGAGGGATCCGAACGAGAGGCAAATGTCTCGATTCGACGGTGATCACGAAGACGAATAACTTGCGTGGACTGCTCAACAAGATCGAAGAGGGGATGACCACTCACTTGACCACAACGTACAATGATGCTGGAAGTCTCACCGGTCAGACGTTCGGCAATTCCGTGAGCGAAACGATCTCCTATATCAATGTCGGGACTGTTGACTCGATCTGGAGTCCGGGAGGAACGTTCGACTACAGTTACGATGCCAACATGAACGCACTCAAGAGTCGATCACCGGTCTGCTCTCCGCTGTGTGGCCCTGCGAAAGGCGCAAATAGATGAAATTGCCTGTATTTGCAGTTGCTTCATTGATCGTCACATTGGCGGTATGCGGCTTGATTTGGATGAATCAACGCATCATCGTTGCTGATGTGTACTTGTCGACAGAGACTTTGTCAGTCAAGCGTTGTGTCTATCGCGAGATTCCATTGCTGAACATCCAATTAGGTCCCAAGGTTACTACATTTCAAGAAACGCAGCTCTCGAAAGCATTGGAGAATGCAGGGGTAACATGCTTATCTCCCAGTGTGCGTGACGAATGGCTCTTTGCCTACCAGAGTCGACGAATCGGAGGCACGAGACACGGTCCCGGAAACGGCTTCTATAGAAAGATGTACGACGGCGGGCGAGAGCAGATACTTGTGATGTCGATCCGAGATGACCCTGATCGATCCGCCGAGTTCTGGTGTAAATTTTTGCGATTCTTACGGGAGGGGGATTTGGATTCCGCGCAAAGGGCTCAATCAGGAGAAGTTGGGCGTCTGACAGAATAAGTGGCGTAGCAAGGAAGGTCAGGCTGAGCCTGACGATGATTGATTCACGATCACCCATCCAGATTTCACAGTCATTACCAAGACGAACAATTCACGGGGGTTGATCGATACGATCGAAGAGGGAATAACGACTCACCTGATCAGAGCGTATAATGATTCTGGAAGATTCACCGACCAGACGTTCGGCAATTCCGTGAGTGAAACGCTGAGTGGCCCGAATAGTGAGTCCCTTTGCTTGGATTGGGCACATCGTAGCTCGCTGGGTGTCACGGCTGGCTTGTCCAGCAGTGTTTGATGGACGTACGATGGTTTGATGCAGACTCCTCACCGAAAACGGATCAAGCACTTTCACGAAGCTGGGCATTTGCGCGAGCTGACCTTCTCCTGTTATCGACGAATGACCTGCTTACCAATGACCTTTGGAGAGCAATGTTCTCAGAAAACATCAACCGTGCCACTCAGCCTTTCCAGACGATGTGTGGACATCATTTGATTCAATCGCTTGCCAACACAAATGGTATGCCCACGCCAGCGAGGGCATGGCACCCTGGCCACCCTGCGGGAACTAATATGAACTTGCCAAATGCAAAGTCTGTTTACTCGGTTGCAGATTTCGAAACGCTTGGATTCCATGACTGTCATGTCTACGGAATCAGGTGGGATAGCTCGGCCTATGCTCTCATTCTCGACTTGGATTACATCCTGCAGTGGATTGAAAAAAGGGGGAGCTTCGAGTTTGTGGTCGCACCAGCCGAAATCCGTTTTGAGTATTCCACTGAAGTTAAGGTCTCGCTTGACTGGAGCAATCTAGCAATGGAATGCCAGATTCAAGATATTCACAGGCGAGATCATAAACGAAATCCAAACGAGACCGAGTGCTACCTGTGGGAAATCGAGTTCGCTACTCCAAGTGGGGCAATAGAGCTTTGGGCAACTGATTTCAAGTTGAAAATTCTAGCAGAGCCCGAAAGGTCGGAAACGCAGAAATTGAGGAGGGCATAGGCAGTCGGGCGAAGCTGATGCAGGTTGGGCATTCATCATCCAACTTTCCTTCCGATCTTAGCAGGTTGTGCTGGTTTGAACGGTTGCAGTTGCATAGGCTGAGTTGGCAAGGTCAATGGATTTTCGTCGCCGAGAAGTCAATGAAGTAAACAGGACCAAACCCATCATTGCCGCTGGAATACGGCACGGCCAGCTCCACGCTCGAGATCACGTATCCCGGCGGCACGGGGGTTGCTGCCATCGAAGAGGGGATGACGACTCACCTGACCAGAACGTATAATGATTCCGGTAGACTCACCGGTCAGACGTTCGGTAATTCCGTGAGTGAAACAATCTCCTACAACAATGACGCGACTGTTGACTCGATCTCGGACGGGCCACGCTGCGTTCATGACTGCGAATTCACCTAGACCTCCGCTTCCGGTTTGGATGACTGGCAAATGACAATTGCACCTTCGCGATGGCATATCGCTGCCTTAGTATTCGTTACGTTCCTACATTTATTTGTGATGTATTGCTTATCTTATGCGCCTCTCTATTCCGCTGTAAGATCTCCTAATCCCTACGCTAGCCTGTCAGGTCCACAATGGATCATTTATTTTCCAGTCAATTGGATGTACGACCACACATACTTGAAAAAGCCATTGTCAGCGTGGGCTGCGATTTGGGGCGTTGAAGATGATTTCTTGAATGCCTCGTCCAACCGCAGAGAATTGGTTTGGCAACCGAGTACAAAACGTGAAATCGACGAGATGCTAGAAGACCATTCCAAGAAGTAGACAACTGCATCATTCACATATGATGATGGAAACCGGGAACCCTCCCGCACACACGGAAACGGTCTCGTGAGTGACCGCACGTACATCTCTGGCGAAAACCTGCTCGACACAATCGGGATCACCGGATATCCCGAGTTGTCGATCGATGATGCGTACGACAGCAACAGGCAACTGAAACCGCCGACCGGTGAGAGAGGAAGAAGGTCGAAGGCGGCAGTTGAACATCTGGAGACGTTCGATGCTTCGGGTGACATGGACGACTACATCTTCACAGCTGGGTACGATGATGACCGCTGACCGCAACGAGGGGTCCGGAACGCTCGATGAACAGTGGAGCCTGTCGCTGGTTGGGGGACTGGAACTCCCCGACGGTCAACGCAGCAACCACCAACCGCGCTCACAACGACGCCCACGAAATCAGCACCGTCGGCGCCAGTTCGCTCACCGATGACATCGACTATGCGTTTCATGCTTTAAACCGCAGATTCATCTGCAACGCTGGGGTGCTCCAGTCGTGCGCAGGCATCACGCTTTAACAGTTGTGACGGTTTTGCGGCTTTGAGTCTGAAAGTCGACAAACCGGATTGATCGACAATTTGCATCCTGGAAAAGCGCGACGTATGGTTGAACGACTGTCGATGCAGTCAGCTTGACGAACAACCACTTCATGAATGTTACTCGAAGCAGCATTTATGGATGTGACTGAGATGCGTTGACGGAGTCATCATGGCGCGTATTGCAGTGATCACTGGATCTGCCGGATTGATTGGGGCGGAAGCGGTTCGCTTTTTCGCCGATCAAGGATTTCAGGTTGTCGGAATCGACAACAACCTTCGCAAAGAGTTTTTCGGGGAAGATGCCTCCACGGACTGGAGTAGAAAACGTCTCGAAGAAGAGATTCCAGGCTATGAGCATCACGATGTCGACATCCGCCATGCTGATCGACTCAGGCCGATTTTTGCCGACTTCGGAACCGACATCGAAGTTGTGATTCATACCGCTGCTCAACCTTCTCACGACTGGGCAGCCAGCGACCCGATGACCGATTTCTCGGTGAACGCAACGGGTACGCTCACTCTGCTCGAACTCGTGCGTGAATATGCTCCACAAGCATCGTTTGTATTTACCTCAACGAACAAAGTGTACGGAGACACTCCGAATCGGTTGCCGCTGAGAGAGTTGGATACACGCTGGGAGATTGAAGAAGCCCATCCGTTTTTTGCACATGGAATCGACGAGAGCATGTCCGTCGATCAGACCAAACACTCACTCTTCGGGGTCTCCAAACTCGCAGCTGATTCCTTAGTGCAGGAGTATGGCCGCTACTTTGGAATGAACACAGTGTGCTTTCGCGGAGGTTGTCTGACGGGACCGGGACATTCCGGAACGCAACTTCATGGCTTCCTTTCCTATCTCGCCAAGTGTTGCCTGACAGGCAAGCAGTACACCATTTTCGGCTACAACGGAAAACAGGTTCGGGACAACATTCACTCGCTCGATCTCGTGAAGATGTTCTGGGAATACCATCAGAATCCGATTCCAGGTGCCGTTTACAATGCTGGTGGGGGACGCTTCAGTAACTGTTCCATGTTGGAAGCAATTCAGAAGTGTGAAGAGATCGTCGATCGCAAGATGAACTTCGTTTACTCGGACGACAACCGGATTGGCGACCACATCTGGTACATCTCCGACACGCGACGATTTCAAAACGATTACCCCAACTGGAAGCAACAATACTCGATTGATGACATTATCGAGGAGATCTGCGAAGCGGCGATTGTCAGCGTCGGTTGATCACTGAATCGTTCAAACATTTTCGACACTCAAACGAGCTCGCTCGCGAACACCCAGAGAAGAGCAAATCACTCCAGCAGTTTTCGACATGAAACTCTCCATCGTCATTCCGGCCTACAACGAGGAACAGAACATCGGTCGATGCCTCGAAGAATTGCAGGCGGTCGTCCGTGACAAACATCAGCTCGAATACGAAATCGTTGTCGTCAACGATAACAGCACCGACGGAACTCCTAACGTTGTTCAGGATGCGATGCTTTTGGATCGCAATATCCGTTTAGTGAACCGAACTCCACCGGGAGGTTTCGGACGGGCGGTCAGATCTGGAATCGATGCTGTGACGGGGGAAGTTGTGGTTGTCTATATGGCCGATCTCTCGGACGATCCGGAAGACGTCATTGCTTACTATCGAAAAATCGAAGAAGGCTACGACTGCGTCTTTGGATCTCGGTTCATCAAGGGTGCCTCGGTCGACAAGTACCCGCGATTCAAACTCATCGTGAATCGCATCGTCAACACCTGCATTCGAATTCTGTTTCGAACGAAGTTCAATGACCTGACGAACGCATTCAAGGCTTATCACATTTCGGTGATCCGCGATTGCGGACCGTATCGCGCCAGCCACTTCAACATTACGCTGGAACTCTCGCTGTCTGCCTTGATTCGAGAATACCGTATTACCCAGATTCCCATTCGCTGGTACGGACGGACCTGGGGCTCATCGAATCTCAGGCTTCAAGAGATGGGCCGTCGGTACCTGTGCACCGTACTGACGTTCTTCTTCCAACGCTTTCTGATCAAAGATGATCTGCTTGCGGAGAAATGCCCCAAGTTGACATCGGAAATGCGGCGAAGCACTGATATTCCGCTGGATCTAATCCTCGGAACGATTTCCGAGGAACTGGCCAGTCGGACGCCTTCTGTCGATCGAACGAATTCAACGACCGCAGCCTCGACTCCAACACTTGGTTGAATTCGATTCCTTTCGATCACCTCAATGTTCACTCGACAGAGTCGCTGAATGCTCAGAGTGAATGTGCATTAGCTCGAAGCGTCGAGTTCTTCAAAGACAGCTTTCATGAGCAGCGGCCAGACTGAAGTGGCGTCGCAATGCACTTCGGCGAATCTGCCTCCCTCGGACGGAGGCAAGAACTTGCCCCAACTCACACCTTCAGTGTAAGTGCAGCCCGACAGGCCTCCCCAGTGGACGGGCTCCGGACAGATTCGGATCGCGTAGCGGAATCGCGGAGGCGCGAACTTTGTGCCGACTCGATCGTTCGTGATATCGACGTACGGAGCGACTTGTTGGGCCCAGTTGCGAGGGACTCCTCCGCCGATTGTAAAGATCCCGAGTCGCTTGGCAGTTCCGGCGAGTCGTGCGTACTCCTGCAGATCGAGAAACGGATTGAACATCGGAACGGAATCGAATGCTTCTTCGTGGGTCAGCTGCGATGGATCTCGATCACCGAGAGCTTTCCGCATCGCCCAAGTTGACACATCCAGCCCGACTTCGCTGTCGGTGAAAGCAGGAATGAAGACGGGGACCTCCTTCTGGAATGCACTCCGCAGGATTCCGCGGCCCTCACCGAGTGTATCGAGCTTTCGCCCGAGTTCTCGACAAAGCCGAGCTGACGACCAGCAGCCTTCAGGCGGAGGCGTTTCAGTCAAAACTGCACGCACAAGTCGTTCGACATCGTTCAGGTTGGCTTCCATCTCCAGAGTGTCGTAAACCCTGTTGTAGCCTTGCTCAAAGAGCACAGTGTCGTTTTTCGTCGGATCGTACTCGTAGTGACTCAGCCCGATCGACTCCGTAAGGCCATGCGCCATCAATGCTCCGGTCGAAACGACAGCGTCGACGAGACCTCGATCGATCATCTCACAAATGACTGTCCCCATCTTGGCGACCGTCATTGCTCCCGAGAGTGTCATCACAACGACACAGTCTGGATCGCGAGCCATTTCCAGAAAGATGTCGAGGGCATGACCGAGCTGTCGACCTGCAAAGGCTGTTTTTGACATTCCTCGCAGAAGTGAGGCAAAGCTGTCAACATTCCCTAAATCCAATGACTCCAGTGGCTTGAGTCCATCTTCGCGTCCGTCGTGTAATTCTCGGTGACTCATGTCAGGTTGACTCCAGGTCTTGAATAAAGTGCAAACCTTGGGATTCCGGGCAAAGTTTGCGGATTTTCACGGATTGAACTCATGTATCGATGGGACGATGACGATCACAAGTGTGTGTCTGAACGGATTCCATTTCAAGGGTTTGTTCACACTCACTTCCAGAACGTCGCCTTGACAGTAAGTTGCTGTTGCACATACAGTTGAGTCATTATCAACCTGTATAGCCCAGCGATGAGCGTCATCGGTCAGCCGGGAGTGGAGAGTCGTGACAAAAAAAGAAATCGTCAAGACAATCTCTGAAGAGTGTGGTCTGACTCAACTGAAAACTAAAGAGATCGTTCAGAAGACTTTCGAAGCGATCATCGACACTCTCGTCACGGAGGGACGCATCGAACTGCGTAACTTCGGAGTGTTTGAGGTGAAAAAGCGTGCCGCAAGAAAGGCACGAAACCCTCGATCCGGCGAGCGAGTGGATGTTCCCGAGAAGTTTGTCGTGACATTCAAACCGGGAAAGGAGATGGAGGAAAGAGTCCTGTTGCTCCAGGAACAATCGGCTCAAGCTGCACAACAGAGTTCTGATCCACAGAATTCCGCAGCTGAGCAAAGTGCCCCACAACAGCCTCAACTGAATCCTCCGCCTGCACCGCAGGCTCCTCCAATTTCACCGACTGAGAATTCACAACCCACGAACTCACCAACACATACTCAACCTTCGAATTCCTATCCTCCACCCGGAGGTTAACTTCAGCATCGTTGCGACGATCCTGAGTTAATGGGAAATCGATTGATAGTGGCAGAATGAACGCTGCCAATTCCCGATGACGATGACAGGATTGTCGCCACCTCCCCCTCACCGGAGTTCGGTGACGACAATTGACACTCCCCGAAGCCTCAAGATGAGTCATGCGGAGTCAAGGAGGATACCGATGCGGAAACTATTGCTGCTTCTTGCTTTAACGGCCACTTTGACGGCATCGTCCGGCTGCGTCGTTCCGATCTGGAGTGCCACTCCCGACGTCAGAACGAAACAACTGATTTATCAATCAGAAAACTATCGCCACATTCCAAACATCTGGGAACGAATCTGGTTTCTTGATATGCCAGACACCGGCACCCCATACCGAACACACGGCGGCGTGATCTAAAACGCCAGCCAAAGCTGTTCCTGCCCGCAAAGCGGTTCGCCAGAACAACTTTCGTTTTGCTTTTCAGAGCATCATGGAACTGTCAGTGCGAATTCACGCGGGCAATCGGGACGAAATCCAGATCGAGCCTATTCGGCGAGTGAAATCTGCTCGTGAGACGGGTCTCAATCATCGCGGGCAACCGGTTCGTCCTCCTTGCTTCAAACTCACGTTTGTTTCCGCGAGAGTGAAGCTTCGGTCATCGTGTATCCAACGGCCTCAGCCAGTCATTCACTAGGCTGGCGAGGCTACATGGCCGCAGGTTTTCACCATTCATCCAGTGCGGACAAACTCTCCAGCGCTCTGCCGCGCGGCCAATTCTTCCCGACTCTCTTCTCTTCGCACGAGTCATGCATTGCTCAATGTCACTTGGGCGAGCTTAGACATCACGCCGGGCAGGTCATTAACTCCACTGAGGCGATGACGCGACCTGACCGAGACTGACTCCCACCACATCCGCAGAATGTCATCTCATTTCTGATGTCTAGATGTTGGTGTCTGTTGGGAAGCAGCCGCGGTTTCTCACCGTGAGACTCTTCGTTTCTCTCTCCCGCCGTGGTTCGATCTGTCTCGAAAAGAATGTCTGTCGTCTTCATGGGCGTCGCTGGAGATTCGTCGCTGAGTCCTGTACCCTCACGGTACAATCGCTGTGATTCGAGTGATCATTTCCATATCCCCAGCTCTACTTCACATCTTAAGAGAGAGACGATGATCAAGTTGCACTTGAACAGGAATGCGCTTGCAAGGAATGCTCAATTACTTCTCACTATTACCTCAGTAGCAGTCTTCTCCTTCGCTGCAAATCGCGAATTGTCGGCGGAACAGAATCTGACTTCTCTGCTGAGCAAGTTGCCTGAGAGTACGAACTCTATCATCGCTGTGGATGCAGACCGACTGCGAAACAGCCCGCTCGGAAAACAGGAAAACTGGGAAGCAGCGAACGAAGCTGCATATGTGAACTCTCCGTTTTTGATGCCACCAGAAAGCGACCTGTTCATCCTCGCTTCGCAAATTAACCCAGACGCCGATTTCCGACAGAACTGGGAAATCGCCGTGATGAGTTTGAGTGAACCAATCAGCAGCCGTTCGATTGCCCGCTCTGAAGGCGGACAGATCGATGACATCTCAGGAGTCTCAGCTGTTCTGTCTCCAAGCAATTCGTACTTCCTGAATTTCGCCGACGACCTGCTCGCAGTCGTCTCTCCGGCGAACCGACAGTCAGTCAGTCGATGGGCAGATGCTGTGAAAGCTGGGACAACAGGAGACCTTAACTCCTATCTTCTTGACTCTGCGAATCAGCTGTTGGGCGACTCACAAATCGTTCTCGTGATGGACCTCGAAAACGCGGTCAACCCCTTCCGACTGAAGCAGAATCTTTCACAGTCAGAGTTTGTGAAAGGAAACGCACAGAAAGAAGCAGAGTGGCAGCAGCTGATTCAAACACTCAAGGGAATCGCGTTGACGGTCCAAGTTGATACCGCCATCCACGGCAAGCTGCACATCGACTTCGGGACCAGCCCTTCCGTTCTGGGAAGCGACGCAAAAGACGCTGTCATCACCGCATTGAACAACTTCGGACTTGGCCTCGAAAGCATGTCCGACTGGACTCTCGACCAGAGCGGCAATCAGCTCCGCCTCGAAGGAGAGCTGACGAAATCTGACTTGCGTCAGATCATGAGTCTCATCCAGCACCCAAGTGCAAACTTCTCGCTGTTGAAAGATCAACAGCCTGCTGGAGAAAACGACGGCGACAAAGTTGTGGAAGCTTCGAAGCAGTATTTCCAATCGGTCGACACACTGCTCAACGACCTCGAGCACGCTTTCCGAACAAATCGTGATGCTCGTGACTCGTATCCTCGAACTTACATGCAGCGATACGCAAAGAGAATCGACAACTTGCCAATTCTGAACGTCGACAACGATTTGATCAACTACGGCTTGAAAGTCGCTGAAACTCTTCGCAGCGTTTCTGTCACACAGGGGAACGCCAATATCGAAGGCGGCGTCGCAACCAGTGGAGTCACTTCCGGTTTCACCAGCAATGGCTACGGATACGGCGTCAGTTACAGCTCTGCTCGATACGCACAGCAGAGAAAGAACTATCTCAACCGACAAGCTCAAGCTGGCGCCAAAGAAACACGGTTCAGCTCATGGGCAGACATTCAGGACGCCACAGCCCAGATTCGTGTGGAAATGACACAGAAGTACAAGACCGAGTTCTAATCGGTTCGCATGCCTTCTGAAAACTGTGACTCCGTCCTTCGAAAATGTTCGGTCTCACAGACTTCAAAAAGCAACTGCCAGCAAAGAGCCGCGAACGTTGACCGATGTTCGTGGCTCTTTCTCACAATGGGCGTGGTCCCGCCGAAATCGATTTCTACTGACTCCAACTTCTGGCCGCCCTTCGCGAACAGGCTCCAAGATTAAATCCGATGACCGATCCTGAACTCTCCCAGAGTTTCGTTCAGAGTTCCGCGATTGCCCCTGGTCGAGCGATCTGGGAGCTTGCACCCCCACAGGCTTCGCCTTCCACTGCGGTGATCTTCCTCGATGCGGAAATCTATCTGCAAAGCGTCAACGTGGTCGAATGCATTCGCCAGCTCAGTCTTGATTCGACATTGCCAAACTTCACGACATTTTTTGTGTCCAACCATGGACAGGCGGCTCGTAGTGTAGACTTCGTCTGCAACCCGGAATACGCAGCTTTCCTCACTCAGGATCTCATCCCGGACATTCTCCAGCGACACGAGTCGATCGATCCGCAACAGCTGATTCTTGTCGGTCTCAGCCTGTCTGGATTGGCCGCACTTCACGCGAGCCTGCTCTATCCTGACTGGTTCCAGGCGACCATTTGCCAATCCCCATCGATGTGGTGGAAGAACGAAGCCTTCCTCGAACGAATCACTCCTGCGACCAAGCGTCACGGAAAGTACTGGATCAGCGTGGGAGATCAGGAAACAGAGGAAGATGTTGATCACTCCTCAGCCAACCTCCACCAGCAGACCAGCCAACTCGACAGCTGTCGTCGAACTGCTGACAAAATGAAGGAATTCGGCTACCGTGTCCGCTTTGAGATTTTTTCCGGAGGGCACGATGGCCCGAGTTGGTCCGAGGATCTGCTGCGAGCGCTTCCATGGGCATTGTCTCAGCCAGAATGACACTCTGAACCGTTTTTCCTCGTGACGGGTCTCTGTTTCGTCTGTGAACTTGCGAGTGACAGCCGAGAATGCAAGTTTCTGTGCTGTTGATTGCAGTGCCGACACTCTTTAGAACTCGCCTAGCAAGCTCCTTTGACTCGATGATTGTTCCGGAACTCGTCCACAGTCACAATGTGGTCACACCTTCGAAGAATCAACCAGCACCCGATTGCAGGAACTCGTTGCCGGTAAACATGTTGCCAGCTGAATCGTTGTCCTGAGCACCTTATTGTCTCGCCCTGCGTGAGATCGCGAAGACCATCAAAAACTCCTATGTCTGAACTCCCAAAGCTTTACGATCCCCAATCCGCTCAAAACTCGTGGTTTCCGTTTTGGGAACAACGAGGCGACTTCAATGCCGATCCGACACCGGACAAGGATTCGCACACGATCATGATCCCGCTCCCCAATGTCACCGGAGCGCTACATATGGGTCATGCATTGAACGGGACCTGTCAGGATCTCATCACACGATGGAGACGCATGCAGGGTTTCGAAGCACTCTGGATGCCGGGCACCGATCACGCTGGGATTGCAACACAAGCTGTCGTCGAGCGGCGAATGCTCGAAGAAGAAGGCCTGACCCGGCACGATGTCGGCCGCGAGGCACTCGTTAATCGCATCTGGCGGTGGAAAGACGCTTACGAGAAACGCATTATCTCGCAGCAGAAGTCACTCGGAGCAAGCTGTGACTGGAGACGGCTGCGATTCACCCTCGACGAAGTCTGTGCCAAGGCAGTCCGACGAACATTCTTCAAGATGTTTCGCGACGGACTCATTTATCGCGGGAAGCGACTCGTCAACTGGGATGTTCACCTTCAAACCGCTGTTGCAGATGATGAGGTCTTCGAAGAAGAGATCGACGGCTACTTCTGGACGTTCAACTACCCTGTCGTCGATGCCGAAGGCAATCCCACAGGTGAGTTGATTCACTATTCGACGACCCGCCCCGAAACCATGCTCGGCGACACCGCAGTCTGTGTGCACCCGACGGATGAACGGTACACGTCACTCATCGGGAAACACGTCAAAATTCCTGTCAATGGCCGGGTGATTCCGATCATCGCTGATGCACTTCTGGCAGACAAAGAAAAGGGAACCGGGGCAGTCAAAGTGACGCCCGCACACGATCCCAACGACTACGCCTGCTATCTCCGGAATCCGGAAATTGGCGTGATCAACATCCTCAACCCGGACGGAACCCTCAACGAAAACGGAGGAGAATGGGAAGGGATGGATCGCCTTGAGGCACGTCATCACGTCATCGAACGGATGGGCGAACTCAGTCACTTCGAAGGCGTCGAAGATCGAAAGATCCCTCTCAAGCACAGCGACCGCTCCAAAACCCCGGTGGAGCCGTACCTGTCGGATCAGTGGTTCGTGCGGATGACCGACGACGAAGACGGCAAGCCAGGCTTGGCTCAGAAAGCCATCGACGCGGTCGACGATGGTCGCGTTCGGTTCTTCCCGTCTCGTTACGCCAAAACGTACACCGACTGGCTGGCCGAAAAACGGGACTGGTGCATCAGCCGTCAGTTGTGGTGGGGACATCGCATTCCCATCTGGACGGCAGTACTCAGAGTCGGTGGAGTTGGTGAAAGAGAAATCTCAGAGAATGCGACTAGAGTCGCACAAGAGACAGGCCCTCTACTTGCGACTTTTATGGCTGCAAATGGAGTGAGTCCCGATGAGTTTGAGGTCAAATTCAACTCAGGATCCGTTCAAATCTGTGCCGGTTCGAAGAACGCTGAGGCAGCGTTGACGACTCTTGCGGAGTACGAACAATGTAGCGATTTGGAAACTAATCAACCGGAAGCTGGAAAGGATGAAGCGTTCCGCCTTTGCACTGGTTGTTTCTATCACCTTCAGCAAGACCCCGACGTTCTTGACACCTGGTTTTCTTCGGCATTGTGGCCGCATGCCACTCTCGGCTGGCCGGATCGGGAACACAATCCGCCGCTCGATGAATCGGAAGTCGCCAAGCAGACGAACTTAGCCCCGGATGAGTCATCCGGGGCTAAGAAAAACGCTGTTCTCGATTACTTCTACCCGGGCAGTGTTCTGATCACGTCGCGAGATATCATCACGTTGTGGGTCGCGCGAATGGTTCTGACCGGCCTGTACAACATGGACGATATTCCGTTCCGACATGTGCATGTTCATCCGAAGATTCTGGACGGCTTCGGCCAGACGATGTCCAAATCGAAGGGAAACGGAGTCGATCCGGTCGACCTGATTGGAAAGTACGGCGCCGATGCTGTCCGTTTCACCATCGCTTCGTTTGCAGGTGAAACGCAAGATGTGCGGCTGCCGATCAGCTACGAATGCCCACACTGTGAAGAGATGATTTCTCCGAAACAGTATCGGCTGGAGACGAGTTCTATCGTTGTTCCGAGCACTCTCAACGGAGAGTTTCCCGTTCCTCAGGGGGCTCCGAAACCGACGATGGTCTGCACGAACAAAAAGTGCAAGAAGGAAAGTCAGTTCACCACGCCGCTGTATGATCCCGATCCCGATGTTCCAGTCGCGAAGATGGTCAGTGAGCGTTTCGAATACGGCCGCAACTTCTGCAACAAGTTCTGGAACGCCGCTCGATTCGCAATCATGAATCTCGAAGCCAGCGACAACGGCCCAGCTTACAGCCCGGCCGAAGTCACGGACGATCAACTACAGCTTGAAGATCGATGGATTCTCTCGCGACTTTCCACAGTCGCCAATCAGTTGGATGAATACCTCGGTCGCTACCAGTTCGATGCGGCGACGCGTGCCACTCGTGACTTTACATGGAACGAGTTCTGCGACTGGTATCTCGAAATGATCAAGCCGCGACTTCGAAACGAAGATCAACGAGCTGTCGCTCAGCGAGTCTTGCTAGTCGTCCTCGACTCGCTCGTCAGACTTCTACAACCATTCACTCCGTTCATCTGTGAAGAGCTCTGGCAACGACTCAAAGAAATTGCCCCCGAACGAGCACTGCCAGTCGGAGAGGATTCTGCTGGCGGCAAAGTTCTCGAAGTCCGCCCGGTCGCTGATGCTTGTATCGTCGCCTCATGGCCGAAGGTTCCGACAGCCTGGCAGGATGCAGCATTGGAGAAGCGTTTCGAACGGCTCCAAGACACAATCGTCGCTGTGCGTAACGTTCGCGCGGTTTACAGCATCCCACCGGGGACATCTGTGAAACTGCGAATGCGTGCCAGTGCAGACGTCGCCAACGACATGGAATCAGTTTCCTCGCAGTTCGACAATCTCGCCAAAGCAGTGTTGGAGGCAGCGGGCGCCGATGTGGAACGCCCCAAAGGAGCGGCCAGCTTTTCACTGGGTGACGCCGACGGATTTATTCCACTCGAAGGTCTGATCGACACCGAGGAAGAACTCAGTCGTCAACAGAAGAAAGCTGAAGAGATCCGCAAGCACATCAAAGGTGCAGAATCCAAGCTTGCGAACGAAAACTTCACCAGCCGTGCTCCTGAACAAGTCGTTAACGACGTTCGTGAAACTCTGGAGAGCAACAAAAAGCAATTGGAAAGCATCGAAGAGATCATTCGCGACCTAAGTTAGGTCGCGCTTCGTTTCCGCAAAGTTGAAAAACAACTACTCGGACTGATCTTACGTGATCAGCCCGAGTTTTTTTTCAACCGTCGTTGGGTGTCATTGACCAATCAACTTCAGCGATGCTTCCGCGAATCGCTTTCCGAGAATTTTGTAGCCTTCGGCGGAATAGTGAAGATCGTTCGTGATCGGTTTCCCAGCCCGGTTCACTCCGTCGTTGAGGTCGTCCGTATTCACCCAGGCGAAATCGCCGTCGGAATCAGCTACGGCGACCTGAATGTCGCGAACTCTTGTCCAGTCCGGGGCACGTTTGTTGTCGAGGTCATTGTCACTCAGTCTTCCAATGACAAAGTGAATGTCGTCTCGTCCGAGGTCCTCTTCGAGTTGCTGATGAAGCCCCAACAGGCTTTCGCGATAAACATCGCCCCATCCCATTCGGGCATCACGTTCCCCCTGCATCCAGATAAACGTGACGGACGCTAATTCCTCGTTTTCGATGGCCGGTTTGACCTTACTCATCAAGCGGTCATACAGATCCCCGGTCGACTCAGGCGCTTTGCCCTCTGGGGATTTCCATTTTCGGTACCACCTTTGAATGGGCTGTCCGCCCTGAGCATCCTGAACAACGATGACGTTCTCAGCTCCGAGCGCTTCTTCGACCGTTGGCGTGAACGCCTCATCAGGTCGATGTCCCTGCATGTTTGACTGTCCAGAAAGGATGAACAGGTGCTTTTCACCCGCCTGAGTGCGATCGGCAGTCGCAGTCAGAAACACGGATACGAACAGCAGGCTTGCGACGATTTCTCTCATGAGCGCAGTTCTTTCGTAGAATGAATTCGATCGACGAAGAATGATCACTGCGGGGACGCCCAGAAACGCATCGGTGGATGATGCTTCACGATCAATGATGTGAAGTCATTCCCGAGATCGGACGATCCGCGACACTGAAAGGATCGCATAATCGATCGCTGATTTCTGCGCTCAAGCGGGTCAGTTCAATCGGACAGAGTTAAAGAATTTGTCCTTCTCGGCTCCGGGTGTCGATCCCCGATTCGAATACATGATCGTGTACGCCGTCGCTCCATTCACAAATCCAATGTGTCGGGCTGTGATTCCGCGTTTCTCCATGGTGTATGCCACAGCCGATTTGCCCTGAAACGTCAGCCGCTCGAGGTTGCTGGCGCCCTGCATTCGTAAACCCGTTTCCAGTGCACTGATGATCTCATTCAAGTTCATCGTCTGAATCTGTGGCGGAAGCGGTTCGACGATTACTGCGCAGGCATAGCTGCTCTTCTGAACTCCGTAGGTCGCTCCGCCAGCTGCGACAGTCGGCCCGACGGTGATTCGTTTGGGCGTACCGGGCATTTGCATCGTCAAAGCCCCATCGGGAGTGGTGTATTCCTCCCAGGTTGTCGCAAACGCCGGAATCGGCAAATTGCCGAGCGAGCTGACGAGCTTGAACCCGATTCCGAACATGAAGAGGAAGCTGATGATCCCGACAATTGTCTTGAGTGCCGTCTTGAAAGCGCCTGCAGCAGCTCCGGAAGATCGTCGCTTCTTTCTTTTCTTCTTCTTTTTCTTCGGCGGGGGCGGCGGCAGATAATCGTCTTCGTCGTCAAAACTTCCGAAGTCAGATCCCCAGAGATCTTCTTCGGGTTCCGGTTCCTCTTCTTCAAGCACAGCGGGCTGCGGCACGGAAACCGGTTTCTGACACTGTTTGCACCGAAACTTTTTGCCAGCAAGTTCATCTCGAACGTTGTAGGACTTTCCGCATTCTCGGCAGGTGGCACGAATCGGCACGACGGTCTCCCGGCAGCGATGGGCAAAGTGGCAGCGAAGGTTTCTCAAACTTACGAATGTAAGGATACCGTCTTTTCTACAAGACGCAAGAAGAGATTCGCCCATCTCAAATGCGGAAGGTTCCAAACAAAAAAGCAACCATTCAACGCCAGGCTGAACCGGACGGCAAATGGTTGCTTAGGGGTAGATTTCGTCACTAGCGAAAAGAAGCTCGGACGAATGGATACGGCGTCGATCACAGAGACGAGTTCAATCGCGGCTTGTCATTGCTGGCAGGTGAACGACCGGGCTCACGTGTTGCTCGGGGTCAGATCAATCGTGGGAGCGGCGAACACTTCTTGCGATCTCCCCCGATTGGCGACTCTCGCGAAGATCGAGTTCACCGCTTCCGGTCACTCACATCCTGCTGAGACAAGCGGCGCTGTTCCGCCTTCTTGACGCAGTTCTTCACGAAACGCGATCTCGCCTCGGACGATCCTGACATCTTCGGGAGCGACGATTCCGAGTTTCACCCGTCCATTGCTCGTGGAAATCACTTTCACTGTGATTCCGCCGTCAATCACGATTTCTTCGTTGGGTTTGCGTGTAATCACTAACATGGAAATTGTTCCTTATTCAAGCAAAGTGCATCCGTGCTGCACTCCAGAATTGTGATTGAATCTCTATCAACTCAGCTGTTTGATGGCTCACAAAACGGCCAGTTCCTTGGTCGGTGAGCGTTTTTTTGTGCTTCGGCGTTTATGAAATACGCCTGGGCCAGACAAATATTGGAACGATTCTCAAAAGTCCGCTCGAACAACCGGCTCTGTCCGGAGCATTTGCTCAAAGAACCTCGAGACGAACGGCGGCACTTTCCACCTGACAGATGTGAAAATGACACGCATCATCCGTTGGGCGTTCGCTTTTCTCGCTCACTGAGAGCGGTGCTGCAGCCTCGATCCGAGCTACTGAGGCGACGGCATGGAAGGTCTTCCCACAACGTCGACTCGGCGAGACGGAAAACATCTCACGCTTAGCTGATCAGGACTTGCGAAGTCCGTTCGAACGAAATTGAGAATCTTCAGGCGTTCATATGTTCTGCCACAAGATCAGGAAGCCTTCGGTGGACCAGAAAGCAGGTGCGATGTTCCCTGAGATCAGCGAGAGAACGGCACAAGCGAGGATTGGTCCGCCAGTTGGTGTATAGAGAAGTCGCGGGTGCGGATCGACTCGAATTCTGATGGGTCAACCCAAAGAAGGTCCGACCGAAATCAAGTGAATCGATCTGTTGCCGCTGTAATTGAGCTGGGGTGAAATCGCGTCGAGCGTTCGAAATCGGAGCCTGACTTCGATGAAGTTGCCGATCCACCGAGGCAGTTTGATTTCTGCCGGAAGTGTGAATGCAATTTGAAAGAGGAGTCTTCATAACTCACCTGAGCAACCATGCTCAATGATTCGAATCCGTCGAACTACGACCCGGAATTTAGCACTGAGGAGATGGTATACAAATGTTTCAAAACCGTCAAGAGGAGTATCTCTCAGATTCGACGCGCACATCGCAAGAAGGTTCCTCAGATTCTTGAGAGATCTTTTTCAAAATCTCGCTGCTGGTTCCGATCAGAGTGGCTTTCCGGAACCAGAATGAACAGGCTGTCATTCAGTATCCATGAAAATGGCCTGATCAGACGCATTCTCGTGACAGATCAATTAAGATCTATCTGAATCCTTCGCGTCAGACCTCCCGGACGACGGTCTCGACGTTGACCATTCTTCTTCATGTTCGAAAGTGAACTCAATGAAAGTTTCTGTACTCAGTTTTTGCGCATTGCTTGCGTCCTGCTGCTCAGTGCTTCAGGCCGACGAATACCTCAATGGGATCGAATGGGAAGCCCCCGCGATCGTGACCGTCGACGAAAATGGCGTCCCCTCGGATGCAACGGTTTTGTTTGACGGAACCGACTTGTCTGCCTGGAACAACACCGACAACTGGAAGATTGAAGACGGTGCGATGGTTTCCGGAAAAGGTGACGTGCAGACGAAAGAAGCCTTCGGAGACTGTCAGCTGCACATCGAATGGTCTGCTCCCACCCCAGCGACCGGAAGTGGACAAGGTCGCGGCAACAGTGGTGTGTTCCTCATGAACACTTACGAGATCCAGGTTCTCGATTCTTACGAAAACGAGACCTACCACGACGGACAAGCAGGAGCCATTTACAAGCAGACTCCTCCTCAAGTGAATGCCACGAAAGCTCCCGGCGACTGGAATGTCTACGACATCATCTGGACAGCCCCACGCTTCAACGACGACGGTTCGCTCAAGTCTCCAGCCTACATCACTGCTCTGCACAACGGTGTCTTGATCCTCAATCACTTTGAGCTGAAAGGTGATACTCCTTTCAACCGTCCTCCTCACTACCAACAGCACGCGGATCGACTTCCGATTCGACTGCAAGATCACGGAAACCCAGTTCGATTCCGCAATATCTGGATTCGCGAAATCAAAGACGCCCCTGGTGAGCAAACTCGTGATCCCTTCTTGCGAGACGGCAAAGGGAACGAGAAACCGATCGAGAAGTAATCGTGTCAGCCAGTCAATTGGCAGACGAATGATTTTCCGCCCCAGCTGAATGAGAAGTCTGGCGGGATCGAAACAGCAAGAGGTGACTTTTGCGAGACCTTCCCCCAAACCTGCAGGGACAGCTGTCGATCAGACGTGCAGAACGTGCGCGTCTGATCGAAACGGGGCTCATCCAGCAGGGAATCAGTGATCCGGCTGTTCTCGCAGCCATCAACCAAATGCCGAGAGAGTTCTTTGTTGAAACGGAGCACAAAGAGCAGGCTTACGAAAATCGAGCTCTTCCGATCGCTTCCGGACAGACGATCTCGCAG
This sequence comes from Thalassoglobus sp. JC818, assembly GCF_040717535.1. Lineage (NCBI taxonomy): Bacteria > Pseudomonadati > Planctomycetota > Planctomycetia > Planctomycetales > Planctomycetaceae > Thalassoglobus > Thalassoglobus sp. JC818. Next base: position 1,236,239 of record NZ_JBFEFI010000001.1, read on the forward strand.
CCGTACATCGTCGCTTTGATGGCCGAAGCACTGCAGCTTCAGCCTCACTTCAGGCTGCTCGAGATCGGAACCGGTTCTGGCTACGCAGCAGCGGTCTATGCTCTGCTGGTGGAAGAAGTGTTTTCCGTTGAGCGTCACGAAGACCTCGCGAACCAGGCTCAATCACGTCTCGATGCACTGCAGATTGAGAACGTTTCCATTCGCTGCGGAGATGGCAGTTTCGGTTGGCCGGAAGCTGCTCCATTTGATGCAATCTCAATCGCAGCTGCGACAGAAGACATCCCCAAGCAGCTTCTAGATCAATTGGCGATCGGCGGAAGACTTGTCGCTCCGATCGGAGCGCAACAGTCCACTCAATCTTTAATCTGCTTGAAGCGAACCGAGAGCGGATTTCAACAGAAAGACCTCGGGAGCGTTCGCTTCGTCCCGCTGATTTCTGAAACGGATGACCACACGGAAAGCGACTGAATCAAGTTGCGAGTGCAGTCTCGTAACTCGAAGTTGCTCTATCCCGACTGTAGTAAGTCGTTCATGAGAAAGTTGGCAGCACCCTCAAAATGAGATGCGACTGATGGAGGGGCAGCCCCCACGATCGTGACCAGAAAAACGCCGATCAGGATCAATCCACCGACGAGGACTTTTCCGAAATCCTGACCCTTTAGGCTTCCGAGTTGATCGGGATCTTTGGAGAGGTAAGCACTCGCTGCGAAAAATTCTTCCCCGATCAACGTGTAATCGCATGCAGCCACGAAAAACGGTAGCTGCGCGGGTTGAGCAGTTCCGGCGACTTGAATGGCACCAATTGCGTTGCCGGTTTCGGCCAAGATCAGCGATTCCGCAAAGAACGCTCCGAGATAAAAACAGGCGGCCGGTTTCTCTCGAACCATTTTTCCGGTGAGAAACGAAACGTAAGCGAACTGCTCATCAGTCACGTAATAGATGAGATCGTTGTTGTAAGCTTCCGGTCGGCCTGCTTTCAGAAATGCAGTTGCGACAGTCTCACGGGCTGCGGTCATCACTAGCGACTTCGAAGTCGGAGTTTCGAGTGTGCAGTCATACTCGGCAGCCTGTTCGGCGACGCGAGACAGAATAGTGAGTCCCGCGATCGTTTGGATGTCGTTCATGTCCTGAATACCGGGAACGAACAAACATGCCCTGCCCATTTCAGTTGCACGACCGACTGCTTCTTCGATGGCCTCTAACCCAGCGATGGGGCGAATTTTCAGTTTTGCTCCGCTTCGGGCCATCAGAATGAAGGCAACCACAGAGCCGCAAACCAACACGGTAATCACTGCCAACCAGAAGCGGTCTCCGTCATAAAACTGAGCAGAGGATATCGCCGGCGTAGCGGCGTCCAAGCGGACAAATTCTGATTGAACTTCCTCCCCGTCGACGTCTTCAACGACAGAAGCACGGTACCAATAGGAATTGCCGGGAATGTTCTTCTGAGTCGTGACTTCAAGAACTCCAGATTCCAATTCCTCCTCAGTTGGAGAGCGTCGTTCGACTTCTTGATAGAGCCCATTGAACTCGCTGGCTTGTTCGACGACGTACACGAGGTCCTCGTCTTCTCCTGAGAGTTCAACACGAACGTCAATTTCAGTTCCGTCATCCCAGGGATGATCCGATGCCGAAATGCCTGCAGGAGGGGCAGGCTGAGCGGTTACACTGATTGGGAATGAACAAACCGCAGCGACGAGGTAAATCAACACATGCAAACGTCGATGACTCATGGTTATTGGTCTCCTACCAGTTCCACGTTTGCGCGGGGAACAGTGACCTGTCCTCCGGATTCGCAATCGACAACAAGAACGCGAGCTTTGGAACCAGAATCCAGAATGTGCGGCTCCGTGGGTAAGTCTGCCACTGTTCCCAGTCGACCGAAATAGGGATCTCGAATCAAACGGACATGAGAACCAACTTCCAGAACACCGCCGCCGACTCGCTGCGCGGTCTCTTCGGAATTCAGAGTTCCTTCTGTCGGAATCACGATCTCCGGTCGAAGAACCCCAGCGCGAATTTGCGTTGCCCCATTGACTGACGTCAGTGCACCAGCATGTCGCTGCAGCAAAGAAAACGTATGCTGAGCCATCGCAATTTCACCGAAGCCCTCGGTGATAATAATTGTGAGTCCAATCGACTCCGATCCGGTGATTGCGACTCCAAGGTCGTAGCCCAAGATCTCCTTGAGATCCTGGTCATCGATCCCCCCGCCGATGATCGCATTGACGCCTGATTCCTGAGCTTGTTTGACTGCATCGCCGTGAATTCTGCGGCCTGCAACGAGGATTGAGCCGCGGTGATCTGGTTTGATGAGTTCAGCAGTCAGGTCTTCGTTCGCGGATTCCGTCGCAATGACCAGCGGCCCCTGAATCTCTCCGCCGATCCCAAAGATGCCTTGAACGAAAGCGGCCTTTGTCTCGATGGAAACACCCTCTTCAGGGAAGACTTCCATCACTTTGCCAGCCACAAAAGCGTTCACCTGAACCGGAATCGGTTCGCCTCGAATGATGACCTGCCCGGTCACATGAGAGATCGATTCAATTGTTCCTGAGTACGGCGAGTTTCGGGAAGTTTTGAACAAACCGAAAATGCCCTTTGAAGTCGCCAGCAACTCGCCTTTCTCGACTTTGTCCCCAACCTGCAAGTGCATAACTTTGGGAACTTCGCTGGGAGAGACTCCCAGTTGATTCGCGAGATTGATCGGAAAGATATCTCCGGGCTGTTGTGAGCGAGCGACTACAGTGTCTGCCGCGACTTTGTCTCCTTCTTGAACCAGAACTTCACCGGGGATGGGGAGCAACCTCTGTACCCGGTAGAGGATCTCGTCCTTCACCTGTAATCCAGGAGTGTACGCATGAGCCATAAAAGCGAATCCCTCACTGGTTCCGCATGGAGGTCGTTGACCGACCTGAATCAACTCTCTTCGAGGAGCGCTTCCACGAAATCGTCCGGTGAAAACAACTGCAGATCATCGAGTTGTTCTCCGACACCTACGTATTTGACAGGAATTCCCATCTTTTTGCGAATCGCGACGACAACTCCGCCCTTCGCTGTTCCGTCGAGCTTGGCCAATACAATCCCGGTACATCCCGCTGCTTCGGAAAACTTCGTCGCTTGCGAGATACCATTCTGTCCGGTGGTTGCATCGAGAACGAGCAAGCTCTCGTGTGGAGCTCCCTCGATTCGCTTGTTGATCACTCGTCGAATCTTCTCGAGTTCCTGCATCAGATTCTGCTGCGTCTGGAGTCGTCCCGCTGTATCAACAAGAACGACATCCGCTCCGATTTGGGCCGCATGATCACACCCGGCGAACGCAACACTGGCGGGGTCGGTTCCCGGGTCTTTGCGAACAATTTCGCAGCCGATACGCTGACTCCACTTGGTCAACTGGTCAACAGCAGCAGCACGGAAAGTATCGCCAGCTGCCAGAACAACTTTTTTTCCGGACTTGGTCAGGTAGTTGGCCAATTTGGCAATTGAAGTTGTCTTGCCGACTCCATTCACGCCCGAAACCAGAATCACAGTCGGTCCATCAGTGGCCATGTTGAGCGGCGACAGAGGATTTTCAGGGTCCCAATTCGTCGATCCATCCCCTTTCAGAATCTCTTTCAACGTGTTCTTGACGTTCTCCCAAACGGCGTCGGGATCAACAGTTCGTCCGCCGAATTCTTTGCGAAGCGATTCCACCACTTCTTCAGAAGCTTCAACGCCCATGTCGGTCGTGATCAGACCTCGGTGAAATTCTTCCAGTTTGGCTTCGTCGAGAATTTCGCCAGATTTGAACAAGTCGCGAACATCAGTTCGCAGCAGGTCTTTAGTCTTCTTCAGTGCCGATTTGAGTTTACTGAACAGTGCCATGGGGTCTTTTGAACCAGAATGTGAAAGTGATAGAAAATGAAGGCTTTGATCAGGCGTGAATCAGTCTGGATGCACGCCGCGAGAACAGTCCAGGCATGAACAATATGCCCTAGGAACCATTAACGAGTTTGAGGTAGCGCGGATAGATCATATTCCAGATCATTGTGGCATTCGGTTCGAACGTGGCAAGCTCAGAAGAATTCTGGACGACATTCCGCATCTCCTGCAGTGTCCCGATTTCTCCGGAGGTACGGGCCTGCACGAGGATGTTTCCGAACGCTGTCGCTTCGATCGGTCCAGCGATGACTGGAACTCCGCACGCATCAGCGGTGAATTGATTGAGAAGTTCGTTTTGACACCCACCACCCACAACGTGAATTACTTCCACGGGAGTTTCAGTGAGGCGTTCGATGCCTTTCAGCACAGTGTGATACTTGAAGGCAAGGCTTTCGAGGGCACATCGAACGAGTTGCCCTTCGGTTTCCGGAACCGGTTCTCCGTGATCGCGACACCAGTTTTGAATGGTGCTGGCCATATCATCCGGATTCAGGAAGACTGGATCGTTCGGATTGATAATCGATCGGAAGCCTTCCGCCTTGAGCGCGAGTTGAGTCAGGTCGTCGTAGCTGAGCGACTTGCCATCGCGTTCGAAAGAACGCTTACATTCCTGAACGAGCCACAACCCCATCACATTCTTTAATAGCCGATAGGTTCCATCGACACCGCCCTCGTTGGTCACGTTTTGAGCAAGTGCCTCGGGAGTCAGAATCGCTTCCGGAACTTCAACGCCAATCAATGACCACGTTCCGGAACTGATGTAAGCCCAGTTAGACTTACCGGTGCGATCTGTCGGGACAGCTGCAACGGCAGAACCTGTGTCGTGAGTCGCAGGAGCGACGACCTCGATCTTCGGAAGCTTAGTTTGATTAACCACTTCCTGCCGAATTCGTCCGAGCTTCGTTCCCGGAGGAACAACCTTCGGGAACATCTCCGTCGGAATATCGAACTTTCGAAGCAGGTCAATTGCCCAGTCCCGTCGATTGGGATGGAGGCACTGCGAAGTCGTCGCGTTCGTGAACTCGGCGACCTGACTGCCACACAAGAGCCAGTGAAAGAAGTCGGGAATCATTAAGAAGTGCTCAGCCGCAGCCAGCAGATGCGGATCGTTGAGCTGCATCGCGATCAACTGAAACAGCGAGTTGATCTGCATGAACTGAATGCCCGTTTCACCGAAGATTTCCTGTTTCGGAACGCGTGTGAACGCCTGCTCGACCATGCCATCTGTACGTGAATCGCGGTAGTTGTAAGGCTGTCCCAACAACTCGTTGTTTTTCGAGAGAAGAACATAGTCGACGCCCCAGGTATCGACTCCGACGGAGACGATACGGTCTCCAAACTTGCGGGCTGACAACCGCAGACCTTCGAGAATCTCTTTCCAAAGCCCGATCAAGTTCCAACGTCGGGTTCCAGCGACGGTGATGGGACCGTTCTCAAAGCGATGGACTTCTTCCAATTCCACTTTCTGGCCATCGAAAACACCAGCGATGACGCGTCCACTCTCGGCACCCAAATCGATTGCCAAATACACTCTGTCTGACATTTCCGCTCCACGATTCCCACGGTCTGTTCTTCATTCCGTTCGGGAATCATAGCGGTGACACGGGTCCGATTCACCACACCTGTGACGATCGTTTCGGCATTTTTCAGCCCAATTTCAGACGAGGTTGTCTCGTAACGGTGATCGAACGCCGACTGTTCTCTCAGAGAATGAAAATCCAGCGAAATTCGAAGTTTTTCCCGTAACACCGCTCGCATCACGGCACTCAAGCTCTGCCGGGAGGCTGTTTCTCGTCGTCAGTCTGTTCGTACCGGTATCCGACTCCATGCACGGTCTGAATCAATTCCGGTGACTTGGGATCAATTTCAATTCGCTTTCGAAGCTGAGACACGTGTTGATCGAGAGTTCGGCTGCTCGGCAGGTATTCCTCACCCCAGGCATGGCGAAATAGCGTTTGCCGGTCAACGGGCTGTCCTTGTCGCCGAAACAGTAGTTCGAGGATCTGCACATCTCGCAAGCTGAGTTCAATCGTTTCGCCGTTACGCCGGGCGCGCAATTCTGCCGGGAGAATCTCGAGATCGCCCATTTGAAACGGAGCGGGCGGCTCGACACTCAATTGAAAACATCGACGCGTGACAGCTCGAATGCGGGCCACGACTTCTCTGACACTAAATGGTTTGGAAATAAAATCGTCCGCTCCGAGTTCAAATCCGACCAGCCGGTCGACTTCCTCGGACTTCGCGCTGATGAGCAGAATCGGGAGATTCGGAGACGACTGGCGAATCATCCGGCAAACTTCATATCCGCTTTTCTCCGGCATCATGATGTCGAGACAAACGCAATCCGGTCGGCTGACCTCGAACATGCGCATCGCCGATTTCCCGCAACTCGCGGTGACAACTTCATAGCCTTCTGATCGAATCACATCGGCCAACCCTTCGCGGGTATGAAAATCATCCTCGGCGATTAAGACTTTCATCACGACCTCTCAGTACTGTTTGCACTTCCCTGCCCACTTGTCCTCGGTTTGCATTTACTGATTCGTTCAAGCATCGGCAACTCCCCGCAGTTCGACGACAAAGCTGGCCCCTGACGATGCTGGACCAATTTTCGCGTCTCCTCCATGGAGCCGTGCGAGGCTGCGCACGATCGTGAGTCCAATTCCAGTCCCGGCCGCTTGAGAGATCTCATCCGTCCCGCGCCAGAACGGTTCGAAGACCCGGCAGCTCTCCCTTTCTGGAAGTCCGGGTCCACGATCGGAGACGACCAAACGAAGGACTTTCTCATCGAGGATTCCGGTTTCGATCCTCATCCACTTGCCATCACATGCGTACTTCTCGACGTTGCTGATCAGGTTTTCGAGAATCTGTTCGAGGAGATCCGCATCGATCGCCAGCGTTTTCCGGGCATCAAGTTGCAGCACGGTCTCGATTCCCATTCGATCCAAAACCGGACGAAACCGCTCAACGACCTCAACAACCGTCTCGTCCGGAACGATCATCCTCGGGCAGACCGTGAGTGACTGCTTGTCGTGCCGGGCGAAGGTGAGCACGTTTCCGATCAAGCGGCTCAAGCGATGCGATTCATTGAGAATCACATTCAGTCTGCGGTTTGAATCAGTTGACGGTGGATCGGCGTTTTCAAAATCCCTCTCAAGAAGTTCGGCATACATACGAATATTCGTGAGCGGTGTCCTCAGTTCATGTGAGACTTGATTCACGAAGCTGACGCGCTGTTCCGCCTGACGGGCTTCTCGTCCATATTCTCGATCAATCAGAATCGCGAGACCGGAAAGTGCCAGCGTGCTGAGAATCAGTCCCGCGACGAGGACGTAAACTCCGTTCTTCCCGGCTGTCACGAAGTCCGTCGGAACAAATGTCTGGAGTTCCCAAGCTGACAACGGATACGGAAGCTGGAGCTCCGCGGATGGTTCGACTCCCGATGTCGGTCGAAAGCGTCCCCATTTGTAAATCACTTTCGAACCCGACTCGACGATTTGAGACTGAGACGGAGCAGCATTGGGACTCAATTCAGCTTCGCTCGTATCGGGTAGCTCTGCGATTAAGTCCGAGATCCACTTGGAACGATCAAGCGCCGCTCCGACCAAATACCCATTGGGGCGTCGCTGCCAGTAAATCAAGTGAAACCCCGGCCCCCAGTACCAGACAAACCAGCGCCCCGCAGTCGGTTGTTTCTCTTCACTCTTCTGGATGATCTCACTTGGTGAAGCGGCCGCCGACAATAAATTCAGTCTGGTCGTTTTCCCTTTTTGCGTTGTATCCGGCGGATCGGACTGCGTTTCCAGAACTGACTTCTGCAGCAAGCGGTCGTTAATCAGAGAAGATGCATTGAGGAGAAACTCGCGTTCCGTTTGATTCAACTGAGAGCGTGGATCGGGATAGACGATGAAGTCGTTGGGATCGATGACAAAGAGCTGAAAGAGTCGTGGGTCATCCCGGACAATGGCTCGCAGCGAGTCAACATCGTACGAGTCGATGGACGTCAGTTGTTCCATCTCACTCGCTTTCACTTGAATCTCTGCAGCGAGAACTCTTTTCGTTTCTGTGAGTCGGTCGGTCAGCAGCCCGCGAACATTCTCTTCGACTTGGCGATCTTCGAGACTCAATAGCTGCAGCCCTGCCCAACCCAACAGCAGGAGCGGCAAGGCGACTAGCAAGATCAAAAGAGTTTTGGGAGATCGTGTCACAAGGCAATTTTAAGAGGAAAGGACTCACTGGAAAAAGAAACACCGAACAAGTTTTCTGTTCGGTGCTTCCGACTTCTCTTCGATCCGAGGTCGATCAATACTCGGAAACAAGACTGTTACTTTTTCACGGGTACAGGTTGCGCTGGAGCCGAGTCGACAGGTACTTGCAGTTGAGAATTGACTTCGATTGAGTTGAGATCGATCGAATTCTGCAAGTAACGCATATCTTTTCGAGCGCGCACCAAGTCTCGTTGCTGGACAGCATCGAGTTGGAACCCATTGATTTTCTGAAGTTGGATCAGTCGGTCACTATCGTACATGTCAGCATTGGCTTTCAAATACAGATTGTTCTTCTCCAGAGTTTCGGCACATCGCACGAGGTCCCCGGCATCAAGAAAATCGGTGGCGAGTTTGTTTTGCTCGTTTGACACAAAGGCCACCACATCTTCCATCACTTTCCGGTTCAGTGAACCTTCGACCTTTTCGACATCCTCACTGAATTCCACAGCCACCGCACCGGTCAACTTGTCAGCTTCCTGAGATTGCATATTGAGATATGTGGCGGAGACTTTGGCGAGTCGCTGGCGCTGTCCTGATTCTGATTCGGGAACTTCGACTTCGATGACAATATGTTTGTCCTGCTGGCTGTAGATCTGCACGAGGTCTACGAAGATGGTCTGGCCGCTGATTTCTGACTCATTTCCAAGCACACGCACCGGGCGAATTCCCTCGGAAATGTTAACTTTCAATCGAACGTTCTGAGCAACGACGGAAGTCACGTCCTGGAACTCTTGATTGAAAACGTCAGCGAGTTCCGTAGCACGTTCGATGAAGAAATGGTTGCCGCCACTTCGAGAAGCCAGCTTTGCCATCAAGTCTTCGTTGTAGTCCAACCCGAGTCCGAGAGTGGAGACGGAGATGCCTTCCTTCTTCAACGATCCGCCAAGCGAACCAAGTTCAGACGGAGAACTTGGCCCTTCATTGGCCAGACCATCCGAGAGCAGGATGATGCGATTCACTCTCTCTTCACTCAGAAACTTGCGGACTTCGGCAGCCCCCTTACTGACACCGGCGAAGAGCGCGGTGCCGCCGTTGGATCGAATCCGGCCGATCGCACTCTTGATCATTGCCTTGTCGGTCAGTTTCGTAGCTGGGACGAGTACATTGACGGTCGTATCGTAGGTAATGACAGAAACAATATCGTTTGGTCCGAGACGATCGATTGCATCCTGAGCGGCAGCTTTGGCTCGCTCGATCTTCTCTCCGTTCATCGACCCGGATTTGTCCAGGACAATCGCCACGTTCACCGGGGCTCGTTCTTTGTCGGATTCCATCGTGAACCCGGTGAGCCCTACGCGAATCCACGTCGTCTGTTTCTTGCCGGACTTCAGAATTCCGTAGGAGGAAGCGACATCGAGTTCGACCTGCTCGGCCAAGACATGCGGACCAGACGCCAGGACAACGATCATTCCCCAGCCCAGTGCGACGTGCGTTGTTTTGAACATGATTCAAATCCTTCTGTGACTCAAAGTAGGAAGTGTGAGGGTTTCCGTGATGAAGGATTAGACGCCGAAGTCTCGAACAAGTGGTCAGCGACTCGTAAAAATGATGTAAGAGTTTTGTAAGCATTCAAAGCCGAATCCGAGACAAATCGGAAATCGAACGACAATTGACTCGGCGATTTCAGCCTAGATCATCTCAATTTCAATAGAAACTGCTAAACTCGCAGCCAAACAATCCTGCCTGAAACATCCCCCGCCCCAACCTTGAGAGTTCACGAGATGCCTCAGAATTTGTTGCGAAAGACGCCAGCAGCAGCCACATCTTCCAGAGTGAAAGTGTCGATTCTGGGCCTGTCCCTGATCGCCCTCTCAGCCATTGGATGGCCAGCCAAGCTGGTCAGAGCAGAAGACACAAAGCCTTTCGCGGAACGTCCCAAGAACTTTCAGGTCGACGAGTTAGTGGCGTGGTGTATCGTCCCATTCGATGCCAGCCAACGTGGACCGGCCGAGCGTGCCCAGATGATTGCCGACCTCGGGATGCGTCGTATCGCCTACGACTGGCGACAACAACATGTCTCGGAGTTCGCAGCGGAGATCGAAGAGTACAAAAAACGCGACCTTGAGTTTTTCGCGTTCTGGAGTTGGCACGACGACTTCGCGCGACTCGCCGCAGAAAGCAATATCGCTCCGCAATTCTGGATTACAAATCCCAGCCCGGAGGGCCAATCTCAGGCTGAACGCGTCGCAGCCGCGACACAGCAACTGCTCCCATTGGTCCGCAAAGTTGAAGCAATCGGCGGACAATTGGGACTTTACAATCACGGAGGATGGGGGGGCGAACCGGAGAATCTCGTGGCAGTCTGCAAAGCCCTGCGAGCAGAAACTCAGAGCAACTCTGTCGGGATCGTCTACAACTTCCATCACGGCCACGGACACATTGACGACTTCGCCGATTCTCTCAACTCCATCCTTCCGTATCTCTTTTGTCTCAACCTGAACGGCATGGCAGACAGCGAAGATGTCAACGGGCTCGAAAATAAAATCCTCCCCATCGGGTCGGGGAAACATGAATGCAAGATGATCGAGGCAATTCTGGAAAGCGGATACGATGGACCGATCGGAGTGCTCGATCACCGATCCGAACTTGATGCACGAGAATCGCTTCTACAAAACCTGGATGGTCTCGACAAACTCTTTTCCAAACAGTGAGTTGGCCCGCTTCTGCAATGGTCCCGTTCTTCTGATGTGACGAGCCTGATCAAGCCAGCCCCGATGTTGTTTTGTAGAAATGACAACTTGCTCTTCGCAGATATTCACGCTGCATGAAGACCGCGATCATCGATCGGCAGGAACAGTCAACAGCCCTCCGACTCGAAGCATCGAACCAGAAATCTGTTCGACTCTCAAACGGGACGGTGAGTATGATGCGCCGTGAAGCGCTCATCTCCTCGATTATGGGTTCAACCTATGAACTCTTTTGTCCCGGCAATGACCGATCAAGAGCCAAAGACTCGCATCAAACGTTCTGCAACTGCACAAGAATACGGCCTGAAAACCCTCATTCTCGTCTGTTGTGGATTGCTGTGGCTGTGTGCTCACACTCAACCGGTTGACGCTGAAGACGACTGCCTTCCCCCGCTCGTACTGCCGCCGGTTGAGTCATTCAGTGCGACCACAAGTGAAAATTCTCTCTTCAGCCCGTTTCTCACTCACTGCGACCAGAGCGACTGGTGTTGGACTTTCCTGCCTCAGGGATTTCTATACACCACATATTGGGCCAGTTCGGCTGAACCGCGGCTCTCGGTGAAATTGATCGAAGAGAAAACGATGGGATCGCTCCTCGATTCTTCGATTGCTGGCCGCGTGGGATTTGTCCGATTCGGCTCTCGGAACCGGCTGGAAGGCTGGCAGTTCGACCTGCTCGCAGGAGTCAATTTGCGACAGGACCCCGAAAGCCATCTCGACATGCAGGCGACCGATTATCGCTACGATCTTCCGCTCACTTACCGGAACGGCCCGCATGCTTTTAAGTTAGGTTTTTATCACGTCAGCTCTCATCGCGGAGACGAATATCTCGTCACCAACCAGACCCTTGAGAGGTACAACTTTCTGCGTGATGTGTTTAACTTCGGCTATTCGTATTACCCCGTTCCTGAATTGCGTCTCTATGGGGAAATCGGATACGGATTTAACGTTGATGTTTCTGAGCCGCTCGAGTTTCAATTCGGCTTCGACTATGGCCCTGCTCAGGCGACACGAATCTATGGAGCACCATTCGCTGCACTCAATGTTCATCTTCGCGAAGAACTCAACTACGGCGGCAATGTCGCCGTGCAACTCGGTTGGGCGTGGCGTGGGTTCTCGAAAGCCTCGGGAATTCTTCGCTCAGGCTTGTATTACTACGACGGCGGCAGCTCTCAGTTTTCGTTCTACGATCAGCACGAATCCCAAATCGGCTGGGGTCTCTGGTACGACTTCTAAAGCAAGTTGCTCTTTACTGTGCACTCGCTTGTGCTGTTTCGTTAAGTAAAGAGCTGAGTTTGCTCATGCGAGTCCGTGCAATCCAGATCTGGAAATGTTCTTAACAGTGAGACAACTTCAAAACAAAGTAACCAGAAACCACTTTCACGGTCTCTGGTCACTGGCTTGAACGAATCGCGGCCGCGAGTTGTGAGGCTCGCTCATTTCTCCCAGAAGTGAAGATGTTTTACTGCAAGGTGTCCGAAAAAATATCTCGAATCTCGGATTCCCCGTTGTCTGAACTCGTCTCTTTGGGGAAGTCAGAAGCTGATTCGTTCTCGGCATTTCGTGCGAGCGTATAGGCGAGTGCTCCGAGAACCTGTCCGCGCCGGACATCGTGACACATCAGGCAATTGTTCGATGCCCGAAGTGATCCGATCATCCGAATCTCTTGAGGGTGTTCCCGGATTACTAAATCTGTCGACTCAACAAGTTGTGAGAGAGCGTCGGCTTCCCACTCATCGACGGGACGGGTTTCAAACTCGTCGAGTTCATCCAGATTCGGCAGCGACTCGGACAAGTAAACAACTGGTTCATCGTTTCGTAATAGTCCGACCAGTTCGATTCGTTCGAGTCGCCACTCCGCAATTTCCGGAGCTTCATCTTCAACAACGGGAACGCGTGCGAACGCATGCGACTGAAACCCCGCAACGTGCTCGTGATCCTGAACATATCCAAACGTGTCCGGCCGCAAGAATTCAGACTGAGCCCTTTCGTGAATTTTCATGCGAGGATCAGTGACAGTCTGAAGATACGTCTGGACTTCCCTTTCTCGATAAAAAGACCAACTGTCGACCGATGAGTTCTTCGATTCTTCGATGGCTTTCGGACAATGAAGCTTCGATTGAGGAATGGGTTTTGGCTCGGGAAGTTCTACCATTCTCGGCCGAATTCGCACCATCCGCACGGGTCCGAACCCCGCTGCCGTGACAAAGTCTTCGTAATACTCACTGTGAAGCCTTTTCAGCGAAGACGCTCGGGACCCTCGGTAGATATCTTCTTTCGTACTCAGACGCATGACGACTTGAGGAGCCAGACTTGGTGCAGGTAGAGCACCGAGCTTCGACGGATCGGGAAGTCGGTCAGAGAGCGACTCAAACGGATAAGCATCCCGCATCTCGCGGACTTCCGCCCGAGCGGACGCTGACATCGAATAGCCCCAGCCGACGACACCGACAATTGACGCGAACGCGAAAACGCAAACGACCACCGGGTTGAAACGCCATTTTCGCCCGGCCCAACCGACGAAAATCAATGCGATTCCATGTACGAAGAACAGTAGCAAACCCATGAAGAAAGCAAACACCGTCAGGCCAATTGGAACAGTCTTCGCAACAAATCCCGTCGGCGACACCCAATACGCCAGACCAAAAACAGCAGTTAATATGGTGAGAAAAACGATCGTCGAAATCATCATCGCAAACCCCTTCCGCTTCGACATGCCAGAAGAGCATGCCCAACGCTCTCAGAAATGATCTGGTGAATGGAATGAACTCAGCGTGTTTCGATCGAACACTGTTGATACGTTTCAAAGGTCCAGTTTGTTGAAACGAAATTGAAGAATCCTCCACAACTGACATTCTTCTAACTTGAGCGAGAAAACGAACAACATCTCCACAGACAATCTGCAATCCAGCCCGCCCGTCTTGACCAGTGACTGGCTGTTTCCCGAATCACCCCAAAACCCGTCTTGCTGTATTTGGAATATTGGGCTAGAAGAGAGTCGGCAAGACGCCAGAAGAATAGACCGATCGAAGGTCGCAGCAGGGACGCCGCTGATGCCGATCACAATCAATACACTCGCACAACATATTTCGGGAGAAGTTCTCGGAAACGGAGAGATTCTCGTTTCGGACGTTGCTTCGCTGGAAACTGCAGGTTCTGACAACGTTTCCTATCTCGATTCCAGAAAACAACTTCGGCCTGCGCTGAACAGTGCAGCTGGTGCGATTATCACCACTGCGAAGCTCTCCGAAGAATTTCAGCGACGCGGTTCGACATGCGTTCTGATTCTCGTCGACCAGCCTCAACAAGCTTTCATCGAGGCCATGCTGCACTTCCGCCCACAAGCCCCTCGGAACCGGTGTGGCGTTTCTGAGTATGCTCACATCGACGAATCAGCAGTCCTCGGCGAAGGCTGTGACATCTACCCGAATGCCTGGATCGGCAAAAACGTCCGATTGGGTGATCGCTGTGAAATTGGCCCCGGAGCTGTCATCGCCGACAACGTCACCATTGGTGACGACTGTGTGATTCATGCGAATGCAGTGATCTACCGGGATGTCGAAATTCATGACCGCGTGATTGTGCATGCGAATGCAGTCATCGGCGCTGACGGATTTGGATACCGCTTCGTCAATGGAGCATTCGTTCGCATTCCGCACACGGGATCGGTGATCGTTCAGAACGATGTCGAAGTCGGTGCTTGCACGACGATCGATCGCGGTATGATTCACTCGACTGTGATTGGTGAGGGAACCAAACTCGACAATCAGGTCATGATCGCACACAACTGTCAAATCGGAAGACACAACGCGTTTGCATCGCAGGTCGGATTAGCAGGCTCCTGCACAACTGGTGACTATGTCCAAATGGGTGGACAGGTCGGCGTGGCCGATCATGTGAACATCGGACCGGGTACAAAATTCGGTGGAAAGTCGGGAGTCATCTGGGATATGCCAGCTGGCGGGACCTTCCACGGAATCCCTGCGATCAACGAAAAAGACTGCATTCGAAATCACTTCTCGATTCAGAAGCTTCCGGAACTCCGCGACCAAGTCAAACAACTCTCTGAACAACTCGCCGAACTCAAGGCGCAGTTGGCTGACTCATCTCAGACCGATCAAAGTTCTCAACGATCGGCTGCTTGAACTCACCTCAACTACCAGAACCTTTCAATTCCAATGTCGGACTCGCACCGAGCACGCATCCTGCCCATGCCAACTCAGCAACACCGGATCGGACTTCTGGCCGGTTGGGGCCGATTCCCTGTGCACTTTGCCCAAGCCGCTCAGGCACAGGGTTATTCCGTGCAGTGCATGGGAATCGAAGGCATGGTCTCTGAAGAGCTGGCTGACGTTTGCGACGACTTCCGAACTGCTCCACTGGCCCGAATTGGTAATGCGATTCGTTACTTTCATCGCCGCAAAGTCGAGAACGCAGTGATGGCGGGGAAAGTCGAAAAGCGAGTTCTATTCGACCCGTTTCGTCTCTGGCGACTCTGGCCGGACTTGCGAACGATCAACATGTGGCTTCGTCACTGCACCAATAAGAAGGACGACACCCTGCTATTGGCGGTGATTCGGGAATTTGAGCGGGACGGCATTCACTTTCGGTCCGCGTTGGATTTTTGCCCGGAGATTCTTGTGAAACATGGATTTCTCACTCAACGACATCCGTCCGCTTCCCAATGGAAAGACATCCATTTCGGCTGGGAACTCGCCAAGCGGATGGGAGACCTCGACATCGGTCAAACCGTCGTTGTGAATGACACAGCTGTCATTGCTGTTGAGGCCATCGAAGGGACCGACGAGTGTATTCGTCGCGCTGGGACGCTTTGCCGCCGCGGCGGAATGACCGTCGTCAAAGTCGCCAAGCCGAACCAGGACTTGCGTTTTGACGTCCCGACGATCGGTCTGCAAACCATCCAAACGATGCGAGAGTCTGGCGCACGCATTCTCGCGATCGAGTCCGGCATGACAATCCTGCTCGACGAGCAGGAAGTTTTGAACCTGGCCAACAAGCTCGGAATCGCCATCGTTTCGGTGAAGGGTGAAGAGCTTCGACTGCGTGCTGTCGCCTGATCCAAGCGACTCAATCGTCGAGTCGACGATGCCTCAACTCGCCGGTGTTTCTTCGATCACTGCGCGATACTCCTCCGGAATCTGAATCGACTCAAGCGATCCTTCAATTCCGCAGATGCAGCAGGCAGTCTTCATTCTTCCGTAAGCGAGACGTTTATCTCCCCGGAAGAACTCTGCATAGAACGTCAGCGACTTATAGCCGATTCTCTCAACGCGCAAGCGGATCTCCAGTTCATCTTCATGAAAAGCTGGGGCTTCAAAGTGGCACGACGCAGAGACTCGGGGCCAGCCGATGTAGCTTCCATCGGACCGTTTCTGCATGATCGTCAGTCCAAGCGAGCGAAAGTACTCGTGCTCTGCCTCTTCCATCCAGCGATAGAAGTTGGAAAAGTGGACAATGCCAGCCATATCAGTGTTGGCGAATTCAACTCGCCTGCGTGCAATAAACTCCGCCATCAGCGTTCTTTCGATCGGCGTCCCAAACGTGACTGTTGACACATTCTTCGACTCGGGACCGTGTTCTAAGTATGAATATTGGTACTCATCAATTGATTGAGTGGAATTCCGTGGGAATTGAGTCGACCTCGCAGTGAAAACAAAGTCGATTGCGATCACGGTTGGTCGTCACGTCCTCCGTAAGTTGATAGTTTAGACAGACTGTCACGAAACACGAATCCACCTGTCGAAATGTGTACGACTTCGCATGAATTCTGGTCGCAACGAATCTGAAATCCGCCAACTTCTGGAATCTCTACTTGCTGGTGAGCAATCGATTGACGCAGCCGCCCGGCAACTGGCGCAACAATCCTCGACGACCACTTCCATCGGCTCAGACGCTGAAGTTCGACTCGACGTCGGTCGACAAACTCGATGCGGCTTCCCGGAAGTTGTATACGCTCCGGGAAAAACCAACGAACAAATCGTCACCGCGTTTCGAATGCTGCAAGACGCTGACCAGAACTGTCTCGCGACACGTTGCGACGCTGAACAAGCTGAGGCGATTCTCTCCGAGTTTCCCGAAGCCATCCATCATCCCGCAGCACGGACTGTTCGAATTCAACGACACTTCGAACAGACAGGCAAAGTTGCCGTCATCACAGCTGGCACATCCGACCGTCCTGTCGCGCTGGAAGCAGTTGAGACACTCACCTGGATGAACATCCAGAACGATCTTTTCATTGATGTCGGTGTCGCTGGTCCGCAGCGTTTTCTGGCGGTCAAAGATGAACTCGCTGATTGCGATGCAGTCGTTGTCGTCGCAGGAATGGAAGGAGCACTGCCTTCGATGGTCGCAGGTTGGCTCAGTTGTCCCGTCGTCGCCGTCCCGACAAGCGTCGGATACGGAGCATCTTTTTCAGGCGTGGCTGCACTGCTGTCCATGCTCAACAGCTGCGCTTCGAACGTGACCGTGGTCAATATCGATGCTGGCTTTAAAGGGGGATTCGTAGCTGGGCTGATTGCTTCGAATTGTCATCGATAAACACGTTAGCACCGGTTCTGAGGGCTTCTGTTCGAATCGGTGAGCCTGTTTTGTCCTGATTTTGCAACATTCGTCGGGGCTCAAATCGAAGTTTCTTATTGAATCAATTCCGGTCAAAAGCTAATTTTTGATTTGGAGTTGCCTCGCAGCTGTTTTGAAGCAGATGAATGGTCCGATTCGAAATTCGCTTCAAACATTTCGCGGGACACTATGAGAAGTTGTCGGGATTGGGCTCTGTGAGTTGCCACTGTTGGGAAGAGATCGATGGAACTGTGGAAGGTGGTCTTATACGCGTTCACAATTGTCATCGGGGTCATTTTTGTCGTCGCGGTGAATATCGAGAAGGAAGACAAAGGTCCTCGTACAATTGCCGCTTCGAATGAGAAGTCACATTCGGATTCTGAGCGAATCGACAAACCTGAACAAAACGCGCTCAACGAATCGCCTGCAGAGAAAAATATCGACGAACAAGCCGACGTCGACGAGGCTACCGAAGAACCAGACGAGACAATGGCGAGCAGCCTGACATTCGGTGCTGCGGGATTCAATTCGATCCCAGCTTCATCTCCTCCAGCTGCAAAAGAATCACCGGAGCCATCGGCAGCTACTGAAGTCGTCGAGAGTCCGAAGCAAGCAGAGGGCTCAGACGATCATTCGATCGATGACGAACACGTGCTGCCGGTCTCGTCCGTTGAAGTGGTCGATACTCTGCTGACAACCGTTTACAACCAGTTCACCAATCGAGACTCCGTTCAGGTCCGCCACTCCTGGAAGAACGTCGGTGAGCATTCGATTCGGGCCATTGATGTTCGATACACCTTTCGAGACGTGAACGGGAAACCAATCGAAATTCAGGAGTATCGACCTTACGCCGCAAAACTAGGGACAACGGGAATCCCACCCGGTCAAACAGACATGACTCCTAAGGGCGAAGGCTTAACGCTGAAAGTGTTAGATCGAATTCCGCAATCAGTCGATGTTGAAGTTCTCGGCGTCTATCGTCGTTGGCACCCTGACGATGACTTGCCGGATCTGGCCGCTGAGAAGTTAGCTGCTGCGAAAGAAGATGAGAGAATGCAGCAACAAATCGCAGAGGCGGAAGCTGCCAAAGCTGCGAAGGAGGAATCGGATCGACGAGCAGAGAACAAGCTGAAACTGACTCGCAAAGTGATTCGAGAACATCCGAGATTGGCGAAAGAATGGTTGGAGAAACTGATCGCTGAATTTCCTGATTCACCAGCCGCCGAGGAGGCCCGCACTCTTCTTGAGAATGCGAGCAACTAGATCATTTCCATCATTGATGATCAGCACTCAACTCAACGCAAAAATAACCACAGAGTTCCTCTATCTCGAATGGTCATCCTCAGCACGGATTCCGGTTTCGATGCCGTCCAGATAGCAGGTCATTGAATGATCGGCGAGGAGATCGAACTCCCCTTTCTTAAGTCCTGTCCAGAACCCGTTCCAACAGTCTTGAGCATACTGAGCTTTGGAAACGCGTCCGTACTGACCGTTTGAATCGATGTACATCAGCTTTCCAGTGTGTCGATATCCAAGCCACATGGGGGGCACGCGTGTTACCAAGTCATTGTTATTGACCCAGCGATAGTGCGTAAGCGGGACCGAATTAACGAAGCGTTTGTTGCCGACTCGAGGACTCCCGAACGTGTGCAGTTCCATTGGAGCAGGGTCCAATTTTGCCTGATGGCAACGTCCTGCGCAAATTGTGGCCATTGCTCCCCCCAGCGAGTGCCCAGTGAACCATAACGTCTTACGGTTCGCTTCGAGTTCTTTAAAGAGTTGTGGCCAGAGGTCGTCGACTTCCTGCTTGAACCCTCGATGCACGCGGCCCACTGTTTCCGCTACAGCCATCGTCGCATTGACGTCGGCCTTCAGGTCATTCCACTCTGTCGGTTCCGTTCCCCGACAGGCGACGATGCAGTCCCATTCTGTTTTGAAGACGTATGCCTGCGCTCCATCCTCTTCGACGAATAACGTTTCCAACAGCTGAAGAGGACGCACAGTCGACTGAGCGCTATCTTCGTCCAGATACGCGATATAGGCCAGTTCACCCAGGACCAAAGAACGCTGCAATTCAGAGCGATCAGAAAGTGGCCCAGTCAACGGTGCCGATCGAAACTGGTAATCCGGCTCCGACGAACTCATCTCTACCCCATTTCGTCAATGGACAGGTCATCCAGGGAAGACTTCGATTGAACAAGTGCTGATCGTACCCCTCTGGTGACAGATGTCCATCAAACGTAAGCAAAATCGACGATGAAAAACCTGAGAATTCCGAACCAATTTCAGCGACGAAGAGTTCCGTCTCCGCGATTTCCGAGCGGCTGAATGCCAGTTCATCAGCGAACAGAACCAAACAGCATGGGTAACAAATTCGGAAGTGAATCACGCAAACTGAGTGCTGAGGTCGTCTCATATTCTGCCATAAAACGCGAAAGCCTCACCGGGATGGCTCGGCGAGGCTTTCTCTAGGATCAACACTTGGCATTCAATTGAGTTGCGAGATGAATGATCCTCCTTTCTCGTTGCAGGACAGATGAAACGACTGACTGAATTCGAAGTGTCGCTGACCACTTCCCGCTCTTTTTGAACTGGTGATTGCTGACAGGTCTTCCGAGTCACAGCAATCGGTCACGATCAATCACTGACATGAGCGCGGAGGTGAATGTGATCAGTCGATGACGGTTTCCGGCTCCCCTTCTTCTTTCCGGTTTTGATCATTCGAGACCATCGACTGTCTCGGCTGCTTGACCTCTTTCTGCACTTGAGGAGAGGTCGCTGCTGGCTGAGTGACGACGGGTTGGCTCTTCGCAGGCTGCGTCACAATCGTTCGAGTTCTGACGTTCTGATTGGGATAGATGACATAGTTTCGATTCCAGAAGAAGTTGCGACTCGGTGCAATCATCTGCTGTGGCTGAGTCACTGTTCGATTGGAACGAGTTGTCGTCTGGCCAGAGCTCGATGATCGCTGCCAGAAACCATGTCCCGGTCGCTGACGACGTTCCGCGACAGATCTTGTTCGTCCTTGAGCTTCCGCAATATCGGCTGCGACGAACAAAGCCAACAACAACGCAGATAGAGTCAACGAAGTGAAACGATTCATTGAACAATCCTTCCCTCTTTTTCCGGACTGATCATCAACGTGTCAGGCTGCGGGCGACAACGCCTGAAGACAATACGCCGGAAGTTTTGTGTTCCATCCAGCCCGAACGTTCGTCTGGATGCGATGATCTGCGAATCAGAATTTGCGAACTGCGTGCCAGCGGATGCCGGGACGAGGCCGGATTCGAGTTCGAAAATTCCGAGGGAATTCACCAAAGCGACAAACTTCCTTTCTCATTTGAACTTAGATTGCGCGCGTCTTGGTCTTCTCTCTCAGAGCAAAAATGGGAATGAGCTTTCCCATCGAGATGATGTAAATTGCAGCACAAGTAAGAAGAAGAAATCCGGGATTAGCTGTCAGCCCGCATCGACAGTGTCGCCAACCAGAGACAAGTGTGTGACAACGATTGGCGACACCGCCTCAAAACTCAGGATTTCATGCACTCTTCGAAATCCTCTTCACGGACTCAATACAACGACTTCGACCTCATCGAGGAGGCCGAAGTCGAATGAATCCGCACGAACGATGAAAACCGTTTAGTTCAGCCAACGAGGATACGCGATCGCTGCGATAACACCCAGAATCGCTGGAACAACGGTGATCACAACGAACCAGACGACCATCTGGATAATCTTGCGGTTTTCGCGGTCACACGATTCACTAGGTGTCAAATACCGCTTGCGACGGTAGTTTTCTCGCGACACCCTCGACAGGCGATCGATGTCCGATTGACGTGCATGCGGCCAGACGGGCGTCTCAACTGGTGAATTGTCCCTGCCAACTTTCGGAACCATTTTCGCAATCATGATTCAGCTCCTTGAGTTGTGCGAACGGGGTTGAGTTATCCAACGCAATCGCTGTTCGCGTCCAGAAAAGTCTTGTCGACACGATTCACAATGAATTGTAACGACTCGAGAACTCCAAGACGGTAACGCAAAACAGACTCCAAGCAGAAAAATTACAACAAACTGTCAACAGCGAGCGACAGTCTGAATTTACTCGCCGTTTTTCTCAACGGGATTGCGAAACTCTGCAGCTTTAAGATCGTGCTTATTAAGAAGCTTATGTAATCCTTGACGCGACAAATTTGCCTGACGCGCTGCTTCAGAAACGTTTCCTGAACATGCTTTGAGAAGTCCAACGAGATATTGATGCTCCGCTTGATCGATGGCTTCTTCGCGTGTCTGGACTTCCTTCGATTCACTTTGAGGTTCGACGAGATCAATCGAAGCTTTCAGGATCGGCACTGCCTCGTGAACCGGGGAGTCAATTTTCCCCTGGCTGCGAATTCGTTCGGGAAGATCTGCTGTTGTGATTTCATCACTGTTGCTCAGCGCAATGGCTCGATCCATCACATTTCGCAGTTCGCGAATGTTTCCGGGCCATGCATATGACATCAATGCCGCCTGTGACTCTGCAGTTATTTTAAGCGCTGGGGAATCCTCTGGGCGTAACTCTTCGAGAAAATAATCGGCCAATAAAAGAATGTCGTTTCCACGGTCGCGGAGAGGTGGCAATTCCAGATGGATGACTCCCAATCGGTAGTACAAATCCCGTCGAAACCTGCCGGAAGCGACCTCAAGTTCAAGATCTCGGTTCGTTGCACAGACAAACCGAGTATCAACCGAAACGGGTATATGACTTCCGACTGGAGTAAACGTCTGTTCCTGGACAGCCCTCAGTAATTTCGCCTGCAGCGGAGCAGGAAGTTCCCCAAGTTCGTCGAAAAATGCCGTTCCCCCGTCGCACTGTTTCAATAAGCCTTCTGCATCATCAACCGCCCCGGTGAAAGCTCCCTTTTTGTGTCCGAACAACATCGACTCGAAAAGAGCTTCCGGGACGGAAGTGCAATCGATGACCTGAAACCGCCCTGCCCTCCGATGACTGCGTTCATGAATCTCACGCGCAATCACTTCTTTCCCGGTTCCGCTTTCGCCGGTGATGAGCACGTTTGCGTCAGTCGTCGCGACACGATTGATGATCTCGAGAAGTTCTCGCAGCTTCGCACACTCACCAATGATGCGATTCGATTTCTCCGCCGGCTTCGTTCGACCGCGCGGATACTTGATTTGCGTTCGACGACTGTTGGCCAAAGCCTTTTTGACACTGTTGAGCAGATCATCAAACTTAACAGGCTTCACCAGATAGTCAGCAATCCCAAGCCGTACGCTCTCAATCGCTGATGGCAGAGTCGGCACACCGGTTATGACAATCAGCGGAATTTCCGGTTGAAGGTCGCTGTGCTTTCGGAGCAACTCCAACTTGAGATTTCCGGGCATGTTCAAGTCCGAGAGAACGAGATCAAAGTCTCCCTTCTCTAACTCGGCCAGAGCAGAATTTGCATCGGGGACGCAGACACATTCGAACCCCGACTTTCGCAGCAGCTCACCAGTCGTCCGAAGAAAAAGAGGTTCATCATCGGCAATGAGAATTCTCTCGGTCTTCTTGTACTCGTCTGAAGCAGCCATAACACTCACGCTGTTTTCGCATGTGCCGGAATCGGAACTGGAATTGCCCGCTGTGAACAGCCAATGTCCAGCGACTGACGTAACCCTATCGCTGAAGACGTCGGAAAATCAACGGGACCAGTGATCAAGAGAGTTCCCCGGCCGTGAAGGCCGGGAGGACAACTCGAAACGTGCTGCCTTTTCCGATCTCAGTCTCGACCTCCAGAGTCCCACCCATTGTTTCCACCAACGTCTTGGAAACAGCCAGCCCCAACCCCATCCCTTCCTTCAACTCTCCTTTGGTTGTGAAGAAGGGCTCAAAAATGTGAGGGAGAACTTTTTCGTCGATCCCGCTTCCGTGATCGATGACTTTGATCTCTGTCGACTTCGAATCAGAAGTGACAGCGATCGTCACGACTGAATTCACCGGAGATGCTTGAATCGCATTTCTGACGAGGTTGATCAAAACTTGCTTCACCTCCCCTTCAGGCAGACGCAAAATCTCTGTGACCTCGGGCGGACTGACATTCAGCTCAACCTTTCGTCGACCAGCGACCGGTTCCAGCAGACAAAGCACATCCCGGATCGTGTTCGAGAGAGAAAAATCCACCGGTTGTTGCGGATTCCGACGGTAAAGTTGATACATCTGATGAATGATTGAACTGATGCGTTCAATTTCTCGGTCGACCATATCCAAGAGATCGAAGTGTTCGTGCTCCGGATCAATGCTCGAGCGAAAGAGCGCGAACGCATTGCGAATTCCGGCGAGCGGATTGTTCACCTCATGGGCAACACCAGCCGCGAGTTCCCCGAGTGCTGCCAGTTTCTCCATCTGCTGGCGATGTTTTTCTAACGTCGCGATCCGAGCCGTTCGTTCTTCGACTAACTGCTCGAGGTGTTCCGCATAGAGCCTCAACTGTTCGCGCAGGCTTTGCCGCTCCGTAATATTTCGGACACTTGTTCGAATCCCGAGATGTTGACCATCGTCAGCGTGCATCGGCTGCCAGGAAACAGCCATCCACCGAACTTCTCCGGCAGCCGTCCGAATCCGGAACTCGACATCGTTCCTAGATTCCCCCGCAACAGCTGAGCGTAACATCTCTTCGACTTTTGTCCGGTCGTCTTCGAACACAATTGGAAGAGGGTAATCTTCCATCTGAAGACATTCGGTCGGCGAAAAGCCGGTCATTCTGTTGACGGCATCATTGACCCAAACGAGCTTTCCATCGGGATCGTGCCAACTCTCCCAGTCGTAGGTGAAGTTTGCGACAGCACGGAAATAGACATCGTTCAACGAACGATCTCGAAATGATGAATATGGCATCTTCAGTCTTCTGGGTTGTTTTGACTGCTTGAGCGTGTCGAGAAGCCACTCCGAAAGAATGTTTCTGACAGCCGACTCACTCGAGGAGCGTTGGGGTGGGACCCATCCCAATTGCTTGTTCAGTTTCTAGAAAACCATTTCGAATAACTCTGACACGATCAATCGCTCGAGAGACTCCCAAATCTGATCGCTCTCCGTCAATCATTTCCAACTCGTGGATTGGTTCAATCCCACGATTGAGCATTTCCACTCACCACTTTCCTACCGGATTACGAGATTTCATTTTCTGAGACGAAATCCGAAGCACCATGCAATTCTTCCTTCAGCCCTCTTCCATCGCGAGAACCTGATAAAACTATTGGATGCGAGAGACCCAGACAGCGAGGCCCATTCAGCGATAAACTAATTTCAGAAACAGCAATCTCGACGAAGTCGATTTTCCTGCGCTCCGGAATCCATTACTCAACAAGAAGAAAAAACATGGCTGAAAAAATTCGACCAATGCAGCGAGACGAACTTGACCTGTTGATCAACTGGGCAGCGGAAGAAGGTTGGAATCCGGGACTTCATGACGCAGAGTTGTTCTGGAACCTCGATCCCGAAGGATTCTTGGCGCTCGATCTTGACCAAGAATTTTGCGGAGGCGGGGCAATTATTCGCCACAACTCTGAATTCGGATTCATGGGGCTGTTTATCGTTGAGGAAACTCATCGCGGAAAACAGCACGGACGCAAACTCTGGTATGCCCGGCGCGATCAACTTCTGAAACGACTCGACGAGAATGCAACGATCGGATTGGATGGGGTCGATGCAATGGTCGGTTTTTACAAACGCGGAGGCTTTGTTCCATTCACAAGATATCGCCGCTTCACAATTTCAGAACCACTCCGAGCCGACGTGACCAATCCGAACATTGTTCCACTTGCCAAAGTTGATCCGCAGCTTATCGCCGATTTGGATCGGCAGTGTTTTCCGGGCGATCGTTCTGCTTTCCTGCATGACTGGATCAAGCAGCCTCAGTCAATTTCACTTGCGTGCATTCGAGGAGAAGAACTTCAAGGCTTTGCAGTGATGAGAAAATGTCGCAGCGGTTGGAAGATCGGTCCGCTGTTCGCCGAAGCCGCTTCCAGTGCTGAGCAACTTCTTGTGGCTTCAAGACAGCAAGCTCAGGAAGAACCGGTTTTTCTCGACGTGCCTGATAATAACCCAGAAGCGGTTCAGCTTTGCAACTCCCATGAGATGACCGAAGTTTTCGGATGCACTCGAATGTACTTCGGCCCACCACCGAAGCTGGCACATCACAAAATCTTCGGTATCACAACACTCGAAGTGGGGTAGTGAATCAGAGCGGCTCCACTCATCCGGTTCTCTACTCTCTCTGTCTACAACTTCTGTTCGCGACCTTACGAAGAACAGTGGTT